>NZ_JAVGCV010000001.1:0-2086610 GCF_052928305.1 Rummeliibacillus sp. BSL5
TACGGATCAGAAGGTTGTGGATTCGACTTCTGCTGGGCGCACCATTTCCGGGAAGTAGCTCAGCTTGGTAGAGCACTTGGTTTGGGACCAAGGGGTCGCAGGTTCGAATCCTGTCTTCCCGACCATTAAAAAAATTAATTTGGGGCCTTAGCTCAGCTGGGAGAGCGCCTGCCTTGCACGCAGGAGGTCAGCGGTTCGATCCCGCTAGGCTCCACCAAATTTTAAAATATAATATCATGGCGGCCTAGCTCAGCTGGCTAGAGCGTACGGTTCATACCCGTAAGGTCGGGGGTTCGATCCCCTCGGCCGCCATATTAAAGGACCTTTAGCTCAGTTGGTTAGAGCAGACGGCTCATAACCGTCCGGTCGCAGGTTCGAGTCCTGCAAGGTCCACCATTTAAATATCGGAGGAATACCCAAGTCTGGCTGAAGGGATCGGTCTTGAAAACCGACAGGCGGGTCAAACCGCGCGGGGGTTCGAATCCCTCTTCCTCCTCCATTATCATAAAATAATATATAACATTATCGCGGGGTGGAGCAGTTCGGTAGCTCGTCGGGCTCATAACCCGAAGGTCGCAGGTTCAAATCCTGCCCCCGCAACCAAATGGTCCGGTAGTTCAGCTGGTTAGAATGCCTGCCTGTCACGCAGGAGGTCGCGGGTTCGAGTCCCGTCCGGACCGCCATTTTTTTCAAAAGCATTATGGGTCGGTAGCTCAGTTGGTAGAGCATTAGATTGAAGCTCTAAGTGTCGGCAGTTCGATTCTGTCCCGACCCACCATGATGCGGGTGTAGTTTAGTGGTAAAACCACAGCCTTCCAAGCTGTTGTCGGGAGTTCGATTCTCCTCACCCGCTCCAAAATGGGCCTATAGCTCAGCTGGTTAGAGCGCACGCCTGATAAGCGTGAGGTCGATGGTTCGAGTCCATTTAGGCCCACCATTTATTATTCCGAAGTAGCTCAGTTGGTAGCAGCATCTGACTGTTAATCAGAGGGTCGCAGGTTCGAGTCCTGCCTTCGGAGCCATATGGGGAAGTACTCAAGTGGCTGAAGAGGCGCCCCTGCTAAGGGTGTAGGTCGGGCAACCGGCGCGAGGGTTCAAATCCCTCCTTCTCCGCCATAGAATTGGCCCCTTGGTCAAGCGGTTAAGACACCGCCCTTTCACGGCGGTAACACGGGTTCGAATCCCGTAGGGGTCATACTAAGTCTTTAGAACAGTTTATGTTCTAAAGACTTTTTTATTGTTATGTTAATCCGTTCAATATTTCTAGAATTTCCATCTCATCTTTTTTCTTTTCTTAAAAATCGAAAAATGGCTTTGAAAAGTTGTTTTTGGGGAATAAATAAGAAAGAATGGGAGGCTAAGTATATGAACGAACAACAATTACAACATTTAAAGAATGAATTATTGGATGAGCTGAAACGTATTGAAGAAAGACCTGATAATGACAGGGTTTTTGAATCAACGGAGCTCTCTAACTATGATAACCATCCTGCTGATCAGGCGACAGATCTGACAGACCAAGCAACAGAGCTAGCAATGGATAAATTCCATGACTTTCAAAAAGAAGAAATTAAAGAAGCGCTTCGGGCCATGGAGAATGGTACGTATGGTACCTGTGTAGTGTGTGGTAAAGAAATTCCTTACGAACGCTTAGAAGCAATGCCTAGAACTTTGACTTGCATAGAGCATGCAGAGGATACACTAGATACAACGGAACGTTCAGTTGAAGAAGGAGTTCTCACAGGGAATACTTCACATCCAAGTAATTTGAAGGATTACCGTGTTGACGGTGAAGATAGCTTTCTGGTTGTCGAAGAATATGGTTCATCGGATTCACCATCTGATAAAGGAAGCGAATCTGATGGAACTTATGATACAGATTTATAAAAGACTGCATTTACGCAGTCTTTTTGTTTTGTCCAAATTCCATGATTAGTCATTAAAAAAGCAAATAAGTGCCGAAAATTAATGAAAGTTGTATGATAGAATATATAGAAGTATGTACTTAGTAGATAAATGATCTACTGACGGAGGTAATTTTCATGAATCATCAGTTGTCGTCAACAATCGGCGACCAAAAGGATACAGAAAAAACAACACTGCAGTTTTTCTCAGAAACAATCGAAGTTAGCTCTTTGTCTGCATTAGCCTTTTTTCATGCAGGTGAAGAAGAATTTACTGGACAACGTTTTTTCTGGCAAAATCCTGATCAAACTTTTACGTTAGTTGGCTTAGGCCATGCACATATAATCGAAAGCGGATTAAATGAGGGACGTTTTGAAGAGGTCGACCAGCAATGGAAGAAGCTCACGCAGCATGTACTCACAAATGAGGAGAATGTAAGACCCGTATTATTCGGAGGTTTTACATTTGATCCTGCCAACACACAGTCAGGCGAGTGGGATGATGTGCCAGAAGCATTTTTCGCAGCTGCTACCTACCAGTTAATTATCCGTAACGGACACAGCTATATTAGCACAAACTATATAGCAGAACGGGAAGATGCAGGACTGTTTCAGAAGCTTTGCAAAAAAAGAGATGAACTTCTCCGTGCAAGCTACACATTGGAGAAAGTGGAATACGCTAAACCAATAGTGGTTGAAAGTACAGAGCCCAATAAAGCAGCTTACCTTACATCGATTGAACAAGTAACAAATCTTATTCAGAAGAAAGAAGCGGACAAGGTAGTCATTGCGCGTTCACATGTTTTGAAATTTCAAGAGCCAGTTGTTTCAGCAAATGTTCTTGCACAACTAATGAATGAACAACAAAATAGCTATCTGTTTGGCTTAGAATATAAAAACAGTTTCTTTTTTGGCGCCTCTCCTGAACGTTTAGTAAAAGTGCAAGATGCTTATGCGTATTCATCATGCATAGCGGGTTCTATTAAACGTGGGAGAACAAGCGATGAAGATGAACGCTTAGGGCTTGAATTATATAATGATACGAAGAACCGTTCAGAGCATCAATATGTAGTGGATATGATCGGCAAGACATTTAAGGATAATTGTTCTTCTTATACAATCCCTAGCCAGCCTGAGCTATTAAAAATCCGGGATATCCAACACTTGTTTACACCTGTTGAGGGACATTTAAAGAATGGAGCTACGATTTTGCAATTGGCGAAAACCTTGCATCCGACTCCTGCTTTAGGCGGTGTGCCGCGAATGCGCGCTATGGAAGTGATACGCCAATATGAACCGATGAACAGAGGATTATATGCAGCACCAATTGGTTGGCTGGATGACCGAAATAATGGTGAATTTGCAGTTGCAATACGATCAGCATTATTAAATTCGAGTAAAGCCTTTTTATATGCGGGTGGAGGCATTGTAGCTGATTCAACGCCACAAAGTGAGTATGAAGAGACACTTGTAAAATTCCGCCCAATGGTTCGCGCTTTAGGGGGGCAATTAGATGACGAATAAAGAGATTTTAAATAACTATGTATATAAACTTGTGAGTGCATTGCATGCTACCGGCATAAAAGATGTTGTAGTGAGCCCTGGCTCTCGTTCTACACCACTTGCTTATGCATTTGCCCACAGAAAAGAATTTACGCTATATCGACAAGTGGATGAGCGGTCAGCTGCTTTTCTCGCATTGGGACTTGCCAAGGCTAGTACGAAACCTGTTGTCCTTGTGTGTACATCAGGTACGGCAGCAGCAAACTATTTCCCAGCGATCGTAGAAGCTAAAATAGCACGTGTACCTTTAATTGTATTAACGGCAGATCGTCCGCATGAGTTACGTGAAGTAGGAGCACCCCAAGCGATTGCGCAAACCCATCTTTATGGAGATCAAGTAAAATGGACAGTTGATTTTCCAATACCAGATGACTCACAACAGACATTGCCGTTTATTGAGCGCCATATCGCTCGTGCGGTGGCTATTGCAAGCACGCATCCATATGGACCAGTTCATGTCAATGTGCCGTTTAGAGAGCCATTATTGATTGATTTTCCGGAACAGTTGCCAGCAGTCTCCTTTACAGAGAGCATATCCTCTCAATTGAAGCCAACAGAGCACGCAATGAATCTGTTTGAAACAGTCATTGAACAAGCGAAAAAAGGGTTTATTATCGTTGGGGAGTTACCAGGACGCACAGATGTCACCTATATATGGCAATTGGTTCGCCGGCTAAAATGGCCTGTTCTCGCTGATAGTCTATCCCAATTGCGAGCGAATGTGCCAGAAGACTGCGAAGCTTATATTATTGATCAATACGATGCATTGCTGAAGAATGAAGCATTTAAACAGATGGCAGCAGCAGATACAGTGATCCGCTTCGGCGCTCAGCCTGTTTCTAAACCATTGATGCAATTTTTAACGTATTGTGAGCCAAGTACCTATTTGGTAGTAGATGAAGATCCGATGTTTCGTGATTCGCTTTCTCTCTCAACCATGCATATTCAGGCATCTATCGATCAGTGGCTAAATGATCTTATCATCAATCCAGCAAATATAGATTCAGCTTATGTAAATCTGTGGACACAATCAAATGAAGCTGCAGAAGCTAAAGTTGAAACATACAAGCTAGAAGAGTCCGATGAAGGGGCAATGGCAGCTGTTTTATTCCAGTCATTGCCAGATGAAAGTAACTTATTTGCAAGTAGCAGCATGCCAATACGAGATGTCGATACTTTCTTTTCGAAAACCTCGCGTGATATTCATATTTACGCTAACCGAGGAGCAAATGGCATTGATGGGGTTGTATCCACGGCAATAGGTACGCAATTGGCAACAAAGCGGGATACGTATTTGTTGATAGGCGATTTAGCGTTTCTACATGATAGCAATGGATTAATTGCTACACGATATCAAGAATGTGATATAACGATTGTCATTATGAATAATGATGGTGGGGGCATCTTCTCTTATCTGTCGCAATCGACAGTTGAACAACATTATGAGGAACTATTTGGCACACCTTCAGGACTTCAATTTGCTGATTTGGCAAAAATGTATGATGCAGAGTACGAACCTGTCCATACAAAGGAAGAACTTAAGAAAGTAGTGCAACGGCCGAAGGCTAAAGCGTTGCGAATCATTGAAGTGTTCACCAATCGTGCGCAGAATTTAGAAGCACATCGTAATCTTTGGGATGCAATTGGCAAGGAGTTAGACAAGAAATGGCAAGTGTAATGACAAGTATTCGTGGCCAGAATATCCATTATCAAGTGGTTAATCCGGAAGCAAAAACGACCATTGTTTTTCTCCATGGCTTTACAGGCAGCACAAAGACTTGGGAATCCACTGAACAATGGATATCCAAAAAGTATCGTATGATTTCAATTGATTTAATGGGCCATGGTTTAACGGATTCTCCTTATAGCGTAGAGGCCTACTCGATGGATGAACAAGTGGAGTTGCTGCGTGAATTCTTCGAAGCCCGCCGAATCTATACGTGTACATTGGTTGGGTACTCAATGGGAGGTAGAGTGGCACTAGCTTTTGCCATTAGGTATCCTGATAAAGTGAAAAAGCTAGTTTTAGAAAGTGCCTCTCCAGGTTTAAAGACCGAAGATGAACGCAGAACCCGGATAAAAAATGATCGGCAGTTGGCAGAGCGTATTGAGAAAGATGGCGTAGAAGCATTTGTGAATTATTGGGAGAACATTCCTTTATTTGAATCACAAAAACATTTGCCAGCTGATATTAAACAGCAAGTAAGAGATGAAAGGCTGAACCAATCACCTGTTGGACTTGCCAATAGCTTGAGAGGAATGGGGACGGGGAAGCAGTCGTCCTATTGGCATGAGCTTAAACATTTTCAAAAACCTGTTGTCATGCTAACTGGAGAACTCGATCGAAAATTTATTCAAAAAGCAATAGAGATGAAAGAAGAGTTTCCAATTTGTGAGCATCATATCGTGCCAGCTGTTGGCCATGCAATACATGTGGAAAATCCTCAAATCTTTGCTACAATAATAAAGGAACATTTAGAAGACGAATAGGAGGACTCATTAATGACTCGTGAATGGGTAACAGAACATGTCTACGAAGATATCAAATATGAATCTTATAATGGCATCGCAAAAATAACAATCAATCGTCCAGAAGTGCGCAATGCCTTCCGTCCGAAAACAGTAACGGAAATGATTGATGCATTTACACGTGCGCGCGACGACGCTAAAATCGGCGCAATTATTTTGACTGGCGAAGGCGAAAAAGCATTCTGCTCAGGTGGAGACCAAAAAGTACGCGGCAATGGCGGCTATGTTGGCGATGACAACATTCCACGTTTAAATGTGCTTGATCTTCAAACATTAATCCGTAAGATTCCAAAACCGGTTGTTGCTATGGTTGCAGGATTTGCTATCGGTGGTGGACATGTACTACATATCGTATGTGATCTAACAATCGCTGCTGACAATGCTATCTTTGGACAAACTGGTCCAAAAGTAGGTTCATTCGATGCTGGATATGGTGCTGGCTATTTGGCACGTATCATTGGCCATAAAAAAGCACGCGAAATTTGGTACCTATGCCGCCAATACAATGCACAAGAAGCGTTGGATATGGGGCTAGTCAATACAGTCGTACCATATGAACGCTTAGAAGATGAAACTGTACAATGGTGTGAAGAGATGCTTGAAAAATCTCCAACTGCACTACGTTTCCTAAAAGCATCATTCAATGCTGATACAGATGGTTTAGCAGGATTACAACAATTCGGTGGAGATGCAACATTACTTTATTACACAACGGACGAAGCGAAAGAAGGCCGTGATGCGTTCAAAGAAAAACGCAAGCCGGACTTTGGTCAATTCCCACGTTTCCCATAAACCGAAGAGTACTCATTTTCTAAGGAGTCAACGTATACGTTGGCTCTTTTTTTCTGTGGTAAAATAAAAATAATAGAACGGAGAAGGTGAATGAAATCATGGTTCCAAATTGGATCATCCAACGCGCAAGCTTGACGCCAAATCGTATAGCATTGCGTTATCAAGACAAATCATGGACATATCAAGAGTTAAATGAACAATCTCTCCTCATTGCAAAACAATTAGTGTCCCTTGGCATCATGCGTGGAGACCGAATTGCCCTCTATGCTTCTTCCACAGCTGAATTAATCTTCATGATAGGCGGATGCATGCACTTACAATGTGAAATGGTCATGTTAAACTTACGCTTAAGCAAAACGGAGCTGGCTTATCAGATAGAGGATGCAAGAGTCTCGGCTATATTAGCGGAGGATAGTTTGGTTGATAAGCTGCCTTCTAGTGATACAAGAACCTACGCTTTCACAGATATTTTTGCTACTGAAGGGAAGGGGTTTAGTCCTTCTAGTGAATGGAATGAGTCTGATACGATGACTATTATGTATACCTCAGGTACAACAGGCTTTCCGAAAGGTGTGCGTCAGACGGTAGGAAATCATCTTTCCAGCGCTACGTCATCGCTTTATAATACGGGGTTATTAAAAGAGGAAGCGTGGCTATGTACAGTTCCGCTATTCCATATCAGCGGATTTTCGATGTTTTGTAAATGCATATTACACGGTGTGGAACTTGTGCTTTATACAAAATTTGATGCTAAGAAGGTGGCTGATCAATTAGTAGAAGGCTCTGTGACGCGCATGTCTGTTGTCTCAGTAACTCTTGCAAGGATTATCGAAGAATTAGAAAAACGTGGGCAGAGGGCTTCTGAACGCTTTCAAACGATGCTTGCGGGCGGGGGACCAGTACCGATTGATTATTTGGAGCGAGCAGCGGAGCTTGGAATCGAGATTGCCCAAACGTATGGGATGACAGAAACAGCTTCACAAACCACTACTCTTTCCAGTGAAGATGCTATGCGGAAAATTGGGTCAGCTGGGAAACCACTGTTCTTTAACCAAATTTCGATTGAAGGTGTATCTAAGCCATTCGAGGAAGGTGAAATATTGATTCGCGGACCTCATGTCACACCAGGTTATATTGGACGATTTAAAGAAAAATCTGCCTTACAAGAAGGCTGGCTACATAGCGGTGATATTGGTTACTTGGATGATGAAGGTTACCTATTTGTTGTTGATCGTCGTGCGGATTTGATTATTTCAGGCGGCGAAAATATATACCCCGCTGAAATTGAAAATGCATTGATCTCGCATCCTGCTGTTAGAGAAGCGGGTGTCTGCGGTGTTGAGGATGAAAAATGGGGTAAAGTGCCTTATGGCTTTGTCGTTACCAAAGGGAATATAGACGAAGAAGATTTGTTAATCTACTGTAAAGAACATTTAGCGGGCTATAAAGTGCCGAAACGGATATTTATTGTCAAGGACTTACCTCGTAATGGGGCGAACAAGCTCTTGCGAAGAGAATTGCCAAAGCTTATATGATGTGAATAAGACACTTTCTTTATAAGGAAGTGTTTTATTGCTTTTTCTCAGCCCAATTCCTTTATGTCTTAAAGCATAAAATAGGCAATACCTATCTATGCGAAGGAGAATGAGATGCACTGGATAACGATTATATTGATTGGCATTGCGGCTAATTTAGATAATTTAGGGATAGGACTGGCATATGGCATAAAAAAAACGAGAATTCCCTTGCTTTCTAATGTAACCATTGCCTTCATATCTATGGCCGTTACATATATTTCCGTCAAGATTGGGAGTGCCATAGCCCATTATTTATCGCCTCATCTTGCAGATATGATTGGGAGCTTCTTATTGGCAGGGATAGGTATTTATATGATTGTCGATGATTTGTTGAAAACCAAAAAAAATTTCAACCTGGATAAAATAGATAAAGATCAAAATAATATAATATCATTCAAAGAGGCTGCATTACTTGGGCTTATACTATCTATCAATTGTTTGGCTACGGGGATTGCGATAGGGGCAAATGGAATTTCGGCAATTTGGACAGTTTTATCCATCGGCTTTTTTTCTGTTGTTGCTTTTTCGATTGGCGGAGAATTTGGCTTGCGCATATCGAAGACGGTCATTGGAAGAAAGGCTACTATCCTTTCAGGCGTACTACTTATTTTTATCGGTATTTTTGAATTGTTTATATAATGGCAAAAAGCCTTCCAATCCGGAAGGCTTTTTATGTTTGATTTGTGACTCTAGTTTGGTAAAGATTGAGTGCATCTTGAAGGTTTAAAATTTCTTTTTTTATTTTGCCGTAGCCTTTAATTAAAGGTACATTGTGTTTTGCTGTGATTTGCTGTTGCTCCATGTTTTTAGCCATGGATTCAAATAGATAGAGCAATTTTGATAAGTTTTCTTCCTCTAACACGACCGATTGGGATGTCTGGTTCAGCGAGCTTAGATGGAAGCTGAGCTGCTCCAACGAAGCGATAGTTGGCCATAAGAAATCTAAAGTCTTATTGCTAGGTAATTCTCCTAACGCTGTCGTGTAGACTGTACGAAGATTTGTCATATTTATTTGCATCTTACTCATTTTATTTGTACGGTCTGTTGCTGAGTATTGTGTTTGAGCTGAAAATAAATTAAACAGTAGCTCTGATTGACTACGAATCGTTTTGGCGATAATATTGGGCAGCCTGCTTGAAGCAGTTCGTCTGCCGATTAGGAGCACACCTATTAACCCAATAATTGCTCCAATAATAATGTCTGTTACGCGTGTAGTTGCAAAGAAAGAAAGATTATTGATCTGTGTTGTATTCTCTGCAATTAAAATGGAGTTGGGCGTTAAAAATATAACCGCAAACGCATAGTTTTTCACGATAAATAATTCTGTAAAAAAGCTAAAGACAAGACTGCACAATGCCACTAAGATACCTGTTGGCTGATTGTAGAGAATAACAGATGCAATCAATACACCTAAGATTGTACCAAGTGATCGTTGGATGGCCCGGTGAAAAGTACTTATAATGGTAGAGCCCATCATAACAGCTGCACAGGAAGCAGGAATCCAATATGAACGTTGAAAGTCAAATGAGAATGCAATTAATGCAGCAATGATTAAGACAAAGCCGTATTTTATCGAATTGGTAAAGACAATGGAATCCTTGTCCAAAGCATGGCTCAGCGATTTAAATGCAGAAGGTTTAGATATGTTTAATTCAGCATTTATATTTTTTAAAGTCTTATTCAAAATAGCATCAGCATCATATATTTTTGACAATAAAGCGCTGATTTTTTGAGTCGTTTCTTTAGGTTGTAAAATTGTTTTTACACCAGAGGAGGGATTATCAATCAAGTCAGCAAGAGCTTTGACAGACTGCCCGACTTCTTTAGGGAGTTTTGTATAGCCATCTGCAACAAGTTCCAGAATATCTGAGAAAATGAGGTTGGCTTGATTGTTTAGCAGATAAAGTCGCTTGTAACTAAGAGAGCTGTGCCAAGGAGAATAGCCGGCTAATAAAACGGTATCTGCATTATTTAAGATCTGAACCGTTTTTTCACAAGCTAAATCGAATTGATCTGTGCCCACTTTGTCGATTAATCTTGCAATTTCGGTATAAACTGCATGGACTGCTTTGGTTTCTGGGCCATATGGATGCCAGAACCAGCCAATCATAGCGACTATCCAGGAAAAAATGCCGCCTAACATTACCAGGCCACCGTATAGCCATGCAAGATGGGGATCAGGGTGTGTTGCAGAAGACATTGAAAATATCATCACGAAGAATATGGATGCAGGGCCAGGTATTTTAAGTGCACCAAATATGAAAGTCACTAATGCTCCTACAAGGCCTATTAATAAAGAAAATAATATAGTCGAAGAGGACGTCAATACACCTAACATCATAAGTACAGAAAAGCTGGCTGCAACAAGGAAAATTTTCTTCGCTCGTTGAAGATAGGGTTCATTCCATACATACAAGTAAGCAAAGCCGCCAATCGAGGCCATTAGTCCGTATGAAAAATGGTTAAATAAAATGCCTATTAAAGTTGGAGTTGCAGAGCAAATGCCGGCACATAGCGCCCGAGACAGTGGAAATGGTGTCTTGTTTATGGCAAATGCTCCTTTTACCCATTGGATTAAATGAGATCGAAACATATATTACATTACACCTCTATGTTGTTGAATTCGTAATAAAAAAGTTATCACTTACTTTAGTATATCAAATTTAAATTAGTTAAGACGAACAATTCATATGTTTAATTTGTTCAAAGAGAAGGAATACTAAACACGAGAAGAAATTAATATTAGGAGAGTGTACGTTATGTCTAATTTACAACAACAATTAAATCAATTGGTATCTCAATGGTCAGTGCTATATACAAAGCTTCACAATTATCATTGGTATGTAAAAGGACCAACATTCTTCACATTGCATGCCAAGTTTGAAGAGCTATACAACGAAGCAGCAGAACATCTGGATAATATTGCTGAACGTATTTTATCTCTAGGTGGCAAACCAGTAGCAACTATGAAAGAGCATCTAGAGATTTCGAATGTCCAAGAAGCTCAAGGTAGCGAAACAGCTGAACAAATGGTGGATACACTGATTAAAGATTTTAATCTGGTTATGGAAAGTTTGAAAGCTGGTATGACAGAAGCATCTAATGAAAATGATGATATGACAGAGGATTTACTTAACTCCATTTATCAAAGCTTAGAAAAGCATGTATGGATGTTAAATGCATTCTTAGGATAAAATAAAGATGGCCCATCCAATTTTGGATGAGGCCATCTTTTATTAATTCAATGCTTTTTTAAATGTGTCTATGTTTCGTTGCATTAATGTAAAGTAATCTTCTTTATGTTGAATGTCCTCTTTTGTCAGTACACTTAGATTGTGGAGTGTTAGAGGTTGTGCTCCGATATCGTTCTGAATGACTTTAGCAAGGTTTGAAGAAACATTTTGCTCGAATAGAATGTAGCGTACATTATCCTCTTTTGCTTGGTCTACAATATGAGCCAGTGTTTTTTGTGATGGTTCATCCTGGGAGTTAAGACCAGCAATGGCTACTTGATTCAATCCATATGTGCCTGCAATATAGCCAAAAGCAGCATGTGAAACAAAGAATGTTTTATGCTTTGCATTCTTTGCCATTGTTTTGTAATCGTTATTCAACTTGTTTAAATCTTTAACAAGTGATTCATAATTCGTTTCAAATTCAGCTTTGTTCTTAGGTTGCGCTTTTACTAAAGCATTCTTAATAGATTTTGCTAAATCTTGGCTGATAACTGGCGAAAGCCAAACATGTGGGTCATACTGGCCATGCTCGTGACCGTCTTCATGATTTCCTTCATGTTCGTCTTCTTCCTTGCCGGTACTGACAGCAAGTTTGTCTTTTGATACTTGTGCGGCAGTCTCAACCATTTGGACTTGTTCATTTTGAAGAGATTTTTTTGACTTTTCAACGAATCCTTCAAGTCCTAAACCAACGTAAAAGAAATAATCTGCATCTGCTAAATTCATCATATCCCGCTGCGTTGGTTCGAATGTATGTTCATTTGAGCCAGGTGGATAAATAGATGAAACATTAACATGGCTTCCACCAATTCGTTTTGCGAAATATTGAAGTGGATAAACAGTTGTGTAAATATTAAGCGTCTTTTTATTGGCAGTGTCTTGTTCATTTTTAGTCGTTCCACAAGCAGCTGTAAATAAAGCTATGACCGTTACTAAAAAAATTATATAAAACTTTTTCATTATAGCACCTCATAAATAGTAATCATTACGGTTTGTTTTTTAAACAATAACTACTATACAAGATATCTGTAGAAAATACAATAAAAAAAGCCCCGAAAATTAATTCTTTTTCGGAGGCCATTCTTCTGGCACTGGATCATAGCCGCCTTCACAAAATGGTTGGCAACGTAATATCCGTCGAATCGCCAAGTAGCTACCTTTAAATGCACCATGTTTTTCAATAGCTTCAATTCCGTAGTTAGAACAAGTAGGGTAAAAACGGCAGCTAGGTGGCTTTAATGGTGATAGCACTTTTTGATAAAAGCGAATAGGCAGTATGAGAATTTTTTTCAATATATGTCAACTTCCTTTATAATCTATTGATTAATCTACTTTATTTTACTGCAACTGTTCTAAAAAAAATAGTAATCTTCCTTTAAGAAAATAGTAAAAGCAAGCGCTTGGTATATAACTATTTTTAAAAAAGGAGTTTAATTTCATTCTATCGGGGAATATATAAGCAGAGCCAAACAAACAGAAAGAAAGAAAGGAAGTTGATATCATGTTAAGTTTTATTTGGTTTTTAATTATCGGAGGTATCCTAGGTTGGTTAGCAGGTCTAATCTTAGGTAAAGATATTCCAGGCGGTATTATCGGTAACATTATTGCTGGTATTATTGGTGCATGGATTGGTGGTAACTTATTAGGCGAATGGGGACCAAAAGTAAGTGATTTCTATATTATTCCGGCTCTATTAGGTGCAATCATTTTAATCTTTATTGTCAGCCTAATTATGAAAGCAATGAGAAGAAAATAACAGGTAAAAGCGCAAATCCTTTTGGATTTGCGCTTTTATTTTGTATAGAAGCCGGATTAACGGCCATGATAAGCATAATTCGTTGCAATGCTTTAAGAGGTGAGAAAATGAAATTAAAGGAACTAATCTCATGCCTGGCTTGCGAAATAGATGAACAGCATGGGGAGATAGAGATTAAAGGGATTTCCACGAATTCCAAAGAAACTCTACCAAATGAACTCTTTGTGGCTATACAAGGATACCAAACGGATGGGCATCAATATATTGACAATGCAATTGCAGCCGGTGCCATAGCTGTTGTGGGTGAGAAAAAATTGGATCATGTTACGGTACCTTATTTTCAAATAGAAAATGGACGCTCAGCGTTGGCTCAATTAGCTTGTACTTTTTATAATCATCCATCAAAAAGGAAAACAATGATTGGGATTACCGGAACAAATGGTAAAACTACCACCTCTTATATGTTAAAGCATATCTTAGAGAGCACAGGAAATAAATGTGCTTTATTTGGTACTGTACAAAATGAAATCAACGGCAAAGTATGCAATTCTGCCAATACCACACCATGCCCGCTACAGCTGAATAAACAATTAAATGCAAGCCAGGATGAATATATCTTGATGGAAGTTTCTTCACATGGAATTGCCCAGCATCGTGTTACCGGTGTGGAATTTGATTATTGTTTATTTACAAACTTAGACCATGATCATTTAGATTTCCATAAAACCATTGATGATTATTTTTCTGTAAAAGCACGTTTATTTGACCAAATGAAACCTACTGGCAGAGCAATCATTAATCGGGGAGATCGTTATGGTGAGATATTAGCAAACCGTTTATTAAAAAATAATTCCACATTCTATTCAATGGGGGATAAACCCCATCATGACCTTCACCTTACATCCATCCAAACCCGAAAAGGAACCTTCGCATTACAAAAGAATTCTATTCACAAACTTCACCTTCAAATTGATGGCAAACATAATATATTAAATGCTGCGCTAGCTTTTTTAACGGCAAGCAAGATTGGTATTCCTCCCCAAGAAATTATTCAAGCACTGGAGAGCTTTTCAGGAGTTCCAGGACGCTTTGAAAAAATCACCCACCCAAAAGGTACCACTATCGTCGTTGATTATGCACATACAGCAGATGCCTTTAATTATTGTTTAGAAACAGCAAAAGAAGAAGGGGCAAACCGTATATTCCATGTCTTTGGTTTTCGAGGAAATCGAGATACAACAAAACGTAAGGACATGATCCAAAACTCCAAAAATAATAGCGATGTACAAATTCTTACCTTCGATGATTTAAATGATCTGAGCCAGGAAGAGATGAAAGAAGCATTAGAGCAAGTGAATGATGGATGCTTGATTATTCCTGACCGCACCCTTGCAATACAAAAAGCGATAGATGAAGCAGATGCAAATGATTGGGTATTTATTACTGGAAAGGGAGCTGAGATGTACCAGCAAGACTTTGAATTGCCGACGAGTTCAGATATTGATACTGTAAATTTTCTTGTTGAACAATAAGTGTACTCTCAAAACACATCTCCCCCAATTGTTGGAGATTTCATATAAATGCCCCACAATTGCCGGTTGTGGGGTTTTAAATTTTTTTATTTGGTATCACTTTTTATCTGAATAAAGAAAGAATAAACCAGCAGACGACGAATATGACTATCCCATAATAGGTTCTCATTCTCCATATCCTGCATATACCGAATAAAGCTAATAGAAGGGCTGTCGTATAAATACCAAGACTTAAAAAGCCAATCATGGTTCCGAGCGTGCTGCTCAAAAATAAACTTATAATAAAAAGAAAAATCGATGTGATAAATAATACTGTCATTCGCACTGCATGTTTAGAACGAGGAGAGAATATAAGTGTGAGCGCATCAAGAAATAGACCAATAAGAAGACCAGCTAAGAAGACCCCAGTGAATAGATGCATAGCCTCACCACTTTCTGAATTTTCCGTTTCCTTATATAATATGCAAGTTAAAAGGCAAGAAACGTTTTAAATGCCTAATCCTCGTATAAAAAAATTAAACACAACCATGCTATAAAAAACGTGGCCAAATAAAGGAGGATTACATGATGTCAGAACAAGTAGATGCCTATGTGTCGGTAATGCATAAATATTATAATTTTTCCCCAGACCTAGCACCTTGGGAATTCCAAATCAATACGAATGCTGAAATGTTAAAGGTACTTGATTTACTTTTTAGACAAATGCAAGGGTGGGAAGCAAGTGGTATGTGGCGTGCACACCTTCCAGCTGTTCCTTATCATCTTGATGCACAAAACAATGAAGTAGATAAACGGTTGGCTAAAGTTTATGCCATCATTCATGAATACGGCGATGAAGAGACTAAGAAATTTATTGAGGGAATGCCTTATTACAGTTGATGGATTGATTTACCTTCGTTACACTTATAAAAACAAGGAGTGAGCGAAGGTATGTTTACATATACAGATTTAAATGGCTTTGGTTGTGAACTCTCTTTTAAAAAGAATTCTTTTTCCATCAAACCTCAACATGTGTTGGTTTTAGCGAAATATAATGGGAAATGGTTGTTGACCGAGCACCCTCTTCGCGGTCTTGAATTTCCGGGCGGTAAGGTAGAGAAGGGGGAAATGTTAGAAGATGCGGCAAGAAGGGAAGTATATGAAGAAACAGGGGCCGTGCTCTCGGATATAGTTTGGTTTGCCACTTATATAGTTCACGCAGAAAGGCCTTTTACGAAGGCGGTATTTATAGCCTCTGTCCAAGCAATCGAACAAAATCACCAGTATAAAGAAACAGCTGGCACATGCCTGTTGGATGAGGAAGAATTAGATCACTGCACCAATCTAAGTTTTTATATGAAAGATGCAGGGATGAAAAAAATGTTAGAGAAGGTGAGTGAACGTGAATATCAATGGTGATATCCATTACATGAGGGATTATCCATCGCCCAATCCAAATGTCAAACTTGCCGAGATTACATATTGGTCGGAAGGTTTAAAAGTGAAAGGGCTTCTTGCTACGCCTCTACAAAATCCAAAGAGTGAAGGAATCCTATATTTGCGAGGCGGCATTCAAAATGTGGGGATGGTACGTCCTGCTCGTATTACACAGCTTGCGGCAAATGGCTTTGTCGTATTCGCGCCGTATTATAGAGGTGTACGCGGTGGTGAAGGAAAGGATATGTTTGCTGGCGAAGACCGCTTTGATGCAGTAAATGCTGTCGAAGTGCTGAAGCGTTTTTGTGACAGTGAGAGAATTCATTTGTTCGCATTTTCTAGAGGTGGGCTTATGGCTCTTTGGACTGGTATTATTCGAAATGACATCACGTCCATTGTTACATGGGGAGGCGTCTCTAACATTGAGTACACATACGAAGAACGGGTTGATATGCGTCGGATGATGAAACGCGTATTCGGAGGTTCTCCTATGACCAATCCAGCTGCATATGAAGAGCGCACGCCTTTAGACCGAATAAAAGAAATTAATGCTTCGGTCTTAATTATTCATGGGATGAAAGATGACAATGTGAGTTTTAAGCATGCTGAACTACTTGAAGAGCGCTTAAAGGAATTGGATAAAAGAGTTGAAACCTGGTATTATCCCGAATTCACTCATTACTTCCCGGGTGTAGCTAATCGCAATGTCCTCCGAGGGGCATGCCAATGGATGAAACTACAATAAAATAAGTAGGTGAAAAGATGGGTTATCTTAAAGCGACAAATGATGTAAGGCATAAAAGTGATACCTTGCCGTTTAAAAAACGCTATCCTTTCTGGCAGGAATTATGGGAGGTTTATTCTGGACCCTACAATGAGCTGCAGGTGCAAAATTGGAAGGAAGAAAGCGAGGCAATTCAAGAACTGGAACAATTCAGTTTTAGTTCACAGGATGAAGGCTTAGTAAAAATTCAGCGTGTCACCTTAAATGATAAAATAAGAGATTATTTTATTCACCACTCAGCCGATTCAAAAGAACAGTTAAAATGGTTTTCTATTCTGTTCCATGATGATCATGGAATAGAAGGCATTGAAATAAGAAATTACGCAGAAGAAATTTTCTTTAATCAAGTAACGAGAGAAGATGCCGAACCTATTCTCGAAATGTTTAAGAAATACGATACAGAAGCAGAATTTTTTCCAGATGATACAGATTAAAAAACCAAAAATCCCCGGCTAGCCTTGGGCCTGCCGGGGATTTTTTGCGATTTGGATTTACTTATAGGTTGTAAGCGATAAGTTGTAGCAATTAAACGATTGGCGCGCCTTTTTCAGAAATATCTTTTGAAATGACGCCGAATTTTTTAAAGTTTTCATGGAACATGCCAGCAAGTTCTTTAGCTTTTTGATCATAAGCATCTTTATCCGCCCATGCATTACGCGGATTTAAAACTTCTGTTGGCACTCCTTCGATTTGTGTAGGCATAGATAGACCAAAGAATGGATCTTGCTCTGTGAATACATTGTCTAGCTTGCCGTCGATTGCAGCACGAACCATTGTACGAGTATAAGATAGTTTCATACGGCTGCCTTCACCATAGCTGCCGCCAGTCCAGCCTGTATTAACTAAGAATACATTAGCTTCATGAGCATCGATTTTCTCACCCAACATTTCTGCGTATACAGAAGCATGCAGTGGGAAGAATGGAGCACCAAAGCATGTAGAGAATACTGGTTCTGGTTCTACGACACCGCGTTCTGTTCCAGGAATTTTGGAAGTGAAGCCAGATAAGAAATGATACATCGCTTGCTCTTTTGTTAATTTACTGATTGGAGGCAATACGCCAAACGCATCAGCTGTTAAGAAAATAATTGTTTTAGGGTGACCACCTACAGATGGACTTGCAATATTTTCGATATTTTGGATTGGGTATGCAGCACGTGTATTTTGAGTTAATGTAGTATCATCATAGTCAGGTATACGTGTTTCTGGATCAATCGTTACATTCTCAAGCACTGTGCCAAATTTGATAGCATTATAGATTTCAGGTTCTTTTTCAGCAGAAAGGTTGACTGTTTTCGCATAGCAGCCTCCTTCAATATTGAATACTCCATTGTCTGACCAGCCGTGCTCATCATCACCAATTAATTTGCGATTGCTGTCAGCAGATAAAGTCGTTTTACCTGTACCGGATAGGCCGAAGAATAATGCTACATCGCCTGATTCACCAACATTTGCAGAGCAGTGCATAGACAGAATACCTTGTTGTGGTAATAGGTAATTCATAATGCCGAAGATTGATTTTTTCATTTCGCCAGCATATTCTGTGCCGCCGATTAAAATAATGCGTTTTTCTAGAGATACGAGAATGAATGTTTCAGAAGATGTTCCGTCTACTGCTGGATCAGCTTTAAAGGTAGGAGCAGAAACAATAGTGAAATCTGCTTCATGTTCTTCTAATTCTTCAGCTGTAGGGCGGATGAATAATTGATGTGCAAATAAATTATGCCATGCGAATTCGTTCACAACACGAATGCCAAGACGGGATGAAGGGTCAGCACCCGCAAATCCTTTGAAAACAAAAATTTCTTCTTTTTCTTTTAAATAGTCTACTACTTTCGTATATAATGAATCGAAAACTTCTGAAGAAATAGGTTGATTGATTTTGCCCCAATCAATTTTGTCTTTAGAGGATTCTTCTTCTACCATAAATTTATCTTTAGGAGAACGTCCTGTATATTTGCCAGTTACTGCGCGAACAGCACCATCTACCGTTAAGATTGCTTCTCCACGTGAAGTTGCTTTTTCCACTAATTGTGGAACTGAAAGCTGTTCTAAAATATTGCGCCCTTGTAATAAATCATTCAGTTCATTCGCAATTTCTACTGAATTCATCTGTGTACGTACCATCCTTTTTATATTATTACCCTTGCTAAGTGGGTGAGTATTAATCATTTCGAGAATTAGTATAACACATTAAGCGTATTAGTCTATACTAATAACTCGTTATTTTTTAAAAGTTTTCTATATAAATTAATTCATTAATTTACTTTACGAAAACGCTTAACTACATCACACAACAAAATTCATCAAAAATCAACTTTTTTCTTTATTTTTCATCGAAAATTTGACTTTCTTGTTCAATTCGCTTACTATATGCTATAGAACGGATACTCTTATCCCGAGCTGGTGGAGGGTCAGGCCCTAAGAAACCCGGCAACCTGCATTTTATCAAGTGTTAAATGTGCTGGTGCTAATCTGATGCAAGGAATATTCCTTGAACGATAAGAGTGAAAGGTGCTTACGAAACATATCCTTTCCTCATTGTGCGAATGAGCGAAAGGTTTTTTTGTGTAAAAATTGAGGCAAATTGATTTTGTTTCATATTAATATATAGCATGTATGTAAGGGCACTTTCTATATCCTCGTGTTTAAAAAGCAGCTAAAGCTTGGCGTTTAATCCATTTAAACGGACATGGGTAATGAGTACCGTATCACTTTCGAGAGGATCTCGTTGATTTAGGAGGAAACCAACCAAATGACTAACAGAAGATTATTTACTTCAGAAAGCGTAACAGAAGGACATCCAGATAAAATTTGTGACCAAATTTCGGATGCCATTTTAGATGCCATTATTGCAAAAGACCCGAATGCGCGAGTTGCATGTGAAACAACTGTCACAACAGGCCTTGTCCTTGTTGCAGGAGAAGTGACGACTTCAACATACGTTGACATCAAAGGAATTGTAAGAGATACAGTAGCTGAAATTGGTTACACACGCGGTAAATACGGTTTCGATGCAGAAAACCTAGCAGTACTTGTAGCAATTGGCGAACAATCACCTGATATTGCACAAGGTGTAGACCAAGCACTGGAAGCTCGTGAAGGAAAAATGTCAGATGCAGATATCGAAGCAATTGGTGCAGGGGACCAAGGGTTGATGTTCGGCTATGCTTGCAATGAAACACCTGAGTTAATGCCGCTTCCAATCAGCTTAGCGCACAAATTGGCACGTCGTTTAACAGAGGTTCGCAAGACTGGTCAACTTGCATACTTGCGTCCGGATGGAAAAACACAAGTAACAATTGAGTATGATGAAAACAACCATCCAGTGCGTGTGGATACAATTGTTATCTCAACTCAACATGATGAAGATGTAACCTTAGAACAAATTCAACAAGATCTTAAATCAACAGTAATCAATAATGTAGTGCCAGCTGAATTACTGGATGAAAACACAAAATACTTCATTAACCCAACAGGCCGCTTTGTAATTGGTGGACCAAAAGGGGATGCAGGTCTTACAGGTCGCAAAATCATCGTCGACACATACGGTGGGTATGCGCGTCATGGCGGCGGTGCATTCTCAGGGAAAGATGCAACAAAAGTGGACCGATCTGGAGCATATGCAGCACGTTATGTAGCTAAAAATATTGTAGCTGCAGGCTTAGCAGAGCGCGCAGAAGTTCAATTAGCATATGCGATCGGTGTAGCTCAGCCAGTTTCTATCTCTGTAGACACATTTGGTACAGGAAAGGTCACAGAAAGCGAATTAGTAGAAGCCGTGCGTGAGACATTTGATTTGCGTCCTGCAGGCATTATTAAAATGCTTGATCTTCGCCGTCCAATCTATAAACAAACAGCGGCTTATGGGCACTTCGGTCGTGTTGATTTAAATGTACCTTGGGAAAATACAGATAAAGCTGAAGAATTGAAAGCTAAGTTTAAATAAATTGAATTCATACTATGGAGGTTTTTCCTCCATGAAGCGATAAGCTGATTCTTATGAGAACCCTGTCACATTTGTGATAGGGTTTTTTGTTTTTATTCTCCATTATTCTTAATAGGGTGTGAACAAACCATTCTTTAAAAATAAAATGAAGACAAAATAAAAACCGTGCACACAGAGATGAATATAATTTCGGTTCATAACCTTTTCTCTCTTTGAATAAGTTAATAAGAAGTTCAAGGAGGAGAGATGGTTGAAAACAAATGAATTCTTTTTTCTCACATGGGCTGCTTTTTTAACCGGCTTTGGTTTTGTCTTAGTTGCGATTTGGAATACAGATTGGCAACTTGTTGAGCGAGGATTCTATACTATTTTGTTGGGGTGGATTACTTTTTCTGCTTTTTCACTTGTAAAGACAATTCGCGATCGGCACGACGGAATTAAAGTAACAAAAGAATATTTGCTCCTTTGTTATTTATCAACGATTGCTTCATTTGGAATAGGGATGATAAGTGTTTGGAATACAGAATGGGAGCTTGTCGAAAAGGGATACTATTGGTTAGGGATCATATTTGTCTTATACACCTCTTTCGCGCTATCAAAGGAAATTCGTGACAGACAATATGGTAAGTCACTCAAAGGCAACATCAATGGAGAGGAACAAGAAGAATAAAAGTAAAGAGATGGCCTCCCTTTTGAGAGAAGCCATCTTTTTATTATCTTTCTGAATTTTGTTGGACAGATTTATAGAATTGGCCCTTTTCATGATATTCGTTGATAATGCGGACCATGTCTTTTTTATCTTCATCAGTTAATTCCCGTACAACTTTAGCTGGTCGTCCGAAAGCCATCGTATTCGGAGGTATTACTTTGCCTTGTGTCACAAGGCTTCCTGCCCCGATGAATGCTCCCTCGCCAATTTCTGCGCCGTCTAAAACAATGGATGCCATACCTATAAGCGCACCTTTTTTTACATGACAGCTATGTAGTGTCACTTGATGGCCAATTGTTACCTCATCTTCAAGGACAAGCGGTCGGCCGGGACTTTGGTGTAAACAGCACAAATCTTGTACATTCACTTTACTTCCAATAATAGTAGGGGATACATCACCTCTAATCACTGTGTTATAAAATACAGATGAGTGTGGTCCAATTGTCACATCGCCAGTGATAACGACATGATCTCCTATGAAAACAGAAGGATCGATATTAGGTTTTTTGTCGTGATAAGAGTAAATCATCGAAAATTCGCCTCATTTCAAGCTATGATGTTATTAATATCGTAACAAATGGTAGATTGGAAGGAAACTGAAATCTGTAAAATACGTTAAAATAGAGTGATACGACAATCAGTGAATTTTATCATCTCTGATTGTTACCTAAACCTATCAGGTATTGATGGTCAAAATAAAGAAGCATATCATTCTAATTTTTGGTAGCCATTAATACGGGAAAAGTGAAGAATTGAGGAGCGGAATAGAATGTGGAAATGGGAAGCAGAGGGACAAGCGAAAGCTGTTGTTGTTTTTATACATAGTGCATATGAACATCATCGGAGATATCCATGGCTTATTGAAAAGCTACGTGTATCTGGCATGCATGTTATCACAGGTGATTTGCCTGGACATGGCGAAGTGAGCCGGAAAAAGAAAGCGCATGATGAAGGATTTAAAGAGTACCTAAAGTTCATTCGACAAATGATGGAGGTTGCTATAAATTATAATTTACCAATCTTTATAATGGGGCATGGTCTTGGCGCAAGCCTTGCAATGGAATTAATACAAATACGGAAATACGAATGCGCAGGCATGATACTAACATCTCCATGGCTGCATCTTACACATCAGCCATCAAAATTTTCTAATGCTCTTTCAGGGATTAGCAAATTAACAGGGAATTTAAAGATACAGCATGATATACCAATCAAAAATCTTTCACGCAGTTACGAATTTTATAAAGAACAAAAGGACGATCCCTACTATTTTTCAGGCATAACTGTGGGATGGTATAAAGAACTGCAGCAGTTTATGAAAGCATTGTGGACAAAGAGAGAAACAATTCCGGATATCCCGGTCTTGCTGATGAATGGGGGCAACGATAAAATTGTGTCTCCAGCCTATAGTAAAAAATGGCTTTCTCAACAAGAAACGTCTGAATTCCAATATAAAGAGTGGAAATCTTGCTATCACGATCTTTATCAAGAACCAGAACGGGAAGATATCTATCAATATATGGAATCCTTTATGTTTAATGCTTTACGCAATATCGGGTATATTATCTAATTTAAATTAAATGGAAGTGTGTTTTTAACAGGTAAAATTCTTTTGAGCCGTAGCAAAAAAAATATAAATCTGGGCATATGCTTAAATTTTGCATATGTCTTTTTTTTGTCACATATTCAGATTCTAGGCGGCATATCATGTGTAAATCTTACTACTAAATGTGTTGAGGAGGAGTCGAAATGAAATAGCATAACAAATTATGTATTTATATGGTAGAAAAATAAAAATAGATTATTTAGAAAATTTTGTTTGCAATCTATCAATATTTAAAATATATTGAATTATAAGAAAACTATAAAGGGGTTTTTTTATGGGGGATTTTGTTGCAGCAATAAATGACATTTTGTGGGGGCCGTGGATGATTTACGGCATATTGGTTGTTGGATTAATCTTTTCAATCATTATGAAGTTTCCACAGGTAAGATTTATTAAAGACATGGTTTTATTAATGTTCAAAGGGGAAAAATCAGAAAAGGGGATTTCATCCTTCCAGGCATTATCTATTGCCTTATCAGGACGTGTAGGTACCGGTAATATCGCAGGTACAGCTACTGCCATAGCATTCGGTGGTCCTGGCGCTGTATTTTGGATGTGGATGATTGCTTTTATCGGAGCGGCTACTGCATATGTAGAGTCAACACTAGCACAAATTTATAAAGAAGAACGAGATGATCAATATCGTGGCGGTCCTGCTTACTATATTGAAAAGGGAACAGGGAAAAAATGGGCTGGTATTATTTTTGCCATTGCAGCATTGATGGCGATGGCCGTCCTAATGCCTGGTGTTCAGACAAACGCTATTTCAGATGCTATGCATAATGCTTTTGGTGTTAGCCAGTGGATAACTGGATTGATTGTGACTGTTCTATTAGCAGTTATTGTTATCGGTGGAGTTAAAGCCATTGCAACTGTAGCACAATATGTAGTGCCATTCATGGCCATTTTGTATATGATTATGGCTGTTGTTATTATTTGTATGCATATTGGTGAAATTCCACATGTATTAAAGCTTATCTTTGAAAACGCTTTCGGATTCGATTCAGCTTTTGGCGGTATGCTTGGAGCAGCGATTGCATGGGGAGTAAAACGTGGCGTCTTCTCTAATGAGGCTGGCCAAGGTACAGGAGCTCATGCGGCAGCTGCTGCGGAAGTTTCTCATCCGGCTAAACAAGGCCTAGTTCAAGCTGCTTCTGTTTATATCGATACATTATTGGTTTGTTCTGCTACAGCATTTATGGTTCTATTTTCTGGTACCTTTAATGTATTCGATGAAGCTAAAAAGAAATTTATCTTCTTAGGAGACTTCGGATCAGGCACTATCGCTGATCAAGTATCCGCAGGTTCTGCCTATACGCAATTTGCGGTAGACCAATCATTCCCTGGGTTCGGATCAGGTTTTGTAGCAATAGCCTTGTTCTTCTTTGCTTTTACTACTACAATGGCGTATTACTATATTGCTGAGACAAATATTGCGTACTTATTTAAAGGGAAAACTCAAGTCATAGCAATGTGGATTACACGTATTGTGTATTTAGCAGCCAACTTCTATGGCTCATACAAAGCGTCAACACTAGCATGGGCTCTTGGAGATGTAGGCCTTGGATTGATGGTTTGGATTAATGTGATTGGTATCCTGATTGTTGCGAAACCGGCCATTAGGGCTTTGAAAGATTATGAAAGACAGAAAAAAGAAGGCAAAGATCCAGTATTCGATCCTACTCCTTTAGGAATAAAAGATGCAGATTTTTGGGTTGAATATAATAAAGAAAAGAATGCAAAAGATAATAAAAAACGAGATGCCATTTAGGCTCTCGTTTTTTTCGTTTAATATTGTTCTTGTTTTTTATAAATGCTATTTAGCGCACGCTCTTCTTCAGGAATTCGTACATACATCATCAACATGTTTAAAAGGGTGAAGAAAATAGCCGTTACATATGCTTGGAATATCAATGGAATGACAAGAATTTCTAGGGCGACGATGACATAGTTTGGATGAGGAATCCATTTATAGGGACCCTTTTTTACCAATTGAGCGTTAGGCAATACAATAATTTTTGTGTTCCAAAAGTGACCGAGCGATTTAATTGCCCAGATCCGACCTAATTGAAGGACGATAAATACTGCAAGTAGCCATGGCCATATGGGACTCAATGTAGATTCCTTTACCATGTACTCGATGAAGAATGAAGCCAAAAAAGCGACATGGAGCATCACGATATATTTATAGTGTGCCTGCCCAAATTCAATTGCTCCTTGGTTTTTCATATAACGCTCATTATTTCTTGCCACACGGAGTTCTACTAGCCGTTGAATGCAAATTAGTGCAAATACAATTATAAATAGCATACATTCACTCCCATTCCAATAAAACAAGTTCACCGCTAAAACCTGGTCCAAGTGATGCCATTAAACCTTTTTCGCCTTTTGATGGCTTGTTTTCCATAATATATTTTAAGACATATAAAACTGTTGGAGAAGACATATTGCCGTGATGTTTTAAAATATGAGAACTAGGTGCTAACAAGTCATTTGGCAGATTGAGAGCTTTTTCATAGGCTGTAAGAACCTTTTTGCCACCAGGATGCAAAATAAATTGTGTGAGATCTTGTGCCTTGGAATCATGAGTATTTAAAAAGTCATGCACAAAAGGGGCAAACCAATTTTCAACAATTGGCGGGATACTCTTAGAGAAAATAACATGCAAGCCGTTATCCTCGATTCGCCACCCCATTACATCTTCTGAATGAGGCATAAGACGGGAAGCATTCCCTTTAATTGAAGGTAAAGCTTCTTTTGACGAAAGTGATGCTTCGTCACCTGCAACGAGAGCGCATGCTACACCGTCACCGAATAAAGATGTCCCGATAAAATTGCTTTTATCCAAATCATCTGGCTGGAATGTAAGGCTGCATAGCTCCAGGCATACGACAAGCACTACTGCATCAGGGTGTGCAAGGCAATAATCATTTGCTCGGCTAATCCCCGCAGCTCCACCACCGCATCCAAGTCCCCAAATGGGAATGCGGACTATATCATTGGGAAGTGATAGCTGGTTCATAACGCGTGCTTCAATACTTGGTGTTGAAATGCCCGTGCTTGATATGAAGATCATGGCATCGACTGCTTCTTTTTCTACTGATGCGCTTTCTAAACAGTCCTCGATTACTTTCGCTGTATACTCTGTAGCAAGTTCTACGTATAATTCATTTCTTTCTGAAAAACTGTGTTCTTCTTTATACCATTCGATTGGCATAGCCAGTTGGCGGTTATGTATTTCGCCATTTTTGAATACTTTCAAATAACGATCAAGTTTGGCTATTTTCCCAGAAAAAAGTTCTTTTATAAATTCCTCTGCCATATTTTGAGGTAATGCGTGGGGAGGGCAGTGTGTACTAACTGCATGGATTTTGGGCATTTTAGGATCTCCTTTTTCTTCTCGTATCAAAATAGTGTACGATTTACTATTTGGAAAAATACGTATTCCCTAAAATTAATTCTATAAAACTATGCACACTGTCTAACAGAAACATAACAATATGCTACAATAATGTTAATTGAGAAGGTGTCACAATAGGTTAGGAGGGTTTTTGTGGCTCATACATATACAATGGCAAATTTTGCACAAATCGTTGGCATTAATAAATCGACGATTCGGCATTACATTTCAATATTAGAAGATTACGGTTACCAAGTAGAACGTGACGGACGAAATTATCGGAAGTTTTCAGATCAAGACGTAGCAATATTGCAAGCATATAGTTCACTGCATAAAAATAAAGGATTAACCCTTAAAGAAGCGGCAGAGGTAGTAGTAGCCCCGAATTTTAACATCCAAGAGGTAAGCATTACTGTAGCCAATCCTGATGTCATTGATCGAAAAGAGGAAATCCAGCGATATGAGGAATTGAGCCATGCGATGGAGCTATTGGCAGAGCATATCCATGGAGTAGAAGTCCAAAACGCTCAGCTAATTCAATTGATTCAAGAAGAGCGAAAACAAAATGTATTGTTGGCAGAGCAAAATGATTCCATGAAAAGGGAATTTAGGCAAGTCGTTGAATCGCTCGCGCCATTGACTGAAAAAAGGCAAAATGATAACCGCCAAATGGACCGTATTGAACAGCAAAACAGTGCAATTATGGCTGTGCTCAATAAACTGAATGTATGGCAGCATACACAGGAGATTGAACAAAATGAGGAAGATAAAAAACAAAGGGTACAAGAGAATAGTATTCTTTCTCGCTTTTTTGGAAAGTAAATGAAAAAAGAGTTGTCCATAGATTTACGGACAACTCTTTTTCTTATGCCATTTGCTTCACTTTTTCTAAAGCAATGATAAATGGCGGATCATTTTTTTGGTTGATAAACTCATATCTCAATACGTGGATATATTTTTGCGGCAATGTACTCACATATTCTATCAGCGCATCTCGTTCTTCTTTCCCACCGTGATGTCCATGATAAACAACTAGAATAATCATGCCGCCGACTTTTAAAAGCTGTAGTAAGTCTTGGATGGCTTTTAAGGTTGTGGAAGGCGTTGTAATAATTTCATGATCACTACCTGGCAAGTAGCCGAGATTGAAAATAGCTGCCTGAACCGGTTTTAAGACATGTTTTGCTACATGTTCATGTCCATCTAAAATGGCTGTAACTCGATTTTCAAGGCCTGCTTCCCGTACGCGCTCTTCTGTCGAAGAGATCGCTTGTTGCTGGACATCAAATGCATAGACATGGCCCTCATTGCCGGCTAACTGTGCTAGAAAGGCCGTATCATAGCCATTTCCTGCAGTTGCATCCACTACTATGTCACCAGGATGAACGGTCTCTTTCAAAAGAAATTGTGCGTATTGCAGTACACGTTGAAGTTTCATCGTGTTCCCACTTCTTCTTTTTGATAATGCTTTCCTTGATAACTTCCTCTACGTTCTAGTTCAGCATCGATGCCATTTAATACTTCCCATTTGTTCACAGACCACATAGGCCCAATCATTAAGTCAATCGGTCCATCACCAGTAATTCGCTGTACGACCATTTCTGGCGGAATGACTTCTAATTGATCTGCGACAAGATTGATATAGGCATCCTTGTCCATCAACTCAAGCATACCTTTTTCATATTGCTTTACAAGTGGTGTCCCCTTTAATAGGTGAAGTAAATGAATTTTGATTGCTTGTACATCTAGCTTCGCCACTGCACGGGCAGTTTCCATCATCATGTCATAATCTTCAAGAGGTAGGCCATTGATGATGTGTGTACATACACGAATGCCATGTTTGCGGAGTTTCTCCACACCTTCCACATATGTCGTATAATCATGT
The DNA here is from genome assembly GCF_052928305.1 of Rummeliibacillus sp. BSL5. NCBI lineage: Bacteria > Bacillati > Bacillota > Bacilli > Caryophanales > Caryophanaceae > Rummeliibacillus > Rummeliibacillus sp. BSL5. The sequence continues at coordinate 28,639 of NZ_JAVGCV010000001.1, forward strand.
GCACGATTAATTAAATTGGCTGTCTTATCATGCACAGTCTGTAGTCCAAGCTCGACCCATAAGTATGTGCGTTGATTCAATTCTGCCAAGTATTCCACGACATCATCAGGTAAACAATCAGGACGGGTTGCAATGCTTAATCCCATAACACCTTCACATGCTAAAGCTGCTTCAAATTTTTCTTTTAGGACAGGAAGCGGTGCATGTGTGTTCGTATAAGCTTGGAAATAAGCCATAGTTTTGCCGTCTTTCCACTTATGCTGCATTTTCTCTTTAATTTTTTCAAATTGAACAGAAATAGGGTCCACACGATCGCCGGCAAAGTCACCAGAGCCTGCTGCACTGCAAAAAGTACATCCACCAAATGCAACAGTGCCGTCACGATTAGGACAATCAAAGCCTGCATCAAGCGCTACCTTGTATACCTTGCAGCCAAATTCATCACGCAAATAGCGATTCCATGTATAATAACGTTTCCCATCAGAGGGAAACGGGAAATCAGTATAATTAATATCAGTCATAGTATAATTTCACTCCTCAACTATCTATTTTAACATGACAACGTCAAAGGGGAAAAATTTCTTTTATCTCGCTTTAACTTTCAGTAAGACTTCTACTTCAAAACGTAAGCTTAGCAAAGAAGTTTAAGAGGGGGGTTTAACTGCCCATAAAATTTCAGTAAAGATGGGAAAAACCTTATCTCGCGTGAACTTTCACTTTATGTGAAATGCTATAGAATAGAAAAAACAATATTCTTCTATTTAGAGGGAGGAGATTGAATAGAGAAAAAACTCGAAAAAAAGTGGTTTGGGAATATCTTGGCAACTATAATTATTGACCTGCTAGAAGACAATGGAAACGGTCGTTTAATATTTGAGCTTAAATATGAAAAGATGGTTGTAAATAGGATCAAAGATTTGTTACTATTGCTTAGATATTCGAAATAAATGGGGGACTTGGAATGCCTAGAAGTGTTTGGTTATTAATCATCGGTATGCTGATTAATACTGTCGGCAGCTCATTTTTATGGCCGATGAATACGATTTATATGCATGATGAACTCGGACAGTCGCTTACAATAGCCGGGCTCGTTCTGATGGCCAATGCTGCAGCTGGTGTAGTAGGCAATCTTTTAGGCGGGTATGTCTTTGACAAATTTGGCGGCTTTAAGTCCATCATGATAGGAACAATCATATCCATTATTGGCCTTACGTGTCTTGTGTTTTGGCATGGCTGGCCGCATTATGTGTGGTTTTTGACATTGATAGGTTTTAGTGGTGGGATTGTATTTCCGAGTATGTTTGCTATGGTCGGAACAGCATGGCCAGAAGGCGGGAGAAAAGGATTTAATGCCATTTATCTCGCTCAAAATTTAGGGGTAGCATTTGGCCCAGCTCTTGCAGGTATTGTTGCAAAGCATAGCTTTGACTATTTATTTATTGCCAATCTAGCTATGTATATCGTCTTCTTCTTTGTGGCATTCACATATAAAGGGATTTCTACAGAATACGCCATTGCGCCTGCATCTGTAATAAGTGAAGGCTCAAAAGTAAAAGATCGTTCATCATTTTACGCATTGAGTATTTTGGGGATTGGTTTCTTACTTAGTTGGCTCGTCTATACCCAATGGACAACAACAATTTCATCTTATACACAAACATTGCATATTTCTCTGAACCAATACAGCTTGCTTTGGACAGCGAATGGTTTGCTAATCGTACTGGGCCAACCATTGATCAATCCGATTATTAAAAAAATGGGCGAACGGTTCAAGGAACAAATTTTTCTTGGTTTAGCTATTTTCGTCATTTCCTTTGTAGTGGTTAGCTTCGCGGGAACATTTAAAATGTTTTTAGTGGCGATTATCATTTTAACATTTGGTGAAATGTTTATTTGGCCGATTGTACCGACAATTGCCAGTACGTTAGCACCTAAGGGAAGAGAAGGGTTTTATCAAGGTATGGTCAATAGTTTCAGTGCTATAGGCAAAATGATTGGTCCATTCTTAGGCGGTGTTCTAGCAGACCAATATGGCATGAAGATTACGTTTTATGTATTAATCGGGATTCTGCTCATTGCTTTTATCCCATACATGCTTTATGATCGACCGTTAAAAAATAAACACAAAGTGGAAAAAGAAACGGTATAATTCATTGAATTTGTTAAATCTCTTGTCAATTACAGTATATTGAATTAGAATAGGATTCAATATATGTAATGACAGCGAATGGGAATAGTAGGTTGCACTTGATTTTTTTAGAGAGTTGGCGGTAGGTGAAAGCCAGCAAATCATTCAACTGAACTCGCCCAGGAGTCGCTATGGTGAACCATTGATAGCCATTGCCGTTAATCCGCGTTAAGGAATCAAGTTGAGTGTTTTACACTAATTTGGGTGGTACCGCGGGAGATATAGGCTCTCGTCCCTTTTATAGGGACGAGAGTTTTTTTATTTTCAAGAATATGAGTATGGAGGGTCAAGAATGAATTTTAATCATCAAGAAATTGAAAAGAAATGGCAGAAGTATTGGGCTGACCACAAAACTTTTAAAACAACAAATGAAGAATCGAAGCCGAAGTTTTATGCATTGGATATGTTTCCATATCCCTCAGGTGCAGGCTTGCATGTAGGGCACCCAGAAGGTTACACAGCAACAGATATCCTTTCACGCTTTAAGCGTCTGCAGGGTTACAACGTGTTGCATCCAATGGGATGGGACGCATTTGGTCTTCCAGCAGAGCAATATGCCCTTGACACTGGAAATGACCCTGCTGAGTTCACACAAAAAAATATTGATACATTTAGACGCCAAATCCAAGAATTAGGCTTTAGTTATGACTGGGATCGCGAAATCAATACGACTGATCCAAACTATTATAAATGGACACAATGGATCTTTATTCAGCTATATAAAAAAGGTCTTGCTTATATCGATGAAGTAGCAGTCAACTGGTGTCCAGCACTTGGCACAGTACTTGCGAATGAAGAAGTAATTGATGGCAAGTCTGAGCGCGGCGGACACCCTGTAGAACGACGTCCAATGAAACAATGGATGTTGAAGATCACAGCCTATGCAGATCGTTTGATTGATGATTTGGAAGATGTGGATTGGCCAGAGAATATTAAAGATATGCAACGTCACTGGATCGGTCGTTCTGAGGGCGCTGAAGTAGACTTCTCTATTAAAAATTCAGATAAGCAGTTCCGTGTATTTACTACACGACCTGATACTCTATTTGGTGCAACTTATACAGTCCTTGCACCTGAACATGCGCTTGTGGATGAAATTACAACTAAAGAACAGCGCGAGGCTGTAGAAGCATATCTAGAAAAAGTCAAAGTTAAGTCTGATTTAGAACGTACAGATTTAGCGAAAGAGAAAACAGGCGTATTTACAGGTGCCTATGCAATCAACCCAATCAATGGTCGAGAAATACCGATTTGGATTGCAGATTACGTTCTAGCAAGCTATGGTACAGGTGCCATTATGGCAGTACCAGCACATGATGAACGCGATTTTGAATTTGCAAAACAATTCAACCTACCAATCATTCCTGTATTAGAAGGTGGCGACGTTTCTAAAGAGGCCTTTACAGGTGATGGCCAACATATTAACTCTGATTTCTTGAATGGATTAGACAAAGAAGAAGGCATTCAAAAGGCAATTACATGGCTTGAAGAAAATAAAGTAGGAGAGAAAAAAGTTTCGTACCGTTTACGCGACTGGTTATTCTCCCGCCAACGTTATTGGGGAGAGCCAATTCCAATCATTCATTGGGAAGATGGCACCATTACAACAGTAAAAGAAGAAGATTTACCATTAGTGTTGCCGAAAACAAAGGATATCCATCCATCAGGTACCGGTGAATCACCATTGGCCAACATTGATGAATGGGTAAATGTCGTAGATCCTGAGACAGGTAAAAAAGGCCGACGCGAAACGAATACAATGCCACAATGGGCAGGTTCAAGCTGGTACTTCCTGCGTTATATCGACCCGCATAATAACGAACAATTGGCAGACCCAGAATTATTGAAACGCTGGTTGCCTGTTGATATTTATATCGGCGGTCAAGAACATGCGGTGCTACACTTGTTGTATGCACGTTTCTGGCATAAAGTCCTTTATGATTTAGGGGTAGTACCAACAAAAGAACCTTTCCAAAAATTATTCAACCAAGGGATGATTCTTGGTGAAGGTAATGAAAAAATGTCTAAATCTAAAGGTAATGTTGTCAATCCGGATGATATTATTGAAAGCCATGGAGCTGATACACTACGACTTTATGAAATGTTCATGGGACCACTAGAAGCATCTATTCCTTGGTCTACGAATGGCTTAGATGGAGCGCGCCGCTTCCTAGATCGTATATGGAGACTCTTCATCAATGAAGAAACGGGCGAGCTTTCTGAAAAAATTCAAACATCAAATGATACAACATTAGAAAAAGTTTATCATCAAACAGTTCAAAAAGTAACGGACAACAACGAGCATATTCGTTTTAATACATCTATTTCTCAAATGATGGTATTCATTAACGAATGTTACAAAGCTGGTGTTGTGCCCCGTGAGTATGCAGAAGGATTTGTTAAGATGCTTGCACCAATTGCACCACATGTAGCGGAAGAGTTATGGGCAAAATTAGGCCATAACGAAACCATCACATATGAAGAATGGCCAACATTCGATTCATCTAAATTAGAAGATGATGAGATTGAAGTGGTTGTACAAATCAATGGCAAAGTTCGTGCTAAATTGATGGTTGCTAAAGATGCAGGTCGTGAAGAATTAGAGAAAACGGCGCTTGAAAATGATCAAGTACAAGAACAATTGGCAGGCAAAGATATTAAGAAAGTGATTGCTGTGCCAGGAAAATTAGTCAATATTGTCGCGAAGTAATTGGCGAAATAAAAACCTTCTTCCTAGTTGGAAGAAGGTTTTTTGCTAAAATAATCCAACATAAAAACGAAACCTTCTGTGACTAAATACGTATAATTAAGGACGAAAAAAATTTGAGAAGAGGTCTATAAATGGAATCACAATTTCCAAAGGTCCTTCGTTTCTTCACTCTGTTATGGTTGTTTACAGCGATAGGATTATTTGCAGGGGTTTATGTACCACAACCGATGATTTTGCCAATCAGCATAGTAACAGTCATCTTATTGATAATTGTTATGGTTAGCCGTGCTGCTCGGAAAGCGAGTAAATTCATTTCTGTGCTGTTTGCGTTTCTAACTGGCATTACGCTGTATAGTTTGCTGAATTTCTATATTGGAGCGTTAGGCGGAAAGCTTGTTTTGCTTATTTTTGGCTCTACTGCACTTATTTTTATCGTAGCTGGGCTCATCGGCTACAATACAAAACGAGATTTTTCTAACTGGTGGAAATTCTTATTCATCATACTCATCGGAATATTAATTTTTTCAGTGATTAATATCTTTGTAGGATTCAGCGATATGATGATGATCGTTCTTAGTGGAATTGGAGTGTTACTCTTTATCGGGTATACGCTCTATGATATGAACCAAATTGCAAAAAAGGTCATATCGGATGAGGAAGTACCGCTAGTGGCATTAAATTTGTATTTGGACTTCATTAATTTATTCACCAATCTACTGCGACTCATCTACCATCTGAAACGAATTTTTGATGATGATTAGTAGATTAGTTTTCGGGTAAGGAATTACTATTGACGGAAAAGGGCTGTGGAATATGAAATTATTGTTAATTATTATACTTTGTCTAGTCATCTTGTTTTTATGTTACGGCCCGCTCCCGACCGTTTTTATTCGCTTAAGCAAGCTAGGGATTTACAAGACCATTCCTGGAAAACAGATTGCGTTAACATTTGACGATGGACCACACGGAGTTTATACACCGCAATTACTGGACTTATTAAAAAAATATCACGTAAAGGCAACATTTTTTGTAGTTGGAGACCATGTGAGAAGAAACCCTCAAATTGTTAAACGGATGGCAGATGAAGGGCATACTATAGGTATTCATCATAATCAACATGTTTCCAATTGGTTAACTGGTCCATTAGAGCTGAAAAAGCAATTAACGCTGGCTAATCAGGCAATAGAAGAAGCGACAGGTGAACCGGTACAATTTTACCGCCCGCCTTGGGGACATTTTAATTTGTTTACATTATTCGTCGGAAAAACATATAAAAAAATCATGTGGTCCCATATTTTTGGCGACTGGAAAGTAGAAAAAGCACGGAATGGTTTGCTAGAAGAACTGAAGCAATATGCAAGTCCTGGTTCTATCTTTGTACTACATGATAATGGCGACACACAAGGCGCTGAAAAGGAGGCACCCTCATATATGCTGCGAAATTTGGAGCTTTTTTTAGAAGATTGTCACGAAAAAAATATAGAATTCATCACATTGAAAGATGTGTTGGAATAAGATGCTATGAATATTGATCAATTAATGCATTATTTAAGTCTTTATGGATATGTAATTCTTTTCATTTGTTTATTTTTCGGCATTGTCGGTATTCCTGCTCCTGAAGAATCATTGTTATTTTTGACAGGAGTTCTAATAAGTTATGGAAAGCTGTCAATGGCTCATTCGCTCATTTTTATAGAATTAGGTGCCTTCATTGGAATGATAGTAGCGTATCTTTTGGGCAAATACCTAGGGGCTCCTTTCATCAAACGCTTTGGTAAATATATTGGACTCAATCCAGAGCGGTGGGCGAAGATTGAAAACAAATATAATAAGAATGCATATAGAACAATTACTTTCGGTTTTTACCTACCGGGCATGCGTCAAATCAGCCCGTACTTTGCGGGAATAACCAATACGCCACTTAAGCCATTTATTCTTTTTTCTCTCATTGGCAGTATTATCTGGACAATGCCTTTTGTTTTGTTAGGTTATTTTACTGCGAATACGATTTATATTAATCCGGATTATGTACCATATTTAGGAATTATATTATTTATATTATTTATTGTTTATTATATTGTGAAAAAGATAATAGGACGATCTAAGAAAAATAAGTCAAGTAATGATTCTGATTAATGACTGTTTTTTAGTTAGAGAGAGCGGGTAATGACAGATAGTAAAGAAGGACAAATTCCCTTCAACCTTATCTTAAAAATCGTGCTATTTGAAAAGGGGTTCTTCGATATGAAAAAAATATTATTCTTTCCGCTATTGCGGATGCAATCCGGCCATCATCAAGTCGCAGATGCTTTAATGGACATGGTGAGGGGACGCAATGAAGAATATGAGATAAAGAAGATTGATTTGATTAGTTATTGGCATCCAGGATTAGAGAAAATGCTCTCTCGAAGCTATTTGAATTGGATTCGCCTATTTCCTAACTCTTATAATTTTATTTATAGTAAAAGATACTGTACAGCAAACCAGCCAAAAAAGTTCTATGAAAACCATTTTTTAAAGAAGATGGAGCAACTGATTGAACTAGAAAAGCCTGATGCTATCGTTTGTACACATGGCTTTCCATCATGTCTGATCAGCCGATTGAAAGTGCAAGGGAAATGTGAAGTCCCTGTTATCAATGCCTATACAGACTTTTTTATTAATGGTATTTGGGCAAAAGAAGGCATCGATTTACACTTTGTACCGAGCAAGGAAGTGAAAGAGCATCTGATTCGTGAATTTGGTATCCCTAGAAAACACATTATTGTTACAGGCATACCCGTTCATGAGGAAATTAAAAAAGGGACAAGTAGAAATAAGAGAAATGATAGACCCCATATATTAGTAGCTGGCGGTAATAGCGGGCTTGGCGGGATATCGAGCCTGACTACTGAATTAAAAAAGCATCCTGAATTTCAATTTTATATTCTTTGCGGAAACAACAAAAAACTCTACGATGAAATTCATGGATGGAAAGAATCACATATTAAGCCGTTGTCATATATTAGTTCAAGAACAGAAATGGACAAGCTATATGATAAAATGGATGCCATTATTACTAAGCCTGGCGGTGTGACGATTAGCGAGGCTTTACGTAAAAAGCTTCCAATCATCGTTCATTCACATCTTCCGGGCCAAGAAAAAATTAATTTAGATTATTTAAAGAAACATAATCTTGTCGTTGAATTATCCAAAGAAATGCCTATTGAATCTCAATTAAATGCTATTTTAAATGATAGCCAAATATTGGGGGCATGTGCACGTTCAATAGAATGTTATGAGGATGAAATAGAATTAGAGCTAACAAGCCAACTACATGAAGTCTTTAAATGGCTTCTTGGCAATGGTAGGAAATTACAACCTGCATTCGAATACAGCCCGACTCTTCAATGGGAGATGGTTAGAGGATAACCAAAATGAAAAGGCCTTAGCATGATATTCACTATGCTAGGGCCTTTTATGTTTGATGATCGGCTGAAGATGATAGAGAACTTCTTCGTCTTCCATTAATTTAAAGCCATTACGACCAGCTTTTTTAATGTCATAAAGGAGGGTGTCTGCTTTATGCATAAACTCTTCAATCTCATCATTCGTCTTAATCTCACCTCTATAGGCTCCTGCGCTGAATGTAAGTTGGTCTGATACCTTGGATGCTGCATTAGAAAGGTTGAATTGTTGAATATCCCTGATGACTCGTTTATATATAATCACGATTTCCTCCGGTCGTTGATCAGGTATCAGCATGATAAATTCCTCGCCTCCCATCCGCGCAGCAAAAGAGTTTGTAGAGAGAGCTATATGATTTAATACTGTTGCCACACGAGCTAGCACCATATCCCCATAAGCATGTCCATAGTAATCGTTGTAAACCTTAAAATAATCAATATCGAGCATTAAAACGGTAAGTGTGTAAGGATGAACCCGTTCCTCAAGAGCAGCTTTGTATTGATGAAAGCCTCTTCTGTTAGCGATTTTTGTCAGTTCATCAGTTGCAGATAATCGTTGCAATTCTGTATTGGCTGCAGCAAGTTCATTTGCTAATTGTCTTGAGCGAGTAGTCTCCCTACACAAATATTTCTCTTGTTGAAAGGAAGTAATAAAGTTTTGATAATTAAAATGGGCTACAACAAGTAAAACAGGTGTAAGAAATATAGCCAGGTGCATCTCGAAGGTATATCGAATGTAAGGTTCATCTAAAGTAAAGTAGTTTAATATATATGCGATTACTGCTACGATCAACGGTGCTATAAAATAACGAAGACGCATAATAAAGAAACTAGCACAAATCACCAATGACATAATATAAGCAACTGTATGATGTTGATAATGAAAGTCTATTAGTGAGATACTTAAACTAAGGATCAAGAGCCAGCAAATATAGTAAGCCGTAATTTCTTCGAGCTGTTTATAATAATCAAGGCTGCCATTTTGATTGAACTTTTTTGGGTTTGCTAATAGTAAGACCATGAAATTGGAAAGAAACATTAAGCCATAAGGAATTATATAAACACTATGGTAATGGGGGTAACTCTTGAAAAAGAAATGGCACCAAACTGTAGCAAGCACTAGAGCTAAGCTTACCCACAGAAAGAATTTGGCCAGAGCGTACATGCGTTTGAAATTCTGCTGAGCTAATTGTTTATAGAAATTAGGATCATTTTCAAACGGAATAGAAGATGGTTCTTTTGGAGTCGTTTGCATGCAAATTATTCACCCCTTTAAAAATAATAATAATTTTGCATTCTTACTATAAGAATAGGCTTTAATAAGAGAGAAATAAAGAGGTAATTAATGTATATTCATATATTTAGTCAAAAAATTGACAAACAAGTGAATTTATTCATTATCTATCGAAAAATCAATAACTAAATAAAACCGAACTAAATGTAAAATTACATTTGTTCGGCTTTATTTTAATTATTTTCTATTGTGAAAAGTATTTTGTAACATTGGTGTCCAAGCCTCATCTTTCGTTTAATCGATGGATGAAGCTGCGCTCATTCCCGCTATTCGGCCTGTTACAAGTGCAGATGTAATATTATAGCCGCCTGTATAACCATGAATATCTAAGACTTCTCCACAGAAATAAAGCCCTATTTTCTTTTTAGATGCCATAGTTTTTGGTTCAATCTCTTTCACAGAAACGCCCCCGCCAGTAACAAATGCTTTTTCTAAAGGCTGAGTGCCGTTGACCAACATTTCAAAACCAACCAACTCATTTGCTAGGTGGCGTGCTGCTTCTGAGGAAAGTTCTGCTCCTGTTAGAGAATCGTCGATATTTGCCTTCTCCATTAAGAAGATCAGCCAGCGCTCAGGTACAATCCCTTTCCATGTATTTTTTAAAGCCTTTTTAGGCTCTTTTTTCGCCAAGCTTAATAGATACTGAAAAGCAGATTCTGCATTATAACCAGTTAGCCCAGCAATCCGAATTCGGACAGGCTTGCCGCCATTTTTCTTCATTTCTTTTACAACAAATTGGCTGCAACGCAAAATAGCTGGTCCACTTAAACCAAAATGGGTGAACAACATATCCATTTTGTGCGTTATAATAGTTTTGCCTTTTTTGTTTAAGACTGAAACTTCAGCGTCGCGAAGAGCTAGTCCTTGCAACTCTTTGTTTTTAATAAACGTCTCATTGGAGATTAAAGGGACTTCCGTCGGATATAGATCTGTTACAGTATGTCCCGCCTGCTCAGCCCAAGGGTAGCCGTCACCAGTAGAACCCGTTTGTGGGACGGCTTTGCCGCCGACTGCAACTACAACCGCCTTCGCTTGCAGATCTGTACCATCTTTTAAGCGAACGCCTCTTATTCTTTCGGCATCCATCAGTAATTTCGCAACGGTAGTATCTTGGCGGATTTCGACTTGTAAGCGTGCTAATTCCCTAAGCATTGCCTCCACTACATCTTGGGCTCGATTGGAGACAGGGAACATGCGGCCATGGTCTTCCTCTTTCAAAGAAACACCTAGATTTTCAAAGAAAGAAATAATATTTTCATTGTTATAAACAGAGAAAGGACTATATAAAAAACGGCCATTGCCAGGAATATGTTTAATAATTTCATCAATCGGGAGTCGATTTGTGACATTACAGCGTCCACCGCCTGATATTGCAAGCTTTCTCCCTAATTTATGTCCTTTTTCTACTAAAAGAACTTTTTTATTCTCAGTGCCTGCAGCGATAGCGGCCATGAGACCTGAAGGGCCACCGCCAATTACGATTACATCATACATAAAATGGAACTCACTTTCTTTTTTTATATTTATTATACATGATAAAAGAAAACTATTTGAGTAATTGCATGGCGAGTTGTAAACTAACATTTAGGTTTATTATTTTAATGGGCAATAAAAGCCAATACGAAAAGTAGCGGCTCGAGAAATTGTCAATCAAAGCCCGGTTAAATTGGATGATTCCGAATTGGAAGGATTGTTGGGTAATATGTCTTCATTAATGAAAGGAACTGCCATTCTAACGATTGGTATGTTTTTATCGAAAGTCTTGGGCCTCGTTTATATTTTTCCGTTTTATGCGATTATTGGGCAGAAAAACGTGGCTTTATATTCGTATGCCTATGTTCCGTATACAATAATGCTATCTGTAGCCATCTCAGGCGCACCGATTGCAGTATCAAAGTTTGTAGCGAAGTATAATAGCCTTGGTGATTATGACTCAGGGCGTAAGCTTGTCCGCTCGGGCTTGCTTATTATGACCATAACAGGTTTTTTATCTTTTTTAGTTCTATATTTTATGGCTACTCCAATAGCGCATATGGTCATCAAAGATGAAGAACAAATCTTTAGTGTATCTCAAATTGCGGGCGTTATTCGTTGGGTAAGTTTTGCATTGATTGTGGTTCCTTTCATGAGCTTAGTGCGAGGTTTCTTCCAAGGTTACGACCATATGGAACCAACTGCCATATCACAATTAATTGAACAAATTGTTCGTATTATTGTTCTCTTAATTGGATCTTTCTTAGTCATGAGGGTTTTTCATGGTACAGCGCAAACAGCTATTTCATTCGCTGTATTTTCTGCTTTTATAGGAGCTTTGGGTGGTTTGCTCGCCCTTTGGTATTACTGGCGAAAGTTTAAGCCGGAGTTTAATCTGAAGTTACAGAACAGCGTTTCAACAGGTCAGCTTTCTTATAAAAGTATCTATAAAGAAGTTGTGACTTATTCCATTCCGTATGTATTTGTCGGTATTGCCAATCCCTTATTCCAACTAGTGGATATGCTGACGTTTAATACAGCGATGTCTAATATCGGACTGGCAAAGGTATCGGATGATTATCTAGGAATGCTGAATTTTACAACGCAAAAGATTGTCATTATACCTGTTATGCTTGCGACAGGGTTTTCTATGGCACTTGTGCCGGCAATCACTAATTACTTTACAAAGAATCAGCATAATGCCTTAATCAATACAATGGATAAAACCTATCAAATTCTTTTATTTATCACGTTGCCAGCAGTCGTAGGTATTTCTATATTGTCTGCAGACATCTATCATCTGCTTTATTCAGAGAGCGCTGTTGCTTCAAGTATTTTAGCTGCTTATGCGCCGGTTGCCATTCTGTTTGCATTTTTCCAAGTGACGGCTGCGCTGTTACAAGGTATCGATTATCAAAAATGGATTGTCTTTAGTTTATTGACAGGTATTCTTGTGAAGCTATCTCTGAATATACCTCTGATTGAGGCGATGGAAACACAAGGCGCGATTCTTGCAACAGCTATTGGTTATATGGTGTCAATCGTTATTAACATCCTTGTATTGAAAAAAGCGTTACATTATAAGTCAAAAGTGGTTGTAAGAAGATCAGTGCTTATTATTCTACTGACGCTCATTATGGCTGCCTCTGTCATCGTTACACATAAGCTACTTGTTCTGATGTTTGGTGTAGCGCATTCTAAAATTGCTGCGCTACTGTATCTCATTGTATGTATTACAGTGGGTGGTCTCGTGTATGCCTTTTTATCACTCCGTACAAAGCTTGCACAAAAGTTGTTAGGTGATAAGATTGCAAAAATTGCACGTAAATTTGGAATGTAGGAGAGAGTGTTATGCGTTTAGATAAATTATTGTCAAACATGGGTTATGGTTCACGGAAAGATATAAAGAAATTATTAAAAACAAAAGCAGTCGCTATCGACGGGGAAGAGGCCAAATATCCTTCATTACATGTGGATCCTGAAAAACAGAGCATAACGGTGCTTGGCGAGCGTGTCATCTATCAGGAGTTCATTTACCTAATGATGAATAAACCGGCAGGCGTCGTCTCTGCGACAGAGGATTTATATGATCAAACGGTTATTGATTTGATTGATCCTTTTTATGCGCATTTCGAACCGTTTCCTGTAGGCCGTTTGGACAAAGATACGGAGGGCTTCCTTCTTATAACGAATGATGGATCTCTTGCACATCGATTGCTGTCACCAAAAAAACACGTGCCGAAAGTATACTATGCAACAATTGATGGCTGTGTAACCGAAGAAGATGTAGTGGCATTTCGCCAAGGTGTTGTATTGGAGGATGGTTACCAAACAAAACCGGGTGAATTAAAAATTATAAAATCAGGTGCTTCATCAGAAATCGAGTTAACGATATCAGAAGGAAAGTTCCATCAGGTCAAAAGAATGTTCGAAGCGGTGAGCAAAAAAGTAACCTATTTGAAACGTCTATCAATGGGGAACTTAGAACTTGATGAGAGTTTAGAAACTGGAGAGTATAGAGAGTTAACACCAGAAGAGATTGAACAGATTGATGGCTGGAACTAGTGAGTAATTTGTTTTTTATAAAAAAATAAACACCAAAAAGAATGACCAAGCGACGCAGCATGGTCATTCTTTTTTTTACGTAAATTTAATTTCATTCATAACATAAGACGAATGGCCATCAGCATATTGGCTCGGTTCATCGTCTATTCAACGAAAAGCGTGAGATCCAACTCGTCGAATCTTTCTAAGATGTCATTTTCACTTTCTTACGCGTCGTTGTCCATCTGCCTCGACTTGGGCTTTCGACCAAATCATTAAAGGCTAACACATTCAAATCTCTCTGAATGGTGCGAGGAGTGATGCCGAATTCATCGACAAGGTCTTGTGTAGTCACAGTTCCCTTACTGTGTATATACATGTACACGTCCTTAATTCGATTGAGCATCCGATCAGTTGTGTGTTTCAATATTGAACACTCCTTCATCTTAATTCTAAAAGACTAGCGGACGACAATAATTGCGAGGTATTCAGGCTCCTAATTTAGTTTGCCTTAGACATCCCCTTTTCAAATTGGTTTGTCAAAAGTTATTTGACAATTTCATTATAACGAATCTTTTAGTTGATTTCCAACCTTTTGTTTGATTTAAGAAGTTTGGCGCATACATAAATAGAGCCATAGGCGAACGAAAATATTAGAAAATGGAAAAAGGTTCGATTTTTGGTTTGTCCTATGTGTATACTCTCAAAACAGTGTAAAATATAGTTGGAATGTAAAGGAGGAATAAAAACTATGGAATGGTTACAAAAAGCACAGGAAAGACAAGATGAACTAATTGCAGAGTTGCAAGAATTAGTGAGAATCGAAAGTGTCTTGGATGAAAGTATAGCTACAGAGGAGATGCCTTTCGGTGAAGGGCCGAAAAAAGCGTTGGACTGGATGCTTTCACAAGGTGAGAAGCAAGGATTAAAAACAAAAAATATTGATAATATGGTTGGCTACATAGAAATGGGAGAAGGCGATGAATTAGTCGGTATTCTCTGTCATGTTGATGTAGTGCCAGCAGGAAGTGATTGGGTACACCCTCCATTTGGTGCTGTAGTAGAAGATGGCAAGTTATTTGGAAGAGGCGCCATCGACGATAAAGGACCAACAATGGCTGCATGGCTTGCGATGAAGATGGTGAAAGATGCAGGTATAACATTAAACCGCAGAGTCCGGATGATTGTAGGGTCAGATGAAGAGTCAGGCTTCCGTTGCGTTAAAAGATATGTAGAAAAAGAAGAAATGCCTACATTAGGCTTCGCGCCAGATGCAGACTTCCCGATTATTAATGCTGAAAAAGGAATCGCTGAGGTTTCTTTCCGTCAACAAGCTTCTTCAAAAGAAAACGAACAATTAATTTCGTTCCATGCGGGTCATCGTATGAATATGGTGCCGGATTTTGCTGAAGCCATTGTACGCAATATGCCTGAGGAGTCTAAAGTTATTTTTAATGCTTATTTAGCTTCATCACAATTGGAAGGATCCATCGAAAAGACAGAAGAGGGACATAAATTAGCAGTAAAAGGTAAATCAGCACATGCAATGGAGCCGAACGCTGGGATTAACGCTGCGGTAAAACTTGCTCAATATCTAAACACAGTGTTGACAACACCTCAATCTAAAGAATTTACAGGGTTCATCGTAACAGCTTTCGCAAATGAAACAAGAGGCCATGCGCTAGATCTTGCATTCACAGATGAAATGTCAGGCGATACAACGTTGAACGCAGGCATTGTGTCATTTGAAGAAGGAAAAGGTGGAAGAATAGATGTCAGTATGCGCTATTCAGTAACATATCCTTATGAAGAGAAAATCGCTGCTGGTAAGCAAGCGACTGCTAAACTTGGATTTGATCTAGTCGTAGATGATAATTCAGAACCACACTATGTAAAACCAGAAGAAGAATTAATTCAAAAGCTTTCTAAAGTATATGAACGAAATACGGGGGAGAAAGCGGAATTATTATCTATTGGTGGAGGCACATATGCACGTGAATTGCCAACAGGCGTAGCGTTCGGCATGTTGTTCCCAGGCGAACCAGACGTCGCTCACCAAGCAGATGAATTTGTAGTAATTGAAAATCTCGTAAAGGCTGCTGCCATCTATGCAGATGCAATCGTGGAGCTTGGTACGAAATAGTGATAGGAAACCTCCGTCTAATTTAGATGGAGGTTTTTTGGTTGTTGCTGAAATAGTTGTTTTGTGAAGAGGAACCAAGACAGCGTTTAAAGGAAATTAGTTCTGGAAGGATAATTGTATACCAGCAGTACATAATAAAGCCAAGTATGAAAATTAGTGTGTAAAGTAGGAGTGATCTTTCTATGTATTTTGCTAAACGTTTTTTATACATAATTTTACTATCCTTTATCATGTCATTGCTTTTCTGCAAATTTGAGCTTTTTGATGCCTCAGCGAAGCAAAAAGATTACACTATCTCACCAAATACGAAACCCCTCAATAAGAAAATGCAAGGCTATTCCACTTATACAAAAGAAACGAAAAACTACTATACCATTCGATCTTATTTAGAGGAGCTGGAAAAAAAGGGTGGAGGCAAGCTTGTATTAAAAAAAGGCAAATACTCTATTACCAATACATTATTTGTGCCTTCAAACGTAACTATTCAACTAAATAGCGGAGTGATTTTGAAAAAGAGTATGAATACGGGAAGCAAGAATACATTAAAGCCTTCGTATTCCATGTTCCAATTGGTAGCGCCTAGCGTGGTAAAGAAGATTGGCATGGAATATGATTATAACGGTTCTACTAATATCAGTATAATAAGTGATGGAAAGGCCACCATTGATTTGAATCATCAAAAAAATGTAAATGGAATAATCGCTGGACATAATGAGAACCTGCTTATTAAGAATATTCAATTCCTTAATGCGAATGAAGGCTATTTTATACAATTAGCTGGTACAAAACATGCGACCATTCAAAACAACACCTTCCTTCATCAACATTCTTCTTCCAAACCAGTCATCAGTTTGGATACAGCAGAAGAAAAGGATGGCAACTACCAGGTCAGCTGGAGTATGTATGATGGAACGCCGAATGTGCATACGACGATTGAGCAAAACTATTTCTATGATATTTACCAAGCGATTAGTTCAAAAAATGCTACAGATGGAAAGCCTCAAAACAAAATCGTAATTCGAAAAAACAAAATAGCTCACGCAAGCTCGAATATGATTGTGATGAACAACTGGCGTCTTTCAACAGTTGAAGACAACACTCTAGAAGATGCAAAAGGCTATGGGGTTTATGTTTTAGGTTCCTACAAGCCTGTCATACGTCTGAACCAATTGAAAAAAATGAAGATTCCCGTCAAGCTAGCAGAGTATACTTCGAATGGCACAGTGAGCGAAAACACGGTCACTCTTAGCAATAAAAAAGCACTTGCTTCGAATAAGGGTGAACAGCTTAAAGAATATGCCATCCCCATCGAACACGACCAGTTTTTAGAAAAAATTGAGATTACCAATCTAAAGGATCTTAATAAGGCTGTATATACTGTCACACCAAAGTCAGTCACCTTAAATAAGGAATACCTCTTACGTAATTCTTATACAGACCAGACAAAGCAGTATTACGCATTGCGCTCATACATGGAGCAGCTTGAGAAGCAAGGTGGCGGAAAGCTTGTTTTTAAAAAAGGAAAATATACAATTACCAATGTTTTATATGTGCCGTCCAATGTGACACTTGAGTTTGAAGATGGCGTCGAAATAATTAAAGGTGATCATACGGGGAGTACGACCATCAACCCTTCTAATTCCATCTTCCAGCTGATCCGGCCTTCTTTATCAAAGAAAGAGCGAGTTGTAGGTGGTCATAAAGGTGAAAAAAACATTCGCTTTATTGGCAAGGGGAAAGTGATTTTTGATCTGAAGTTCAAATTATTCAGCTTTGCGATTATCATGGGGCACAATAAAAATGTACAGATACAAAATATACAGTTCAAAAATATGAACGGCGGACACTTTATTGAAATGGACGCCTCGGAAAATGTAATTATTCGAGATAACAAATTTTTCAATTCCATTCCATCAGCTCGACATGTGAAAGAAGCGATTAACCTAGATACGCCGGATAAAACGACTCTTGGGTGGAGTTCTGAATGGAGCAATTTTGATCGAACAGCCAATAAACGGATTCTAATTCTCAACAATCAGTTTAAGAATTTAGATCGAGCTATCGGAACTCATAAATATTCAGAGGGAAATCCACATAAACAAATCGTTATTTATGGAAATATAATTGATACGACCAGAAATGATGCTATACGGATTATGAACTGGATGAACCCAACCATAGCAGAAAACGTAATAAAAAATGTGGCCAAAGGTGATCCAGAAAAACGTGGTATTCTATCTAGTGGAGCGATTCACCCCAAAATCCAATACAATACTTTTGAAAAAGTGGGCCGACCCATCCAATTTATTGCTTGGCAAAATACAGGTCCAGGGGAACAATATAAAGAAATTAAAGACAAGCTTTCAAATGCTGAAAAGGAATTACTTAAAACAAATGATTTGATTGATACAGAAGAAGTATTTGCCCGCATTAACAATAAGTATCTAGAGTACAATAATCCAGAAAAAATCTTGTTATTAAACTGGCGCTAATAATGGGTATATAAAAAACATGGTAAAATAAATTTGCGAGATACCCCCATTTTTATGGGGGGTACATAAAAAGAAAACTTCATATGGGAGGTGTTCATTTGGCACAGCTAGTAAAATTGCAAGATTATGTTTCTCGATATGAAAAAGATTTAAAGAGATACACAACCCAATTTGTCCGTCTTAAAAAGGTACAATGGATTCGTATGAAAAGCGATTGGGAAACAGGTAATATTCATGGAGAGCTTGAGGTAGAAGAAGCAGAAGAAAAACCAAAAAAGAGCTTTTTGCCACGCTTTTTCCGTAGAAAAAGTAAAAAGACACAGGATGATGAAAACATCGAAGGTAGTACAGAATCCTTTTTTACAGAGAATGAAAAAGAGTTAAATGGAGAGTTGGTTCCAGATATGCACGAAGAAGAAAATGCATATACGTTTCAGCCGTCTTTCTATTTCGCACCGCAAACAATGGATGATTTAAAACGTATGTATATTGATCAGTTGTTTCAGTTTCAAATGAAATGGGCGAGCTCAACATTGCGAGAGGAATCACATCTGAACCCGAGATATACAAGAGATACGTTGCTGCGTGCATTTACACAACGTTTGCCAGATAGCTATTTATTATTATATCGACCTGTTTTTCAAATCAAACGGGCTCCTGTAGAAGCGGGTATTATCTTGTTAACTCCTACACAATGTCTCTGTATCGGAGTACTGGAAGAGGAGGTCCAAGCAGCTTTTATTCCAGATGGTAGCCGCTTTTGGACGAAAAAAATTGGCAAGATTGACAAAAAGATTTTAAGTCCGCTAATTGGATTAAATCGAACAGAAAGTATTGTAAAGCAAATTTTTCGGGAAAATGGCATTGAGATGCCTATCAAAAAAATTGTGCTATCTAGAAATGGTTATATTAATGATACAAATACGAGTTTTGGTATCGAATATATCGATAAAAAAACATATCCAGATTGGTTTAGCTATTTAAAGAAAAATTCATCACCTATGAAGGCAATGCAATTAAAAGCGGCGCAATCACTTTTGCAAAACGTGTTAACTACTTCGTACAATAAGATGGACCCAGGTGAAGATGCAGCTTCGCATTAATAGCAGGGTTTGCAGAGATTAAAAGAAAAAAATACTGCTCTTTGCCATCTTTTTGTCCGGAAAGCCCTTGACTCAACCTATAACTTCTTGAATAATTAAATGTTGATTATATGAATAAAAGAAATGAGGAAATATAATGAGAGTTCGTAATAAACCGTGGGCTGGAGATTTTATTAAAGCACACCCTGAAATCATTATACCAAATCCAGAAGAATATAAAGGAAATTGGCAAAAACTATTTGGGAATGACCATCCGCTTCATATCGAAGTAGGATCCGGCAAAGGTCAGTTTATCACCGGAATGGCACTTCAAAACCCAGACATTAATTATTTGGGAATTGAATTATTTGATAGCGTTATTGTAAAAGCTGCTGAAAAAGTGATCGCTGCGGGTACGCCAGAAAATGTTCGTTTATTGCTTATTAATGGCGCTGATTTAGAGAAATACTTTACTAAAAACGATGTGGATCGCCTTTATCTAAACTTTTCTGATCCATGGCCTAAATCAAGACATGCCAAACGCCGTCTAACGCACGAAAGCTTCTTAAAAATATATGAATCCATCTTAGTTGATGAGGGAGAAATCCATTTTAAAACCGATAATAGAGGGTTGTTTGAGTATTCATTAGTCAGCCTGTCTCATTACGGCATGCTGCTAAATAAAGTCTCACTTGACTTACATGTGGAAATGCCTGAAGATAACGTGATGACAGAGTATGAAGAGAAATTTTCTGCGAAGGGACAACCGATCTATCGTCTTGAAGCTCAATATCAGCTTAAAAAATAGCTAATATATTTGAACTTTCGCGAATATGAAATAGAAAAAGCGCATGGTAGATAAAGCCATGCGCTTTTATTAGAATTAATTTACCGGAAACTGTTTTCTACTAAAGAATAGAATAATGGCTCCCAGCATAAGCGATAGATGTACTCTAAGTTTTCTAAATTATGTTACAATTATAACGGTATCTACTATCGATGCTGTCTTAACTTGAGACTACTAGAAGAAAAAATAAGAGATTTTTATTGATTTCTTCATGAACATTAACCGACTTTTCAGTGGTCTTATTACACAAAGGGGGATTTTCAATGGATACATTTCAATTTCATGATATGACGTTAACGTGGTTAAATGGGGGAGTAACCTATTTAGATGGCGGCGCGATGTTTGGCGTTGTGCCAAAGCCTTTATGGTCAAGAAAATATCCTAGCAATGAGAATAATCAAATTGAACTTCGAACAGACCCGATTTTGATTCAGTATAAAGGGAAAAATTTATTGATTGATGCAGGTGTGGGCAATGGGAAATTTACAGAGAAGCAGCTGCGCAATTATGGTGTGGAAGAGCAATCGAAAATCGATGATAGTTTAAAAGAGTTAGGACTTACAACAGAAGATATTGATATTGTGCTCATGACTCATTTGCACTTTGATCATGCATGTGGATTGACCAAGTGGCAAAATGATGAATTGGTGTCTACGTTCCCTCATGCTAAAATTATGGCCTCTCAAATTGAATGGGATGAGATGAGAGAACCGAATATTCGTTCAGCAAATACGTATTGGGAAGAAAATTGGAAGCCAATTATAGGACAAGTTCAAACATTTGAGGAAGAATTGGAAGTAATGCCTGGTATTACAATGTTCCATACTGGTGGACATAGTGAGGGACATGCCATTATTCGGCTAACACAAGCAGGCGAAACAATCATCCATATGGCGGACATAATGCCGACACATGCGCATCAAAATCCGCTATGGGTACTCGCGTATGATGATTATCCAATGACATCTGTCTTTGCAAAAGAAAAACTGGTAGACGAAATACTAAAGAACGGCTATTGGGTAAGTTTCTATCACGATGCCCATAAACGATTAATCAAATGGGATCAATCTGGAAAAGAGATTATTGCAGAATTGCCACGTACGAGAGAGACACATACAACAGCATAACAAAAAATCCCTCATCTTATTTGTAAGATGGGGGAATAGATTAATAAATTATACTTTTACTAAATCGACTACTGAACCTGTTCTTGCATCAGCTGAGAATTCAAAGTTCACGGTTTCTCCTTCTTGCACACGAGAAATACCGCCTTTGTATACAGGAATTTCAATGTTTTCTTTGTAAACTGTTTCTGGTTGCATATAAATCCATGAACCATCAATAGGACCTTGTTCTTTAAAAGCTTCTTTTATATTGTTGAGAACATGGTCTGCATTTTCGTACGGACTTACTTTTTCGCCGACCCGTTTTACTACATAAGCAGCTGAAATACCAGTTGCAACGCCTAATAAGAAGTCTCCTAATTTCATTATAAATGCCCCCTTTTCATATATACAGTGTATCACAAATAGATTGAAATGAACATTCAGAGGGAAATAGAATAGGTGGTCATAAACTTCGTAATTCGAAATATAGAAGTGGAATTTTCCTACTATTTTGTCTACAATAAAAGAGACTGTATAAAGGGAGGCTTCACTGTGAAACAAGATACATTAGAGATGTTTAAGACACTTACTGAATTGCCAGGAGCTCCAGGCAATGAACATGCTGTACGTGCATACATGCGGGCAGAATTATCTAAATACGCGGATGAAATTGTACAAGATAACTTAGGTGGCATATTTGGACTGAAAAAAGGTGACGAAAATGGTCCACGCATTCTTGTAGCTGGACATATGGATGAAGTAGGATTCATGGTGACAGGTATTACGGATAATGGCATGATTCGCTTCCAAACACTTGGCGGCTGGTGGAACCAAGTTATGCTCGCACAACGTGTGGAGCTTTATACGAAAGATAGCAAGATCCCGGGTGTGATTGCTTCTGTACCGCCACACCTATTAACACCAGAAATGCGAGAAAAACCAATGGAGATTAGCAATATGCTGATCGATATCGGTGCTGACAACAAAGAAGAAGCTGAAAAGGCGGGTGTCCGTCCAGGTCAACCAATTCTTCCAATCTGCCCATTCACCCCTATGGTCAATCCGAAAAAGATTATGGCCAAGGCTTGGGACAATCGCTATGGCTGTGGTCTTTCCATCGAATTATTAAAAGAATTAAAAGATGAAGTATTGCCGAATACGCTTTATTCAGGCGCGAATGTAATGGAAGAGGTCGGCCTGCGAGGTGCAAAAGTAGCGGCTAATATGATTAAACCTGATCTATTCTTTGCATTAGATGCAAGCCCTGCAAATGATGCAACAGGTGATAAAACACAGTTTGGTCAACTAGGTAAGGGGACATTGCTTCGCATATTGGACAGAACGATGGTTACGCATAAGGGCATGCGGGAATATGTTCTTGATACAGCAGAATCCAATAACATTCCTTATCAATATTTCGTTTCACAAGGCGGCACGGATGCAGGTGTTGTCCATACATCCAATGATGGTATACCTAGTGCAGTAATTGGCGTTTGCTCACGCTACATTCATACGCATGCTTCTATTGTGCATACAGATGATATTGATGCAGCAAAAGAATTGCTCGTTCAATTAGTAAAAAATGCGGACCGGTCTACACTAGAATCAATCCGTCAGCAGTAGTCAAAGATATATACCAGTGCTTGGATTGTGGAAACTATTCATGCCTATTTGATATAGTAAGGGGAGATTTCCTAATAAGGGGATCTCCCCTTAACTTATTGTGAGGAAGTGTTTATGATGAAAGTAGGAATTGGTACAACAAATAAAGCAAAAGTATCAGCGGTAATTTCAGTGGTGACAAAGCATTTTCATGATATATTAACGTTCGAACATTTATCGGTTTCTTCTGATGTTTCTCCTCAGCCTATGTCTACTGAAGAGACAAGGAGAGGCGCTATCAACCGTGCGAAAAAAACGTTGGCAGAGTCAAATGCAGATCTAGCCTTCGGTTTGGAAGGCGGCGTTACGATAATAGAAGATATCATGTACCTATGCAATTGGGGAGCCTTAGCTTTGCCGAATGGTAAGGTGTTAACTGCTGCCGGAGCTCAAATTCCTTTACCGCAAGAAATTGCCACCAAACTGACTGGCACACAAGAGCTTGGCCCAATAATGGACGAATACACAAAACAGCTGGATACTAGGCAAAATGCCGGTGCGATTGGCGTTTTTACAGATGGATTGATTGACCGCAAAGAGATGTTCGAACATATTCTTCAAGAGCTAGTCGGCCAATACTTTTTCTATCAAAAAAAATCGAAATAGCATGAAAAAACATGATAGTTGCATTGACCTATCGGGCATTCTACAATGAAATTAGTAAAAGTACGAATGGAGGAATGGACATGTTCCGTCAATGTACAAGACTAATGATTTGCAGTGCGTTTGTATTCACTGTAGCAGCATGTAGCAATAATGTGGATACAAAAATTTCAAAAGGCTTTGAAAGTGCAGACCAAGTTTTTGAGCAAAAACCAAAGACAAGTACTGCCTCAACAGAACATCTGCAATTTTATTTGCCAAAGGACTTTACGATTAAATCATCTTCGGATGAAACAAATATACTTCTTAAAAAAGGTGATGAAACTTTTTCATTATTCATTAACCCGCATGAGCCAAAGCAAAGCAAGCAGTTCTACAAGGCTATACAACAAAAGGAAAAGGATGCCATTGTAAAGGAACAGACTTATGAGAAAGACGGTCAATTTGGCTTTGCAAGTGTGTTAGAGGACGATAATCACAATTATCGGGTAGTCGCAAGTACTGGCGGAGTCAAAATTACTGGCGTATCAGGCCAACAAAATATTGACCATACGATTCCTGAGCTAATGGAAATTGCCCATTCTGTACAAATAAAAAATAAGTGAGGTAACGATTAAATGGAAACACTACAATCTGTCGAACAATTTCATGAATTAAAAGGACAAGGGAAGCATGTCTTCTTATTTACTGCTGGCTGGTGTCCGGATTGCCGCTTTATTGACCCATTTATGCCAGAGGTTGAAAAGAAATTTAGCGAATTCACTTTTGTTTCAATCAACCGTGATGACTTTATTGATTTATGCGTGGAATTGAATGTATACGGCATCCCAAGTTTTATCGCTTATTCTAATGGGGAAGAAACTGGCCGTTTTGTTTCAAAGGACCGCAAAACTCAAGAGGAAATCGAAAAATTCCTTCAAGCACAATAAAATTCGCAGAGGGACAGTGAGCTATCTGGACTTTTGATAAACAGTAATTTTCCAAAAGGAGTGAGTACGATTAAAGCGAAAGAATTAGTAGCTATTTTAAAAGACCGTCTAGGGGAAACTCACTATGAATGGAAACTAGAAAATAAGACCAACAAATTGCGAATAGACCAACGTTCAACTGGCAAGGGGATGGATCTTTCTCTTGGTGATGTGCTAACTAAATATGATGAGCGCAAAGATAAAGCGATTGATGAAGTTGTCTATACCATTGAACAGACATTCGAGGCATTGAAAGCAGAAAAAGAGCAGGGATTCAAAGATCTCTCGAATGTCTATCCAGTCATTCGTTCTGGTTCTTTTCCTAAGAAGTCTAAAGAAGGACAACCGTTCCTCACATCAGAACATACAGCTGAAACGGTTATCTACTATGCACTTGATTTAGGCACTACATATAGGCTTATAGATGAATCAATGCTCAGCCAATTAGGTGTGCCTGCTGAAAGAGTAAAAGAATCTGCACGTTTTCAAGTTCGTAAACTTCCTACTCATGTAAAAAAAGATGAGGTAGGCGGCAATATCTTTTACTTTTTAAATGAAAATGATGGCTATGATGCAAGCCGAATTTTAAATGACGCTTTCTTAAAGGAAATGCAAAGCCAAGTAGAAGGGGATATGACGGTGTCCGTTCCTCATCAAGATGTTCTCATTATAGGGGATATAAGAAATAATACTGGATATGATGTGCTTGCACAAATGACCATGCATTTCTTTACGGTTGGGGCTGTACCTATTACCTCATTGTCCTTCATATACGAAGACGGCAAACTAGAACCCATATTTATCTTAGCTAAAAATAGAGTGAAGAAGGAGCAAGAAGAATCATGATCGTATCATACAACAAAGAATTTGTCGGGGATGTTTTACTCGTTCAGCTTTCAAGTGAACCTATTGTAAAAACAGAAATCGAAAAACATAACGACCTAGTATTTTTAAAAGAAAAGGCAACAGGTGAAGTTAAAGGCTTTAATTTATTCAATGCAAGCAACTATTTGAAAATTGAAGAAGCAGGGAATGTACCCATTACAGAGGAACTGATCTCTGAATTGAAAGATGCCGTCAATAAAAATAATGCTCATTTATACTTTGATGTTGATCTGTCTCCTAAATTTGTTGTTGGCCATGTGAAAGAAGTATCTGAACATCCAAATGCTGACAAATTACATATTTGCAAGGTAGATGTTGGCGAAGAAGAACCTCTACAAATTGTATGCGGAGCACCAAATGTTGCGGAGGGACAGCGAGTTGTAGTAGCAAAAGTAGGAGCAGTTATGCCTTCAGGAATGCTTATCAAAGCTTCAGCGTTACGAGGAGTAGATTCATACGGCATGCTCTGCTCAGCACGTGAATTAGCTATCCCTAATGCTCCTCAAGTTAAAGGAATTATGGTACTTGATGAAGATTCAAAAGTGGGAGCAGCATTTGAAGTATAGTTTTGCCGCCATTATAGCCTTATTGGTTGTTTAAAGTAGCGTATTTAAATAGAATTTGAATTAAAATATATACGACCGTCTCCTGTTGAATTTGGAGGCGGTTTTTTTCAAAGAGATCATCGTTAAGAAAATCTGCTGTCCTGGGCTCTGGGTGTTGGATTGACCTAAAAATGAACAAATAACTCTAGTAAAATATCCCCGCGATTTTTTTCGAATCACCAAATTCTACGTGAAAAAATAGGGAGTTGTGACAGATTCGTCTCAAACGCGTTGCATGAAGCTATTTGTTACTGCTAAAATGTAGTCAATGATTTAGAAAAGAGTGGTGCATATAATGAGTTGGTTTAAAAAAATCGTAACTCGAATTCTTGGCGACGAAGCAGAAGAAACGCCAGGAAAAAATCAGACCTACAATGAATATGAAGAAGATCAACCCTATCAATCATATGATCAATTTGAAGAAAACAATTCTGAAGATTACTATAATGAAAATGAATATGACTATACTGCTTATAGAGATGAAATGATAGAAACAGAACAATCTCAGGAACCGCATCCGTCATTTAACTTTCCAATGGTTTCAGATGAATATGTGAAAGAAAGTAATGAGGAAGAAGCTGAGGACTATAATATTCCTTCTGCAGAGACGTCTGGACACTTTGAACAGCCAAGGCAGCAGACGAAAATCCATTCAACTTGGCAAGATAGACAACAATCTACTGTAAGGCCTAAAGACTATTCTCCATTTAGTCGAGAGCCTAAAGGATTAAAAGGTGTAGTAGAAAAGCAAAGTAGGGAAAACTATAACCCTTTTCGATCAAGTAACTCTAAGCCTATAAAACCAGCTCACGAGCCATACAAGCAAGAGATGAAATATGAAAAAAAGGCATTTAAGCAAGAGACCAAGTATGAAAAAAAGGCAATTTATCCTTCTCAAGAAAAAGAGATAAATAAAGATAGAGAGAAAGAAAAAGCGGATACGAAGCAAGTAGACTACCCAGTGAAAAAGAAGTTCGTCCCAACAGATGTGCCATCGCCTGTCTATGGTTTTAAAAGACCTAAGCGTCCAAAAGATATTCAAAAACTAATAGATGAAAAGGAAAAAAAGGCAAAAGAGCCTCTTCCAAAGACAACAGAAGCTTTGATTGATAGTCATATGAACAAGCAAAAGGCTATTGAAAATGAAACAACAAAAGCAGATTTACCTGCTAGCGGGTCCGTAATAAAGCCTGAGTTGCCAAAAAATCTAGACAAGGGAATAGAAGAACAAGTAGGACAGGTTCCAAATAATACATCTCAACATATAGTTGAAGAAAAGACTAAAATTCAGCAATCGCCCACACTAGAAAAATTGTCTGCCAAATCAGAAAGTGAACACATGGTTGTAGAAACAAATAGGAGTGGGGAAGAAGATCATGAGCATGAAGACGAATGTAATGCAATTGTGCAAGAACCTATACATGATGAAAAAGCGCAGGTAATTGAAACCAACGTTGAGATTGCAGCTGATGTAATAGAAGAACTAGAAGAACAGAAAGTAATAGAAGAACAGGAAGTAATAGAAGAACAGGAAGTAATAGAAGAACAGGAAGTAACTGCAGAACTAGAAGAACTAGAAGAACTAGAGGAATTTGAAGTAACTGAAATACCAGAAGAGACAGTACAAAACAAAACTTCAGGTAGCAAAATCCCATTTAATGTTGTCATGCTAAAAACAGATAAGAAAAAATTAGATCCATTTAGCAACATAGATATATCATGGTCAGGAAAGAAGTTGCCAATTAACCAGCCTGTTGTAGAAGAAATAACTAACCCTGTCAATGATGAGACTGTACAAGAAATAGAGACGTTGAATCAGGAAGAAGCAACAGAGGCAATTAGTGTAACTGTTGAAGAGCATGAATTACTAGAAGTACAGAAAGCTGAATTAGAAACAGTGCAAGCATTTGAAGGAGAAATACCTGAAAATGATGAAGCTGAAATACCAAATGCAACAGAGCATTCAGGTAGCAGAGTTCCGTTTAATGTGGTGATGTTAAAGACAGATAAGGAAAAGCTAAACCCTTACAGCAATATTGAAACACCATTGAGGAATAAAACATCTTTCAGTACTCCTTCAAAACAAGAAGCTGTACAGCCTAAAGAAGTGCCAGCAGCTTCAATGCCAAATCAATCAGAAATAGAGGAAGAAATCCAAGAAGAGATTATCGAAAAGTCACCAGAGGTTTTGCAGGAATCTCATTCAGCTCAGATAAATACGGAAACAGCTTCTATCGAAGACAAAAAAGAGCAAGTCGAATACAAACCTTCTACAGTCAACGAGCATTTGGACGAAGCAATCGCTTATTTAAAGCCTCCTGAAGAGCAAACTGAGGATTTTGGTTGGATGGATGCACAAGGTGAAAAGCTGATTGAAGCATTATCTTACTTCCAAATCGATGGGGAGATTGTTCAAATTGTGCAAGGGCCTGCTGTAACACAGTTTGAAATAACGGTAGGGCACGGTGTGAAGGTAAGTAAAATCCGGAATTTGGCGGATGACTTAAAGCTGGCACTTGCAGCAAGAGATATACGTATTCAAGCTCCAATACCTGGTAAAAGCTCAATAGGTATTGAAATACCAAATCGTGCATCACGTGCTGTCCGACTTACTGAAGTCGTAAAACATTCTTCTTTCATTAACTCAGATTCTCCTCTTGAAGCAGCACTCGGATTGGATTTGACAGGAGAACCGATGACGATTGATTTGAGGAAAATGCCGCATGGAATGATTGCAGGGGCAACAGGGTCTGGTAAATCTGTTTGCATTAATTCACTATTGGTTAGCTTGTTATTAAAAGCAAGCCCACAGGATGTTAAATTAATGTTGATTGATCCTAAAATGGTAGAATTAGCGCCATTTAATCATATTCCGCATTTAGTAAGTCCTGTCATCACTGATGTGAAAGCAGCAACTGCTGCACTGAAGTGGGCTGTGGAAGAGATGGAGCGACGATACCAGCTATTTGCACATGCTGGAGCGAGGGATATTACTCGCTACAATAAAATGGTAGAAGCAGACCGCAAGTTTTCTCTAAAAATGCCTTATTTAGTCATTGTAATTGATGAATTGGCTGATTTAATGATGATGTCTCCTCAAGAAGTAGAAGAATCCATTTGCCGTATTGCACAGAAAGCTAGAGCTTGTGGTATTCATCTTGTACTTGCGACCCAAAGGCCGTCAGTTGATGTTATTACAGGGTTGATTAAATCTAATATACCTACACGAATTGCATTCTCTGTATCATCACATGTGGATTCACGTACGATCTTAGATAGCCAAGGCGCTGAACGATTATTAGGCAGAGGCGATATGCTTTATTTAGGTAACGGAATGTCTGCTCCGGTTCGTGTACAGGGAACATTTGTAACGGATGATGAGATTGAAGAGGTTACATCCTATGTAAGGTCGTTAGGCGAACCAGATTACTTATTCCAACAAGAAGAGCTACTAAAAAAAGTTGACTCTATTGAAGAACAAGATGAGCTATTTGAAGAAGCCTGCCGATTCATTTGTAGGGAAGGAACTGTGTCAGTATCCTCATTGCAAAGAAAATATCGCATAGGTTATAACCGTGCAGCGAGATTAGTAGATATGATGGAGGCGCAAGGTTTTATTTCAGAATCCAAAGGCACTAAACCAAGAGATGTCTTTTTGACTGAACAAGATCTTGAAAACATATTCAACGGCTCACATGTATAATATCACGCGTAATTCCCATACTTTATTTACTTTATAAGCAAAATGTATACCGCAATAACAGGCGCTTGGCCCCACAATAGCACTTAGAGTGATATAAAGAGGGATAGAAGTGGGGACAACAACCTGATAATTTTTGATTGAAATACTTTCCTCAGTTAGAGGATTAAGATTACACCGTTAAGTGAAAGTTTCATTTTATTGAAATATACGGATAGTTTAGAACCGCATAGTTTCATGTTATAATGGTAGTTGTTTTAATAAGGCATCGACATAAAAAGAGTTATATATATAAGATGGCTGGTTGCTTATTTTAGACTAATCTGCCATCTCTTCATCCTTTATGCTTTTGAAAGGATTGTTGAATGACATGAAATTTATAGCGAGCCGTTACAGAGATTTGATTATTCAAGGGTAAGGAGACTTTCCCGGGAGGTTTCAACATGACAGTTTATCATTTTACAGGTATTAAAGGTTCAGGAATGAGTTCACTTGCACAAATATTATTCGATTCAGGTGAATCTGTGCAAGGGTCTGATATTGAAAAACATTTCTTTACAGAAGAACCGCTAAGAAAACGAAATATTACAATTTTGCCGTTTGACCCTGATAATATTAAGGAAGGGATGACTATTATTGCTGGAAATGCTTTCCCAGATAGCCATCCGGAAATTATACGGGCAAAGGAAATGAACTTGGAAGTTATACGCTACCATACATTTTTGGGCGAATATTTGGAAAAATTTACTTCCATTGCTATTACGGGAGCTCATGGTAAAACATCAACAACCGGTTTAATGGCTCATGTACTGGAAGGAGCTACTCCTACATCCTTTCTTATAGGAGACGGTACTGGTGGAGGAATGAAAGATGCTAAGAACTTTGTTATGGAAGCCTGTGAATATAGGCGCCATTTCCTAGCTTATCATCCCGATTATGCAGTAATGACAAATATAGATTTCGATCATCCAGATTATTATAAGGATATTGATGATGTATTTAGTGCATTCCAATCCATGGCATTGCAAGTGAAAAAGGCGATTGTCGCTTGTGGTGACGATGAGTACTTACAAAAAATTCAAGCCAATGTTCCAGTTGTATATTATGGTTTTGGCTCTCAAAATGACTTTGAAGCACGCAATGTAGAAAAAACAACAGAAGGTACATCTTTTGAGGTGTATGTTCGCAATGAATACTATAGTAAATTCTTCATTCCAATGTACGGAGATCATACAATCTTAAATACATTGGCTGTTATTTCGCTTTGCCATTATGAAGGTATTCCAGCAGCCCTTATTCAAGAGAGACTGCATACGTATCATGGAGTAAAACGCCGCTTTACTGAAACAGAACGAGGAAGCCGCATATTAATCGATGACTATGCGCATCATCCAACTGAGATTAGTGCGACCATAGAATCAGCCCGCCAGAAGTACCCTAATAAAGAGCTGATTGCAATTTTCCAACCTCATACGTTTACACGTACGCAAGCTTTCTTAAAGAATTTTGCTAATAGCTTAAGCGGGGCAGATTGTGTTTATTTGTGCGATATTTTTGGCTCGGCTCGTGAAAAGGGAGGCGCCTTATCAATTGAGGATTTGGCGAACTTAATTGAGGAAAGCCATTTGTTAAACAAAGAAAACATCAACGAATTGTTAAGCCATGAAAATGCGGTATTTTTATTTATGGGAGCTGGAGATATACATAAATTCCAGACCGCATTCGAAGAACTTTTACAAGAAGCATAGTAATGAAAACTGCAGTACAGACTTTTCTGTTTCTGCGGTTTTTTTATGGTTAAAAGCGGTTATATATAAGGCAATTGGCTCTTTTATCAGCTTAGTTAGAGTTTTAACTGGCAGGAGTTCAAGAAAGTTTGTAGAATGTAATTAGGTAAGTGATGTTTAAATACACTTATTTTGTGGAAAAATCCAATATATACAGAAATGGAGGGTTTAAAAATGATTGTCATTTTATACATCGCTGCGTTGCTAGTGGGAATAGGAATTCTTATTTTGTGCATTAGTTTAGCTAAGACACTAGGCGCCTTGAAGAAAACAATGGATCATGTTGCTGGTACAATGGCTGGCATCGAAGGACAAATGCAAGGCATTACACGAGAAACTACAAACCTACTAGAAAAAACAAATCTACTTGCTGCTGATATTCAAGTGAAATCACAAGAATTGAATTCAGTTGTAACAGCAGTTAAAGGATTTGGAGATTCAGTGAAAGGGTTAAGTGATTCAGTTAAACATGTCACTTCTTCTGTTAACACGAATGTCTCAAAAAATAGTGAGCAAATCGCACAAGTGATTCAATGGGGAAATGCTGTTTTAGGCATTCGTGCACAAATGAAAAAGCAAAAAGCTGCGAATACCATCTATGATGATGCAGCAACAAGTAATAATCGTAATATCTAAAAGGGGGCTACTTTTGATGGAACAAAAACCAAATTATGGCGACGTAAGAAAAATAGGTTATGAGAATCAGGATCAAACATATTTGCCAAAACCCTATGAATCACGTTCGGACGCTTTATACGCGGTAGATGAAGACAGCGTCAATATGAAAGACTTTGTCATCGGTGCTTTTGTCGGCGGTATTGTAGGGGCTGCAGCAGCTTTATTCTTAGCTCCAAAAGCAGGTAAAGAGCTTCGCAACGATGTAGTAGTACAAGCAGGTCAATTAAAAGAAAAAAGTGCTGGCATTACAAACTCTGCAAAAGAAAAAACAGCAGAGATTTCTAAAAAAGTCCAAGTGCAATCTGGCCAATTGGTTGATAAGGTGAAATCATTGAAACCAGCTGCTACTCCGCCGCTTGATGATGGAACTGTTTCTTCAGAAGGTGAAGAGCCGCTTGATATTATGGAAACAATGGAGAAAACAATTGCTGAGTATGAATCAGAAAACAATGAACCTACGGCAGTAAGCAATGCTGTAGAAGAAGCAATGTCAGCAATAGAAGAATCTCAGAAAAAATAAAAAATGCGCCAGAGTTAATTACTCTGGCGTATTTTTTATGCTTTAGGTTTTTTAATTCACAGCAGGAACTAACTGAATTGATAATTGATCTCCCCCAAATATCTCTGCTTCTACCGTAGAAGGTTGATTATTTCGAAGAAGTGTAAATGTGCCCTTGAATTGATCGGGCATTTTCCAATCAGCATATCGAAACACATCACGGAATTTAAAGGAGTCAAGTTGGATAGCTTTTAATTCTACATGATCGTTTCTATTTAATTGTGTTGTAAAGGGAACGGGTTCACCATTAACGATAGCTTGATAGCATTCTTTTTCTAATCGTACCTCTCTCTGTTGAAAGGATACAGTTATCTGTTTAGCAGACAGAAGATTCATCTGCGCCATTACAGTTTGTACCGAGGGATACTCTCCCTTCTTAATATCAATCACATCACCGTCTTTCACTTTAGACTGGATGGATGCAGGGAGATTGTTGACTAAAATTGAACCTTCAGCATTTTGGATAGTATAGGATTGTCCATCCAATGAAATAGGGAATGGCTCTAGCCGTTGGACGAGATGACTTTGTCCTGTTAGTCGTAAACACTCTTCTATTGTATGGGAATGGTCAAATACCAAAACATCTCCATCTGATAGGCTTGCAGCGATATCTGCGTGTTGTGTATTTATTCTAATGCTTGGCTCGATTTGATGCAAACTATCATTTATAGTTATTTTCGCTGGACCGTTATACTCGATAATATCTGCAATGGTAGCAGTACCGGCTTCTCCATCTTTACCTTCAATTAAATATATACTATCACCATTTTTAATTGGTTTTTTGATACTCGCTTTTTCGTTATTTACAAAGATCTCAGTCGGTTCGCCGTGACCGCCGGGTACAAATATATCCTGCCCATTCACATTGACGCACATGGCTAATCCAGGCTTACCATATAGTCGATTAATATTGATATTGGCGGATAGCAAGGCATCTGCAACGGTCATTTCTTTTAGCTCGAATAAGCGGACTGTTTGCTGATTCACTTCGACAGACATGTACTTGATCGGTGTATTTTTTGCTGCCATCGCAATACCAATAGGGGTCACTAGCTCAGGTGAAGCCGACACATGTTCTTCAAATGTCAACTTTTGAATCGCATCAATTCCACGAACAGCAGCACGATTAGAAGGAATCTGAAGGAATTTGCAGATTTCAGTCGTGATCTCGGGTGTCAGGCTTCCACCCCCTACCAGAAGTATTGCTTTTGGGGCAGTATGATTATTTAAATGAAAAATCTCTTGGCCAATAGCTTCCGCAAGCGATGTGACAGCAGGGCGCAAGATATCAACAATTTCTTCTTTCGGATAGCTTTGCTCAAAACCAAGAATATCAGCAATCAGCACTTCTTCCTGTGTTGATAGGGCTCTTTTCACTTCTTCTGCAACAGGGAAATCCAGTATATAATGATCGCTTAAGGCTTCTGTAATCTCATCTCCGGCGGTTGGTACCATGCCATATGCTACAACAGTGCCTTTATTTGTGATAGCGATATCAGAAGTGCCTGCTCCTATATCAACCAATGCAATATTTAATCGACGCATTGTAGAGGGGATTAGCGCATTGATAGCTGCAATCGGTTCTAACGTAAGGCCTTCCATTTCTAAATCTGCGCGCTTTAAAGCAGCAATTAACGATTCGACTACGACTCTAGGAAGGAAAGTCGCAATGACTTCTACCTCTGCCTCTTCTCCTTGCTGATCTAGGAGGCTACCAATTTCTTGGCCATCTAAGCGATAGTATAAAACAGAGTAACCTACGCAATAATAATGACTGCCTCTCTTTTGTTCTTTATGCTCTAGTAACTGCCGGCTTGCTAATTGTACAGCTGCTAATTCAAGACGATGAATATCATCTTCTGTAAGAGGCTGGCGGTTGATTAAATTAAGCTTTGTTGATGCCTGCTCTGTTTTTAAGGCTCGTCCTGCTGCAGCTACACTTACTTTAAGAAGAGGACCATGTATTTCCTCTAATTCTTCTTTAATTTCTTTTATAACTGAAGAGACATGAATCACATTATGTATTTGGCCATCTACCATGGCACGTTCCTTATGCTCCTTTGAAATTAAATCAACTACATGGAACTGTTCTCCCTGTTGTTCAAGAATAATGCCGACAACGGAGCGGGTGCCGATATCTAACGCAAAAAATTTACTAAACACATACACACAACCTTTCAAAAAAATGAATATAATTAAGAATAACTTTATCGCGTTGAAGCGTTAAAGAAAATATGCGTGACATTCATATTAAAAACGATTATAATAATCCTATTATCATAAAATGTATCATAGTTTTCAGACTTCTGAAAGGTCTGGATACACGGGAGAGAGGAGAAACGGCATGAGTCATCAAAATTTAGATCACCTGCGTGACCGCGTTGATGAATTAAACCTTGAGATATTGCGTTTAATCAATGAACGTGCTGAAGTAGTTCAAGAGATTGGAAAAATTAAAGAAAAACAAGGTGTCAACCGTTATGATCCCCTTCGTGAACGGCATATGTTAAATCTATTAAAAGAACATCACGATGGTCCGCTGAGCCAAGGGACTGTTGAACATATCTTTAAGGAAATCTTCAAATCTGCATTGAAACTTCAAGAGACTGATCATAAAAAAGAGCTGTTAGTTTCACGGAAGCAGAAGAAAGAGGATACGATTGTAACGATTAATGGCGAAACGGTCGGCCAGGGCTCACCAACATTCGTATTTGGCCCTTGCGCAGTAGAGTCATATGAACAAACTGCACTTGTGGCAGAAGCAATCAGCCATAAAGGATTAAAATTAATGCGAGGCGGGGCATATAAACCACGTACTTCCCCTTATGATTTCCAAGGGTTAGGCTTAGAAGGGCTAAAAATCCTAAAAGAAGTAGGGGCTAAATATGGTCTAGGTGTTGTTTCTGAAATTGTTACGCCAGCACATCTAGATGAAGCACTTGATTATATAGATGTTATTCAAATTGGTGCGCGTAATATGCAAAACTTTGAATTGTTAAAAGCTGCTGGAGAAACGAAGAAACCTGTGTTATTAAAACGCGGTCTTGCCGCTACAATCGATGAATTTATCAATGCAGCTGAATATATTATTTCTAAAGGGAATGATCAAATTATTCTTTGTGAACGCGGTATTCGCACATATGAAAAAGCAACTCGCAACACATTGGATATCTCAGCTGTTCCTATTCTGAAACAGGAAACACATTTACCAGTATTAGTGGATGTTACGCATTCCACTGGGCGACGTGATTTGTTATTGCCTTGCGCAAAAGCTGCTATTGCTATTGGAGCAGATGGTGTTATGGCAGAAGTTCATCCAGATCCCGCTGTTGCTTTGTCAGATTCACAGCAGCAAATGAGTATTCCGCAATTTGATGAATTCTACAATCAAATGCAACAATTCATGAAAAATTACCAAATCGAAAAGTAATATTTAGGGGAATGGCAGTCAGTGCCACTCACCTAGATTGGATATAATCTTACCTATTTTCAAAGACAAACGGCGATTCGTTAGTTGAGTCGCCGTTTTTAATTTCTTGAAAAACGTTTTCATTCTATCGTATTATAGAGGGTATAACAAAGTGTAGCATTACATAGCGGAAGAATATTTTGCTTTCACTGTGTATTGGAGGACCCAAACGGGCAGTGATGGGCAGTTGACTTTTTATCAAAACGAAAGGTTATACTGTCTGTTAACACGAGATAAAGAAGGAGGCAAAAAATTGACCGTTACAATATATGATGTAGCACGCGAAGCAAATGTTTCGATGGCTACGGTTTCACGCGTGGTCAATGGCAATCCAAATGTGAAACCCACAACTAGAAAAAAAGTCCTCGATGTAATCGAACGCTTAGAATATAGACCGAACGCAGTAGCGCGCGGATTAGCAAGCAAAAAGACGACAACTGTAGGCGTTATTATCCCTGATATTTCAAATGTTTTCTATGCTGAATTAGCGAGAGGAATAGAAGATATCGCGACTATGTATCGTTATAATATTATCTTATCTAACTCTGATCAAAGGGAAGAGAAGGAGCTACAGCTGCTAGATAATATGTATGGAAAACAAGTTGATGGGATCGTGATGATGAGCGACCAAGTAAGCGAAGAGCTGCAAAATAAAATGAGTCATTCACCTGTCCCTATCGTACTTGCAGGTACATTAGACGAGATGAAGGAAATAGCATCTGTCAATATTGATTATTTGCAAGCGGCCTATGAAGCGGTGAAACATCTAATCGCCAATGGTCACCGCCGCATCGCCTATATATCTGGTCCTTTCTCTTCAACCATTAATAAAAAATTTAAGTTTGAAGGTTATAAGAAGGCCTTAGAAGAAGAGGGCATTGCTTTAGATGAAGATCTTGTTATTGCAACTGAGGATTCATACGATAGCGGTTTGGAGGATTTTGAAACACTTAGCCAACTAGCCGATCCACCAACTGCCTTTTTCGCTGGAAGCGATGAATTGGCCATTGGCATCATCCATGGAGCACAAGATCTAGGCAAGAGTGTGCCAGAGGACTATGAAGTCATCAGCTTTGAGAATTCAAAACTTGCACGTATGGTAAGGCCACAATTAACTAGTGTTGTTCTTCCTTTGTATGATATCGGAGCTGTATCGATGCGTTTATTAACAAAATACATGAACAAAGAAAATGTAGAAGATGGCCAAGTTATATTGCCATATCGCATGATTGAAAGAAACTCTACTAAATAGTGTTTAAAGAAAAAGACGTCATTCTCTAAGAAAGGGAATGCGTCTTTTTTATATTAATGAGAGTTCTGTTTTGTGCGTATTTGATATAGTGCTTTATCTAATACTTGTTGGTTCTTTTCACTAATCTCAGCTTTGCGTGGAATTGGATCATACATATTTTCGGGATCATCCCAAGTTGGAATAAGGCTTACAGGGGATTCTTTTTGCCACTGGTCAAGCCAAGTTTGAGGGATGCTGCCTATCGGTGTACCCTTGTCCGTCATTTCTGTCCAAACCATGGACCAAGCTCTTGGTACTACACGCCAGATATCATATCCTCCACCGCCAACTGCAATCCATTTACCATCACAGAATTCATGTGCAAGTTCATGAGCTAGCTTAGGAATTTCTCTATAGATATTCATTGTGCCGCATAGATGTGTTAATGGGTCAAAATAATGAGCATCTGCTCCATTTTGAGAAAGAATGACATCAGGTTTAAAATAAGCTGTAATTTCCTTTAATGCCGTTTGATAAACATCTAAGAAAGATTCATCCTCAGTGAAGGCGTCTATCGGAAAATTAAAGGACGTCCCATATCCAGGTCCATTGCCACGTTCAGTTACAGCCCCGGTGCCAGGAAACAGGTAGCGCCCCGTTTCATGGATGGAAACTGTACAAACGTTGGGGTCGTCATAAAAGCTCCATTGCACGCCATCTCCATGGTGGGCATCCGTATCTATATATAAAACACGTGCGTTATACTTTTGCTGCATATATTTAATAGCGACTGTACTATCATTATAAATGCAAAATCCAGAAGCTCGCCCTTTAAAACCATGATGTAGTCCGCCACCGAGATTAAGGGCGTGCTGTGATTTGCCTTGCATGACAAAGTCGCAGGCTGTCAATGTAGCGCCGACAATTTTAGAACTGGCTTCATGCATATTTTGAAAAATCGGCGTATCTTCTGTTCCGATACCAAAAGGCTCTCCAAGCTTTGCTGTTAGATGACCATGCCCCGCCATTTTTACGGCTTCAATATAGCGGGAATCATGCCCAAGCAAAAGCTCCTCATCTGTTGCAGCGCGAGGTGTTATGATATCCTCGTCATCTAACGCATGAATGCTTTTCAAAAGGTCTACTGTAAGTTCAAGCCTCTTCTGATTGAAAGGATGTGTTTCAGAAAATTTATAATCCAACTGTTCAGGTGAGTATACGAACACCGCTTTTTTCATTGGCGAGATTTGGTTGGAATATTGGGCCATAGCACATCAAATCCTTCCTTGCGTAACTCATCAATAATTGGAAGCGGATTCATTATTTTTAGCCGAATAGACAATATTTTATTTTCATCGTCTTTCGAATCCGGATAGATTAAAACACTTAATATACTTGCATGATGATTAGCAAAAATTTTGGTAACTTCGTGTAGCGCGCCAATTCGGTCCTGGACTCGTATCTCCATTTGTGAGCTTGGCTTAGTCGCACCCGTAATTTCAATATAAGTGTAAAGTAAATCTGTTCCTGTGATAATGCCAACCAGTTCACCTTTGCTGACGATTGGCAAGCAGCCGATGCGATGCTCATAAAGAATGAGGGCTACCTCTTCAACAAAGTCTAGAGGATGCCCAATGATAGGGTTTGTTATCATGATTTGATCCAATGTTCGGTGGTAAAGTGATGTGTCACCATCTTTTAATAGGGAAGAAGGTAATGCATTTTTTAAGTCTCTTTCTGTTACTAGGCCTAAGAGTTTCCCATTCTCATCTACAACTGGCACATGGCGAATCTTTCTTTCTTTCATGAGCTTTGCAGCATCTGCCATCGTGTGAGTAGGCTGTAATGTCAGTACTTGTTTATTCATAATCTCTTCAATTAACATATGGTCACCCCTTTAGGTATCACTTGTTATAGCGATTGACTATGCGTAAGGAATTAAATCTATCAATCGATGTTTGGTCTACACGTTTGCCGATTCGAACCATTAAGCAATTGGCTGGATGTGAGGCAATCTCAGGCTCATCCGTTGCAGCAACCTCTAGCCCACCTGCCTGCATCATTTTAATCATCATGTCTCGGTATTGCCAGATTGTAAGCCCTGTACGCTTTAAATCCCAATGCCAATAATATTCCGTCGTAATGACTATATAATCTTCCATCATATCATCAAGCATCGACACCTGAAGCAGGCTTTTACCGATCCGATTCCCTCGATATTCTGAGGCGACCTCTATGGCGCCTAATTCTATTAAGTTTTCTAAATTGCCTTCGGACCATCTTTCTAATGGATCTGGATGAAGGAATGTGGCGTATGCGATAATTGTATTATCCAACCGAGCAATCATCATTCGGCCCTCTGGTCGTTTCGCTATTTTTATAATAGCAGCAAATTGTTTTTCAGGTGTCCGAAAAGCCGTCAAATCTTGATGGAATGACAGTTTTTGTAATTCCTCTGGTGGGACAGGGCCTTCAATTATAATCTTGCCATGCGCTGTGTCTAGTTCTCTCGCATGATAACGCCGGATGTGTTCCATTCATTCACCACCTTCAGTGAGTTATTATAAGTATTATACATGACTAAAGCAGAAAAAAACGGAGGAATTAAGAATATTGTATGGATGATTTCAGAAAGGAGAATTTGTGCAATCTACAAAAAAGAATTAATATTCTTGTAAAAATGTACTATAATAAAAGGTGGTTGGAGGGAGAAAGTTCAACTAAAGGGGTATTTATAGAGCTGGTCTGCATCCACTTTCTATGGATTCATGAACAGCAAAAAAGCATTTCACCGTATGGGAGCGGTTGAAATGCTTTTTTTTGCTTTTTAATCATCATCTGGCTCAGTTTTTTGGCCGTCATCTTTTTTGTTGTCTGATGCATTGTTTGAGTTATTTTGATTATTGCTTGACGGATTTTCGTCTTTATCTTTGTCTTTATCTTTATTTGGATTTGTTTGACCCGTTTGATTTGATTGGTTGCTGCCTTGGCCTATAGATTTATCCTCTGAATTGCTAGTAGAGGAGTTGTTATTCTGTTGAGTATTTTGTTTGTTTCGTGTCGTAGACTGTGTTGATTGAGAATTACTGTTTGGCTTGTTTGCTGAGCGATTTTGCGTTTGTGATTTCTTTTCTTTCAATGGTTTAGGTCCATAGATTTTTGATGGATCCCCACCAAACGGAGCCAGCATATTTTGAATAAATGTATCTGATAAGCGACCACCAGAAAAACCAGTTTCAGCTCCTGGTACCATCACATTTGCATTGAATAAATCGGTTCTTGAGTGTCCTGCACAAGCAGATGTAAGAGCATTACCTGTATAGCCACAGAATGTTCGGCTGACTACTCCTGCAGGTTGCTTAAATGTTTTT
This sequence comes from Rummeliibacillus sp. BSL5, assembly GCF_052928305.1. NCBI lineage: Bacteria > Bacillati > Bacillota > Bacilli > Caryophanales > Caryophanaceae > Rummeliibacillus > Rummeliibacillus sp. BSL5. Next base: position 69,482 of record NZ_JAVGCV010000001.1, read on the forward strand.
CCTCCTGCTGTTGCAAGACCCGGGTTTGTATCATACAAGGCATTCATTAGGCGAGCCCATAATAAGTTTACACGTGTACTTGGAATACCATAAACAGCATTACCTTGATTTAATGTTTGTGGTTGATCATAGCCCATCCAAACACCTAAGGAAATATCAGGATTATAACCTACAAACCAAACATCGTTATAGTTTGTTGAAGTACCTGTTTTTGCTGCAAAGTCTGCTCTGAATTTCAAATTGCTATTGGCAGTTGTTCCGGTGCCTGATTTTAATACATCGCGCAGCATATCAGTTGTAATATAGGATGTTTGATCACTATAAACTCGTTTAGATTTTACTTTGTGTTTATACACTACTTTGCCTTCATTATTAACTATCTTGCTGACCATATATGCGTCAACAAACTTTCCTCCATTAGCAAAAGTAGCATATGCATTTGTATCTTCCTCGACGGATATACCATTAGCTATACCACCGAGTGCAGCTGCATAAGCCGTATAATCAGATGGTGCTATACTTGTAATCCCGTTTTTCTTTAATAGCTCCATAGGTTTCCGATTCATAATTTTTGCGTACAAACGGACAGCTGGCAAGTTTTGAGAGTCTTTTAATGCTTCCCGGGCAGATATCAACCCGCGTTCATCTGTCTCTGTATAGTTTGTAGGCTTATATGCATTTTCCCCAACACCAATTTGGAATTTTACGTCAGGAACCGGACTTCCAGCTCCAATCAAGCCATATTGAATGGCAGGTGCATAGACAAGCAAAGGTTTCATTGTCGAACCATTTGAACGAGTAGTTCGAGATGCATGGTTGACCTCTTTAATATTATGATCCCGACCACCGACGAAGCTGAGAATCTTACCTGTTTTATTCTCTATCACAATACTACCTACTTGAACAGGATCAGGGGTAGTGCTAACCTTACCTGTTTCTTGGTCAGTTTTTTGGGTGCTAAGTGTTGGACCATAATACGGGAAATTATTTTTAACTTCTTGCATATGATCATACATTTTTTGGTCGATAGTTGAATAAATTTTATAGCCTTTTGACCTCAGTTCACGGTCAGCTAAAATGGTGTATTTCTCTTTTAGTTTGTCTTCATTCTTTAGTCGATTCGTATCAATACCATCTTTTTTAGCCAAAATGCGTGCCATAATTTCTTTGGCTCTATATTCAATTTCATACGTAACATAAGGATACTTTTCTTCTGCTTGTACTTCAGGCTTCCTAAAGTCTTTCACAATATTATACTTTAATGCTTTTTTGTACTGCTTATCAGTTATATAGCCTGTATCGTTCATTCTGTACAATACAGTTTTCATCCGATTAATACCTAGGCGTAGGTTTTCTTTATCTTTCAACACACCTTTTTGTGTGAAGGGTGTATACGCGTAAGGTGATTGTGGAATCCCTGCGATATAAGCTGATTGAGCTAGGTTTAGTTTTTTAGCACTTTTATTAAAAATACCTTGTGCTGCTGTTTCAATGCCGGCAATATTCCGTCCACTGGCATTCCGACCATAAGGAATAACATTCAAATAGGCCTGTAATATTTCATCCTTTGACATAAAGTGTTCTAAACGCATAGCTAATAGTAATTCTTTCGCCTTCCGTTCATAGGACACTTCATTTGTAAGTATTTGGTTTTTGATTAATTGCTGTGTTAGAGTTGAACCGCCTGTTTGGGTAGAGGAGTTGCTGACATCTTGAAAAACGCCTCGTAATACTGCTTTCGGTACAATTCCATTGTGCTGATAGAAGTATTCATCTTCTGTTGCAAGCACTGCATCAATAACATAAGGAGATATTTTGTCTAGTGTTGTTCTTTGACGCTCAAGGTCAGTCCTCATTTTTCCTAAATATTTATTGCCAGAAAAATAGAGGGTACTCGTCTCCTCATAATTAAAGATTGCTTGTCGCATTTCGCTTTTTGGCATATTCGGCTCATGCTTTACAAGCGAAGCGAAGTAGCCAGCGCCAATCGAGCCGATAAATACCAGCCCCATTACAACAAACAGAATGAAGATCAAAAATAAATTCCAAATGACGCTAGAAGTAATACGGAAATACTTCATTCCTGTTTTCTCGGCTAATTGATCGAGCTTTTGATTTATAGTGGCTATCCATTCTTTCATTTTTTCAATCACACGCGACCAATGCTAAAAAATCATATCATTTGTTAGATGATCCACTTTTAGCAAGAGGCCTACCTCCTTTTATAGTATGAATTCCAAAAGAAATGCGCACTACTGCTATAATAGTGCCCATCCAAAGGCTACCTTGGTAGCATCTGTTGTACTAAGAAGTCCAGGTTATAGGCACGAATACATGCTATGATTCTAATGTTTTTGTATAAAAAAGAACATAATAAAGAATACTATTTTTTGTACGTCTGCCTAATGCAGATTGGTGAAGTATCATTTTATATAGTCTATCTCTTTCTATATGTATTTATACAAATATTTTAGTATACAAGCAATAATCCAAAGTGCTATTTTATAACCTTTTAAAATATTGTCTATTATACCATAAGTCGAATCAACGACAAGATTACTTATTGACAACAACTTAAAATGCAGTAAAATAGTCATTAATATATTCTTGCGATGAAGCATGCCTGAGTAATGGACATATTTCCTGTTTAGAGAGCTAGCGGTTGGTGCAAGCTAGTCATAGTATGGACGTGAATTACACATGGGGAGCAAGAACGCAGCCGCTGCGATAAAGCGATTTAAGCGGAAGATGGAAATCTTCAAGCTGGGTGGTACCGCGTTAAATTGGTAATTAACGTCCCTGCATTTTTTAAATGCAGGGGCGTTTTTATTTTTATTAGGAGGGAAAATGATGACAAATGCACTACTAGAAGACTTACAATGGCGAGGATTGCTATATCAGCAAACAGATGAGGAAGGCATGGAAAAGTTATTGACTGAAGAGAGTGTTTCTCTATATGTAGGCGTTGATCCGACTGCTGACTCGATGCATATCGGCCATATTGTACCTATGTTAACTCTTCGTCGCTTCCAACAAGCTGGACATAGACCAATATTGGTAGTTGGCGGCGCAACTGGTATGATTGGCGACCCATCCGGAAGACAATCAGAACGTAGTCTTTTGACAGCCGAACAGATTGATAACAACGTAGCAGGGATTAAAAAACAATTAGAACAAATTTTTGACTTCTCTGAGGGTGAAAATGGCGCAAAACTTGTTAATAACTACGAGTGGGTTGGAAAATTAAGTACCATTGAATTTTTACGCGACTACGGCAAGTTAATCAACATCAATTACATGCTAAGCAAAGATACTATTGCTTCTCGTTTAGAATCTGGATTGTCATTTACTGAATTTACGTATACCTTGATTCAAGGGTTGGATTTTAACCATTTATATGATCATTACAATGTTAAAATCCAAGTTGGTGGTTCTGATCAATGGGGTAATATTACAACAGGCCTTGAAGTAATTCGTAAAACGCATGACGAAGAAGCAAAAGCTTTCGGTTTTACAATTCCATTAGTAACAAAATCAGATGGGACGAAATTCGGTAAAACAGCAGGAGGAGCGATTTGGCTTGATCCTGAAAAAACGTCTCCTTATGAATTTTATCAATTCTGGTTGAATACTGCGGATGCTGATGTGATTAAGTATTTGAAAATCTTTACGTTCCTAAGCAGGGAAGATATTGAATCGTTGGCTGAGAAAGTGGAATCAGAGCCGCATCTTCGCGAGGCTCAAAAAACATTGGCTGCGGAAATGACAAAGCTTATCCATGGAGAAGCAGGGTTAGATCAAGCACTTCGCATTACTGCTGCATTGTTCTCTGGTGATTTGAAATCACTTTCAGCAGACGAAATGAAAGTTGCTTTTTCAGGCATACCATCAGTTGAATTGCAAAAAGAAGAAAAAAATATTGTAGATCTATTAGTTGAAGCAAACATTTCTTCTTCTAAACGCCAAGCACGTGAAGATGTTACAAATGGCGCTATTTCAATTAACGGGGAAAAAGTAAAGGATCTAGACTATGTAGTCGATGCAAAAGATCGTATGGAAGATGCGTTTGCTATCATTCGTCGAGGTAAAAAGAAATATCATATGGTGAAATTTAATTAAAAAAAAGAAACCGCAATGGGGGAAATTTAGAAATTCCCAACATTGCGGTTTTATAATTTTAGAAGTAGATTCAATACATTGTTTAAACTTTTTGCAAATCTATTTAAGAAAATCTTTTAAATCTGTTAATAATGCGGCTTGCTGTATTCGGATCATATCCTAACACCCATTCACCATTTATAGAAGTCTGTGGTGCTCCTAGTCGACCGGTTTTTTGCATTAAAAATTGTGCCACGTCTGGATTGTTTCCAATGTGGACTTCTTTATAGGGTAAATTTTGATCCTGCAAAAAACTTTTCATCAAATCGCAATAACCGCAATTCGATGTAGAGTATATAGTTATATCAAGTTTCATCATATCTTCCTCCCTGATTATACCCTAATAGGTATGTAAACTATACAACATAGGGTATTATAATGCAAGAGGAATAAATCTGTTCTTCTTGATTTGATACCTATCTGGGTATATTATATAAGCATATGAGTAGAAGTTCCTGTGAGGTGAGTATATGGAATATAATGATCAAATTCGCAACCGTTTAAAAAGGATTGAAGGGCAGCTACGAGGTGTTCTGCGAATGATTGAGGAAGATAAGGATTGTAAGGATGTCATCACGCAACTCTCTGCCTCTCGCTCAGCTATCGACCGTACTATTGGACTGATTGTGAGCACCAACTTAGTGCATTGTATGAAAGAAGAAAAAAATTCAAACGGCAAGGATTCAGAAACGTTGATTAAAGAAGCGGTTGAATTATTAGTAAAAAGCAGATAATAAAGGGGAGATAGTCATGAAAACAATTACACCAAGCGAAGTAGCAAAGAAATTAGCAGAAGGACAAGCACTTTCTCTTATTGATGTACGTGAACCTGAGGAAATAGCTTCTGGGAAAATTAGTACAGCAAAAGAGATTCCGCTAGGCACATTACCAGGAAACCTAAATGAATTAGACAAAGATAAGGAATATATTATGGTCTGCCGTTCAGGCAATCGAAGTGGACAAGCAACTCAATATTTGGAGGAACAGGGATTTCAAGCGGTCAATATGGAAGGCGGAATGTTGGCTTGGGACGGTCCTATTGAATAGCTAGCTATATAGATGAAAATAGGGTATGCAATCCGCGTGCCCTTTTTTGCTTGTAGTTAATATGAGAATAGGAGGGGAAGAATGGGGCTAATCGTTGTATTAATCATACTTGGGATTATCGGTTCGTTTTTTTCAGGGTTAGTAGGTGTCGGTGGGGCCATTGTGATGTACCCTTTATTATTTTTCGTACCACCCTTGCTTGGTTTCGAAAAATTTACTTCGTTAGAAGTATCCGGCTTAACGGCATTTCAAGTATTTTTCTCAACATTGAGCGGTATTTTGACACATAAAAATGATGGTTCCCTGCGAGGCAATCTTATATGGCTAATAGGGCTTCCTGCGTTAGTCAGTGGTTTTATAGGCGGATTAGTCTCCAAGGAAGTACCTGATACATATTTAAATATGTTATATGGCATTCTAGCGATTGTTGCAGTATTGATGATGTTTCTTCCTAAGAAGGATGCAGGGGAAAGTAGATGGGCGAAAAATGTGACAGGTGTATTAGCTGTTGCTACAGGTATTATCGTCGGCTTTGTTGCAGGTATGATAGGAGCAGGAGGAGCGTTTCTCTTTGTCCCTCTAATGATTCAAGTTATCCGAATTCCAACACGTACAGCCATGGCGACATCTCTTGCCATAACCTTTTTATCCTCTATAGGCACCATCATTGGAAAAATATTATCACATAGCATTGATTATCGATTGGCCATTTGGCTGGCGGTTGCTGGTTTAATTGGTGCTCCTATTGGTGTTCGTATTAGTAAAAAATTATCTGTTCAAAAATTACAATGGACGTTCGCTGGCCTGCTAATCATAACAGCAGCAAAAATTTGGTGGGATGTACTTTTGAGTGTTTAGTAAAATAATAAAAGCTAAGGCGTTTGTACGCCTTAGCTTTATTCATTATTCACTGACTAACAGCGACCTCTGTGATGCATTTGGTGTCTTGGATGAGGCATTGGCATAGGGCAAACTGTGTTATTCTCAACGCATTCTTCCACAACAGAATGTGTTTGTGGGAAGTAGTGTTGATTGTTGATTACATGCCGATTAACTGTTGTTACATGTGTTGGATGTATATGTGGTACGACAGTAGGAATAATATTAGTTCTTACAACTTGGCGTGTAGGAGATACCCGCGGCGGATCATATTGTGCAGGTAACATGTGCGGTGGGCAAAATTCTGGCATATTGCAAGGCTGACAATGGTGGGGATGTCTTCTATTCATTCAAATGACCTCCTTTGTGTGTTAAGGTGTGTGTCCTTAATAAGATATGACACTTGAAAATAAACACAGCGGTCATTTGCCTATTGATGCAATGGGTTTTTCCATACTGCAACTTTAATAGAAACCTAATTATGTAAAGAAAATAGAAATTTTTTTGAGTAAGTGATGGGTCATTTATTTCTTTTTGCTTTTTTCCACGTATTAGGATTTAAATAACTTTTGAACTTTGCTGCTGCCTCTTTACCAACGAGCAAAGCACCGATCCAAAAGATAACTTCCGCAATTATAAGCACGCTAGTTATAATTCCTGCCTTTAACTTTAATGAAATTGGGAAAAATGGAGTTATAACAGGTATTAGCCATAGAACCATAGAGAAGATTAAAAGTCCAATTCCTAGTTTATAAATGAATTTTTTGTCTGTAGGCAATTCAAGAATCCTCCTGTTGTTATAGTTTATGTATAAAACTATAGAGGAGTACTGGTAAAATCACAAGGTTTAATAGTGAAGCTAAAAATGAAGGAAGGCTACCCAGAGTTCATAGGTAGCCTCACTCTTTTTATTCATCTGGATAGTTTAAATGCAATGGCGGCATAATAAGCCAGCCTTTTTCTTTTTCCAATTTGAGCACTTTTCCTGCAAATTGGCCTTTCTTCATATGGAACTGAGCGTACATCATGGCGATGTCCTCTCTGATAGACATGCCGAGAGCTTGGCTACAAGCCATTAATCCAGCAGCAGTGTCTGCAGCAAGCATTGCACAGATTTCCGGATCGTTAAATTTAGCACCAGCTGGAATATCCTCTAAATTAGCATTTGGTCGTTCAGGTGGTGCTGGAGGAAGGGCAATTCCATTCACTTTCAACAAAGTTTCTAATTGTTCATTTTCTTCTTTACAGCATTGAATGGCCTCTTCAAGGAGTTTGCCTAATTCTTTATCGCCTGTATGATTGTATAATGTTTGGTAAGCCGCAATTAAACCATTATTAGTGGCAAAATTCGTCCAAATAGTGATTGCTTCTCCATAATTTAATGGCTGTTCTTTCGGATTTCCGCTTAACATACCCATTCTTAACACTCCACTCGTATTTTAATAATATGACTTAAATAGAATGTGCATCCAAATAGTACTTATACATTATTTCTTTTAAAAAATGCTTATATCCGCTACTAGGGATATTCTATGTACCAATATATCCATTGTTCAAAATATGACTTATATAGTGGTTTTTTATTTAATTATTAAAATCTCATACAGGATTAGTCGAATTATCTAATTCATTTGTCCCTCCATTGAATAATATAGTAAGACAAGGAGAGTGATAAAATGGATTTTGAAAATTTTAAAAAGGGAGCAAGAAATAAAAAAATTTACAGATTAAATGAAAGCTGCGAAGAAAGTTGTAATAACAAAAACAATTTTCATGGAGTACAGGTTCCAGAACAACCTGTAGGTACGGGGCTTCCAGGGTTTGCTTATATTTATGATACTGAACCACAAGTTGTCCCAAGCAATGGCTCAATTACTTTCAATACAAATGGCAATATTACACCTGCAGGGTTTGTAACACATATACCAGGTACAGCACCGATTACTATAAATCAAACAGGTAATTATCTTATTATCTTTGAAGTGACTGTTTTGGCTGGCCCTTATGCATTTGCTCTTTTTAATGGCGATAACCAAATAGCAGGATCAAATTATGGAGGTATTCCTAATACTGCAACACAAAATGGTCAAGTAATCACATCTTTAAACGCATCAGATGTCCTTACTTTAAGAAATATTAATACTGCTCCAAAAAATTTATTCAATGGGAATGTTGCAGGGATTCCAGCAGTTATCAGCGCGTCTATTGTTATTTTAAGGTTAGCTTAATGAGAATTATTGCAACTACATCTAAAAAATTGGTTGAGGTTAAAAACATAGCTATCAAAGTATAATAAGAGCTATCTTTAATGAAATCTATATAAGAGAAACGATATAGGTAGGTTCAGTAAAAAAGAACATACCTTTTATTAGGAAGTGTTATTCTATTGAAAAAAGTTATTCTCTTATGGACTGTTTGGATTAGTTTCACACCAAATTAAAAGTTAAATAAAGAAGAAGTTAAAAACCATTATTTAAAAATTATTGTAAAGGATAAATCTCTAACGATATTGGATAGGGGCGCTGAATTCGAATTTTTATCGAACCTTAGTAAAATATAGGTTAAAATAACTTATTTAGAAACCGATTTGTTATACATCATGAAAAAGTATAAATAACGGCACTCTTTAAAAGTATCTGAAGAGGAATGCCGTTTTTTCGGCTGCCTGTAATATTAATATACTCCCCAACAGTATTATCAAGGGTTTGGAGGCTCCCCCAGTGCTTTTGAAGCTGCATATTGATGATTAATCAGAGGGTTCCCCCAGTACATCCCCCAAAAATAAACGGGTGATTATGAGGAGGATTGGGGAACAGAGAAAAACAAAAAAACCTTGCAACCGTTGATATAACGGGAACAAGGCTTTTAAAAAGAGTTCTTTTGAAATCTTTAAAGACTATCTTGAGTAGTACTCAACGATAAACGCTTCATTGATTTCAGCAGATAATTCGCTGCGTTCTGGAAGACGTACAAATGTACCTTCTTTTTTGTCAGCATCGAATGAAAGATATTCTGGAACGAAGTTGTTTACTTCGATTGATTCGCTAACGATTGCAAGGTTTTGAGATTTTTCACGAAGAGAAATCACTTGACCTGGTTTAACGCTGTATGAAGGAATGTCAACGCGTTTGCCATCAACTAATACGTGACCGTGGTTTACTAATTGGCGAGCAGCACGACGAGTGCGAGCTAAACCAAGACGGTAAACAAGGTTGTCTAAGCGAGTTTCAAGAAGGATCATGAAGTTTTCACCATGAACACCATTCATTTTACCAGCTTTAACAAATAGGTTGTGGAATTGACGTTCGTTCATACCGAACATATGACGAAGTTTTTGTTTTTCTTGTAATTGTAAGCCGTACTCAGACAATTTTTTGCGTTGAGTTGGGCCGTGTTGACCTGGAGCGTATGGACGCTTTTCGATTTCTTTACCTGTACCGCTTAAAGAAATACCTAAGCGACGTGATAGTTTCCAAGATGGACCTGTATAACGAGACATTAATAGTCTCCTCCTTTGGTTTTTTATTTAGCATAAAATAAAAACCAATTGTATTTAGCTCCATTGCCATTTTATTTTCATGTATCTTCGCTCATGCAGCCGAAGAGTTACCAATACACCGTCTATTAAATAGAGGAATAAAATGAACAACCAAACCATACAACCGCTGCGTTTATTTTACACAAAGTATATTGTAGTATTTGGACTGTTTTCTGTCAAGCAAATCAATTAAATATAGTTGAGAAATCCAGTGGCAAAAAATTACACAGTGATTTATAATTGAGATTATCGGAATAAATTATTAATTATTAATAGTTTAATATACTTATTTATTTTATTCGGAAATAGTCATAACTACTTAGATAATGGTCAAAGAAAAAGGTGATATAATATTGAGAAATCTCCAAATAATACAAAACATTAAAAGCTACCTATTGGATTTTTGGATTGCTCATGTAGATCAGTCGTTGACAGATACTGAATATTTGCATGAATTTCAAATGATCGCCAAACAAGAATTTAAAATGAAAAAAGTAGAATATTTAAAGCTAGAACACGGCTTATTATGTCCTTTACCAAATTCAACCTTACAAGCACTTCCGTTTAATTCAATTGCACCTTATGTTGGAGAAACACATCCTTTATCTGACACAAGTGCAAAGTTGATAAATAAAGTACTTAAAATAGATAGTGACGCCATCATCCTAAAAGATGAAAAAGACAATATTTTTGCTTTAATTATTGTTGAAAGCACACCCGAGTGGCAATGTTTTGCCTCGACGCCTTACGTAAAAGAATTAGAAACGTTGTTATCAACTCTAATACTGTCTCTTATAAGTAAAGAGAAAAACTTTTATGAAGCAAAATTAAATCGAGAATTATATGAAATGACGGCTATTTTTCATTCCACTATGAATATTAATACGATTTTAGAGGCGATGATTCAAAGCATTAAAAGGACATTTCCACAATTTAAATCAAAATTGATCTTATCGAATGACCAAGACCGTCTACAAATTGAAGATGTAGAGGTATTTGATTATTTATTAGAAAGACCTTCTACGATTGAAGCTTATGTATCAGGAGAGATTACATCGGAGGAAGCCAAGGATATCAACAGCTACTTGCTGAATGTGCCTATTATTGGAAAGCAAGGCATATATGGTGTGCTCCAAATTTTTGCTTCACCTAATTATCATTTTAGCTCAAAAGAAAAGAAATTCTTGTCTCATTTAGCACAGACATCTGGCAATGCTCTAGAAAATGCAAAACTTTATCACCAGTCGCATCGCCTAGTAGCAGATCTGCAGCTAATCAATGAAACATCGCAAAGGTTAAATATGAAGCTTAATAAGGAAGAAATCATTACTTTTTTGACAATGCAACTAAAGAAATCTTTTTTGCCATCAGAAATTTGTTTTGTCTTTAAATCTCATGATGGTTATCAATATATGGGAGATACGGCTGCTTTCTTTTGCGAGGAAAACGCTTCTGTGTACAAAGAGTTTATAGCAACACACTTTGAGAAAAGTATGGAGCCTCTCTTTATAGCTGAGTTTAGCCAAGTGGTGGCAGAAAAGACAAAGTATAATTCAATGATCGTTGTCCCTATTATTATAAATGAGAAGGTACAAGGATATTGTGCAATATTCCATGTGGACTCTTACTATTTCTCATTTGATAGTTATAAACTAATGCAGTCTTTAATTCGGCATTCCTCCTTAGCAATTTCTAATATTCTACTTAGAGAGCAACTCCAGGAAATGATTGATAGAGACCACTTAACAACACTGTATGCTCGTAAATATTTAGAAAGATATATAGAACATTCTATGGAAGTAGATGATTTCGGCGCATTTATTTTATGTGATATTGACGATTTTAAGAAGATAAATGATACGTACGGCCACCAGACAGGTGATGTTACTCTACTTATGATAGCAAAACATCTACAGAGTTTGGTAGAGAACCAAGGTATTTGTGCGCGTTGGGGAGGAGAAGAAATGGCTATTTATTTGCCTAACAAAGGACTTGATGAAACAATGGCTTTAGTTGGCAAGATTATTAATAGCATACCAAAGGTGACTAGCCCTCCAGTTACTATTTCATCAGGTATTGCATTATGGAGAAGCGATGCGCGGTTTACGTACCAACGTGTTTTTAAAAATGCTGATGTGGCTCTTTATGAAGCTAAAAATACAGGGAAAAATAAATATTGCATCTTTCAAGGACCGAATATAAATGAAAAAGCTGATGCTTAAGCATCAGCTTTTTGTTATAGGTGAATATGACGGACTAATACATTAACGAACTGTTCAAGACCAGCTTGATCGTCGTTACTGAATCTATTTTTTATAGGGCTATCAATATCTAACACCCCATAGAGTTCTCCATTAACGATTAGAGGGACAACAATCTCTGATTGCGAAGCACTGTCACAAGCAATATGCCCAGGAAAAGCATTGACATCCTCTACAACTAATGTTTCTCGCGTGGAGGCCGATGTACCACAAACGCCTTTGCCAAGCGGGATATGCACACATGCAGGGAGTCCTTGGAAAGGCCCTAGAAGCAATTCATTATTTTTCATAAGATAAAATCCGCACCAATTAATATTATCTAAAAATTGGTTAAGTAAAGCTGAAGCATTGCTTAAATTCGAGATGGAATCCATTTCTCCATCTAATAATGCATCCAACTGCTTAGCTAGTAATTGATATTGGGCTGTAATATCGCCGCTGTAATTTACTTTTTGAAACATTCCTATACCTCCCGTTGTTTAGCGATCAAATGGAAAAAGTCCTTCCTCATAAGGATGCAAATCATCTGGGTGATGGGCATCTGAACCATGAATAATAGGAATTCCTAATGATTTTGCGTATGATATATATGATACGGTTGGATGTGACTCATTGCAATAAAGTTTTGATAGAGTAGCATAATTTACATCCAATTCATAGTTGTGTTTTGCTATGAGTTTTAAAATATCTATTAATTGTTGTTTAAATAGTAGATTTTCTTGTAGCTCATCAGTAGGGAAAAGCAAAGGATTGTTGATTCTCTTTGGTTTATAATTCCCTAAGTTTGATTGGATAGATTTTGTTATGGTTTTATAATATAGGTTGTAAAAGGATTGTAGCGTATCCTTTTTTCTTGCGAGACTTGTCAATTGATCAAAAGAATGGTCGACACATGTATAAGATTGACCACACTTGAGGAATCGGACAGTTAACATTGCATCATCGATATGTGGGCCTATAAGGTTTAAAAAACTTGTCGTTTCTCTTTCATAGTCTTCAAGATAATCTACCTCAAAGCCAATGCGAATATGAATGAGTTCTTTATATTTTTCTTTAAGTCTTTGCATTTCATCCATGTAAACAAGTAAACGTCCTGGACTCATTGTTCGGCCTTCTTTCGGGCAAAAGTCGACAAAATTTGAAGGCAATGGGGCATGTTCTGTAAAGGTGATATCCTCATAGCCTAATTTAATTGCTTTTTTGATATAATCTTCACAAGGAATTGTAGTGCCGTTAGGACAAAAAGGGGTATGAATATGGGCGTCACGTTTCATAAAATCCCTCCATTTTTAAAAAATTAATCGAATTATAGATAAATTAATGAGAAATCATTCATATAGATAAACAAAAAAACAAAAAACATGGTAATATTAAGCTTAATTAGATGCTGAAAAACTGATTAGGGACAGGGGGCTTACGATGAGTTTTTTCATTGCCGCAATCATCGTATTATGTATAATTATAGCAATTGTCTTTATATTTCGTCGAAAACATCGAACTGAAATTCAAAGACTAGAACAAAATAAGCAACAAATTCAAAATAAGCCAGTGCTAGAAGAGTTGATGAAAGTAAAGGCACTCAACATGAATGGTCAAACAGAAGAAATGTTTGAACGTTGGCGAAATAAATGGACAGAGCTCATGGATGTTGAGATGCCGAAAATTGACGAACTGCTCTTTGATGCAGAAGAGCAAGTAGATAAGTTTCGTTTTGGCAAGGCGACAGAAATAGAAAAAGATATCGATTCGCGCATAACTGAGTATGACAATGAAATGGCCATCATCTTGAAAGAGTTGGATGAATTAGTTGGAAGCGAAGAGAAAAATAGAGTTGAGATTGAACAGTTGAAGGAACAATATCGTTCGGCTCGTAAGACTCTCCTTGCCCATCAATATTCATATGGTCCTGCTGCTGTTCCGCTTGAGAAAAGACTAGAAACATTTACTCCACAATTCGAAGAATACGAGGAATTAACGAGCTCAGGAAATTACCTGAAGGCAAGGGAATTAGTTGTGAATTTAAGTAATGAAGGACAACAAACCTTTAAATTGATTAATGAAATCCCAACGCTCCTTACAGAAATTCAACACAAAATTCCATCAGATATTCACGAAATTAGAAATGGGCATCGAGAGATGGAAGACCAATCCTACTTCCTTGTACATTTGGAGATTTTAGACAAGCTAGAGGAAATGGAAAAAAGTTTAGCTGAATTCAAACAAAAAGTAGCTGATTTGGATATTGATAATGTTCAACAGCAAGTAGAAGTAATAAAAGATGAGATTGAATCCTTCTACGATGCATTAGAAAAAGAAGTCATTGGGAAGAAATATGTTGATCTTCATTTTGTCTCTATCGGCGAGCAACTGGAATCAACTTTAAAAGCGACAGAGGAAATGGCTATAGAAGCGGAAGCAGTCCAAAAAAGCTATCGATTGCCTTCACGGGAAGCAGAAATTCCTAAAAACTGCAAACAACAGCTGCTGGCTCTTCAACAACGCTATGACTTTTTAGCTGTAGAGGTACGAGAAGAACAATCTGCTTATTCAAGCATGGAAGAGGTTCTAAAAGAGCTGAAGGACTCAATAGAAAATCTATTCCAAGAACAAAAACAATTTGCTGAACGCATGAACAACCTTCGCATAGATGAAAATAAAGCAAGAGCTACATTGAACAACTTAAGAAAAATGCTGTCTGATACTGAACGAATGATACATAAAGCAAATCTTCCAGGTATTCCGGAGGAAATGGATGCTAGATTAGAAGAAGCTACTGAAAGAATCTTTATTGTGGTCAACAATCTGCAAGAGATCCCTCTTAATATGGAAACGGTTTATAAGAACTTGGAAATTGCAGAAAAATGTATAGAAGAAGTTCGACAAACAGCAGTTGAAATGCTTGAGAATGTTCAATTAATTGAATCAATTATTCAGTATGGCAACCGTTACCGCAAGACAAATCCAGCCATGCATCAACAATTATTAGAAGCTGAAGCAGCATTTCGTGATATGAGGTATGCCAAAGCTCTGGAGACGGCTGCAACTGCCGTAGAAGCGGCTGAGCCAGGGGCTATGAAAAAAATTCAAGTACTTGCCAAGGATTAGGTTTGGCGTTCATAATAGAAATGCATTAAGCCACCGCACAGGTTTTTGTGCAGGTGGTTTTCTTTTGGAAGGAAGGTACCAATAATGATTTATTTAGACCATAGTGCGACAACAAAACCGAATAAATCCGTTTTAGAAACATTTGTCCAAGCCAACGAACGTTATTATGCAAATCCAGCTTCTCTACACCAAATGGGTGTTGAAACAAACACGCTTTTGTCGAGAGCAAGAGAACAAATAGCGGCTATTATAAAAACAGAACCTGAACAAATTATTTTTACCTCTGGTGGAACTGAATCGAACAATTTTGCCATCAAAGGATTAGCAAGAGCTAATAAACACCGTGGCACAAAGATACTAATTTCTGCTATCGAACACGCGTCTGTTGAAGAAAGTGCCAAAGCGCTTGAAAAAGAAGGTTATACAGTAGAAAAAGTTCAAGTAAATGAATACGGTGTTATTTCAATAGAAGACTTAAAAAAGAAATTAACAAAAGATACGGTTATAGTCAGCATCATGCATGTAAATAATGAAATAGGAGCGCTTCAACCTATTTCAGAAATTGCTCGTATTGTGCATGAAAACAGCCGTGCCTTTTTCCATATGGATGCTGTGCAGAGTTTCGGGAAAATTCCTGTTCATTTTGCTGGGGAAGAAGGACCAGATGCTCTTACTGTTTCTGGCCACAAAATTAATGGTTTGAAGGGCACTGGTTTCCTAGCTCTTCGCAAACAAGTAAATATCGAAACAATAATTCATGGCGGCGGGCAAGAAATGGGATTGAGAAGCGGTACGGTGGCGGTACCACAGGCTGTCGCTTTAGCAAAAGCTGTAAGAATGGCGCATGAAACACAACCAGCACATGAAGAACAATTTAGCCAATGGCGTGATGATTTGCATGCCTTTTTACAACAGTTTCCGTATGTTCGCACTCTATCCTCTAACAATGGTGCACCACATATAATAAGCTGTGCTGTACAAGGGCTTCGAGGCGAAATATTAGTCAATGCTATGCAGCATGAAGGGTTTATTATTTCTACATCAAGTGCATGTTCTTCTAAGGATCATAGCATCAGTCATGTAGTTAAGGCCATAGAAATTGATCCTTCTTATGAAAAAGGAGTAATTCGGATAAGCCTTGGTGAAGGTATTACTGAAAAAGATATACAAGCATTTAAAATTGCGTTTAAAAAAGTAATGATGCAAGTAAAGGAGTTTTAAATAGATGAAATGGCATGAAATATTAATAAGATACGGAGAAATCACAACAAAAGGCAAAAACAGAAAATTATTTATTAATCGTCTTAAAGAAAATTTGCGGTATACGTTTGCAGATATTCCTAA
The DNA here is from genome assembly GCF_052928305.1 of Rummeliibacillus sp. BSL5. Lineage (NCBI taxonomy): Bacteria > Bacillati > Bacillota > Bacilli > Caryophanales > Caryophanaceae > Rummeliibacillus > Rummeliibacillus sp. BSL5. The sequence goes on from NZ_JAVGCV010000001.1 coordinate 85,814, forward strand.
TATGCGTATCCGTTCTGAAAGAGATCGTATGTATTTGAGCAGTGAGGTAGACACTGAGATGGAGGAAATTCTGAACCGTCTGCCTCATATCTTTGGGATTCACTCCTTTAGCCCTGTAGCAGAATGTGAACCAACAGTTGAAGCTATGAAGGAATTAGCTGTTGAAATCGTACAAGGGTTGGACTACGAAGGAAAAACATTCAAGGTAAATGCAAAACGTTCATTCAAAAACTTTCCTCTAGATACGTATGAATTGCAACAAACAATAGGCAGTCATGTATTAGGAACATTGCCAGGCATGACCGTTCAAATGAAAAAACCAGATATTGAACTGCGAGTAGAGGTACGTGAAAAAGCTGTTTACATGATGGTAGATGTTATTGCAGGTGCAGGTGGTTTGCCTATTGGCTCGAACGGAAAGGCGCTACTACTTCTTTCTGGTGGAATTGACAGCCCTGTTGCAGCTTATTATATGATGAAACGTGGCGTTCGAATTGAAGCCATCCATTTTTTCAGTCCGCCATTTACAAGTGATCAATCATTAACTAAAGTGAAAGAACTATGCGATAAGATTAGCCGTTTTGGCGGTAATATTCGCCTGCATATTATACCTTTTACTGAAACCCAACAAACTATTCAAAATAGTGTACCTGAAAACGTCACAATGACTTCTACACGCCGAATGATGATGAAAATTGCGGACGAGGTACGAAAAGAAATAGATGCAAAAGCGCTTGTTACAGGCGAAAATTTAGGACAAGTTGCTAGCCAAACACTAGAAAGTTTAGCTGCCATCAATGATGTAACGACAACACCTATTTTGCGTCCATTAATAACATTTGATAAGTTAGAAATCATCGATGTAGCCCAAAAAATCGGTACGTACGATATTTCAATTCGACCTTATGAAGATTGCTGTACAGTATTTACGCCAGCTAATCCAAAAACAAAGCCGAGAGTTGAAAAAATGAATTACTACGAAAGCTTTACTGATTTCGAAGAAATGATTCAACGTGCTGTGAAAAACCGTGAAATTCACTCATTCCCTAAAACAAAAAGTGATGATTTTTCTGAGTTGTTGTAAGAGGTTTTAATTTTTTTTAAAATACCTTGTATGTTTTTTCGCTTCTGAGACATTCTATATGCACAAGGAGGTGAACAACATGTCAAACAACAACTCAGGTTCAAGACAATTAGAAGTACGCGGCGCTCGTCAAGCGATTGACCAAATGAAATATGAAATCGCACAAGAGTTCGGTGTAAACCTTGGTGCAGAAGCATCTTCTCGTGCAAACGGTTCAGTAGGCGGAGAGATTACTAAACGCTTAGTAGCAATGGCTGAACAACAAATGAACGGTTTACAAAAATAAGTTGGGTCATACCTTAGCATACCCAATTTTCACAAAGGATAGGATTTGAAATAAGCTTTATTATAAGTTTATTCACTTCAAAAAAGGGAGGTTAACAACATGTCAAACAACAATTCAGGTTCAAGACAATTAGAAGTACGCGGTGCTCGCCAAGCGATCGACCAAATGAAATACGAAATCGCACAAGAATTCGGTGTAAACCTTGGGGCAGAAGCATCAGCGCGTGCTAACGGATCCGTTGGCGGAGAAATTACTAAGCGTTTAGTTGCGATGGCTGAACAACAAATGAACGGTTTTTCCCAAAACAAATAATTGAATATAGAGAAAAAGCTGAGGAAGAAGTATTTCTTCCTTGGCTTTTTTTATGGCTAAAATTGGACAGTATTCTGAAAATTCTATATAATATTTCAACAAAGGAGAGTGATTTTCAATGAAACGAGAGGAATTAATTGCACCTGAAGTATATAATTTGGTCAAAGAAATAGAGAAATATGCAGCGGAACCTACGAAAACGGCTTTACGCTTTGAAAACGAGCATGGAAGTACAGATACCATCACATATAAGGCATTAATCCAGAAGGCAAATCAAATGGCAAACGTATTTGCGAGCCATGGTTTGCAAAAAGGCGATGTTGTTCTTATTATGGTACCGCGTTTAATTGACGCTTATATTACATATATCGCAGCATTAAAAGCAGGTCTTGTTGTGATACCAAGTTCTGAAATGTTAAGGGCGAAAGAGATTGACTATCGTCTAGCACATAGCGGAGCCAAAGCTGTTATTGCTTATGAACCTTTTATAGAACAATTTGAACAGGTAGAGAATCTTCAGGACGTCCAACAGTATGTGATTGGCCAAGCCCCTGCACCATGGATTGAACTGATTCAAGAAACAGAGCAAGCGTCAGATGTGTATGAAATGGCTGATACGAAAAGCAGCGATATGGCATTTCTTTCTTACACCAGTGGTACAACGGGTAATCCAAAGGGTGTAGTGCATACGCATGGATGGGCATATGCCCATTTAAAAACAGCAGCTGCACATTGGCTTGGTATTCAAGAGGGAGATTTAGTATGGGCAACAGCAAGCCCTGGCTGGCAAAAGTGGATTTGGAGTCCATTCCTGTCAGTACTGGGAAGCGGAGCAACTGGTTTTGTTTATAATGGCCGCTTCCAGCCGGAAAAATATTTATCACTTCTCGAAAAATACAAGGTTCAAGTATTGTGCTGTACACCTACTGAATATAGGCTGATGGCAAAGGTAGACAATCTTGATGCATATGATTTAACGACATTGCGAAGCGCAGTTTCCGCCGGCGAACCGCTGAATCAAGAAGTGATTAATCTCTTTAGAAAACATTTCGATTTAGATGTAAGGGATGGCTACGGACAAACCGAAAATACATTATTGATTGGCAATTTGAAGGATGAACCATTTAAACCAGGTTCTATGGGCAAACCTACACCGGGCAATCTTGTAGAAGTGATTGATGATGAAGGTATTCCATGTCCAGCTGGTGTAGTGGGCGATATAGCTGTCCATCGATCAACTCCAGCATTGTTTAAAGAATATTTGAATGATCCAGAAAGAACGACAAGACAGTTCAGAGGAGATTACTATGTTACAGGAGATCGTGCTAGAAAAGATGAAGACGGATACTTTTTCTTTGAAGGTAGGAACGATGACATCATTATTAGTTCAGGGTATACAATTGGTCCATTTGAAGTGGAAGATGCTCTCGTAAAGCATCCGTTAGTTCAGGAATGCGCAGTAGTTGCGAGTCCTGACGAGGTACGCGGCAGCATAGTAAAGGCATTTGTTGTATTGAAGGATCACTCAAAAGCTTCAGACGAATTAGTGAAAGAGCTTCAAAATCATGCAAAGGAACTGACAGCACCTTATAAATATCCGCGTAAGATACAATTTGTTGAGGAACTTCCTAAAACGACATCCGGAAAAATAAGACGAATAGAGTTACGAGAACACGAGAATAGAAAACTGCATTCTTAAGTTATTGAAAAGACTACTTATTATTGGTAGTCTTTTAATTATGGCTAGAAGCCAAAAGGAGGCGAGTAGGATGGAAAATGAAAAAAAGGGGATAGTTGCATCAGTCTTTGCGTATATATTGTGGGGACTATTTCCTCTTTATTGGAAAGTGATTCAGCATGTTACAAGTGGTGAAATATTGGCTAGCCGTGTGATTTGGTCATTTATTCTTACACTTATTTTTGTCCTGCTGATTAAGCAAGGTAAAGTATTAGTTAAAGATTTTCGGGAATTATGGCAAAATCAAAAAGCATTTTGGAGTTTGTGCTTGGCAGCTTATTTAGTATCGGCAAACTGGTTTATTTACATATGGGCAGTAAATCATGATCATATTATCCAGACAAGCTTAGGTTATTATATGAATCCGATTTTTTCTATTTTGCTTGGCATTATTTTCTTGAAAGAACGAATGACGAAAGCACAGGTGCTAGCGCTACTAATGGCGGCTATTGGCGTTATTATTTTAATTTCATCTTATGGGCAGATTCCATGGATATCCATTGGTTTAGCTTTAAGTTTTGGGTTTTATGGATTATTGAAAAAGCAAATCGCTTTGGATGCAACAAGAGGGCTTGTCATTGAAACAATGTTTATCTTCCCAGTAGCGATTATCTATTATTTCTATCTTTATTTCCAGGGAAATATGTCGTTTCTTCATGTCGATATGAAAACAAATGTGTTTTTAATAGGAACAGGTATTGTAACGGCTCTACCGCTTGTTTTATTCGCAGTAGGGGCACAAAATATCCCTTTATATTTAGTGGGCTTTATACAATATATTGCACCAACCATGACGTTAATTCTAGGCGTATTTCTTTATCATGAATCATTTGGCCACACAGAATTAATTTCATTCTCATTTATTTGGTTAGCCTTAATTATCTTTTCGATTTCGACCATCTTGGAAATGAGAAAAACATACAGACTTTCACACAAGTCATGAAAATGATGAAACATTTAACGGTTTGTCTCGTATGTTTATAATGCAGGGTGAAAAGGAGGGTCATAAATGACAGTAAAAAGATGGGTGGCGCTTGGCATAGCAATCGCACTATTTGCTATGTCTGCCTTTGTAAGTATTGCTTTATCATTTGCTAAAATGGACTTCAAAAAAGGGTTAGAATCTGTTGCTGATCTAGATAGTACATATGATTATAATGTGTTAAAAAATGGAAATCCATCGAAGCAAATTGCAGTCCTTACTGTGAATGGAACGATACAAGACACTGGTGAGAGCACTTCTATTTTCAGTAGTGAAACATATAATCACCAATATTTTATGGATCAGCTAGAAGATATCAAAAAGAATAAGAGTGTTAAAGGTGTGTTGCTTAAAGTAAATTCGCCTGGTGGAGGTACGAATGAATCTAAACAAATTTATGACAAAATAAAGGAAATAAAAAAAGAAAGAAACATTCCTATTTATGTTTCAATGGGTTCAATGGCCGCTTCAGGCGGTTACTACATCTCTGCACCAGCAGATGTTATTTATGCTGATGAAGAAACATTAACTGGTTCCATTGGTGTCATTATGCAAGGGATGGATTATAGTAAATTAGCGAAAAAATTAGGGATTGAATTTAACACAATTAAGACAGGTCCGTATAAAGATATAATGAACGGTTCGCGTGAAATGACACCTGCAGAAAAGAAATTGCTTCAAAACATGGTGAATGATTCTTACGGACGTTTTGTTAAAGTAGTAGCAGATGGACGCGGCATGTCTGAAAAAGAAGTTAGATCTATTGCTGATGGACGCATTATGAATGGTTCTCAAGCGGTGAAAGCAGGTTTAGTGGATCGTTTAGGTTATAGTGAGGATGCATTAAAAGCGCTGATGAAAGATAACAAACTTCAAGGAGCAGAGGTATTTGAATATAGTACTGACGAAGGTTGGGGATCCATTTTCTCTGCGAAGTTAAGTAGTAAACTTATGCCTTCTGCTGAAAAAGAAGCAATTAGCAAAATGTTGTCTACTAGCAGCGCGCCAAGAATGATGTACTTATACGGTGAAGAATAAAGGGGGCGTTGAAATGTCAGAGACACTAAATGAATCTGCAACAAGTTTAAGCCCACTCGAAATAAAGAAAGTACCAGAGTACCATTTAAAGGCAGCAGGTTTTTGGACTCGTTTTTGGGCTTATTTGATTGATTTGGTCGTGATCAGTTCGTTTACAGCCTTAACTATCGGCCCACTTTTTGATTTGATGGGTTGGGATGATGCACGAATTCTTTATCTATCTCCCTACAAATTTGCTGCAGCCATTCTGTTTTATGGTTATTTTGTTTTAATGACGAAGTGGCGAGCTCAAACACTCGGAAAGATGGTTTTCGGTATTAAGGTAGTAAGTGACAAAGGAATCCCATTAACATGGGGTACTATACTTTTTAGAGAATGGATAGGGCGCTTTATATCTGTAAAGATTTTAATTTTATATTTTGTGGCCGCATTTACACCGAAGCATAAAGCTGTCCATGATTATATTGCAGATACTGCTGTCATTCATGAGAAAAGCTATGAAAAGGTAGAAAAAACGATTGCAATAGAGCAGAGTGCGCATACAGTTTAATTACCGTGACTGAATTTGTGTTAATAAGATAGATTCCCCATACTCAAAAATTGAGAATCAAAGAATTTTTGGGTTTGGGGATAATAGTATGTAAATCGTGAGCGTTCTTAATCTCAGTGCGTGTAATAGAAAACATACTGAGTCAAGTTTCATGATAAGAGTCTTCCTAGTTGCAACAAGCTAAAAGATTCAAGTAATATTAAGTCAAGGAGGCGTTGAAATGGTACAAGTAACATTTAAAAATAATCCCGTAACATTAGTAGGTCCAGAAATTAAAGTTGGTGACAAGGCACCTGAGTTCACTGCATTATCTACTGACATGCAAGAAAAACATTTATCAGACTTCGCAGGCAAGAAAGTTTTAATCAGTGTGGTTCCATCATTAGATACAGGTGTTTGCGATGCTCAAACTAGACGTTTCAATGAAGAGGCAACAGGCTTAGGTGAAGACGTTGTGGTTCTAACAATTTCTTGTGACCTTCCTTTTGCACAAAAACGTTGGTGCGGTGCAAACGGTATAGAAAATATTTATACTTTATCAGATCATCGCGATTTGTCATTTGGTGATGCATATGGCGTACATATGCAAGAGTTGCGTTTGCTAGCACGTTCTATTTTCGTTGTTGACCAAGATGGAAAAGTGGCATATGTAGAATATGTGCCTGAAGGAACAGACCATCCTGATTACGACCATGCAATTGATGCTATCAAATCACTTAGCAAATAAGTAAATTTCTAGCTGGGGACCCACTCTATCGTCGAGTGGGTTTCCGTTTTGAAGGAGAGCATTATGGAAACTATTGAAGTCCTTTTTTCATTTATAGATAAAGAAACAGAAAAACATGCAGAATCAGATCAATCAACCTATCTAGACGGTTTATTAATAACGTTAAACAGATGGCTAGATGCTGAAATAAAGCCTGAAGTTGAACCAACAAAAGAAGAAATTCGTAAAGCTATCCAGTTGGCGATTCTTAAAGGAATGAGACAAAGCTCTCAACCGAATCATCAGATGACGCCTGATTCGCTTGGCCTTTTGGTAGGTTACTTTGTGGAACAGTTTTTCGAGAAAGAAATCAAAGAAGATCACCAAATTACAATGCTTGATCCAGCGATCGGCACAGCGAATTTGCTGATGACGGTTATGAATCTCTTAGGTGACAAGATTGAGGGATTCGGTATTGAAATTGATGAGCTTTTAATTCAAATTGCGGCATCATCTGCAGAGTTAGAGGGGCAGCCATTGTCGTTATATCTACAAGATGCTCTTGAAAACTTGATGATTGATCCAGTAGATGCTGTTATTTGTGATTTGCCAGTAGGCTATTATCCAAACGAAGAAATAGCTAAGCAATATGATGTAAAAGCTGATGAAGGAATGACATATGCCCATCATTTGTTCATTGAGCAATCGTTGAGATATACAAAAGATGGCGGATATTTATTCTTCTTGGTGCCTGATCATCTATTCGAATCAGAGCAATCACAGCTTTTAAATAAGATGATTGCTAAAACTGCTTGGATACAGGCAGTTGTCCAACTGCCGGATACTTTGTTCTCAAGTAAAGCACATGCAAAAAGTTTATTTGTTTTGCAAAAGAAAATGGATGGCGGAAAAGCCGTCAAAGAAGTGTTGCTTGCAAAAGTGCCAAATATGAAAAACATGCAAGCATTAGAGCTGTTCTTCGCTAAAGTGCGCAAATGGAAAAAAGAAAACAAAGCATAATCAAAAAGATAAAAGCCTGCAGAGCAACTAAATGCTCTGCAGGCTTTTTATTATTTGCTTTCTTCTACTGAATCTGTGCGTACCACAAGCACATCACATTTTGCAGATCGTACAATGCTTTCAGATACACTACCGATTAAAAATCGTTCAACTGTATTGAGCCCTGTAGCACCGCAAATAATTAAATCTGCATTTACTTTTTTAGATACATCTCTAGTAATAATTGTTTTAGGTGAACCGTATTCGATTAAGATATTGACATTTTTTATGCCAGCAGCTTCTGCTTCTTTCTTGTAGCCAGCTAATAGCTCATCCGCGAATCCTTGCGCGCGTTCTTGAATGGAACGGTCATATGCTTCAATGGCTGCAAATGAACGTGTATCAATAATATTGACTAAATAAAGTGAAGACTCATTACGATTAGCTACTGCAACGGCCTTTTTGAATGCATACTCCGCTTCTTTTGAACCATCTACTGCCACAATAATGTTTTTATAATCTAATGCCATATTCGATTCCTCCTTTTTATAAATCTAGTATACCACCATTTCCCATCAATTTACGTTCACTTTTTTACATATTTAAGAAGATTATAAAAAGTAGTGAACGAGCCGCTATTATTAATATTCAAAATTATTGACAAAAATAGAAGAATATTTGTTACAATAGACATGTTATTATGTGAACATTCAAATACATAACAAACAATGATCACTTTTTTATATTTAGGAGGATGGGGTATGAAAATCGGTGTTCCAAAGGAAATTAAAAACAACGAAAACCGTGTAGCAATGACGCCAGCAGGTGTTGTGAATTTAACAATGCATGGTCACGAAGTTTTTATTGAAACGAATGCGGGTCTAGGCTCTGGCTTTACAGACGAAGACTACAAAGCTGCAGGTGCTCATATTGTAGAGACTGCTGCTGAAGCATGGAAACAAGAAATGGTGATGAAAGTAAAAGAACCGATCTCTTCTGAATTCGGTTATTTCTATGAAGGACAAATTCTCTTTACTTACCTACATTTAGCTCCTGAGCCAGAATTGACTCAAGCATTACTAGATAATAAAGTGGTTGCGATTGCTTATGAAACAGTTCAATTACCAAATCGCAGTTTACCGCTATTATCGCCGATGAGCGAAGTAGCTGGACGTATGGCAACACAAATTGGGGCGCAATATTTAGAAAAACAAGAAGGCGGCAAAGGCATTTTACTTGGCGGTGTACCAGGGGTTACTCGCGGTAAAGTAACAATTATTGGTGGCGGTATGGCTGGAGCAAATGCAGCGAAAATCGCTATCGGCATGGGTGCAGAAGTAACAGTTATTGATCTAAGCCCTGAACGTCTTCGCCAGTTAGATGATCAATTTGGCACAGATGTACAAACATTAATGTCAAATCCGTACAACATTGCAGAGTCTGTAAAAAATTCTGATTTAGTTATTGGCGCTGTACTAATTCCTGGTGCAAAAGCTCCTAAACTGGTAACAGAAGAGATGATTAAATCAATGTCTCCTGGTTCTGTTGTTGTGGATATTGCAATTGACCAAGGCGGTATTTTTGAAACTTCTGACCGTATCACAACACATGATGAGCCAACTTACATCAAGCATGGCGTTGTACACTACGCAGTTGCGAATATGCCTGGTGCAGTTCCACGTACTTCAACTATGGCCCTAACAAACAACACAGTGCCATTTGCACTTGAAATTGCAAACAAAGGCTATAGCCGCGCATGTCTTACAAATGAAGCGTTGAAAAAAGGGGTTAATACTCTTGATGGAAATGTAACATTTGAGGCAGTAGCAGAAGCATTAAACTATCCATATGTATCTGTTGATTCATTATTATAAGTAGATAGATTAAAGGCAAACCAACTTACAGGTTTGCCTTTTTTCGAGTTTCATGAGATTTACACAAAAAAGAAGGATGAGTTGTGTTCATCCTTTTTCATAGTAAACATTATTTTGGTTGAATGATTTGCAATTCTTTCGGGAAGCTTGTAAGCACTTCTACGCCGTTCTCTGTTACATATACATCATCTTCAATGCGTACGCCAGCCGTGTCATTTTTATAAATTCCTGGTTCAATGGTAAAGACCATACCTTCTTGCATCGCCATTTCATTCGCGCCATGCACAGAAGGGAATTCATGCACTGAAATGCCAAGACCATGTCCTAGACGGTGTGTAAAATACTCGCCGAACCCAGCATCTTCAATTACTTTACGTGATGCATGGTCAAGTTCTTTAGCGAGTACACCTGGTTTAACCAGTTCGATAGCTGCCTCATTTGCTTTTTTCACTGTTTCATAAACTTCTTTTTGAGCATCTGAGATTTCGCCGAATGCAACCGTTCTCGTAATATCTGAACAATAGCCTTCGTAAACAACGCCTAAATCAAAAAGCACAAGATCGCCTTTTTGGATTTTTTGCGTTCCTGGTGTTCCGTGCGGAGAAGCTGCGTTTAATCCTGTCAGAACCATTGTGTCAAATGACATATAAACGCCTTTTGCCTTCATTGCTGCTTCAATGGCAGATAGTATTTCGATTTCAGTTTTGCCTTCAGCTATTTCATTGCAACCAACTTCAATCGCATAATCCGCTAATTTTGCTGCTTCACGCAATTTTTCCAATTCGTCCTTAGATTTAATGAGGCGCATTTGGTTTAGTTGCTCATCTAGACCAACATATTTTGTGTCGTTAAAGAAATGTTGAAGAGCTTCTAAACGTTCTACTGTTAAGTGTGATTTTTCAATTGCAAGTGTGTGTAATGGGACGTTTCGGGTATTAGTAGTATGGTGGAAGATTTCCCATGCGTTTTCTGTATCCTCATGGCCTACAGCTTCAAACGCCCACCCAGCAGCTTTTGCATCAGGCACTTCCATTTTAGGGCAAATCATAAATGGTTCTGCTTCTTTAAAAATCATGATACCCAACAAGCGTTCATGTGGGTCACTACGGAAACCTGATAGGTAAAAGACATTGTCTGGCGTAGTAATGAATGCCGCGTCAATATTTTTTTCTTGTAAGTATTGTTGAATCAGCTGCACTTTATTCATAAAAAAATCCTCCCTTTAGAGACTAGAGACTTTGAGTGTTATTTATTGAGTATAAATACTCTCCCTATACAGTCTATCATAAAAAGAGGGAAATGAAGTACCAAGCGAGAATACAACTATGAGAAACTTTTGAAAGGAAGATTACTTTATGAAAATTTCATTCCATGGACATTCGATTGTTAAAATTCAAACCATCAACCATACTATTTTAATTGATCCTTTTATCACTGGAAATAGCCAAACCGATTTAAATGTAGATGATCAAAATCCGGATGTCATTTTACTGACTCATGGACATAATGACCATGTAGGAGATACAGTTGAAATTGCTAAAAAATCCAATGCACTTGTGGTAGCTCCGAATGAATTAGCAGATTATCTGTCATGGCAAGGATTAGAAACACATCCAATGCATATTGGCGGAGCACGTCAATTTGATTTTGGTAAGGTCAAGCTTACTCAAGCATTCCATGGCTCATCTTATGTAACAGAGGACAAGCAAATTATTTATACAGGTATGCCTGCCGGGCTCCTTTTATTTATCGAAGGAAAGACAATTTACCATGCAGGTGATACAGCTTTATTCAGTGATATGAAATTAATCGGAGAGATGCATCCGATTGATATAGCCTTTTTACCGATTGGAGATAATTTCACAATGGGGCCTGAAGATGCTGCAAAAGCTGTCGAATTTTTAAATCCAAAAGAGGTTGTGCCTATTCATTACAATACTTTCCCTGTAATTGAACAGGATCCACAGGCTTTTTCTAACATGGTAGGCAATGGTTCTGTAAGAATTATGAATGCCGGCGATCAATTTGAATTGTAACTATAACAGTTTGAAGTAAATATGGTACACTTAAGCCAAGAGACCGTTAAGAAATAGGTGATTTTTTGGCTACAAAACATGAAAAAATACTCCAATATATTGAATCATTGCCAGTGGGCGATAAAATTTCAGTCCGCCAAATCGCAAAAGAAATGTCTGTTAGCGAGGGTACTGCCTATCGCGCGATTAAAGAAGCTGAGTCAAGGCGTCTTGTCAGTACGATTGAACGTGTGGGCACCATCAGGATTGAGAAAAAGAAAAAAGAAAATATTGAGCGGCTTACATTTGCTGAGATTGTCAATATTGTGGATGGACAAGTATTAGGCGGCATTAACGGTTTGCATAAAACCCTTACGAAGTTTGTGATTGGCGCCATGAAACTGGAAGATATGATGCGCTATACAGAAGCGGGGAGCTTGCTTATCGTCGGCAACCGGGCGCGTACGCATGAGATGGCTCTAAAAGAAGGAGCTGCTGTCCTCATTACAGGTGGTTTTGATACCACTGAAGAAGTGAAAAAACTGGCAGACCAGCTTGAGCTTCCACTCATTTCAACAAGCTATGACACATTTACAGTTGCAGCGATGATTAACCGAGCCATTTATGACCAGTTAATCAAGAAAGAAATTTTATTAATTGAGGATATCGTGATTCCGTTAAAAAGAACATCCTACTTGAAGACAACAGATACAGTAAGAGAATATAACTTATTGAATGCTGAAACTACTCATGGCGGATTCCCTGTAATTGATAAGCATGGCAAAATTGTAGGTATTGTAACATCACGTGATTTGATTGGTAAACATGAAAGTGATCATATCGATCGATTAATGACCCGAAATCCAATTACAGTATCATTAAAAACGAGTGTAGCAACAGCTGGCCATCAGATGATTTGGGAAGGGATTGATTTGCTTCCTGTAGCAGATGAACATGGCATTTTGCAGGGGGTTGTAAGCAGACAGGATGTCTTGAAAGCACTGCAAATGGCACAAAGGCAACCACAGCACGGAGAGACGATTGATGATTTGGTGAAGAAGGAAATGGAGATGGACGTGTCAAACGACGAGATGGTGATCAAATTTAACGTGACCCCTCAAATGACCAATCAATTTGGCGCGATTTCATACGGAGCTTTTACTACATTAATCGTCGAATCGGGTTCCTTCGCACTTAAAAAAGTAAAACGTGGTGAAAGTGTAATGGAGAATATCTCGATTTACTTCATTAAACCGATCCAAATCGAGTCAACTATTACAGTAAAGCCACGAATTTTAGACATGAGCCGCAAATTCGCTAAGATGGACTTTGAGGTTTATAGTGAAGACTTGCTTGTCGGCAAGGCTTTAGCTACTTTCCAATTGCTTGAGCGATAAGGGATAATCCCCATGTGGGTGAAAATAAAGCAAACCGTATAGACGTAATCGGTTAAAGAAGTGAAAAAAGTGATGCACAGCTGTGCATCACTTTTTGTTCAATTTTTCTTCTTCAGCGATATATTGACCATAATGACGTACTCGTTTGCTGTAGCTTATGAAAACAAAGAAGCCAAATACAATCAAAATAGCGCAAATCACATATGTAAGTACTGTATGATAAAGGATGATTTGGTTTATGCCAAACAAGACTAACAATACTCCAAGCGATACACCTGCACGGCCTGCATACCACTTTTTGCGAATCGGTAAGTTTGTTCGGAATTGTTTTGTTTTGAAATATAGGTAAAATACAACCGTTATCACGACTAATAATGCTAAAATAATATTTACTATATTACTCATCGTGTTCCTCCTAAATGCAAAGCTATCTTTATTCTACTGATATTGTGTAGAAAAAGATAGTAGAAAGTAGGAGACGGGAGTTTGTAATTAAATGTGCAGACAGATAATTAATAGATTAGCGAAGAAAGCACAATTCAACTATTGGAGCTTCATTTATCGTTTAAAGGAGATAAAAAATATGAAAAAAGAGATTATCGATACAATTGCTGAGTACGACACGATTATAATTCACCGACATGTTCGTCCAGATGCAGATGCATACGGCTCACAGTTAGGGTTAAAAGCTATTTTACAAGCAACTTATCCAGAGAAAACAATCTACGCGGTAGGAGAGCACGACCATGTCTTTAGTTACTTAGGTTTGCCGGATGAAGTATCGGATGAGGCCTATAACAAAGCTTTAGTCATTTGCACAGATACAGCCAACACGGAACGAGTTGATGATCAACGTTATCATACCGGTGACTTTTTAATAAAGATAGACCACCATCCCAATGATGATCAATATGGCGACTTACTATGGGTGAACACTGCTGCTAGTTCAGCGAGTGAAATGATTTATGAATTGTATAAGGAAGGTAGCGAAACAGCCGGCTGGAAGATGGACCAAAACGGTGCCAGGTTATTATTCGCAGGTATCGTGGGGGACACCGGACGTTTTATTTATCCAAGTACAACAGAAACTACCTTCAAAGTAGTGGGTGACCTCATCTCCTATGGTTTTGATCGGACTGAGCTTTTTAATAGTATGTATGAATTGGATCCTAATCTGTTACAACTACAAGGGTATATTTATCAAAATTTCGCAATGGATGAAACAGGCGCGGCTTATATAAAATTGTCAAAACAGCTACTAGAAGAATATGGCGTGAGCGCAAGCGACACTTCAGCATTAGTGAGCACGCTTGGCGATATTAAAGGAATTAAAGCATGGGCCATGTTTGTAGAGGAAGATAGCCAGATACGTGTTCGATTACGTTCTAAGGGTCCTATCATCAATGAATTGGCTAAAAAATACCGTGGTGGAGGTCATCCTATGGCATCTGGTGCCACAATCTATCAGTGGTCAGAGGCTGACGAAGTGATTCAACAACTAAAAACACTTTGCCATTAAGGATTAAAAAGAAAGGTAGAGATGATAATGCAGCCTGTCTATTCACAAATCGTTACAGCGGCTGATATGCTCAAAAGTACCATACGCATCGATGAACTCCTTGCATTTTTAAAAAGGGAAGGGGCCAAGGCAGCAGCGATTACTGATTCTAAATTATATGGTCTATTGCCTTTTTGGCGAGCATTCAAGCAAAGTTCAATACACCCTGTCATTGGCTTAACGGTACAAGTTGAGTTCTCCGCTGGTATATGCAGGCCGCTTGTACTGTATGCCCAAAATAACGAAGGATATTATCATCTATTGAAAATCAGTTCGTCGACATCATTGCGAGAAAACGAAGCATTGCCGCTGCGATGGCTGCATGGGTATCGGACAGGTTGCATTGCTTTGCTTCCTATTAATGATGAGAATTGGCAACAGGAAAAGGTATTTGAGGATATCGAGCAAATTGCGGAAATCTTTGATGCAGAGCACTTTGCTATTGGCATAGACCGACCAGGTGGAATTAAATCGCCTAGGGAAGACCAAATAGTTCACTATTGTACAGAACGTGCTATTACGATTTGCGCCACTCATTTGAGCACTTTTCTACAAGAAGATCATGCTGATGCATTTCAAGTGGCCAGGGCGATCGCATCAGGAACCAAAATGGCAGATCAGGAAAAACTGACATTACGAGAAAGACAGCAATATATACCTACTTCAGTTAATTGGAAAGAGTGGTTCCAGGACAAAGAAGAGTGGTTAAAGGCAGCAGAAACTTTGCTTCTTTCTTGTCAGGTAGAACTAGATTACAAGAAAAGCTATATGCCCAAATTCCCTACATCCGATGGAGTAAATGCAACCGATCTTTTGAAGGATAAATGTCTAACTGGATTACGCGAAAGAGTTCCAAATGCAAACGAAAATTATTATAGCCGCCTACAATATGAATTAAGTATTATCACCAAAATGGGGTTTGCAGATTACTTTTTGATTGTAGCTGATTATATTGAATACGCAAGGAGCAAAAATATATTGACAGGACCCGGCCGGGGATCTTCAGCCAGCTCATTAGTGGCGTATACAATGCGTATTACAGATGTCGACCCATTGCAATATGGCTTGCTTTTTGAACGATTTCTAAACCCCGAACGTATTACACTTCCTGATATAGATGTCGACTTCGCCGATTATCGTAGAGAAGAAGTCATTCATTATGTAGCAGAGAAGTATGGGGCAAACTATACATCACAAATTATTACATTTGGAACATTATCCGCGAAGGCAGTCGCAAGGGATGTAGCGAGAGTATTCGGCTTTAATACTGAAGAACTATCTTATATATCCTCACTCTTGCCAAGTAGGCCTGGGCTGTCATTGCAAGAAGCGTGGCAGCAATCAGATGTCCTCAGAAACCATGTCAATTCTAGCGATCTGCATAAGAAATGGTTTCAAATAGCTCTTCAATTGGAAGGTTTACCGCGAAATGCATCAACACATGCGGCGGGCGTTGTGCTATCGCCAGAGCCGCTTGTCAACATTGTCCCGATAGAAAAAGGCAATGAAGGACTCTATTTAACACAATGGCCGATGGGAGATGTAGAATCTGTCGGATTATTAAAGATGGACTTTTTAGGACTTCGCAATTTAACAATCTTAGAGAGAATACGCTCTATGATTTTATATAATGAAGAACGCTTTTTACAGTTTGAGAAAATTCCATTACATGATTCGAAAACCTTTGAATTACTGAAAAATGGTGATACCAATGGTATTTTTCAATTAGAATCAGAAGGCATGAAGCAAGCCCTTAAAGAGATTAAGCCAACTTCCTTCAATGATATTGTTGCCGTGAATGCTTTATATCGACCCGGCCCTATGGAATTTATTCCTGTCTATAGTAAAAGAAAGCATGGGCTAGAAAAAGTTGAAATGCTGCACCCTGTGCTAGAGCCGATCTTAGGTGAAACATATGGTGTCATCGTCTATCAAGAGCAAATATTGCAAATTGCCTCCCGTATGGCCGGATTCTCGATGGGAGAAGCTGATCTCTTACGCCGAGCTGTAAGTAAAAAAAAGAAGGAATTGCTAGATTCAGAACAAGAACACTTTGTCACAAGTAGTATTGAACAAGGGTTTGACAGAAAAGTAGCAGAGGAAGTTTATCAGCTCATTGTCAAATTTGCTAATTATGGATTTCCAAAGAGCCATGCGGTAGCGTATAGTATGATCTCATATCAAATGGCATATTTGAAAGCTCATTTTCCGGCCTATTTTTATGCAGCCATGCTCACATCTGCTATGGGTAATCAAGAACGATTTAATAAAATTCTGCAAGAGGCGAAGCAAAAAGGCATCGCTATTCTATCGCCATCCATCAATCGTAGTGGACGTTCATTTTACGTACAGAATGGATCCATTCGCTATGCTCTCTCAGCTATTAAAGGCGTTCCACATCCATTTTTAAACAAGCTAATAGAGCTGAGAAGAAATGGTCATGGAAATTGGCAGGATATATTTGATTTAGCTTTAGACTTAACAGCTGTCCATTTTAATCGTAAAACCGTAGAGCCACTTATTAAAGCTGGAGCGCTAGATGAATTCGGCAAGGATCGTGCTGTACTGTTGGCTACGATTGATGCGGCTGTGAAGCATGCGGAATTGTATCGACCAGATCAAGAAACAACATTATTAGATGATGACTCCTTCTTCTTTGGAAAGCCAAAGCACGCTAATGCGAGCCCAATTCCAGAAAAATTAAAGCTCCAGTACGAAAAAGAAGTGCTCGGTACATATATATCGATGCACCCGATTCAAAAGGTGAAGCAGGCTCAACATTTGGTAACACCAGCTTTTGATAACCTAAAAGGGCTAACAGGAAGACATTTTGTGAAAGTGGTTGGTTTAGTAACAGAGATAAAGCAAATTCGGACGAAAAAAGGCGAATTGATGGCCTTTGTACAACTAGAAGACGAAACGGGTATCCTTTCGCTTACCGTATTCCCGAAAGAATATCTTCAGGCAATCGAATGGCTAAAGGAAGAACAGATTATAATGGCAGAGGGCAACTTGGAGCAAAGAAAAGGGCAGTTTCAGGTAATCTATAAAAAAGGGACCGTCCTTTCATCGTAAAAAAGAGGATATTGAGTTGATTAAAAAGAATACCCCCTAGAGAAGGAAAAAATTTGCTGGAGGGATTTTTATGATACTCGGATTGCACCACGCTCAAATTACGATACCTAAAGGAACTGAAGATCAAGGGAGAGAATTTTATTGTGGCATTCTCGGATTGTCAGAAAGGGAAAAGCCTGAATCACTGAAGGGTAGAGGTGGTTTTTGGTTGGAAGTCGGAGATCGAGAAGTCCATGTTGGAACAGAAGAAGGCTTTGACCGATTAACAACAAAAGCCCATCTGGCCTATCAAGTGAAGAATCTATCAAGCTGGAAAGAAAAATTAGAGCAGAACGGAATTCAGATTATTGAGGGCGTTCCAATTCCTGGTTTCAACCGTTTTGAGTTCAGAGATCCATTCGGAAATAGAGTTGAAATGATTGAGGCGCTTTAGTTTGTCAGCCTATCTTTTTAACTCTTTTACAAACTTTGCTGTAAAACCAAAAATCACTATGAAATCATAGAGAATTTGTCTAAACTGTGTGACTATCGCACAGTTTTTTTCTATAGCACTTTACTAAAATATATATTTTTTGCTATCATTATAAACAAAAGTGGTCTGACCACATTTTTCGACAATTTATTTATAGTAGGGAGATATAGCATGAGCGCTGAAAAGCCTGCTACAAAAATGTTTATCCAAATTGTGCGGGAATTACGGGGGATTATTCAAGATGAAGAAATTCCACCCGGGGGCAAAATTCCATCAGAACGAGTGCTGGCTGAACGTTTAAATGTTGGGCGTTCATCCATAAGAGAAGCGCTCCGTAGCCTAGAATTGCTGGGTTTAATTGAGACGCGCAGAGGTGGAGGGACCTTTGTAGCTGATTTTAATAATCATCAATTAGTCGAAGTATTAGCTATGTTTATACTGCAAGAAGAAAAAGATATTAGAAACGTACAAGCGGCAAGGATGATTATTGAGCGTGATGCCATTCGAATAGTGGCTGAGGATGAGGTGCTCAGAAATCTGCCGGTTTGGGAAAGTCTATTAACAAATGTGATTATAAATGGAAAGATTGAGCGTGAAGACGTCATGAGAGAAATTATGATTGCATCACAAAATAGGCTTGTCTTAAAAATTTGGATTCTCTTAAAACAATACAGTAATGAACCCTATAAAAATCAATCAACGGCCGAAGAACAGCCGATAATTAAAATGTTTTTGAGTGAACTGATGCTAGGCCATACACAAAAAGCGATTGTGGCTTTTGAAGAATGGGCAGCGCTACTACATAAAGGGAGAGAATGATATGAGTATTCGCGATATATTTAAGAAAAATAAACCTAATCGAAAAACGATGACAAGCAAGGGACAGCATGATGTACCTGAAGGAATTGTGACAAAATGTCCTGAATGCAATCATGTTATGCTGACAAAAGATTTGCAAAAAAATCAAAAAGTATGTCCGAATTGCCAATATCATCACAAATTAACTTCCCAAGAACGTATAGAGGATTTCTTGGACGAAGGCACTTTCGAATCATTTGATGATCATTTGCAAACAGTCAATCCGTTAAACTTCCCCGGGTATGTTGAAAAAGTGAAATCTGATATGAAAAAGACAGGCTTAAATGAAGCTGTTTTAACGGGCACAGGCATGTTAGAAGGAAATAAAGTGGTTGTCGCTGTGATGGACTCTTTCTTCCGCATGGGGTCTATGGGATCTGTAGTCGGTGAAAAAATTACAAGAGCGATTGAAAAGGCGACAGAGCTTGGTGTACCATTTATTATCTTCACAGCTAGCGGCGGTGCGAGAATGCAAGAAGGTGTAATATCGCTCATGCAAATGGCTAAAACTAGCGTTGCATTAGAACGTCACGGAGCAAAGGGTAATTTGTTTATTTCCATCATGACTCACCCTACAACAGGGGGAGTATCTGCCAGCTTTGCATCCCTTGGAGATATTAACTTGGCGGAACCACAAGCGCTGATTGGTTTTGCAGGGCGCCGAGTAATCGAACAAACTGTAAGGGAAAAATTGCCGAATGATTTCCAAACAGCAGAATTCTTATTGGCACATGGCCAATTAGATGCTGTTGTCCCTCGCTCTGATATGCGTAAAACGGTCGGCACTTTAGTGAAATTGCACGTGAAGGAGGCAGTCTAATGGTAAAAACATTACCTTTTGAAGAACCACTTGTTCAATTGAAAACAAAAATTACTGAGTTGAAGGAATATACTTCTGACGCAGAAGTAGATTTAACAAAAGAAATTACACAATTAGAAGAACGATTCACCAATCTTGAAAAAGATATATATCATAATTTAAAACCGTGGGATCGTGTGCAAATAGCGCGCCATCCTGAACGTCCGACAACACTTGATTATGTGAAGGTTTTATTTGACGATTTTATCGAACTTCACGGTGACCGTAATTTCGGTGATGACGAAGCAATCGTAGGGGGAGTCGCTTCATTTGAAGGAACACCAATCACGATTATTGGCCATCAACGCGGGAAAGATACAAAAGAAAACATTCGTCGCAATTTTGGTATGCCTCATCCCGAAGGTTACCGAAAAGCGTTACGCTTAATGAAGCAAGCTGAGAAATTTAAACGACCTATCATTTGCTTCATTGATACAAAAGGAGCTTATCCCGGAAAAGCAGCAGAAGAACGCGGACAAAGTGAAGCGATTGCTCGGAATTTATTAGAAATGGCAGGATTGAAGGTGCCGATTATTAGTGTTGTTATCGGTGAAGGAGGAAGCGGCGGTGCACTTGCTTTAGGTGTTGCAAACCATGTGCATATGCTGGAAAACTCCACTTACTCTGTTATTTCGCCTGAAGGTGCCGCTTCTATACTGTGGAAAGATGCAACGCTAGCTCAAAAAGCGGCAGAAGCGATGCGTATTACCGCTCCAAATTTAAAAGAAGAAGAAATAATTGAAGAAATTGTTCCAGAAGTTTTAGGAGGAGCACATAAGGATATAGATACACAAGCATCTTATTTGAAAGAAGTTCTTTCTAAATCATTGAGTGAGTTGAAAACACTAGATGAAGAACAATTAATCGACCAACGCTACAACAAATTTAGGAAAATTGGTGTTTTTTCCGAAGAATAGTACAAAAAGACGTCTGACAAGTGCAATTAATGGTATATTATAAAGTAAAAGGCTGTTTTAAACGAAGAAAAGTCGTTTGAATCAGCCTATTTCTTTCATTCTATAGGATCAATCCTATCAGCAGGAGGATTTATACAAATGAAAAAAATTGGTGTGTTAACAAGCGGTGGAGATGCGCCTGGTATGAATGCAGCTGTTCGGGCAGTTGTCAGAAAAGCAATTTTTCACGGCATGGAAGTCGCGGGCATTTATCACGGCTATCAAGGATTAATCAATGGTAATATTGAAAATCTAGACGTAGGTGATGTAGGTGATATCATCCAGCGGGGTGGCACGATGCTACATTCTGCCAGATGTCTAGAATTTAAAACAGAAGAAGGACAAAGAAAAGCAATCAGCCAGCTTAAAGAGCATGGCATCGAGGGCTTAGTCGTTATCGGCGGAGATGGTTCTTATCGAGGAGCCTTGGCTTTGAGCAAATTAGGTTTCCCTAGCGTAGGTGTACCAGGAACGATTGATAATGATATTCCTGGCACTGATTACACCATCGGTTTTGATACAGCTTTAAATACCATTATTGAAAGCATAGACAAAATCAGGGATACAGCAACTTCCCATGAGCGCTCGTTCATTATTGAAGTAATGGGACGCGATGCAGGTGACTTAGCATTATGGGCTGGCCTTGCTGGCGGTGCTGAAACTATCCTTATTCCAGAAGTTCCATCAGATATTGATGGACTTGTCAGACGCTTAGAGCAAGGATATGAACGTGGCAAAAAACATAGTATTATTATCGTCGCAGAAGGTGTTATGTCTGCAGGCGAGTTAGCTACACTATTAAAAGAAAAAGCGGATATAGAAACAAGAGTATCAGTATTAGGGCATATTCAACGCGGTGGTTCGCCGACGGGTCGCGATCGTGTATTGGCTAGCCAACTCGGTGCAAAGGCAGTGGAAGTTTTAATGGAAGACCGAGGCGGAGTGGCAATTGGCATTCGTAACCATCAGGTGGTAGACTATGAATTGAGTGAAGCGTTTAATAAAGCACATAAAGCGGAATTATCTATGTATACCCTTTCGCAAGAACTATCGATCTAAAATTGGAGTGGTACTATAATGAGAAAAACTAAAATTGTTTGTACGATTGGACCAGCTAGTGAATCAAAAGAAACACTGATTGCCTTAATAGAGGCTGGAATGAATGTGGCTCGATTAAACTTTTCACACGGAAGTCATGAAGAACATGGAGCGCGAATTAAAACGATCCGTGAAGCAGCTCAAGCAACGGGCAAAGTAGTAGCAATCTTGCTTGATACTAAAGGACCTGAAATACGTACACATAATATGGAGAATGGTGCTATTGAGCTTACTGCAGGACAAACGATTGATATCTCTATGTCTGAAGTGCTTGGCACTGAAAAAATGTTCTCAATTACGTACGAAAAATTAATTGAAGATGTGAAAGAAGGTTCTGTCATTCTACTCGATGATGGATTAATCGAACTTCAAGTGACAGGCATAGATAATGAGGCAGGTATTATCCATACGCTTGTCGTGAACGCAGGTGTACTTAAAAATAAAAAAGGCGTGAATGTTCCAGGCGTTTCTGTTCAATTGCCAGGAATTACAGAAAAAGATGCCGAAGATATCTTATTTGGTATTCAGCAAAATGTAGACTTTATCGCAGCTTCTTTTGTACGTCGACCATCAGATGTAATGGAAATTCGCCATTTGCTAGAGGAAAACGAAGGCAGCCATATCCATATCATCCCTAAAATCGAAAACCAAGAAGGCGTTGATAACATTGATGAGATTATCCAAGTCTCTGACGGCTTAATGGTGGCTCGCGGTGACTTAGGTGTAGAAATACCAGCAGAAGAAGTACCTGTTGTCCAAAAAAGTTTGATTTCTAAATGTAATTGTGCTGGCAAACCGGTTATCACAGCTACTCAAATGTTGGATTCTATGCAACGCAACCCACGTCCAACACGTGCAGAAGCAAGTGATGTAGCCAACGCTATACTTGATGGTACAGATGCTATCATGCTTTCAGGAGAAACAGCAGCAGGCCTATATCCTGTAGAAGCTGTTAAAACGATGGACAAAATTGCCCACCGAATTGAGGAAACATTAGACCACCAACGTTTCGTTAATGAGCGCAGCAAAGAAAAAGGAACAAATCTGACAGAGTCGATTAGCCAAGCAGTAGCAGATACTTCATTGAACTTGCAAGTTGCGGCCATCTTAGCACCGACTGTAAGTGGAAACACAGCTAAAATGATTGCGAAATACCGTCCAGGTGTTCCAATTATCGCTATGACGTCTTCACAAGAAGTTTGCCGCAACCTGGCTTTAGTATGGGGCGTCGTACCAGTAGTAGGACCAAAAGTTACATCAACAGATGAAGTATTGGAACAAGCAGTCCATTCTAGTCTAGAAAAAGGTTACGTAAAACATGGGGACCTAGTTGTCATTACAGCGGGTGTACCAGTAGGTGAAGCTGGTACAACCAACTTAATGAAACTGCATGTAATTGGAGATATGATTACAAAAGGACAGGGCATCGGCAAGACTACAGCAATCGGTAAAGCACTAGTAGCACGCAATGCTGAGGAAGCATTAGCACAAGATTCGACAGATCGCATTATAGTAACAATAGGTTCTGATCGGGATATGATGCCTGCTTTAAGTAAATGTGCTGGTTTGATTACAGAAGAAGGCGGCTTAACAAGCCATGCCGCAGTAGTTGGCCTGAACTTAGGCATACCAGTTATCGTAGGTGTTAAAGATGCTACAAAAATTATTTCAGAAGGGCAAGAAGTATCAATGGATGCCGTTTCTGGGGTAATCTATTACGGTTCTTCGCGTATACTGTAGTTTTTAACAGTTGCTAATTAGCCATGACTATATTCAGTAATGGTGCTTCTCCAACAAAAAGAGGTGAAGGACATGAAAAAGTTTCTCCTACTATTAATCGCAATCCCGTTCATTGAACTGATTTTTGTGATGCTTTGTGGAAAGATGATTGGGCTTTTACCCACACTATTATTGATCCTTTTCACAGGGATATTAGGTGTATATATGGCGAAAACAAGAGGATTAAAAGCCTTTGAACAGCTGCAGAAGTCGATCAAAAACGGACAAGCTCCTGGTGATGCTATTATTGATGGAGTATTAACGTTGATAGGTGCTATTTTATTAGTATTGCCTGGCTTTGTTTCGGATATTTTAGGTTTATTGCTTATGCTTCCATTCGTAAGAAAAATGGCGAAACCAGGAATTTATTACTGGCTACGTAAAAAAATGAAGAGTAAGCAAACTATCTTGATGCAAAGATAGGATGTTGCTTGAATTTAACGGCTATTAAAAGAACAAATGGACTGATGATAATGCCTGCTACTCCAAAAAGTAGTAAGCAAATGGCACTGATGATAAATGCATGGACTGAACGGATTTGCATTGTAGAAGCCCACATCATGGATTCTGCAAATTGCCTGATTAGTTGAATAGCCACATAAATCACGAGAAGTTGGATGCCTAGAGCAACTTTTCCTATAATGATGAATACGGCGCCTAAAGGAATTAGAAATAAACCTATTCCTAAAAAAGGCAGAAAGTCACAAACGGAAACTAAGAAAGCTTTACCAACAGGTTGTTCGAAACCCAGTGCATAAAAGGATATCGACAGTAACGCAAATGTTAATATAGCAAGCCGAATTTCAACACCAATGAAATAGCTAAATAATAAAGCAGCTTCTTCAAAAATCCTTTGAATAGATTCTCTAAAACGAGCAGGAATATAGACAAAAAACCATTGTCTATTCCTGCTTGTTTCATATAGGGCAAAGTAGAAAGCAATGATAAATATCGTTACTTCCACTAGATTTTGCATAATATCTTGGATGGATTGAAAAATCTTCGATAACATAACATCGATAAGAGATAGTAATTGATCTTGAATTTGAGCGATAATCCCTGATGGAATATGAATCAATGCAGACATTTCGGATAAACGGCTTTTAAGCACAGGCAACGTATCGATTAGAACGGTTGCTATAAATAAAAAGACAGCAGCAATGCTCGCAATAATGAAAATTTCAGCCAGTAATGCTGCTAAAAATGAGGGGACTTTCAAACGTTTATGTAAAAAATGAAGAATAGGCGATAGAAAGTATGCGAACACAATGGCGAGCGTAATTGGCAATATGGCCCAAGAAAATAGAGCTAAAAGCAGTACAAAGCCCCAAAATTTGAGCTTTGATTGCAATTTTTTATCAGAAATTTTTATAATTATTCCTCCAACTTCCACTAATTCCTTTTAGTTACATTAAATCGAAAATTCTATTAATTGCTTAATAAATGCATAGATAATCTCCAAAAACCCAATTTTTTAATGAATGAGTGTTTTTCATTCACAAATACGACAAAGTTTATTATAATATCATTGTAAGCGATTTACTTATAGGTTCATATGGATCACGTTCAATGTTGATATTATCAACATAATTTGGTACAAAAAGGAGCGAGATAAAATGGCAACAACTAAAGGTTTAGAAGGCGTTGTAGCAGCTGAAACAAAAATTAGCTCAATCATTGATGATACTCTTACATATGTAGGCTATAACATTGATGATTTAGCTGAAAACGCATCTTTTGAAGAGGTAGTGTACTTACTATGGCACACACGCTTGCCTAAAGCGGACGAACTAGCAGAAATGAAACAACAGCTAGCTGATCAAATGGAAGTGCCACAAGCAGTGCTAGACCACTTCAAAACTTACGACATCAAAGCAGTACATCCTATGGCTGCCTTGCGTACAGTAGTTTCTTTACTAGCTTTATATGATGAAGATGCTGAAGTTATGTCAGACGAAGCGAACTATCGCAAAGCAATCAAATTGCAAGCTCGCATGGCAACAGTTGTAACAGCATTTGCTCGTATTCGTGCAGGCAAAGAACCGATTGCACCGAAAAAAGATTTATCTTATGCGGCGAACTTCTTGTACATGCTTTCTGGTAATATTCCAGAACCAATCGAAGAAGAAGCATTCAATAAAGCTTTAGTGCTTCATGCAGACCATGAACTAAATGCTTCTACATTCACTGCTCGTGTATGTGTAGCTACATTATCTGATATGTATTCAGGTGTTACTGCAGCGATTGGCGCTCTTAAGGGCCCTCTTCATGGTGGTGCCAATGAACAAGTGATGAAAATGTTATCAGAAATTGGTTCTATTGATAATGTTGAATCTTATATCCAAAATAAATTAGACAACAAAGAAAAAATCATGGGCTTCGGACACCGCGTATACCGCCAAGGCGATCCTCGCGCGAAGCACTTACGTGATATGTCTGAAAAATTAACAAAACTTAATGGCAATCCTGAACTTTACGAAATGTCAGTGAAAATTCACGATATGATCGTAGAGCAAAAACACCTTCCAGCAAATGTTGATTTCTTCTCTGCATCTGTTTATGACGCGTTAGGTATTGAACACGATCTATTTACACCAGTATTTGCGGTTTCACGCGTATCTGGTTGGGTAGCTCATATTCTTGAACAATATGCGAACAACCGTCTAATCCGTCCACGTGCAGAATACGTTGGACCGGGTATGCAAACTTATGTGCCAGTAGAAGAAAGATAGTTTGCAAGATTTGGTAAGTAAACGGCAAACATTGGAATATTCCTAATGTTTGAGCGTTGAACCCAGCATTACAGGCAGCGGCTGCCAAGAAGGTGTCGTGCACGTAAATGTAGGGTAAAATAAATAGGGCGACGCTTCTATAGCGCTTGCCCTATGTGTATGAATATAGGAGGCAAGGAACAAATGGCTAATGACAAAATCGTAGTAGAAAACGGTGTACTAAACGTACCAAACAATCCTGTAATTCCATTTATCGAAGGTGACGGTATCGGTCCTGATATCTGGGCAGCTGCTTCACGAGTTATCGATGCTGCAGTAGAAAAAGCGTACAATGGTGAAAAGAAAATTGAATGGCTTGAAGTTTTAGCTGGCCAAAAAGCATTCGACAAAACAGGTGAATGGCTGCCACAAGAAACTTTAGACAAAATCAATGAATATTTAATCGCTATTAAAGGTCCTCTTACAACACCAATCGGTGGAGGTATCCGCTCTCTAAACGTGGCGCTTCGCCAACAACTTGACCTTTATGTTTGCTTGCGTCCTGTACGTCATTTTGAAGGTGTTCCTTCTCCAGTTAAACGTCCAGAAGATGTTGACATGGTAATCTTCCGTGAAAACACTGAAGATATCTATGCTGGTATTGAATACAAAGAAGGTTCAGATGAAGTGAAAAAAGTCATCAACTTCCTTAAAACTGAAATGGGCGTAAACAAAATCCGCTTCCCAGAAACTTCTGGTATCGGTATTAAACCTGTTTCCAAAGAAGGTACAGAACGCTTAGTACGCGCTGCAATCAACTATGCAATCAAAGAAGGCCGCAAATCGGTTACTTTAGTGCATAAAGGTAACATTATGAAATTCACTGAAGGTGCTTTCAAATCATGGGGCTATGCAGTAGCTGAAAATGAATTTGCAGACAAGACTTTCACTTGGAACCAATATGATGCTATTAAAGAAGAAAAAGGTCAAGAAGCTGCTGATAAAGCTCAAGAAGAAGCATTATCTGCTGGTAAAATCCTAATTAAAGATTCTATCGCTGATATCTTCTTACAACAAATCTTGACTCGTCCAAAAGAATTTGATGTTGTTGCAACAATGAACTTAAACGGCGACTATATTTCTGATGCATTGGCTGCACAAGTTGGTGGTATCGGTATTGCTCCAGGAGCGAATATCAACTATGTATCTGGACACGCTATTTTCGAAGCTACACATGGTACAGCTCCTAAATATGCTGGTTTAGATAAAGTAAACCCATCATCAGTACTACTTTCAGGCGTATTAATGCTTGAACACTTAGGCTGGAAAGAAGCTGCTGATTTAATCACTGCTTCTGTGGAAAATACAATTGCTTCTAAAGTTGTAACTTATGACTTTGCACGTCTAATGGACGGTGCGAAAGAAGTAAAAACATCTGAATTCGCAGATGAACTAATCAAAAATATGTAATTTAACAAAAAGGAAAAGGGAACAGTTTTGCTCCCTTTTCCTTTTTTTACACTATACGAAAAGGAGCGGGTAAGAATGGCAACTAATCGAAAAAAAATTTCCGTTATCGGAGCAGGTTTTACTGGTGCAACAGCGGCATTTTTATTAGCGCAAAAAGAATTGGGTGATGTTGTTTTAGTTGATATTCCTCAAGCAGAGAATTCTACGAAGGGTAAGGCTTTAGATATGGCAGAAGCTGCACCTGTACTAGGATTTGACGCGAAAGTCATCGGCACAGCAAACTACGAAGATACCAAAGATTCGGATATCGTCATTATTACAGCAGGTGTTGCTAGAAAGCCCGGTATGAGCCGAGATGATTTGGTGCAAATCAATCAATCTGTTATGAAATCTGTAACTGCAGAGATTGTAAAGCATTCGCCTGGTTCTACTATTATCGTGTTGACCAATCCGGTTGATGCGATGACATACACCGTATATAAAGAGTCAGGCTTCCCCAAAAATCGTGTTATTGGCCAATCAGGAGTTCTAGACACTGCCCGCTTCCGCACGTTTGTCGCTGAGGAATTAAATCTTTCTGTTAAAGATATTACTGGCTTCGTGCTTGGTGGTCATGGCGATTCAATGGTGCCGCTTACCCGCTATTCGTATGCTGGGGGAATACCGCTTGAAACATTAATTCCAAAGGAACGCCTAGATGAAATTGTGGCCCGCACACGGACAGGTGGAGGAGAAATCGTTAACTTGCTTGGTAATGGTTCTGCGTACTACGCACCGGCTGCTGCTCTTGTAGAAATGGCTGAGGCCATCTTACGTGACCAACGTCGGATTTTACCTTCCATTGCCTACTTGGAAGGTGAATACGGCTACAATGGGATATATCTTGGAGTACCAACAATTCTCGGAGGCAACGGCATCGAGAAGATTATTGAGTTGGACTTAACCACAGATGAAAAAGCCTCTTTGGACAACTCGGCTGAAGCCGTAAAAAATGTGATGAATGTACTTTCCTAGCATCTGAAGTAGGGGGATAGGTGATAGTTGCCTATCCCTTTTAATTTTGGATAATAACTCGATTTTTCAGTCAATTGCTGATACTATGGAAATATAGAAAGCTCTAAAGGGGGGTTCTTGTGTTACTCGATAAAAAAAGAAAACTCGGAAAAAGTTTAGAAGAACTAGCCGTAGGCGATTCAATCTTGCTGACTGAGAAAATTGAAGATAAAGATCTCTTGTTGTATTTAGGTCTTACCAATGACAATAACCCATTATACATTCAACATGACTATGCTGCGGAAACATCTTTTGAAAAACCCGTAGTGCCTGCAATCATGCTTGCAGGTGTTGTTAGTTCTGCCGTTTCTAAGCATCTGCCAGGACCAGGCGCCTATATAAGAGAGCAACACTTCCAATACCCAAAACCCTTGTATCATTACGATACGATAAGTATTGAGTTAATATTGAAAGAAATCAAACGTGAGCAATCTGAAGTTATTATTTCAGTCGAAGGAAAAGACAGTAAAGAAGAGATTGTATTAAAAGGAACTATTGTCGCAGTTCCGCCTACACATCCATTATAAAGTTTTCTACTACTGCGGAGGCAAAAACATGAACCC
Source organism: Rummeliibacillus sp. BSL5 (assembly GCF_052928305.1). Taxonomy (NCBI): domain Bacteria; kingdom Bacillati; phylum Bacillota; class Bacilli; order Caryophanales; family Caryophanaceae; genus Rummeliibacillus; species Rummeliibacillus sp. BSL5. Next base: position 115,247 of record NZ_JAVGCV010000001.1, read on the forward strand.
AAAGGTTTTAATTATTGAAGATGAAATTTCGATATCAACATTATTAGAATACAATTTAAAACAGGCAGAATATCATGTAATCACAGCTTTAGATGGCCAAGAAGGCTTAAAGCGTGCTATAGAAGAACAACCAGATTTGATTTTGCTAGATCTGATGTTACCAAAATTAGACGGTATGGAAGTTTGTAAAGAACTTCGTGTACAGAAGATCAACACACCCATTATTATGCTGACAGCAAAAGACGATGAATTTGACAAAGTGCTAGGGCTCGAATTAGGCGCAGACGATTATATGACAAAGCCTTTTAGTCCCCGTGAGGTCATTGCCCGCGTTAAGGCAGTTTTAAGACGATCAAAAGTAGGCGAACGGCAAGCGAAAGAAGAGACAAGTGAGCTAGTTTATCATATGGGACATCTTAAGGTGCTTCCAACACGCTTTGAAGCCTATTTAGACGGAAAACCACTTGAATTTACACCAAAGGAATTTGAACTATTAATCTATCTATTACAAAATAAGAATAGAGTGCTTACCCGCGATCAATTATTAAGCTCTGTTTGGCATTATGATTTTGCTGGCGATACGCGGATTGTAGATGTCCATATCAGCCATTTGCGTGAACAGATTGAAGAAAATAGCCGAAAACCTAAGTACATAAAAACAATTCGTGGTTTAGGCTATAAATTTGAGGAGCCTAAAGTTTAATGCACTCATTGCGATTCCGTTTACTGTCTATATTTGGTACATTATTTCTTGTTACATTGGCTGGTCTGGGCTTTACACTAGGGCAGCTTTTTCCGCTTTTAGTAAAAGATTCGATGGCCACCAATACATTTGAGTCTAAAGAAAATGTGTCACAAGCCATTGAAAAGCTGCCTTATCCTATTACTGAAACAGAAAAAAATCAGGTTATAGATTCAATTGCCCACAATACAAAAGCGCAAGACTTAACAGATATCCGCTTACAGCTTTGGTTGTTAATCGGCATTATTTTTGTAGTGGCATTTATTTTGTTGTTATTTGTGACCGACCGTTTAATTAAAAATCTAGCAAGGCCTATTGATCATGCAAGAAAGACAGCCCTTCAATTAGCTGAGGGTAATTACCGTGCAAGAACATACGAAATAACAGGCTCACCTATGCTCCGATTAAGCAAGGCGATGAATGTCCTAGCAAGAAGTTTGCAGGAAATCATGACCACAAGAGAGATTGAACAAGAACGGTTAAAAACCTTAATTGAAAATATGGGAAGCGCACTAGTGATGATTGGTAGAAAAGGTGAAATTACCATCACCAACCGTATTTTTACGGAATTATTCCATCAGGAGTACGCAGAAATACAGCAACAGCAATTCCGCCATTTGGGTTTGCCGGAAGAGTTGGTCGATTTTGTAGACCATGTATTCATGACAGAAGTGCCATATAGAAAGCAGCTGCATTTAAAAATACAGCAAGAATTCCGCGATATAGAAGTATATGGAGCGCCGGTAGTTGGTGAACATGGCCTTTGGCTTGGCGTTGTAATCGTAATTCACGATATTACGGAAGTGGTCATGCTTGAACAGATACGCAAAGATTTTGTAGTGAATGTTTCGCATGAACTAAGGACCCCTGTTACGTCGATTAAAGGTTTTTCAGAAACACTCTTGGATGGTGCTTACAATGATCAAAGCACTTTACTGTATTTCTTAGATATAATCAATAAGGAGAGCAATCGGCTACAAATTCTTGTCAATGATCTTCTAGACTTATCGAAGATTGAGCGACTAGGATTTACGGTCAATATGGAAAAAACAAGCTTGCGTGATATTATTGTTCAAACAGTTGATATGATTCATTCAAAGATAGAAGCGAAAGAGATGGAGTTTGAAGCAGAGATTGACCAAGATGTCATCATTAATGGAGACCCCCATCGGTTGGTACAAATACTCTTGAACCTTATGGACAATGCCATCAATTATTCGGAAGAAAATTCAAAAATTACATTAAGGCTTTATAAAAAAGGCCATGAGGGCATCATTGAAATAGAAGATCAAGGGGTAGGTATCCAAGAAGAGGAGATTCCTCGGGTATTCGAACGCTTTTATCGTGTGGACCGTGACCGTAGTCGTAAATCGGGTGGTACCGGTTTAGGCCTAGCCATCGTCAAGCATTTAGTAGAAGCACACCATGGCAAAATACAAGTTGACAGTGTTGAAGGAAAAGGAACAACCATGCGACTGTTTTTCAATCTAGCGTAAAACGAGGGATTAGTTTCCTCGTTTTTTTATTTAGTTAAAAAGCATTTTGCTCTTTGTAAATGAATTATAAGGGTAAAGATAACTACCTATAAATGCATGCGTGCCGCTTACTCTCGATTAGATTAAGTAAATTCAACTGAGTCATAAATAGGGTCTGCGTCTTTTTTTCTTTCCAGAAGCATGCATGGTAAAATATGAAGAAGAGCAAAGTGTATCTATCAAAGTGGGCTATCGACACAGCGAAGAAGCCTCAGTATATAATTTGTTGAATGATAACTATATGAAGAAAAACATATCTAGGAGAGTGCCAAAATGACAAAGGAAAAATTGCTGTTATTGGATGGAAATAGTTTGGCATACCGAGCATTTTTTGCGCTGCCGTTGTTAACGAACGACCAAGGTATTCATACCAATGCGGTGTATGGCTTTACCACCATGCTACAAAAGATTTTAGAAGAAGAAAAGCCAACAAAGATGCTAGTAGCATTTGATGCAGGGAAAACCACATTCCGCCACAGCACCTATTCAGAGTATAAAGGTGGGAGACAAAAAACGCCGCCGGAGCTATCTGAGCAATTCCCTTATTTAAGGAAATTACTAGATGCGTATCGTATTAAACAATATGAATTAGATCTTTATGAAGCAGATGATATCATCGGGACACTAAGTAAAGAAGCAGATGAGCAAAAACTCGAAGTGATTATTGTATCAGGCGACAAGGATTTAACGCAGCTCGCATCTGATAACACAACCGTGTATATTACACGCAAAGGAATTACAGATATCGAACATTACACACCAAGCCATATTGAAGAAAAGTATGGGCTAACACCTCATCAAATTATTGATATGAAAGGCTTGATGGGCGATTCATCCGATAATATTCCAGGAGTGCCAGGTGTCGGGGAAAAAACAGCCATCAAATTGCTTAAACAATACCCGACCATTGAAGAACTCTATCAGCATATCGATGAAGTTAGCGGTGCCAAGCTGAAGGAAAAACTGGCAGCAAATGAAGAACAAGCAAAAATGAGTAAGGAGCTTGCAACCATCAATCGCCAAGCACCGATAGATATTAAGATTGAAGAGTTAAATTATGAAGGACCTGATGTCGATACGCTGTTCTCTTTATGGCAAGATCTATCCTTTAAGTCTCTGATTCAAAAGAGCGAATTTGAAACCGAGGAAAAGGAAATTGAAGCCATCGAACTGGATATCGTCGAAACAATAACAAAAGATCAATTGGCAAGTCCAATGGCGATTCATTTGGAACTTGAAAATGAGAGCTATCATACATGCAAACGTTTTGGTCTGGCCTTATCAAACGGAAACAAGACGTATTATATCCCATTTGAACAATTGCAAAATTCATCCGAGTTAATTGATTGGCTTCAGGACGATAATCAGAAAAAATATGTTTTTGATTCCAAAGCGATACAATCAGCTCTTTATCGAAGCAATATTCATTTAAAAGGAGTAGAATTCGATTTAATACTGGCGGCTTATATCGTGAATCCAGCAATGTCTACAGATGATTTAGCAGCTGTAGCAAAAGAATTTGGTTATCGCGATGTCCAAACCAATGACATTATTTATGGCAAAGGTGCGAAGAAAGCGATCCCTAGCCAAGAAGTCATTGCAGAACATGCGAGCAGAAAAGCGAACGCTGTTTTCCACTTGCAGACAAAGCTTGAAGAACAATTAAAAGAGAATGAACAATTTGATTTATATCGAAATTTGGAATTGCCGCTCGCTTCGATCCTTAGTGAAATGGAAAGTGAAGGAATTACAGTAGATCGGGAACGTCTTGTTGAGATGGGCCGAGAGCTTGCTGAAAAATTAAAGAGTATTGAAGAAGAAATATACCAAGCAGCTGGCGAAAAATTCAATATCAATTCACCGAAACAGCTGGGTGTTATTCTATTTGAAAAATTAGGCCTACCAATAATTAAAAAGACCAAAACCGGCTATTCTACAGCTGCTGATGTGCTCGAAAAATTGGCACCGGAGCATGAGATTATCCAGCATATTTTAGAATACCGTCAACTAGGGAAGCTGCAATCCACTTATATTGAAGGCTTGTTAAAAGTGATTTTAGAAGATGGGAAAATCCATACACGCTATCAGCAAGCATTAACCTCTACTGGACGATTAAGCTCTATTGATCCTAATCTGCAAAATATCCCAGTGCGTTTGGAAGAGGGACGAAAAATCCGCCAAGCATTTGTGCCTTCTCATCCCGAATGGAAACTATTTGCTGCCGATTATTCGCAAATTGAATTGAGAGTTCTCGCACATATGGCGAATGATGAAAATCTGAAAAGCGCTTTTGTGCATGATCAAGACATTCATACAAAAACGGCTATGACGGTATTCCATGTAGAAGCAGATGAAGTGACTTCCGATATGAGACGTGCCGCAAAAGCAGTAAACTTTGGGATTGTTTATGGTATTAGTGATTATGGGTTATCTCAAAACTTAAATATTACGCGAAAAGAAGCTGCAGACTTTATCGAACGCTATCTATCCAGTTTCCCAGGCGTTAAAAAATATATGGCAGAAAGTATTAAAGAAGCCAAAGAAAAAGGATTTGCAGCAACCATCTTAAATCGTCGCCGCTATCTACCTGATCTGCATAGTTCTAATTTTAATCTGCGAAGCTTTGCAGAACGGACAGCAATGAATACACCAATCCAAGGCAGTGCGGCAGATATTATCAAAAAAGCGATGATAGATATGGCAAAAGCTTTAAAAGAGCATAACCTAAAAGCAAAAATGTTATTGCAGGTGCACGATGAATTGATTTTTGAAGCACCGAATGAAGAAATCGCCATACTCGAAAAATTAGTACCTGAAGTGATGGCGAATGCCATTAAGCTCCAAGTGCCCCTAAAAGCAGAATTCGCTTCAGGCGATACGTGGTATGAAACAAAGTAAGGAAGTGATAACATGCCTGAATTACCAGAAGTAGAAGGCGTTGTACGTTCGCTTCAACCTGTCGTGGCGGGAAAAACTATCCGCCACGTCGAGGTTTCAAATACGATCTGTACATCGATCAACAAAGGGAAGGCGTGTATTATAAAAGGGATGGACCCTGAGACCTTTTCTAATAGGTTGAAAGGGACGAAGATAATGGATGTTGAACGACGATCCAAATATATATATTTCTTTTTGGAGGATGGGGCAGATGAAGCGATTCTCGTCAATCATTTGGGTATGACAGGCGCTTGGTTTCATGTCCATTCGCTCAATGAAATCAAAGAAGAAAAGTTTCGCAAGCATATCCATGTCATATTGGCATTTGAAGAGGATGAATTTCTTGTTTATGCGGATATTAGGCGATTTGGGGAGTTAAGGCTCCTTGATTCGATTGCCGATCATCCGCCTTTGCTTGAGATTGCTCCTGAACCCTTTTCACCGGGCGCACTGGAATATTTCTTAATGAAATCTGCCTTGCCTAAATATGCGAATAAACCTGTGAAAGAAGTAATCATGGACAGTCATGTCGTTGCTGGATGTGGCAATATTTATGCAACAGAAGCGCTTTTCCGAATGAAAATCCATCCGAACAGGAAAATGGCCCGCATTAGTGAAAAGCGGAAAAAAGACTTATTCGCACACATTGTCGCTATCTTACAAGAAAGTATAGAAGCAGGCGGTTCTAGTATATCAGACTATCGGAATATAAATGGAGAAGCAGGGAGCATGCAAAATCGTCTTCAAATGTACGGTAGGAAAGCATGTCCAATATGTCATACTAATACAAAACAAATGGTAATCGCGGGCAGGAATTCGGTTTATTGTCCGCATTGCCAACATTAAAGGTGAGTGAGTAATTTGATTATCGGCTTGACTGGGAGCATTGCCAGCGGAAAAAGTACAGTAGCGAAAATGCTGGAGGAAGTAGGACTGCCGATTGTAGATGCAGATCTTGTAGCACGCATCGTTGTAGAACCAGGAACCCCCACATTGGAGAAAATAAGCGAAGTATTTGGCAAAGAAGTATTACTAGAAAACGGTGAGTTAAACCGTGAAAAATTGGGAGAAATCATCTTCCATAATCCCGCTAAACGGGTAGAGTTAAATTCGATTATGCATCCAGCTATACGGCAAGAAATGCTGAGACAACGCGATGAATTAACTGAAGCAGGGGAGCCACATATCGTAATGGATATTCCTTTATTGTTTGAAAGCCATCTGCAGCATTTTGTTGAAAAAATCCTTGTTGTCTCTGTGACAGAAGAGAACCAATTAACTCGCCTGATGGAGAGAAATCATTTATCCAAGGAAGAAGCGTTAGCACGAATTGCTACGCAGCTGCCTCTCTCTGAAAAAGAAAAAGGTGCGGATGCAGTCATTTATAACAATCGTGACTTAGAGAATACACGTACACAATTGTTAGCTATTCTAAAAGAGTGGGACATTATTTAATTAAAGTATACAATTGTCTGAAAATATACTGAAAATATAAACTTTAAGCTATAAGCACTATAATAGGTTTTCCTTTCTGTTTAATGTGTTATACTATTTGTGAGATAAGTAATTAAGTATAACGCGCTAAACAGGGAGGATTTTTTTCATGACAGTTTCTATCGCTATTAATGGTTTTGGTCGTATCGGCCGTATGGTTTTCCGCCAAGCGATTTTGCAAGATGATCTTAATATTGTGGCAATAAATGCTAGCTATCCTGCTGAGACATTGGCTCATTTGGTGAAATATGATACAACACACGGTAAATTTGAAGGTGAAATCGAAGCCACTGAGAATGCTTTGATTGTTAACGGCAAACACGTACAACTTGTAAGTGACCGTAATCCAGCAAATTTACCTTGGGAAGAGTTGGGTGTTGATCTTGTCATTGAAGCAACAGGTAAATTCAATGAGCGTAGCAAAGCAGCTTTGCACCTTGAAGCAGGCGCAAAAAAAGTTATTTTAACAGCGCCGGGTAAAAATGAAGACATTACAGTAGTAATGGGTGTAAACGATGATAAACTTGATCTTGCAAAACATGATGTCATTTCTAATGCTAGCTGTACAACAAACTGTCTAGCGCCTGTCGCGAAAGTACTAAACGACACATTCGGAATTGAGAACGGATTAATGACGACTGTCCATTCTTATACGAATGACCAAAAAAATATAGACAATCCACATAAAGATTTGCGTCGTGCAAGAGCATGTGCTGAATCTATTATTCCTACATCTACAGGTGCCGCGAAAGCGCTAACACTTGTATTACCGGAATTACAAGGAAAATTGCACGGTATGGCATTACGTGTTCCAACACCAAACGTATCACTTGTTGACCTTGTTGTAGATTTGAAACGTGATGTTACAGCTGAAGAAGTGAATGAAGCATTCCAACAAGCAACTGAAGGTTCGCTAAAAGGAATCCTTGAATTTACAATGGAGCCTCTTGTATCAAGCGACTTCAACAGCAATCCATCTTCTGCAATTATTGACGGTCTGTCTACGATGACAATTGGTGACAATAAAGTTAAGGTGCTTGCTTGGTATGATAATGAATGGGGTTATTCTGCGAGAGTAGTAGACTTAACGAAAAAAGTAGTCGCAGGTTTAAAAGAAACTGTAAATGTATAGAATTTAATGTCAGATAGCCTTCTAACCTACTACTAGGTTAGAAGGTTTTTTATTTAGTTAAGACCTATAAGTACTCAAAAAGAGGCACATGCATTCTATTTATACGCTTGTTCCGTTTTTGGTACACTTTTTTCGGCTATTTCGCACATTTTTTGATATAATAGATAAACTAATATGTTGCGTAATCAGGAGAGAAAAATTATGAAATGTCCAGCTTGTCAATATAATGGAACAAAAGTGATCGATAGCCGGCCTGTTGATGATAATAAAGCGATACGCCGCCGAAGAGAATGTGAATCTTGCAGTTATCGCTTTACTACATTTGAAAAAGTAGAAGAAATGCCGCTGATTGTCATCAAAAAAGACGGGTCACGCGAAGAATTTAGCCGTGAGAAAGTATTGCGGGGGCTCATCCGTGCATGTGAAAAACGACCAGTCGCTTTAAATGTGTTGGAGGAACTGGTTTTTAATATTGAACAATGTCTCCGTAGGATCGGCAATGCAGAAGTTCGTTCTGAGGATATTGGCGAGATGGTCATGGAGCGTCTCTCTAAAATAGATGAAGTTTCGTATGTCCGCTTTGCATCTGTTTACCGCCAATTTAAAGATATTAATGTATTTATTGATGAATTAAGAGAGCTAATTGAAAGACAGTCAAAGGAAACCGAAAGTGGACACTAAACAAGGTGGAGATGTGGGCTAATGAACTTATTTAAAGAACTGCAACCAGTTGATCGCTTAACTATTCGTGTGCCTTTTCCCTTGTCCAGCTATGATCGAAAATTAATTACATTACTATATCAACCGTTGATCGGTGCAGAGCCGATCAGCCTTTATTTTTTATTATGGGCAGAGGGAGAAAATATAGATGATTACTCCATGTCCCATTATCATTTAATGAATTCATTAGATTTGCCTATTGCGCGTATCTTTGAATCGAGGATTGCACTAGAAGCAATTGGTCTTTTACGCACATGGCGTAAAGACGAACAAGAAACACGTTCTTTTATATATGATGTCATGCCGCCGCTTGATGCCGCTGCTTTCTTTGATGATCCGCTTCTTTCCATGTTTTTGTTCAGCAAGATTGGCGAAACGGCTTACCGTAATTTGCGCCAGCGTTTTGTGACAAAAGGGTTATCGAACTTTGGGTATCAAGAGGTGTCACGTTCATTCACGGATGTGTATCGTCCCGTTTCGCATAATATTCCATCAGATGGTATCCAATTGACGGGTTTACAGGAGAAGCCGAAAGAGCTACCGTTCCACTACGAAGAATTCGATTTTCAATTGCTGCGGACGAGTCTGTCTGAACAGCTTGTCCCTTCTTCCATTCTGACAGCAGAAATTAAAGCTACGATTGCAAAGTTGGCCTTTTTATATCATTTGACTCCATTTGATATGCAAAAAGTGATTCTTCTAGCATTAGATGACGGGATGAATTTAAGTGATCTACGATTGAAGAAAGAAGCAGCAGATTACTATAAACTCACCGTTTCAAAAGAGCCACCGTCCATGCAGCCGATTGCAAAAAAACAAGAAGTATTTGAGCATACGCCAATTATAGAAGAAGACTTAAATCCGATGGAAATGGAATTAATCCGATGGTTTGAATCTTCTTCACCCATCGATGTCCTAAAAGATGTAGCGGGCGGTAGAGAACCGTTCCCAAATGATATTCAATTAGTGGAAGACTTGGTAATGCAATATGAGATGTCAACACCTGTTGTCAATGTTCTCATTCACTATGTTTTTCTGCGTAACCATGGAAAGCTTAACCGCAAATACATTGAGACCATTGCCTCTCATTGGCGACATACAGGTGTAAAAACGGCGCGGGAAGCAATGAAGTTAGCGAGGGAATTTGAAGAACAAAAAAGCAATGACCCAAAACAACAGCTTCCTAGCGAAAAGAAAGATTATACAAAAGAATATAAAGTTCTCAAAGCAAGCGCAGGTGCATTCTATCATTTAGCTCATTTTGTAGACAAGGATTTTCAAAATCCTGCTGCTTTAAAAAAAGAGGCTATTACAATACTGGAGCAAGCCTCACCGAAGGAATTGCTAAGCATGCTTGTAAAAGGGAAAACGCCTTTTGAGAAAGATGTTAAGGTGGTTGAAGATTTTACAGCGAAATATGACGACATTAATAAATCAGTTATGAATACATTAATTCATTATGCTTACTATGTAAGCAACGCTAATCTAAACAGTTCTTTTCTTCAGTCTATCGCAACAAATTGGCGAAAGAATAATGTTCAAAGTGCTGAAGGGGCGTTCAAATTTGCGGAGGATTATCAGCTCCAAAAGAATCGAAAGCAATATACCCCGAAAAATCAACCATACAACCAAAAGCAAAATGTACCTGATTGGTACTATGAAAATAAAATGAAGCAACAGCAGAAAAAAGAGGAAAACAAAGAAACGACTCATACCGATTATGATAAGAAACGGCAAGAAGTAATGAAAAAATTAGGATTGAAAGAAGGAGAGGTGGATTCATAACATGCAGCCGATTAACAGAGAACTGAAAAAAATCATGGATTCACAATTTCAATCACGCTATAACGAAATGCAAAAAGAGATCTTAGAGAATCAAAATGTTCAAAAGTTTCTCGCTGAAAACGATCAAGTTGCCAATAGGGAAATGGTCGAAAGAGGTTTAGGCAAGCTATATGAATATGTCAACCAGCATCATGACTGCAGTGCTTGCGAATCTGTCGCTCTCTGTAAAAATGCTATTAATGGCTTTATTCCGAAACTCACTGTAATCAGAGGTCAAATCGATCTTGAGTACATTCCGTGCCAAACTAAGAGGATGGAAGATAACCGTCGCAGGGCAGCTTCGATGATTTCTAGTATGCATATGCCTAAGGATGTATTGAAAGCTCGTATTGATGACTTGGATAAAAGTAATCCTTCTAAGGCAACAATCAGTGATGTAGCAGAACTGTTTATTCAAAAAGTACGCAAAACAGGTGAATTACCGAAGACTGGCTATTATATTTATGGCAACTTTGGTGTCGGTAAATCATATGTACTTGGCGCCATTGCCAATGAATTGGCAACCATGGAAATTAAAACAGTTATGGTATATGTCCCAGATTTTCTAAGTGAATTAAAGAGTGCTATTGGTGATCAAACGCTGTCAGAAAAAGTAGATTTCGTCAAAAAAGCACCCGTCTTAATGCTGGATGATATAGGTGCAGAGAACTTGTCTGCTTGGACGAGAGATGAAATCATTGGTACCATTCTTCAATATCGGATGAATGAGGGTTTGCCAGTCTTCATTACCTCCAATTATGACTATGAGCAATTGGAGAAACATTTCGCGACAACACAAAAAGGGGAAGTAGATGTCATGAAAGCAGCTCGTATCATGGAGCGCGTCAAGGCTCTTACTACAGACTTTGAGATGATTGGTGAAAACAGAAGGCTTTATCAAGATTAAATGATTTCACTTGATTTTCAAAAAGATTCAGTTTATAATTTCAAACATAATCTAAATATTAAATGCTTAGAAAAGGACAACAATTGTCTGTACGGCTTAAAGAGAGAGAAGCAACTGGTGAGAGCTTCTTAGTAACGGCATTCAATTTACCCCCTTGGAGCAGCGTCAGTGAAAGAGAACAGTAATTGTCGCCGGAAGCGGTCCGTTAACCGATCTTGAGCTTCGTCTATACAAGGATTTTCTTGTTTAGAAGGAAGAAGGGTGGAACCACGAGCACAAACCTCGTCCCTTTGCGGATGAGGTTTTTTTGTGTATTTAAAAACAAATGGACAAAAAATCTCCTAGCTTGTGGCCTAGAGCTCTTGAAAAAATAAAAAGGAGAGATGAAAAATGATTAAATTAACATTCCCAGATGGCTCAGTAAAAGAGTTTGAAAAAGGCATTACTACAGATGAAGTCGCTTTATCTATCAGTCCAGGACTACGCAAAAAAGCAATCGCCGGCAAATTCAATGGTGCTTTAGTAGACACAAAAACACCTCTTGAAAGTGATGGTACTATTGCTATCTTAACACCGAATGATGAAGAATCATTAGAATTTATGCGTCATTCAACTGCACATTTACTTGCACAAGCTGTAAAACGTTTATTCGATGGCGTGAAACTTGGTGTAGGACCAGTCATTGAAGGTGGCTTCTACTATGATATCGATTCACCTGAACCAATCACTTCAGAGGATTTCCCGCGCATTGAAAAAGAAATGAAAAAAATTATAGCTGAAAACCTTGAAATCGTTCGTCACGACGTATCGCGTGCAGAAGCGCAAAAACGCTTTGCAGATGATGAATACAAAGTGGAACTTCTTGAAGCTATTCCTGAAGATGAACAAGTATCAATCTACGAACAAGGCGAATTCTTCGACCTTTGCCGTGGTGTCCATGTTCCTTCAACAGGAAAAATTAAAGAATTCAAGCTGCTTTCTATCGCTGGTGCTTATTGGAGAGGAAACTCCGACAACAAAATGCTTCAACGTATTTACGGTACTGCCTTCTTTAACAAGGAAGATTTAAAAGCACACCTACAAATGCTAGAAGAAGCAAAAGAACGTGACCACCGTAGAATTGGGAAAGAGCTTGAATTATTCACTAACAACAAATTAGTCGGCATGGGCCTTCCATTATGGCTGCCAAACGGTGCGACAATCCGTCGTACAATCGAACGCTACATCGTTGATAAAGAAGTCTCTCTTGGCTACAAACATGTTTACACACCAGTTCTTGGTTCAAAAGACTTGTATGTAACTTCAGGCCACTGGGATCATTACCAAGAAGATATGTTCCCACCGATGGAGATGGATAACGAAACTCTAGTGCTTCGTCCAATGAACTGTCCGCACCATATGATGGTGTACAAATCATCTATGCATTCTTATCGCGACCTTCCGCTACGTATTGCAGAGCTTGGCACTATGCATCGTTACGAAATGAGTGGCGCTGTATCTGGCCTTCAACGTGTCCGCGGCATGACTCTAAACGATGCACACTTATTCGTTCGTCCAGATCAAATCAAAGAAGAATTCAAAAAAGTAGTGGAACTTATCTTAGCTGTATATAAAGATTTCAACTTGGATGACTACGAATTCCGTCTGTCTTATAGAGACCCACAAGATACTGAAAAGTACTTTGATGATGATGAAATGTGGAATAAAGCGCAAAGCATGTTGAAAGAAGCAATGGATGAATTAGGATTAGATTACTATGAAGCTGAAGGGGAAGCGGCATTCTATGGCCCTAAACTAGATGTTCAAGTAAAAACTGCTATCGGCAAACAAGAAACATTGTCCACTGTACAGCTTGACTTCTTATTGCCAGAACGCTTCGACCTGAACTATGTAGGAGAAGACGGCAAACAACATCGTCCTGTTGTTATTCACCGCGGTGTCGTATCAACAATGGAACGCTTTGTTGCATTCTTGATCGAAGAATATAAAGGTGCATTCCCAACATGGTTAGCACCAGTGCAAGTTCAAGTAATACCTGTTTCCAACGATGTGCACTTCGATTATGCGAAGAGCGTACAAGAAAAACTTCAAGCAAAAGGCTTACGTGTAGAAATGGATTACCGAGACGAAAAACTGGGCTACAAAATCCGTGAATCACAAATGAAAAAGATTCCGTACATGCTTGTACTAGGAGACAAAGAAATGGCTGATGGCAGCGTCAATGTCCGCAAGTATGGCTCTAAGGATTCTGAAACTGTTCCATTTGATGAATTCCTAAATAAAATTTTAGAAGACGTACAACATTTAGGCTAGATGTATCAAAAGCGGCTTTTCGTTTATTAGACGAAAAGCCGCTTTTTGATTTTAAATAAATTTAGATAATTGTTCTTAAGTAGTTTATTTTTGTCGAAAAGTAAGTTACTATTTTTTTATGCTATTTTATTAAAATTTTACTTTTAGAATTCAATCTCAAGAAGGTATCTTGCTACTCTTCTTATGTCATCTATAAAGTATGGGGAAGAATATTTATAGTTGATAGCAAAAGGAGAAATATTAAAGTGCACATATTAATTGGTATTTTATTAGAATTAATAGTAGTAGTAAGTTTAATTTGGCTAATCAATTTGTTAATAAAAGATTATAAAGAGAGTAAATCGAGTTTACCTAAAACCATTCTTTCGATAATACTTGAGGTTACTTTAGGGATGCCTGGTTTTTATGTTACATTTGTGATCGCTTGTTTTCTATTTGGAATTATTCTTTTGTTTTATTATTAAACTCTAAGATTTATTTATAAATTTTAAATTATTCATTATGAGACAAATAGATTTAGGAGTTTAGGGGACAACAATGGTTAAAAGGGGACTAATATATTGAATTACTTTAAACTTTTTATCTTTATTTTTATCTTTATTTTTTCTGCTTTTTACTTGCAAGCTATTTGGGATTTGCAAAAGGGTATCAGTATTAGCACGATGATCTTATCGATTGTATGTATTTTTTACTCGATGGAAATGACATATAGATTAATGAAAACAACAAAAATTTTCGTATTACCTATCTTTGTAATTATTAGTAACTTTATTACAAATGAGATTTTAAAAATTGATCATCTTATTAAATAATATATAAAAAATGTAAAATTCAAAGGACTACTAACAAAATCCTTTGAATTTTTTATTTAAGATAATTTTTTAAAATTTCCTTTATCCCATTCGTTAAGTAACATTTCCGTACTAAGACCACATAGCTCAGGTTTCCTCGCTAAAGGTTTTAATATCTCTTTTGCTTTTTCTTTATTTACTGATAGAAAATGGGTAGCTGGCTTGAACTTTACATAATCATTTGGATGATCAAGTAACTTCTCTAATTCATTAAGTCTATTCTTCTTAGTTCTTTAAAGATTTTGAAACATATATCATATAATCTATTTGTTTTCCTAGTTTTTTCAACAACTTCAAATGCAGAAATTCCATAATCAATATATAGGACACTCCATTGTTTATTAATAATTTGACTTTTAATATTAAGTATAATGCTGATTGAATTCACAAATATCTATAGAGGTTATTAAACTTGTAGAAAAAAGGAGAAATAAGGAATGATCTATCAGAGAAGAGATTTTGAATTGTTAGAGGACCGATATGAAAATGAATTTGTACTTTCTCTCCTAACAAATGAAGAACCAAGAGAACTAAATCATATGTTAGAAGCAAATCCAAAAAGCGTTTTTAAAAATTATTGGGAGAAACAATATAGTTTTGTAATTTTAGTTTCTAATTTCATGTTAGCAAAATTAGACCTAGATTATCTCATTTTTAAAAAGAACAACTCATTTTCTTTGATAAGTATTACAAGAAAAAATAACGTTAATAAAATCCTAAGCATTCTTAGAGAATATGAATATGTGAATGGATTTTGTTTTTTCATAATTAAATCATTAGACGGTTTAAATTTTGAGTTACCAATAGATAGTCAGGAGAGAGTAAAAGTAACTCAGTTATCAAATAATGAAATTGTTATTTTTCAGTTTGATGTAGAAGAAGTAATTTTAATTAAGTATTAAATTCTTTGAAGTCCTAAAGTTAAAGAATTACTTATTTAGGAGCAACATAACTATTGAGAGCTATAATAATAAACAAAAGAAAAGAGTCTAAGTAAGATATATAGTATGCAAAAGTGAGCTAAAGCTCTTAATTCACCTACATCTAAGTCAACGCTCCGGTTAAATGGTAGTAGAAAATTATTATGTTAGATGTCTTTGTAGGTATAAAGTATACTTAATTTAAAAATATACAGAGACAATTTTATGTGAAAAATATGTGAATAATGTGCCTTTGTATCCTCTTTTATCAAAAATGATTTTGCAACTTTATTATTAGTTTGTTAAAATGTTCTAGGGAAAAGGTAAAAACACCATATTTTCTTAAATATTTATATTAAAAGGGGAAAAGTAAGACTATGTCAGTATCCACTTATAAAATCACAAAAAATATTTCAGCTAAAAAGGTAGAAGTAACTGTGGGAGAACAAATGTCAATCCCAGAAGCACAACGTTTTGCTACGGAATTTCAACAAACAGCAGCTTCAGTTGATGCAAGTAATTTTGAGTTGGATGTAGATTGCACAGGTATGAAAGTGTTGAATCAAGAAATGGCTGAAGCATTAGAAGCTGCTATGGGCCTATATCTTCAAGCAGGATTCAAAAAAGTTATCTTTGTAGTGCAAAATAACACAATATTAAAAATGCAATTATCACGTATTGCCCGAAAAGCTGGATTAACAAATGCTGATGTTATCAACAAATAAATAAAAACCGAAAAGGTTATAGTAATTTACTATAGCCTTTTTGAACATCAAAGGAGAATTTTGCAGCATGAATAATATTAAAATTAAAGATGTGGCTATTTTTCATCCTCAAAACAGTGTAGGTAATGATTATTATACTGAGCATTTTGATAAACAAGGAAAAGATGTTCGGGGTCTTTTAAAAGCAATGGGGAGAGAACGTCGATATATAAACGATGATCCAAATGAAACGCCCTTAACAATGGGAATTAAAGCGGTGAATGCTGTTTTAGAAAAATCAAAACTTACTGCAAAAGATTTGGATATGATTATTTTTACCTCACAAACGCCAGAAACTACTTTACCTTCAAATGCTATTCGATTATTTGATGCTATTAAACCGAAAGCAGAAACAATTGTATACGATTTGAATGCGAATTGTGCAGGTATGACGGTAGCACTAGAACAAGTCAGTCATTATATGAAGTCTAATACTTCGTTACAGTATGCATTAATTGTCGGAGCGGATTATTGGTCCTTAATTAGTGACCCTGAAGATCCACTATGTTATACATGCTTCGCCGATGGTGCTGCGGCTATGATTATAGAAAGAACAACAGAATATGTTGGTTTTATTGATTCTACATATCATGTAAATACAGTTTTTGCTGAGAAAATGATGTATCCAGCAGAAGGATTAACAAAGGGGATCCGAGAAACAGGTGACTTAAAGTATGCTAGAACCATTCCATTTGATGGTGGCATAGTTCTGGATGCAACCTATGGCATGCTCGAGACTCTATTTAAAAGAAACAATGTAAATCCTAGTGAAGTAAAATACTGTTTTTCACAATTTGCATTAAGTAACATTAAGAAAATTAAAGAGCATTTTAGCTTAACTGATGAACAAGTGGTATACGTAGGGGATGAGTTTGGCTATACAGGTACAAGCAGTCCCTTTATAGCTTTACACGAAGGAGTAAAGTCTGGCCAAATAAAGCGAAATGATTATGTGATTTTCTGGACAATTGGTGCAGGGTTTGAACTCGTGGCAACACTTATAAAATACTAATCATGTTGTATTAAATAATTCACACTCATGTTAGGAAGTAATTAATACTGGAGACCTTAAACTCATAGGGGGATAAGGTCTTTTTACTATATAATAAAGATTATCGCAAGCAAAATAATGTTTATATTAAAGAAACGCACACTGGGGCACATATTTAATTTTTAACAAATTATACTTCTTATTCATTGTTAGGACAGTAAAAAATGTCGACCTTATTCTTTCTGCTTTATGAGGAAATAAGGTCTTTTTTAGTGAGCATTTATCACAATAACTATCTACCTGCTAAACGTTTGTCAGGCTTATAGAAGAACATACTTTCATTGGATTATATAATAGCCAATATATTTTCGGGGTTAAATTACAGAAAAGTGAAACGATATCAGTATTTGTGCGTTGTTTAAGTGAAGGGGAGGGAGAAATGGAGATAATTGATGAATTATTTAGTAAGTACACTAACGATTTATTTAGATTTATATATAGCTTTACACTTGATGTTCACCAATCGGAAGACATACTTCAAGAAACTTTCTATAAGGCATATATTGCGATTGATTCTTATACTGGAGAGTCAATCAAACCATGGCTTTTTACTATCGCAAAGAATACATGTATGGATTATTTTAGAAAGCAAAAGCGAATTGTAATTTCAGAGGATAATTTCTTTTTAAATCTTAAAGATAATATAGACATCGAAAATGATTATCTTTTTAAAGAAACATTCAGTGAAATTATTGCAATTATTGAAAAGTTACCTAAAGACCAAAAGAAAGCCTTAACCTTGAAAGTTTTTAAAAATTTTACTTATGAAGAAGGTGCAAATATTATGGGCATGAAGATGTCGAAATTTAAAACTTTAGTTTTTCGAGCTAGAACCAGTATTAAAAATCAGTTGAAGAGGTGAAGGAGTATGGAACCCAATTATAATGAAGAATTTGAAAAGCAAATTTTATTAAAAGCTAAAAGTAAAGCAAGGTGGAATACAATAATAGTTATTTTTTCTATTCTCTTATTATTTTTGCCTATCAGTTATTTATCTACGGTAATATTTTATAGTGTTAACAATAAGGCAAATGACCATATCTTAGCTATTGAAACTGTATATACTCTAACCGATCCGTCATTAAGAATAGATGATAATAAAGTGAAAAATGCTTTTACCCCTTTATTAGGATTGAATATTAAAGCCCCTTTATTAAAGCGTTATGGTTCTAAAATATATGAGGTAGGAGAATATTCCTCAAGTATGGGGTTTGGTAAAGCCTTCAAACAATATAATAGAATGAATATTCCGCGACCAAAAGGAATTAGCTTTCCATATGAATTAGTATTAAACGAGGTAGAAAAAGACTCTGATAAGCAATGGGATTCCTTGGAACGATTACCTAAGGGCACAATTGTTGAAGCGTTTTTCTTATTAGATCAATCATATAGCCCTAAAAGAATTCACCGTTTATTCGCTAACAAAACAATAAATGTCTTATGGAATGCGGTTGATACGGGTATAGAGTCTAAAATGTTAGATTCAGAGGGGGCACAGGCAACATTAATTGGTTTTCCCACGGAAAATAGGGCTCCTGAAAATTCAACATTTAGAGAGACAAATTCAGCTGAAGAGTTATTTAAAGAACAGTTGACTTTCTTGAAAAACCATCAGGAAATGGTAGATAACATTACAGGGCAACAATCTATAGCAGCAGGAGAAAGACTTTCATATATTAAAAAAAACGGAGTGAAAGTATATGGACTTAATGTAGTTGGACCTGTGGAGGAAATCTTAAAAAATAAGAGTAATAATAAGATTAAAGGAATTAAAATTGAAGATGTTGGAACATGGGAATGGAGTGAGAATTAATGATAGAAATTATTAAGAGAAGAGATTATTTTTATCTATCTGGCATAGCTTCAATCATTCTTGGTTTTATAGGATTAGTATTTCTTAATGCCAGTTTGTTGACGAGTAGTATGTTAAATATTGCGTTCCCTCTACCGTTAATAGCAATTTGTTTAGGTATAATGGCAATTTTTAAAAAGCAAAGTAGAGTGTATGGTATTTATGGTATTAGTATCAGCATCTTTTTATTTCTCTTTGTCGTTATCCTCTCGGTTTTAAGTTTAACAATTAATTATCATCCATAAAATATTATTATTTAATGCACCTATATTATAATATAGGTATTTTTAAATCGATTTAAAAAATGCACGTATTATTGTAAACAAATAATATCAGAGCCGATACAACTTGTTAGGAGAAAAACATGAATACAATTGATTTTGAAAATATGGAAGTACTTTTTCATATGACATATGAAAAGAAATTATTTAAAAATTTATATGAACATACAATAGAATCTTACAAAAACAGTGGGAATTTTACTGCTTTAGTAGAGGGAGAGAAATGTAAAAGTTTGAGGCGCTTTTATAAAGAATTTGCGAAAAAACTTGAATTCCCCTCTTACTTCAACAATTATTGGGATTCTCTTGATGAATGTCTTAATGATTTAGAATGGCTAAATAGCAAACAATACGTGTTGTTTTTCCAAGATTTCCACTTATTATTAAGTGAAAATGATAAAATACAAAAAAGAATTTTTATGAATTTATTAGGTTCATCGGTTAAAGAATGGAGAGAAGGAAGGAATTATGATTCGTTTCCTACTTTACCTAGCCCTTTCCATATTGTTATTCATGGGGATGATGCTGTATTGAATGAACTAAAATCCAATAAGGAAATAAATGAAATTCATTTATTCTAGTTACAAATATAAAAGAGGGTAAGTATGGGGTATAAAAAAACTGTTTATCTTGCAACTTTCTTTTCAGAAATAAAATGTCATAGTAAAGCCATTTTAACTCTGAAAAACGGTTTGGATACATTGACTGATAAAAGAGAGAGATCAAGCGTTATGATTAATATAGGAATGGAGTTAACAAAAATTAAGAAGTATAAAGAGGCAGTTAAATACTTTCATAAAGGATTATCAATGGTAGAAAATGAAGTTTTAGAATACCATCCAACCTTTATATATATCCTTAAAATTATCCATGATTATGGAGAAAATGGAGTTTATCAAAAATGGTACTATAATTTTATTAATCGTGTATCCTATGATAAGAAATTTAAACGAATTATAAAAAAATGTGATGAACCAGTACCTAGATAAACTAATTCTAAATTAACTCTGTATCATTTGAAGACAATATAAAACGGCTTTCGTGTATTCGAACGAAAGCCGCTTTCTTATTTCTTCACAAGTGAATAGAAATGTTCCCAACCTTCTAATATACCTGCAGCAAATTCATGTTCTGCAAAGTGAATGTTTGGATAACCGCGTAGTTTTTCGAGTTCAGGCTGATGGTTAGCAACGACGACAGCTGGAAATCCTTGAGTTAGCATATCTTCGTCATTTCCTGAATCACCTGCTGCAAGTACTCTTGCTGTTTCGGATGCATATTGTTCTATTACATATTGCAGAGCAGAGCCTTTATTAGCCCCTTCTGGCAATATATCAAAGTCTTTCCCTGAACTATATATGCAATGGCAAGGGATCTCTGCATTTTTTAGTTGAAGTTTAGCTGCTTCTACTATATTTTCATCTTGAATGGTGTAGGATAGGCGATTTTCATTAGGTACAGGATGTTTTGCAATTGAAGGAAGGAAGGTCATGATGAATTTGATATGTTCCGGTTCCCAGTGTGCCTGTGTTTTCTGTTTCCAGCCAATATCTTGTTGGAAATCAGGCCCTGTGTAGATGGTAGCCCCGGCATCGCAAACCAAAATATCCGGCAGGGGAATCTCATGTGCTTCTAACAATTGTAGTGTAGATTGTTTGTGCCTACCTGTAATAAAAATAGTAGAGAATGATCCTTCTATTGTATGAAGCAGTGTACGAAGAGCTTCTTCGTCACCAACTAATGTATTATCTAAATCAGTTGCAATAATGTTATTTTTGAATGCATTCATGTTGTAACTCCTTATAGATAGTGCTGATTTGGCCAGCAATTTCGCACCAGTCAAATTGCTTTTCAGCATTTGTTTTAGCATTATACCCAAGCACTTTATTTAATGCTTCATTGTTTAAGAGGATATTCATTGCCTCAGCGAATTTTTCAGCATCGCCTCTCGCTACATGAAGACCAGTCCGTCTAGGGAGAACGACATCTTGCAATCCGCCAACTTTAGAAGCAATAACTGGGCAACCGCATGCTTGTGCTTCAGCTGCCACCATGCCGAATGATTCGTAGAATGATGGAACAATAGTTGCAATGGCATTGCGATAATAATCGGCAAGTTCTTTTTCTGTTTTTGGCCCTAAGAATAGGATACGATCTTCAAATCCTTTAATTGCCTCGCGTAAATCTTTGTTTTTAGGATCGTTTGTCATGTGATCGATGGCATTTTTACTGCCACCTATAACAAATAATTTAATGTCATCAGGCACTTGATGGTTCTGTAATAATAATTTGAAGGCTTCAAGTAAGACATAAATGCCCTTTGGTTTTTCCAAACGGCCGACATATAAGTAGTATGGATCCTGATGTAGATTAAGCGGGGTCTCAATATACCTTGCAGATACGCCAATGGAAACCACTTTGATAGGAGCAGGGGATGGAACTGTGCTCTCAATCAACTCTTTTTCATTTTGAGTGGTAGCAATAATTTCATCAGCTTCTGTAAGCACCTTGTTCTCCATTTGAAGACGAATTTGACTTGCTTCGCCAATACCATTTTTCTTAGCTATGCCGAGTGAATGATTAGTGTGCACCCATGGAATGCTAAATTCATTCTTGAGCATGCTGCCTAAAATACCTGACATCCAGTAATGCGTGTGTACGAGTGAGTATTCCTCTATATGAATCAGCTGTAGCATCTCTTTATAAAAAGCAGGCAGTAAGTCAAAGATTTTTTCTTTTTCAATGGCTCCTATATGACCTGCAGCAATGCGAATAACGCGATTATTCTTTCCGAAATGTTCTATTTGAGGCGACTGTGCATTTGACCAATGTGTAATCACATCTACTTCATAATCTTTTTCTTCTAAAGCCAGCGCCAGTTGTTTAACATAGTTGTTTTGCCCGCCTGCTTGTTTACTACCAAGTGGAACAAGCGGATCACCATGTTCTGAAATAAATAATATTTTTTGTTTCAACATTTTTCTCTCCCCCACTAAAGTAATTAATAAAATTTCTGAAAACCTAGCATATGTTGTTCTATAGCCTTTTAGACTGAAATTGAAACATTGCGGAGAAAGAAAGCAAGAGTTTGTGTCGAGAAAAAGAAGATTTGTATTATTAATTGACAGTGTTTTGCGAGCATGTTATTATAGTTAAGGTTATGAATACAAGTTTGTGGTTGAAGTAGAGGCTGCCCGCTTCTCACCTGTTCGATTTTTGATGTTGACAGGTACTATGATAGAACGGATCACGCATTTTCGCGTGTACATATATCTCGCGGGCGGACATTTCGACTAATGTCCGCCTTTTTTTGTGGACATCGAAAGTACCGTACCGATCATCGGGCAACTAGCCCAAACCATGTATTCGCGACACTACTTGGAGGTGGATTGTTATTAGCAAAGACATGTATGTAAACGAAGGCATTCGCGCACGTGAACTTCGTGTAATCGACCATAATGGTGATCAGCTTGGAGTAAAAACACGCAATGAAGCCTTGACAATTGCAGAACGTGCAAATTTGGATCTTGTCCTTGTGGCTCCTCAAGCCAAGCCACCAGTAGCTCGTATCATGGATTATGGTAAATTCAAATTCGAGCAACAAAAGAAAGATCGCGAAGTACGCAAAAACCAAAAAGTCATCGTGATGAAAGAAGTAAGATTAAGTCCTACAATCGATGAACACGATTTCCAAACAAAATTGCGTAACGGAATTAAGTTCCTTGAAAAAGGGGACAAAGTAAAAGCTTCTATCCGCTTTAAAGGCCGTGCGATTACGCACAAAGAAATTGGCCAAAAAGTATTAGATCGCTTTGCAGAAGCTTGTGCCGACGTTGCAACGGTTGAACAAAAACCGAAAATGGAAGGCAGAAGTATGTTCTTAGTGCTTCAACCTAAGAACGAGAAAAAATAAGTTTTAGTCGAACAGTTTAGGAGGAATTCGAAATGCCAAAAATGAAAACTCACCGTGGCGCAGCTAAACGTTTCAAAAAAACGGGTACTGGTAAATTAAAATATGACCGTGCTTACGGCAGCCACTTATTCGCAAACAAATCTACAAAAGCTAAACGTCACCTACGTAAAGCTAACATCGTTTCACCTGGTGACTACAAACGCATTAAATCTTTACTTACAAACATTAAATAATAATATAATATATTCAGTAATGAATAGCAGGAGGTAATTTGTATGCCACGCGTAAAAGGCGGTACTGTAACACGCGCTCGTCGTAAAAAAGTTTTAAAATTAGCTAAAGGTTACTTTGGCTCTAAACATACATTATATAAAGTTGCTAACCAAGCAGTAATGAAATCTGGTCAATATGCTTATCGTGACCGTCGTCAAAAGAAACGTGATTTCCGTAAACTATGGATCACACGTATCAATGCTGCTGCTCGCATCAACGGTCTTTCTTACAGCCGTTTAATGCACGGTTTAAAAGTAGCTGAAATCGAAGTTAACCGTAAAATGTTAGCTGATCTTGCTGTAAACGATGCAGCTGCATTCGCTCAATTAGCAGACGCTGCTAAAAAAGCTGTTGCGAAATAATTATAAAAAAAGCCTATGATTAACTTCATAGGTTTTTTTGTGCCTTTTTTTGATAATAAAAAACCTTCGTTCTTGTCCAAACGAAAGGTTTTTTATTATATATTGAGCTAATCATTAAACAATATAGCAGCGATTTCCTCTTTTGAATGAAGAAAATCGGCTAATGTATATTCATCCAAGACCGACATATATGCATGGAGGGCTTTATTTAGTGCGCCCTTTAAGCTGCATACAGGTGAAATGATACACCCAACGGATTCCGGGTTGAAGCAATCGACTAAATAGAGATCTTCTTCTGTTTCCCGAATCACTTTGCCTAGTACAATTTCTTCTGGTTTTAATGCAAGACGAATACCGCCGCCGCGGCCTCTTATTGTTTCTATATATCCAAGTTTGCCCAGCTCATGTGTCACTTTCATTAAGTGATTTTTTGATATGCCATAGGCTTCTGATATTTCTTTGATTGTGGCTAATTTTTCTGCATCCATCGCACCGAGGTAGAGGAGGACACGTAAAGAGTAATCAGTATACAAAGTTAATCGCATGAGGATCACCACCATTTCTATATATCCATTATACCATGTTAGACTGAATTCATCTTTTTTAAAAGATATATTTAAAATATGTCTTTTTTGTTAAAGATGTATTTATAATATTGCTTTAAGAATTAGATAGGTGTATCTTTGAGTTGTTAAAAGAAAAGGAGTGTTTGATATGTTATCACAACAAACTATGGATATTGTAAAATCAACTGCACCAGTATTAGAAGTACACGGAAATAATATTACAAAAACCTTCTATAAAAATATGTTCGCAGCACATCCTGAATTATTAAATATTTTCAACCATGCAAACCAAGCAAAAGGACGTCAACAAGCAGCACTAGCAAACACAGTGTATGCAGCTGCTGTACACATTGAAAATCTTGGTGCTATTATGCCGGTTGTTAAACAAATTGCACATAAACACAGAAGTTTAGGTATTAAACCAGAACATTATCCAATTGTTGGCGAACATTTATTAGGTGCAATTAAAGAAGTGTTAGGTGATGCAGCAACAGATGATATCATTAATGCATGGGCAGAAGCATACGGCGTCATCGCAGATGCATTCATCTCTGTAGAAGAAGAAATGTACCAAGAAGCTGAAAAACAACAAGGTGGTTGGAGATTCTTTAAAGAATTCGAAATCGCTAATAAAGTAGTAGAGAATGAAGAAATTACATCATTCTACCTAAAACCAGTAGATGGTAAAGTATTGCCAGAATATCAACCAGGTCAATATATCACAGTCCAAGTAACAATCCCTGGTGATGAATTTACTCACAATCGTCAATATAGCTTATCTAGAGCTTCAAATAACGAAGCATTCCGTATCTCAGTAAAACGGGAAGACATTAATGACCCAGAAGGTAAAGTGTCTCTATACTTGCACAACCAAGCTAAAGTAGGAGACCGCATCCAAGTAAGCGCACCAGCTGGCGACTTCCAATTAGATTTAGCTTCTAAAGCGCCAGTAACATTTATCGCAGGCGGCGTGGGCATTACACCTCTAATGGCAATGTTCGACACATTAGCAGCACTTGATGCAAACAGAACAACAACATTGATTCATAGCGCTCGTACTTCTAACTTGCATGTATTTGATAACGAGATCCAAGAAAATATTGCGAAAATGTCAAATGCAAGTTATATCGCATTAAATACAGATGAAGTAGGCTATATCACAAAAGAATTCTTACAAGAAAATGTGAGTCTTGAAAATGATGTATATGTGTGTGGTCCAGCTGTATTTATGGAAGCTATTATCAACCAGTTGTATGCATTAGGCTTCAAGGAATCACAAATTCACTTTGAATTCTTCGGACCTGCACAACAATTGAACGTTACTGTTAAGGCATAATTAAATGCTACTCAATTAAGGGCTGATGCTTCGGCCCTTGATTTTTTAGATTGAATAGTAAAGCTACTAACTGTTAAACAAACAAGTATTCCCCTGTTTGGTTTGATGATATAATGGAAGAAGATCATTAAAGGTCTGAAAATTAACTTTATTAAGGAGAGTTAAGATGGATAAACAAGGTCAAGAAATGTTTTTGCGCTTTATTTTACAACGAGTTCAAGAGGGAAAAGAAGAGGAAGCAAGAGAAATTCTTTTAGAAAATTTCAAAAAACAAGATGAGGGAACATTTTCACAAGAAGATATTCAAGAATTCATTCCGAAAATGATTGCTCTATTAAAACCTGAAAAACTAGAAGAAGTTAAAGCAGCGGTAAAACAATTTTCAGGGAGCTTTGGCGAAAAATAAAATATAGCTATCTTATAAGGACATTTAAAAGGCAAGATTTCGTTTCTACGATATCTCGCTTTTTTATATTAAGAAATCATTCCTAATTTAAAATGAACGAAATGTCGAACGATAGCATTATACATATGTAACGCATCAACTACTAGATGAGATGGCCTATAATTGTAAAGTACTATTGTAAAAAAATATTGTAAACAAACATCCAGGTTAAATTTATCTAAAAAAAATACTATAACTAGTTCAAATTGTATTCTTATTTTACAAGATAAGCATAATTTTTATATTTAAATGAGACGTAATTGTAAGTTTTGTAACAATATTGATAAAAATATTACCTGTTAATTCTACTAAAATTTTGCTATCCTTAGTAAGGTCAATATTTAGTAATATTACTAATACTAGGAGGAATAGGAATGAGGATTCTTAAAAATATAGTTATGCTAATGGCAGTAGCTATATTTTGTTTAGTAGGTACAAATGTCGCATTAGCTAAAGAACCTGTCATCGCAGATATATCGAAATGGCAAGGAAATATTAATTGGAGTCAAGCAAGTAAGGATTTGGATTTTGTCATTATCCGTACTCAAGACGGTAGTTTAGAAGATTCATATCATAAGAGCTATGAAAAATCAGCACAAGAACACGGAATTCC
Source organism: Rummeliibacillus sp. BSL5 (assembly GCF_052928305.1). Taxonomy (NCBI): domain Bacteria; kingdom Bacillati; phylum Bacillota; class Bacilli; order Caryophanales; family Caryophanaceae; genus Rummeliibacillus; species Rummeliibacillus sp. BSL5. The sequence continues at coordinate 142,078 of NZ_JAVGCV010000001.1, forward strand.
ATTCGGCGTATATGGTTATGCGCGTTACACAAATAAAGCGCAAGCTGAAGAAGAAGCCGTTAATTTTTATACAAGAGCTAGCAAGCAAACAAAATTCTATGTAGTTGATGTAGAAGCTACTGATAGTGGTTTCACAAGAAGCGATATTGTCGCAAATACAACAGCTTTCATAAACAAACTAAAAGCCATTAGCAATAAACCTGTAGGTCTTTATACAGGTGACGCTTACTATAAACAATATGGTTTGCAAAACGTAAAAAACAGAGATTTCCTATGGATTGCACGCTACGGTAACAATGATGATGTAGCTGAGAATTGGGAAAAGCCAACAGTGGAAGATTATGATCTTTGGCAGTATACTAGCCAAGGGAATGTTTTGGGTATTGCTGGAAATGTGGATTTGAATAAGCTGAAAGATGGCAAGACGCTAGAAACTTTCTTCAAACCTGATATCACTTTAGCAGGAACTTCAAGCTATTATCGTACAAACCCTAAAAAAATTGTAGTGAAAAAGAGCTCTGCAACCCTTTATAACAGTGTGAACTTTTCTTCATCTACAAAAGTTAAAACAGTAAAAGCAAACACAATTCTATCTACTAAAGCTGTAAAATATACGAAGAGTGGAACGCCACGCCTTCAAACAACAGATGGCAAGTACATTACTGCAAATCGAAAATATGTAACAAAAGTAGTTTCAAATATTAGTGATTTTTATACAACACCACCTGCAAAAATTGTTGTTTCTAAAGCTAGTGGCGCTAGTACTTATAGTACCACAAACTTTACTTCTTTAAACAAGTTGAGAACATTACCTAAAAATACATTGATTGATATTACAGGTGTTGAATATACAGCAGGCGGCACACCAAGATTAAGAACAGCTAATGACACGTATATTACAGCTAACAAACAGTATGTTAAAAAGGTTATATCTTCAATTGACAATTACTATACAGAAGCACCAGAAAAAGTAGTTATCCAAAAAGATAATGTAACACACTATAATAGCACGACATTTAACAGTGATACAAAAACAGGTAGCTATGATAAAGGTGATGTTGTAAACATTACAGATGTTGAATATACAGCAGGCGGCACACCTAGATTAAAAACTAGCAAAGGCACATATATCACTGCAAATAAAGCATATGTGATAAAAACAATCTCAACAGTTGACAATTACTTCACTAAAACACCTGAGAAAGTGATTGTAACAAAAGCCTCTGCAACTTTATACAACAGTACAGTATTCTCATCAGCTACAACTGTTAAAACTATCAAAAAAGGCACGGTCCTTGATATTGCCGGAATCGCATTTGATAAAAATGGTACACCACGATTGAAAACTACTTCAGGCCAATACTTAACAGCCAACAAATCGTATGTACAGGAAACAAAATAATTGATTCCAAAACACGCCATTCAGCAATAGATTGAATGGCGTTTTTATTTTTATAAATATCACATAAGGGAGAACTCTATTTTGAAATCTACCTATTATATAATCTATTTTATTGTTATCTCATTCATTGGTTTTGTCACAATGGGGGTGGATAAAAGAAAGGCAATTTATAAGCGATGGCGTATCCCTGAAAAAAGGTTATGGTTTATTGCCTTGATAGGTGGTGCTGTTGGAACATGGCTAGGCATGATGGTATTTCATCATAAATCGCGAAGAATTCATTTTGTTATCGGTTTTACAGTTTTAGCAATTATCGATATTAGTATAATGTTATTTCTTTTCAATTGATTTCTTTTTCGATACGATGGAGAAGAAATATTTATAAAAGGCAGGTTAAAAAAGATGGATTATTCATTAACATTAAAAATACAACGCATACATAAAGATGCCAAAATACCATATCGCGCCAATCCTGGGGACGCAGGTTTAGATTTATTTGCTGTGGAAGATACCGTGATCAAAGCGGGTGAATCTGCGTTAATACCAACTGGTATTATCATTGAATTGCCTATGGGGACAGAAGCACAAATACGACCTAGAAGCGGCTTAGCATTAAAGCATTCCGTAACGGTGCTAAATAGCCCTGGTACAATCGATGAAGGATATAGAGGCGAAATCAAAATTATATTAATTAATCATGGACAAGAGGATTTCTTAGTAGAAAAGCATATGCGAATCGCTCAAATGGTAATTGCACCAGTATTAGCTGTGAATCTTGAAGAAGTAAAAGAAGTTTCTCAGTCAGACCGTTCCCAAAAAGGATTTGGTTCTTCAGGCAAGTTTTAATTTTATTTTGAAAATTACCACTGTTAGCATTATAATGAATAAGTATTGATACTTAGGGGGGCGAAATAGTGGTTGTATTAGATGAAACTTTAACGATGTTTAAAGAATTAACAGATGCACGCGGTATTGCGGGTAACGAAAAAGAAGCACGCGATGTTATGACAAAGTACTTGAAGCCATATGCAGATAAAGTGGAGAATGACAATCTTGGCAGCGTGATTGCAGAAAAAGTCGGAAATCCAGATGGACCGAAAATTATGCTTGCAGGGCATTTAGATGAAATCGGCTTTATGATCACGCAAATTGATGACAAGGGATTTTTGAAATTCCAAACGGTTGGCGGCTGGTGGTCGCAAGTAATGCTTGCTCAGCGTGTCCAAATCGTAACACGTAAAGGTGAAACAATTGTGGGTGTTATCGGTTCAAAACCTCCGCATATCTTGCCGGCATCAGCACGTAAGCAACCTTATGAAATTAAAGATATGTTTATTGATATTGGAGCAACTTCTAAGGAAGAAGCGGAATCATGGGGAGTACGTCCAGGCGATATGGTAACGCCATACTTTGAATTTACTGTCATGAAAAATGAAAAACACTTACTTGCAAAAGCATGGGATAATCGCATTGGTTGTGCGATTGCTATTGAGGTATTAAAAGGATTAAAAGATGAACAACATCCAAACATCGTCTACAGCTGCGGCGTAGTGCAAGAAGAAGTAGGACTACGTGGTGCAAAAACAGCTACACATAAAATTAACCCGGATATCGGTTTTGCAGTCGATGTCGGCATTGCAGGAGATACACCAGGAGTAACGCCAAAAGAATCAAACAGCAAAATGGGTGACGGACCACAAATCATTATTTATGATGCATCTATGGTTGCTCATAGAGGTTTAAGAGACTTGGTTGTCGATACAGCTGAAGAAAATAATATTCCTTATCAATATGAAGCAATTCCTGGTGGAGGTACAGACGCAGGTTCTATACATTTAACAGCAAATGGTGTGCCAGCTTTATCTATTGGAATTGCTACACGATATATTCACTCGCATGCAGGAATCTTACACCGTGATGATTTTGACAACACAGTAAAATTAATCATAGAAGTCATCAAAAAACTAGATCGCGAGACTGTGAATAACATTATTTTTGATTAGTCATTCTGAAAAGGGAAGTCAAAACTTATTGGCTTCCTTTTTTGTATGTCTAAAATATCATAAAAATACACTTGAATTTATAATTATACATATATACAATAGACAATAACCAAATAGTTGGAAGGGGATGTACAGATGAAATTGCTGGATAAGAGTCAATTGAGAACAGTCACGTCGTTGAAAGGTAAAGATTTGTTGGAGCTAGGGGATTGCACAAGTTTAGAAGTAAGCCAGCTTATAGAGCTGGCCGTTAAGCTGAAAAAAGCAACAAAAGAAGGCGCTTGTCCTCCGTTATTAGAAGGCAAAACGCTAGGGATGATTTTCGAAAAAAGCTCGACGCGTACCCGTGTTTCCTTTGAGGTAGCGATGAATCAGCTTGGCGGAAAAAGTATGTATATGAATGCAAACGATCTTCAACTTGGTCGTGGTGAGTCGATTTCAGATACAGGTCATGTTCTCTCAGGCTATTTAGAAGGCATCATGATTCGGGCAAATTCTCATGAGAAAGTAGTTGAGCTTGCAAAACATGCATCCATTCCTGTTATTAATGGACTTACAGACCTAGCTCATCCTTGCCAAGCTTTAGCTGATTTGGAGACAATTTATGAAGTGAAAGGGACATTCAAAGGACTTAAACTTGCCTACATAGGCGATGGCAATAATGTTGTCCACTCATTAATGAATGCCTGCGCACATGTTGGGATGGATTTAGCTATTGCTACACCAAAAGGGTATGAACCTAACCAAGATATCATGAACGAGGCCAAAAACATTGCATCAGCAAATGATTGTACCATTCTGCATACGTTTGATGCGATTGAAGCGGTATCAAATGCTGATATCATCTATACCGATGTTTGGACTTCAATGGGGCAAGAAGATGAATGCGAAAAACGCCTGCAAGATTTTAGGGAATTCCAAATAAATGATGCACTTGTTGCACATGCTAAATCCGATTATATATTTATGCATTGTTTGCCCGCACATCGCGAAGAAGAAGTGACTTCGTCTATTATTGATAGCAGCCATTCTGTTATCTACCAGCAAGCAGAAAATCGTCTTCATGCTCAAAAAGCACTGCTTGTCTCTATATTAGCCGATTAAGCAATAATAGAAAATCTTTCTCGTACGATAGAAAAAGTAGCAGCTTCTTAAGGAAGAAGTGCTACTTTTTGGTTTAAGCGAAAGCTCTTGAAAGTTCGTTCATGAAAGAATCTTGTTCTTTTTTATCAGCTTGCTGCCACCATGTTTCAAAGAATACGCCAAGACCTGGAAGTAAATGTTCTTCACCGCGTTTAATCGCATCTTCCACAATATTTTTTAATTCGTCTGGGCTGTTTCCTGTCACATTATGCTTTATGGCATCGCGTATTTGGAAATTCATTCGGCATCCCTCCTGACAATATTTTTGCCATTTACTCGATTGTTATACATACTTTTGTTAAACTGAAAGAGAGTAATGATTACGAAGTATTAACAGAGGTAAAGGCGGAAAGAATGATGAAAAGAATAGAATCTCCCCAAAATTCACTTGTGAAGTATTGGAAGAAGTTAACGACAACACGTAAAGAGCGTGATCGTTCAGGTGAATTTATAATAGAAGGTTTCCATTTGATTGAAGAAGCTTTGAAAAGTAATGTAGATATATTAAACCTAATCATCCGAGAAGATGTTGAAATTCCTTCCCATTGGAATCTGGATCAGCTTTTTATTGTGGAAGTAACTCCGCAGGTAGCAGCAGAATTTTCGGAAACGGAACATTCCCAAGGCATCTTCGCTCATGTAAAAAAACCGAGTACCCAAGAATCAGAAAAAGCTAGATGGACCAAATTGTTGCTAATTGATGCCGTGCAAGATCCAGGCAATGTAGGCACTATGATCCGTACTGCGGACGCTGCTGGCATAGATGCTGTAATTTTAGGCAAGGGTACAGCAGATCCTTATAATCCAAAGACTGTCCGCTCTACACAAGGCTCCATTTTTCATATCCCTGTTATCACTGGTGATTTAACAGAATGGATTGATACCTCGAAGGAGAAAGGAATTCCGGTTTATGGAACTGCATTACAAAATGCTGTTTTATATCATGAGGTAAAAAAAGTAGGCAAATTTGCGTTAATTATGGGTAATGAAGGTGCAGGCATACATGAAGATTTGTTGGCTAAAACAGATAAAAATGTCATAATCCCTATACTGGGTCAAGCTGAATCTTTAAATGTAGCTGTTGCGACGGGTATCGTACTGTATTATTTCGCTACCTAAACGAATGGAAAATCCATAAATATGTGTGTGATTGTTCGCATAAAAAGAATTTCTTGATGTCATGTAGATGATTGATTATAATGAATTTGTATAAGGATAATAAAAAATGCAAAGATCGGGAAGAGTACATTTTACAAGCATTTTAGGGAGTGCATGCCTGTGACTGGAAGCATGTGCAATGCAAGTTAAATGGAAGTTCACCCCGTTAGCAGCCGCCAGGACCAGCAATACGCTGTAAAGGTGAGCCGGTGAATAACCGTTAAATCAATGAAGTGGTTGCATGGTGTCCCAACTGGCACATCTGCAATAACTAGGGTGGTATCGCGAAGTATTCCTCGTCCCTTTTTAGGGGCGGGGTTTTTTTATTTTTGGAAGGAGGAATTAATTTGGCAATGCTAGAACAATTAACTCAGCTAAAAGAAGAAGCATTAAGCAAGGTTTCGGCTGCTGAGGACATGAAACAATTAAATGAAGTGCGTGTAGCATTTCTAGGAAAAAAAGGTCCTATCACAGAGTTATCAAAAGGGATGGGTAAACTTCCTGCAGATGAACGTCCAAAAATGGGCGCTTTAGTCAATGAGGTGCGTGCAGAAGTGCAGCAAGCGCTAGATGCTCGTAAAGTAGAGCTAGAAGAAGTTGCAATTAATGAGCAGTTGGCGAAAGAAGCTATTGATATTACGTTGCCGGGACGTCCAGTTAAAGTTGGAGGAGCTCATCCTTTAACACGCGTAATTGAAGAAATTGAAGATTTATTTATCTCTATGGGATATGAGGTAGCAGAAGGGCCAGAAGTGGAGAAAGATTACTACAACTTTGAGGCGCTCAACTTGCCAAAAGGTCATCCTGCAAGAGATATGCAAGATACTTTCTATATATCTGAAGAAATCCTTCTTCGTACTCATACATCACCTGTGCAAGCTCGTACAATGGAAGCGAAAAAAGGTGAATCAATTAAAATCATTTGTCCAGGGAAGGTTTTCCGACGCGATAATGATGATGCAACACATTCACACCAGTTTACTCAGATCGAAGGCCTAGTGGTTGGCGAAAATATCCGGATGAGCGATTTAAAAGGTACATTAGATCTTTTTGCAAAGAAGATGTTTGGCGACGACCGTGAGATTCGTTTGCGTCCAAGCTTCTTCCCTTTTACAGAGCCATCAGTTGAGATGGATATCTCTTGCTTTAAATGCGGAGGAGAGGGTTGTAATGTCTGCAAACATACGGGCTGGATTGAAATCCTTGGAGCTGGTATGGTCCATCCTAATGTATTAACTATGGCAGGTTATGATCCGAAAAAAGTATCAGGATTTGCATTTGGGATGGGACCGGAGCGTATTGCCATGCTGAAATACGGTGTAGATGATATACGCCATTTCTATACAAATGATGTACGCTTTTTATCACAATTTCATCGCGTGGAAGAGTAAGGAGGAAGACGAGAGAGATGTATGTATCACTAAAATGGCTATCACAATATGTGAATCTTCAAGAGTTAAGTCCAGAAGAAATAGCAGAGAAAATTACCCGTTCAGGGATTGAAGTAGAAGGTGTCCACCATTTATCAGAGGGCTTAAAGAAACTGATGGTGGGAGAAATTAAAGAGAAAGTAAAACACCCAGATTCTGACCATTTGAATATTTGCCAAGTAGACTTCGGTGAGATTGAATTATCACAGATTGTCTGCGGGGCACCTAATGTAGAAGAAGGACAAAAAATTGTAGCAGTTCGTCCAAATGGCTATGTCGGCGGCAAGAAAATCAAAAAAGGTAAGCTTCGCGGCGAAGTGTCCAACGGCATGATTTGCTCATTGCAAGAGTTAGGGATGGACAGCAAAGTAGTACCGAAAAAATACGCAGATGGGATATTTGTATTGCCTGAAGACACGCCAGTTGGAATGGATGCAATCGAAGCGTTAAGCCTGGATGATGTCGTACTAGAATTAGGTCTTACACCAAACCGTTCTGATGCCATGAGCATGCTTGGGGTTGCTTATGAAGTGGCCGCTATCCTATCAGAAGAAATCAATCTGCCGGAGCCGACATACACAGCTTCTAAAGAAAAAGCTTCTGATGTTTTAAAGGTAAGCGTTGAAGCGAAAGAGCAAAATCCTATGTATACTGCAAAAGTAGTGAAGAACGTCAAAGTTGGCGAATCACCATTATGGCTTCAAGAACGTTTAATGGCAGCAGGCGTACGTCCATTAAATAATGTAGTAGATATTACAAACTATGTGTTAATGGAATATGGCCAACCACTTCACGCATTTGACTATGATGCACTTGGCACAGGTGAAATTCTTGTTCGCTTAGCAAACGATGGTGAAAGAATTACAACACTTGATGGCCAAGAACGCGAATTAACAAACGAGAACTTAGTCATTACCAATGGTAAAGAAGCTGTAGCAGTCGCAGGTGTTATGGGCGGTTTAGATTCTGAAGTAACTGATACTACAACAACCGTTGTTATTGAATCTGCATATTTCGAAGGTCAATCAATCCGTCAAACAGCAAAATCACTTGGGTTAAGAAGTGAAGCAAGTGCTCGATATGAAAAAGGTATTGATCCAAATCGTGTCATCCCAGCAGCTGAACGTGCAGCACAATTGTTAGCAGAACTAGCAGGCGGCGAGGTGTTGGAAGGTACTGTAATGGTTGATGATTTAGAAAAAGAACCAACACGGGTCGTGGTGTCTCCTGACTTTGTGAATGCACGCTTAGGGATGAAAATTTCACTAAATGAAATGGTTTCTATTTTAAAACGTTTAAAATTCACTGTTGAAACAGCAAATGGACTTCTATTTATTGATGTGCCAACACGCCGTCAAGACGTTAAAATTGAAGAAGATGTTGTGGAAGAAATCGCTCGGTTATATGGGTACGATGAAATTCCAGCTACTCTTCCAGTTGATGAAGGAAAATCTGGTGGATTAACGCATTATCAAGCGAAAAGACGAATTGTCCACCATCTAATGCAAGGTATTGGCCTTGAGCAAGCATTAACTTATTCGTTAACATCTGATGAGCTTTCTCAAAAATATGCAATAGAAACGGCGCAAACAACACGTTTATTAATGCCAATGAGTGAGGAAAGAAGCACTCTGCGGCAAAGCATCTTACCACATCTTATTGAGGCTGTGACGTATAATGTGTCGCGTCAACAAGATACCGTGGCATTGTATGAAATTGGCTCCGTCTTTTTAGGGCAAACGGAAGAAGGCCTGCCACATGAAGAGGAACATATCGCCATTGCTTTAACAGGCGATTGGATTAACCATAAATGGCAAGGCGAAAACAAAAAAGTGGATTTCTTTGTACTAAAAGGAATTTTAGAAGCGATGTTTGCAAAATTGGATATTGAAGGAAGAATTTCTTTAGAAGCTGCTGTTATCGATGGAATGCATCCTGGACGTACAGCAAAAGTGCTTTTAGATAACAAGTCTATCGGTTTCCTTGGACAAATGCATCCATCTGAGCAAAAAGCACAAGGCATTAAAGAAACTTATGTAGCCGAATTGAATATAGAGGCTCTTCTCCATACAATCATTGAGCCGTTAAAATATGCACCAGTTCCACGTTTCCCATCCGTTTCACGCGACATTGCATTAGTTGTTAATTCAGCTGCAAAAGCGGGAGATTTGGAAGAGATTATTCGACGTGCAGGAGGAGATCTGTTAAAAGATATCCATGTGTTTGACTTGTACGAAGGAGATAAAATGGAGGCGGGTAAAAAATCACTTGCCTTTACATTGACGTACCAAACGCCTGAGCGTACATTAACAGACGAAGAAGTGGTAGGCGCACATGACCAAGTATTGAAAGAGCTAACTGAAGCGGGTGCAGAAATCCGCTAATTATCTAAACACAAGCAAAGTATTTCTTTGCTTGTGTTTTTTTAAAAAAGAAAATTTATCACTTTAAAGTAGAAGAGAATATGGAAGAATTTTTAAAAAGTAGTTTTTAAAATAAAATCCCTATGCTATAATATTAAAAAAGTTATCTGACTAAATAAAAATTTTGGACTATTCAATTATAAAGAATATATGATTCTTGAATACATATTGAATTTCTGATTTTAGTTAGTTGTATTAAATAATATAGTTATATAAATCGGAGTGATGTTTGGAAGAACTGAATTGAAAAGAAGTTGTTAGCATATGAATGTAATGTGGGATAAATTTAACTTAAATTTAAAAAGTGTAAACGAATTGTAAAAATATATAGACAAATTAGAAATATATGATATATTAGTAAAAATAAGAAATTTAGACTGTCGAAATATCTGGGTAGAAACCCATCATTTTTTTAAAATAAATTATTAGAATTTTCATTCCTTACTTACTATTTAGAAAGGAGTATATATTATGAAATCGAAGAATGATATTTTAAATATAAAAAATTTACATACTAGTTTTAGAATCAAAGATCATTATTATCATGCAGTAGAAGATATATCGCTTACACTAAAGGAGAATGAAGTGTTAGCCATTGTAGGAGAATCAGGTTGTGGGAAAAGTACACTTGCTACTTCAATCGTCGGCCTTCATCCACCAGGAAATACAAAAGTGACTGGTGAGATTCTCTATAAAGGAAAAAACTTAGTGGAGTTTAAGGAAGATGAACTTAATAAAATTCGAGGGAACGATATTGGGTTTATCTTCCAAGATCCTTTGGCAGCATTAAATCCTTTAATGAAAATCGGTGAACAGATTGCTGAAACATTAAAATATCATACGAAGCTTGATGATAATAAACGGAAAGAACGTGTATTAGAACTGTTGGATCAGGTTGGCATTTCCAATCCAGCGCGCGTAGCGAATCAATTCCCTCACCAGCTTTCGGGAGGAATGAGACAGCGTGTGGTAATTGCAATTGCAATCGCATGTAAACCGAAAATTATGGTTGCAGATGAACCAACTACTGCATTAGATGTAACGATTCAGGCTCAGATTCTCGATTTGCTGAATGATTTGCAGGAAGAGACAGATGCTGGTATTGTTCTCATCACTCATGATTTAGGGGTAGTTGCAGAGGTGGCAGATCGAGTAGCTGTTATGTATGCTGGTCAGATTGTTGAATTAGCAACAGTAACCGAGTTATTTAGAAATCCACTGCATCCTTATACAAGGTCATTATTAAACTCGATACCGCAAGCGGACAGCGACAACGATCGATTAGAAGTAATCCAAGGCATGGTGCCAACATTGACGAAAATGCCGCGTAAGGGTTGCCGATTTGCACCCCGTGTGCCATGGATAGATGAAACAAAGCATGAAGAGAACCCAGCATTGCACGAAATTTCTAAGGATCACTTTGTAAGGTGCACTTGCTGGAAGGACTTCCATTTTGAACATCAAGAAGGAGGACTGCAACATGAGCTTCATGCAAATTAAAGATTTAAATGTACATTATCCAATTCGCGGAGGTTTTTTCAATACAGTGGTTGACCATGTATACGCGGTGGACGGTGTATCAATGGAATTTGAAAAGGGTAAAACATACGGCCTTGTTGGCGAATCTGGTTCTGGGAAATCGACAACAGGAAAGGCAATCATTGGTCTTGAAAAAATTACATCTGGTCAAATTATTTACGAGGGCCAAAATGTGACCAATCAACGTCGCAAAAGGAACAGCGCGTATAATCGCGATATCCAAATGATTTTCCAAGATTCTACTTCTGCTATGAATCCTAGAAAAAGAATTCAAGAGATTATAGCAGAGCCTATTAGGAATTTCATGAAGGTATCTCCGCAAGAAGAAAAACGCAGAATTATTGAATTGCTTGAAATTGTCGGCATGTCTGAAGAGGCCTTGCTTAAATACCCACATGAATTCTCAGGTGGTCAAAAACAACGTCTAGGCATTGCACGAGCTGTCGCTTGCAATCCCAAAATGATAATTGCTGATGAACCGGTATCAGCACTGGACTTATCTGTACAAGCCCAAGTACTCAACTTTATGAAAGACATTCAAAATGAATTCGGGCTTAGCTATTTATTTATCTCGCATGATTTAGGGGTTGTTCGTCACATGTGTGACCATATCTCAATTATGTATAAAGGTAGATTTGTAGAAAGTGGCACGCGAGAGGAAATTTACGCTAACCCTCAACATGTCTATACAAATCGTCTACTATCTGCTATTCCAAATATAGAACCAGAAACAAGAGATGAACGAAAAATTAAACGTCGGGCAGTCGAAGCTGCTTATAAAGCTGACTCCCATAAATATTTTGATGAAAAAGGTAAAGTGTATCCATTAAAAGACCTCTCGCAAACGCATAAGGTTGCTATGATGGGTGCGGAGAGAGGAGGAATGTAGTATGTGGAAAACAATTGTACGACGCGTACTCGTCATGATTCCTCAACTATTTGTCTTAAGTTTACTAATTTTTGGTTTAGCGAAATTAATGCCAGGTGATCCGTTCACTGGTATGATTACGCCGCAAACCGATCCTAATGTTATTGAAGAATTGAGAGAGAAAGCAGGTTTGAATGATCCATGGTATGTTCAATATTATCATTGGATTGTCAATGCCTTCCAAGGCGATTTTGGTGATAGTTACGCGTTCAAAGATAGTGTATCAAGCTTAATTGGCGAACGTGCCATGAACACATTTTGGCTTTCATTATTTACTGTTTTCTTAGTGTATTTGATTGCAATTCCACTTGGTATTTATGCTGGACGCTTTCAAAACTCGCTTTTTGATAAAGGAACTGTGCTTTATAGTTTTGTATCGTATGCAATACCAACATTCGTACTTGGTCTATTAATCCTATTCTTCTTCGGATATAGATTAGATTGGTTCCCGACAAGTGGATCAGTAGATGTCAAATATGACCCTGGTACATGGGGCTACTTTATGAGTAAGCTGTACCATCTTATCTTACCAGGCTTTACAGGAGCTATTTTAGGGACCACAAGCGTTATTCAATATTTACGTTCAGAGGTCATTGATGCTAAAACGCAGGATTATGTAAAAACAGCTCGCAGTAAGGGTGTACCAATGAAGAAAATATACTCGAAACATATTTTCCGTAATTCACTTTTACCGATTGCAGCATTTCTAGGTTTTACAATAACTGGCTTGTTAGGCGGCTCTATCTTTATAGAAACAATTTTTGGTTACCCTGGTATGGGGCAACTCTTCATAGAATCGTTGGGACAGCGCGATTACTCTGTAATAACAGCCTTGGTTATGTTATTTGGTTTCCTTGCATTACTGGGAAGTCTATTATCAGACATTATTATGAGTATTGTTGACCCGCGCATTCGTATTGAGTAAAAAATTGTTGGAAGATAGGTGAGAAGATATGGTAAATGTTCAAGATCAACCAATAAATAAAACGGAAGCAAAAGAAAGTAAACCTGCTACAGGATTACAGGTTATATTTCGTGAATTTTTAAAAGACAAATTGGCGACGATTTCTTTAGTATTATTACTAATTATTATTTTCGGTGCATTTATTTGGGCGCCATTTATTGATAAAGATGCATTAATGCAAATTAATTTAAGAACTATCTTTATGGAACCAGGTGAGGATGGCTACTTTCTGGGTACAGACCAAGGCGGAAGTGATGTCCTAGGCCAATTGGTGATTGGGGCACGTAACTCATTGTTTATCGCATTTTCCATAACAGCTATCACAATGGTAGTTGGTGTATTACTAGGCCTAATAGCTGGGTATTTCGGTGGCTTGATCGATAATATCATTATGCGTGTGACAGACTTCGTCATCACGTTACCTATGTTAATGTTAATCATCGTCTTCGTCACAATTGTGCCAAAATACAATCAATTTACATTCGTTCTTATACTGAGTGCCTTCTATTGGGTAGGTACTGCAAGGCTAATTCGAAGTAAAGTGCTCTCTGAGGCACGAAGAGATTATGTTAATGCATCGAAAACAATGGGAACTAGCGACTTTTCGATTATGATTAAAGGGATATTACCCAATATAAGCTCCCTTTTAATCGTAGAATTAGTGTTAAGTTTAGCCGGAAATGTAGGGATTGAAACAGGCTTGTCTTATTTAGGCTTTGGTTTGCCGCCGAATGTACCGAGTTTAGGTACGCTAGTAGGTTATGCAAAGAGTCCTGATGTTATTTCCGATAAGTGGTGGGTATGGTTACCCGCATCAATATTAATTTTAATACTGATGCTGGCAATAAATTATGTTGGACAGGCATTCCGCCGTGCAGCAGACTCTAAACAAAGATTAGGTTAAGGGAGGAAATTAGATGAAGAAGAGAAGATTGTTACTCACTGTTCTCGCGGCAATGATGCTTATTCTAGCAGCATGTAGCGGAAACGGCGGCAAGAGCAAGGATAATGGCAAGGAATCAGGTGGCAAGACAGCAGAAAAAGTGGACACAAGCAAGTTTCCGCTTGATGCAGAAAACAAGGATGAAGCTATCAAAGGCGGCACATTAAAAGTTGGTTTACAAAGTGATGGGCCGTTCAAAGGAATGTTCCTATATGAACTATATGAAGATGATTATGATGAAAAAATCCTTCGTTATACATCAAATTCATTATACTCAACAAAAGAAGATTTCTTGATTGGTGATGAGGGTTTAGGTAAATTATCAGTAGATGAAAAAGCAAAAAAAGCAACAATTACAATTCAAAAAGATGTGAAATGGTCTGATGGCGAGCCGTTCACAGCAGATGATGTTATTTATCCATATCTTATCATCGGAAATAAAGATTATACAGGTATCCGCTATGATGCAGACTTCCAAAACATCGTAGGTGCAAAAGAATACCATGCTGGTAAAGCTAAAGATATTTCTGGTATCAAAAAAGTAGATGATCATACAGTTGAAATTTCATTTAAGAAATTATCTCCAGCTATTTACTCTGGTGGTGATGGACTTTGGGGATATGCTGCACCGAAGCACACATTAAAAGATATTCCTATTAAAGATTTACAAAAATCTGATGCTGTACGTAAAAATCCAGTTACTTTAGGCGCGTTTATTATAAACAAAATTGTAAAAGGTGAATCAGTGGAAATGGTTGCCAATAAGAATTACTGGAAAGGGCAACCGAAAATTGACAAAGTTGTCATTTCAACTGTTTCTTCCGCAACAGCTGCTGAAGCATTAAAAACAGGTAAATTTGACGTAGTCCATTCATATCCAGCAAATGACTACAGTGCTGTTAAAGATTTAAACAATATTACAGTTTTAGGCCGTCCAGAGCTTGCATACTCTTATGTTGGGTTTAAACAAGGTAAATGGGATTCTAAGAAAGGCGAAGTTGTCGTAGATGAAAACGCGAAACTTTCGGATCCTAATTTACGTAAAGCTATCGCTTATGGCATGGATGTTGAAACAGTATCAGATCAATACTATGAAGGCTTACGTTCACGTGGTAACTCTTTGATTCCACCAGTATTCTCAGCATATTATGATGACTCTTTAGAAGGCTACAAATATGATCCGGAAAAAGCGAAAAAATTATTAGACGATGCAGGCTACAAAGACAAAGATAATGACGGCTACCGCGAAGATAAAGATGGTAAACCACTTGTTATCAATTTTGCTGGTATGGCTGGTTCTGATAAAGATAACAAAATTGTTCAATATTATATTCAAAACTGGAAAGCAATCGGCTTGAAAGTTGAATTAACAACTGGCCGTCTAATCGAGTTCAATGCATTCTACGATAAAGTAAAAGCAGATGATAAAGATATCGATATGTATATGGCTGCATGGGGTACAGGTACAAACCCATCACCAATCGGCTTATACTCTAAGAAAGCTCCATTCAATTATGCTCGTTGGACTACGCCTGAGCTAGAATCAGAATTAGAAGCAATTGATTCGCAAAAAGCTCTTGATGGGGATTACCGTGCTGAAGCATTCCGTAAATGGCAAGAAACAATGTACGAAGATGCTGTAACAGTGCCAACATACTTCCGTACAGAAATTGTCCCAGTAAACAAACGTGTGAAAAATTGGTCAATTGATTACTTAAATGAATATAGCGATCACTTGCAAGAGATTGAATTAACTGCTGACGAACCAGTTAAAAATAGCTAAAATGGAAAACCGGAAGTCCAAAGAGACTTCCGGTTTTTATATTGAATCATTAGCACTGAAGATACTTGGATAATGTAATATTTAAATATTTTTAAAAAGTAAAATGATACCAGCGAGATTTTAGAGATAGAATATTATACCATTAATATTAGGTGTTTTTTAGGTTTTGAGCATTGAAAAAGCTCATTGAAAAAAGAAATTATAGGGCGTTTCTTTCTTCATGAGCTTATTTTAAAATGGGATTATTTATTTATTAACTAAAAACGTTCATGGCAAGGTTTTAAACATTTTTTATCAATAGTAGAACCTGCAGAAGCACCTAGTGGTGTAGAAACAACTAATAAACTCAACATCGCCAACCCTAAAATAGATTTTGTTACTTTTTTCATTATTCCACCTCCTAAATTAATCTATTATTATATTAACATAAATAGAAAAATGTTACAATTAATTTATCTGAAAATATGAAAAATTATAATTTTCTTTTTGATGCGATTCGAGAAGCCTTTCCAGTATTAGCAAAATGCCATTTAGTAATATTATTTAAAGCTTCCTCGCCCTGCGCGAGTAGAATACGTGCAGCTACTTCATCAACCTTAGGTCCAGCACCTTTTGGCAATGTGGTACCTACTAGTTTGCTCAATTTGTCCATTTCATTTAAAAAGGCACATCTAGCGAGAATAGAGGCTGCTGCTACTGCTACATGAAGCTGTTCCGCTTTAGTGGCAAACAAAACCTGATCTCTAACGACTTCTTTATCGCCTTTTAAGTAATTATAGTAAGTATTTCTCTCAGCGAATTGGTCTATTAAAATATGATCTGGTTTATCAGGTGCTATTTTTTGAAGTAGTTTCATTAATGCCTGATTATGAAGTTTTGCCTTCATCTTTCCTTGAGACATGCCTGATGCTTGCATGGCATTGTATTTTGGATTTCGAAGAATTAGGACATGATGGTGCAGGCTTGCTTTTAAATCCGGCGCGATTTTTCGCATGTAGTCATCCGTCAGCATTTTGGAGTCTTTAACCCCAAGTTCTTTGACAAGCTGGATGCGTTCTTTTGGTACATACACAGCTGCTACAGTTATTGGTCCAAAATAGTCGCCAGTACCTGTTTCATCTGATCCTACTACCGATAAATCGGCAAAATTTGGAGGCAACAAATCACCTTTTGATGACGTCTTCTTTACAGATGAGGCTGGTTCTATGCCACCCTGGCTCCATTTTTCTGCTTCACGATCTCCGCCGTTGCCCTGAAACATCACCTTACCTGAGCGATAGATGGTAATCGCGCAATCTGGCAGCTTGGCTGCGAAAATCACGCCAGGGGCCTTTCGGTCGACCATATGGCGGGAGTAAGTACTCATGACTTCTTTCTGTACAGTATCGTTAAGGTTTAATACAATAGTAGACATTTTATCAAATTCCCTTCTTCTCTATGAATTCACAACATAGACACTTCATGGTATTATAAGAAATAGGACTAAAAAGGAGGTTTCGGCTTTGTCAGAGCAAAGTAAAAATCGAGTTTCAGTTGAAATATATGGCCATATCTATCACATGGCTGGAACAGAAACAAAAGAACATATGCGCTCTGTAGCGGATACTGTTGACCAAAAAATGCGCGAAATAAAGCAGGCAAACATCAGCCTCGACAGTGCCAAATTAGCCGTCCTCACTGCTTGCAATGCAGTCAATGATTATTTAAAATTAAAAAATCAAGTGGAATTGCTTGAAACAGAATTGAAAAAATTAAAGGATGACGTGAATGGTTGATTTAATCATAATTATATTATTGCTTGCTGGATTAATAAATGGAGCTAGAAAAGGCTTTATGCTTCAGCTAATCCAAATGGCCGGCTTTTTGGTTGCTGTACTCGTTGCATACTTTTATTATAAACCGCTTGCGGAGAAATTGGTGTTATGGATTCCATATCCTTCCGTTAGTGAAAATAGTACATTAAAGTTTGCGGTAGAGCAATTAAACATAAGCCAAACTTTCTATCAGTTGTTGGCATTCGCCTTGATTTTCTTCGTGGTGAAATTTGCTATACAAATCATTGCATCACTGTTTGATTTCTTGCGATACATACCAGTACTTGGCGGATTGAATCGGTTATTAGGTGGTGTATTAGGCTTTATAGAAGCATATTTGCTAATCTTTATCGTGCTATATGTATTTGCATTGCTGCCACTCGACCGTATACAGAACTACATCGAAAAATCTATCTTAACAAAGTTAATCCTTGAGTACACACCGATTATATCGAAGGCATTTCAGCATATGTGGTTCGTTTATATGAAATAAAGGGTAGGAACTTTCCGTGGGGAGCGCTCTTTATCCAACTGAATGTGAGTGTATCCATCGGGATAAATCAAATAAGGCTTCTCTCTGCAGCAAGGGAGAGGTCTTTTGTATATATCAGGAGGGATTATATGAATAAAAAGAATATTATCCATACATTAGAACAAATTGCGCTTTATCTAGAATTAAAAGGTGAAAATCCATTTAAAATTGCAGCATTTCGTAAAGCTGCACAAGCATTAGAGACCGATACAAGAAGTATGAGTGAGATCGATGACATAACAGCTATCAAGGGAATCGGAAAAGGAACTGCGGCTGTCATTACAGATTTGCTTGAAAATGGACGTTCCGAAGTACTGCTAGAATTGCAAAATGAAATTCCTAAAGGGTTGCCACCATTATTAAAGCTACCTGGGCTGGGTGGGAAAAAGATAGCGAAGTTATACAAAGAGCTTGGTGTTGATTCTGCGGAAAGTTTGCGTTTAGCATGTGAAGAAGGAAAAGTAGCTGCTCTTTCTGGCTTTGGTAAAAAAACGCAAGATAAAATAATGAAAGAACTAGAAAGTTTTGGCGAAAAAGCAGAAACGCATCCTATTTGGCTTTTGGATGAGCTAGTTACACAACTCAATGTATTGCTGGAGGAAATACAAGAAATTGATGAATTTTCTGTTGCAGGCAGTTTTCGTCGTGTGAAGGAACAAAGTAAAGATATTGATTTCATTATCGCTACTGAGAATCCGGCCGCTGTGAAAGAAGCGTTGCTTTCAAAGTTAAGCTATCAAGAAATCATAGCTTCTGGAGACACAAAAATCTCGGTAGAGCTACAAACTGAAGGAATACAAGTGGATTTCCGCCTTGTTTCCAATGAAGAATATGCAACAGCTCTTCATCATTTTACAGGTTCCAAAGACCATAATGTTCGCATGCGCCAAATCGCCAAAGAGCATGGGGAGAAAATCAGTGAATACGGAATTGAACAGCAAGACGGGAGAGTCTTGACATTTGATTCCGAAACGGCGTTTTTCGCTCATTATAATCTTCCTTTTATTCCGCCAACAGTGCGTATGGACGGCAAGGAATTTGACCGATTAGATCAAATACCTGATTTAATAAAGCTTAGTGATATACAAGCAGATTTGCATATGCATACAACTTGGTCAGACGGCGCTTATGCAGTTCATGAAATGGGACAAGCGTTGATTGATAAAGACTACCAATATGGTGTGATAACAGACCATTCTCAATATTTAAAAGTGGCGAATGGTCTGACGCCAGAACGACTAAAATTGCAACGTAAAGAAATTCAACAATTCAATAGAGAACACCCTGAATTTACCCTATTAGCTGGGACGGAGATGGACATTTTGCCTGACGGGTCACTTGATTTTGATGACGAAGTAATGGCAGATCTTGATTTTGTGATAGCTTCCATCCACTCAAGCTTCAGCCAACCACAGGAAAAAATTATGGAGCGTCTTCATGAAGCGTTAAAAAATCCGCACGTCGATATGATTGCTCATCCTACAGGGCGAATCATCGGCAAAAGAGACGGTTATAACCCAGATGTGCCCCAATTGATTGCGTGGGCGAAAGAATATGGTAAAATTTTAGAGTTAAATGCTAATCCGTATCGCTTGGATTTATGCATGGAGCATTTAGAAATGGCAGCTCGTGCTGGTGTACCGATTGCCATTAATACAGATGCTCATGCAATTGACCAATTACGCTTTATGGAAGTTGGCACAAAATACGCCCAAAAAGCTTGGCTGAAAAAAGAAAACATTGTTAATACATGGTCACTGAAAGACTTTATGACTTATTTACAGAAAAAATAGGAGGTGTACTTTTAGTGATAGGAACACGAGCACTAAAAACACTAGAGTTTGATAAAGTGCGGGCTCAAGTTGCGACTTACTGCACGTCATCTCTTGGAAATCATGCTATTAGCGAGCTGGCTCCAGAAACAGAGTTTGATCGTGTTAAAGCACTTTTAGATGAAATGGATGAGGGACTTTCCATTTTGCGTATCAAAGCGAACGTACCGCTTGGCGGCATTTTTGATATCCGTCCTCATGCTAAACGCGCTCAAATAGGCGGCATGCTGAGCCCTCAAGAATTAATGGAAATCTCAAGTACTATTCGTGCGAGCCGCATTTTCCGAGAATTTATTGAAGATATAGAGGAAGAGGGGGATATTCAAATCCCCCATTTTAGCCAAAAGAAAAGTGAAATTCCAATTTTGACTGGACTTCAACATGAAATAAATTCATGTATTGATGACAATGCGGCAGTCATGGATTCTGCAAGTTCTGAGCTTCGCAGCATTCGTCAACAGCTTCGTGCCCAAGAAGGCAGAGTTAGAGAAAAATTGGCAAGCTTGACGCGCGGGAGCAATGCATCAAAAATGCTGTCTGACTCGATCGTGACAATTCGAAACGATAGATTCGTTCTTCCTGTTAAGCAAGAATATCGCTCACATTATGGCGGCATTGTCCATGACCAATCTGCATCAGGGCAAACATTATATATCGAGCCAGAAGCAGTTGTTCAAGCCAATAATGAGATCCATCGCTTAAAAGCAAAAGAAAAAGTGGAAATTCAAAAAATCTTAATCCATCTTTCTGCTCTTGTACAAGAGGTAGCACATGAACTTTTCGGATTGGTTCGCCTTCTCGGCGAGATTGATGCTATCTTAGCTAAGGCAAAGTATGGACAAGCGAACAAATGTACCATGCCAGTGATGAATAATGATGGTTATATAAAATTAACAAAAGCTCGGCATCCTCTATTGCCAATCGAAAGTGCTGTTGCCAATGATATCGAATTTGGCAGTGATATAACAGCTATTGTTATAACAGGCCCAAATACAGGTGGTAAAACGGTTACATTAAAAACTGTGGGCTTATGCACATTAATGGCTCAAGCGGGTATCCCGGTCCCTGCTCTTGATGGTTCAGAGCTCGCTGTGTTTACACAATTATTTGCAGACATTGGCGATGAGCAATCAATTGAACAAAGTTTATCTACTTTTTCGAGTCATATGGTCAATATAGTTGAAATCTTAAAAGAGTTTGACGATCAATCGCTTGTACTATTTGACGAATTAGGAGCAGGAACAGATCCTCAAGAAGGAGCTGCCCTGGCTATTTCCATTTTAGATGAAGTTCATGGAAGAGGTGCTCGCGTTATGGCCACCACTCACTATCCTGAATTAAAGGCGTATGGTTACAATCGTCCTGGGGTTGTGAATGCTAGCGTCGAATTTAATGTAGAAACGCTTAGCCCAACATATAAATTGTTGATTGGTGTGCCTGGTCGTAGTAATGCCTTCGAAATCTCTACAAGGCTTGGTTTGCCTGAAAACATTATAGAGAACGCAAAAGCATATACAGGCACAGACCGCCATGAAGTGGATGCCATGATTGCCTCGTTGGAAGAAAGCCGTCGGAAAGCAGAGGCTGACGCTGAACGCTCTCACCACTTGATGGTAGAAGCAGAGACTTTACAAAAAGATCTCGATGAAAAGCTAAGAGAGTATGAAGAAACAAAAGAAGAGCTAGTTAAAAAGGCGAAAGAAAAAGCACGCAAATTAGTAGAAGAGGCTAAAAGGGAAGCAGAAGAAGTCATCGGTGAGCTTCACAAAATGCAAATTAACGCGAATAAAGCGATTAAAGAGCATGAAATCATTGATGCCAGAAAACGCCTTGAAGAAGCAGCTCCTAAGGAAAATCGTGTCTTAAAGAAACAGCGTCAAGTAAATGCGCGCGCAGTTAATTTGCAAAAAGGCGATGAAGTAAAAGTAATTAGCTATGGCCAAAAAGGGACATTAATTGAACAGGTGTCAGACCATCAATGGATTGTCCAATTGGGTATTCTGAAGATGAAGATCGACACATCCGATTTAGAATATGTAAAACCTGAAAAAACGAAGGAAACCGTAAACGTATCTGCAGTCCGCAATCGAGATTCCAATGTCAAATTAGAACTTGACTTGCGTGGCGAGCGATATGAAGACGCAATGGTGCGCACTGAGAAATATTTAGATGATGCCATGTTGTCAAACTATCCTAGGGTATCTATCATTCATGGCAAGGGAACAGGGGCTTTACGTCAAGGAATCCAAGCTCTTTTAAAACGTCATAGAGGCGTCAAAAGCTACCGTTTTGGTGAAGCTGGCGAGGGTGGTTATGGAGTCACGGTTGTCGAATTAAAATAGCAAATGAGGGGAATTCATGCTACTGAATAGTTTTTGGCACCACCCAATGGTCCAAACTGCGGGTTACTTTAGTCTTGTTGTACTGTGCCTTGTCATCGCAATGGCCATTTTTGAACTTGTGACAAAATATAAAAATTGGCAAGAAATCAAAAACGGAAATATGGCGGTGGCATTAGCTACAGGAGGGAAAATATTGGGGGTTTGCAATATTTTCCGCTATTCCATCGAGCGGCACACATCTCTCCTTGCCATGATTGGCTGGGGAATGTTTGGTTTTGTATTATTGATTTTCGCATATATTCTTTATGAATTTCTTACGCCTACGTTTAAAATCGACCATGAGATCGAACAGGACAATCGCTCAGTTGGCTTTATATCCTTTACCATCTCAGTAGGTTTATCATTTGTTATAGGCGCAAGCATTTCATAGTAGTTTAGGAGTCTGGAATGGAAAAATTAGCAAAAGTCTTAATGATAGTCTGCGTATTATTTATTCTTACAGGGATTATTTATCTTTTCTTGCATTAAACGAAGTAGAACCAAGCATACAGAGCTTGGTTCTTTTTTTATAAACTATGTTCGATTTATATAATAATCTTTTATTCTCTAAAGAAAAAATGAATAATAATTGAAAGCGCTCTCGCATTAAATTATAATTAAAGTTAGAAATATTCTAATTAATAAGAATAGGGGGCATTTCGTGTGACGGAAAAGATTTGGCTAAAGAATTATCCTCCTGACATACCTGCAAGATTAGCGTATGAAGAAATTCCTTTACAAGAATATTTAACAAGAGCAGCTGAGAAATCGCCAACGAAGATTGCCATACATTTCTTAGGAAAAGAATTAACGTATCAAGAACTGTACGAATCATCCTTAAAATTCGCAAATTATTTACGAAAGATTGGTATTGAAAAAGGGGATAGGGTAGCAGTAATGCTTCCAAACTGTCCGCAAAACGTCATTTCTTATTTTGGTATTTTGTATGCAGGAGGGATTGTGGTACAGACGAATCCGCTCTATACAGAAAGAGAAATAGAATATCAATTAAAAGATTCAGGTGCCAAAGCTATTGTTTCATTGGATATCCTTTATCCACGCATTATGAAAGTGTGGAAAGAAACGGATTTAGAAAATATTATTATTACCGCTGTAAAAGACTATTTGCCGTTTCCTAAAAACATGCTCTATCCATTTATTCAAAAAAGGGATACTGGCTTTACCGTGTCAGTACAGCATAGCGGCTCCAACCATCTTTTCGCTGAAATCATAAAAATCGGTGAATTGAATCCCGTTAAGTTGGATTTTGACTTTACAGAAGATGTAGCATTATTACAATACACTGGGGGGACTACAGGATTTCCGAAAGGCGTGATGTTAACGCATCAAAATCTTGCATCAAATGTCCAAATGTGTAGGGCATGGATGACGGAAACTGTTCCGGGAGAAGAAATCATTATGGGTGTTTTGCCATTCTTCCATGTTTACGGTATGACAACTGTCTTGCTTTTAACAGTCATGAATGGCGATCGAATGGTCTTAATGCCAAAGTTTAATGCGAAAGATACATTGAAAACAATACAAAAACAAAAACCAACGCTCTTCCCAGGTGCGCCTACTCTCTATATTGGTTTGCTCAATCATCCTGAGCTAACCAAATTTGATTTATCATCAATTAAAGCTTGTATTAGCGGCTCTGCACCGCTGCCTGTAGAAGTTCAAGAAAAGTTTGAACATATAACGGGCGGCAAATTAGTGGAAGGCTATGGTTTAACCGAATCCTCGCCGGTTACTCATGCTAATTTTATTTGGGGCGGCAAACGTGTAAAAGGATCGATCGGTGTACCGTGGCCAGATACAGATGCTATGATTTTTAAAATGGGAACGACAGAAGCTGCAGAAATAAGAGAAGTGGGTGAAATTGCAGTTAAAGGTCCTCAAGTAATGAAGGGCTATTGGAATCGGCCGGAAGATACTGAAATGACACTCATTGATGGATGGCTTCTTACGGGAGATATAGGCTATATGGATGAAGAAGGCTATTTCTATGTAGTAGACCGCAAGAAAGACATCATTATTGCTGGCGGCTTTAATATCTATCCTCGGGAAGTAGAGGAAGTACTATATGAGCATGAAGCTGTGCAAGAATGTGTGGTTCTTGGAGTACCAGATCCTTATCGTGGAGAGACGGTAAAGGCTTTTATTGTATTAAAGGATGGCTATAAAGCAACAGAAGAAGAGCTTAATAAGTATTGTCGAGCGAAGTTAGCTTCATTTAAGGTTCCAAGAATATATGAATTCCGTTCAGAATTGCCTAAAACAGCTGTAGGGAAAATTTTAAGAAGATCACTTTTGGATGAAGAAAAAACACAAGTTACGCAATGACTCTTTCTTGACAATCCACGCGATTGAATATAATATGAAAATATGAATGAATAGTCATTCATATTTTCATAATTACGCGGTGGTGATTGATTTGAAGAAAGACAAACCAAAATACAGACAAATTATTGATGCTGCTGTCATAGTGATTGCGGAAAACGGTTATCACCAAGCGCAAGTTTCCAAGATTGCTAAGCAGGCAGGCGTTGCAGATGGAACAATTTATTTATACTTTAAGAACAAAGAAGATATCCTCATTTCTGTTTTCAGTGAAAAGATGTCTGTCTTTGTGGAAAATTTAAAAGTAATTATTCAAGAAAGCATAACAGCCCAGGAAATGTTGGCAAGGATGATAGAAGGGCATTTTAAAGTTTTATCGGAAGATCATCATTTGGCAGTAGTTACGCAATTAGAGCTACGCCAATCCAACAAAGACTTACGCCTCAAAATTAACCACATATTAAAAGAGTATCTAGACTTGCTGGATGATATATTGCAAAGGGGTATCCAAGCAGGTGAATTTATAGAAGATATGGATTTGCGGTTAGTTAGGCAAGTAATTTTCGGTACAGTTGATGAGGTGTCCACAACATGGGTTATGAAAGATCAAAAATATGACCTTGTTGAAATGGCGCCACGGGTGCATGAAATACTGTTAAAGGGCATTCAGACGCAATAAACAGAGGCAAAATACACTATTTTGCCACATACATAGGGAAAACAAAGGAGGATTTGGAGAATGCAATATCTAAGTTATAAGGTGGAAGAAGGCGTTGCGGTTACCGCAATTAATCGACCGCCAGCAAACGCGCTCTCCCGGGGGTTAATTGAAGAGGTAGATGAGCTTCTTAATGCAGTTGAAAATGATGCGAGTGTACGTGTCATCTTGCTGCATGGAGAAGGTAGATTCTTTTCGGCTGGAGCTGATATTAAGGAATTTACAGAAGTATCTTCCGGCGAAGAATTTCAAACGATGTCGGCGAGAGGGCAAGAAGTCTTTGAAAGACTTGAAAATTTTTCAAAGCCTGTGATTGCCGCAATACATGGTGCAGCACTAGGCGGTGGTTTGGAGCTTGCGATGAGCTGTCATTTCCGCTATGTGAGCGATACAGCTAAGCTAGGATTGCCAGAGCTACAGCTTGGGTTAATTCCTGGCTTTGGTGGTACGCAACGCTTACCTAGATATGTAGGTGCAGCAAAAGCAGCTGAAATGATGTTCACTAGCAATCCAATTACTGGAGAAGAAGCAGTGAAATGGGGCTTGGCGAATCTGGCATTTTCAGAAGAGCAATTACTAGAAGAGTCGCTTAAAACTGCAAAGAAAATAGCGAAGAAGAGCCCAATTGCTTTAAAAGTGGCTATAGAAATGTTGCAATTTTCTAAAACTGCTCAATTTTATGAAGGCGTCCAAAAAGAGGCGGAAGGGTTTGCGCATATTTTCACCACACAAGATGCAAAAGAGGGAATCGCTGCATTCATCGAAAAAAGGGAACCTGTTTTTAAGGGACAATAAAAGTATTAGGGGGTAAGTACTATGAATATTTATGTATTAGTAAAAAGAACTTTTGACACAGAGGAAAAAATTGTTTTAAATGGTGGAGCAATTCAAGAAGATGGGGCAGAATTCATCATCAATCCGTATGATGAATACGCAATTGAAGAAGCAATCCAAGTACGTGATGCACAAGGCGGAGAAGTTACAGTCGTAACAATTGGTGGAGAAGATGCTGAAAAACAACTTCGTACAGCTCTTGCAATGGGTGCAGATAAAGCTGTGTTAATTAATACAGAGGATGACGTAGAAGATTTAGATCAATATTCTGTCGCACATATTTTAGCTGAATACTTAAAAGACAAAGATGCTGACCTTATTTTAGGTGGTAATGTAGCAATTGATGGTGGATCAGGACAAGTGGGGCCACGTCTAGCTGAACTTCTTGGCATTAACTATGTAACTACTATTACTAATCTTGAGATTGATAGCGACACAGTCAAAATTGTACGTGATGTTGAAGGAGATTCAGAAGTCATCGAAACAACATTGCCATTATTAGTTACAGCACAACAAGGTTTGAACGAACCACGCTATCCTTCTTTGCCAGGAATTATGAAGGCAAAGAAAAAACCTCTAGAAGAATTAGAATTAGATGATTTAGATATTGATGAAGATGATGTAGAAGCAAAAACAGAAACAGTCGAAATCTTCTTACCTGCCGAAAAAGAAGCGGGTCGTGTTTTGCAAGGTGAATTAAAAGACCAAGTAAAAGAACTAGTTCAACTACTTCATACAGAAGCAAAAGTAATCTAAGCTACGATTTATTGCGGAGGAGGAAAACATATGTCAAAAAAAGTATTAGTATTAGGCGAAGTACGTGAAGGATCTTTAAGAAATGTTTCATTTGAAGCGATTGCAGCAGGGAAAACAATTGCGGATGGTGGAGAAGTTGTAGGCGTTTTAATCGGCGACTCAGTAGAAAACGTGAGTGCTGAAATGATTCAGTATGGCGCTGATCGTGTTATTACTGTGGAACACCCTCATCTAAAACAATATACTTCAGATGGTTTCAGCCAAGCATTTATGGCTTGTGTAGATGCTGAACAACCGGAAGCAATTGTTTTTGGCCATACGGCACTAGGCAAGGATTTATCGCCAAAAATTGCGAGTAAATTACAAAGCGGCTTAATCTCTGATGTAACTAAAATCGAAGGAGAAGGCGAAGATGCTGTATTTATCCGCCCGATCTACTCTGGTAAAGCATTTGAGAAAGTAAAAGTTAAAGAAGGCGTCCTATTTATAACAATTCGTCCAAACAATATTGCTCCATTAGAAAAAGATGAATCTCGCACTGGGGAAGTTTCAAGCCAAGCAGTAGATATCACAAATTTGCGTACAGTAATCAAAGAAGTGGTACGCAAAGCATCTGAGGGCGTAGACTTATCAGAAGCGAAAGTCATTATTGCAGGCGGACGCGGTGTAAAGAGTGAAGAAGGCTTTAAGCCATTGCAGGAACTTGCTACACTATTAGGCGGAGCAGTTGGTGCTTCACGTGGTGCTTGTGATGCTGATTACTGTGATTATTCATTGCAAATCGGCCAAACAGGTAAGGTTGTAACACCTGATTTATATATTGCATGCGGTATCTCAGGAGCAATTCAACATCTTGCAGGAATGTCAAACTCCAAAATTATCGTAGCAATCAATAAAGATCCAGAAGCAAATATCTTCAAAGTAGCAGATTACGGTATTGTAGGCGACTTGTTCGAAGTGGTGCCAATGCTAATTGAAGAATTTAAAACCATTTTAGTGAATGCATAATAAGTTGAAAGCTCTGCCACGAAGCAGAGCTTTTCTTTTAAAATGGAAGTGTGGCAGCAATTAAATAAAGACCAAGTGAAATAAATGAGCAGAATTTTCGCTTTGTCTAGTTTCTTTATGCTACACTACCGATACATACCATTTAAGGAGGAAATGTAACATGGCAATTGTACATTCAACAGACGCAACATTCTCAAATGATATTTCAAAAGGTTTAGTTTTAGTAGACTTCTGGGCAACATGGTGCGGACCTTGTAAAATGATCGCTCCTGTTTTAGAAGAATTGGACCAAGAATTAGATGACAAAGCAACAATTGTAAAAGTGGATGTTGACCAAAACCAAGAAACTGCTAGCCAATTTGGTATTATGTCAATCCCAACACTTGTTTTATTTAAAGACGGTCAACCGGTTGATAAAACTGTTGGGTTCCAACCAAAAGAAGCATTAGCGGAATTAATCAACAAACACGCTTAATTCTTTCTGTTCTATAAACAAACCCGGGTCCTACTATTAGGCACCCGGTTTTTTTTAGAGGTGATACAAATGAATGATTTAATTAAACAAAAATTAGCTATTTTACCTGACCAGCCAGGCTGTTATTTAATGAAGGACAGGCAAGGGACCATAATTTATGTAGGTAAGGCGAAAGTATTGAAAAATAGAGTTCGTTCGTACTTTACAGGTTCTCATAATGGTAAAACGCAACGACTTGTAAGTGAGATTGAAGACTTTGAGTATATTGTTACTTCCTCCAATAAAGAAGCTTTTATTTTAGAGTTAAATCTAATTAAATTGCACGATCCTAAATATAACATTATGTTAAAGGACGATAAAACCTATCCATATATTAAAATAACCAATGAAAAAAATCCGCGCTTGCTAATCGTAAGAAAGGTCAAAAAGGATAAGGGTAAGTATTTTGGCCCCTATCCTAATGCTTATGCAGCTACTGAGACAAAGAAGCTGCTGGATCGTCTTTATCCCTATCGAAAATGCCAAAATATGCCTAACCGTGTATGTCTGTACTATCACTTAGGACAATGCCTAGCACCTTGTGTAAAGGATATCGAAAAAGAGACATATCGGCAGATGACTGCTGAAATCACTAATTTTTTGAACGGTGGGCATAATGCAGTAAAAAAAGACCTAGAGCAAAAAATGATTGCTGCTTCTGAGAAATTGGATTTTGAGCGTGCGAAAGAATATCGTGATCAAATCGCCCATATTGAAGCGGTAATGGAAAAACAAAAAATCACAACTAACGATTTTACAAATCGTGATGTTTTTGGCTTTGCTGTTGATAAAGGCTGGATTTGTGTTCAAGTCTTCTTTGTAAGACAGGGCAAGCTGATAGAAAGAGATGTTTCTCTTTTTCCGACATATGGGGAGCCTGAGGAAGAATTCTTAACATTTGTAGGTCAATTCTATGAAAAGAATGAGCATATACAACCGAAAGAAGTCTTACTGCCAAAGGGTGTGGATGGAGATATACTTCAAGAAGTACTAGAGGCAAAAGTACTGATCCCTCAAAAAGGAAATAAAAAAGAGTTGGTTGATTTGGCATCTAAGAATGCGCAAATTGCTATCAGTGAAAAATTCCAGCTGATTGAAAGGCAAGAACAACGAACAATTGGTGCATGTGAGGAACTTGGCAATGCAATGAATATCACAACCCCATTACGCATTGAAGCATTTGATAACTCTCATATTTTTGGAGCCGATACTGTATCCGCCATGGTTGTGTTTATTGATGGTAAGCCGAATAAAAAAGAATACCGCAAATTCAAGATTCAAAGTGCAAACGCCCATGATGATTATGGTGCAATGAAAGAAGTAATCCGTAGACGATACTCACGTGTTTTGAAAGAGGGTTTGCCGCTGCCGGATTTGCTTGTTACAGACGGAGGCAAAGGGCAAATGGAGATAGCCAGAAGCATATTAGAAGATGAGCTAGGTTTAGATATTCCAATTGCAGGTCTTGCAAAGGATGATAAACACCAAACTTCCCAATTGCTTTACGGCAATCCGCCTGAAATCATTCCGCTAAAGCGTACAAGCGAGGCTTTCTATCTATTGCAGCGTATCCAAGATGAAGTACACCGATTCGCTATTACCTTCCATCGATCATTGCATGAGAAAAATGCCATTACTTCTATCTTAGATGAAATTCCAGGTGTCGGGCCCAAAAGGAAACAACAATTATTGAAACACTTTGGGTCGATTAAAAAGATTAAAGAAGCAGATATTGAAGCTTTGCGAGAAGCGAAGGTACCTGAGAAACTAGCACAGGTAATCGTAGACTTTTTTGCAGAGAAAGAGAAATCCTTAAATAACAAAAAGTAGATAAGCGAGCTTATCTACTTTTTTAATAGTACTTATAAATGTTAGAGATCTGTAATCATCCCTCAATAGGATCCTTCAAGTCCCATTTAATGTGAAATTTAACATGGGTTTGTTTGGGTTTGATTTCTTCCGCACACTCTGTAAGGAAGCCACATGCTTGTTGTTGGCTTTGGGCTAAGAATCCTGCTTCAAGACGGAAACAACGTTGGTTGAACTTTAAGTGTTCATCTGTTCCTGCCAATGTACAAAATGCTTCATCTTTTGACAGCTTGTCGATTGTCAAGTCCCCCCAGCCAGCTTCTTTAAAAAAGACCGGAACTTGGTCTAAATCGGTCGCTGGGAACTTACGGGCCAACTCTTTTCCGCACCAGTAAAGGATATCTTCTTCATTCTTTCCCAAAATAGAGGAAAGTACATGGTCACGGATGAGTTCATAGCCAAACTGAGTGACTTCTTCTTTATTTGTTTCGGTAGGCATGGCAATTCCTTCTTTCTTATATTTTTTAACGGTTTTTTGATTAAAAAGAAGCCTTGGTTATAGAAGAGAAATTATGTATCTTTTCTAGAATAATATGTCTTATCGCAACATTTGAAAATAGCTTTGTTACCTTGACGCTTATGAGGGATGAGAGTACAATAAACTTGTCATAATATTGTACCATTATGAAACAAGCAGTCAATAGAATGTCCGTTACAATCTAGTGGCGAAAAATTGACAGTCTTCGTTTCCAGTACTGAGGGGGGTAACAGTCTTGTCGAAAGATCGAGAGTTTTATTGGCGTCGTCTGCATTCTCTTCTTGGAATCATTCCAGTAGGGATTTTTGTGACGCAACACTTGTTAGTAAACTTCCAAGCTACAAACGGTGAAGAATCATTCAACAAAGCTAGTGATTTCATGGGGAATCTTCCATTCTTATGGTTCCTAGAGTGGTTCATAATTTACATTCCATTAATGTTCCATGCATTCTATGGTGTGTACATTGCGTTCACTGCTAAACCAAATAACCAACGTTTTGGCACATTCCGTAACTGGATGTTCATGTTACAACGTATTACAGGGGTTATCCTAGTAATCTTTATTGCATGGCATATCTTCCAAACACGTATTCAAAAGGCGCTTGGCACTGAAGTAGACTATGATATGATGGTTAAAGTACTATCTAACCCATTCATGGTAGCATTCTATGCATTAGGTATTATTTCAGCTACATTCCACTTAGCGAATGGTATTTGGTCATTCTTAGTAAGCTGGGGAATTACACAATCTCCAAGATCTCAACGAATTGCAACTTATATCACAATGATTTTCTTTGTAGTGTTATCTGTAATCGGCATTTCAGCTCTATTTGCATTTGCATAAGGTGATAGACTGATAGACGTGAAAGCGCTTGATTACTATTTGAACGAGGAGTGAGAAAAACATGGCTAAAAGCAAATTGATCGTCGTTGGTGGCGGTTTG
Organism: Rummeliibacillus sp. BSL5; assembly: GCF_052928305.1. Lineage (NCBI taxonomy): Bacteria > Bacillati > Bacillota > Bacilli > Caryophanales > Caryophanaceae > Rummeliibacillus > Rummeliibacillus sp. BSL5. The sequence continues at coordinate 173,817 of NZ_JAVGCV010000001.1, forward strand.
GCCGGCTTAATGGCTACTATGAAAGCTGCCGAAATGGGCACTGAAGTTGAATTATTCTCGTTAGTTCCGGTAAAACGCTCACACTCTGTTTGTGCGCAAGGCGGAATTAATGGTGCCGTTAATACAAAAGGTGAAGGTGACTCACCTTGGATTCACTTTGATGATACAGTGTATGGTGGGGACTTCTTAGCAAACCAACCACCTGTAAAAGCAATGTGTGACGCTGCACCTGGCATTATCCACTTATTTGACCGTATGGGCGTTATGTTTAACCGTACCCCAGAAGGTTTACTAGATTTCCGACGTTTCGGCGGTACACAACATCACCGAACAGCATTTGCTGGTGCGACTACTGGTCAACAACTTCTTTACGCACTTGATGAACAAGTTCGTCGTTGGGAAGTAGAAGGACTAGTGACTAAGTATGAAGGCTGGGAATTCCTTGGCTTAGTTCTTGACGATGAAGGCGTTTGTAAAGGTATTAAAGCACAAGACCTTACTACACATGAAATCAGAGCATTCCGTTCTGACGCTGTAATCATGGCTAGTGGTGGTCCTGGTATCATCTTCGGTAAATCAACAAACTCAATGATTAACACAGGTTCTGCTGCATCTATCGTTTACCAACAAGGCGCAAAATACGCTAACGGTGAAATGATTCAAATTCACCCAACAGCAATCCCAGGCGATGACAAATTACGTCTAATGTCTGAATCTGCTCGTGGTGAAGGCGGTCGTATCTGGACTTATAAAGACGGTAAACCTTGGTACTTCTTAGAAGAAAAATATCCTGCATACGGAAACTTAGTACCACGTGATATTGCAACACGTGAAATCTTTGACGTATGTATTAATCAAAAATTAGGTGTTAACGGAGAAAATGTTGTATACCTTGACCTTTCTCACAAAGACCCTCATGAATTAGATGTTAAACTTGGTGGCATCATCGAAATTTATCAAAAATTCGTTGGTGATGACCCACATAAAGTACCGATGAAAATTTTCCCTGCTGTTCACTATTCAATGGGCGGATTATGGGTAGATTACGATCAACATACAACTATTCCTGGCGTATTTGCAGCTGGAGAATGTGATTACTCTCAACACGGTGCAAACCGTCTTGGCGCAAACTCACTATTATCTGCTATTTATGGCGGTAGCGTAGCTGGTCCAAATGCAGTTGAGTACATCCGTGGACTTGACAAACATGTTGAAGACCTACCATCTTCTCTATTTGATAGCGCAGTAAAAGAAGAACAAGAGAAATGGGATGAAGTACTTCGTCTAGATGGTACTGAAAATGCTTACTTACTTCACAAAGAACTTGGAGAAGTAATGACAGAAAACGTAACAGTTGTTCGTTACAACGACAAGCTTGAAAAAACTCTTGTAAAATTACAAGAACTAAAAGAACGTTATAACAACATTAATATTAACGATACATCAAAATGGTCAAACCAAGGTGTTCAATTCACTCGCCAATTGAAAAACATGCTTGCACTTGCAAATGTTATTACAAAAGGTGCTTTGCTTCGTGACGAATCACGTGGGGCTCACTATAAACCTGATTTCCCTACTCGTGATGATGCAAACTTCCTTAAAACAACAATTGCTGAATTCACGCCTTCATTTGATCCAAAAATTAGCTACGAAGAAGTTGATGTTTCACTAATCAAACCTCGCGAACGTAACTATGCGAAAGGAAGTCACTAATAATGGGTAACGAAGCGCAAAAATTTGTTGAAGTTGAAGTTCAACGACAAGACAATGCGGACTCTAACCCTTACTGGGAAAAATTCCGTGTTCCTTATCGTCCAAACATGAATGTAATCTCTGTATTGATGGCAATTCGGGAAAATCCTGTAACGACTGACGGCAAACAAACAACACCTGTTTCTTGGGACATGAACTGTCTTGAAGAAGTATGTGGCGCTTGTTCAATGGTAATTAATGGACGTCCACGCCAATCATGTTCATCATTGGTTGATCAATTGACACAACCAATTAAATTACAACCAATGAGTACTTTCCCTATCATCCGCGACTTGCAAATTGACCGTAGCCGCATGTTTGATTCATTGAAAAAAGTCAAAGCATGGGTTCCAATTGATGGTTCTTATGACCTAGGCGAAGGTCCTCGTATGCCAGAACGTAAACGTGAATGGGCATATGAATTATCTAAATGTATGACTTGCGGTGTCTGCTTAGAGTCTTGTCCGAATGTAAACAGCCATTCAGACTTTATCGGCCCTGCACCACTATCTCAAGTTCGTTTATTCAACTCACACCCAACTGGTGCGATGAACAAAGACGAACGCCTAAACGCAATCATGGGCGATGGTGGACTTGCTAGCTGTGGTAATGCTCAAAACTGTGTAGTTGCATGTCCAAAAGGTATTCCTTTGACTACATCAATTGCAGCACTTAACCGTGACACTACAGTTCAAATGTTCAGAAACTTCTTTGGTTCTGACCACATGGTGGACTAGTTTTTAAGAATGATAGAAGCTCCGTACAATATTCATTGTGCGGAGTTTTTTATCTTTATTTTGAGATTCATAATGCTACGATATTTACTAAAAAGTTTACAACTATGGATAGTAATAGATTTTGAGTTACATGTTCTGTATAATTAATGAATAGCTATTCATTTTTTCTTTACAGAGGGGGAATTGCCAATGTTAAAAAGCTACATAAACAATATCGAAAATTGGAAAGAAGATTTTACTTTTTATGTACCGATTGAGGTACGCTTTTCAGAGACAGATTTATATGGCCATATGAATAACACTGTCCCGTTCGTTTATTTCGAGCAAGCGAGGATTGATTACCTAAAATCGTTAGGATTAATGCAAGAATGGTTAAATAATGGTGAAACGATACCTGTAGTAGCAGATTTGCAATGCGATTTTGTAAAGCAAGTTTATTTCGGAGAACAGTTGAAAGTCTATGCCAAGATTGCAGACATGGGCGCGTCTTCCATGGATATACACTATTTAGCGGTAAATGAAAAAGACGAGATTTGCTTTGGCGGCCGCGGCGCAATGGTACAAATAAGTGCTAAAACAGGTAAATCTGTCCGTTGGCAAGAAGAACAATTGACAAAGCTAACACGATAAAGTCAAATAGCCCTTGAAATGCCGTCACAGCTAACCATGTCCCTACATAAGTTACAATGTGAGGGGATTGGAGGGGCGCCCGGAATGAGTCGTTTTCATCATTCAATATTAACGAAAAGAGAACACGAAATTTTTCTTCTATTAATGAAGGACTATGCTACAAAGGAAATTGCCAAAGAGCTGGGCATCAGCGAGAAAACAGTACGAAACCATATTTCCAACACCATCCAAAAATTGGGTGTATCTAGTCGTGCTCAAGCAATGCTTGAACTCATAAGATTAGGAGAGTTTTCGCTAGACTAAAAAGGATACTTGCCATTTTCCTAAAAAAACTTCACAATAGGAATAAGTAATCCTTTTGAGGAGTGGATAAACTACATGTCGAACCAAGAGCCACAACAATTTCAAACAAATGAACAGATTGCATTATTAGAAAAGAATCTGCGCCACATTGCTGCTCTAATTAAGCAAAGAGGCAGAGAAATATTAAGTAATTATACAATTACCCCACCACAGTTTATCGCTCTACAATGGCTTCATGAGTTAGGTGACATGACAATCGGAGATCTTTCGAATAAAATGTATTTAGCGTTCAGTACAACGACCGATTTAGTAGATCGTATGGAAAAAAATGCGCTTGTGCAGCGTATTCGAGATACTCAAGATCGTCGTGTCGTTTGTATCCATTTGCTTGAAGAAGGAGAGCGCATTATTGAAGAAGTAATTGAACAACGCCAAAATTATTTGGCAGACCTAGTAAAAGACTTTTCTAGTGACCAGGTTCAATCTCTATCAATATTGTTAAGTAAATTATACGAAGAAATGAACCAGGATAGAGGCGGTTAAAGTGAATGCTCCCATCGGAGTTATTGATTCAGGAGTAGGTGGGCTAACCGTTGTCAAAGAAATGCTGCGCTATTTGCCAAATGAGTCGATTATTTATTTAGGCGACACTGCGCGCTGTCCTTATGGAACAAGATCTAAAGAGCAAGTCATCGAATTTACAAACCAAATTGTCGAGAAGCTTTCGAAAATGGATATCAAAATGCTTGTCATTGCTTGTAATACGATTACAGCTGTTGCTTTAGAAGGCTTACAAAAACGTTGTCCCTTCCCTGTCATTGGTGTAATCAATGCAGGAGCTAAGGCGGCGATTAAAGCGACAAAGACACGCAGTATCGCGGTTATTGCTACACCTGGCACAGTAAAAAGTGGAGCATACGAAAATGCAATATATTCGTTGAATTCTTCTAGCTCTATCACAGCGCTTGCTTGTCCAAGGCTTGTGCCGCTTGTGGAAAGCGGCCAATATCAGGGTGAGTTTGCACGGAATCTAGTAGAAGAAACACTAGCTCCATTGAAAAATAGTCGGTTTGATACAATGATTTTAGGTTGTACACATTATCCAATTATTCAAGAATTGATTGAAAAAGTAGTTGGAGAAGAAGTGCATGTGGTATCTTCTGCAGAAGAAACTGCAAAGCATGTGAAAGAAACACTTGAGTTTCTGCATATTGAAAGAATGGATGAACACCCACCTAAGCATCTTTTCTATACAACAGGTTCGGTACCTATTTTTCAGTCCATCGCAAGTAGTTGGTTACCCTTAAAAGATTTGCAAGTCAAACGAATACAACTATAGTGCTAAGCCCGAGACATCATGTTTCGGGCTTTTCAATTGGAAACATGCTAAAATAACCTAGAGAAGAAAGGGGCGTACATAATGAAACAAATTATTATTGCAACAAAAAACAAAGGAAAAGCAAAAGACTTTGAAGCCATTTTTGAGCCATTAGGGTTTGAAGTACTAACATTATTCGATGTGGCACCTGACATGGAAATCGAAGAAACAGGGAGTACATTCGAGGAAAACGCCGTATTAAAAGCTGAGACAGTCGCTAATCGATTACATACCTATGTTATAGCAGATGATAGCGGCCTTGAAATAGATGCTCTACACGGCGAACCAGGCGTTTATTCAGCACGTTATGCAGGAGACCATGATGACGAAGCAAATATGGATAAGGCCCTTCGGAATTTAGAAGGCGTTCCTACAGAAGATCGCACAGCCCGTTTTACATGCTGCCTAGCTATCGCAGGTCCAGATGTGCCGACAGAAACAGTGAAAGGTACGTGTGAAGGTGTGATTTTGACTGAAAGACGAGGCAATCAAGGCTTTGGATATGACCCTATTTTTTATGTGCCAGAAAAAGAAAAAACGATGGCAGAAATGACGCCGGCAGAAAAAGGTAGTTTATCACATCGCGGCAATGCAATCCGCAAGCTTGCAAGTGATTTGCCTACTTGGCTCCAATAGGGGAGTGAAGCACCTATGAAAATATTGGTTATGAGCGATACACATGGCGATGCAGCTATAATACAAGAAGTGAAGAAACAAAACTTAGATGTTGATGCCATCTTTCATTGCGGTGACAGTGAGCTTCCGTTTGATGCGCCAGAGCTGAAAGATGTGTATAAAGTCAGAGGCAACTGTGATTATGATGTGAATTTTCCGACTGAAGTCATCAAAGAAATAAACGGTGAGACTATTTTTATGACACATGGCCATTTGTTTGGCGTCAAATCAGGTTTAAACGCCTTGTCATTCCGAGCGAGAGAAGTTGGAGCAGATGTAGTGCTGTTCGGTCATTCCCATATCCTAGGTGTAGAACTGGTTGATGAAATCCTTTATGTCAATCCAGGAAGCCTTTTGCTGCCAAGAGGCCGTAAAGAAAAAAGCTATGCGATAATCGAAAAGACTGGCAATAGTTGGTCTGTTTCCTTTTATACAGAAGAGAAACAAATTATTGTAGAAAAAAATTTAGTAATTTAGCGTTGACTTATTCTCTAATCCTGCTATAATAAATATTGTCCTCATGATAATACTTCATGAAGACAACTTGTCCCAGTAGCTCAGCCGGATAGAGCATACGCCTTCTAAGCGTACGGTCGGGAGTTCGAATCTCTCCTGGGACGTAATATTGTATTCTTTAGAACCCTTGCGCTGCAAGGGTTTTTTTGTTTTTAGAGTTTTGGTCATGGATGGATTCAGTCAGGAAAGAGAAATCTCTATAATCAGGCGGATGCTCCGATAAAAAAATATGGCAAGTTATCGGATAGTCTTAAAAGAAGGCTATCTTTTTTATGAATTGTTTTATGTATTGTTTACTTTTTAGAAACTCATTCGTTAATTATTTAGGAGGGTGGTTATGGATGAACAATTAGGAATGTACATAAATAAAAAATTGAAAGCTGTATATTTTCTTTTAATTAAAATGGGGGCTATCAAAGAGGATGCGGAAGATATTATTCAGGAAACTGCTATTCAGTTTGTCCAATATTTGGATACAATCCAGGGAGATTATATTGATGCGTGGCTTTTCAGAGTTGCAATCAATAAATATTACGATAGCTTAAGGAAGCGTAAGTATAAAGATAAATATGTGAATTCCGTTAAGATAGAAGATTTATTAGATTGGACAACACCAGAGGATATAATGATAAAAAATGAATTACATACAATGCTGTCAGAGTGTCTAGGTAAAATACCACAAAAAGATGCGGAACTTTTGCTCCTCAAATATTGTGGAGAATTGACCTTAAAGGATATAGCTATTATTTATGGTACTACAGATAAATCAATTAAAACAATGTTAGTCAGAGCAAAAAAGAAAGTTAGAAAAGTGATGGAGGAGGTTCAACGTTTTGGATAAAGATTCTATTTTTAATAAGAATGATGGGTTCCAACCACTTATAAAAAAAGCTAAAAGGAAATCATTAAAGAAGACAATTATTATATCCACAATAGTTACGATAGGTGTCTTATTAGTTATAGGGTTTATTTTTATTATTGCGCATTATCAAATGCAGCGTTCAATGTCGGAATATCTTTCAGTGAAAAGGGACCAAAGCGAAGTTTATGGTGCGAATATAGGTTATGATAAATCTACAACTAGTTATAATTTAGATTCTTCTATTAATCAAGACCAATATGTAAAAGATGTTGCTGGAATTCCGTACACATGGTATAACGAACAAACTTGGTTTAAAATCTACGATTCTCCAACAACTATTTATAATAATGAAATAACAGCATCTTCAAATAATGAGCAACAATATTATCGAAATGGACAAAGAGTGGTTAATTTTTATCTACCCGGCGGGAAAAAGACAGAGGATGACAGGGGATTTCTAAAGTCTTTACCATTATCAAACATTGTGGAATTAGCTATTTCATTTAAGGAAGAAATGAGTACCCATCAAATGATAAATCAATTTCCAACTGCACAATGGGCGTGGGTTCAAAACCCGGATGCAGATATATCAATAATGCCTAGGTATGTAATAGGTGACTACGCATATGGTTTTACAATTACAGCTCCTAAAAAAGGGATCGAAGGGTTAGAAAAAGACGTAGAAAACTTCAGGGTGAGATTATCAAATTTGTCTAAAGAAGATGAAAAAGATACTCATGTAAAACCAGTTTTAAAATCAATCCGACAAAAAGGCGCTGTTTTGGTTAGTGGTGTCATTGTAACAGGAAAGGTCCAAGATTTGTTGCCGTTAATTAAAAAAGATTCGGTAAATCATGTGAGTGTAGGTGTCATCATACCTTATTAATAGTAAGTGCTAGATTAAAAGTCAATATAACTTAAGTTCAATTCTTTTTTTCTCTAACGAAATAGTTAGAGGAAGAAGTAAAGAAAATCAAATGTGACGAAAACTATATAAAAAGGATATTGAAGGGTGATTTTATTTGCTAAGATTTTTCATTCAGTTTGGTATGACCATTATCTTATTATTTTTGTCTACTATTGTTGCATGGTATGAGGGTAGCGCAATTATTGAAAATCCCTGGGAATGGAAGTATTCAACCCCATTCTCTCAATTATTAAATGGAGAAGTACATAGAGGTAGCGATATATCACAATTAGACTATTTTATTTATGCTATAAAATACCAACCCACTTATCCAGTTATTATGACAATAAGCAGTTTATATTTGCTTATTCTAATTGGATATTATTTCTTAAGAGAAAGGCATAAATGGTTTTCATCTTATTTATTCATTTTAAGTGGAGGATTATTTTTCCTTAGTTATTTAATTTATAATTCTCCAACCATAGGTGGAAAAATTCATTTGTTTGTTTTATTAGTGAGTGGTTTTTTGTGTATAGGATGTGCAGCAATAATTTACTTCCTCCTAATTCGAAAGATATTACAAACTAAACACGATTAGATAGTAAGGTAACCCATATGAATTTTACAAATGTCAGAGAAAAGCCCGAAATAATAAAAAGAATACTAAGAAATTGTGAAGAAGTAAGTAGAATGCTAAGGAAGAATAGCAATAAAATGAAAAAGATTTCCCAACTTTTAAGTACGGTAGAGAGTTTTCTGAATGGAAAACTAACTGATTTACGTTTTGGATGTTTTTTCACTTTCAGAATTTGCTGCTTTAATATTTTTATTGCTGGTTTAACTTTTGTTTAACAATCGGGCCATTTAATTGAATAACGCCTTAGAATAAATTAATGAATTTGTGTTAAAATTTAGGTAAAATTTTAAATTGAAGTACATACTAAAAGATGCAATCATGTCTGGGATTTTAAAGAAAAGCTATACAGGCTTCTCTCTTGGAGGTAACATAACATACAAATATATGAATGAGAATGGCAAGGGATTTTAGGAATAATGGTATAGACGCAGAGGTTGGGGGATATAAAAGTATGAATGCAATTAAGGAGCAGAGAAAATGGTGTTGGTTGGACTATGTTCTATTTCTTATACGTACCATATGGATAACGAATATTGGCTACTTGATAGTCATAGGTACGACAGGCTTGAACAAGTGGATTTTACTTTTTTGGGCTATTAGTTTATACATAATACCCCACCTCTTTTATAGGCCTGGGTTTATAAAATTTCCTAAGTATGTATTTGCTGAGGTATTGCTAACAGGTTCAGCTTTTATTTACCTATCGATCCAATATGAAATATCAGAGACTTACAGTTTTCTATTCTGGCCTATGCTTACTGTAGCTTATGCTTGTCAAGTGAAGCCGTTAATTTGGTTAGGACCTTTCTTATATACTTCTATTTTTTTTGCTGGTACATTGGCTGGTGATCTCTTCGCTGATGAGGGTTTCTTTGCTCGCGTCATTGATACAACTATTTTTTATGGTATCGGGTTATGTTTAGGAAGGATGACACTTGTCAATAACGCAAATAAAACGTTAATTGCTTCCATTGAGGAAAAAAACGAGGAGTTGGAATATTACTCAAAAAAGATTGAGGAACTGACGATTAAGGAAGAACGAAATCGAGTTTCACAAGATTTGCATGATACAGTAGGCCATATTTTCACCTCAGTCATAACGAGTTTAGATGCTCTTCCTTTTCTATATCGGGCAGATAAATTAGAAGCAGAAAAAAGTATAAAAGAGATTTCGGATTTAGCACGAGAAGGATTGCAAGATGTGAGAAAGACAATTCACCAGATGTCCCCCGTGTCTCATCAAACACTTATTGAATCTGTGCAAGAATTGATTGTTGATTTTATGAAACATACATCAACGGATATAAAACTGATAGTAGAAGGAGAAGAGACCAAAGTCGGCGAAAGGGTAAAGTTTGCCATTATTCGTTGTATACAAGAAGGTCTTACAAATGCAAAAAAACATGGGCAGGCTACCATTATTAATGTAACTATTTCTTTTAATCAAGATGAATTGATTGTTCTCATTGAAGATAATGGAATAGGTTTTAGTGAATTACATTTAGGGTTTGGCTTACGTTCAATGAAAGATCGAATATCGGCATTGGCAGGTACAGTGGAATTTTATTCGAAATTGAATGCTGGTATGAGGATAACGTGTCATATACCTACGGCAAAGGAAGTGGCATTATCATGATAAAAGCGGCAATCGTCGAAGATCAAGAGATTTTAAGAAAGAGCTTAAAAATTGTGATAGAAAGCATTTCTGACATTAAGATTATTGGAACTGCGGAAAATGGAGAGAAGGCCATTGCTTTATGTGAAATGGAGAATATTGATATTCTTCTAATGGATATACAAATGCCGGTGATGGATGGTGTAAAAGCGACAGAAGAAATTAAAAAACGATGGCCCAATATAAAAATTATTATACTTACTACTTTTCAAGATGTTACACACGTTTTAAATGCCTTAAATGCTGGTGCAGAGGGTTACATATTAAAGGCTGTTGATCCTGAATTTTTGGTTCAGGGAATTAAGATGGTGTATCACGGAGGTTCTCTCATTCCTCAACAATTAGCAAAAGAAGTGTTTAGTCAGATCCAATTAACTAAAAACGAACAATCGAAACAACTTGACCATAATTCTATGAAAAACCCATATGAATTAAATAATCAAGAATTAAAAGTATTAAAATGTTTAACTCAGAGATTATCCAATAAAGACATTTCAGAAAAGATGTTTCTTTCAGTAGGAACTGTGAAAAATTATGTCTCTAACATTTATTCGAAATTAAATGTTAAAAACAGATCTTCAGCTATTATGAAAGCAATGGAAGAGAGTCTTATAGAAGATTATAAACATTGAAGTAAGAGAGTGTGGACAAAGTGAAATTAACTTTGTCTTCACTCTTTTTTTATTGCAACTAACTGTAATTTCATTGGCAATTCATAAGGAAGTCGACCATTCAAAAAATCTTAAGTCATAATTAGTCATTTTCTCAAAGTAGTTATGACTTATTAATGACTTATTGACACTACAGTATATGACCTTTTATCTGTTAGAGTAGAAATATGAAATGAAACAAGCATGTCTATTAGGGAAATCATATTCCTACTTTTATATTAATGGTAAAAATAAGTTAATCAACACGTCTGGAAATGAAATTAATAATAGAGATCAAAGGTATGCTCATATCAATACGGTATGCATTCTGGATGAAGTTAGAGAAGACGTAAATAAAGAAAATAAAGATTCGACAATTCAACTTACAAAAAAATGTGAAGAAAGGGTATAACAGATGAAAATCGTGAAGAAACTAATAAAATATATTGGAGCCTTAATTTTAATGGGGCTAATTATAGCACTTTTTTTCCCTACTTGGACTTCGCATATAAAAGGTGATAAGAGTATAAGTGTATTAGAACAAGTAGAGATAAACGGAAGTAATCATGAAATAATGATTCGAGGCACTGATAAGGATAATCCTGTTATTGTTCTTGTACATGGAGGACCTGGATGCCCGGAAATACCATATGCAAAAAAATACCAAGACTTACTGGAAACTAAATTTACGGTTGTTAATTATGATCAGCGAGCAAGCGGGAAATCTTATCATTTTTTTGAGGACTATTCTAATCTTTCGTCAGACTTACTGGTGGAGGACTTAATGGCTTTGACGGATTATATATCAGAACGGTTAGGCAAAGAAAAAGTAATACTAATTGGTCATTCTTATGGTACATATATTGGCATGCAGGCTGCTCATAAGTCTCCTGAGAAGTATGAAGCATATATTGGAGTTGGACAAATGAGTAATCAAGCAGAAAGCGAGATTGAAAGTTTAAACTACATTATTAAGCAGGCTCAAAAAGCTGGTAATAAGGATGATGTTTTATATTTACGAGGGTTAACTGAAAAAATTAAAAATGGCGAGATGTTTACCCCACGGAATTATGTTATTAAATATGGCGGGAGTGTAAGAGTCATTGATAACCCCGATGGAGATAACTTAGGTATATTACTCAGTAGTGAGTATAACTTATTAGACCTAATCCGTTATAATCGGGGGTTGGCCTATTCTCAGAAGTCTTTGTTAGAGGACATATTAAAAAATTCATTACCTACTAACGTAACGAAACTTGAAATACCGGTTTATTTTATTATGGGCAAATATGATTATATGACTACAACAAATGAGGCGAAAAAATATTTTAATATGATTGAAGCCAACAAGAAAGAATTTATTACTTTTGAGCAATCAGCGCATTATCCACAGTATGAAGAGAAGGAAAAATTTTATAAATGGATGTGTGATACATTTTTAAAATAATTAGGGTAGTTTTTATTACCTTGAAAGAAAGTTTGAAGAACTGCAGCTTTAATGTAATATAGAGGGACGTCGAAGGGTTAGATAGCAAAAGTTTGAACCAATAAGAAGATGCTTCAAACCTTGATATAAATCGGTTTGAAGTATTTTTGTTTTTAAAAAATAAGACAGAATTCGAAAGGGAAAGGAGCTTTTATAAATACTTTTACACTGATTCATTCATCGAGAAGTTCCTCAAAGATTGAGATAAATTTTGAAGAATCACGCTTATGAAGTTCTTTCAAGTCGAAGTGATGATATTGAATTGAACCCCAAGCAGAGGAATGGAAATGTACGCCTATAGATACTTATGAAAATTAAATTAGAAAACTCAAGGGGAAATTAGATTGGAAAAGACACATGATTCGGTAGAGTTTGCTATATTCAAAATCAATTAATATAGAAAAAATCTAAGGATTTAAATACAACTCCAACACTTTGTTATCATAAAGGAGAGCCTACAAGTAATCCAAAAGTATTTTACAAAGAGGATTATTGGGAAATAGATACTGGATACAAGGAAACTTTTTATGTTGTGGAAGAAATAGAGAAAGTCATGGCTATTTTTAGAGGGAAAGAAAATGAATAATTAAAATTAAAGAAGAAAATAATGCGGATATTAAAATTTCAGTAGTTATCAATATTACAAATGAAGAAGCACCAGGAATTTGTTTAAATAAAAAGATTCTAAAATTTTTATCCGATGTTGACTGTGAAATTGAATTTGATATGTACGTTTTTTAGAAGTATATTGTTAAGTTAAAAGGAGATAAGAGGGAGGAATATTACTTATTTAATAAAATAGAATCATCCTGCTTCTGAAAGTACATATTTTTTCATGGATAGCTAGTAAGGTATGATAGTGCGAGCCACCCAACACTGATTAAATATCTTCAGCATATGAGGGAAATTACCACTTCCCTAAAAACTGTATGTAAATAGATTATTTAGGTCTTGCTTTCCATCCAACTTCTAAGGTAGTTTGTTTATGAGAATAGTTTTTCGATGGGTCAGTGCAAGAGAGATATTCAGCTTACGCTAATTTGGTGAGATGAAATTTGGATTGAAAGAGGTTATGTTCATCATGAAACAAGGAGTTACTGCCAAGGATGTAGCAAAATTGGCTGGTGTTTCACAATCTTCAGTATCAAGAGTTTATTTTGAAGGTGCGTCAGTATCTGCAAAAACTAAAGAAAAGGTTTTAGCAGCAGCAGAAGAGCTTGGCTATAGACCAAATGAATTTGCACGAAGTTTGATTACAAACCAATCCAAAATAATTGGATTAGTGATGAAAGGCGTTCAAAATCCTTTCTACCCGCAAGTGTTGAAATTATTTACAACTTCCCTAAAAAAACATGGCTACAGTGTACTATTTGTTTATACCAATAATGATGAAATTCAAAAAGAAGATATTGAAATATTATTTAATTATAACGTGGCGGGTGTAGTTATTACCGATGCCTCTCTTTCTTTGTCGGTTACAGAAGATTTCATCAAGTATCAAATACCTTTAGTACTATTTAATCGAAAAATAGATAATAATAAATTTTATTCAGTATGCTGCAACAACTATGAGGCAAGTAAAAGGATTGCTGAATATCTTTTAAGTATAGGTTGTACAAAAATGATTTATATTTCAGGGAATGAAAATACATCTACAAGTAGAGAACGTGAAAAAGGATTTAGTGCTATGTTACAGGGAAGTAAAGTACACTATCAGAAGTACAGTTCTGATTATACGTATGAAGGCGGGTATAACATAGCCTGTGAAATTATTGAAGAAAAGCAATTGCCAGATGCGTTTTTTGTAGCCAATGACATTATGGCATTAGGGGTAGTAGATGCATTAAAGGATCATCAAATTGCTATTCCAAATGAAACGAAAGTGATCGGTTTTGATAATATTGAGATGGCAGCTTGGCCTACATACAATCTAACGACATGGGAGCAACCAATTACAGAAATGGTAGAAGAGACTGTAAAATACTTGCTTAATGAACTAGAAGAATATTCAGGTGAAGCTAAAAATCTCGAAATTGATGGATCTCTTATTTTACGAAAAACAACTTAATACTAGAAGATTGTAAAAAGTATTTTTTACTTAAGCATCTTGCTATTTGAAAGGCTTCATACAACGTTTTGTGTGAGGGTCTTATGAGAATAGAAGGATGCTTTTATTATGGCTTAAAGCGTGAAGGTAAACTAGTAAAAATAAATACTTGTTGACAACCATTTGTTTTTAGAATAATCTTACTTATATATTTTCTGCATACGTATGCAAAAATGAATTTTAAACAAAAGGGGATATAAAAATGGTTAAAGTACTGAAAGAAGGAAAATCAAAAGAAGAAGTAATCATAAATGACTCAAAGGTATCTCAAATTGTATCGGAAGCCATTCAAGATATAGAAAATCGAGGAGATCAAGCAGTTTTTGAACTATCGGAAAAATTCGATAAGTGGACTCCTGAATCGTTTCGTTTAACTGATGAACAAATAAATGAAATCGTTTCCAAAGTTCCTAGTGATGTAATTGAGGATATTAAATTTGCTCAAAAAAATATCCGTGAATTTGCAGAAGCACAATTAGCTTCTTTACATGATGTGGAAGTAGAAAATATCCCGGGTGTAATTTTGGGTCACAAAAATATTCCAGTTAACAGCGTTGGATGTTACATACCTGGTGGTCGCTACCCAATGGTTGCATCAGCACATATGAGTGTTTTAACAGCTAAAGTAGCAGGTGTAAAACGTGTAATTGCATGTACGCCACCTATTAACGGGGAAATCCCGCATGCTACCATTGCAGCGATGTCTTTAGCAGGTGCTGATGAGATCTACCTTCTAGGAGGTATTCAAGCAATGGCAGCAATGGCAATTGGTACAGAAACGATCCAATCGGTAGACATGATTGTTGGACCTGGGAATGCTTTCGTTGCTGAAGCAAAAAGACAGTTGTATGGTCGTGTAGGGATTGACTTATTTGCAGGTCCAACAGAAACATTAGTGGTTGCTGACCATACTGCTGATGCGGAGATGATTGCAACGGACCTTCTAGGACAAGGTGAGCATGGGCCTACTTCACCTGGAGCACTTATTACAACTTCTGAAGTATTAGCTAAAGAAACTGTTAAAGAAATTGAACGTCAATTGAAAACATTGCCTACTGCTGATGTTGCGCGTGTATCTTGGGAAGATTATGGTCAAATTCTTTTAGTAGATTCTATTGAGGAAGCTAGAATTGAAGCAGATCGTCTTGCTTTTGAGCATGTAGAAATATTAACAGAAGATCCAAATTACTTCCTTGAAAATATGACGAACTATGGTTGCTTGTTCTTAGGGCCAGAGACGAACGTTGCTTATGGTGACAAAGTAATCGGAACAAATCATACTTTACCGACTAAGGGTGCTGCTCGTTATACAGGTGGTTTATGGGTAGGGAAATTCATTAAGACTGTTACGTATCAAAAAGTAACACAAGAGGCAAGTGCTTATATTGGAGAATATGCAGCGCGTCTTTGTCAGTTAGAGAACTTTGCAGGACATGCAGAGCAAGCTCTTCTACGTGTGAGAAGATACGGAAAAAAGAATGATTAACACTAAGCCTAACGGAAAGTGAGTGAAAACAAAAAAGCACAAAGGGGAATTGAGGGGAAAATATGTTAGGGATGATTGGATTATTTGGCGGATTGGCACTATTAATATTTTTAACAATGAAGGGTATGAATTTACTCATTGTTGCACCTATAACTGCATTGATTGTAGGACTATTAAATGGGCTTCCGCTATTCCCACAGCTTACAGAGAATGAGGGGGCGAACTTTTTAACAAATTATATGTCAGGTTTCACAGGCTTTATTGCATCATGGTATTTAATGTTCTTAACCGGTGCTATATTTGGTAAAGTCATGGAAGATAGTGGTGCAGCGGATAGTGTTTCGCAGTGGATTGTCAATAAAATAGGTATGAAACAAGCAGCATTGGCCATTGTCGTTGCCTGTGCGGTTTTAACCTACGGTGGCGTGAGCTTGTTTGTTGTAGCCTTTTCCGTTTACCCTATGGCACTTAGCCTATTTAAACAGGCAGATTTGCCAAGGCGTTTTATTCCAGCGGCTCTTGGTTTTGGTTCAACAACATTTACTATGACATCTGCAGGTTCACCTGAAATTCAAAACTGGATTCCAATTCAATTTTTAGGGACGACCCCATACGCAGGGTGGGAAGTCAGTTTTATCGTGGCTGTGTTTATGATGGTATTCGGTTATTGGTGGCTTAAAAAGATGATCAACAAGGCTTTGGCGAATGGAGAACGGTTCGTTAGTAGAGAGACAGATATACTTACAGAAACCCGGACAGATTTACCAAATCCTATTTTAAGTATTGTTCCACTACTTGTTGTATTGATTATTTCTTTTGCTTTCCATAAATCATTAGGAACGTCAGCTTTGATTATCGCATTAACTGGCGGTATATTAGCAAGTTATCTTATCAATAGAAAGTTTTTTCGGAATTTTGGTGGGGCAGTAGGAGAAGGGGCAATGGGAGCTATTATTGCTATTGCAAATACAGCTGCAGTTGTCGGTTTTGGTGGTGTCGTCAAAGCAACACCTGCTTTTGAATCAGCCGTGAAGATTATGACAGATATACCTGGAAGCCCACTAGTAGGTGGTGCTCTAGCAGTAGCTGTTATTGCAGGTTTAACGGGTTCTTCATCGGGTGGACAAGCTATTGCACTACCGTTATTAGCACCACATTATTTAGATTTAGGAGTCAATCCAGAGGCGTTACATCGAACAGTAGCTATTTCTTCAGGTTCACTTGATTCGCTTCCACAAGGTGGTTATGTTGTAACAACCATTCGTTCAATCTGTGGAGAAACTCATAAAGATGCTTATCCGGCATTTGGAGCATTAACTGTTATATTACCAATATTAGGGGTTATATTAGCCGTAATCTTATTCTCTTTCGGTATTGGCATTTAGAAATATATTAGAATAGATACCCAACAAATGATTGGAAAATTGTTTGTTGGGTATCTTTTTTTCTTGCCCCAAATAGAGGACTACTTTATATAAAACGAGAATTTATGTAATATAGGGAACTATTGTTTTGAGAGGAGAATGCATATTGTGAGAATGGAGAGAGCTTAATGAGGACTCAAAGACCATATGGGAACAGAACGCAAAAAACTGGGATGAGTACATGGGAAATGAAAGCAACAGATTTCACCAAGAACTTATTAGACCCTATACTGAAAAATTATTAAAAGTGAAAGATATAAATACAGGAAACATAAAATTTAATCCAATATTTTATACAGAGGTGAAGGAGTTACAACCCTTTATCGAAAATAATGAGACTACCAAAATAAAGCTGTGGGACTTAAAAGAAGAAATAGATTTTATAGACTTAGTAGATATAAACGTTTTTAAATATCTATAATTTAATGAGAAGCTAGTAAACAAAGAAACGTATTACTTTTTAAATAATACGTTTCTTTAATAATATCTAATTATTATTCTGTCTATTGCCAGCCTTGATTTTCACCTGATTATCATGCTGTTGAACCTTTAGTTGATGTTTTTTAGTTACCTGTGATTTGTTTATTGGAGTAATATTTCGTTTTCCGCCGCCACAGCCGCATCCCATAGTCATTTACCTCCTTGTTTAGAATTTCTCAAATGACTTTAGTGACATAAAACACTTGAAAACGCTACAGTGAAAGCAAAAGTCGGTACCGTAGCAAAACTAGGCATAGAATTTTTTGTTCATTTCAATATATACAAGAAGAAAAATTGTGCTTGGTCAAATGTACTAATTATTTTAGATTTTGGTTAAGGGGTAAACGAAAGAAATAGGTATAAACGACAATCATCATTCAGTCAAAAGAATGATAGTCAGTAGAAGTACTGAATCATACAATAAAATTAATAATTACCATTTTTATCTAAAAAAATGAAAGTGGAAGGTGAATTATGAGTTATTATATTTGTAATACATGTGGCGTTCAGTATGATCAATCAACACAGGAACCGAACGAATGCAAGATTTGTACTGAAGCTAGACAATATGTAAGTGTGAATGGACAATCTTGGACTACTTTAGAACAACTTGTCCAATCTAAGCGATATATAAATGAATTTACTCCTGAAGAAGAAAGATTACATAGCATTAAGACAACACCTTCTTTTGGAATTGGCCAAAATACATACCTGATTCAACATGGGAAATTTAATGTACTTTGGGATTGCATTACTTATATTGATAAGGAAACAATTACGAAAATTAATGAACTAGGTGGAATCCAAGCAATAGCCTTATCACATCCCCATTATTATTCTAGTCAAGCAGAATGGGCAGAAGCTTTTAATGCGCCCATTTATATTCATGAAGATGATAAAGAATGGGTAACGAGACCAAGTAAACAAATAGTCTATTGGACAGGTGATCAATTAAAACTGCATGAAGGCGTTGTGTTACATCGTTTAGGTGGACATTTTAAAGGAGCTACCATTCTTGAATGGCAAAATAAAAAAGAAGGCGTTTTATTTGTTGGAGATATTGTCCGTGTAGTGGCAGATCGTCAATGGGTTACTTTCATGTATAGCTATCCAAATTTTATTCCGTTACCAGCAAACACTGTAGCCCGTATGGCAAACCGTTTGAATTCTATTCAATTTAATAAGTTGTATGATGCATTCCATCGTGTTATTTCGGATGATGCACAAAATCGAGTTCAACTATCAGCAAATAGATATATTGCAGCACTGGAAGGAACTCTATTTACCACTTAATAATTAAAAAATTTTACAGTCAGGTGATAAGTAATGATATTAGAAGACGAAAAAGATATCGTTGAAGTTATTAAAAAGGATAGCTGGATGATGGATGTATTAAAGACTGCAAAAATATTAGATTTGCCTGATTGGTGGATATGTGCAGGTTTTGTGAGATCAAAAGTATGGGATGTCTTACATAATTTTAATGCAAGAACCCCTTTACCTGATATAGATGTTATTTACTTTGATTCATCAAATATAAAAGAATTAGAAGAAAAGAATCTGGAAAGAAAACTTAAATCCCTTATGCCCAAAATCCCTTGGTCAGTAAAAAATCAGGCACGAATGCATCTTTTAAATAATTTGGCTCCTTATACATCATCTATTGATGGTATATCCAAATTCCCTGAAACGGCAACTGCATTAGGGGTTAAATTAGATGAAAAAGATAATGTACTTTTAGCGGCTCCATGGGGAGTTAAGGATGTAATCAATTTGAAGGTAAAACCTACTCCTTATTATTTAGAGACAGATGCGAGAATTAGCATTTATGAAAACAGGGTTACCAAGAAAGACTGGAAATCCATCTGGGGAAAAATAGAGGTTTTTGAAATTGGGTATGATACTCCAAAATAAAGAGAATTCTCAGTAACACAAAACACACGCCTTCTTTAGAGAAGTTGGCGTGTGTTTTTTATTCCCACGTTAACGCGAGTGATTATTTAATTTCTTCAAGTAAACCTTTAATCAAGCCAACGAATTTTGTGTTGACTTGGCTAGCTACTTCAATTACTTCCTCGTGGTTTAATGGTTGGTCAAGAATGCCACATGCCATATTTGTTAGACAAGAGATCCCAAGTACTTTCATACCAGCATGTTTTGCAACAATCGCTTCTGGAACAGTAGACATGCCGACTGCATCAGCGCCAAGAGTTCGAATCATGCGGATTTCAGCAGGTGTTTCATAAGTTGGACCGCTCCACCAAGCATAGACACCTTGTTTAATTTTAACATCTTGTTTCTTAGACACGATGATTGCAAGTTTACGTAAATCTTTATCATACGCCTCGGATAGATCGGGGAAGCGCGTGCCTAGCGTATCATTGTTTGGACCGATTAACGGGTTAGTACCTGTCAAATTAATATGATCTGTTATTAGCATCAAATCACCAGGTGTGAAGCCCGTATTAACAGCGCCACAAGCATTTGTCACAATGATGCTTTCAATTCCAAGCGACTTCATTACGCGTACAGGGAAAGTGACTTCATCTAAGGTAAAACCTTCATAATAATGGAATCGCCCTTTCATAGCTGCTACTATTTTGCCGCTTAGCTCTCCGACAACTAGCTCATTAGCATGGCCAATGGCTTCTGACTTCGCAAAATGCGGAATTTCACTGTATGGGATATGAACTGGATTTTCTATTTCATCAGCAAGATTTCCTAAGCCTGAACCTAAAATCAAGCCGATTGTTGGTGTGCTGTTAATTTTATTTAAAATATAGTCTCTAGCTTCATTAATTGCGTCTAATTGATGCATTATATAGTCCTCCTTCAAATGAGCAACAGGGCTCATCTGCACGTTATACTTTTAGCTTAAAGCAATAAAGGCTCAATGTACACTGAATCATTTCGCAAATTATCTCTTGAAATTTAAACTCAAAAGAGATCATAACGGAAAAGATAAAAAACAAAAGAGTTTTACGGAAAAATTCTCTTTTCCGCAAAGTTACTTGATGACCGTCCTTGTTTTTTTGGGAAATACAATTGTATTTATAAGTGAAATTGAGTACACTTAGAGGGTGAAAATTATTTTAAGAAAGTTTGTTTTCTATGCTGAAATGCAGAGATAACTAGACATCTAGATGAACAGAGGGGGTAAAATTATGGCGAATGAAGAATTGAAAAGGGGACTTAAATCTCGGCACATACAAATGATTGCACTTGGTGGAACTATTGGTGTGGGGCTGTTTATGGGTTCATCAAGCACCATCGGTTGGACAGGTCCTTCTGTTATGCTTGCCTATGCGATTGCTGGTATATTCGTATTTTTTATTATGAGAGCTATGGGTGAGATGCTATATCTAGAGCCAATTACAGGTTCCTTTGCGACTTTCGCTCACCAATACATACATCCGCTTGCAGGCTATCTGACTGCATGGAGCAACTGGTTTCAATGGGTGATTGTAGGGATGTCAGAAGTAATTGCGGTCGGCTCATATATGCAGTATTGGTTTCCTAACTTGCCGCCGTGGATACCTGGCTTGATTGTCATTGTTATTTTAGGTTTGGCAAATTTAGTTTCAGTAAAGTCATTTGGCGAATTTGAATTTTGGTTTGCTCTAATTAAAATAGTAACGATTATATTAATGATAATAGCTGGATTTGGATTAATCTTCTTCGGTCTTGGCAATAGTGGACATGCAGTTGGGTTCTCAAATCTATGGTCAAATGGTGGGTTCTTTACAGGTGGATGGAAAGGTTTCTTCTTTGCCTTATCACTTGTGGTTGGTTCATACCAAGGTGTGGAATTAATCGGAATTACAGCTGGGGAAGCTGAAAATCCAAAGAAATCACTTACTAAAGCGATCAACTCTATTATATGGCGAATTCTAATTTTCTATATTGGTGCTATCTTTGTGATTGTAACAGTTTATCCATGGGATCAATTAAAAGAAGTGGGTAGTCCATTCGTTGTTACTTTTGCAAAAGTTGGTATTACAATGGCGGCTGGTTTCATTAACTTTGTGGTGATTACAGCAGCTATGTCAGGCTGTAATAGCGGGATTTTCAGTTCTGGCCGAATGATCTATACACTTGCAGAAAATGGTCAAGCACCAAAAGTATTTGCGAAGGTTTCTAAAAATGGTGTGCCATACTGGAGTACAATCGCAGTATTAATCGGCTTAACAGTAGGGGTTGTGCTCAACTTTGTATCACAATCAAAAATATTCGTTTATGTATACAGTGCTAGTGTTCTACCTGGGATGATGCCTTGGTTTGCCTTATTGATTGCTCAAATTAGATTTAGAAAAGTGCATAGCGATCAAATGCCATCGCACCCATTCAAAATGCCGTTTGCGCCAGTTTCTAACTACGTAACGATTTTATTCTTACTTACTGTATTGGTGGGTATGTGGTTCAATAAGGATACACAAATCTCCCTCATTGTCGGCATTATCTTCTTATGTATAATGACAGCATTATTCTTCTTATTAGGAATGAATAAAAAGCGTGTTAAAGAGTAATTTTCTAAACAAATTAGACTGTAGACTAACTCATATGAATGGGGGTCTACAGTTTTTTATTTTTTAAATCTTCCTCTCTACTATTTAGAGTGGGATTTATCTTTTATAACTCAAATTTGTTTATTTTATATTAAAATAACATATAGCTATAGAAATCTACATGAGCGAAATATAGACCAAATTGTCGAAGGAAATTATTTTGGGTCAAAATGTTTTTATGCTATGATGAATTTTAAGGGGAGTGAACACAATTGCGCAGAAAAAAAGGAAAACTTCAGAGGCATGAAAATGTTATTGTGTTCCCAGGAACGGTGGAGAGACTCGTAGCTGAGGGCCAGCAGTTCGCTGAAAAGTACCAATATGACCAGGCTGTTGAATGCTTAAAAGAAGCTTTGCAATACACCGAGGGAGATGAGGCATTACTCAGTGTTTATGCATTCTCTTTGTATGAAATAAGGAACTTTAAAGAAGCGAAAGCCGTTTGTGAAAAACTCCTCGCGATTGGGCCGCAATTATACATAGAAACGATGGAACTTTATTTAACTGTGCTAATGGAGTTGAAAGAATATAAACAAGTAGAAACCCTTATTGAGTCTTTACTTGAAGAAGATGTCATTCCGCCCGAATCGCAAGACCAATTTATCCGTATTAAAAACCTCAATGCTGCTATTGCAAAAGCAAAAATAGAAGACAGTCTAGATGATGTAGAGATAGAGCACGCCAGTGATGAATTTGAAGTAGATACATTCTTTTCTAAAACAACAATTGAGCAGATGCAAAAGCTGCAAGCAGCTAAAGAAATGAATATACGCCCAATTAAAGATTTATTGGTGGCGATTATTGAGGATGAAAGATCTCATCCTTTGATCCAAAGCTTTATTCTCTACCTTCTTGTCGCACAAGAAATCCCTGCGATAGTAGAGGTGAAAAAATTGGGGCATTCAAAAGTAGTGAACACAGAGGAATTGCTGTTACCGGATGAATTACCAGTAGCAAAGAAAGTGTTTGAATTGGTAAGCGATGCGCTCGACCAAGAACCTTCTACTTTACAGATGGTCCAATATCTATTGGCCAGGCATATCTTTGCAGCCTATCCTTATGAATGGTTTAATTATGGAGCAGAAGAGGTTGCAGAAGGCTATATTGACTTCGTACATGGAATGTTCGGCGTTGTCAAAGAGACAGATTATGACTTGATGGAGTTATTAAATACCCTTGAAGAGCAATCCGAATTGTTCGATACATGAAATCAGTTGAAAGTATAGCTATCTATGATATACTAAAAAAGTTGAGAAAGTCGTATTAACGAATAAATTGTCCAACATGTGAATTTAATTTTGGAGGTATTATACATGTCAGCAAAATGGGAAAAACAAGAAGGCAACACTGGAGTATTAACAGTAGAATTGCCTGCTGAAAAAGTAAACGCAGCTTTAGATAAAGCATTCAAAAAAGTTGTGAAACAAATTAACGTACCAGGCTTCCGTAAAGGTAAAATGCCTCGTCAAATGTTCGAAAAAAGATTCGGTGTAGAATCATTATACCAAGACGCACTAGAACTTTTAGTGAACGAAAACTATCCATTAGCAATCGATGAAACTGGTATTTCTCCAGTGGATCAACCAGAAATCGATTTTGAAATGGAAGACCTAGGCAAAAATAAAGACTTCAAATTTACTGCAACAGTTATTGTAAAACCAGAAGTTGAACTAGGTGATTACAAAGGTTTAGAAGTGAAAAAACAAGAAACAACTGTTACAGACGAAGAAATTGAACAACAATTGAAAGATCAACAAACTCGTCTTGCAGAACTTGTTGTTAAAGAAGATAGCGCAATCGAAAATGGCGATACAGCTGTAATCGACTTTGAAGGTTTCCAAGATGGCGAAGCTTTCGAAGGCGGCAAAGGCGACAACTACTCACTTGAAATCGGTTCAGGATCATTCATTCCAGGATTCGAAGAACAATTAATTGGCGCAAAAGCTGGCGAAGAAAAAGAAGTAGTTGTAACTTTCCCAGAAGAGTACCACGCAGCAGAATTAGCTGGTAAAGAAGCTACTTTCAAAGTAAATGTTAAAGAAGTAAAAGGTAAAGAACTTCCTGAATTGGATGATGACTTTGCACAAGAAGTAGATTCAGAAGTGAAAACACTAGATGAACTACGCACAAAATTAAAAGAAAAAACAGCTACTGAAAAAGCTGCAGCAGCTGATACAGCACTACGTGATGAACTAGTAGAAAAAGCTGCTAATAACGCAAAAATCGATATTCCAAATGCAATGATCGAAACTGAAATCGATCGTATGATGCAAGAATATGATCAAAACTTGCAAATGCAAGGTTTAAACCTTGATCTATTCTACCAATTCTCTGGTCAAGATGAAGCTGCATTGCGCGCTCAAATGAAAGAAGATGCAGAATCTCGCGTACGCGTAGCATTAGTTCTTGAAGCGATTGGCGAAGCAGAAAAAATCGAAGCAACAGAAGAAGACATCAATGCAGAATTAGAAAAAATGACTGAGCAATTCAAAATGGATGCAGATCAAATCAAATCAATCCTAGGCGGCACTTCCGTACTAGAACATGATGTGAAAATCCGCAAAACTGTAGAATTCTTAGTTGATAATGCAAAAGTAACTGAATAATACAGTTTCTAAGTAAACTTGAACAAGGTACGGGTTCTGTATCCGTACCTTGTTTCTTCACATATATGAAATGTAACTTCAACCAGAACGGTACCCCACACTGATTGGTCATGTTCCAACTGGGCTTTTAGGGGTAAATACCCCCACATAAACTTCTCGCTTTTTCATTTCAAAAGTAGGGTTTTTACAACCCATCAAAGCGGAATAAATTTTATAAATCATAACGATACATACTATAAGTAATTTTTGTAGCAAGAATTCATTATATTTGATAATATAAATGGAATCTTGTAACATTGTTGCTTGAATAGGGGTGAAATAATTGTTCAAATTTAATGATGAAAAAGGCAATTTAAAATGCTCATTCTGTGGTAAACCGCAAGAACAAGTTCGTAAACTTGTGGCAGGGCCAGGCGTCTATATTTGTGATGAATGTATCGACTTATGTTCTGAAATCGTTGTAGAGGAACTAGGCACTGAAGAAGAAGTAGAGCTTAAAGATATACCAAAACCAAAAGAAATTCTTGAAACATTGGATGATTATGTCATCGGACAAGAACGTGCGAAAAAAGCATTATCCGTAGCTGTATATAATCATTACAAACGTATAAATACTCAAAGCAAAGTAGACGATGTTGAATTATCTAAATCAAATATCGTTTTAATCGGACCAACTGGTAGCGGTAAAACATTGCTTGCTCAAACGTTAGCACGTATTATTAATGTACCTTTCGCTATTGCTGATGCGACTTCATTAACTGAAGCAGGATATGTTGGGGAAGATGTAGAGAATATTCTTCTTAAATTAATCCAAGCTGCAGACTATGATGTAGAACGCGCTGAAAAAGGAATAATTTATATAGATGAGATTGATAAGGTAGCCCGCAAGTCGGAAAACCCATCAATCACTCGAGACGTATCTGGTGAAGGTGTTCAACAAGCATTGTTGAAAATCTTAGAAGGAACTACAGCTAGCGTACCACCACAAGGCGGCCGTAAACATCCGCACCAAGAGTTTATCCAAATCGATACAACTAATATCTTATTCATCGTAGGCGGAGCATTTGATGGAATTGAATCCATTATTAAACGCCGTATGGGTGAAAAGGTAATCGGTTTTGGCTCTAACCTTAAAAAAGATGCAGACGACAAAAATCTAATGAAACATTTAATTCCAGAGGATTTATTAAAATTTGGCTTGATCCCAGAATTTATTGGCCGTTTGCCTGTACTTGCGAGCCTAGAACTTTTAGATGAAGATGCACTTGTTCAAATTTTAACTGAGCCAAAGAACGCGTTAACAAAACAATATCAAAAAATGATGGAGTTAGATGACGTAGAACTTGAGTTTGAAAAAGATGCATTGTACGAAATCGCTAAAGAAGCAATCGAACGTAAAACAGGTGCACGTGGTTTGCGTTCCATTATCGAAAACATCATGCTAGATGTTATGTTTGAACTGCCATCGCGTGATGATATAGCGAAATGTATCGTTACCAAAGAAACAATTACAGAAAAAGCAAGACCAAGACTTGTATTAAAAGACGGTACAGAGTTAGATCCAAATAACAAAAAAACGTCTGCGTAAGAACTGATCCAATAGCTGGTTCGATCAAGTGCCAATCAGCACTTGACCGGCCAGTTTTTTGAGTTTTAGGCGAATTGGCTAACTTGTAACAATATGAATGAAATACTTTGAATGAACCATACTTATAACGTGCTTTTATAGTTAGAACTTAAAGTCGGAGGTGATCGCTCGTATGGCAGAAGTAACTAGAACAAAAGACTTACCACTTTTACCGCTTAGAGGGTTGCTCGTGTATCCAACAATATTGTTACATATTGACGTAGGTCGCGTACGCTCAATTGAAGCATTGGAAAAAGCAATGGCGGATGATCATTTAATCTTCCTTGCTACCCAAAAAGCAATGGATATCGAAACACCAGAAGAAGAAGATTTATATAAAACAGGTACTGTAGCATATGTAAAGCAAATGCTTAAACTTCCGAATGGAACTTTACGTGTGTTGGTTGAAGGTCTTCATCGAGCAAAGATAGAAACAATAACTGACCATAAAAAATTTATGACAGCGAATATTGAAAACTTTCTTGATTCTAAGGAAGCAGATTTGGAAACTCAAGCACTAATGCGTACGCTGCTTTCTTATTTTGAAAAGTATACGAAAGCATCAAGCAAGATTTCCCATGAATCGTTTGCTACAGTTGCAGATATTGAAGAACCAGGTCGATTTGCTGATACTGTGGCATCTTATTTGCCGCTCAAAATGCACGGCAAACAAGAAATCCTCGATACAATTGATGTCAAGGAACGTTTAAGTATTTTGATTAATCGTTTGCATGATGAGCAAGAAGTATTAAATTTAGAGCATAAGATTAACTCAAAAGTTAAGCGTGCCATGGAAAAAACTCAAAAAGAATTCTACTTGCGTGAGCAAATGAAAGCAATTCAAGAGGAACTTGGCGACCGTGAAGGGAAACAAGCAGAGGTAGCGGAGTTGCGTACAAAAATTGATGCAGCGAAAATGCCTGAAGAAATAAAATTGGTAGCTCTTAAAGAATTAAGCCGTTACGATAAGATCCCTGTAGCATCTGCTGAGAGTGGTGTAATTCGCAACTATTTAGATTGGCTTGTGGCCCTTCCTTGGAGTAAGGCTACAAAAGATAGAAGGGATATTCATGTCGCTGAAAAAATCCTTAATCGTGACCATGAAGGTCTAGAAGATGTTAAGGAAAGAATACTTGAGTATCTTTCAGTTCAACAGCTTACAAATTCATTGCGCGGACCGATCTTATGTTTAGCAGGTCCTCCGGGAGTCGGTAAAACGTCCTTGGCAAAATCAATTGCAGAGTCGTTAAATCGAAAATTTGTACGAATATCGCTTGGTGGAGTAAGGGATGAATCAGAAATCCGCGGTCATAGAAGAACCTATGTCGGTGCTATGCCTGGACGTATAATTCAAGGTATGAAAAAAGCAGAAACAATCAATCCCGTATTTTTATTAGATGAGATCGATAAAATGTCTAATGATTTCCGTGGGGATCCATCAGCTGCATTGTTAGAAGTACTTGACCCAAATCAAAACAACACATTTAGTGACCACTATTTAGAAGAACCGTACGATTTATCGAATGTCATGTTCATTGCAACAGCTAATGACTTAAGTACAATTCCTGGCCCGCTTCGGGATCGTATGGAAATAATCTCAATTGCAGGGTATACAGAGTTTGAGAAAGAGCAAATTGCTATTAACCACTTAATACCAAAGCAAATGAAAGAAAATGGCCTATCTAAATCACAGCTACAAATCCGTGATGATGCCATTCTTGACCTGATACGGTATTATACTCGAGAAGCAGGTGTTCGAAGTCTTGAACGTGAAATTGCTTCTTTATGTAGGAAAGCTGCGAAACAAATCGTTTCAACGGAAAAGAAACGAGTTGTGATTACGGCAAAAAATTTAGAGGATATGCTTGGCAAACACCGCTTCCATCATGGTCAAGCGGAACAAGAGAACCAAGTCGGCGTTGCAACTGGGTTAGCATATACAGTAGTAGGCGGCGATACGCTTCAAATTGAGGTTTCGCTTACTCCAGGTAAAGGCAAAATTCAGCTTACTGGTAAACTTGGTGATGTAATGAAGGAATCAGCACAGACTGCATTGTCTTACGTGCGATCAAAAGCTGATCAACTCGGCATAGACCAAGATTTCTTCGATACGCATGACCTTCATATTCATGTGCCAGAAGGAGCTGTTCCTAAGGATGGTCCTTCAGCTGGAGTAACAATGGTGACTGCAATTACATCTGCTATCACCAAAAAGCCGATTCGAAAAGAAGTAGGAATGACTGGGGAAGTCACTCTACGAGGAAGAGTATTGCCAATTGGGGGCTTAAAAGAAAAATCTCTTGGCGCCCACAGAGCAGGTTTAACAACCATCATTTTACCGAAAGATAATGAACGTGATATAGATGATATACCAGAAAGTGTGCGAAAAGGGCTTACGTTTAAGCTCGTGTCAAACGCGGATGAAGTATTAAACATCGCGCTCGACGGAGGGATTTCATGAAAGTCAATAATGTAGAAATGGTCATTAGTGCTGTAGGACCAAAACAATATCCAGAGGATGGTCTGCCAGAGTTTGCTCTGGCAGGTCGTTCAAATGTTGGTAAATCTTCATTTATCAACAGAATGATTGGGCGCAAAAGTATGGCGCGCATATCATCTAAACCAGGTAAAACACAAACACTCAACTTTTATAAAATTGAAGAACAATTATTCTTTGTCGATGTTCCTGGCTATGGCTATGCCAAAGTTTCTAAAACAGAACGCGAAGCATGGGGCAAAATGATCGAGCAATATTTAACTGGACGAAGCATTCTGAAAGCAGTTGTCCAAATTATCGATATCCGCCATGAACCAACTGACGATGATTGTATGATGTACGACTTTTTAAAACACTATAACATTCCAACCATTGTTATTGCTACGAAAGCAGATAAGATTAAAAAGGGAAACTATGAAAAACATAAAAAAATTATAAAAGAAGTCCTAGACATGGATCCAAACGACCCGCTTATTTTATTCTCATCAGAAAAAGGAATGGGTATGGAACAAGCCTGGGCTGAAATTGAAAAAAGAATGTAATGATACATAATACGCTGCAATATACAGTGTTGTCTATGTAATCGAAATTTGCTCTTGTAGGATATATAGGAGCAAATTTTTTTGTTTAGCTCTGTTTGTTTGAATTAATGAATTATGGGGATTATAAGTAATAGCAGGTTTTACACAGTGCAAAGGTATTAAAAAACTGAAAATTACGTTATAAAACAGGTTAATTGTACTTCGAAGTATAATTTGCTAAAATATAAATTATAATAATTCTAAACAACAAGATGTCAATACGTCATAGGGTGTTCACAATTTATAAACAAGAATGATGACGATTTATGATATAATAGACATCGTGAAAATGAACGTGTGAGGTGTAGAGATTCATGCATACCATCGTAGTAGGCTTGAATTATAAAACAGCGCCCGTCGAAATTCGGGAAAAATTTTCTTTTACTGAAAATGAAATACCAGAAGCGATGAGAGCATTACAAAGCCAAAAAAGCATATTAGAGAACGTGATTGTTTCTACATGTAACCGTACAGAGATTTATGCAGTAGTAGACCAGCTGCATACTGGCCGTTATTACGTCAAACAATTTCTTTCAACATGGTTTAAAGTTCCTGTTGAGTCGTTCGAAAGTCATTTATATATACGTGAAGAAGATGAAGCAATGATGCACTTATTCAAAGTTACTTCAGGTATAGACTCAATGGTTTTAGGTGAGACACAAATACTTGGACAGGTAAAGACAAGTTTTTTACAAGCGCAAGAACTTGGCGTAACAGGCACTGTTTATAATAAATTATTTAAACAAGCGGTTACATTTGCGAAACGTGCGCATGGCGAAACAGCCATCGGTGAAAATGCTGTGTCTGTATCGTATGCTGCAGTAGAACTGGCGAAAAAAATATTTGGTTCTCTTGAAAATAAACATGTAGCTATACTTGGTGCCGGCAAAATGGGTGAGCTTGCAGTCGAAAACCTTTATGGTAGCGGCGTAGGGAAAGTAACTGTTATAAATCGTACGTTCTCTAAAGCAGAAACCCTTGCAGAAAAATTCCATGGTACAGCTAAATCCATGCAAGAACTACAATGTGTATTGCTAGAGGCAGATATTCTAATTAGCTCGACAGGTGCAACAGAATATGTTATTGACCATGAATTAATGCAATTTGTTGAGAAACTTCGCAAAGGAAAACCTTTATTCATGGTAGATATTGCTGTGCCTCGTGATTTAGATCCACGCATTGGTGATATTCCAAATGTATTCTTGTATGATATTGATGATTTGCATGGCATTGTTGAGGCAAACCTCGCAGAAAGAGAACGCGCAGCAAGCCAAATTGTTTCCATGATTGATACAGAAGTGAATGATTTTAAAGATTGGATGACAACTCTAGGCGTTGTGCCTGTTATTGCAGCCCTTCGTCAAAAAGCTGCTCGCATTCAATCTGAAACAATGCAAAGCATCGAAAATAAAATGCCAGATTTAACAGACCGTGAGAAAAAAGTATTAAATAAACATACAAAATCTATTATTAATCAATTGCTCAAAGATCCGATTCTACAAGCGAAAGAAATGGCCGGTTCACAAAAATCAAAAGAACAGTTAGCGCTGTTCCAACGTATTTTTGGTATTGAAGAGGATGTACAAGATGAAGTGAATAAACAACAGCTTCAACAAAAAGAGCGAATGGATAAAACAGTATTAGAAGCACAAGCATCTGATGCAAAATGGTCATATTAAGAAACTTTAAGAAGAGCGTTTTCGTGTCTATGTGGTAAACTATAGGTGCGGAAACGCTTTTTTTAAGATTTATGTCGCAAAGGAGCATATTATGGCTGATTTGACGATGACAAGGCTGCATGAAGCAATGGTCGTCTTATAT
Organism: Rummeliibacillus sp. BSL5; assembly: GCF_052928305.1. Taxonomy (NCBI): domain Bacteria; kingdom Bacillati; phylum Bacillota; class Bacilli; order Caryophanales; family Caryophanaceae; genus Rummeliibacillus; species Rummeliibacillus sp. BSL5. Next base: position 205,219 of record NZ_JAVGCV010000001.1, read on the forward strand.
GCGATCAGTCTTGTCTTTTATTTTATCGATTATTTAAATAAAGACCCGAAAGCCCATCGCATTGCGTTTTGGTTAATTTCTGTAGTATGGGTACTTCAATCAGCATTTTTAGGACTTTATATTATACAGACACATAGATTCCCAATACTTTCGCTATTTGAAGGAATTTACTTTTACGCGTGGCTTTTAATTACTATTTCGATTTTTTTACATTGTTTATACCGAGTAGATTTGCCTGTCTTCTTTTTAAATGTGATTGGTTTTATATTTATGACTATCCACACATTTGCACCAAATCAGTTGGCACTTTCGCCAGTCGGCAAGTCACTTATTTCTGAATTGCTCTTTTTCCATGTCACATTTGCCATCTTGTCCTATGTAGCCTTTTCGCTGTCCTTTGTTTTTTCAACATTGTATCTCATTCTTTACAATGTATTGAAGAAGAAAAAGTGGACAAAACAATGGACGCGTTTACCATCATTAGATCAAGCACAAAAAGGCATGACGTGGGCTATATTGGTGGGTATTCCTATTTTGCTAATTAGTTTAATACTTGGACTTCAATGGGGTTATTCATCGTTAGAGCATTTCACTGTTTTAGATACAAAGATTATAGGGTCTTTTCTTTCTCTATTAATCTATTGTTTTATATTATATGGCTATCGAAAAGGAAAGCTTCATACGACGATGTATGCTTGGACAAATGTGTATGCCTTCCTTGTTATCATTGTAAATTTCTTTTTAGGAAGCCGTTTGTCAAGTTTTCATTTTTGGTATTAATAGAAAGGTTGGATGTACGTGCGTAAAATTACTGTTGGATCAAGACGAAGCAAACTTGCATTAACTCAAACAAATTGGTTTATTGACCAATTGAAGAAAGCTGGGGCGCCGTTTGAATTTGAAGTGAAAGAAATTGTGACAAAAGGCGATAAAATTGTGGATGTTCAATTGTCTAAAGTAGGCGGCAAAGGCTTATTTGTAAAAGAAATTGAGCAAGCTTTATTTGACAAAGAAATCGACTTTGCTGTACACAGCATGAAAGATATGCCTGCAGTACTTCCAGAAGGGCTAGTTATTGGCTGTATTCCGAAACGTGAAGATCCACGCGATGCCTTTATTAGCAAAAATCACGTGAAATTTGCAGATTTACCAAAAGGAGCAGTTGTAGGTACGAGTAGTTTGCGCAGAAGCGCACAATTGTTGCTTGCTCGTCCAGACTTGGAGATCAAATGGATTCGCGGTAATGTTGATACCCGTTTAGCAAAACTAGAAAATGATGAGTACGATGCGATTATCCTAGCAGCTGCAGGGTTGAAACGTTTAGGTTGGAGTGATGAGGTTGTTACAGAATACCTATCAACTGAAGTATGTCTGCCAGCAGTAGGGCAAGGTTCGCTTGGAATTGAGTGTCGTGCTGATGACGAAGAGCTACTATCTGAGCTGGCGAAATTAACAGACAAAGCAACGTGGGAAGAAGCTCATGCAGAGCGCGCGTTCCTTGCTGCAATGGATGGCGGTTGCCAAGTGCCAATTGCTGGCTTTGCACGTTTTGAAAATGATGGCGTGAATTTCAAAGGCCTAGTAGCTGCTCCTGATGCCTCTGTTTTTTATAAAGAATCAGTTGCTTCAAAAGATGCAAAAGCTGCAGGAGAAGAAGTGGCAGAAAAACTAACAAGCCAAGGTGCATATGAGTTAATTCAAAAAGTAAAGGCTGAGCAAAATGCCAACTAATCTGCCATTGAGTGGACAAAATATTGTCCTGACTGGCACGAAGATGACGCATTCAGTATCTTCACATATTTTAGAAAGGGGCGGCAATGTATATCATTTGCCGCTCATTGCTGTACAAGAAGCCACTTCTTCGAATGATGGTGAAAAGCTAGCAAAAGCCTTAAACAGCGAATGGCTAATCTTTACTAGTCAAAATGCTGTAGAAGCATTTTCACAAAAGCTTGCCCGCGCTTCATTAAGCATAGAAAAAAGCAGAGCCAAGATTGCTGCAGTGGGTGAGAAAACTGCAAGTGCATTAGAAAAAATAGGTTGTCAGATTGATTTTATGCCGTCTACATACAGTGCGGATAAATTTGTTGTCGAATTTCCTAAAGTGGCTGGGAAGGTTGAAAGTTGTCTATTCTTGAAAGGTAGTTTAGCAAAGGCTACTATAAAGGAAGGGCTGCCGTTTCCAGTCGATGAATGGACGGTCTATGAAACCATTCAAAGTACAGAGCATATCAGTGAATTAACGACATTAATCCAAAAATCAAAGGACGCAACAATTATTTTTGCGAGTCCTTCTGCTGTGAATGTATTTAATAAATATGTCGCACCGCAAACAGGCTGGAGAGGTTATCAAATCGCAGCCATTGGACATGTTACTGAGCAAGCTCTTTTAAATGCCGGAGCAATGGTAGATGTTAAACCAGAAAAATATACGATGTTGGCCATTATAGAAGAATTGGCTAAAAAGAAAGGACGATCATCATGACAGATTTACATTTCAAAAGACATAGACGTTTACGCCAATCTAGTGCGATGCGTGCGATGGTAAAAGAAACTTACTTACACAAAGAAGACTTTATTTATCCAATCTTTGTTATCGATGGCGAAAATATTAAAAATGAAGTGTCATCAATGCCAGGTGTATTTCAATTCTCACTTGATCGTTTAGGAGAAGAAATGGATGAAGTTGTTTCTCTTGGTATTCCATCTGTTATTCTTTTTGGACTTCCAGCAGAAAAAGATGAAGTAGGGTCACAAGCATATCATGATCATGGCATCGTCCAAGAAGCTACTCGTTTTATTAAGAAAAATTATCCTGAAATTGTGGTAGTTGCTGATACTTGTCTATGTGAATTTACTTCTCACGGCCATTGTGGCGTTGTATCAGAAGATGAAAAAATCTTAAATGATCCATCATTAGATTTATTGGCTAAAACAGCGGTTTCACAAGCAGAAGCGGGAGCAGATATTATCGCACCTTCTAATATGATGGACGGGTTTGTAGCTGCTATTCGTAAAGGATTAGATGAAGCGGGTTATGAAGATGTTCCGATTATGTCTTACGCAGTAAAATATGCATCTGCTTATTACGGTCCATTCCGTGACGCAGCAGATGGTGCACCACAATTCGGCGACCGCAAAACGTATCAAATGGATCCATCAAACCGTATGGAAGCAATGCGTGAAGCTGAATCTGACGTAGAAGAGGGAGCGGACTTCTTAATTGTAAAACCAGCGTTGTCTTATTTGGATATTATGCGAGATGTTCGCAATAACTTTGATTTACCTGTTGTTGCCTACAATGTAAGTGGTGAATATGCGATGGTCAAAGCAGCTGCAATTAATGGCTGGATCGATGAAAAACAAGTCGTATTAGAAACATTACTTGGCATGAAACGTGCAGGCGCTGATTTAATCATTACTTATCATGCAAAAGATGCAGTTCGTTGGATGGAGGAGAAATAATGACACGTTCACATGAAAAATCAAAAGCAGCTTTTCAGGAAGCAATTCACTTAATGCCGGGTGGCGTCAATAGCCCTGTTCGTGCATTTAATGCGGTAAATATGGATCCGATCGTAATGGAAAAAGGGAAAGGTGCAATCATTACAGACGTAGATGGCAATGATTATATCGACTACGTATTATCATGGGGTCCTCTTATCTTAGGTCATACACATCCTGATGTGGTAGCTGCGATTCAACGTGTGGCTGAATCAGGTACAAGCTTTGGCGCTTCTACTGTGATTGAAAATGATTTGGCTAAAGAAGTAATCAAACGTGTACCATCTATTGAAATGATTCGTATGGTTTCTTCTGGTACAGAGGCGACAATGAGTGCTATACGTGTAGCGCGCGGTTATACAGGTCGCGACAAGATCTTGAAATTTGAAGGCTCTTATCATGGTCATGGTGACTCTTTACTTATTAAGGCAGGCTCAGGTGTGGCAACACTTGGTTTACCGGATAGCCCTGGGGTGCCGTTAAGTATTGCTCAAAATACGATAACTGTTCCTTACAATGATTTAGAGTCTGTAAAACAGGTCTTTGAGATGCATGGAGAAGATATCGCAGCGATTATTGTTGAACCTGTAGCGGGAAATATGGGTTGCGTGCCACCGCTTCCAGGCTTTTTAGAAGGATTGCGAGATATCTCTACAAAAGCAGGTTCATTATTAATTTTTGATGAAGTTATGACAGGTTTCCGTGTTGGGTTCAACAGTGCTCAAGGATATCTTGGGGTTACACCAGATTTGACTTGTCTTGGGAAAGTAATTGGTGGTGGTCTACCAGTTGGAGCTTTCGGTGGTTCTCGTGAAATCATGGAACACATTGCACCAGCAGGACCAATTTATCAAGCAGGAACATTATCAGGCAATCCGCTTGCTATGACAGCTGGCCTTGAAACGTTGAATCATTTAACGCCAGAGTCGTATAACTACTTCAAAAAGTTAGGTGACCAATTAGAAGCAGGGTTCCGTGAGGCAGCTGAAACATACAATATTCCACACACAGTAAATCGTGCAGGATCTATGATTGGTTACTTCCTAACAAATGAAAATGTTATTGATTTTGAAACTGCTAAAACATCTGATCTGCAATTATTTGCAGAGTACTATACACTAATGACAGAAGAAGGGATTTTCTTACCGCCATCTCAATTTGAGGGTGTTTTCCTTTCAACGGCGCATACGGAAGAACATATTGCACAAACAGTGAAAGCCTTCCAAAAAGTATTTAAACAATTAGCACGTTAAGACATACAGCAGAGCGCATATGCTCTGCTGTTTTTTTATTTCTTAATTCTATTTTAATATATTAATTAGATAACTAGCTGGTTCTATAAACTCAAAAGTGTACATATAGATAAAGATAGAGGAGGGAATGTAAATATGAAAAAGATTACCTGGGAAATAAATGAATCATTCGTTTTTCCTGAAATATATGGTAAACCAACAAGCTTAAACAAAGTGAAAATTACACCTCGATGGGAACAGCAAGAGGACGAATTATCCGTATCACTTACTGGTATTTACCACATTGCTGCTAATGTGGAATTCGATGACACTCAAGAGGTGCTGCAGCAGTTAGAAAACGAGAGTACGCTTGTAGATGAAGTGGATGTTGAAGGTAATGAAGGCTATTTTGAGTATGCTATTCCTCTAAATGTAAGCTTGCCAAATGATAAGATTGACCAATCAACCGTTGTCCTAAACACAAAAAATCTTCAAACCAAAGTGTCCGATAATGGGATTTGCGTGATTAGTTGCCAGGTAGATTGCGAATATAAAAATGTTGAAGAAAAAGAAGTGGTTGAAACGCCAAGAGTGGAAGCCCAGTCAGAAGTAGTTCAAAATGAAGAGGTCCAAGTGGCGGAGACGGAAAAAGTTGTACAACTTACAACGAATGAATCGCCAATGGACCTTCTAGAAAAGCCAATCGTAGTTGATCAAGATGAATCTATCTTAAGTCAAATACTGTGGGATTTAGAGGAACATTATTCGGTTGAGGAAATACCATTAAATAATGTCAGAATGTAGTAAGTACCAAAGACCTATAAAGAGCAGTAGGATGATAATATCCCAGGTTGTCGGAAAAATAATGATTCGCACGAATTGGAAGCATGTGAATGGGATAATAATCCCTTTACAGTAGAAACGTGTTTTCCGCAACCAAGGCGGCAGCAAGTATGGATTATATCGTCTTCTCATGAAGAAGCTCCTTTCTATTTTAATGAAAAACCCATTCCTAGTATTTTATGTAGCTAGGGATGGGTTTTTGTAGGTCATTTAGAGAAAAGTAGCTTTGCGAAAAAACTTGAAAAATTAGGGACTATTCGCTACAATGTATACAGCTATATATATATGCATTGAAGGGGAGGAGTAGAACGCTCCTACTTGTTAGAGAGGGAACGGTTGGTGAAAGTTCCTCAAGTAGACGTTTGAATGTAGCCCTGGAGCAGTTTTTGTGAACATTGAAGTAGCAAAAACCGGTGAAAAGCCGTTATACAATGAAGAGTCAGTTTTTTTATGCTGAAATTAAGGTGGTACCGCGAATATTCCTTCGCCCTTTTATAGGGTGAGGGATTTTTTTGTATAACGAGCATTTAAGGAGGAGATCTAATGGAAGAACAAAACACATCCATGTCGACTAAATATGAACCACAGACGATTGAAAAAGGCCGCTATGAATGGTGGTTGAAGGGCGATTATTTTAAAGCGCAGCCTGACAGCGAGAAAAAACCTTACTCAATTGTTATTCCGCCCCCAAACGTAACAGGGAAATTGCATCTAGGCCATGCATGGGATACAACATTGCAAGATATTTTAATTCGTATGAAACGTATGCAAGGGTATGATGCGCTTTGGCTACCTGGAATGGACCATGCAGGTATCGCTACACAAGCAAAGGTGGAAGCGAAGCTACGAGAACAAAATATCACTCGCTATGATTTAGGACGTGAAAAATTCCTTGAAAAAACATGGGAATGGAAAGAAGAATATGCTGGCACCATTCGTGAACAATGGTCAAAACTAGGTTTATCTCTAGACTATTCACGCGAACGTTTTACATTGGATGAAGGTCTTTCAGATGCAGTAAAAGAAGTATTTGTTAAATTATATGAAAAAGATTTAATCTACCGTGGTGAACGAATCATAAACTGGGATCCACAAGCAAAAACAGCATTGTCAGATATCGAAGTAATTTACAAGGATGTTCAAGGTGCTTTCTATCATATGGAATACCCACTAGCAGATGGCTCAGGTAAACTTGAGATTGCGACAACACGTCCTGAAACTATGTTAGGTGACTCTGGTATTGCTGTTAACCCGAACGATGAACGTTATGCACACTTAGTTGGCAAAACAGCTATTCTTCCGATTGTCGGCCGTGAACTTCCGATTGTAGCAGATGATTATGTTGATATGGAATTCGGTACAGGCGTTGTTAAAATGACGCCAGCACATGATCCGAATGATTTCGAAGTCGGCAACCGTCACAATTTAGAACGCATTAAAGTAATGAATGAAGATGGTACGATGAATGAATTGGCTGGCAAATACCAAGGTATGGACCGCTTCCAATGCCGCAAGCAGCTCGTGAAAGACTTACAAGAGCAAGGCGTCCTTATCAAGATTGTTGACCATATGCATTCTGTTGGCCATTCTGAACGTACAGGAGTAGTAGTAGAGCCTTATCTTTCAAAACAATGGTTTGTAAAAATGGCACCTCTTGCAAAAGAAGCGCTAGAATTACAAGAAAAAGAAAACGAAAAAGTAAACTTTGTACCAAATCGTTTTGAAAACACCTACACACGCTGGATGGAAAATGTCCACGATTGGTGTATTTCACGCCAACTATGGTGGGGCCATCAAATTCCGGCTTGGTACCACAAAGAAACAGGCGAAGTGTACGTAGGTAAAACTGCTCCTGCGGATGAAGAAAATTGGACGCGTGATGAGGATGTCCTTGATACATGGTTCTCATCTGCTTTATGGCCTTTCTCCACAATGGGCTGGCCAGATGTAAATAGTGAAGATTTTAAACGCTATTATCCAACAAGCGCATTAGTTACAGGCTATGACATCATCTTCTTCTGGGTATCACGCATGATTTTCCAAGGGCTTGAGTTTACTGGTGAGCGTCCATTCAAAGACGTTTTAATCCATGGTTTAGTACGCGATGGGGAAGGACGTAAAATGTCCAAATCACTAGGTAACGGGGTTGATCCAATGGATGTAATCAGTCAATATGGTGCTGACTCACTTCGTTATTTCCTAGCAACAGGATCATCACCTGGCCAAGATCTTCGTTATACAACTGAAAAAGTTGAAGCTGTTTGGAACTTCTCCAATAAAATTTGGAATGCCTCACGTTTTGCTTTGATGAACATGGATGGCATGACATATGAAGAGATCGACCTGACTGGTGAAAAATCAGTTGCGGATAAATGGATTTTGACACGATTAAATGAAACCATCGAAGAAGTAACAAGACTTGCTGATAAATACGAATTTGGTGAAGTTGGCCGCCATTTACACAGCTTTATCTGGGATGATTTCTGTGACTGGTATATTGAAATGGCTAAATTACCTCTTTATGGTGAAGATGAAGCTGCGAAGAAAATGACACGTTCAGTTCTAGCTTATGTTCTCGACAATACAATGCGTTTGCTTCATCCTTTCATGCCTTTCATCACTGAAGAAATTTGGCAAAACCTACCGCATGAAGGCGAGTCTATTACTGTTGCTTCTTGGCCTGCAGTAAAGGATGATCTTCACTTTGCTAAACAATCTCAGGATATGAAATTGTTGATGGACATTATTCGTGCTGTTCGTAACATCAGAGCAGAAGTGAATACACCAATGAGCAAAAAAGTACCGATGTATATTTCTGCAAAAGATGCCCAAACACTGGCTGTCCTAGAAGAAAATAAAGCATATATTGAAAAGTTCTGTAATCCAGAAACACTTTCACTAGGTGAAAATCTACAAGTCGACATGAAAACCATGTCAGCTGTCGTGTCAGGCGCTGAAATTTTCTTACCGCTTGAAGGTCTAATCGATGTGAAAGCAGAAATCGAACGACTTACAAACGAATTGAAAAAATGGGAACAAGAAGTCAAACGTGTTCAAGGTAAATTAAACAATGAACGCTTTGTATCCAAAGCCCCTGAAGATGTAGTTGCTGCAGAGCGTGAAAAAGAAGCAGACTACCTAGAGAAATTTAATACAGTAGAAAAACGTATTGCTGAATTAAAGAATATGTAAAGAAAAAGCCGCCCTTTTGGATAGGGGCGGTTTTTTGTTTGAAGAGAAAGTATAGTAGCCACAAAGATTTTTATATACTGTCAACCAAATAATTCATCAAAATCTCTGCCAAATCATCGTTAAACAATTCATAAAAAGATCTTGCGCCGACAGGATCCTCGATTTCATTTAACATCCAATCACCGTTCGGAAGAAGTAAGAAGTCGATGCCGATATAGTCACTTTGCAGAGCTTTTTGCAGAAGCAAAATTTGTTGCGTTTGAGTCTCTGATAAAGAATATTTTTCAATTGATCCGCCACGTGTGTAATTCGAACGGAAATCATCATTGCCAACGCGTTTGACGCAGCCAATGATTTGATCACCAACAACCCATGCTCGAAGGTCTGTGGCACATGTTTCGATATAGGGTTGTAATAGTGTTGCTCTATCATGCCAATTCTTTTCATAATGCGAAAGTTGTTCAGCGTTCTGGCATAGTGCAACTTCATCGCCGCCATGCCCATCTACTGTTTTGATGACAACAGGGAAGTCCCGCACTTCGTCCAATATTGGAACAGCCGGAATACCGAGGGAATTAGCAAACTCTATTGTTTTTCTTTTATTATTTGCCAGGTCATTCACAAATGGTTTATTTACTATTCTAATTCCTGTTGATTGTATTTTTGATGCAATAGAGGCTGAGCGTGTGCGGTTCCATACAAATAGAGGATTATCCAAGCGAGCTAGAAAACTGTCGATATCTAAATCATCCACAAAGACTAACTTCAAATCCACATCTTTTCTCTTAGCAGCTTCAACTATATCTTTAATAAAAAATCTATTATTGAAGGCATCCTGCTCCTCATATAAGATATATGCTTTCATATGATCACCCAATTTTCTTCAAAATATATTGAATAAATGGCACACCGACATTGATGCCAGTCACTTCATATAAGTTGCGAATATGCGCTGCTGCGTTCACTTCACATACGAGTGGCACTTCGTTAGGTCCAAATAGAAGGTCAACACCTGCAAATTCGGCGCCAACTGCTTTTGCCGCACGGAGCGCAATATCTTTTTGCTCCTTTGTTAATGCAATTTTTTCTGCAACGCCACCGTTTGTGATATTCGCCCTGAAATCTGTTTCCGAATGGCGATACATAGCAGCTGCTACCTCATCGCCGATTATATTGACGCGAATATCTCTGCCACGGCTAGAGGAAATAAACTCTTGAAAGACAAAATCAACGCCTCTCAATTCATCTACTTTTTCATAGAAGTCCTTTTCGGTTGAAATAAGATAAACTTTCATGCCGAATGAGCCGTGGCCTTCTTTTATAATCATAGGTAAGCCCAACGTTTTAAGTACATTTTCAAAATAACCGCTATCTCTTATGGTGAATTTAGGATATACCTTTGGTGCAATGATAGTTGTTGGCATTGGTATTCCTTTACTAGCAAGCTGTATGTATTGTTTTGCTTTGTTATCGCATGTTTCAATTACTTCTGGGTCATTGAATATAGGGATTCCTTTATTTTTTAGGTAAGTGGCTAATAAAATATCTTTATCTAAGAAAATCACAAAGTCAGGCTTTTTCTCTAGTTCCTCGTCAAGCTTCATCATAATCTCATAGTTTTTATATATCACTGGTCTCACATCAAGAGCTTCCGCCGCTTCCGCCATCAACCTTGCTTGATCTAAAAACTTATCATTTATTAAGCTACCATTATATATAATCCAACATGTTTTCATCATCAAAACCCTCTCACACAAGTGCTATAATATATTTTAAAGTGTAGCATGAAAAATGTAGAATACATAGAATGGAGTTTTTACCTTGATACCTAAATTAGACTATTATAAGGAACGTTTCCATATATCGAGCGATTCAGCAATTAAACCGGGATTAACTGCAATTCAAGAAGCGCTAGAGTTAGTAGGGCACCCGGAAAAAAACTTGCCGGTTATTCATTTAGCAGGCACTAACGGTAAGGGGTCTACGCTTACAATGATTGAGCGAATAGCTCAATGCCATGACTTAAAAACAGCCTCTTTCATGTCACCATGCATGAAGGACGTACATGACCAAATCAAATTAAACGGGGAGCCAATTACGCCTGATGAATTAGCTGCCATCTTTAGTATTATGAGAGATTCAGATTTAGACGGAAAATGTACTGATTTTGAATTACTAACAGTAGCAGCCTTTCTAGCATTCCAGCGTTTTCAAGCTGATATTGTGTTAATTGAATGCGGAATGGGTGGACGTTATGACAGCACAAATGTTGTGATACCCACCGTTTCAGTTGTACCTAGCATTGCGTTAGAGCATACAAATTTTTTAGGTGATACATTAGCTAGTATCGCGGGCCATAAGGCAGGCATTATAAAACAAGGTAGACCAATAATTACAGGTGATCTGCCAGAAGATGCAATGGCAGTTTTTATAGAAGAAGCCAAGCATTGCGAAGCTCCGCTTTTTGTATATGGAAAAGATTTCTCTGTTGAGGGAGAAGAGAAATCAGAAACCTATATCGCACCAAATTTTCGAATTAATAATCTAGACCGTAGCATGCCGGGAATGCACCAGCGTAGCAATATGGCGCTAGCAATCACAGCATTCCTCCAATTTGCACAGCATCTACATATACAAGTTCACCCAGAGGCTATTCAAAATGGGATTAGCCATGCGGAACTTGCAGGCCGCTTTGAGAAAATTTCCAGCAAATTATACATTGATGGAGCTCATAATCCCGCAAGTGCAAGAACACTAGTAGATACCGTTAAAGAACAGTTCAGAGGTCAAAAGATACACTTTATTGTAGGTATGTTGAGAGACAAGGATGTAAAAGGTGTTTTGCGTATATTAGAAGAAGTAGGGACTGGTTTTACATTTGTTGATGTAGATAATGAGCGTGCGATGCCTGCTGAAAACTTATATAACTTATCTAACAGTCATGTTAAAGAGGTCTCAAAGAAAAATATTCGTCATATAATAGAGGAAAAAAATGATGAAATAGTCATTATAACCGGCTCTTTATATTTGCTTGCAAGTTGGCGGGATGAGTTATTAAATGGGTAAAAATGTCTATTTTTGATAATTGAAACTATTTTAACTTGTGGTATAATTTACATTATCTATTTGCTGAATGGGAGGAAAGCAGGAGTGAAAAAGTCGTTTGCATTTCAACTTGTGGTCTTCATGATATGGATCGTTTGCATACCTCTCAGCATCTATACGGTATATCAATATTATCCGCCGAATGAAGCTACTAATTGGCCATTGTTAGCAGGTTTTACGGCATTAAGCCTTTTAACCTCGGCGTTTCCAGCATTCATTAATGGAACTCCCTTTTTCTTAACACAATGGGTAAGTCTCGCTTTGTTTTTGCGTTTTGGATTATTTATTGAAATAGTAGTTTTTCAGATTTCATTAGTTCCTTTACTATATAATTTGAAATTAAATCGCAATATGTTATATCGGATTCCATGGAATTCTATTATGTTTTTCCTTGTATCACTTCTCAGCGGATTAGCTTTTTTATGGCTTGGTGGAGATATACATTCCATGAACACAGTGGACATTGTAGGATATGGTTTGCTTTATATTATTGTAAACATTACAGCAAATCATGCTCTTATCAAAATCAGTGGGATACTATTAGGACAACGGATAAGATTCTTTACGATTGATGATACTTGGGATTATCTTATTTGTGCGTTTGCACTTCCAATGGGTCTTAGTCTTTATCTGCTTGGTCAGTATGTAGGTGTACTTTCAATAATTCTTCTTGGTATTCCATTTTATATGGCTACGCGACTATTGCAGCTTTATACCACAACGAGTAAAGTTAATAAAGAACTTTCAGAAGCAGCCCATTTTGGTCACCAATTAGCAGATCAACTGGATTCGGAGGAAACGTTAGACTTATTTATTGAACGCGTACCGAAAATGGTTTCTATAGATGGACTTTATTTGATTGATCGCCGACAGCAGACGGGTACATTATCTGTACTACGAGCTTATGAAAATGGAAAACAAATCTTAAAGAATGCAACGCATAAAGAATTAAGCCATAGTTTGTTATCTGAAACGATAGAAAGTGCAGATAAAACTGTATTTTGTAAACGTGAAGAATGGTTGCCATATAGTGGTTCCTTTTTACTTCCGAATACGCAAAGTGCTCTTGTTTTGCCGTTTTGTCGAAATCATCAATTGGAAGGTGTACTACTGCTAACATCACGTAAGAAGAATAATTTCCAAGACTATCAGGTGAAAATGCTTGAATTAATTAGCTCCTACTTTATTGTTTCATTAGAAAAGGCTCGGTATGTAGAAAAAGCAAAACATAGTAGTGAACGATGTGGTTTGACAGGGTTATATAATTATCGTTATTTTGAAGATTATCTAAATTCCAAGATGAATGAATTAAAGGAACACACCATTTCAAACCTGTCTCTTATTATGCTCGATATCGACTATTTCAAAGGTATAAACGATCGATATGGTCATGAGAGCGGTAACGAAATACTTCGTGGTTTAGCCGCAGTCTTGAAACGAGAAGTCGGGGAAAAGGGTACACTTGCACGCTATGGCGGCGAGGAATTCGTCATCCTCTTACCAAACTATACAAAACAACAAGCATTGCTACTAGCTGAAAAGCTACGCGAGCGAATTGAAATGCAACCGTTTGAAATTGTGCCGGATCTACTTGAAAACGTCAAGCACCTTATTGTCCACATCACCGCAAGCATCGGAGTATCTTCAGCTTATGAAGATACCGACAATGCTACAAACCTTCTCCGCAACGCTGATCATGCGATGTATAAGGGAGCGAAGGAGCAGGGGAGGAATAAGGTGGCGGGGTTTTAGTGGATTTGCATAAAAAAAGCTGCCTGTTTGGCAGCTTTTTTTATTTCTTTAATTCAACTTCTTTCTGGTCAACCTCGGTGACTAGATTATTGGCACTTTTATAATCAATGTAAGTATAATTTTTAGATGAGTTGGGGGTATCAAAAATATCAGTATTTATATCACTCGTTGGATTAAATATCTTTATATTCCCTGAACCGGTTACATTTTTTGCCTTAACATATCCAGTTATTGTTGCTGAACCAGAAGCTGAAAGATTACTTTCAGGTAGATAAAAAATTTGTCCATTTGTTTCGTTATCTCCTGAAATAGTAACTGAATGTTTACCTAAGACAATAATGTTTCCGTTTATTTTGCATTGGTTAGTGTTTAGATCTGAATTCTTAATAAAAATGTTAGCGTTTATTTTTTTTCCACCCCAATTTGAAAAGTAAGGAGTTTCTGGTTTATCGCTTAAATAATAGATTGTAGTATCAAAATTACTTCTTGGCTTTCCATCTGACGAATTTAATTGATTTATACTTCCTAATCCTAGTGAGCTCTTAACATAGATTTTTAGAATGCCATTTCCAGAAATGCTGATGTCTTGGTTATCCATATTTAAAGTGTCAACATAAATTGAATAGACTTCATTTTTGCTCCGGTTTGGGAGTTTTATTTCAATGGGTTTTTGAACTCCAAATTTGTTGAAATATAAATTTTTTTGAGAATCTGAAAAGGTAAGAGTACTTCCTCCGTTAGATGAAGGGAAATCACTTGTAGTTATTTGGAAATCCACAGACGGGATTTTAGGTTTAAACTGATCACTATCCATATTTGTGCAAGTTTGGCCTTCGTATATTTTTGTAGGGTCATTCATTAAACTCAAAAGATTTTTAGGTTTAGGTAAATTGTTTATTGTTACATTTTCAAACTTTTTAATTGAAGTGCTAGATGAAACGATTTTTTGGGCCGCATAAACTGTTCCACTCATTCCGCCATTAGTAATGTAAACATTATTTTCAGATACAATATCTCCATTAATAGGAGGGTTGTTATTAATAGTTATATCACCTTTACTATATAGTTGTCCTGAGATAGTTGGTCTATTAGGGATTTTTATACTTTGGCTAGCGTAAATATTTCCTCCGAAATTTATCGAATTATTGATTTCTAAACTTCCAAATGAGTAGAAATTCCCTTTGATATTACCGTTGGCGGAGAGTTTCCCTCCTTCTTTTAATATCACATCACCTTCTATATCTAAGGATCCAGTAGAGTTTATGGAGTTGAAATCTCCATTTGAACATGCCTTAAACGTGCTTGGCTGTTCGTCATTTGAAGTTTCTTCTTTACCCTCTGTATTAGCATTTAATGTTATCTTAATTGTTTGGGAAACTTTGCGTGTTGTTTTATCACCAATCTTACCTGTTGAATTAATAGAGTACTGTAAAGAGTTCAACTTACTATTGCTTGTTACGACATTATTAAGAGGTTCAATTTCTGTAAGAGAAAATGGTGTTAAATTATTTTGTATTTGGGTTGAATATATTTTTTTGATAGGATAGTTATTAGTATTTTTATTTGCTTCAATGTAACTATTTACTGCTTTCATTGTACTTTGTAAAAATTTTTCTTCAAAGGGGTATGTAGCTTTTTCTTCAACTTTCAAACTATCGTAATCTATTTTAGTCTTATTAAATGCATTATTTGCGATTTCATTAATTTTCGCTCTTACTTGAGATACGCCTGACTCAGCAATATAGTATACGGATTGATAATTTCTTTCGTTATCCGATTGTTTTAAAGTTGTGGAAGTTACCTTCATTAATGAGACACCAAGAATTGAAATTATTAATATAATAGAAACCGCAATTATAAGAGTGTAACCTTGTTCGTTTTTAAAGATTTTTATCATTTTACCCCTCATTGTTATCACCTCGCAAATTAATAACTGTTTGCTGTTTATATCCATTCGTGCCCTCAATAATAATGCTGCAATTATTCCCTGACTTCGTAACCTTAAAGTTTTTAATATTCTCTATAAAAGGTTCGCGATTTTTATTAATTTGATTCTTTTGTTTGTCAATTTCATATAAATTCGAATTGATTTGTACTCCATTTGCTTTTTCAATTATATAGGAAGGGTTTGATGTCATTCTTATTTCTTTTGTAATTACTTTTAGTGCATAAGAAACTTCGTTAATTTCACTATTAGTCTCGAATTGCTGATTATATTGTTTTTGGCTTCCTATTTGTACATTAATAAGTATGATAGTCAAAATGGATATTAGGACAAAGGCTGCCAAAACTTCTATTAATGTTATTCCATTTTGTTTTCTAATAATATTTCTCACTTTGAAACGCCCCATTCAACTACATTTTCCATCTGAGCTTTTTTTGCTTTTTTAATCAAATCTTCATTAATACAAACGTTAAGGATTTTGTGATTTCCTTCTGTCTCATAGACATTAATAATTACATTAGAAAGATTTGTGGGAAAGTCCTGATTTTGTGTGATCCTCATCACGGTAGTAATAGTGGTATTGGGGTTAGGCTTTTTTTCTTTTTTATATATTGAATATTTTAAACTTGTAGAAGGAACAATCCCTGAACATTCTTCGGAATACCCCATCTCTGAGTTATTAGTTATCCACGTTTTTTCGGCAGTAGCAAGAGAATCACTATTAGTTATTGTTTCGTACGCATTCTCCATCTCCGTCTGCGCAATATAAGTCGCATCTACAATACTCTTTGAACTTTTGGTCGTCTTTGAACCTTGTACAAACAGTGTAAAGAATGAAAAGAGGATAATAATCAAAAGCACAAAGGAAGCGATAACTTCGACAAGGGTGAGTCCTTTCTCATTTTGAATAATTTTTTTAAGTTGACTTACCATGTATGACGTCCTTTCTGCTATCCACTGAACTATACTGGAGTGGAAATCTCATATTACTTCAGCTTAAGGGCATAACCAAATTGTTTATTTTTGCTAATTTTAAGGTATGGATGTAAAATTATTTATTTTATATTTTATAAATTTTGGATGGAGGATATTTTAACTTATTTTCTTTAATTTTTAAATATTTTACATTATATTATAATAAATTCTAACCTTTTAATATATATTACATTTAATATTATAGGGTTGCTATGAGTTTTATCACATTATATAGTTTAAATTTCATTTAAAAATAATAATTGAGTGAAAAAAGTCATATCTTTTATTCGGATTACCATTTATAATAACAGTATCCTAACAATATCCTAGAAATATAAATTAAGCAACGAGATAGGTGATGAGATGAAAGTCACTCCAATATATAAAATTATTACAGGTTTATTCTTACTTTTTATAATACTAGCATCCGCGAGTTATGTGAATTTGCATGTTTTTGCTGCTTATAGTGGTTCGACAATCGGATCTGTCGCTGTAGAGGACTTATCAGATGGCGAAGTTAAAAAGCAATTAAACCGTGCGATAAATAAATGGAAGAATTCAGAACTTTCAGTCCTAGCGGGTGGGAAAAAAGTCCTTTTGGAAGCAGAGGATTTCCAATTTAATAGTGATGAATCCATCAGTACATATAAAAATCGCACTGCAAAACCTTGGTATGCGTTTTGGAGAAAGACCCCAATTGTACATGAACCATTACAGGTTAGTGCTACTGATTCCTTAGTGGAAAAAATAAGTGAACATACAAAACAAAATAGCGATGAGATTGCATCACAAGTACTCAAAGCAGCTTCTTATTTAAGGAAATTCCCACTTAAGATAAAGGATGCTGATTTTTCAATCGAAGATGGTGAACGGATTTCTTTCCAAGCTGTTTCAGTCAAGGATGCTGATTTAAGTAACATCGTTGCATTAGCGAAGCAATTAGATGGTTATATTTTTGAACCTAACAAACCTTTCTCTTTCAATTCATTCATAGAGCAAGAAGAAATTAACAATGATCGCTCATTAAGCCTCATGGCATCTGCTTTATATAGTAATGTTTTACAAAGTTCATTCGAAATTACAGAGCGCCATCAAGCTGAAGAAATACCGACATACGTCAAGCCAGGTTATGAAGCGATAGTTAGCCCATTTTTAGATAAGGATTTGAAATTTATTTCTAAAGGAACAGTTCCTGCCAAGATAGTTGCAACGGTCAGTGGCAATGAATTAAAGGTATCGCTTTATTCACTGTCTGGAAGCCCTGAAGTCTTAGTTTACGAGAAAGATAGAA
The DNA here is from genome assembly GCF_052928305.1 of Rummeliibacillus sp. BSL5. Taxonomy (NCBI): domain Bacteria; kingdom Bacillati; phylum Bacillota; class Bacilli; order Caryophanales; family Caryophanaceae; genus Rummeliibacillus; species Rummeliibacillus sp. BSL5. The sequence continues at coordinate 223,058 of NZ_JAVGCV010000001.1, forward strand.
GAGCCATTGAACCACGTACCATATACCGCTATATGTCCAATTTAGCGGAAGGGGATAGTAAGACTGTAGAGAAAGCGAAACCAGGTTTACAAGTTTACATTTATCGAACGATAACAGACGAGAATGGTAAAACAGAAAATCAATTAATGAGTCAAAATTATTATCATCCAATAAATCAAGTCATTGAAACATCGGCAAAACAAACAGCACCAATAGATAATAGTTCTGAGCCTACTACAGATGAATATGTGGAGAATCAGCAGGGGACGGATCAGGGATTAGGTGAACCACAGCAAGAGGAGTCAACAAGCCAACAACCTATGCCTAGTAAGGACAAGAATTCAAAAGATGATTCAGAGTTGAATTCTTCAAAAGAGCCTCAAGCAACCACAAGTAAAAATGGAGGCAGTGTTCCAAAAGGAAGCCATTACAATAAAACAGGTGATATTGTTACTCCGAATGATTCGAAATAAGGGGGATTCTCATGGTACTTTCAAAAAGAAAAAGGCTTGGTGATTTATTAGTTGAAGCAGGTGCCATTACGTCGCAGCAGCTTGACTATGCACTTCAAAATAAATCAAAAGATGAGAAACTCGGCGACTATTTAATTAGGGAAAATTTACTTACCGAGCAGCAATTGATTGAAGTTTTGGAAATCCAGTTAGGAATACCTCAGATTAGTATTAGCCAATTTGTAATTGATCCAGAGCTTGTGCACCTATTGCCTAAAGAAATCGCAAAACGTTCGCTCATTATGCCTTTAACTCGGGAAAAAAATAAGTTGTTAATTGCAATGGCTGATCCAATGGATTATTTCTCGATTGAAGAAGTTCGCATGGCAACTGGCTGCCAAATTGAGACAGCAATCGCATCAAAAGATGAGTTAAATAAAGCTATTAGCAAGTACTATGATTTGCAGGAAACTATGGATGCAGCTCTTAATAACTTAGTTCCATCTGAAACATTTGAAGAGCCAGAAATGTTCGACGATGATTCACCGATAGTCAAATTAGTCAATCAAATCATCTCTAATGCAGTAGTACAAAGAGCAAGTGATATTCATTTTGATCCGCAGGAAACTGAGTTACGTATCAGGTACCGAATTGATGGAGTTTTAAGAACAGAGCGTTCATTGCCACGCAATATGCAAAATATGATCATTGCGCGAATTAAGATTATGGGTAATTTGAATATAACAGAAAACCGATTGCCCCAAGATGGACGGATTAAAGCGAATATTAATCTTCATCCTGTTGATATTCGGCTTTCTACTTTGCCAACAGTATATGGCGAAAAAGTAGTTATGCGGGTGTTAGACTTGACCAACTCGCATGGAGATTTGCAAAAGCTTGGTTTTTCATCAATGAACTTGATGCATTTTAAAGAAGTAATTAGCAAGCCAAATGGTATTGTCTTAATCACAGGTCCGACTGGATCAGGGAAGTCTTCTACACTATCTACTACACTTAACTATTTAAATAGTGAAGAAGTGAACATTATTACCGTTGAAGACCCAGTGGAATATCAGATTGAAGGTGTGAATCAAATACAAGTACGCGAAGAAATCGGCTTGACCTTTGCTACTGGTTTACGTTCCATTCTGAGACAAGACCCTGACATCATCATGATAGGTGAAATTCGAGATACTGAAACGGCCCAAATTGCTACACGTGCGTCTTTGACAGGTCATCTAGTACTGAGCACATTACATACAAATAGCGCAGCAGAATCTATTTCACGCCTATTCGACATGGGTATTGAACCATTCTTGCTATCATCTTCAGTAGTTGGCGTCGTGGCGCAGCGCCTCGTACGCCGAGTATGCAGAGATTGCGGAAAGTACGAAAATGTTTCACCTGAAGAAAAAGATATTTTTTTAAATCATGACATAACTATTTCACATGTTAAGCGTGGAAGTGGCTGTCCATCTTGCAATAACACAGGATATAGAGGGCGTTTTGCAATCCATGAATTATTAATCGTAGACGAAAAAGTGAAAGAATTAATTTTGAACAGAGCCAGTCTTACGGAAATCAAAAAACATATGGCAACACATGGTTATCGTACATTGCTTGAAGACGGGCTTTTAAAAGTGGCGGATGGCCTAACAACAACCGAAGAGATTCTTCGAGTAGCAACTGATGAATAAGGTGTGATGAAATGACAAAATCAATCGTTGAATTACTAACATATGCAGATGAAGCCAATGCATCCGACCTGCATGCTACGGTCGGTGTGCCACCATATTACAGAATTAATGGAGCATTACAGCCATATGGCGAAGAAATACTAACGCCGGATGATTTAAATAAGATGATTTTAGAAGTTTTGCCACCTCACCGAATGGAAGAATTCGAGACAAAAGGTGAAGTAGACTTTAACTATTCACTTCCAGGGCGATGCCGTTTTCGAATGAATGCCTATCATCAGCGAAATAGCTCCACATTGGCAGCAAGGAAAATCACAGCGGAAATTCCTACAATTGATGATTTGGGCATGCCTGCTGTACTAAAAGAATTGTGTCAAAAACCCCAAGGGCTCATTCTTGTGACAGGCCCAACAGGATCAGGTAAATCAACGACACTAGCAGCAATGATTGATTATATTAACAAGTATCAAGCGAAACACATCATTACATTAGAGGACCCCATTGAGTATTTGCATAAGCATGGTCAATCGATTGTTAATCAGCGAGAAGTAGGGTCTGACACTAAGAGCTTCGCCAATGGATTGCGAGCCGCTCTCCGTCAAGATCCCGATATTATTCTAGTAGGGGAAATGCGAGACTTGGAGACGATTTCAACAGCCATCACGGCTGCTGAGACAGGGCATCTAGTCATGGCGACATTGCATACAAGCAGTGCGCCAACGACGATTGATCGTATTATTGATGTGTTTCCACCTCATCAGCAAGGACAAATCCGTATACAACTTGCCAACGTTTTGCAAGGAATTATTTCTCAACGCCTATTTAAAAGAATCGATAAACCAGGGCGTGTAGCTGCGACTGAGATATTAATTCAAACACCTTCTGTCGCAAATTTAATTCGTAATGACAAAGTTCATCAGCTGACTAACATTATGCAGACAAACCGAGCGCTAGGTATGCATACAATTGATAGTTCGATCCAACAATTGCTGTCAAGAAAAATTATTGACTTTGAAACAGCTAAGGTTTACATGAATGCGGGTGATTTTGCATGACGGTCTACCGCTTTACAGGACGGAATATACAAGGTGTCATGGAAAAAGGCACTATAGAAGCTGATTCAAAGCAGATAGCGATAAAAAAATTACGTGACCGTGGCGTTAACCCTCGGCAAATAGATGAATCGAAAAGTATTCTGCATAGGGATTTATCACTTGGTAAAGCGATGAAAAATGAAGATTTCGTAATTTATTGCCGCCAATTCGCAACATTAATTCGTGCCGGAATTTCCATTGTAGAGGCAACCCATATACTAGCGGACCAAACGTCAAGTAAGGGCTTGAAGAAAGCGTTGAAGGGTGTTGAAGAAGACATACGTTCAGGGATTGCCTTCTCAGCCGCTGCTGCCAAGTATCCAAAAATCTTCCCGGTTCTTTTCGTAAATATGATGAAAGCAGGGGAAGCAACGGGTAATCTTGATGAAACGCTGGACCGTATGGCGTTTAGTTATGAGAAGTCATTTAAATTGAAGAAGAAAATCCAATCAGCAATGAGTTATCCGATTGTACTTGTTATTTTGATTATTCTGGTATCTGCGTTTATGCTTTTGTGGCTTGTGCCACAATTTACAGCAAATTTCGCGAGCTTTGGAGCAGAATTACCCGCTATTACATTAATGGTTCTAGGGTTTAGTAATGCGTTAAAGGCCTATTGGTGGATTTTCTTTCTCGTAGGGAGCGCTATTATTGGAGCCTTTCTATACCTCTTTCAAAAGAATCCAAAGTTTAACTTTTATGTTCATTATATTTTGTTGAAAATGCCGATTTTCGGGAAAGTGCTGCAAAAGTCAGCCATAGCTCGGATGACGCGGACGCTCGCTTCACTTTTTAGCAGCTCAGTGCCAATTCTAAATGCATTAAGTATTGTCGAGAAAATTATCGGCGATCCAGTGATTGAAGAGGTTGTTCATAAATCACGTACCTCACTTGAAAAAGGAAGCTCGTTAGCAGAACCATTAAAGGAAAGCTGGGTCTTCCCACCCCTCGTTACGCAGATGGTCTCTATCGGTGAACAGACTGGCTCCCTCGACTACATGCTTGAGAAAATAGCTGAGTTTTATGAAGACGATGTGGATCGTACTGTAGATTCATTAAAAGCGTTAATCGAACCAATTATGATTATCCTCTTAGCAGGTATCGTTGGTTTTATCATGGCAGCCGTACTGTTGCCGATGTATAGCTTGTACGAACAAGTCGGTTAAATATTCTATATTGAGAGGAGGTGAAAGGAAATTGATGAACGAAAAGAAAGTAGATTTCCTAGGTGAAGAACCTACATACAAAAAAGGAGGAATTATTATGTTTGATAAAATGAAATTGAAAATGAAAAAAGCGATAAAGAATGAAAAGGGTGTAACATTAATTGAATTATTAGCAGTTATTGTTATTATAGCAATTATTGCTTTGATTGCAGTTCCTGCTATAGGTAATATTATCCAAAATTCTAAAGATAAATCTATTTTAGCTGATACACAAACTGTCTTGGCTGGTGCAAAGATCGCCATAGCTGAAGGAGTTTGTACAACTTCTGAGGATAAAGCAAGTATTACTTGCGATAAAGCAACCTTACAACCTTATGTGGAAGGTGTAACATTGGCAACAGATGATAAAGTCGTAAAAACAGTTAGTAGTTCGTCTTACTCTATACAATATGATGCATTAAAAAATATAAAAAGTTCAAAATTTAGCAATGGAATTACAGGTACTCCTAAAAACATTATTACTGATACAGTACTAGCTCAAAATATGGGAAATAAATAACTTGAGATACATTTTAGCAGCAGCGTAGGCTGCTGTTCTCCATCTCTTTAATCTTTCGCTGAAGAAAGCAATCCAAGCAAACAGCCGACCATTGCTTTCTCCATCGAAGCATTAAAGCTATAAAGCTTTTCTTTTCTCCTAGGGGGTACTGACATGTTGTTTAAAAAGAAAAGACGCCATGTGGCGCTCGTATATAATGATTTTATGTTAAAGGCACTGGCATCAAACAGTGATGATTTGTCACAAGCTAGATACTTTTCCGTAGCGCTTGATGAAGGAATGGTCGTGGAAGGCATCATTGAGGATGAATTTGCCTTTTTTGAGTTGTTAAAAGTACAGGTGAAGAGTTGGGGCATTAAGGGGTATGATGCCCGTTTTTATGTACCTGAGAGTACGGTCATGATGAAGAGTATTGATCATCCTTCTGACCTGAAGGACAAAAGTGAAATTAGAGCATTTGTAGAAATGGAAATAGGGCGCTCCATCCATTTGCCCTTTGAAAACCCATTGATTGATTTATATGATGCAGATGAAAATGATGGTAAGGCGACTATTTTCGCCACGAATGCGGAAGAAGTAAGGAAGATTACAGGTCTCTTGGATGATGCAGGCCTTCATCCGTCAGTTGCTGATATTAAGGTGATCTCACTGCTTCGCCTGGTAAACGAAGCGATTGATGGTTTGAGTGAATCGACGACACTTCTTATTGATTGGAGCATCAATGAACTTTCACTCGCCATTTATTCTGGAGGAGAAGTGGAATTTTTGCGTTTCCAAACAGTCGAGACAGAGCGTGCGAAATGGAGAACACGCATGACGGAAGAAGGCTTTGATTATGTTTATGAAGATGATGTCATGAACTACCATGGTGCGCTTATGGAGCCTTTAGCTGAAATCGAACGGATTATTAATTTTTATCGATACTCTTTAAATAAAGGGGAAAAGGGTGTAGATCGGCTGTTATTGACAGGAGATAACCCTGAAATAGCATATATTGCCGACATGCTTGAAAGTCAATTGAATTTACCTGTTGATGTGTTCGATGATCAGCTAATGGCAAAGGTCACGCCTGGTTTCCATGCACAGCAAGCAGGTTTGGTGAGCCTTGCATTGAAGGAGGCTCCCACAGCATGATTCCAAATATTAACCTCCTTCCAAAAGTTGAGCGTAGGACGCCCGATAAATCGTTGTTATGGCTCTCTGGCACGATTTTGCTTTTAATTTTCATTGGCGTAGGATCTTATTGCTATTCATTGCAAAGTGATGTTAATTCAATCACTCAGCAGCATCAAAACCTAGCAAGCCAGATAGAAGCTTCGCAAAAAGAATTGGCCACCCTGCAGACAGCGGGACAAGGCTCATTTGACCAATCTGTTCAGTATGTCGAATCGGTATCCTATCCGGTTACGCCTATTATTGACAGTGTGAAAGGCTATTTGGCCTCTTACGAGAAGCTGACTTCTCTTACATATGGTGAAACTGGTGTTACGGTCATTATTGATTTTGAAACGCTTCATGGCATTTCTACATATGTCCAAAATGTTTTGACAGATCCATTATTTAGCGGTGTACAAGTAACTAGTGTCGAATCCTTCGACCCAGCGAAAAAAGAGTATGATGAAGCTATAGAAAGCGATCATTTAATCCCACGTTACAAGGCGACGATGGTGCTTTCTATTAACAGAGCAAAATTACTGGCAGAAGGTGATACTCAATGAACTCACTCGGACAAAACAAAAAAGTGACAGTTATTCTAGTTATTGCGCTCGTCTTCTTAATAGCATTTGCGATATACTACTATCTTCTTATGCCGAAAATGGAAGAGAGAGATGCACTGAATGCGCAGATAAAAGATGCACGAGTAGAAGCAGTTACTCTAAATAATCAAATTAAAACAATGAAAGAAAATCAGCAAGCAACGAAAAAAAGTCCGACAGAGTTGATGGCTAAGGTACCGACATCAATTGAATTGAGTGATTTAATTAAATCGATAGAACAAGTCGAATTGGCCAGTGATACGCAGATAGTGGATATGGCGTTTAACAACTATGATGCGTCAGTAAAGGAAACTCTACAAACTACTATTGAAGATAATAATTTGGATAACGGCCAATCAACTAATGCTAACAATGCATCAAATGGCCAAGCCCAAGCAACAGGCGATATAAATAAAGATGAAAATACAAATGCTCAGACGACAACTGATGCTAAAACGAGTAATAATACAAATACTGAAAATGCAAACGAAGTGGTAACAAACGAACAAAATAATGATGAGACATTGCCTGTTTCTCCGATTGCGCTTGATAGTCTACCAGATTCATTAAAGTTGGTTACGATGAATGTGACGGTCGCAGCGAAAGATGAAAAAGAAATTAAAGAGTTTTTAAAGGAAATTGAGATACTGCCGCGAATTATGCGTATAGATGCAGTGACGTATGAATCCCCGAATAAAGACGTTGAAGCATCAACAGATTCAGAAGAAAATACAAAGGACGAGTTATTGCAAGCGACCATTCAACTTACAACTTTCTATTATGTCGGTCAAGTGGATGATCAAAACGTGAAATAGGAAGTGACTAATTTGGATATTGTGTATGCGATGGTATGTATGATTTTTGGCTTTGTTTTTGGTTCTTTTTTTAATGTCGTAGGACTAAGGGTGCCACGGCATGAGTCTATTGTTTCGCCACCTTCTCATTGTGAAAGGTGTGGCCGGCGTTTGTCAGCTTTAGACTTAGTGCCTGTCTTGTCCTTTCTATTCCTAAGAGGGAAATGCCGAACTTGTGATGCGAAAATTGGTTTTTTCCATCCTTTTATGGAATTGTTAACAGGCCTTTTTTTCGGGCTTGCTTATTTGCATTTCGGGCCTTCTCGAGAGCTAATTGTCGCTCTTCTCTTTATATCATTATTGGTGATTATCACCGTTTCTGATATCGTCTATATGTTAATCCCTGATAAAGTTTTATTGCCTTTTGGGCTTATATTGATCATTTTACGAGTGGTATCGCCGCTTGAACCCTGGTGGGACGCATTTGCGGGAGCGGTGATCGGCTTTAGTATTTTATTTTTGATTGCACTTGTTTCAAAAGGAGGAATGGGTGGCGGAGATATTAAGTTATTCTTTGTCATTGGCCTTGTACTGGGTATTCAGCACACAATGCTAGCACTCTTTCTATCAGCACTCATTGGGCTTGTAGCAGGCCTTATCGGTATACTATGGCAGAAAAAAGGACGCAAACAGCCAATCCCTTTTGGTCCTTGGATTGCGTTAGCAAGTTTAATCGTCTATTTTTACGGCGAGAACTTACTCGAATGGTACAGTAATTTGTTTTTTTAAAGAGAAAAGTTTTTAGGACAAGGCGACAGCAGTCTTGTCTTTTTTTATGCCATTTCTGATAGGGTAATAGGGAGGAGTGATGACATGAAATTTAATCGTGGCAAGAAACGAGAAAAGACACATTTTATGATGGCTGCAGTAGTACATGGCATTTTGATTGGAGTAGCAGGGGTATTGCTCTTCTTTTTCATCCTAAATGCTGCTGAAAAACGGACAATCGCTGAGGAAAAGGAATTACCGAAAAGCAGCGCATTACAAAAAGTAAAAAATACGAGTAGCGAATCAAAGTTCTATGCCATGCAATACGGCGTGTATTCATCTGAACAAGCTGCAAATGATTTTCTAGCAGGTCATCCTGAATTAGTGAACGTCGCAATTGTGCCGGCAGGAAAACAATATTACTTATGGGGCGGGATTGACCATAGAGAAAAGAATATCAAAAAAATTGTCAATAAAGATTCCTTCATCAAACCTTTCGCATTGTCAGGAGCTAGTTGTGATGAACAAGGATTAAAAATGTTACCACAGATGCTTAGAGCCGACAACTTGTCGAAATTAAATTTTAATAATTCTAAAAAAGCAACAGTATTGCCAATGAATTGGAATACGAATGTGAAGGCCGTTACTAAAGGATCCAAAGAATTAGAAAGTGTAAAATTGCAGTTATTGGCTCATTATGCAGCCCAAAACGACTGCCTTAATATTAAATTTTAAACTGTTAAAGCATACAAAAAATAAATTTCACCTATTTTCCGTAATTTCCCTTATTTGTACTGGTCGATTATGATAGCAAAAAGGGGGAGAGCGCATGTCTATCGTTTTAAAGAAAAATATCATTCTATTGAATCCTGAGGGAAATTGTGAAGAACTTTTTGAAGAGCTTCAACTGCCTTTTTCAACCACACATCAACACATCCCGGTGGGTGATCATTTGCCGGAAAATCCTTTCGAATATGCTAATACAACCGTTGTCATCAAATTGCTTCGTATGAAAGCACCTCATGAGTCGCTTTGTTATTTGCATGTGAAGCGCGTTATTAGCATAGAGGGCACTCTTTTGCCATTGCCCCAATCCAAAAATGAAGCAAGAAACTTTCTAAAACGTTTATCTAATAGGCAACACCGCGTGACGACAGCTGTAGGGATCCGATATGATCAACAGCTCTCGTCTTTTGTTGTTGCATCAGATGTGACGATGAAATGCTTGTCAGAGAAAATAATCCAACAATACATTGAAACAGGGGAACCTTTCGGACAAGATATTGGTTATAATATTATGGGAGTCGGACAGAACTTAGTCAGTAGGATAGATGGCTGCAAATATAATGTTGCAGGCCTTCCTACCAAAATATTAAAAGACTTTTTGAGCGAAAAAGGGATTATGTCGGCATCAGAGGAGGCGGAAGTGCATGGCCACTAATATGGACCTTCCCCTGATGATCCGCGATGTGCATGTTGATGATAGACCAAGAGAGCGTCTTAAAAGGCAAGGAGCCGAAAGTTTATCGAATCAAGAACTCATCGCTATATTGCTTCGGACAGGCACAAAAAAAGAATCGGTGCTTCATCTTTCTAATCGTATATTGATGCACTTTGAACAGCTGCATGAGCTGAAAAATGCAACAATTGAAGAAATCACAGCAATTAAGGGGATTGGTGAGGCAAAGGCGATTCAACTTTTAGCTTCCATAGAACTTGGCAAAAGACTACATAAGCAGAGGACAGACGAACGCTATACGATTCGTTCTCCAAAGGACGCAGCGAATTATTTAATGCCGGATATGACATCGCTTTTGCAAGAAAACTTTGTGACGCTCTTTTTAAACGTCAAAAATCAAATTATTCATCAGCAAACGATTTTTATCGGTAGTTTAAATGCAAGTATTGTGCACCCACGGGAAGTATTTCGTGAAGCGGTAAAACGTTCGGCTGCTTCTATCATTTGCGCACACAACCACCCAAGTGGTAACCCTGCTCCAAGTCCGGAAGATATAGACGTGACGAAGCGTTTGCAAGAAGCTGGTTTAATTATGGGGATTGAGCTTCTTGACCACGTAATTATAGGAGATCATCAATTTATAAGTTTAAAAGAGAAAGGTTATATGTAGTACTGTAATTTTTCCTACTTATCCGTTATAATGAAACGTATGATTTTCAAGACTTCTTAAAGTTTATGGCTAAAAATAGAAAGGAAGAACAAAACGTGTTTGGATTAGGTGGAAAAGATGTCGGGATTGACCTCGGCACAGCAAATACATTGGTATTTTTAAAAGGAAAAGGCATTGTGCTTCGTGAACCCTCAGTAGTAGCGAAGAATACAAAAACAGGAGAAATTGTAGCAGTTGGTAATGATGCGAAAAATATGATTGGTCGTACACCAGGGTCTATTGTAGCTATTCGTCCGATGAAAGACGGAGTTATTGCAGATTTCGACATTACTACAACAATGATTGAGTATTATATGAAAGAAGCAATGAAAGCTTCAGGCGGCAACTGGAAAAAACCAAATGTGATGATTTGTGTACCATATGGTATTACTTCAGTAGAACAGCGTGCCGTTATTGATGCCTCTCGCCAAGCTGGCGCAAAGGAAGCATACACAATTGAAGAACCGTTTGCAGCTGCAATTGGCGCAAATCTACCAGTCTGGGAACCTACAGGTAGTATGGTAGTTGATATCGGTGGCGGTACATCTGAAGTAGCAGTAATTTCATTAGGTGGTATTGTAACAAGTGAATCTGTCCGTGTTGGCGGGGATGCGATGGATGCTGCTATAACAGCTTATATCCGTAAAACATACAACCTGACAATCGGTGAACGTACAGCTGAAACTATCAAGATGGAAATCGGTTCTGCTAGCCCAGAAGGTGAAGTAGAGACAATGGAAATTCGCGGTCGCGATCTTGTGACAGGCCTTCCTAAAACTATTGAAATCACATCTATTGAAATTGTAGATGCTTTAAAAGAGTCGATTGCGGCTATTATTGACGGCGTAAAGAAAACACTAGAACAAACGCCACCAGAATTATCTGCTGATGTAATGGAACGAGGAATTGTACTTACTGGCGGTGGCGCGCTGCTTAAAAACTTGGACAAAGTGATCAGCGACGAAACAAATATGCCTGTATTTATTGCAGAAAACCCATTAGACTGTGTAGCGATCGGAACTGGTATGGCACTTGACAATATCGATTTAATGCGTCGCCACCAATCAAAATAAGGGGGAAATAGGCAATGCCACAGTTTTTTTCGAATAAGCGATTAATATTGCTGCTTGTCGGCGTAATCCTCTTAGTGGCATTGATTAGCTTTACCTTACGTGATCGACAAGCCTCGCTTCCCGAGCAGATTATTAAAGATACGGTTGGTTTTGGACAATCGATTGTTGCTAAGCCTGCAAGCTATATTACAGGATTAGTCAATAATGTAGACGATTTAATGAATACGTATGAAGAGAATAAACGTTTAAAATCGCGCTTGGAGGAATTCGGCACATTACAAGCTAAAGTCAATGAATTAAAAGTAGAAAATGACAAGTTAAAAGATTTAGTTGATAAAAAAGATGATTTGCGCAACTTCAATCCGATTCAGGCTAATGTAATTGCGCGAAACCCTGACCAATGGGAAGAAAAGCTGATTTTAAATGAAGGTTCAATGAATGGCGTAAAAGTAAATATGGCAGTGCTTACATCTAAGGGATTGATTGGTAAGATAGTACAAACTACACCTTATACATCCCAAGTAGAACTTCTATCGACAAATAATACAAATTATCGTGTATCTGCTGTGATAGCGAATAAAAAAACAGAGGCATTTGGTTTAATAGAAGGGTTTGATCCAAAGCGCAGCGAATTAGTCTTAAAACGGATTGATTCAAGCCTTGCTGTTAAAAAAGGTGATAAAGTAACGACATCCGGCCTTGGTGGTATATTCCCTAAAGGTATCTTAATTGGAGAGGTTACAAAGGTTTCTACAGATGACTATGGGTTGACAAAACTTGCTTATGTTAAACCGGCAGCTGATTTTTCTATGCTCGATCATGTGGTAATTGCCAAACGCCAGTCAATTGCTATTGACGGTTCAGATGGGGCTAATACAGACAAATCAACTAAAACAGACGGAGGAGATCAAAAGTAATGGCGCGATTTCTAATTCCGTTTGTTGCTGTTGTGCTCTTCTTTTTGGAACCTGGTTTTTCATTGTATTCACCCATCGAATGGCATGGCCATCTCTATTATTTAGTGCCGCGGTTTTTAATTCTGTATTTAATCTTTTTGTCAATTTATTATGATCGTAAGCGGGCAATGATGTATGGATTAATATTTGGGGTATTGTATGATATTTTCTATATTGATATTATTGGATTATATACATTCCTGTATCCGTTCATTTGTTTTGTGGCGGGTTCTACAGTGAAATATATACATCAACATCTTGCTATTACTACCATCCTTTCATTAGTGCTTGTAGCGCTTTTGGAAATTGTCTTGAACCAATTTTTCTTACTCATTTCTTTTACGTCTGTACCCTTTACAGAATTTTTAAATCAACGGTTGATTCCAACCATGATTGCCAATTCTATTTATCTCATCATGCTCGGATGGACGTTTAAGTATTTAATCGAAGCTCGTGTGTTATTAAAGGCAAATCAATCAACGTTATAGCAGAGAAGCGTGAGGTGAAGCATTTGACAACTAAGCAGCTAGTCTTAATTAAAGGAACGAAAGAAGGGCTCGTGCTTCAGCTAGATGATCAGTGCGCTTACTCTGATTTATTAGATGAATTAAAGCGCAAAGTCACAGAAGAAGGGCTCGAAGGACAAGCCGAAGTTACTATCCATGTAGGAAATCGATATTGCAACCAAGAGCAGCTGAAAGAAATTCTCCATATTGTTCAAGAATCAAAGTCATTAAAAGTGACAAAGATTAAGAGCGACGTAATTACGATGGAAGAATGCAATGAAAAGCTTTTGAGAAACCAATCATCTACTTACATAGGTATTGTACGTTCTGGACAAGAAATAAAGGCTGACGGTGACCTTGTTGTCATTGGGGATGTAAACCCGAATGGCAAAGTGGTTGCTGGCGGCAGTATTTATGTAATGGGTCGATTGAAGGGAATGGCGCATGCGGGGTTTAACGGCAATCGCGATAGTGTAATCGCAGCCTCATGGCTTGAAGCGACACACCTAATGATTGCCGATTTAATGGAATTAATGACCAATGAAATTACCATTCTCGCAAACAAACCTGAAATGGAATGTGCGTATATTCATACAAACGGCCGCATTGCGATTGATCGGTTGCAGGATTTACGAAATCTGAGACCAAATTTATCGACATTTAAGGGAGGAAGCTAATGTGGGTGAAGCTATTGTAATTACTTCGGGTAAAGGTGGAGTAGGTAAAACAACTACTACAGCTAATTTAGGTACTGCATTGGCACTTCAAAATAAAAAAGTTTGCTTGGTCGATACGGACATCGGTTTACGAAATCTAGATGTTATTCTAGGGTTAGAAAATCGGATTATTTACGACTTAGTAGATACGATTGAAGGACGTTGTAAGGTCCATCAAGCATTAGTGAAAGATAAGCGCTTTGATGAATTGCTTTATCTTTTGCCTGCTGCTCAAACGTCTGATAAAAATGCTGTGACACCACAACAGATGAAAACGCTGATAGACGAATTAAAGCTTGAGTTCGACTATGTTTTAATAGACTGTCCAGCAGGGATTGAGCAAGGCTATAAAAACGCAATAGCAGGAGCTGATCGTGCAATTGTTGTGACAACTCCTGAAATTTCTGCTGTTCGTGATGCTGACCGCATTATTGGATTGCTTGAAAAAGAAGAGATTGAACCGCCGAAATTGATTATCAACCGAATTCGGCCGCAACTGATGAAAAGTGGAGATGCGCTAGATGTAAATGAAATCACTACACATCTTTCCATTGATTTACTCGGTATCATCCCAGATGATGAACATGTTATTCGTTCTTCTAACAAAGGTGAACCAATCGTTATGGAACCATCTACACAAGCAGCTATTGCTTACCGAAATATTGTTCGCCGTATTTTAGGTGAATCTGTGCCGCTTATGACATTAGAAAATGAACATAAAGGTGTCTTTGCCAAAATCAAAGCCTTGTTCTCAAGATAATTGTCTATAGCTACATAATGTAAAAGTCTTTTGGAAAAGAATTTCCGAAAGGCTTTTTATTTTATAGTCGTATGTCCTAGCCTAGTACAAGAAAATCAGTAATAGGTTTGATTGATTATAATTCTGTACTGTTTATCCATACTGCCTCATAAACTAATAGAAAAAGTCTTTTGGGGGTGTGGAGTTTTGAAGAAATGGAAGATTGCTGTATGGATTGCGATTATTTTATTTACCGTTCTTTTTTTAGAGAAAAAGCAAATAATAAAGAGCGATGTAACAGATTACGTTCTTTCAAATGATGACCTATTTATATTAACAAAGTGGACAAAGAGCGTATTCCATGAGGAGGAAAAGGTGCCTGTTATGGCTCCGGTGACAGATGCGTATATCAGTAACTATGATACAATGCAAACTTTTTCAAAGGGCGTTTTGCTCTCTTATGATAAACCAATGACTATTTACGCGAAGCATGACGGCTTTGTCACATTTACAGGCAACACAAAGTCTCTAGGCAAAACGATGACTGTTACATATGATACGGGAGAGAGGGTCACGTATGGCTTATTGAAGACATTAGATTATTTGCCGTATACCTCGCTTAGAGAAGGCGAAGCCCTATCATCAATGGAGCCAGGCACGTTTTACTTGCAGGTGGAACGCAAGGGTGCCGTTTTAGATCCTGGTTCATTAAAAGAATGGCTACAATAATGCTGAAAGTGAAGCTTCATCCAACACTTTTGCCTATCATCGTTTGGCTAGTTCTGACAGGACAGTTTGCAAACTATGCACTGTTATTTTTGTCATTGTGCATTCATGAGTTAGGGCACCTGATAGTTGCATATCTTGTGGGGGCCAATATAAAATCCTGTGTGATTATGCCTTATGGAGGCGAAATACAATTCAGCAAGAGCTGGCAAATGACCAAACAGCAACAGTTGCTCATTACCATGGCAGGTCCGTTTGCCACTCTTCTCTTATTCCTCCTAGCACTCTTTTTTTTGCCACAAAATTTGAGCGTGCCCTTGCAAACAATTCAGCTTTTATTACTCTTACTGAATTTATTGCCGATTTGGCCGTTAGATGGTGGACGGATCGTTGAAATACTGTGGAGTGAAAAAAAATCAATTATCCAAACAAAAACGTCTTTTTTAGCATTTTCTATGTCCTGTTGTTTCCTGTGCCTGCTAATGGCATTATTATATATACCGGAATCTTTCTTTTTTATTTTGATACTTATTCTTTTATTCATTCAAAATATACAAGCATTTCGATACCGTCGATATGAACAAGCTTTCGAAAACATCGTATTAAATAGGTTGACGCCATAGTTTTGGTATGATAAAATTTCTAATGTTATGTAGCACCCGTGCTACAACCGCGCTGAAAAGGTTTAAGCATCGATTATGATCACCTATTGAAGGCGAGTCTGAGTTATCTAAGGAGGTGCAGTTATGTACGCAATTATTGAAACTGGTGGTAAACAAGTTAAAGTAGAAGCTGGCCAAGCAATCTACGTTGAAAAAATCAACGCACAAGCTGGTGAAACAGTTACTTTTGACAAAGTTCTTTTTGTTGGTGGCGATGACGTTAAAGTTGGTGCTCCATTCGTTGAAGGAGCAACAGTTACAGCTAAAGTTGAAAAACAAGGCCGTGCGAAAAAAATCGTTGTTTTCAAATTGAAAGCTAAAAAGAACTACCGTCGTAAACAAGGTCACCGTCAACCATACACAAAATTAGTTGTTGAAACAATCAACGCTTAATGATGAGGTGATATTGTGATCACTATTACAGTTCATAGCGATGAAAATCGAAAGTCATATGGCTTTGAAGTCTCAGGTCATGCCTATTCAGGCGATCCTGGTCATGATTTAGTATGCGCCGGCGTATCTGCCATTGCTTTTGGCAGTGTCAATGCGATTGGACAAATACTTCAATTACAACCGGGGATTGAGCAAGGCGAAAACGGGGGATATTTATCCTGTGTTATCGACCAAACAACTCTTGATGCTGAGCTTGATGCAAAACTGCAAATTATTCTCCAAACAATGGTAACGCAATTCTATACGATGGTTGCCAGTTACGGAGATTTTATCGAATTAAAATATAAGATGATCTAGGAGGTGGAACATATGTTACTAGTATCTTTAGATTTGCAATTCTTCGCTTCTAAAAAAGGTGTAGGTTCTACTAAGAACGGTCGTGACTCTGAGTCTAAACGTTTAGGCGCTAAACGTGCTGATGGTCAATTTGCTACTGCTGGTTCTATTTTATACCGTCAACGCGGTACTAAAATTTACCCAGGTGAAAACGTAGGTCGCGGTGGTGACGATACTTTATTCGCTAAAATCGATGGTGTTGTAAAATTCGAACGCCTAGGTCGCGATAAACGTAAAGTCAGCGTATACCCAGTTGCTCAAGAAGCTTAATAGCAGGGTATGAAGACTAGACGGCTGTCTCAAGAGTGTATCTGCACCTTGAGACAGCCTCTTTCTTTATAATAATCATACCTTATCAAAATCGGCTTTCGCTCTTTTTGCGAAAGTCGTTTTTTCAAATAGAAGAAAAATATTTCTGAAATTGGTATACTAATATTGCAATTGTTCAAGCAAAGGAGCGTGTAGTCTTGTCGAAGCATCAATCACTCAACGTAAATGAAGTGCTGCGCTTTGCGAACCATGATTTTATGAATCAACTTCAATTAATCAAAATGAACCTTGATTTAGGTCGCCTAGAAGAAGCGAAAAATGCAGTTGAACAAACAGCAGAGCAATGCAAAACCTTCTTTTCCATCAACAAAATGGGTTTGCCAAAGACAATCGACTGGATTCATACACTAGAATGGCGCTATCCAAGTATTCATGTGAAAGTAGAAACTAACATTGATGAAAAGATTAACCAAGAAGCAGACAATGTGGTATGCGATTATTTAGAAGGCGCTATTTTACATATCTATGAAGCGCTTGATCCATTCGTAGACCAACAGCTATCGTTGCAAATATATGCTAGTAACCAACAATTTGAAATAGAATTTCATTTAATTGGCCATTGGAGCCAAAAAGAGCATTATCATATTCTAAAACACCCATTCATCATGAATGAAGAAATTTCTTTTACACAAAATGAATGGCATATGATTATTACGAAAAAGGAGGGAATTTAATGTTTGTCGATCACGTAAAAGTTTATGTTAAAGGTGGAGATGGCGGCGATGGAATGGTAGCCTTCCGCCGTGAAAAATTTATTCCAAACGGCGGCCCGGCAGGCGGTGACGGAGGGAATGGCGGAGATGTTGTATTTATCGTAGATGAAGGTCTACGTACATTGATGGATTTCCGTTTCAAGCGTCATTTTAAAGCAGACCGCGGCGAACATGGTATGAGCAAAAATATGCATGGCAAAAGGGCTGGAGCTATGTATGTATCTGTTCCTCCAGGTACTGTTGTGACGGAAGAAGAGACAGGTCGCGTTATTGCAGATTTAGTAGAACATGGACAAAAAGCAGTCATTGCTAAAGGTGGCCGCGGTGGTCGCGGAAACTCTCGTTTTGCCACACCTGCAAACCCGGCTCCGGAACTTTCAGAAAAAGGTGAGCCTGGACAAGAGCTAAATGTAGTTCTAGAACTAAAAGTATTAGCTGATGTTGGATTAGTTGGATTCCCAAGTGTGGGCAAGTCAACCTTATTATCTGTTGTGACCTCTGCTAAGCCTAAAATCGGTGCTTATCATTTTACTACAATAGTGCCTAACTTAGGAATGGTACGTGTAGAGGATGGACGAAGCTTCGCTATGGCAGATTTGCCAGGTTTAATCGAAGGCGCATCAGAAGGAGTTGGACTTGGACACCAATTTTTACGTCATATTGAGCGTACTCGTGTAATCGTCCATGTAATTGATATGTCTGGTATGGAAGGTCGCGATCCATATGAAGATTATTTGACAATCAACAAAGAGTTAGAACAATACAATATGCGATTGACTGAACGACCGCAAATTATTGTTGCCAATAAAATGGACATGCCGGAAGCGGATGAAAACCTAGAAGAATTCCGTACTAAAGTAGGAAGCGATGCTAGAATATTCCCGATTTCTGCTGTTTCACGCCAAGGCTTGAAAGAAATGCTATTTGCTGTAGCAGATCTATTGGATGAAACGCCGGAATTCTCATTGAATGAAATCGAAGAGGAAGAAACAGAAGCAACGGTTCTTTACAAACATGAGGCAAAAGGCAAGGACTTTGTTATTACACGTGATGATGACGGAGCATTTGTGTTATCTGGGGATTCAATTGAACGCCTATTCAAGATGACAGACTTTAGCCGCGAAGAATCTGTTCGCCGCTTCTCACGCCAAATGCGAGGTATGGGTGTGGATGATGCTCTACGTGAACGTGGCGCGCAAAATGGTGATACGGTTCGTTTGTTGAAATTTGAATTTGATTTTGTTGAGTAGG
Organism: Rummeliibacillus sp. BSL5; assembly: GCF_052928305.1. Taxonomy (NCBI): domain Bacteria; kingdom Bacillati; phylum Bacillota; class Bacilli; order Caryophanales; family Caryophanaceae; genus Rummeliibacillus; species Rummeliibacillus sp. BSL5. The sequence continues at coordinate 241,974 of NZ_JAVGCV010000001.1, forward strand.
ATTCAGGGGGGAAAAGGATGAAAAATATAGCAGATCAACGCTATTATTTAGTACGCGAAGATGTGTTAACAGATGCCATGCAAAAAACATTGGAAGCCAAGCATTTATTGCAAACAGGTGCTGTTTCTTCCATATGGGATGCTGTGAAGCAAGTCGATTTATCAAGAAGTGCGTTTTATAAGTATCGAGATGCTGTTTTCCCTTTTCACTCCATTGTACAAGAACGCATTTTAACTGTTTTTTTGCAGCTTGAAGACCGTAAAGGAACGTTAGCAAGGCTTTTAAACACTGTAACCGACGCACATTGTAATATCTTAACAATCCATCAAACAATCCCTATCCAAGGCCGTGCAAATGTGACACTTTCACTTGATGTAACGGTAATGGAAGGGGAATTAGATGAGTTAATCCAACGTCTCAAAAAATTAGACTTTGTCGAATCGGCGGAGGTAATTAGCTCAGGTGCTTTATAGGAGGGAGTTTATTGTCACAGGATCAACGTGTAGCTTATTTAGGACCAGAAGGAACTTTTACACATTTAGCAGCACAGCAACTCTTTTTAGATGATCAGCTTTCTTCATATCAAAGTATTCCTGCTTGTATTGAAGCAGTTGCGAGTAAGCGCGTGAGTTATGCAATCGTGCCGCTTGAAAATGCGTTAGAGGGTACTGTACCTCTAACAATAGATTACTTGTTTCATGAAGCAGAATTATATGTCGTAGGGGAAGTCTTGACGCCGATCGAACAGCATCTTTTAGTGCATCCGCAGCAAGCTAAGAATTGGGAAACATTAACGGATATTTATTCGCACCCGCATGCACTAGCTCAGTGCCATAAATATTTGTACAACCATTTTCATGGAGTTCCTTTGCATGAGACTGCTTCTACTGCTGCTGCAGCCAAGTATATTGCTGAGCATCCGAATGAGTGCATCGGAGCGATTGGCAACAAAGCGGCTGCTGAAACGTATAAGTTGAAAATTGTAGAACGTTATATTCATGATTTTCACTTTAATCATACACGATTTTTCATATTAGCGAATGAAAATCAACGCTTGTTGCAACAGGGCCATGAGGAACAGATAAAGACCACGTTAATGATTGAACTGCCTAGCGACCGTTCAGGAGCTTTACATCAAATATTATCTGTCTTCGCGTGGCGCCAAATTAATTTGAGCAAAATCGAATCACGTCCATTAAAAACAGGCTTAGGTGATTACTTCTTTACTTTAGATGTATTGGAAGACGAAAATGCGCCAATGATGAGAGGTGCAATGGAGGAACTGGCTGCGCTAGATTGCACTGTGAAAACTTTAGGCAGCTACTTTACATATAAAAAGTAACAAAAAAAGTGTCCAGACATGATGGACACTTTTTTGTATCTCTAATTATTACTTAGAAGATAATTTTTTTGTTGTAAAAGGCTTTCGGCCAGGTCTAATTGCTCTTCTGTAGGAGCAGATATTGTATGCAGATGTGAACCGCCTGTTAATGCTGATAATGGTGTAGCATTGGTCTCACGTGATTTTTGAAGGAATTGTTGCACCTCAAAACGATTTTTAACCATTATAGCCGCGGTGATTTCACCATATAATGGATGTTCTACTGTCACATCTTTCACAGTAATGCCTGCATCCACTAGCATGTTCAACTCATCTTCTGTTTGGTCAGCTGTATGGTGAACTGCGATTTGGCGTTCAAATACTTGCTGCTTAGACTCTATGCTCATATAAAGATAGCCTTGGCTCGTAGCGATAATAGGCTCATTGCGGGCTTTTAATAAAGCAATGTCATTTACTATTACTTGCCGAGATACATTTGTTTTCTTGGCAAATTCTGTTCCAGTAATGGCTTGTCCGGTTGTTTTCAGTAAATCTAATAAATAAGCCCTGCGTTCTTCTCCTAATAATTTTTTCATACATAACACCTCAAAATAGCTTAAGTGTCTTTAGTGTACCATGAAATCAATTGTCGTATCTGTTTAATTGGCACTTGTATGTAGCAAAACTTATGTCGTCTTGCTGTGCTAAGCCCTCCTAGACACCTACTATCATAATCTTTGGTATAATAAATTTAGGAAAAGAAAATACCTTTATTAAACTGTTAAAGGAGAAAAATGTATGTATTCAAATATTCTAAGACATCCAGGTCCTACACCTATACCGAAGAAAGTGCAGCTTGCAATGAGCCAAGATATTATTAGCCACCGAAGCGAGGAATTCGTTAAGCTATTTCGTGAGACTACTAATCGCGTAAAACCTATCTTTGGAACAAAACAAGAAATCTTACTGCTCCCATCTGGTGGTACTGCCGCATTAGAAGCAGCTGTTGTTAACACTGTTTCCCCTGGTGAGGAAGTTGTCGTAGTTAGTATCGGTGCCTTTGGTGATTATTTCGTTTCTATTTGCGAAAAACATGGGTTCCATGCGCATGTATTAAGAAAACCTTGGGGCGAAGCATGTACCGCTGAAGATCTTGCTACATTTTTAGAACCTTTATCAAATATTAAAGCTGTATTTGTCACTTATAATGAAACTTCGACAGGTATCTTAAATCCGGTTAAAGAACTGGCGAAAGTTGTACGTGAGAAATCAGATGCATTGTTTATCGTAGACGGAGTAAGCTGTATTGGCGGGGTTCCTGTGAAAATGGATCAATGGGGCATTGATATTTTAGTAACAGGATCACAAAAAGCAATGATGCTGCCGCCAGGTCTTGCCTTTGTTAGTGTCAGCGACAGAGCATGGAAAGTAATTGAAGAGAATAAAACCTCTGCTTATTATTTGAATTTATTAAGCTACCGGGAATGGGCACAAAAAGGTATGACGCCGAATACACCAGCAATTACATTGATTTATGGTCTTTCTGCAGCATGCGATTTGATTGAAGCAGAAAGCTTTGATCAAACAGTTGCTCGCCACGAACTTATGAAGGATATGGTACGTGCAGCAATGAAAGCACTATCTATTGGGGTGTTAACTTCTGATGAATATGCTTCACCTACAATCACAGCTATTATGGCACCTGAAGGAATAAATCTTTCTCAATTCCTTGGGCATTTAAAGAAACAATATCATCTTGATTTTGCTGGGGGACTAGGCGAACTACAAGGGAAAATCTTCCGTTTTGGTCATATGGGATACTGCTTCCCAAGTGATATTTTGCAAGCTATTTCTTTAATAGAAGCAGGTTTGCAAGATTTTAATTATTCTTTCGAACCGGCTGCAGGTATATCTGCAGCACAAAAGGTTTTTCTGGAAGCACAAAAAAAATAAAATAATCTTCAGCTATGAAAAGATTATAAACCTGTTCCTGAATGTGGGAACAGGTTTTTTTGTTGGTCAGCTAAATAACTAAACTCCCTTTTTTAAGAAATTTCTTCTAGTTTGTCGATTTGTTGCATAGTGTAACATGAAAGGCCAATCAAATGACGAATTAAGTGTCCAATTCCCGATGCTTTTCATATGGTAAGGAGACGGAAGGAGGAAAAACGTGCGCGTTCATACTGTCAAAAAGGGCGATACATTGTGGAAAATTGCGAGGCAATACGGCATTTCCTTTGAAGAATTAAAACGATTAAACGCCCATCTAGCGAATCCTGACTATATTGTTCCTGGTATGGAGCTATTCCTGCCTGAACCAAAAAAAGAGGTGCCAAAAGAGCACCACACACCGCCGGTGAAAGAAATGCCGAGAGTAAAAGAGGTGCCACACCAGCCAAAAGAGCTGCCGGTTGTCCCCCCGAAGGAACAAACGGTGTTGCCGCCAAAAGAGCACCATGTACCAAGACCAAAGGAACAACCAAAAGAGCATCATGTTCCAAAGCCAAAAGAACAACCGAAAGTAATGCCGCCAAAGCCGCCGATGCCTGTTAAAGAAAAAGAAGTTCCGGTTCCTATTCCAGTTCCGGTACCAGTACCTCCACCGGAGCCAGTGCCAATGCCTCATCCACACCCGTTTGAAGAAAGTCGACCTGTAAGAGCTAGAGTAGAGATCATTGAGCAACATGAAGAACAATTCATCATTCAACCGAAAAGAGAGGTAGTGGAGTACAAACCAAGCTTACCTCCAGTACCGCCTGTAATGCCATACTTACCTCAACCCCCACTGCCTCCAAAATATGAAGGATGTAAGGAAGAGGTATATCAACCTTGCCACCCTATAATGCCAATGCCAATGCCAAAACCGTTCCCACATTTCTGCAGCAGTTGTGGTTGCGGAGGTAGCCATCCAATGATGCCAATGCCGATACAGCCGATTTGGCATGCACCTGCACCTCATTGGATGGGATCAATGCAGCCACAGTGGCAAATGCCGGAATCTACAAGGGAGTGTGAATCATCAACGTTTGATCAGCATGCAGTGCCAATGCCACCACAGAACATAAGTGGCTGTAGCAGCTGTGGCGGAGGACAACAAGTGATGCCGTGGCCAATGCCTACACCGCAGTGGGGACCGCCAATGGCACAACCAATGCCACAGTGGCAAATGCCTGAAAAAACTCAAGAATGTGAATCATCTTCACTAGATACACCAAAACACCATGACTTCCATGGGCATGATCATTATGGTCAATTCCCGCAGCAAATGGAGCAAAGTGGCATGCCGCCAAATATGGCTCCTCAATATGACCAGCAGTGGCAGTTCGATCCTTATGCTATGCCTCAAGCCATGCCGTATTATCCAATGCCACCTCACCAATGGCATGGAGCTTGCAACTGTCCAGCTTGCTTATCGGCTCAAGGATACTCCTACCATCCATACTATGCGCCACAATTCCCGCAAGCGGGTTATGAGACCTATTAGTTGAACAATTTTCAAATAAAAAAAAGAATCAAAAAAAATGTTTGGCAATGTCAAGCGGGCAATAAAGAAGTAATGGTCAAAAAATATGAGCATATACTGGTTGCGAAAAAAGTGAAAGCGGTTCATGATACGCTTGCTGACATGGAATTTCCACATACGTTACCTAATACAAAGTTAGAAAATAATATTCTGACCCAACCATGGGTGAAAAACGCACGGCGATTTAACTATAAATCAAAAATAGATCGCAAAAAATCTCTTGAGCTCATTCAACAATTGCACAAAACGGGGAAGAATAATAATTGGTCTAAGGCTGATTATTATTTGCCCGCTTATGATTTGCAATTGAAGTGGCAAGAACGCCTTCAGAAATTCATTATGCATATTCCAAAAATCTCAATATACTTAGGCAACGAAAAATGTGACCAGCTTGTTCTTTATGCAAGAAAAGCGCTCAAAGAACTGCAAAATGTAGAGCCTTTGACAAGCAAAAAAACAATTTTGCATGGGGACGTCGTTCACCATAACTTTTTAAAAGATGCCAAAGGGAAAGACTACATGATCGATTTTGACCTTTGTGCGTACGGCCACCCAGAAGAAGAGCTCATCATGTGGATGCATCGCGTTTTGCCGCATGTCCAATACAATTTAAAATTGCTCCTAAAAGAGCAGCCGTTATTATCAGACTTTCCTAACAGCTATTTGCAAGCATTGCGTTATCCGAATGAGTTGTTGCGTGAATGGTTGTATGTAAAAACAGTCGAAAATGAAAAGCAACAAACGTTTGTGGAGGATTTATTACGCTTTACGGAAGTGGCGCTCTCTTCTTGGCCAAAATTATGGTATGATTGTGGTAGGTAAAATAATGATATTATTATATTTTAAGATAGGTCTTTCATGGCCTATCTTTTTTAAGGCGAAGGCGAACATGCATCCGCCGTTTAAAAGTGCTATAATGAATATCGTTACGCAAAAAGGAGAATGTTATGTACGACTACATAATTGGCACGGCTACACGCATTACCCCCGAATATATTGTCGTTGAACAGCAAGGGATTGGCTGGCAGTTATTCACGCCAAATCCGTTTGCTTTTCAAATGGACAAAGCTAATGTGAAGTTCTATACACATATGCATGTACGGGAAGATGCACAGCTATTATTTGCCTTTCAATCATTAGAAGAGCGAGAGTTATTTCGAAAGCTGATCCAAGTGTCCGGTATTGGACCAAAAGGAGCGCTTGCCATATTAGCTAGTGGCAATCCACAACAAGTTATCCAGGCGATAGAACAAGAGGATGAGAAGTTCCTTGTTAAATTCCCTGGCGTTGGGAAGAAAACTGCTCGCCAGATGATACTTGATCTAAAAGGAAAGCTTGGCAGTCTGCTTGATAATATAGAATTAGCAAGTGCTCAAGATGAACTGCCGCTATTTGGTGTTCACCATAATAAAGATGAGTTAGAGGATGCTTTGCTAGCACTTACAGCATTAGGTTATTCTGAAAAAGAATTAGCCAAAATTCGCATACCGCTTGAAAATAATGATGGCTTAAATACAACAGAAGATTATATGAAACAAGCTTTGAAGTTACTGTTAAAACAACAATAACGGATAGGAGGTAAATAAAATGGAAGAACGAGTCGTATCAAGCGAAGCTACTGCGTTTGATGAAGGTTTGGAGTTGTCATTGCGCCCACAAAATCTTGCACAATATATTGGGCAGCAAAAGGTCAAAGACAACCTAAAAATCTTTATCGAAGCGGCAAAAATGCGAGAAGAAAGCTTAGACCATGTCTTGCTTTATGGACCTCCGGGGCTTGGGAAAACAACCTTAGCCGCTGTCATTGCGAATGAAATGGGTACAAATATCAAAATGACGAGCGGTCCAGCTATTGAACGTCCTGGCGACTTAGCGGCGATTGTGAGCTCCTTAGAGCCTGGCGATGTGCTATTTATTGATGAGATTCATCGTTTGCCTCGAGCAATAGAAGAGGTCCTATATCCAGCAATGGAAGACTTTTGTTTGGATATTGTGGTCGGTAAAGGGCCAGAAGCAAGATCTATTAGGTTGGATTTGCCTCCTTTTACATTAGTTGGCGCTACCACTAGGGCAGGAGCGCTATCTGCTCCACTTAGAGACCGTTTTGGTGTATTATTACGATTAGACTACTATGATGAGTATTCTTTAGCTGAAATAGTGTGCAGAAGTGCAGAGCTCTTCGATGTTGTGATTGACCAAAATGCTGCAGGCGAATTAGCAAGGCGATCAAGGGGGACCCCGAGAATTGCCAATCGCTTGTTAAAAAGGGTACGCGATTATGCCCAAGTGATCGGAGACGGGGTAATCTCTCACTTCCTATCACAAGATGCATTAGAACGTCTGCAAGTTGATCCACTGGGACTAGACCATATAGACCATAAATTGATAGTAACTATGATCGAACGATTCCGAGGCGGGCCGGTCGGATTAGATACGATTGCGGCAAGCATAGGTGAGGAATCAACGACCATTGAAGACGTTTATGAACCTTATTTAATGCAGATTGGTTTTATTCAGCGTACACCAAGAGGACGAATCGTTACAGCTCTAGCCTATAGTCATTTCGGTTACGAAAAAACACAAGAATCTTAATATAAAGAAGGAAAGACAAATGAAATTAGAAGACTTTGATTATGAATTACCAGAAGAATTAATTGCCCAAGTACCACTTGAAGACCGTACTTCTAGCCGGTTGATGGTATTAGATCGTGAAACAGGCGAGGTATCACATCATCATTTCAGAGATATTGTCAATGAACTTCAAGAAGGAGACTGTTTAATCTTAAATGACACACGCGTGCTTCCTGCCCGTTTGATTGGTGTGAAAGAAGAAACAGGTGCCCACATTGAGGTATTATTGTTAAAACAAACGAGCGATGATGAGTGGGAAACATTAGTCAAACCTGCAAAACGCGTAAAAGTAGGAACTGTTCTTACTTTTGGCGAGGGTCTGTTAAAAGCTACTTGTACTGGTGAGTTGGCGCATGGTGGTCGAATGTTTAAATTTGAATATGAAGGCATTTTTATTGAAATCTTAGAAAAACTAGGAACAATGCCACTGCCGCCGTATATACATGAAAAATTAGAAGACCAAGAGCGCTACCAAACAGTTTATTCAAAAGAGCTTGGATCAGCAGCAGCACCAACAGCAGGACTTCACTTTACAGAGGAACTATTGGAGGAAATCCGACAAAAAGGCGTAAAAGTTGCATTTTTGACATTGCACGTTGGCATAGGAACATTCCGTCCAGTAAGCGTCGAGAATATTGAGGAACACGATATGCACGCCGAATTCTATCACTTAACTGAAGAAACAGCCAGCATTATTAAGGAAACACAGGCTAATGGCGGACGTGTAATCGCTGTGGGTACTACTTCTACTAGAACACTTGAAACAATCGCACATCGCAATAATGGAAATATAGTCGCTGAGTCTGGCTGGACTACCATATTCATTTACCCAGGGTTTGAATATCTTGCTGTCGACGGAATGGTGACGAATTTTCATTTGCCAAAGTCTACATTGGTTATGATGATTAGTGCCCTTGCAGGGAGAGAAAATGTTCTGAACGCTTATAAAATTGCTGTAGAAAACAAATATCGTTTCTTCAGCTTTGGCGATGCCATGTTCATCCGACCTAAAAGAAAGAAAGGAAATTAAATTATGTCTCAAGCAATTCGATATGAGCTTATTAAAACAGATAAGCAAACTGGTGCACGTCTTGGCATCGTGCATACACCGCATGGTTCTTTTGAAACACCAGCATTTATGCCAGTAGGTACACAAGCGTCTGTCAAAACGATGGCGCCAGAAGAAGTAAAAGAAATGGGTGCAGGTATTATTTTAAGCAACACGTATCATTTATGGCTGCGTCCTGGCCATGAAATCATTCGTGAGGCTGGTGGCTTGCACAAATTTATGAATTGGGATCGCGCTATATTAACAGATTCTGGCGGCTTCCAAGTATTTAGCTTAAGCGATATCCGCCGCATTGAAGAAGAAGGCGTTCATTTCCGTAATCACTTAAATGGTGATAAGCTATTCCTAAGTCCAGAAAAAGCAATGGAAATCCAAAATGCTCTAGGTTCTGATATTATGATGGCATTTGATGAATGTCCTCCGTATCCTGCAACTTTTGAGTATATGAAGAAATCTGTTGAGCGTACATCACGTTGGGCTGAAAGATGTTTAGAAGCGCATTCAAGACCACAGGATCAAGGTTTATTCGGTATTGTTCAAGGTGGGGAATTTGAAGAACTTCGTAAGCAGTCTGCAAAGGATCTTGTTTCGCTTGATTTCCCAGGCTATGCAATTGGTGGATTATCCGTTGGGGAGCCAAAGGATATTATGAATCGCATGTTGGAATATACAACTCCGCTCTTACCAACAAACAAGCCGCGTTACCTAATGGGCGTGGGTTCTCCTGACTCATTGATAGATGGAGCTATTCTTGGGATTGATATGTTTGACTGTGTACTGCCAACACGTATTGCCCGTAATGGTACATGCATGACAAGCCAAGGAAGACTGGTCATAAAAAATGCTAAATTTGCTCGCGATTTTGGACCGCTTGATCCTAACTGTGATTGCTATACTTGCAAAAACTACTCACGTGCATATATACGGCATCTAATTAAAGCGGATGAGACATTCGGCATTCGTTTGACAAGTTACCACAATCTGTATTTCTTGCAAGATTTAATGTGCCAAGTGCGCCAAGCAATCCGCGAAGATCGCTTAGGCGATTTCCGTGAAGAATTCTTTGAACAATATGGTTTTAATAAACCAAATGCGAAAAACTTCTAAACCTAGTATAATGAAACAGAGAGACAAAAGGGGGATTTTTGGACATGCAATTACAAGCTTTTCTACCAATGATTATTATCTTCGTGCTTATGTATTTAATGTTGATTCGTCCTGCTCAAAAGCAGCGTAAAAACACTCAAAACATGCAAAGCAACTTGGCAAAAGGAAACAAAGTTGTAACAATTGGTGGGCTTCATGGTATCGTTGAAGCCATCGATGATGCTTCAGTCGTTCTAAAAGTAGAAGATGGTACAAAAATGCGTTTTGAACGTGCAGCCATCGGCAAAGTTTTAGATGATGCAGCTGCTGTAAAGTAGTCTTGTGTATAAAACGCGTAGCTTTTGGAATGCTTATAATGAAAAAAAAAGCCTTTATTTCTTTAGAAATAAAGGCTTTTTTATTTTATACGTCGAATAATAAACATATTCATCTTTTTTAAAGGAAGCGATTATTTGCCTAAAAAACAATGGAATACTAAAAAGAAAGCACAGCAAATGGGCTATGATGATACAATTCACGAAAGATTAGCAGCTAAGCAACGGATGGCCCAAAATAGATTTGGCAATAGAAAGCCGAAAATGCCAACTAAGCCAAAGTGGGTTCGCTCTTTAGGATATATTATTTTTATTATCTTGATTGCCGCTCTCGTAGTGACAGCCTTCTATATATTTTTGAATGAATAATTTTACGGGAAATGCAAAGTATAAAGAATAAAAGGGGTCATAAGATTGAACGATTTAATGGTTGTTTCTTTTCGTATGTTCCTTCTTTACTTTATTCTTATCATTATAATTAAGCTAATGGGAAAACGTGAAGTTGGCGAATTAAGTATGATTGATTTAGTCGTATTTATATTATTAACAGAAGTAGCTGCATTTGCAGTGGAGGATAAGAAGAGAAACTTTTTCGAGTCGTTGCTGCCTATGATCGTTTTGCTTGTGCTGCAGGTGGTCATTTCCTTTATCTCTCTGAAGTTTAAAAATGTTCGAGATATCATTGATGGAGATCCCACTCTCATTATTCGAGATGGGGTGCTTCAGGAAAAGGAAATGAAAAAGCAGCGGTATAATTTAGATGATTTATTTCAGCAATTGCGAGAACAGCAAATAGGATCGATCCAGAGTGTGGCCTATGCCTTTTTAGAATCATCGGGAAATTTAGCTGTATTTAAAAAAGGTGAGATGCATCCTATATTGCCGCTCATCGTTGATGGCGAAATACAGACAAAGCATCTCATCCTTATACAGAAAGATAAATCTTGGCTTATAAAAAAATTAGAGGAAGCTGGATACAAAAATCCAAAGGATATATTCTATTGCTGTTTTGAAGATGATTCCCTTCATGTTCAATTAAAATCATAGTCTTCTGCGTATTGTTTTTGTTAAGTAGCGGAAATCGTTGACGCGGATTTGGTCAGCGAGCATTAGGACAACAAAAACTAAGCCAAGCGTAATAGAACAATTCATCCAAAGATTCAATTGGTCTGTCGGCAGGATGTATTCTCGGAAAATAACTATCAACACAGATGCCCAATAAGGGATAATGACTAGCTTAAAACCTGTATCCACAAATTTCTTTTTTCGAATTGTTGCAATATGCAAAAATGAAGTAATGAGTACACCAAATCCAATGGCAATAATGGCGCCGGTTTCAGCTATTTGCGGCTGGGAAGCAAGCGCGAGCATGACAACCAGCTTTCCGATGCCGCCATACACAGAGTTCATCATCGCTGCTTTAGCTTCATCTAAAGCCTGCAAGATAGAATTCAGTGGGCTTTGTATATAGTAAAAGAAAAAAATAGGTGCTAAAATTTTCATATAGCCTCTGTCTTCAGATAAATTAAAAAGTTTCACGGCTAAAGCATCCCCATAAAGATAAAAGAAAACAGCGCTAAAACAACCGACGATAGTCGACAACCTAAGCGCGATATGGACTCGTTCTCTTAATAGAGAATTCATTCCTCTGGCTACAGCATCGCTGACAGCTGGAATCAGCACAACAGCTAAGGCTGCAGGAATAAAGGCAGGGAATAATAGTAATGGTATATGAACACCTGAAATAATGCCATATTGCTTCGTGGCAGCAGCAGCTGTTAAACCAGCTATTGTAAGGGCCTTTAAAAAGACAATTGGTTCTAAAAACCAAGTAAATGAACCAAAAAGGCGACTGCCTGTAGAAGGCAATGCAATGCCAAGTATTGGTTTTGGAGAAGAGTAGCCTTTCGATCCAACAATAATTCCTTTTCTCTTCGCATGGAGGTATTTCCAGTATAAGTAAAGTAATGCTACCGCCTCAGCAAGTCCAGTAATGACCATTGCGTAAGTAGCTGTGAGCGCAGGAGATTCTTGGTTTACCCCGTAAGGCAAAAGCCATGTGATCATGGCGATGCGGATAATTTGCTCAAGTGTTTGGCTCCATGCAGTTTCACCTATGCGAGCAAGTCCTTGGAATAAACCTTTTAAAAGTGCAGACGCCATAGAGAGCGGCACGGTAAATAAAGAGACATATAATAGCATGGCCACTTTTGGATCATGCAATAAATCTTTTGCGATATAAGGTACTGCAAACATGATGATGGGGAAGAAAAGCAAAATAGATAAATAACTTAACAGCCTAGAAGTACGCATCAACTTGCTGATTTCCAAACGCTTTCCCTTTGCTTCTAATTCAGCGACAATTTTAGCGATGGCAATCGGGATGCCGAGCTGTACTAGGGATAAGAAAAAGATAAATGCGGGATAGGCGGTCATATAAACGCCGACAGCTTCTTCGCCTGCAACGCGCATAAATTGCATACGATACAAAAAACCTAATAGTTTAGATAGTAGTACGGCGCCCATCAATAAAAAGGTGCCATGAAAAAATGATGTCATAAGTTCCCTTCTTTCTATCAATACATTCTGCAAAATAGTAAATTTAAACTTGTACGTTCAAAACTTGAAAGGGCGTGAGTAGTTTGGTAGTTCAATATGAAAAACTATTTAATAAAGTAATGCCTGTGTTAGCTATGAGGAAAGCTGATTTTCGTATGGAAGGTTTAAAAAGTATTACAGAGCAAGATATTTGGCGTTATTTAGTATTGAAAAAGTGGAAAAAATATAGCGAAGCAGATTTAGCTTTGCATAAGGTAATTGCAGATATTTTTTCTTTAACTGCTGCTCAGTATATGACCTTTAGCCAAGTGGAAGAACTAAAAACCTCAAATTGGTTTGCCCCAATTAATGAGGATGAATTAAAACTATTAATTGGAAGATAGATAAATGGGGGTTTATACCTTTGAATGAGGTTTTATGCTCCATTTATAGTGTTGAAATGAAAAATTTCATTGACGATATTTTTCCTTTATCTGTATGTCAAAATAACATGGATATTGCTAAAACTCCTTCTAAAATGACAGAAAGTATCGAAGATTGATTTGACAGGTAGGCAATCGTGTTTCATAATAAACGTGTTATACATTCAAATTGAGAAAACGAAACAATAGAAGGAAAATTACAGAGAATGCTGCTTAAGTGGTGGATCAATCGCGTAATTGTGCATTTGTTTTGAACTAGGACAAACTTTTATACAAAGTAGTAATGGACATATGCACAACCATACATAACTTATGATTCGTTTGCTTCGGTCAGTAATTTTACTGCAAGTGTTTCCGCATGACTGGGTACTTTGTGCTTTCTCAAAACAGTAAATATAAGAGTTTTGTCAAAGAAAGTGGCCCACTCATGCCCGATTGGTTCAACTAATCAATCAGTAGAGATTAAACCTTTGCTGATTAAAGTTTCACTTTATTAGGAGGAAGTTTTAATGAAATTGAAAAGCCGAATCGTCGCGTTTCTACTGATTGTCGTTGTAATTGGCTCTCTTATGGGAACGACCGTAAAAGGCGTACTAAGTAACATTAACTTAGGCCTAGACTTGCAAGGTGGATTCGAGGTGCTTTATCAAGTTGAGCCGCTGAAAAAGGGACAAAAAATCACTGAAAGTGATGTCAAAGCTACTGCTGATGCGATCAGCAGGCGTGTCAATGTTCTCGGCGTAAGTGAACCGAGCATCCAAATAGAAAGCGGCGACCGAATCCGCGTTCAATTAGCGGGCGTCAAGGACCAAGAGTCAGCGCGTGATGTATTATCTAATCAGGCAAATCTTACTTTCCGCGATGTGAATGACAAAGTATTGCTTGACGGGAATGACCTTCAACAAGGCGGTGCTAAGCCATCTTTTGATGAACAGGGCCGTCCAATGGTTACCCTGAAACTGAAAGATCCGGATAAATTCGGACAAGTTACGAGCAAAATTGCAGCAATGGGTACACCAAATAACTTATTAGTCATTTGGCTAGACTTTGAAGAAGGCAAGTCTTCTTATAAGAAAGAAGCTGTTAAAGCAGATCCGCAATTCGTTTCTGCTCCACAAGTAACAAAGGAAATCAACTCTAAAGATGTCCAAATTACAGGGAGCTTTACTGTACAAGAAACGAAAGACTTAGCAGGTATTTTGAATGCCGGTGCTCTACCAGCGAAGCTGAAAGAAATGTACTCCACTTCTGTGGGAGCACAGTTCGGTGATGAAGCGCTAAAAAGTACGGTCTTGGCTAGTGTCATTGGTGTAGCAGTTATCTTTATCTTTATGCTATTAGTCTACCGTTTACCAGGTTTAGTAGCAGACATCACGCTACTGATCTTTACATTTATCACATTAGTTATTTTTGATTGGATCAATGCTGTATTGACATTGCCGGGTATCGCAGCGTTAGTGCTTGGGATAGGTATGGCTGTCGATGCTAATATCCTTATGTATGAGCGGATTAAAGAAGAACTTCGTGTCGGCAAAACAGTCAAAGCCGCATTTAAATCAGGTTCTAAATCTTCGTTCACAGCTATTTTTGATGCCAATATTACGACATTGCTTGCAGCTGGCGTGTTATTTGCCTTAGGTGTAAGCTCTGTAAAAGGCTTCGCGACAACATTAATCATTTCTATTCTAGTCAGCTTCTTGACTGCAGTATGGGGTACACGTATCTTATTAGGATTACTGGTGAACAGCGGCTACTTAGATGGAAAAGTTCGATGGTTCGGCGTTAATCCAAAACGTGTCCATAAAATAGAAGAAGGCGTGGATACACTTGATTTAACAACACGTTTTGACCGTTTCGATTTTGTGCACAACCGCAATAAATTCTTTGCTTTGTCAGCAGTTTTAATCATCGCAGGGATGATTGTGTTAGGCATTTTCCGTTTGAATCTAGGTATTGACTTCTCTCACGGTTCTCGTGTAGAGGTCCAATCAGAGCATTCTCTCACAAAAGATGCTGTGAAGTCGTATCTTGATAAGGAAGGTTTCAAGTCGGATGATATCGTAATTTCTGGTAAGAATGACCGAGCTGTTATCCGTTATAAAGATGACTTCACAAAAGATGAAGTGAAACAGATGAAAGCGGACTTCAAGAAAGAATTTGGCCATGAGCCAGCAATCAGTACCGTGTCCCCTACAATCGGACAAGAACTGATGAAAAATGCGATCAAAGCATTAATCTATGCAGCGATTGGCATAATAATCTACGTTGCATTCCGATTTGAATGGCGAATGGGTGTTGGTGCGATTGTCTCGCTATTGCATGATGTATTCTTTATGGTGGCGATCTTTAGTTTATTCCGTATAGAAGTAGATATTACATTTATCGCAGCAGTACTGACTATTGTCGGTTATTCGATTAATGACACCATCGTTACATTTGACCGGATTCGTGAAAACTTGCACCGTGTGAATAAAATTAAGAGTCCAGATGAGTTGGCGCATATTGTGAACAAATCACTTCGTCAAACATTAGGACGTTCTGTAAATACAGTATTAACCGTAATTATCGTTGTAGTTGCGTTAATGATTTTCGGCGCAAGCTCTATCACTACGTTCTCGATCGCTTTATTGATCGGTTTAATTACAGGTATCTACTCTTCCATCTATATCGCTGCACAAGTTTGGTATGTATTGAAGGTGCGTGAGATGAAGAAAAAAGGTAATGTAGATGTAGGCAAAAAGAAAAAACAATGGGGCACAGACGAGCCTGTTGTGTAAAATTTTAATCCATCCACTTGATGATGATCAGGTGGATGGATTTTTTTATATTTCTATAAATTTTTATAACGTTTTTACTGGAGTTGATTTATAATCGAGCTTGACGCTATACCTAAAAATAGGAGACTACACAATGAAGAATAATAGATTGCTCATCAGTTTATTGACTACAATAGCTCTTTTAATTCTATGCTTTCCTCATTTAGCAAAGGCAAGCAATCCTACAACTCAACAAGCTATGATTATTTATCGCAACTCTGTTGGAGAAAAACAGGTTTTAACTGCAGCAAAGCATGTAGACCAAAATTATCATCACTTACAGACAATTGCTGGCACTTTTAATAAAGCAGATATAAAAAAACTCAAAAAGAGCTCCTCAATCGTAAAAGTGGAAACATTGAAAAAGGATACACATCTTTTTTCAATGCCGGAGAAAAAACAAGGCAGTGAGGTACCATCAGCAATTAATTGGAATATGTCTTTAATCCATGCAAGCAATGCATGGACGAATGGACTTAGTGGTAAAAGTGTAAAAGTTGCACTCATAGATACAGGGGTGACCTCCAAAGTCAATTGGCCAAATGTTTATCGCTATTCATTCGTTCAGGATGTACGTTCAACTTTAATAGACGAAAGTTCTCCTTATGATAATGATGGCCATGGTACCTTCATCGCAGGCATTCTATTGGGTAATGCTAGTAATAACTTATTAGGTGTTGCACCGGATATGTCACTATACAGTTTAAAAGTTTTTAAACCTGATGGAGCCCCCATTCAGGCAATATTAAAAGCGCTTGATTGGTCAATTGCACATAAAATAGATATTGTAAATCTATCACTTGGTATGAAAATGGATGATGCTATTTTACGGAATGCTATTGCAAAAACATCAAAAGCAGGTATCATCTTAGTGGCAGCAGCGGGGAATGATGGCAATGGAAAAAATGTTGAATATCCAGCACGTTATAGCCAAGTCATTGCCGTCTCATCCATAGACAAGCAAAGCCTTATTTCACCTTTTTCGAATACGGGTACACAGATAGAGTTTGCAGCACCTGGTAACAGTGTTTATTCTACTGATCTGCAAGGAAATAGAAGATTAGGTTCAGGCACATCATTTGCCACGCCACATGTGACTGGTTTTCTCGCATTACTGAAGCAACAATATCCCCGCGCGACCAGTAGTCAATTAAGGAAAGCTCTACGGGACTATACAATTGATTTGGGTGTAAAGGGGAAGGATCCTTTCTATGGCTACGGATTGATTGATTTCAGTCATCCTCTGCCGAATGACGTACAGGATATACAGATAAGCAATATTACCAGCTCTTCTGCAGTAGCTGTAATCAAAGCACCTAAAAGTCTGAATAACCAAAGTGGAAACTACCGTATTTACTTAAACGGAAGCTATGTAAAAACTATCAATACAGATCGCTATAAAATCACTAATTTGAAGAAAAAAACGAAGTATAAAGTGGAAATCAAGACAAGAGGGAAAGATGGAAGGCTATCGCCTGGAGTTGAAAAGACATTCCGTACGCAATCCTAACAAGTAATTTTAGTATATGTATAAGAGCGGTAACTATATCATATAGAGGTCTTATTTTGGCCATTCTGCTTTCAATCTATATGCTTTCAATCTATATGCTTTCTTCTGTATAATAGAATGATAGGGAGTGACGAAATGACAGCAACAGAGAAGAGATGGCGTATCAATCGCCCTGATGATCGACTTGTGGAAATGCTAGAAAAAGAGCTTCGCTTATCACCTATCTCAGCTAAAATATTAGTCGCACGCGGTTTTGACACTGTTGAATCTGCGCGTGCTTTTTTAATGGTCAATGAACATTCAGTGCACGATCCTTACGATCTGTTTGGTATGCACGATGCAGTAGAACGTATAAAACAAGCAATACAAAATAAAGAAAAAGTTTTAATATATGGGGACTATGACGCCGATGGCATTACAAGCACTACTGTCCTAAAAACAGCATTAGTAGATTTGGGAGCTGATGTCCATCACATTATTCCTAATCGTTTTATTGATGGATATGGACCAAGTGAGCGATTGTTTCGACAAGCATATGAAGATGGGTTTCAACTGATTATTACTGTCGATAATGGAATCGCCGGCAACCATGAAGTGCAAGTTGCTAAAGAGTTGGGGATGGATATCATAGTGACAGATCACCATGAGCCTGGTGAGGAGTTGCCTAATGCAGATGTGATTATCCACCCGAGACATCCGAATGGCCATTATCCTTTTGGAGAGCTTGCTGGTGTAGGGGTAGCATTTAAAGTAGCACATGCGCTCTACGGTAAGTTGCCGCACCATCTCCTTCCCTTTGTCGCGATTGGTACAGTTGCCGATTTGGTGCCCTTATTGGATGAAAATCGTTATTTAGTGAAAGCGGGGATAGAAGGGCTTCAACAATCTAAACACCCTGCTATTCAAGCACTTTGCCAAATTGCTGGTGTTAAAGCACAAGATATTGATGAAGAGACAATAGGTTTTGGTTTTGCTCCACGGCTAAATGCATTAGGAAGACTCGGAGATGCTGCACCGGGGGTCGACTTCTTAATGACGCAGGATAAAGAAGAAGCACAGTCTATGGCGAACTATTTAAATGAACAAAATAAAGAACGCCAAGCAATCGTGGCAAATATTACCGAGCAGGCAATTGAAATGGTGGAGAATGATCCTGAGATAGGCAATGCAAAAGTACTGGTCATAGCTGATGAAGGTTGGAACCCAGGTGTTGTTGGTATAGTCGCATCAAGGCTTGTAGAAAAATACTATAAACCGGCAATTATACTTTCAATAGATCTCGAAAAAGGGACTGCTAAAGGTTCTGCCCGCAGTATTGAAGGCTTCCATATGTATAAGGAGCTTGCGAAAAATAGCGAAATATTGCTAGCATTTGGCGGTCATCCCATGGCAGCAGGAATGACGCTTGCTGTAGAAGAAATTGATGAGCTCCGCATCCGCCTTGATGAACAAGCGAGGGCAGGTTTAACAGATGAAGACTTTACTCCAGTCCTAAATATTGACATTCCACTTGCTGTAGAGGAAATTGACGTTACTTCTATTGAAGATGTACGTCGTTTGTCTCCATTTGGTACTAGTTTTGCAAAGCCTGTCTATGCGATTGAAAATGCGACAATCCAGTCAATGCGCAAAATTGGAGCAGACGAGAATCATATCAAACTCCAAATCGCATCCAGAAATGGCGATTTAGATGCAGTTGGTTTTCATAAAGGATATTTGGCCGATGAATTGACGTATGGCATTAAAATAAATTTTGCAGGCGATTTGCAGATCAACGAGTGGAATGGCCGGAAAAAACCCCAGCTTATGCTTGCAGATGTCCAAACAGATGAATGGCAATTATTTGATCTACGGGGCATCCGCCAAGTTTCGAGATGGCTTCAGAGTATTCCTTTAGAAAAAGTAACATTTATCGCTTTTCAAAACAGAACCCAGCAGTATTTTGATTCCCTCATACCTGCTGAAATAATGATTTATGAAGATAAAATGACTCCGCAACATATAGAAAATTATGTTGTGCTGCTCGATTTACCAACAAACGCTTCACTGCTCGAAAAATTATTAGAAGAAGCAAATCCAAGACGTGTATATGCCCATTTTTATATTCCAGAGTCACATTACTTTGATGCTATGCCGACTAGAGAGCAATTTGTTTGGTACTATTCCTTCCTAAAGAAAAGGCGTACATTCCATCTGAGAGAACACTTAATGGAATTGGCAAAACATAAAGGCTGGAGCCGTGATTCGTTAATTTTTATGACACAGGTGTTTTTTGAACTAGGATTTGTTACAATAGAAAATGGTCTCGCTCAAATTGTGGACAATCCACCGAAAAAGGATTTAACAAGCGCGAACATTTATCAAGAACGGCAGCAGCAAATGGAATTGGAACAAACTTTATTGTATGCGCCTTATAAGGATTTAAGAGAGTGGTTTGACTCGCGGATGAAGAGTCAAACAGTTTCTGAGGAGGAACATAGCAAATGGATTTAAAACAATATGTGACAATCGTAGAGAATTGGCCAAAAGAAGGCATCTCTTTTAAAGATATCACTACAATTATGGATAATGGTAAAGCATATAAATATGCAACTGACCAAATTGTCGACTATGCTAAAAAAGTGGGCGCTGAATTAATCGTAGGTCCAGAAGCTCGTGGCTTTATTACAGGATGCCCTGTTGCTTATGCACTTGAGATTGGTTTTGCTCCAGTTCGTAAACCGGGCAAATTGCCACGTGAAGTCATTTCAGCTGATTATGGCTTAGAGTATGGCAAGGATACTTTAACTATGCATAGCGATGCTGTAAAACCAGGCCAAAAAGTGCTGATTGTCGATGATTTATTAGCGACTGGCGGAACAGTGGAAGCTGCAATTCGCTTAGTAGAAGAATTAGGCGGCGTTGTGGTAGGCTGCGCGTTCCTTATTGAACTAGAAGAACTTCATGGTCGCGATAAAATTGAAGGGTATGACGTCTTCACTTTAATGCAATATTAATTTTTTATAATAGCGAGTCTGTGGTCAAGTAGATTATAGACTCGCGAAATTTGTCGAAATATCAATATTTCGGGAGTAATAGCCTTTACAAACAGGCTATTTTTTTTATACAATTAACTTTATACTCAATCGGCAAATTTATGAAATAAGGTGGGCAATCATGGCGAAAGATCAAGTGATGACAGTCGAAGAAGTTTTCGCAATACTCTCATCATATATGAATGATGAACATGTAGCATTTGTAAAAAAAGCATACGAAGTGGCAAAAGAAGCGCATAAAGAGCAATTTAGAAGCTCTGGTGAGCCATATATCCTGCACCCTGTGCAAGTTGCGGGCATTTTAGCTGATCTCCAAATGGATCCAGAGACAGTTGCAGCGGGCTTTTTACACGATGTCGTAGAAGATACATCTGTTACGCGCGAAAACCTTGTGGAAGAATTCAATGAAGAAGTCGCCATGCTTGTAGATGGCGTGACGAAATTAGGGAAAATCAAATATAAATCTAAAGCAGAACAGCAAGCTGAAAACCATCGCAAAATGTTTGTCGCTATGGCCCAAGATATCCGAGTAATTTTGATTAAATTAGCGGACAGACTACATAATATGAGAACGTTAAAACACTTACCTGTAGAGAAACAGCGCCGTATTTCAAAAGAAACACTCGAAATATTCGCTCCACTAGCACATCGCTTAGGAATTAGTGCGATTAAATGGGAGTTAGAGGATACAGCTTTACGCTACTTGAATCCTCAGCAATATTATCGAATTGTCAACTTGATGAAAAGAAAACGCGTAGAACGTGAGAATTATTTACAATCAGTCATGGATGAAATCAACGATCAGTTAGGTGAAATCCATATCCATGCAGAACTTTCAGGCAGACCAAAGCATATTTACAGTATTTACCGGAAAATGTCTATGCAAAATAAACAATTCAATGAAATATACGATCTTTTAGCCGTGAGGGTAATTGTAGATAGTATTAAAGATTGTTACGCAGTTCTAGGTACAGTGCATACTCTTTGGAAACCTATGCCAGGACGATTTAAAGATTATATCGCTATGCCAAAACAAAATCTTTATCAGTCGTTGCATACAACTGTGATTGGTCCATATGGCGATCCGCTTGAAGTCCAAATTCGCACGAAAGAAATGCATAAGATAGCGGAATTTGGGGTAGCTGCACACTGGGCTTACAAAGAAGGTAAAAATGTTGATCAAAGCAAATCGAATATTGACAATAAATTAACATGGTTCAGAGAAATTCTTGAATTCCAAAATGAATCATCGAACGCTGAAGAATTTATGGAATCGCTAAAATTTGATTTGTTTTCTGACATGGTTTATGTATTCTCGCCTAAGGGTGATGTAATCGAATTGCCTGCAGGTTCTGTTCCTATCGACTTTGCTTACCGTGTCCATTCAGAGATCGGTAATAAAACCATTGGTTCAAAAGTGAATGGTAAGATGGTGCCCCTAGATACGAAGTTGAATACAGGCGATATTGTTGAGATTATGACTTCAAAACAATCGTTTGGTCCAAGCCGTGACTGGTTGAACATAGCCCAATCATCTCAAGCGAAACATAAAATTAAGCAGTTCTTCAAAAAGCAATTGCGCGAAGACAATGTGACTAAAGGGCGCGAAATGATTGAAAAAGAGATTGCTGAGCAAGACTATGATCCAAAAGAAATATTAACACCTGAAAACTTTAAACGTGTATGTGAAAGATTAAATTATGCCAGTGCAGAAGAGATATTTGCGGCAGTTGGATTCAATGGAATGACGGCTGTACAAGTAGTCAACCGCTTATCTGAACCTTTGAGAAAGCAACGTAGTCAAGAAGAAACGCTGGAAAAAATCACAAAAGAAATGAAAGTGCCTCAAAAAGAAAAAGTAACCGAAACAGGCGTTGTAGTAAAAGGTTTGGAAAATTTATTGATTCGTTTGTCTCGATGCTGCAATCCGGTGCCGGGTGATGATATTGTCGGTTTTATTACTAAAGGACGAGGTGTTTCTGTGCATCGTGCAGATTGTCCTAATATTAAAGCTGAGGATCAAGAACGGTTGATTGATGTTGAATGGAGCAAAAACCTAGAATCAGAACAAAAACTATTTGATGTAGATATTGAAATATCAGGTTTTGATCGTGAAGGTTTGCTGAACACAGTGATTCAAGTAGTCACTGAAACCAAAACGCCAATTATTGCAATTAGCGCACGTACTGATCGGAATAAGATTGCAACAATCAATATGACGTTGAAAATTCGCCATATCCATAACCTGTATAAAGTGGTAGAACGCATTAAACAAATTCCAGATATTTATCTAGTGCAACGTGTCATACATTAAAATTGGAGTGACGATTACATGAGAGTAGTAGTACAACGAAGCAAAGAAGCCTCCGTTACAGTGGACGGAAAAGTAACAGGAAGCATTGAACAGGGCTTTGTTTTGTTAGTCGGCATTACACATGGAGATACGAAAGAGGATGCAGACTTTATTGCTAAAAAAATCGCTAAAATGCGCATTTTTGAAGATGAAAACGGCAAAATGAATCTTTCGATAAAAGAGTATGGTGGAGCAATTCTTTCCATTTCGCAATTTACTTTATATGCGGATACCAAGAAAGGAAATCGTCCAAGCTTTACAGACGCTGCCCGGCCTGAAGAAGCTCATCTTTTATGGGAGTATTTCAACAGCACTCTATTTGCGCTCGGCTTACATGTCGAAACTGGCATCTTCGGTGCTATGATGGATGTGAAGCTGACCAACAGTGGACCAACAACTATAATTATTGATTCAAAAACCCGATGATTTAAAATCCTCGGGTTTTTTTCTCTCTTCGGATAATGGTAGGTAGAGGAAGTGTAAAATAACTTATTTAAAGTGAAATGAAGTTGAGATAGAACAATATTAGCTCCTAATTGTTACATAAGATGTTGTTTCTTCCTGGACAACGATTCCCACGAAAAACATCGTCTGAAACATAAAAAACTAAATGTTGTAAGCAAATTCTTCGATCCTTTTTCATTTACTAAAATTCTACAATCCTAGCAACTATTTTTTTGCTAAAAATCAACGAATAAAACCTAACACCAGAGTCAGCTAAACTGGCTTAAATATGATAAAATCTTGTATATACCATTACGGAAAGTTGTGAAGAAGATTGGAAAGCCAAACGTATGCAATTGTAGATTTAGAAACAACAGGTCATTCCTCACAACAAGGGGACCGGATCATTCAAATTGCCATAGTCTTGATGAAAGACTGGGAAATACTATCAACCTATACGACCTTCATTAATCCTGAGCAAAGAATTCCTTATTTTATTCAGGATTTGACACATATTTCTGAAAAAGAAGTAAAAAATGCCCCTACCTTCGAAGAAAAAGCAGAAGAAATATATGAAATACTACAGGATACAGTATTTGTGGCTCATAACACCGACTTTGATTTGCCATTTTTACAAGCTGAGTTTAAAAGAGCAGGATTGCCTAATTGGGTTGGAAAGCATTTAGATACAGTAGAGCTGGCTAAAATTTTATTCCCAACAGCCTATAGCTTTAAACTTCAAGATTTAGCACTAGAGCTTGGGATAAGATTAGCTAATGCACATAGAGCAGATGATGATGCAACCGCGACAGCATATTTATTAAAGGCATGTTGGCAAAGGCTTTTAGCACTGCCTTTATTGACTCTTGAACAGCTTCATGAGCGTTCTTTTCAACTTAAATCTAATATTTCAAGATTGTTGTTAGATGCTATTCATATAAAAAGAACTCAACAGAGTACCACTACGGATCATCATTTTTATTATCGACGTTTAGCGTTGAAGCAGCCGCCTAATGATGGAGAAGATATACAGGAAGTCATTGATTATCCCGTAACCTTTCAAGAAAAGAAGCAACTTTTTGAAAAAGCTTTTCAACACTTTGAAGTGAGAGAAGATCAATTCAAAATGATGGATAAGGTGTGGGAAGCCCTCCTTAATAAAGAGGAAATTATGACAGAGGCCTCTACAGGAATTGGCAAAACACTCGCATATTTAATCCCTTCCATTATTTATGCAAAAAAATATCATTGTACGATGGCAATTAGTACATACACATCTCATTTACTTGATCAATTATTGCAAGAAGAATTGCCGAAGGCCGAGTCAATATTACAGAATAAGGTGTCAGCTGTTATCGTAAAAGGGATGGATAATTATATTGATTTAGATCGTTTTTGCGAT
The DNA here is from genome assembly GCF_052928305.1 of Rummeliibacillus sp. BSL5. Lineage (NCBI taxonomy): Bacteria > Bacillati > Bacillota > Bacilli > Caryophanales > Caryophanaceae > Rummeliibacillus > Rummeliibacillus sp. BSL5. Next base: position 266,480 of record NZ_JAVGCV010000001.1, read on the forward strand.
TTGCTTGAGGTAAAGGATGTTTCTTACGATGAGAATTTCACCAAATTACAATTGATTGTCTGGCTCCAAGACACAGAAACAGGAGATTTAAGTGAAGTAACACTAACAGGTGGCGGAAAGTATTTCGTCGACAAAATAAGGCGGATGGAAACAACTGCGGAAAACAGGAGAAGAAAACCGACTTTTGATTTTTATTTGCAAACACTCCATGCGTGCAAAAAAGCAGATTTAATCATTACAAATCATGCTATGGTGCTTGCTGATTTAAATCGGCCTGACCCAGTTTTTAAAAATGTGAATGGATGGATTTTGGATGAAGGCCATCAATTTATCCAAGCGGCGACAAATCGAGCGGAAAAAGTCTTTTCATACTCTAAATGGAAGCATTTGTTTGGCCAGTTAGGTTCATCCGAATCAAGCGGAATTGAACATCCATTCTATCTTAATTTAGTGAGCAGCCATACAATGTCAACAAGACAGCTAACAGCATTGGATGAGCAATTTAAAGACTTAACTTCGTTGTTTGATAAGTCGATTTTGGCCTTGTTAAGAGGACTGCCTTCTGAAAAAACAAAAAAAAGCCATCATAAACAAAGCTACTTACTATCAAAGCTTAATTTACAGGCGACTATATTTAAAGAGTATAGCTATCGGTTGAATCAATGGCTTTCACTTGCCAACTATATGACCAATGCTTATTTGCGTTATCCTGATGAATTATCGACAAAGCAAAAGGTACATCTTGCTGATTGGCAATACCAAATGAATGAGCTGCAGGTCTATCTAGCTGAATGGGACTCAATTTTCTTGCAGCAGATTGAAAATGATGCTGCTTGGATGGAGCTAGACCTAAGAAACCTTCCAGGCAGTGTACATGTCTATAAAAGACCAGCAGAAGTGGAAGATTCAGTAGCTGGAATTTTCCAATCCTTCCGTCAGACTGCTGGTATCATTTGGGCATCAGGGACGTTAACGGTACCTAAAAATCCACGATTTATTGCAGATCAATTGGGTCTAGAAAAGACAGTGCCGCTACACCAATTCCAAGCTCCATCGTCTTATTATAGCGGTGCAAGCGTCTATGTTGTAGAGGATATGCCGGACATACAGAATGTATCTCAAACTGTTTATATTGAATCTGTTGCAGAAGCGATAGTCCAGACGGTGCTAGCAACAAATGGCAGATGTTTTGTATTATTTACATCACAAGACATGCTTCGAAAAACAGTTGATCTTATACAAGAAACTGGTACTCTGGATGATTATATGTTGTTTGCACAAGGTATGTCTTCGGGGAGCAGGATGCGACTTCTAAAGATGTTCCAGCGTTTCGAGCGTTCAGTGCTGTTTGGAACTAATAGCTTCTGGGAAGGTGTAGATGTTCCTGGTGACGCACTATCTGCTGTCATCGTTGTGCGGTTACCTTTTTCTTCACCTGAAGATCCATACTTTAAAGCACGTGCCGCAAGAATTACCCAAAAAGGTGATAATTCGTTCTATAAATTATCACTCCCAGAAGCAATATTACGCTTCAAACAGGGCTTTGGAAGATTAATCCGATCATCTGAGGATAAAGGTGTTTTAATAGTGCTCGACAGGCGTATAGAAACCAAATCCTACGGTAAAGAATTTACAAATGCATTGCCAAATGTGCCTGTGAAAAAAGTAACGCTCGATGCTATGGTTTTAGAGTTGGAAAATTGGTATAATAGCTAGTTTGAAGTGGGTTTCTTGGAGCTGAAGGCTATGATTCATCTCCAAGAAGCAAGCTCGATATCCAAAATAAAATAAACAAAGAAATATAAGGTGATTGTATGAAAAATTGGATAAAATTCTTCGCTATATTTTTACCGCTATTAGCTCTCACAATTCTGGTGATTGTTGGATGGAAAGCATTTTCGCCTTTTTATCAAACAGAGAAAACTGCGAAAGCGGCAGTTTTGCATAAACAAGAACTGTCATCCGTCACGGAGTCGTATGTATACCATGGAAAAGAATCTTATGTGACGGTAATTGGTAAAGATAGCTCAGGAAAAAGAAAAGCACTGATTGTGTCACAAGAGAATAAGAAGGAAAAACCAACAGGAATTTATTTGAAAGATGGGATTTCCAAAAAAGACGCAATAGCTGAAGCATCTAAAAAAGGAGATGTGAAAGAAATTCTTCACGCCAAACTAGGTATCGAAAAGCCTGGAGTTGTTTGGGAAATTACTTACAAAAATAAAAAGGGTCAATTGAATTATGTATATATCCTCTTTGAAGATGGTCGTTGGTGGAAACGTTTAACGAATCTATAGAAAAAATATAGATGTTTAATATAATTGGACCTTTGATTGGGTAAAAAACAGGAGTTCTTAAAGAATTTATCCTTTTTACACGAAATTTGCTGAGAATTTGTATATAATGGTGTTATAGTATTCGACACTTCACGTTTCCTGTGAGGATTCAAGGTGACAGAAACCGTAGGTATTGAATTAGTCCATTGTGATTACTAACTTAGGTAACGGCTGGCTGATTCTTATTACCAATATTCATAGTTTTGATGTGCGTAGAAACGATTAAAAAAGTTTTTCTTATAAATTGTTTCGGCTTAATGAATTGCGGCTTAGCCTTTACTTCAATTAGAATTGTGAGTGTTAGAATTTCGTCGCTTATGTGATGAGAAGTTCAATGAAGTTGCTTATTATGATTTTTAAAATTATCATAATAGATATTTAGCATGCTGGAGGACAATATGAAAAAAATTTCTATTCAAGACATGCCAAAACATGTCGGCGAAACAGTAAAAATCGGCGCTTGGCTAGCAAATAAAAGATCAAGCGGAAAAATCGCTTTCTTGCAATTACGTGATGGCTCTGGCTTTGTGCAAGGAGTTGTTGTAAAAGCGAATGTGAGTGAAGAAACTTTTGCTGCGGCAAAATCTATTTCACAAGAAAGCTCTTTATATGTGATTGGTGAAGTAACTGAAGATACTCGTTCTTCTTTTGGTTATGAGCTACAAATACAAGAAATTCAAGTAGTTTCAGAAGCACATGATTATCCTATTACACCTAAAGAACATGGTGTTGAATTTTTAATGGACCACCGTCATATTTGGTTGCGTTCAAAAAAACAACATGCCATTATGGTAGTGCGAAATGAAATCATTCGTGCAACGTACGAGTTCTTTAATGGAGAAGGATTTAAAAAAGTGGATCCGCCTATCCTAACAGGTTCTGCTCCTGAAGGAACTTCAGAATTATTCCATACAAAATATTTTGATCAAGATGCATTCCTTTCACAATCTGGGCAACTATACTTAGAAGCTGCAGCTATGGCGTTAGGAAAAGTATTCTCATTCGGCCCAACTTTCCGAGCTGAAAAGTCAAAAACACGTCGTCATTTAATTGAGTTTTGGATGATTGAAGGCGAAATGGCATTCTATGAGCATGATGAATCGTTAGAAGTACAGGAACAATATGTTGCATATATCGTGCAATCTGTTCTTAAAAATTGCAAACTAGAATTAGAATTACTTGGACGCGATACAACCAAGTTAGAGAATATACAAGCTCCATTCCCACGTATCTCATACGATGAAGCAATTGAATTATTGCATGAAAAAGGATTTGACGATATTCAATGGGGTGAAGATTTTGGTGCTCCGCATGAAACAGCAATTGCTGAACACTATGATAAACCTGTATTTATCACATGTTACCCAGTAGGCATTAAGCCGTTCTATATGCAACCTCACCCAGAACGCAATGATGTTGTATTATGTGCTGACTTAATTGCCCCAGAGGGTTATGGAGAGATCATTGGCGGTTCAGAACGTATTTATGATTATGAACTAATGAAACAACGTATAGCGGAACATGGTTTGGATGAAGAAGCTTATGCATGGTATTTAGATTTAAGTAAGTACGGTGCTGTCCCTCACTCGGGCTTTGGATTAGGATTAGAGCGCACAGTTGCTTGGATTACTGGCGTTGAGCATGTTCGTGAGACAATCCCGTTCCCACGTCTACTTAACCGTATTTATCCTTAATGAATTTAAATTTTCAAGGCATGGCAAGAAGAATCGCATTTGCGCTTCTTCTTGTTCCATTTAGAGACTAAAAGGGAGGAGTTCTTGAAATGAATGAAACAGAACGGCTCCAAGTATGGATTGAGCAGGGAAATGTAACCATTTCTCAGCTTTTTTTTCAATTCTACAAATTGCTTCAGATTTCGGATGAAGAAGCCATGCTAATCATGCATTTAAATGCATTTCAAGAAAGCGGCAATTCATTTCCGACACCAGCTAATATTGCGGAACGTATGACGATGAGTGAAGATATGATCGCTACAAATATGCAACGGCTTATGCAAAAAGGGTATATGGAAATACATCAAAAGTTGGACGAGCAAGGTGTTTTATATGAAGTAATAAGTCTGATGCCACTCTGGAAGAGAATACTTGATTATATGACCACTCAAAATCAAAAGGATGAAATTACAAATGAAAAGTTAAAAGAGGGACAATTATTTCAACTTTTTGAGCAGGAGTTTGGACGTTTTTTATCGCCTATGGAAACAGAAATGATTTCTATGTGGTTAGATCAAGATCGCCATACACCAGAGGTTATCCGAAAAGCTTTAATGGAAGCAGTACTTTCACAAAAGTTAAGTCTGCGCTATATCGATCGTATTTTATTTGAATGGAAGAAAAATCATGTTAAAACGATTGAAGATGCAGAGAAACATTCGAAGAACTTTCGTAAAAATACTGTAAAAACAACCAAGGATTATCAAGCCCCTAAAGAATCAGAAATAAAGAAACCAAATAATAATATACCTTTTTACAATTGGCTTGATCAACAAAAGTAAAAGGGGAGGGTTAGAATGTTATCAAAAAAACAATGGACATACTGTTTAGAAGAAATGGATAAGATGTTCCCAGAAGCACATTGCGAACTAATTCATAGTAATCCTTTCGAGCTTACTATCGCTACGTTGCTTTCTGCTCAATGTACAGATGCTCTTGTCAATAAAGTCACACCATCTCTATTTCAAAAGTATAAAAGACCAGAGGATTATTTAGCGGTCCCAGTAGAAGAGCTTGAACAGGATATCCGTTCTATAGGTTTATTTCGCAGTAAAGCTAAAAATATCCAAAAGCTATGTCAAAGACTTTTAGAGGTCTATCAGGGAGAGATTCCAGATACACGCGAGGAATTAGTGACGTTGCCTGGGGTGGGGAGAAAGACAGCAAATGTTGTATTGTCAGTTGCTTTTATGCAACCGGCATTTGCAGTTGATACACATGTAGAAAGAGTGACGAAACGTCTAGGATTGTGCAAATGGAAAGATAGTGTGCTACAAGTGGAAGAGACGGTCATGAAGAAGACCCCACCGGAAAGGTGGTCTAAAGCACATCATCAACTTATATTCTTTGGTCGTTATCATTGTAAAGCGCAAAGACCACAATGCCACATTTGCCCATTACTTGAGCTTTGCCGCGAAGGACAAAAGCGATTAAAGAAAGGTCTTGTCAAGAATGATTGAATGTAAGAAAGAAGCAATAGAGAAAGATCGTGTAGACGAATGGTTTCAGCAATGGCTGACATTAGAAAAAAAAATCCATGCAACGCATTCAAAACGTGAAAACGCAAAAGCTTATATGTTAGAAGCAATTCTTTTATATGAAGGATTCATCATTCAAGCTTCTAAAACATCAGAGCAACAACTGATCAATGAAACATATGAAGTATTGCCGATTAATGGGTTAGAAAGATTGGCCTTTATTAAAAATAGGCCAGGTCAATATGCTTGCTATCGCCAACTGGCTGAATTGTTTGGTGAAACGAAGAAAAGGTGTGCTAGGTTAAGGCTTAAATATGCTAAGTGAAAATTGTATTATAATCCACTATTTTGTATTTATGAACAACTAAAAAAGCGTGAGAGATTTGATCTCTCACGCTTTTTTTATTCATTTAATGATCTTGATCATTTTGAGAGTTCCCTCTGTTCCCTCTGTTATTGTTTGAATTATTCTCCTGACCATTGTTGCTATTTTCATTCCTATTACCGTTACCCTGACCATTTCCCACACTATTTGTATGAGCATTTACCTGTTCGTCATTTGCGTTACCATCATCTTGACCATTGTTGTCACCGGGTTCCTGTTCCTGAGCTGGAGGCTCGTTTTCATTCTCATCTCCTGGCTGTTCTTCTTCAGTTGGTGGAGTAGGCTGTTCAACCTCACCTGGTTGCTCTGGTGACTCATTTTCATCAGTCTTAGGTTCTTCCGGTTCTTTTTCAGGTGCTTTTATTTGAATCGATGTTGTAGCAGCCTCACTTGTTTTGCCATCCATTACTGCGACTACAGAAAATACATAAGTTTTGCCATCTTCTGGACCACCATATGTGTAAGATGTATTCGATGTTTCTGTTAAGGACTGGCTACCTCCGCCATCTACCGAAACAGATACCTTATACCTTACTGATTGATCTTCTGGATGATCATGTGACCAAGATAAATTAACTGCCTTTGCATTTTCATCATAAGTTGCTTTTAAACCAGAAGGTGCATGAAGCTCTTGGTCTTCTTTTTTCTCTTCTTCTGTGTCTTTATTCTCAGCAACTGGTTGTTGACCTTTTACATAAAGCTCATTGCCTACTCTTACGACAGAATTAGGCTGCTTGAAATTAGGAGTTTCTTTATTGGCTGATATCTGAGACATAATCGTTTTAAATAGTTTTTGAGGAAGCAATTTCTCCTCGTTTGTCGTAATTGGTGATTTATAGTCAGTATAACCGCCCCAAACAGCGATTGAATAATTGGTTGTATAACCTGCAAACCATGAATCTGGCACGGCAGAAGCAGGAAGTCCATATTCACTGAATTGAGCAGTACTATAGTTGGTTGTACCCGTTTTCCCTGCTACATCAAGGCCTGGAATTCCAGCTGCTGAACCACTCGCACCGTATTTAGAACTTACCACATCACGGAGCATGTCAGTTACCATGAATGCTGTATAGTCGCTCATGGCAGGTACAGGATCAGGCGTATACGACTTGGATGTTTTGCCGTCTCTGTATACAATTTTCTTAATTGCATGCGGTGCTGTGTAAATACCATTATTACCAAATGCAGCGTAGGCGCTAGCCATTTCGATAGGAGTCAAGCTAATGTTCCCGCCACCAATTGCATCGGCTTCATATAATTCATTTGTGTTAATGCCAAGATTTTTAACAAAAGCTTTAGCTTTGTCTGCACCAACTTCTTTAAATGTTTTGACAGCTGGTATATTTCGAGAGTTATATAATGCTTGGCGAATCGTAACAGAACCTTTATATTGATGGTCAAAGTTGTTAATTGGTTGGCTTGAGCCCGTATAATTCATTGGTTCATCCACAATTGTTTTGCCAGTTGACCATTTTAAATTCTCAATAGCAGGACCATAATCTACTAACGGTTTCATCGTAGAACCTGGTTGACGTTTGTTCAATGCCTCTGCATAGTTGAAGCCACGTTCAGGACCGTAGTTGCGACCGCCACCAACAGCGACAATTGCACCTGTTTTAGTATCAATAACAGATAGGCCAGCTTGAATATCTTTAGTAGGGAAGTTAGCGCTATTATTCATTGTGCTTTCAACTACTTTTTGTGCGTTTGTATCAAGTGTCGTATAGACGCTTACACCTTCCTCTAACGCTTTTTCATCTTTATTTTCACTTAGTTCTTTTAGTACAACATCAATGAAGGCATCGTATTTAGATGCAGTAGTCTGTCTCTTGCTTTCAGGGAGAAGACCTTTTTTGATGTCTACTTTTCGTGCTTTTTCCATCTGTTCTTTAGTAATGACTTTATGCTGATACATTAAGCCTAAAACAATATTACGACGTTTTTCTGCTCGATCCGGATTTTTAAACGGATTGTAGGCGTTTGGCGCTTGTGGCATGCCGGCAAGCAAGGCCTTCTCGTCTAATGTTAGATCTTTTAAATTTTTCCCATAAAATTTCTTGGCTGCTGTCCCAAAGCCAAATGTTTGCCCGGACATCAATACCTTATTGAAGTACATTTCAAAAATCTCTTCTTTTGAATACTCGCGTTCCAATTGGATTGCAAGGTAAGCTTCTTGGGCTTTACGTTTAAGTGTTTTACCGTTATTTAAGAAAGAGTTTTTGATCACTTGCTGAGTTAAAGTACTGCCGCCTTGTGCGCCAAAACCAAACCTAAAGTTGGCAAGCACGGCCCCTCCAAGACGAACAAAGTCGATTCCGTGGTGCTTGAAGAATCGAGAATCCTCTGTTGCTAAAATGGCATCGCGCATATCTTTTGGAATATTGTCATAATCGACATGTTCGCGTTCTTGATTCCCCATTGTATAGAAGACCTTACCATTTGAATCAAAGAATTTAGTTGAAACAGGGTCTTTTAGCAACTCTTCATCTAATTTAGGCGCTTGCGCCGCATAAATGGCAAAAATAGATGCGCCAATTACAAATAATGCTATACCTAACGCTAAAACAGCGATTATAATCTTTTTGAACAAAGAACGATTTGGTTTTTTACCGTTGCTTTTTTGTTTGTTGCCCCTTCTTTTTTGTTCTTCTAGTTGCTTTCGCTGTTTCCGTGAATTAACTTGTTGATCCACAGTATTTCCTCACTTTCTCATAACTTAAATTCAAGCTATGGTAGCAATGTTGTGATTGCCTTTAAATAATCTAATCGAGGGGTAAGCCCAAGGTGTATTTCGATAGCTTGCTCCTCAAAATCAGATAACGGAATAGATTTTCTTCCGCCATCCAACATGCGTTTCCATGCTGCTAACAGCATGTCACATGGTACTATAAAATAACGATCTAAGGAAGTAAAGCGTACAATTAAGAAACTGATTCCTTGTTGATTCGCTATGCCCTCCATATGTTTGACCTGATGAGCATGGACGTTTTTTAAAGGGAAAGAAGTCTTATTTTCTGTCTCTTTTGCATCAAAGTCAATATAGGCCCCATTAAAAACACCGTTGTAATCCGTTGTAGATGGTGTGCGAAAATAGGCTTCGCGTATAACAGCAGCGCTTCTGGATGGATACTCTACTTTGACGATTTGAACAGGAACAGGTTTCTTATGAATTACCGCAATGTTTCTGTGCAGATAATAAACGTTGGTTTCATCAATATAATCTTCCAATGACTTACCCCGATTACTATAAGAGATGTTTTTCTCTTTCATCGTTTTTTTATTTTCGTCTGGCGTAGGAGCCGTGTATTTTTTTCCATTCGGATATCGAATTGCCATAATACCACCTCGTCTGCCATCTATCATACCACAAACACGAACATAAACATTTGACAAATACATTGTCGGAATTTAAAAAATTAAACTTTAATCGTCGAATGAACACTTGTTTTGTCCACTTCCCCGAATTTAGTAATCAACATGGTAATGTAATAGCAAGGGGGCGATAATATGCGGAAAATTGATCACTTATTGAATCTAATTGAAATGGTAGATGAACTTTTACGGAATAGGGTGAACCACGAAGAAGAGATGTATACCAAAACGCATGAAAAAAATATAGCACTTGTAGCAAACCGCCTTGATATGATAGAAGAACAGAAAGAATATTTGTTCGCTGTTAAGTAGTAAAAGACAAATATATTTGTTAAAATAAAAACAGCTAGAAACATGCAGTTCAATAAACACTGCGCGTAATAAAGAAATTAAACTCTAAATGAAATGAAAACCTTGTTAAACAGGTTGATGAAATATAATAAATTAATTAGTTCATATAAATTAAACGGAGATGTGAATGATGATTGAAAAGATGACAGAAGAATTACTAAATGAATGTAAAGAAAGCTGGCAACGGTTTTTAAATATGCGAGAAACAAACACATCTCCGGACTTTTTTAAGGAAGTTAAGCCATATGCTGACGCATACCATGCAAAATTAGCCATTTGGCAAGCGGAAGTAGAGAAATGGATTGATCTCCATAAACCAAAACATGTCCATAAAATTCAAATAAAAAATGCAGTCGATGCGATGGATCAATTTATTGTCCAATCTTTTTTTCAGCAAACCAGCAGGAAAAGGCTCTATCAATCTATTCAATCTGTTACCTATACATTGGAAACATTGCAGCGAACGTTAAAAAAGGATGATACAGATGCTTAATAAGAAAAAAAACATTCAGGAATTGCTTGAAGAATGGCAACGAAGTAAAGAAATGCAAGACCGAGTTGAATATGTACACACAATTCCAGCAAAGCAAGCAGATTTAGTCAAACTGCCAAGCAATTTGCATCGATCATTGAAAAAAGCGTTAGAAAAAAGAGGAATAGACCAACTGTATGCTCATCAACGGCAAGCATTTGACTATGCAATGAAGAACGAATCCTTTACTGCCGTAACGCCTACAGCTTCTGGAAAATCATTATGCTACCATTTACCCGTGCTGCAATCAATCATGGAAGATCGAACAGCAAGAGCCCTCTATTTATTCCCTACCAAAGCTTTGGCACAAGATCAAAAAAGCGATTTAAACAAGTTAATAGAAGACAGTGAAGAAGAAATATTAAGTTATACATACGATGGAGATACAGCGCCTGGTATCAGGCAAAAAGTACGGAAAGCAGGCCATATTGTGATGACGAATCCGGATATGCTGCATTCAGGGATACTACCGCATCACACAAAATGGGTTTCATTATTTGAGAATTTGCAGTATATCGTTGTAGACGAATTGCATACGTATAAAGGGGTCTTTGGTTCACATGTCGCTCATGTGCTAAGGCGCCTTTTACGTATTTGCCATTTCTATGGTAGCCATCCGACTTTTATTTGCACTTCGGCTACTATCAAAAATCCGCGAAAACTTGCTGAAAACCTAACCAATACAGACCATAAACTGATTGCAAAAAATGGTGCGCCTGCAGGCAAAAAAACATTTTTGTTTTATAACCCGCCCATTATCCATCCGACATTTGGTGTAAGAAGAAGCGCAATACTTGAAGTGCGAGACTTGGCAAGGGAATTATATAATGCAAGAATACAAACAATCATCTTTGCTAAGAGCAGAGTGCGTGTTGAGATGCTAGTCACCTATATGAAATCCTTAACCGTAAAAAAAATTCACGATGAAAGTATTAGGGGATATAGAGGAGGCTATTTGCCATCTGAACGTAGGGCGATAGAGAAAGGGCTTAGAGATGGTACCATCCAATGTGTTGTATCGACGAATGCTTTAGAGCTTGGTGTAGATATTGGTCAGTTGCAGGCATGTATCATGACTGGGTATCCAGGCAATATCGCCAGTGCTTGGCAACAAGCAGGCCGTGCTGGCAGACGACAGGATGATGCGTTAATCATTTATGTAGCGCAATCAACTGCCTTAGACCAATACATTATCAAAAATCCATCTTATTTATTTGAAAGCTCTCCAGAGGAAGCGCGCATCTATCCAGAGAATATACTTATATTAATGGACCATCTAAAATGTGCAGCATTCGAGTTACCTTTTCAGGAAGGTGAAAAATACGCTGAGTTCGAAATAGATGATTTTCTAGACTACCTTTGCGAAGAAGGCATTCTAGTGAAATCTTCGGATAAATGGCATTGGATGAGCGACAGTTTTCCCGCACATGATATTAGTTTGCGCTCTGCCTCTCAGGAGAATGTAGTCATTATTGACCAAACTATTCCTGCCCATACAAAAGTGATTGGGGAGATGGATAGATACAGTGCAATGACATTACTGCATGAAGAGGCGATATACCTCCACCAAGGCATCCAATATCAAGTTGAAAAATTGGATTGGGAAGAAAAGAAGGCTTACGTTACAGAAGTGGATGTAGATTATTTTACAGATGCAAATTTAGCGGTAGAATTAAAGGTAATAAGTGAGGATAAAGAACGAACAATAGGTCATCTTCAAGTCGGTTTCGGTGATATAATGACGCTTGCCACTGCAACCATCTTTAAAAAAATTCGTTTTGGTACACATGATAATATCGGTAGCGGTCCCATTCATTTGCCGCCTGAAGAATTGCATACAAGCAGTACATGGCTGTCGTTTGACCAACCAGAAAGCTGGAAGGAAGATGACTTAACAAATGCTATGACGGGTGTTGCCTACGCAATGAATAGTTTTATTCCTTTATTTTTGCAAAGCGATATTAGCGATGTACATGTTATTCCGCAAGTAAAAGCGACGCATATTGGCAAACCAGCATTCTTCGTCTATGATAGGTATCCAGGTGGAATAGGTCTTAGTGAACGAGTTTTTGATTTATGGGAAGAGTTGATTGAACATGTTTACAGTCATGTCGCAAGCTGTCCTTGCACAAATGGTTGTCCTTCGTGTATCGGAGCCCAAGACTTAGAAGGCGAAGGCAAGAAACAAGTACTCTCATTTTTACAAATGATCTCACATGCAGAAATGGATGATTAATCTTGTCATACGAAAATAAAATACTCCAGATGAAAAAAATGATTAAAAAATCCTCTTCAAAAGCGGAAGAGAAAAAAACGCCATTCGCAAAACCAAGTGACCCTGCCTACACAAAAGACTGGGAAATGGCAGGATTGAAAAGAATAGAGAATCAATTTGGAATGGTTTTCTTACTTGAAACCCATTATCCACTTGAGACGAAACATGGAGATTTCCTCCTAGGAGATCTATATAATGCATTCCGATTATGGAGCATGCCTGATAATTCACATCCAATAGAGCTTATAAAAGACGATCAACTTATTTTTTATGATACTGAAACAACAGGATTGCGTGGCGTTGGAACTCAGATCTTCCTTAATGGAATATTAGAAGTAACACAAGCTGGATTTATACTAAAGCAATATGTTTTAGCTGAACCAAGCCATGAAACAGCATTTTTATATGAATCTAAGCTTTGGGAACCCAATAAAACGCTTGTCACATACAATGGAAAGAGCTTTGATTGGCCTCAACTCCAAACGCGTTTTACGTTGCATAAAAAAGATTTGCCGAGCTTGCCTGAACAAAGGCATATTGATCTTTTACATGGTTCCAAAAGAATTTGGAAAAATGATCTTTCACGTATGAAATTAACGCAAATAGAAGAGGAAAAATTAGGCTTCAAACGGGTTGGGGATATCCCTGGGTATCTGGCACCAATCATTTATTTAGATGCAATTAAAAGCGGTAATCCTGATGCCTTGCTGAAGGTGTTAGATCATAATAAATATGATTTATTATCATTGGTTACCCTATACATCCATGCTACAAATTTATTGTGTGAAAGTGAAGAGAATGAATCATCTACTACTATTACAAATATCGGAAAGTGGTATGGTGATCTTTCTGACTATGAAAAAGGAAGCAGAGTATTAGAAAAGGTAACAAACCAATTTAATAGTAATGAAGCAGGCTATGCTCATTATCATTTGGCGTTTCAGAGAAAAAAACAACATCTCTATGAAGAGGCGTACCAATCTTTTGTGAATGCAGTTCCTTTTCTCAAAGAAAGTGAACAGCTTATTGCATATATAGAGCTCTCAAAAATAGATGAGCATAGGCGTAAAGATTACCAATCAGCTCTCTATTATGCGTATAAAGCAGAGCAGTCCCTAAATAATATGCAAAGTCTAGATAGAGATAAAAAATTGAAAAAGTTTAATGAAATTAGCCATAGGCAACTGCGGCTAAAAAAGAAGCAATCATTGCACGGGAAATAAAAGGAACGTCGAATGAATTATGCTATAATGTTGAGACAGACGTTTATATGGAAGGAAGATGAATATGGATATGAAACTATCTGCGAAAGCTATTTTAGATAAAGACTTTAAAACGGGAATCAGAGGATATAGCCAAGACGAAGTAGATCAATTCTTAGATATTATCATTCAAGATTATGAAAAATTTGAAAAAGCTTTGGCAAAAAAACAAGAAGAGGTGGATGCGTTAAAGGATGAGTTGAAAAACGCGCAGTCACAGGCTTCTACTGATGGAAGAAGACAAACTTCTTCATCTTCGTATGCAACAAACACTAATTTTGATATTTTAAAAAGAATTGCCAATTTAGAAAAACACGTCTTTGGCGATAAATTATACGATTAATCTTATTCAATTAAATAGGTCTTGAAAAATTATAATAATACCTGTATAATAGTTGACGTCATCATAAAAGAACAAGTAATCGCTGCAATGTAAAACATTGTTGAGGAAAGTCCATGCTCGCACGGCTCTGAGATGAACGTAGTGTTCGCGCTTAGCGAATCAATAAGCTAAGGCAGTCTATAGGCTGACGGCAGGAGGAAAACCTAAGTCCGTTATGGATATGGTTGAAACTCCTTGAAAGTGCCACAGTGACGAAGCTGCATCGGAAACGTTGCAGGTGGAACGAGGTAAACCCCGCGAGCGAGCAACCCAAATTATGGTAGGGGCATTCTCCAAAAAGAAATGAATGGATGGAGAGACGGAAATTTATTTCCGTAGATAGATGATTACTACCCATTAGTACGAGGCATAGCGCCGTTATAGTACTCGGGCACAAAACATGGCTTACGTTCTTTTAATGATGCTTTATATTTTATATGAATATTTGGCTCTCCAGTTATTGGAGAGCCTTTCTTTTAGGAGATGGTGTATAAAATGGATCAGCATATTGCAAGAAATACTATTCATACAGAACATCTCGCCAAACTTTGTCAATACATAACACCTAAAATTCTGGATTCTATATCAGAAGGAATAATGATTACAAATTTAAACTCTCAAATAATTGATGTAAACCCTGCTTTTGAGTTTGTAACGGGTTATAAAAAAGAAGAAGTTATCGGTAAAAAACCTGATGTACTTCAATCAGGAAACCATAAAAAAGACTTCTATCAAAAGATGTGGGCTAGTATCGCCAGTGAAGGCGAATGGCAGGGGGAAATATGGAATCGTCGCAAAACAGGCGACGTATATCCAGAATGGTTGAAAATTACTAAAATAACCAATGATGAAGATACTATCATTGGTTATTGCGGCATTTTCTCAGATTTATCAGATGAGAAAAATGTGGAGAGCGAGCTAAAAAAACGTGCAACAACTGATATGCTGACAGGCGTCTCAAACCGCTTCGCTTTTACTGAACGTATGAATGTATTGCTAAGTACATCTAAAACGCATAATTATCAGCACGCTGTATTATTTTTAGATTTAGACCGTTTTAAACAAGTTAATGATACACTAGGCCATGCAATTGGAGACCAATTACTGGTTGAGGTTACAAGACGTATAAAGACATTACTTAAAAACAAAGATATTTTTGCACGATATGGCGGTGATGAGTTTGTTCTAACATTTACAGACATTCACCATCCAAGAGAAGCGTTACATTTGGGCGAGAAGATCATTCAATTGCTCGAAAGTCCATTTTATATTCATACCCACGAATTATTTATCACAGCTAGCATCGGTATAAGTGTTTATCCGCATGATGGAGATGATACAGAAACATTGCTTAACAAAGCAGACATTGCCATGTACTATGCAAAAGATCATGGGAAAAATCAATTTTCTTTTTACTTTGATGATTTGAAAACAGACGCAAAGAGAACGTTTACGCTGGATAGTGAACTGAGAAAAGCGATTAGCAATAAAAATGAGTTTGAGATATATTACCAGCCTAAAGTCAATTATCAAAAACAGCAGATTATTGGAATGGAAGCATTGGTCCGTTGGCATAATGAGATATTAGGAAATGTGTCTCCAGGTGAATTTATCCCTTACGCAGAGGAGACAGGGCTGATTATTCCTCTTAGCGAAATTATTTTAGAAAAAGTATGCCTGGATGCTCATGAGCTAATAGGGTATGGCTACAAAATGCCAATTGCCATTAATATATCGAGTATCCATTTTCATCAACCGAATTTTATTACTTCGATACAGCAAATATTAGAAAGAAATAATTTGCCAGCAAACCATTTTGAATTAGAATTGACTGAAAGAACAATCATGAATAATGAAAAAGAAACAACGCGTAAATTAATTCTGCTAAAACATATGGGTTTTAAATTATCTCTTGATGATTTTGGTACAGGTTATTCTTCTCTTAGCTATCTAGTCGAATTTCCGCTTGATTGCTTAAAGATTGACCAAAGCTTTATCAAACAAATTTGCAGTGTCAGTGATAAGCAAGCGATTGTGCATGCGATAATCCAGATGGCGCACAGATTACAAATGAGCGTCATTGCAGAAGGTGTTGAGCAGCGTGATCAAGTTAAATTGCTCGGTGAAATGGATTGTGATATGATTCAAGGATATTATTATTCAAAACCGGTTCCATTAGATGAGATAATGGAGTTCCTTGAATTTTGGGAACTAGAAATAGAAGGGAAGTAAGTATGACTAAATATCAACTAGTAGCGACAGCAGCCATGGGGCTTGAGTCGATTGTGGCCGATGAACTAAAAGCCTTGGGCTATCATACAAGAACAGATAACGGGAAAGTTTATTTCGAAGGCGATGAGAGAGATATCGCTAAAACCAATTTATGGTTGCGCGTAGCGGACCGCGTAAAAATTGTAGCTGGAAGCTTCCCAGCTAAGACTTTTGAGCAATTGTTTGAGGGAGTAAAAGCGATTGAATGGGAAAAGTATTTGCCTGTCGATGCCGAATTTCCGGTTACAGGGAAATCTGTAAAGTCTAAATTATTCAGCGTTCCTGACTGCCAAGCGATTACAAAAAAAGCCATTGTGGAACGGTTGAAGGGCCACTACATGCGTTTAGGCTTTTTGGAAGAAACCGGCGCTAAGTTTAAAATTGAGATTTCTATACTAAAAGACATTGCAACATTGACAATAGATACTAGCGGAGCAGGGTTACATAAAAGAGGTTATCGTCTTGATCAAGGTGAAGCTCCTTTAAAAGAAACGCTTGCTGCTGCCTTAGTATATATATCAAAATGGAATCCGAATCGACCATTTGCAGACCCGTTTTGCGGTTCAGGAACGATTGCTCTTGAGGCTGCTATGATTGGACAAAACATGGCTCCTGGTTACAACCGTGACTTTATTAGTGAAGAATGGCCGTGGATAAAATCTAGTATATGGAACGATGTGCGTATGGAAGTTGAGGATGTAGCTAACTACGATCAACCACTTCAAATCTTTGGTTCTGATATTGATCATAGAATGGTTGAGATTGCACAATCAAATGCACGAGAAGCTGGCTTTGCTGACTTGGTATCATTTAAGCAAATGCAAGTAACGGATTTTACCACAACCTTATCGGATGGTGTAATGATTGGTAACCCGCCATATGGTGAACGTATCGGTGAAAAAGAGACTATTGAAAAAATGGTTCAGGATATGGGTAAGATGATGAATAAATATCCAACTTGGTCTGTTTATATGCTCTCTTCCATGGAGAATTTTGAAGAATTATACGGTAAGAGAGCTACAAAGAAACGTAAGCTCTTCAATGGTTTCATTAAGACGGATTACTACCAGTTTTGGGGTAAAAAATCTTGAAAACAGTGACTAAATAGTAGAGCTATAACATATTTTAAATTTAGATAAAGTTGTCTATAATAGGATTATTAAAGATTTAAGTGCGTATGTAGCGGATGGGGAAACCTATCCGTTTCGTTGTCTAGTCGAGAGGGGAATAAGAATGAGACAGTCAATACCATTTGCCTTATCCAAAGATAAGTCTTTCTTTGATTCATTAGGAGACTGGATAGGCGATATTTTGTATGACGAGCTTCCTGAAAAAGGATTCGAATGTCGTGATGAACAAATTTTTATGGCTTACCAAATTGAAAAAGTGCTTCGTGAGAAAGCGGTGCTCTTTGCTGAAGCAGGAGTGGGTACTGGTAAAACAATCGCTTATTTATTGCCTGCGATTGCCTATGCACGCTATACGGGAAAGCCTGCTTTAATTGCATGTGCAGATGAAACGTTAATCGATCAACTGGTTAAAGCTGGTGGCGATTTATATAAATTACAGGATACGCTTGATATGAAGATAGATGTTCGCCTGGCAAAGTCAAGAGATCAATATCTATGCATTAAACGCTTTGAAGAAGCTGAAAAGTATGCTGATGGCCCTTATCTGGACGACATTGCAGAAACAATGCCTGAAGGCGTTTTCGGCCAAGGAACATTAAATCTCTATGGCCAACACAGTGATTACCCAAATATAAGTGATGAAGAATGGAATCTTGTGAATTACAATTCTATTCAACAATGTTCTGTTTGCGAATTGCGCAATAGATGTGGTCAGACACTGCATCGGGCACATTACCGAGAATCTACAGATCTAATCATTTGTTCGCAAGACTTTTTAATGGAGCATATCGCTACAAAAGAATCCCGTGAACGAGAAGGGCAATTGTCGCTGTTACCTGAAGTATCGATGATTGTGCTTGATGAAGGGCATTTGCTTGAGTATGCTGCACAAAAAGCACTGACATATAAAGTGCAAGATTATACCATTGTTCAATTAATCGACCGACTAATGGTTGACGGTCTACGCGAAAAAACGTTATACACAATGGAACAATTGCAAGAGGGGCATGAATTGTTTTTTGACCAATTGCGAGATGATGTTATTGAATCAGCCGATGAACGTAAAAGAATTAATAAATCTCCTCAATTATTAGCGTTAGGAAAAAAAGTAATCAATATTATTGAGGTGCTTTTAGAGGAATTTGTGTTTGAATCAGAACTATATGTTATTCCGGAATATGAATTAAGAATGGCTGAAGAATTTTTAGAACAATATCAATCAGCAATGAAGATTTTTGCAACTAGCAATGATGCGGTCAATTGGCTAGAAGAAACGGATGGCAAAGAAACACTAGTCATTATGCCGAGATTGATTACTGAAGTATTAGAAGAGAAATTATTCACCAAAAAAATTCCTTACGTCTTCTCTTCTGCCACTCTGTCAGTTAACAAGGATTTTAGTTATATAGCAGGAAGCTTAGGCATTAAGAATTATCACTCTTTCTCTGTACCTTCTCCATTTGATTATGAAGAAGTGATGAAAATTTTCTTGCACCAGAGCTCACAGCAGGAAAAAGCTCAAAAAGTAGAAGAACTATTAAAGGACAAACAGCAAACGCTTATACTATTTAAATCTCAAAAAGCTATGCTCGAATTCAAAGAAAAACTGCCGGATGAGTTCAAATCAACAATTGGCTTTGAAGGAGATCGTGAATTGTCCTCCATTGTTCGAGAATTCCAAGAAGGCAAGCTCAATGTTTTATGTTCTTATCATCTTTGGGAAGGGTTAGACTTGCCGAAACAAGCATTAACGCGAGTAATTATTTTTGATTTGCCATTCCCTCCACACGATCCATTATTTGACGCTAAACGGGCTTTTGCAAAAGATCCTTTCCAAGAAGTAGATTTACCTTTTATGCTACTTCGATTACAGCAGGGGATGGGACGCTTGATTAGAACATCAGAAGATTACGGTGAAATCCATCTGTTATTTAATGAAGAAGAAGTAAAATATCAAGATGAATTGATTCCAATCTTGCCGACTAAACCAGTAGAATACAAATAACCATGACCCTTAAAGTATGCTCTTAGCATACTTTTGGGGCTTTTTTCATTTTTTTCGCAATCCGGAACATTTTTTAGCATAATCTATCGAATAGTGATAGAATAAAGTATGTATACTATTCTTTACTACTAGGATTATTTACAAATTTCTATATAACATTAAAAAGAAAGGCGGGATTATATGGATTATAAGAAAAGGCAATGGATAGGCTTTGGATTAATTATTGTTTTTCTATTAATTCTGTTATCAACGATGATATCCAACTTAAATTCGTTGAGAAAAAATATGAGCGAGATTGTCGACGACCGTTATGAAAAGGTAAAAATAGTCTTAGATATGAGACAGCTCTTTTCCCAGTCAGACCGAGAAATCTTGTTTGCTGCGCTTAATGAAGGGAAAGGCAAAGCTGAAAAGAGCGTAGAAATATTAGAAAAAAACCAAACAGCTATTATGAAGGATATTTCTCAGTTAAGCTCGTTAGTTAATACTACAGATGGAAAAAGTTTGTCACAGCAACTAAATGATCAGTATCAATCTTATACTGCAACTGAAACTAAGATTATTCAAGCGGTGACTAATAAAGACAACAATGCAAATCTCGAGTCTCTGATGAATGACCAAATGGCTAAACGTAGTGAAGTAACGAAGACACTCAATGATTTTAAAACGTATCAAGAAAAGTTAATGGATTCAAAAGTAGATGAATCTCAAAAAAATTATGAGAGTACTTTATTCTTAAGTATTATTGGGTCAGTGATTGGAATTATATTCGTTTCAGCAATTCTTTTGTGGATGCTACGCAAACTTTCCCAAGATTTGTCATCTATTGCTGGTGTAATTAAAGATATTGATTACCATAATTTATCTAGTATCCCACGGATCCATATCAATACTAAAGATGAGATTGGTGATATTGCTCATTCATTCAATGCAATGGCAGAATCATTAGAGCAATATAATTTAAATGAGAAAAAATATACACAAGAAATGAATGATCAAAACTGGATTCAAACCGGTTTAGCAGAAATCGGTACAATGTATCAACGAATTGAAGATATTCAAGTTTTAGCAAATCGTCTTTTAACTAAATTGGCACCAATGATTAATGCTTCATTCGGAGTCTTTTACCTTCGAAAAGGTGATGGAAAAGATACTCGCTTTATCAAGCTTGCTGATATTGCGGGCGATGGAGAAAATATTGGCCGGGAAGCTTTCCGGGTCGGCGAAGGTATTATTGGTCAATGTGTGTCTGAACAAAAATCACAAGTTATCACACATATACCCGATAACTATCAATTGGTAACCACAGGGCTTGGTCAAGTTAGCCCAAAAAGTATTTTAATTGCACCAGTTATCTTTGAAGACCAAGTAGTAGCAGTCATTGAAATGGCAAGCTTAGAAACATTTACACCAGTTCAAGAAAAATTCATCCAAAAAGTGCTTGAAACATTAGGCATTACGATTAATAGCGTTGAAGGACGTATGGAAATTGAACGTCTCTTAAAAGAGTCACAAGCACAAACGGAAGAGCTTCAGGCACAATCAGAAGAGTTGCAAGCTCAATCAGAAGAATTACAAACACAAGCTGAAGAATTGCGAATGATTAATGAACAGCTATCAGAAAGAACATATGAAGCTGAAGAAAAATCACATCAGCTAGAAGAGACGAAAAAAGAGTTAGAAGAGCAAGCTTTAGAGTTGCAGCGCAGTTCGCAATATAAATCCGAATTTATGGCGAATATGTCTCATGAGCTTAGAACGCCTCTTAACAGCATTATTATTTTGTCTGAGATGCTTCAAGATCCTAAAGATAGCAGTACAGCCGAAGAAAAACGTGAATTCGCCCAAATTATTGGTTCATCAGGTCAAGATTTATTAACCTTGATCAACGATATATTAGACTTGTCAAAAGTTGAAGTCGGAAAATTAGTGGTTGAATTTGAAGAAATGAATGTTAGCGAGATACCTGATCTTCTTTACCAAAACTTTAAGCATATTGCGAAAAACAAAGGATTATCCTTTGAAGTGAAAATGGAGGACAATATTCCAGCGTTATTCTATACTGACCATCAACGATTCCAACAAATTATGAAGAATTTACTTTCAAATGCCTTTAAATTTACGGATGATGGTTCTGTAGATGTTCATTTCAAAAAAGCAGATATGGAACGAGTTTACAAACATGTTCAAGGTGCAAATCCAACTATTGATTGGATTGAAATCAATATATCAGATACAGGTATTGGTATTCCGAAAGATAAACAAGAATTAATTTTTGAGGCATTCCAACAAGCGGATGGCGCAACTATTCGCAGGTATGGGGGCACTGGATTAGGTTTATCTATTAGTAGAGAGTTTGCAAAATTGCTTGGCGGGAATATAATTTGTGAAAGCGTTGAAGGGCAAGGAAGTACCTTTACATTATTCCTTCCAAACTTGCCAGAAGGCGTAAATGTAATGGAAGAAAGCGACGTTACAGATCTTATTGCAGCTACAGTAGAAGCAGAACGATGCCAAGATCAAGATATAACATTTGACACTTTAGTAAGCTTCAGCGAAGAACAGCAGAAAGAACAAGCAAACTCAAATAAATTAACAGGGAAAAAGATACTAATCGTTGATGATGATAACCGAAACATCTTTGCTTTGCGTAAAGTATTAGAAGCAGAAGGAATGAATATAATCACTGCGCAAAATGGCTATGAATGCTTAGACATTCTTCATGAAGAAAATACAATTGACGCCGTCCTAATGGATATCATGATGCCAGGCATGGATGGTTATGAAACAATGCAGCTGATTCGCCAGCAAGAACAGTATCAAGAATTGCCAATCATTGCCCTGACAGCAAAAGCAATGAAGGGTGACCGAGCTAAATGTCTAAAAGCCGGTGCATCTGACTATGTAAGCAAACCATTAAAAGTAGATCAATTATTGTCTGTGCTTCGTGTATGGCTCACATCAACGGTGGTAACCAGATAGCGGTGAAAACTATGAAAGATTCTATTACACAAGAAGAAAGAGAAGAAATTGAAATAAAGTTATTGTTGCAGGCGATTTTTGATGTTTCGGGTTTTGATTACCGTGATTATATGCGCTCATCTATTAAGCGAAGAATAGAGAATCGAGCTCGCATAGAAAATGTTAGGACAATTAGCTATTTAATTGAAAAGGTTTTATATGAAAAAGGATTTGTAGAAAAATTAATTGATGATTTCTCCATCAATGTAACAGAGATGTTTCGAGATCCTGAGTTTTTTGAAGCGTTTCGTTTACAGGTAGTTCCGCATTTGAGAAATCTTCCTGAAATTAGGATTTGGCATGCAGGTTGTTCAACAGGCGAAGAAGCCTTTTCCATGGCTATCTTATTAGAAGAAGAAGGCCTATACGATCGAGCAAAGATCTATGCAACGGATATAAGTGAGAAAGTCTTATCTACTGCAAAAAAAGGCATTCTTCCGTTGAATCGCATGCAAACCTATACTCGGAATTATTTAAATGCTGGTGGTAAACATGAGTTTTCTAAATACTATACTACAGATTATGATTATGCTTATTTAGACGAAAGCATAAGAAAAAACATTGTTTTCTTTCAACATAATTTAGTAACAGATGGGTCATTTAACGAATTTCATATCATAATTTGCAGAAATGTAATGATTTATTTTACAAGTGATCTTCAACTAAACGTTAACCAATTATTCTATGAAAGCCTCTGTAAAGGGGGCTTTATGGGAATTGGCAGTAAGGAGTCTCTGCGGTCAACTCAGTTTTCAGATAAATATGCTGTTATTTCAGCCAAAGAGAATATATACAGAAAGATCTAACAGAAGGAGATGCTTATGCATTTCCTTTCCTTGTTTTATGTAGCGTGATACTTTACACTTTTTTATTTAATAATGTTTAATTTTTTACTATTAGGGAATTACATTATCAGTAAGGGGGAGAAGAATGACAATATTAATAGTAGATGATAATCAAATCAATCTCTTTTTAATAGAGAATATACTTAAACGTGCAGGTTATACAGACTATTCTTCTCTTACATCTGCCAAAGCCATGTTCGATTATTTAGAAACAGAAGTAAAAGAATCAACAAACACATCTGTTGATTTGATTCTTCTGGATATTATGATGCCTGAAATGGACGGAATTGAAGCATGTAAGATACTACAAGATAACCCTAAGTTTAAAGATATACCAATTATTTTTGTAACAGCTATTGAAGATTCAAAAAAAGTTGCTGAAGCGTTAGATGTCGGCGGCATTGACTATATTACAAAACCAATTAACAAAACAGATTTGCTAGCCAGAATTCGTGTAGGCCTTCGATTAAAATACGAAAAAGATTGGCATAAAAAACATGAAAAGAAAATACAAGATGAACTAGAATTATCTATGCAAGTTCAAAGAGGGCTGCTTAGTAAACCTTTATTAGAAGAAAGATTTAATGTCAATGCTTCCTATTTGCCTGCAAATCAATTAGCCGGAGATATGTACTATTGGCAAAAGATTGATGAAGATCGATATGGTGTAATCTTACTTGATGTAATGGGCCACGGCATTACATCATCTTTAGTGTGTATGTATATATCTTCTGCATTACGCGATGCTATTCGCAAAAATCCAGACCCTGTGGCACTAATTGAAGAACTAAATAGATGGATGAATATACTCAATCAAGAAAAAAATACATTTCACTATTATTTTACTGCCATATATTTAGTTATTGATACGAAGAATAATACTATTGAATATGTGAATGCTGGCCATCCACCAGGGTTTTTATTAGTCGAAGATCAAAGAATTATTACCTTATCGACCAATTGCTGCCCTGTAGGATTGTTTAGAGAAATGAAAGTGAAAAAAACAACAATTGAATTTAAAGAAAAAATTCAAGTTCTTATTTATACGGATGGGGTCATGGAGGCATTAGATGATTTCAATCATGATGGGCTAGAAGAACTGAAGAAATTAGTGATTAACCAGAAGTTTGATATTCAAATGCAGGAACCTATTGAGTATGTATTACCTAAAGAACTGCAAATTGATCAACCTGATGATATGTGTGTAATTATGATTCAAGCGGGAAATATATCGTAGATACATATACAGGCAAAAAACGTTCTATTTCAATTATGAAATAGAACGTTTTTTATTTGCTAGATTACCAAAGCTTATAGCCTTTAGAACCTAGTGGAGCATTTTGTATAATATCATAGATAGGGAATGTATAAGCAATCAATATTAATGCTGCTAGAATTACAAGCCATACTTTGAAATTTTCCAAAATAGCAGGTGTTTTCTCCGCTTGTGGAGAAATTTCAGCGATTGGGAATTCTTCTTCACCTTTAGGTGCAAACCAGCAAAGTTTTACAAAGATATACAAGAAGATGATAATGCCGATGAACAATAATGTGCCACCAACAGCTTGTGCAACTTGGTAAGATGCCCATGTCTTAGCAATTTCAGCACCGCCATAATCAGAGAAAGCTGAACGGCGAGGTGCACCCAGTAAACCTTCAATATGCATGGAGCTAGACATAATGGCCATACCAACAACCCAAACGATTGTTTGGATAATGCCAAGGCGATTTAACTCTTTTGTAAACACTCTGCCTCTTAAGTGAGGAACTAACCAATAAGCAGCACCGAAAAATGTTAGAATAACGGTAGTTGCCACTGTTAAGTGGAAATGTCCTGTTACCCAAATGGTATTATGGATAAGTTGGTTCATTTGGTTAGATGCATTGACAATACCACCAGCGCCTGCTGGGATAAAGATTAACATACCCATGAACGGAGCGAAGAATCTTGCATCTCCCCAAGGTAATTTTTTTAGCCAACCAAACAGTCCTTTAGCACCTTTTGAACGTCCGGCTAATTCAAACGTTGCAAACATTGAAAATGCTGTCAATAAAGAAGGAATAGATACCATCATAGTTAGAACTACTTGAACATATTTCCATGATGGGTCAATACCAGGTTCAGTCAATTGGTGATGAACTCCGACTGGGATTGAGAATAATACGAATAAGATAAATGCAAGGCGAGCAAGGGAATCTGAGAAAATTTTACCGCCAATAATTTTGGGAATGATGGTATACCATACCATGTAAGCTGGTAATAACCAGAAATACACAAGTGCATGCCCGAAATACCAGAATAAAGTACGTGATAAAAGAATATCAACTCGTTCTACTAGGCCAAGTGACCAAGGTAACAATTGGAATAATACTTCAGCAGCTACGCCGAGAGTTGCAACAAACCACATTAAGTTATTGCAAACGACCATGAATGAAAGTAAAGGTGAAGTTTGTTTTGGATTTTCTTTGCGCCATTGTATCCAACGCATTGCTTGTGCAAGTCCTCCGATCCAAGAACCAACAATAACAAGTGTTAGGCCTAAATAGTAAATCCAGTGTGCTTGTAATGGGGCATAGAAAGTATAGAGAACAGACGCTTCATTTAAAAGAACCATCGCAGCTGCCATTGCAGTACCAGCTGTCATGATCCAAAATCCGATCCAGCCTAGTAATCTTTGTTTATTTGATAGGGTACCAGATGTACGGCTAACCGCTGCAATTTGAAACCCATAGATAAAGAATGTAGTAAGTATTAAACCTAGCAAAACACCATGTACAGTTAAAACTTGATAATAGCCAATGCCAAAAGGTAAATCAAAATGCCCCGAACGTACTAAAACTTGCAATAGACCTGCAGTTCCACCCAAGAATAGAGCTATGAATGCAACATAAATATGAGCCATAGAAAGTTTAGCATCTTTAGGATTTACTTTAAGAAGCTCAGCTGTTTTTCTATTAACCTTACTTGCAACGGTTAGACTATCATTTTTGACTTTTGATTGATCGATGACTGTTTGACTCATTTTTTATCCACCACCTTAAGCATAGAATGCATTTGCGCATGGCCAACTCCGCAATATTCGTTACATACAATTAAATACTCACCAGCTTTATCAACTGTTGTCACATATTCAGAAACATAGCCTGGTTCTAGCATCATGTTGACATTCGTACCTGATATTTCAAAGCCATGTACAACATCTTTAGAAGTAGCTATAAACTTAACCTTAGACCCTACAGGTACTTCTAGTTCTGGTGGGTTATAGTAAAAGGCAGAAGCGAGTACTACTATTTCATAATCCCAATTTTTACCTGAAACTTTGTGAACACCAGGTTTGTTAAATGGTGCAATTTGGTCTACCTTTTCATGATTTATTGTGTTTTTGGCACTTGGTGGATGACTGCCGTTATGAAATGCCATGATTCCTGTAATTAATAAAAATACGATTAAAGATCCGCCACCAAATAAAAGCCAATACTTTTCATATTTATGCAGATGCATTTTTTTCCCTTCTTTCCTTTATTTAAAAACGTTCTAAAAATAGGCCAAAGCATGCAGCCCACGTAATTACTATAAAAGCGCCTAACGCAAATACTAAATAGAGTGTTCCTTTTAAGTTTTCTTCTTCTTCATGTTTCTTGGGTGCCATCGAAATCGCTCCTTTCAATTAAATCAAAACATTTATTCTGCAATAGTTTGCAAGAGGGAAGCTTCTTCAATAAATAATCTAGAACGAGATGAATTAAGTTTTATTTCGTTCGATTATTGGGCTGTAACTAACCGAAGAAAGAAGACTTCTCTGAATGAAGTTTTGTTTTATTGTTTGAGTAAATGATATAAAAAAAATATAGGTTTAGATGTGATAAAAATCACACCTTTTGACAAAAAGTGTGAAAGAAGTGTGAAAAGGAATGTGTGTTTAAGAAGGTTAACGAATTAAGTGATAAAAATCTATGAAAAATAATGATATAAAGAGGTTTTTAAGTGAGGGTACCTTTAGAGGGTGATTAAAAACTCCTAGATATGTCTTTAACAAACTATAAGTAATTTGAATATAAAAAAAGAAGCTTTGAAAAAGCTTCTTTTTTCTAACTCGGATCCATCGCTAGCAATATGGTTAACTTTCCGATAGCATCTATATCAACAGGAAGTATAATTGCTTGATTATAGCCAAGCAGTTTTGTATGGCCCACCATAACAGTTGGTGGTGTAATATCTAATACTAATTGTTGTGCAGCAACATATGTACAAAGATTGCCAGCAATCATATT
Source organism: Rummeliibacillus sp. BSL5 (assembly GCF_052928305.1). Classification (NCBI taxonomy): domain Bacteria; kingdom Bacillati; phylum Bacillota; class Bacilli; order Caryophanales; family Caryophanaceae; genus Rummeliibacillus; species Rummeliibacillus sp. BSL5. The sequence continues at coordinate 294,130 of NZ_JAVGCV010000001.1, forward strand.
GCCAAACTCTCCTGTAAAAGATTCCAGCATTTCACCTTCAAGCTTCATTCCGAACATGGCTTCACTAATAGTACTGAAAGTTTCTGGAGAGGAATCTATAATAATTCTACCCTTTAAATCTCCCACCATGCCGATTAAAACTCCGATTTCGGATTGTTCGTAAGGTTCTTTAGAAATGGATGGAGCTGAGACATGGACGTCGTTAGGTAATACAGTTTTGAGTGATTGAATCATGCTATTGAGTATAGTTTGTACTTGTATCGATGTGCTCATTGAGAACTCCTTATGTTATGACCTTTTTAATATAGTATCACGCAGCAAAAGAATTGAATAGTTGTTGACGTCACATAGTTTTTTTATTATGATGAAATTAACAAATGAGAATGATTTTCATATTCACTGATTAATTTCTTTAAAAGGAGCGTTTCAGATGGTTTATGCATTCATTGGTGCGACACTTATTATTTACGGGGCAATAGGCAAATACATTTTTAATCAAACCTCCACGCATTTAAAATAATTTTTTTAATCCTTCTAATAATAGAAGGATTTTTTTATTATAGGCATGGTAAAATAGCGTTAAGGCAAAAAAGGAGGAAATGATTTTCATGAGTCATTTTGAAGAACAACTACATCTGCTGCTAAAACAGACTGCAATGCAATATTTAATCTATCAACATAACGAAGACCAGGAAAGGCTTCAAAAAACGAAATTATTTGCTGAAAAGCTTATTAATAAAGAATATATGATTGCCTTTGCAGGTCATTTCTCTGCAGGTAAATCTACTATGATTAATGCGCTGACAGGGGATGATCTCCTTCCTTCTTCTCCTATACCAACAAGCGCAAACGTTGTAAAAGTACATAAATCGGATGAGAATTATGCCATTGCATACCTAGTAGATCAAAATCCTATCAAATTTGATGACGGGTATGATATTAAAACAGTAAAAGAATTCGCTAAGAACGGTGCCTTGGTTTCTCAAATTGAAATTGGCCATAAAGATTCTGTTTTGCCAAAAGGCATAACAGTAATGGATACACCAGGTGTTGATTCGACAGATGATGCGCATCGTTTATCTACGGAAACGACACTGCATTTGGCTGATATTGTTTTTTATGTAATGGACTATAACCATGTCCAATCAGAATTAAACTTCCAATTTACAAAGAATTTAATGAAGCATAATCCTAATGTTTATCTAATTGTGAACCAAATTGATAAACATAAAGAGAGTGAACTAACCTTTCAGGAATTTTCCGATTCGGTGTATCAATCATTCTCAAATTGGGTGGTAGAACCAAAAGGGATTTACTTTACCTCATTAAGAGACTTTAATCTTCCTTACAATGATTATAATAAAGTAAAAGAAATAGTCATGAATAGTATGGAAGGATGGCAAGATCATTTAATTGCTGGAGGTAAAGCAGCTCTTGAGCAGCTTCAAATCGAACATGCACAATATTTAGAAACTAATAAAAAGCAGCTATTAGAAAATAATGAAACCATTTTATCGCAAGAAGAGTGGGAAAATAACGAAGAGATTACAGCAGACTTTGAAGTAGTACTTCAACAGTTGAAGTTGTATTCAGCATCAAATTGGCAAAAGAATTTTGATCACAGCCGTGATGAATTATTAGAAAATGCTGCTATAATGCCTTTCGAATTACGAGAAAAGCTGAAATATTATTTGGAAAGTGTACAGCCAGATTTCAAAGTTGGAATGCTTTTTTCTGGTAAAAAAACACAAGCAGAAAAGGATCAGCGTAAGGAATCTCTGTATTCACTTTATAAAGAAATAGCGTTCTCTCAAATTTCTGGTCATATGCGCTCTTTAATGAAGAGCTCATTGAAATTAGTTAATGCTTTAACCGATGATTTTTCTCATGAAATCGACGATTTTGATATGCAGCCACCATTTTCCGTAATTGAAGAACAAGTGAAACTTGATTCTGGTATTACTGGGGATGCGCTTTTAAACTTCGCCAATCGTGTAGCAAGTGCCACAAAGAGGTGGTATAAGCAAGACACGGATCAATGGAAGTTTGAAAAAAGCGCTTATATAGAAGAGTTGTCCTTTACGACAGTAGAGCCCTTAAAGAAAAAATGTGCAGTATTGAAAAACAAAGTAGAAGTAATTGATGGCGCAAAAGCAATTGAAGAACAGGAAAAATATTTTGCTATCCAAAAAACGGTCTCGATTCAGACAATGAATCCTGAAGCAGATCAATGTGTATCTGAGTGGGAGCAAGAACATGAAAAGGCAATGGGCAATATCAGGCCATTTGATCCATCTATGCTCGAAAAAAAAGAGGAGCAGAATCAGGAAGAAGAATTGGAGGATAAAATCTCATCTCCATCTATACACTCAACAACTGCTCTTCAAAACGCTGTAAGGACAGCAAGCGCTATTGAACCAATTCAAGGATTTTCAGAGGTTGCAAATTATTTAAAAAATAAAGTGAATCGCTTAAAGCAAAAAGATTTTACAATTGCACTTTTTGGAGCATTTAGTGCAGGGAAATCTTCTTTTTCAAATGCATTGATGGGGCAAAAAGTACTGCCAGTGTCTCCTAATCCTACAACAGCTGCTATCAATAAAATTCGTCCTATTTCAGAAGGCCATCCGCATGAAACGGCTGATGTCCACTTAAAAACTATTGGACAATTAGAAAATGACATTATTGCTAGTTATGAAGCAATTGGTATTATGATTCATTCACTAAATGAAGCATATGATCGAGCAGAAGAGGCTTTAGCTAAACCACTCGACGATGAAAGACTGCATGTTCATAAATCCTTTGTGCGTGCCTTCAAAGAAGGATACCCTACTTTTAAAGAAAAATTGGGCGAGACTATCAGGACAAATCGCGAAGAATTTGAAAAATTCGTAGCTCAAGAAAGCAGAAGCTGCTTTGTCGATAGTATTGATTTTTATTACGATTGTGAATTAACCCGTTTAGGTGTGACATTAGTAGATACACCGGGAGCAGACTCTATAAATGCACGGCATACGGGGGTTGCGTTTGAGTATATTCGTAATGCGGATGCTATATTATTTATCACGTATTACAATCACGCATTTGCAAAAGCCGATCGAGAATTCTTAATCCAACTTGGGCGCGTGAAGGATGCATTTGAACTAGATAAGATGTTCTTTATCGTTAATGCAATTGATCTTGCAAAGGATGCAGAGGAAGCAGAAGACGTAAAAGATTATGTGAAACAAGAACTCCAACGTTTCGGCATTCGCCATCCAAGACTATTTGGTGTTTCGAGTTTATTAGCATTGCAAGAGAAATTAGAAAGTCAAGATTTACATTCTGGTTTGCCATTGTTTGAAGAGAATTTCCATCACTTCTTATCAGAAGAATTAACAGCACTAGCAGTTCAAGCACTAGCTGAAGAAACGGAAAAAGCCCAAGAAAGACTTCGAATACTGATCCAGCAAACCGAAGACAATATGAAGCGAAAAGATGAACGTCTTGCTGAGCTAGCTAAGTTAGAACAGTATATCCACACAAGATATATGCACTCTGCAGCTCAAACGATTACAAAAGATACAAAACAGGAACTGGATGAACTGCTCTACTTTGTATTACAGCGAGTTTATTATCGATACCCGGATTTCTTTAAAGAAGGCTATAACCCTACAACCTTCGCATCAAAATCATCTTCAGTTGCATTAGCCATTGCTTTGAAAGAAGTCCTAGCAAGTTTAGGGTTTGATTTTGAACAAGAAATGCGTGTTACTAACTTTAGAATTGCGAAATTTATTATGAAAAAAATTCACGAACGAGACCTAGATGATATGAAACAGCTTAAAGACATCAATGCTAGTTTTTCATTTATGCCATTTGAGGCTGAAGAACCTAATATTTTAGAATTCGTGGGTCCTTTTTCTGATAGCAAACCATATGAATCCGTTAATAAATATTTTAAAAATAATAAGTCCTTTTTTGAAAAAGGCGATAATCTGAAGTTGCGTGAAGCACTTGAAGAGCTAACTAAGCCAGATGCCAAAAAGTATCTAGATGAACAATCAGCACGCATGAAAAAATGGCTTGAAGACATTATTGGAAAACTTGCTGAAGAATTGCGTCTACACATCTCAAGACAAGCTATTAACCAAATTGATATTGAAAAAACGTTGCTTCATGAAGGTACGAAGCTTGAAGAATGGAAACACATTTACAACACACTAATGAATGGGGTGGAGAAGTGATGGGTGAAGTTTTTCTTTCAGTAAAGGATATCTCTCTTGACTCTCAAGAAAATTATAAATGGATTGATGCTCGTTTTAATCTCCAGAATTCTGCCGAAGGTTCGACTGCTTATCAAAAACAGCACATTGCAGAAGCTGTTTACTGGGATTTGGAGAAGGACTTATCAGACATGGAGCAGCATGCGGGACGCCACCCAATGCCCACGAAAGATAAACTACAGTCTCTATTTGAAAGAAGTGGACTGCAAATGGACGATACTATACTAGTCTACGATCAAGGCGGAACACCATTTGCAGCAAGAGCGTGGTGGTTACTAAAGTATGGCGGGTTTCAGAAAGTACAGATTGTACAAGAAGGGTATCCTGCTTTAGTTAATGCAGGCTTCAAAACGTCGAATGAATTAACGGTTGTCCAACGATCAAACTTAAACTTAAAATGGCAGGAACACCTATATGCAGACCGCACAGCAGTAAAGGAAATCGTAGATGGTCATGTGGATAGAACATTGCTTGATGCCCGATCGAATGCTCGCTATAAAGGAGAGATAGAGCCGATAGATCAAGTTGCTGGCCATATTCCTGGAGCAATAAATTATGATTGGGAGCAATTATTACAAGATGGTAAACTTTGTCCTAATGAAACATTGTTGGAACTAGTATCTAAGAAAGAACCAATTACCGTTTATTGTGGAAGTGGTGTCACTGCTGCCCCGTTATTCGCAATGCTAAAGGAAATGGCATATGAAGATATACAATTATATACTGGAAGCTACAGCGACTGGATTCAACACTTTGAGATAGAGAAAGCTTAATAAAAACATCCGCATTTTAGGAATGCGGATGTTTTTTATTTCAAATTACAAGGAATTTCTTTTTTTATGTCGAATGTTCTCGTTAATGAGTGTTGGAAGCGGGGGATTAGTATAATTACTAGAGATCATGTATTAGAGATGATTACTGAAAATTTTAATGAGTTCTTTGATGAGTTAGAAAATATCACCCAATTAGAAACAGAAGCTTTAAAAAATGAAATTCAGGGACGAAATATGTATATTCAGAAGCTGAAAAGTGAAAAAGAACTGTTGTTAAAAGAAATAGGCATCATCAAGAAGGTAAATAACAATCTTTTAGAAGAAAGGAAGAAATTACGAAAGGAAATAGATGCCAAAAATAAAATTATGGACTTCACGGATGGCATTACCGTTCTACTTAATAAAGAATGTATCCTAGAGGAAAAGCAAAGAGTAATTGAACATCTATTTAGAATAGGCATTGACGATGAAAATTCAAAGATATATATAGAAGAATTTATTTACGTTCTTTCCAATTGTTTAAGTTTATTAGATGTGAATCAAAGCAAAAGAATAAAAAGTCTATTAAAGAAAAATATGGATTTTTATCATGAGCTTTTTTCAAATACAACTCCTCAAACTCAATTAAAAATCTTACACATGTATAAAGTGAAAAATTGGAGTGTGCTTCTAGAACATTTCTTAGAAAGAACTGTGCAATCTAATAGCTTAAAGTGCTTTTCTGATATAGAAGGTCTAAATATACTTTTATACATAATTTATTATAAGAAATTAAGCCAACTTGAACAAAATAAAATGTTTAAACTTTTTTATCATGATCAGAATAAACCACTTTCTGCGAAGCTATATAAAAGTTATCATGACTATTCGTTAAGCAAAACTTTACGAGAGCTAAACAAATTTATTTCTATCATCAATGAAGAACAAAAAAATATAGACTTGTTAAAAGGAGATATTATGCAATATTTCCTTGAGAAAGTTTTTACTGCAAAGGAAGTAGAAAATTATAGAATGTTTAAAAAGTACAATATTCAAAATGTGGAGAAGAAAACTAAACAATTCGGATTAAACTTTAGTGAATTAAGAAAATTTGGTTATCAAATATCTGGTCGGACAGATGAACAACGTTGGCAAGCTTTAAATGATTTTGTAGAGGAATATGGTTTAGAGGTGACTGTAGCAGAGTTATCAAAGAGAATAAAACTCAAATCCAGAGAAGAAGACCAAAAAAAGTATTCCAATGCACTTTGTAAATGGAACAGCGATTTGGAAAAGTTAAAAATACAATATTATCGTGGAGATTTTCCTTGGCCGAATTTTGAATAAAAATTAATGTTATAGATGTGAAAATAGACTGTCTTACGCTATTCAACACATTTATATTTATATTGATTTTTTGAAGCTTAGCTTGTAGACTTATTAAGGTAGTGCTTCTGAAAGAAATAGTATAAACAATATTGTTTATAATTTTTTCAAGAAAAGTATTGCATTTATAAAAATGTCGGTATATAATTAATCTTGTCTTTAACGCGGAAGTAGTTCAGTGGTAGAACATCACCTTGCCAAGGTGGGGGTCGCGGGTTCGAACCCCGTCTTCCGCTTAATAATAGAATGGTCTGGATTACTAGTAGGACATACATAATTTTTGGCTTTTAGCTCGAAATTCTATTTCAAACATGCGCCCATAGCTCAATTGGATAGAGCGTCTGACTACGGATCAGAAGGTTGTGGATTCGACTTCTGCTGGGCGCACCATTTCCGGGAAGTAGCTCAGCTTGGTAGAGCACTTGGTTTGGGACCAAGGGGTCGCAGGTTCGAATCCTGTCTTCCCGACCATTTATACTATATATACATTGGGGCCTTAGCTCAGCTGGGAGAGCGCCTGCCTTGCACGCAGGAGGTCAGCGGTTCGATCCCGCTAGGCTCCACCAATTTTAATATTTAATACTATGGCGGCCTAGCTCAGCTGGCTAGAGCGTACGGTTCATACCCGTAAGGTCGGGGGTTCGATCCCCTCGGCCGCCATATTTCCTGGAGGAATACCCAAGTCTGGCTGAAGGGATCGGTCTTGAAAACCGACAGGCGGGTCAAACCGCGCGGGGGTTCGAATCCCTCTTCCTCCTCCATTATCATAAAAAAATTATATATAATTATCGCGGGGTGGAGCAAATCGCAAAACGAAGTTTGCGATTAACATCGACGCAAGCGAAGCGTGGAAGATGTCATTATGCTTTGTTGATTAGAAAAATTATATCCTATACTATTATCGCGGGGTGGAGCAGTTCGGTAGCTCGTCGGGCTCATAACCCGAAGGTCGCAGGTTCAAATCCTGCCCCCGCAACCAAATGATCCGGTAGTTTACGAAAGCATATTCGTATTATTATCCTGGGGTGAAGCATATCGCAATATGATGATTGCGAGTAACATCGAAGCAGGCGAACCTTGTATGATGTCATTATGCTTTGTTGATTGAAAAAATTATATTCTATATTATTATCGCGGGGTGGAGCAGTTCGGTAGCTCGTCGGGCTCATAACCCGAAGGTCGCAGGTTCAAATCCTGCCCCCGCAACCAAATGGTCCGGTAGTTCAGCTGGTTAGAATGCCTGCCTGTCACGCAGGAGGTCGCGGGTTCGAGTCCCGTCCGGACCGCCATTTTTTAGTTTAATAGATTCTTATTTTGATGGGTCGGTAGCTCAGTTGGTAGAGCATTAGATTGAAGCTCTAAGTGTCGGCAGTTCGATTCTGTCCCGACCCACCATCAAATGCCGGTGTAGCTCAGTTGGTAGAGCAACTGACTTGTAATCAGTAGGTCGAGGGTTCGACTCCTTTCGCCGGCACCATATTTACTATTCCGAAGTAGCTCAGTTGGTAGTAGCATCTGACTGTTAATCAGAGGGTCGCAGGTTCGAGTCCTGCCTTCGGAGCCATATGGGGAAGTACTCAAGTGGCTGAAGAGGCGCCCCTGCTAAGGGTGTAGGTCGGGCAACCGGCGCGAGGGTTCAAATCCCTCCTTCTCCGCCATACAATAATGGCCCCTTGGTCAAGCGGTTAAGACACCGCCCTTTCACGGCGGTAACACGGGTTCGAATCCCGTAGGGGTCATTACATAATCTAACCTTTAGAGCATTTTGTATTGTTCTGAAGGTTTTTTGTATGCAAAAAAGATGTTTACCACAAATTTTGAAGTGTGCCAGCCTTTATTCATTAAAAAATATAATAGCTTTCCATAGACTGGCTGCCAATATGAGGTTTAACCTATCTTTACAATTAAAATAGGTAAAATGGGTCGCTTTCTATTTAAAAGTTCTGTATGATATTTAGGATAACGAAATTTTCAGAAAGGACTTCATACATATGCTAAAACAGTTTTTTAGTTACTACAAACCACATAGGAAATTGTTTATAATTGATTTTTGTTCAGCCATTATAGTGGCTATTTTAGAGCTAGCGTTTCCTGTAGCTGTTCAAAAGTTTATTGATACGCTGCTTCCTACAAACAACTGGGGAATGATTACGAAGGTAGGAGGCCTTTTGCTCCTCGTGTATCTATTGAGTACCATCTTAAACTTTATTGTTAATTATCTTGGTCATAAACTTGGCATAAATATTGAAACTGATATGAGAGAAGAATTGTTTACACATGTTCAAAAGCAGTCTTTCCGGTTTTTTGATAATACTAAAACCGGCCATATCATGAGCCGAATAACGAACGATTTATTTGATATTGGTGAATTTGCCCATCATGGGCCAGAGGATTTCTTTATCGCTATCATGACTTTTATTGGCGCTTTTTGGATCATGTTTACTGTGAATCCAACGCTCTCCTGGATTGTACTTGTGATGGTTCCGATTTTAATGGTTCTTGTTTATATATCCAATGTAAAAATGAATAGAGCCTGGACGGGGATGTACGGAGAAATTGCAGAGATTAACGGACGAGTAGAGGATAGTGTTTCAGGTGTTCGCGTAGTGCAATCATTTACAAACGAAACCTATGAAAAAAATCGTTTTAAAAAACAGAATGGATTATTTCGCCTCGTTAAATTAAGTGCTTATAAAGTCATGGGAGCGACAAACGCTAGTATCTATTTTATGACGAGGCTCTTGACTTTACTAGTCCTTGTAGTGGGAGCATGGCTAAGTTTTCATGATAAATTGTCATATGGCGAGCTGGTTAGCTTTATCTTGTATACAAATGTGTTAATTAAGCCGATTGATAAAATCACAGCATTACTGGAGTTGTATCCGAAAGGCATGGCGGGCTTTAAACGCTTTCAAGATTTACTCGCTCGTGATCCCGAAGTTCAAGATAAGCCGAATGCTTTAATTGCTCCACATTTAAAGGGTGCTATTTCCTTCAATAATGTAGATTTTAGTTATGATCATTCAAATGAAATTCTGCAGAATTTATCTTTCGATTTAAAAGCAGGCGAAATGACGGCTTTTGTAGGACCTTCAGGAGCGGGGAAGACAACAATTAGCTCGCTTATTCCACGTTTTTATGATGTTAATAGTGGTTCAATTACCATTGATGGAATAGATATTCGTGATATGACGAAGCATTCATTGCGCAAACAAATTGGTATAGTTCAGCAGGATGTATTTTTGTTTACTGGTACCATTCAGGAGAATATTGAATATGGCAAACTAGGAGCCTCATTTGAAGAAATTCAATATGCTGCAGAAAAAGCAAATCTTTCCGAACTAATAGAAAGTTTGCCAGATGGCTATCAAACAGAAATTGGTGAGAGGGGATTAAAATTATCTGGTGGGCAAAAGCAACGTTTAGCGATCGCTAGAATGTTCCTTAAAAATCCTCCTATATTAATCCTAGACGAAGCGACTTCTGCACTTGACACACAGACCGAAAAAATTATTCAAGATTCACTAATGGAATTGGCGAAAAACCGTACTACTATCGTTATTGCTCACAGACTTGCAACAATTCGGAATGCTAATCGTATAATGGTAGTAACAAAAGATGGTATAGCAGAAGATGGAACGTTCACTGAATTGATGGAAAAAGGCGGCATTTTTGCGAGATTAAACGCTTAGATATGTGAAAGTTATGCGCGATAGTTTAGCCTAATATAAAAGAGTATATGTACTATAAAGAGTTTCTAAAAAGAAAAAGGAGAGTATTATTTTCTATGAATCAACCTGACGACTATAAAATTCAGCCATTCTTTTCAATATGGCTCCACCCAAAGAAAACTGCCAGCTATGTGATCGAACATAAGAATTGGACATATGTTATTCTCTACGTCATACTTGGCGGAATGGCAAGCACAATGATAGGCTTGTCTGGACAAGAGTTATATCCTTCTTTTTCCATTTGGCTACTGTTGCTTGGCTGTATTTTAGCGGGACCATTCATAGGGGCAGTCAGCGTCATTATTTCTTCAGGTGTCATTTGGCTTGTAGGGAAATTATTTAAAGGAAAAGGAAGCTTTGAAGATATATTTAAAGTAATTAGTTTATCATCTATTCCTAATATTACTCTTGCTCCATTTATGCTTGTATGGATGGCCAATGCCCCTCAAAGTTTTTTTAATATGAACGATGAAGCATTAACAAATGGTGCTGCGATTATTAGTATTGTGCTGACATTAGCGGTCTTTATAGTTACTATTTGGACGTTTGTCATCCAAGTGGGAAGTGTCGCAACTGCACATCGCTTTTCGAACTGGCGATCATTTTTTACGCTCGTATTGCCAGGTATCGTAATTGGATTAATCCTTATAGGAATTGTTTTACTGCTTGTCATTACATTTGGTTTTATTGTGAACTAATCTTAAGCCGGATTTCCTCAAGTAAGGAAATTTCGGCTTTTTTGCATGCTTTTATGAGTATTAGGGAAGTAAATATTTGTTGGAAAGAGCGCGAAGGGAAAACTGAAAACAATAAAAATTTACATTGTAAAACCATTTCGGTATGATTAACTTTGTGTATTTAAAAAGTGGAGGATTTTTTAGAATGAATCATGGCAACAAGTGGGCTTTATTGCCTTTTCTTATTTTTATACTCTTATTCATTGGTTCTGGCCTTTTGACAAAAGACTTTACAGCTATGCCACTTAATATGGCTGTTGGAATTGCCTGTATAGCTGCTTTTGTAATGAATCGCCGAGATGGAACAGAGAAAAAGCTAGAAGTATTTTTAAAAGGTGCGGGAAACAAAGATGTCATGCTAATGGTTTTAATTTTTCTTTTAGCAGGCGCATTTTCAAGTGTGGCTAAAGAGATGGGCGCTGTGGAATCAACCGTCAATCTAGGATTAACATACCTGCCACAGAATTTTTTATTAGTAGGGTTATTTATTATTGGCTGTTTGATTTCATTGTCAATGGGCACTTCGATGGGGACTGTAGTGGCGTTATCTCCTATTGGCGTGGGGATAGCAGAGGCTACTGAAATCTCAGTAGCCTTAACCATGGCAACAGTGGTAGGAGGAGCCATGTTCGGCGATAATCTATCAGTTATTTCAGATACCACTATTGCAGCTGTTCGAACACAAGGTACAGATATGCGTGATAAATTCAAGGTGAACTTTTGGATTGTGTTGCCTGCAGCTGTGGTAACAGCAATTATTATAGGGTTCTTGACAGCAGGAAACAGTCATGCACTCAAAAACTCCTATGATTATTCAATCCTTTCTATAGTTCCTTACATTTTTGTGCTGATTGCAGCCATAATTGGGGTGGATGTAATAAAAGTGTTGCTAGGAGGCATTATTGTTTCTTTTGCAATTGGTTTGATAAATGGCTCATTAAGTGTTCTCTCGTTTGTAGAAGCGGCGAGTAAAGGAATAGTTGGTATGGAGGATATTGCTATTATTGCAGTATTAATCAGCGGACTTGTAGCATTAATACAGCATGCTGGAGGTATTGACTTCCTTCTAACGTTTATATCCAAAAAAATTCGTTCGAAAAAAGGGGCAGAATTCGGCATTGCAAGTTTAGTGAGTGTGACTGATATCTCGACTGCTAATAATACAATTGCGATTTTAATGACAGGACCTCTAGCAAAAAAAATAGCGGATCAATATGAAGTCGATCCAAGAAAATCTGCAAGTTTATTAGATATATTTGCTAGTGTATGGCAAGGATTTGTTCCCTATTCACCACAGTTATTAGCTGCAGCGAGTGTTGCAGGTATCTCAACGGTAAGCATAATGTTTTATTCGTTTTATCCTATTTTAATGGCTATTTGTGCAGTAGGGGCTATTTTAATCGGTTATCCGCGTTTAAAGAAAAAATAAGGATGTGCTCATAATTGCACATCCTTATTTTTTATTGAAAATATTGTCTTCTTGTAAAATTTCGCGTGAAATTGCAATCGCACCTTTTTTTCTTAAATGCATGATCGCTTCTTCATCAGCTGTTAGTATTTTTTCAATATATTCATCTTGCTTTTCGCTTGGTATATGCATACCTTTAAACTCATCTCTTAGAGCATATTCATAAATTTCCATTTCTTCGTTAGAAAGAAATGTGTTTGCTTTAGAATCCATATGTTATAACACCTTCAAAATAGAATTTGTAATTTAATTATACACCAATGAACAAGTTAAATAGCAACTGAAACATTATAAAAAAAGATTAAGCTTAATCGCTTAATCTTTTTATATTTCAGGTGTCTCCGTATCAATTGTCATGGATGGACCAAAGAATTCGTAGAAGATGTGGTCTTCCTGCAATCCCATAGCTAGCAAATGCTTAACCATGGCCACCATAAAAGGAATGGGTCCGCATATATAGACATCTGTAGAAGTGTCAATATGCTTTTCCAAAAACTCTTTTGATACAAAGCCATCAGTTTGAGTAATTAACTCATGGTAGTATAGCTGTGAATGATCATGCGCTAATTCCTTCAAGGCATCACTAAATGTTAATAAATCTTGGGTGCTAACACTTTGGATAAAATGGATTTTTTCCTTATTTTCTTTAACAGCTGATTGAACCATACTAAAAAGTGGAGTAATTCCAATGCCGCCAGCTAAAAAGGCGACAGAAGTACCAGCTTTTGTGTGGTAGAAAAATTCGCCTGCTGGTGCGCTGATTTGTATTTTGTCTCCTACATTTAATGAATCATGCAAATAGTTGGAAACAATGCCTGCTGGGTCAGTTATGATTTCGCGTTTAACAGAAATTCGATATGATTCTCCATCATAGGTTTTAGACAAACTATATTGCCTCTTATGTGCATACTTTTGCCCAGATATCGGCACATGTACTGTAATATATTGACCTGGCTTATAGTCAGGCAGTGGTGCATCATCAGCGGGTTTTAAGTAGAATGAAGTCACTAATCTATTTTCTGGAATTTTATCAACTAGGGTAAAGTCTTTAAAGAATCTCCATCCGCCAGGCTTATTTTCTGTTTCCTTGTACATCTCTTCTTCAGTATTGATGAAGACATCCGCTAACACCCCGTATGCCTCAGTCCACGCATCCATAATTTCTGGTGTTGCTGCATCGCCAAGTACTTCTTTAATGGCGATTAATAAATTTTCACCCACGATTGGATACTGCTCAGGTTTAATGCCAAGACTTCGATGTTTCTCAGAAATTTGTCTAACGACAGGCATAATTTCCGAAAGGTTTTCAATATGAACAGCTGCAGCATAGACGGCATTAGCTAACGCTAATTGCTGACGTCCTTGTTTTTGGTTTGTTTGGTTAAAAATATTTAATAGTTCTGGGTGTGTTTCGAAAAGCCGTTTGTAAAAGACCGTTGTAATCTCTTTACCGTGTGCCTCTAAGGCGGGGGCAGTAGATTTAATAATTTCCATTTTTTCTTTACTAAGCAATGCCACCATTCCTTCCATTATACATATAGGTTATATTTTCCTTAATACTTAAAAATATACCTTTTTAATGTTCCTTAAACTTGGTTAGAAGTATGATTATACTCTCTCATTAGATGAGTAATAGAGGTTGAAATGGGGAATTACTTTATACCGAATTTTCTTGTTAAGAGTTATTGAGGGTTCTAGATGACGATGCATAGAAAGAATACCTCGTACATAAAAATATAATTATCGAAGTTTTTTGCTTTTTATTTTGAGGGAGTAATGTACAATAAACTAGAGAGCTTTTAGAAAGTAGGAGAATAAATGGAAGCAGAATTTATTGCAAAGATTGTATCAATTATTTTGCTAGATATTGTATTAAGTGGAGACAATGCAGTAGTCATAGCACTCGCTTGCCGCAACCTAGCAAAAAACCAACGAAAAAAAGCCATATTGATTGGAACAGGCGGTGCAATCGGTTTACGGATCGTCTTGACATTTATTGCTGTTTGGCTACTACAAATTCCATTCGTAAAAGTGGTAGGCGGCTTGCTCTTATTTTATATCGCGTATGATTTAATTCGTTCAAAAGAAGAAGATCCGGATATAAAAAGCGGCAATAACTTATTCGCTGCTGTACGTACCATCATAGTTGCGGATTTCGTTATGAGCCTTGATAATGTTTTGGCTATTGCAGGTGTTGCCAATGGACATAATGGCCTTGTTGCATTAGGCCTGCTTGTTAGTATACCTTTAATTATTTTTGGTAGCCAAATCATTATTAAATTAATGGAGAAATTCCCTATTTTAATATGGATTGGCGGTTTGCTCATTGCTTATACGGCAGGGCACATGATTGTCAATGACAAATATGGACATCGACTAGTTGAAGCTACAACACCACTTATGAATATAATTATCCCAATCATAAGTATGGTCTTACTTATACTCGTAGGACTATGGACAAAAAAAAGACAAGTTAGGAATATAAAATAAAGTGTATGCATCGGCTATGATTCATTCGTTAATTACACTATAAATGAGAAGAACTAAAAAACGTAACAATGCCAAAAACAGCATTGTTACGTTTTTTTCTATATTAGTTTGTTGTTTGATGAATTTCTGCAGTTAATTCTTCTAGTTGATCAATTAAAGAACCAATGAATGCGATGGTTTCTTGTAATGGTTTGTCTGTAGTGATATCTACATTGGCCATTTTTGCAAGTTCAACAGGCGATTTTGTTCCACCTGCTTGCAATACTTTTAGCCAATCTTCCACAGCGGGCTGGCCTTCTTCTAGGATACGTTTTGATACCTGTGTAGAAATAGTAAGCCCTGCACTGTATGTGTATGGATAAAGACCCATATAGTAATGTGGCTGGCGCATCCATGTCAACTCTGCTCCATCGTTAATTTCAACATCGTTACCCCAGAATTCTTCTAAAACCGAGCGCGTTATGTTGCTTAAGATAGCTGCATTTACACTTTCTCCTGCATCGATTAATTCATACACTTTACGCTGGTAAGCAGCTTCCAATAAGTGTGTCACAAAATTATGATAGTATGTGCGTGCAATAATGCTTGAGATAACCCATCGTTTAAAGCGGGGGTCCTCTGAATTCTTTAACAGATAATTCGCCATAAGCATTTCATTCAATGTAGACGGTGCTTCAACAAAGTATTTAGAAGAATCACTATTGAATAGAGTTTGATGCTTTTGAGCATTTCTAAAATGCCCTGCATGGCCAAGTTCGTGTGCTAAAACAAATACTTCATTCATGCGTTCAGTCCAAGAAATCAAGATATAGGAATGGAATCCATATGGACTTGAACAAAAGGCACCAGTTGATTTTCCTTCATTATTGGCGAAATCGATCCAGCGCTCATCAAAAGCAGCATCAATCATCGCAAGATAATCCTCACCCATGACGCCCAGCGCTTTCTTCATATAATCACGAGATTCTTCGATAGTCACTGAAGGTTCATAACTTGGATCCATTGGAATTTTTAAATCGGCAAATGTCATCTTGCCGATACCATGCTCTTTTTGGAGAAGCTTAGCATATCTTCTCATATGAGGCGCCAATTCTTTCATAATCAAATCGATTTGGCGGTGATATAAATCTTGCTCAACTTCTTGGTCAAATAATAAATAGTCCGTTACTGAATCATATCCACGCAAATCAGATAGAGTTTTTTCTGTTTGAACATGGGTATTATATGTTTTAGCAGTAGTATGTTGATAATCTGCCAGCTTTGTTGAGAAAGCTTTGAATGCTTCGCGACGAACTTCTGTATCTGATTCCAATTCCCAATCTCCTTCGAAAAGGTTATAGCTTAGTGGGTAGCTTTTACCGCCGACTGTAAAGTGATCAAACTTCATATCTACTAGTTTGGTTGTATTGTATAATCCGTACGGCGCATCTAATGTTGAGCTAAGTGCTGCCAGCGTTTTTTCTACTTCTGGGTGTAGCTGATGAGCTTTTTTGGCAATTAATCGATTAAGATAGTGTGCATATGTCGGCTCTATTTCTATCGCTTTTTCTAATTCTTCTGATGAAAGTTCCAATATTTCGCCATCTATAAATGATACTAGACTAGCAAACTGAGAAGAAACTGTGCTAAATTTACTTGCTCGAATTTGCGCTTCATTATTTGTTTGATCTTCTTCAAGCTGGAGAGAGACATATGTTGCATAGGGGATTAGTGATGTGACAAGTGCCTCGCAGTCACGTATGACTTCTATTACTTGTTGGGCGTTGTTAATATTTCCCTTATGTTTAGCATTAAATTCATTTGTGTCTTTTATAAGCTTTTTTACGCCTTCCTCATAAGCTTCCTCATTAGAAACCAGATGAGTCAAATCCCATGTTTCTTCTACAGGTACTTCATTACGCTTTAGTATATTTTCGACCATCTTTACCACTCCTTTATTTCGTAACACGAATCATCTCTATTATAAATCTTATATTCTATAAAGTAAAACATTTCTGACAAATTGGATTGGAAGTCAAGTTATTGCTTTTGATAATAACAAAACAATTAAAACTCTATGAATATAAAACTTCAATTTATCACTTACTATATAATCCCTTGAGCAATCATTGCATCTGCTACTTTTAGAAAACCAGCAATATTGGCGCCAATCAAAAGGTTTCCGTCATGTCCGAATTCTTTTGCTGCGTTTTTACTGTTTTCGTAGATTGATTTCATAATATCATGCAGCTTTTCATCTACTTCTTCAAAAGTCCAAAAAATTCGCATGCTATTTTGAGCCATTTCTAGCGCAGATACAGCTACTCCGCCAGCATTAGCGGCTTTAGCTGGAGCAAATAATATATCATTAGCCAAAAATGCTTGAATGGCTTGTAAGGTTGAGGGCATGTTAGCTCCTTCACCAACAGCTTTGAGACCATTTTCAATTAGCAATTTAGCTGATTCTTCGTCGATTTCATTTTGAGTAGCGCAGGGGAGGGCAATGTCACATGGAATACTCCAGATGCCTTTGCAGCTTTCTTTATAGGTTGCATTCGGACGGGAGTCTACATATTCTTTAATACGGCCGCTTCTCATCTCTTTGATGTCTTTGACAACTGATAAGTCTATGCCATCAGGATCAAAGATATATCCATCTGAATCCGAGCATGCAATTACCTTGGCGCCTAGCTGCTGCGCTTTTTCTATAGCATACGTGGAAACATTACCTGTTCCGGATACGACAACCGTAGCATCTTCGAATGTTAGACCCTTTTCTTTCAGCATTTCTTGCACAAAGTAAACAGTACCATATCCAGTAGCTTCTTTTCTTGCTAAAGATCCACCAAATCTAGGGAGTTTTCCTGTAATGACACCAGGTTCGTATGCACCTCGTATTCGATTATATTGGCCAAATAAAAATCCAATCTCACGTGAGCCAACTCCAATATCGCCAGCAGGCACATCGACATCGGGTCCAATATATTTATGTAATTCCGTCATAAATGCTTGGCAAAATCGCATGATTTCTGCATCAGATTTTCCTTTAGGATCAAAATCGGCACCGCCTTTTGCGCCGCCGATTGGCTGGCCGGTCAAAGAGTTTTTAAATATTTGCTCAAAGCCTAAAAATTTTACGATACTTTCATTGACAGAAGGATGAAAACGAAGGCCTCCTTTATAAGGGCCGATTGCGGAGCTGAATTGAACGCGGTAGCCACGGTTTACTTGGATTTTTCCACTGTCATCTTCCCACGAAACACGGAATTTCACTACACGCTCTGGTTCTACAATCCGTTCTAAGAGGCTTGCTTTCATATATTCTGGCTTCTTTTCAAATACGGGTGTTAATGAGAAGAGGATTTCTTTCGCTGCTTGAAGAAATTCGGGTTCATGACCGTGATGTTCTTTCAGGTTATTGAATACTTTATCAATATAGGAAGTTGCGATTTGCTTTGAATCTCTCATATTGGTAACCATTTAATACCCCCATATAATTAGACTTATCTCTCTATATTATACAAAATGATGTGAATTTTCAATCAATTATTATTATAAAAATACGAAAGCGTTAACATATGTGACAGATCAGTACTTTACTGTTAGCATGAAAAGTGAAAGTGTTGAGGAGTGAATGGAATGCCTAAAATTTGTATTGATGCAGATGGCTGTCCTGTCGTACCTGAAAGTATTCAGGTTGCAAAAGAGCTTGAACTTGAAGTAATTGTTTTCTGTGATACAGCGCACTTGATACAGATAGACGGAGTGCAGACCGTTATTGTTTCAAAAGGAGCCGATGCGGTTGACTTTGCTTTAGTAAATCAAATCCAAAAAGGGGATATAACCATTACCCAGGATTATGGTCTAGCAGCAATGGTGTTAGCTAAAGGAGGTTATGCTATAAACCAAAATGGCTTACAGTATACATCAGAGAATATTGACCAGCTTCTTTATGCAAGGCATTTTAATCAAAAGGTGCGTCAAGCAGGTGGAAGAGCGAAAGGACCAAAGAAAAGAACTAAAGAAATGAATGGGCGCTTTATCGAGAAATTTAGAAGCCTTTGTCTATCTATTCTTGAAAATAAAGCTGGCGGCATTTATTAACCGCCAGCTTTATTTTTTTCTAGACAAATTTTGCTTGAGATTTAAATGGTGCGGAGAACTTTAATTTATATCTGAAGTTACTTCTTCTACAGTTTGTTCTACTTCGCTCCGCGTCATTTTAACATGGCCTTTTCTCATTGCATCGAGTGTTTTGTGAGCTAATGCTAAAGGAATTTTACAAAACATCAAGATACTGCGTTTTTTAATGCTTTTATTATATTCATCAGCTTTTGCCAGGTTTTCCTCTGCATATTTAAATAAATCATCGCGTGTCCAGCCTTCAGGCATGAAGCTTACGCCACGTTCACTGTCTTCATCCTGGTTCCGCAAAATATTAACAGCTTGTAGTCCTCGCCCATAACCAATAGCGAGATCACGATCAGTCTCAACTCCAGCTCCCCATAGCCATATATCTGATAACATGGTGCCTACCAAGCCAGCTACATAATAAGTATATTCATCGAGGTCTTCTTTCGTTTTAACAATCCATCCTTTTGCAGCCCATTTGGCCATACCTTCTGCCATTTCACTAGTAGAATCTGCAACTGTCTTGCGGATACCCTCTGGACAGAGTGATAGCCAATCAAAAAGGCGAAGAGAAACTTCTGGTAATTTGTCTTTATAAGGAGCGATCAGTGATTGATAGGCGTCCTCGTTAGCAGAAGATTTTAATAGTTGGCTAATTTCATTTAACAAGTCTGTTTTTACAGTAGTCGGCAATTCTTCATGATCTTCGATTTCATCGATTGCCCGCATGCACAAATAGGCAGCAGCCACTGTTGTTTTTAAGTCCTTTTTCAAAAATGTAATAGGAATAAAAAACGTACGGCTTGTCTCCTTTAAAACAGTCATTGCTTCTTTATATATATCTTTGTGTGCTTCCAATTAAAACTTCCTCCGTTCACTTTCAAACATGTTCTATAACTATCCTATATCAATTAATGAAAAATGAAAAATATAATCTATAGTTTTGCTAAAACAAAATTAATATGATATTATTTAGATGCTTAAATACTTGAGAATAAAAGGAGATTTTTTACATGGGACGTTTAGAGAATAAAATTGCAATCATTACAGGTGGAGCTTCTGGTATGGGTGCGCAAATGGCAAAATTATTCGCATCAGAAGGCGCAACTGTTATTGCGGCAGATATCAGCGAAAAAAATTTAGCTAATGTTTCAGAAATTGACGGCGTTGAAGGTATGAAACTAGATGTGACTTCAGATGAAAATTGGGCTGAATTGACTAAAAACATCGTAGATAAATATGGTCGCATTGATATTCTAATCAATAATGCTGGTATTTCATCTCAAAAATCACCTGATGATGTTACGGCAGATGACTGGGCTTTATTGCATAAAATCAACTCTTTTGGACCATTCCTTGGAATCAAACATGTAAAACCGTATATGATTGAAGCTGGCAAAGGTGCAATTGTAAATACTTGCTCATATACTGCATTAATCGGTTCAGGTACGAACCCATATACAGCATCTAAAGGTTCACTTCGTGCGATTGCACGTGCAGCTGCTGCTGAACTTGGAAAACACAACATCCGTGTTAACACTGTTTTCCCTGGTGTAATTGAAACACCAATGACTGCAAATATTGGCCAATTTAAAGAGGCAATGGATGCTTTAATCCGTGCTACTCCAATGGGCCGTCTAGGTAAACCAGAAGAAGTAGCGAATGCTTCTTTATTCTTAGCATCTGATGAAGCTTCTTATATTACAGGTGCAGAATTAGTTATTGACGGTGGATATTCAGCACAATAATAAATTCGTAAATTTAGAAAAGAAGGGGATGCATATGACCGAAAATCCTTCCTTATTTGAATTGCTTCATGAAATGGATAAAGTAAATGGGAAAATGATTATCCGTTGGAAGAAATTATTTAAAGTAAATATCGGTATTTCTCATATTTTGGTTCTGAGTTATCTAAAAGAACACGGCCCAAGCAGACCTTCTGATATTGCAAAATATCTAGAATTTGCTCCTGCATCTTTGACGCATTTATCGGACAAGTTAATTGCCAATCACTACTGTGTCCGAAACGCAAGTTCTAAGGATCGCCGTATTACATTTTTAGAAATCACTGATGAGGGATTAAATGTACTCAAAGAGGCAACAATCCTAGGTCAAGATATGAAACGAGAATATTTTAAAGTTTTATCTGATGAAGACATTAATCATCTATTAGCTATTTATACAAAATTAAATAATCAATAACTAAAATCCCCCATTTTTCGCCTACAAAAATTAGGTTTAAGATTATTGGCAATCGTTGAGAGCAGCCATTATCTTGCTTCTAAATACTAAAAAAGATCCATTCAATTGGATTAACATAAGTACCCGTAAGAAAGGTTTAACTCTTTCTTATGGGTACTTTACTTTTTTGCTTCTTTATAATAATGAACTTGAAATGGAACTTTTTGGAGAAGCTAAAAAGCTATTTGCACAATTTCTTCATACAGAGTAAAGTAGGAGTGGGCGGAAAAAGGAGATTAATATATGTCACAAGCAATCGGTTTAGATGCAGGAGGAACTCTTACAAAACTTGCATATTTAGATGAAAACAACCAATTAAAATTAAAGCACTTTCCTTCTAATAACATGCCAGCTATTATAAACTGGATTAATTCGAAGCATAATATAAAGGAAATTGGAATTACTGGAGGCCGTGCCGAACAAGTAAAGACAATGCTTGACCAAGATACAAACTTACATTATATAGTGGAATTTGAAGCTACTCTAAAAGGTGTTCGGTATCAGCTGGAAAAAGAAAACCACAATTTCGACAAATGTATCATTACAAATATTGGTACAGGAACATCTATCCATTACATGAATCAAATAGAGCATATGAGAGTTGGAGGAACAGGGGTTGGAGGAGGCACCTTAATTGGCTTGTCAGCTCTTACTACAGGTATCATTAATTACCAAGAGATACTTCAACTTGCTAAAAAAGGAAGTAGAATGGGTATTGATCTTTTAGTCCAAGATATTTATCAGGGGATGGAAACACCGATCTCTCCTACCTTGACGGCCAGCAATTTTGGCAAGGTTGGAATTAATGATGTTTTAGAATATAGGACAGAGGATATTTTAGCGACAATTCAAGGGTTGGTTGGTGAAGTAATTACTACGCTTAGTATTCAACTTGCAGAGCAAAATGAAGTAGAGCAAATTGTATATATCGGCACAACATTAGATAATAATGAAAAACTGCGAGATATTATCGCCGACTATACGATATTAAAAAAGAAAACGCCTGTATTTTTAGATGACCATGGTTTTAGCGGAGCAATTGGCGCGTTAATGAATGTTACACAATAGTTTTACTAGTTACTTTTGAATATGCAAATAATGCCAGTAGCAAGCTCAATACAGCGGTTGCTGCTGGCATATTCCTTATGCATTATTTTTTTGTATACCTTCTCTTGCCAGGGCATCAGCCGCTTTATTTTGCGTATCAGGAACCCACTTGATAAAGAAAAAGTCGAACTCTTTTATTAAAACAAGTGCTTTTTCCAAGTATGGCTGATATTCCGCATTTTTCACAAATTCTTTTTCTACAGAAGCCACGACAATTTTGGAATCGGATCGAAATGATACCATCCCATTCGTTAACTTTTTTGCTTCTTCTAAGCCACGTACAAGTGCTATAAATTCAGCTACATGGTTATTGGCCATACCTATAGGTTCGCTCAATTTTATGAAATGGTCTTCCCCTTTAATAAAGATCCCTATGGCACTAGGGCCTGGGTTTCCAGCACTTGCTCCATCAATGTAAACTTCTAGCATGTCTAAACTCCCTTCACTTGCATATTATCGCTTATTTTTAGTAAAATGAAACGTATACGAAAAAGAGGTGATATATTTTGATCAACCAGGTCACCGTCGTTAAAGAAATCGATGAATTAATAGAAGATTATTGTGATGGCTGCCTCGCCAAACAACAACTGCGTACAGAACGCGGCAAAGCCGGTGCTCATAAATTTTGTATTGAATCCTGCACGGTTGGCGAACAATTGCACTTCTTAGGACAAGAATTATTAAAAGTCTACAGTAAATAGATTGTACTATAAATTAGAGTATTGAGAGTATTTTTCTCAATACTTTTTTTGTACTAGGAATTCTTAATGGAATGAAGGAATATAGTTAATTTTAACAAAGGTGAAGCCTACAAAAGGTTAAAATGAAAAGATAGATGTTATTTTAGAGGATTATGTATAGAAAATACTTGTCGGCCATTTTTAGTTAAGTAATTTAAAGGATAATGAAACCATGGTCAATGTAACAGCTACTATGGCTGTAAATGGTAAAGCATTAGAAACAGCAAATTTATTTTTCCAGCCGCTTAGATGAATAATTACAGTCATTGTAAATTAATAAGAAGTTATATAGAAGCAGGGATTCTGAATACTAATATATATCAAATTCTCAAGAGAGTTGGTAAATAATCAAAATTAATTTTAAAATTTCTTCATTGTTGAACTCTTCCTATCTATAAGTATAAAAGGCCACCTTACATATAAAATTTAAGTTAATGTTAAGAAAAATTAGATAAATATTTTTATATTTATTGACTAAATATTGTATTATTTATACACTGTTTTAAAACATTATTCAAAATGTTGTACATAATTGGGAGATGATTTGATGAAAGTATGTAAATTTGGTGGTACTTCAGTAGCGAATGCGGAACAAATAAAAAAAGTTGCATCAATCGTTAAATCGGACAAATCAAGACGCTTAGTCGTTGTATCCGCTCCAGGAAAAAGATTTCCGGAAGATATTAAAGTAACAGACTTGCTTATCGACTTAGTTAATGGCGTTATTGCCGGTGTTGATTATCAAGAGAGACTTGAAAAAGTTGTATCTCGTTTTCATGTGAATGCAGTAGACCTAGGGTTAGATGATACGATTATTGAAGATTTAAGAAGAGATTTGAATAATCGCATTCATCATAATTTACAGATCAGCGAGCAATATTTGTTTGATACAATAAAAGCTTGCGGTGAGGATTATAGCGCCAGAATGATCGCAGCATATTTGAATAAAATAGGTGTAAAAGCAAGATATATTGGCCCAAAGGAAGCAGGGCTTATTGTGAACGAAGCCCCTTCTAGAACAATGGCAATAGATGAAGCGTATAAGAATTTAGCAGCTTTAAAAGATTCAGAAGATATTGTTATTTTTCCAGGTTTTTTTGGATTCACAAAAGCGGGTCGGCTGCGGACATTTGACCGAGGGGGTTCAGATATTACAGGCTCTATTTTAGCAGCGGCTGTTCAGGCAGATGTATATGAAAACTTTACTGATGTAGATTGTGTATTTACTGCCAATCCTAAAGTTGTTAATCACCCTTCAGAGATTCAGGAGATTACATATAGAGAAATGCGAGAATTGTCTTACGCAGGCTTCTCGGTGTTTCATGATGAAGCACTGATGCCAGTTGTGAAATTGGGTATACCGGTTCATATAAAGAATACAAATAATCCAGAAGCAAAGGGAACAAAAATAGTTGAAAAAAGGCACGTAAACCCACATGCTATTACAGGCATTTCAGCTGATGCTGGATTTTCAATCTTATATATTAGTAAATATTTAATGAACAGAGAGATTGGTTTTGGCCGTAAACTACTCCAAATTCTTGAAGAGGAATATATCTCTTATGAACATACACCTTCTGGTCTTGATGATATTTCTGTTATTATAAGGAGCCATCAATTAACACCTGAAAAGGAAGAAAGGATTATTAAGAGGGCATACAATGAATTGCATGCAGATGATGTTTATTTCCGACATGGATTTTCAATGGTCGTTCTTGTAGGAGAAGGTATGAATAACAGTACGGGGCTAGCCGCAAGAGCAGCGACTGCCATTTCGAGAACAGGGGCTAATATAGAAATGATCAATCAAGGATCATCTGAGGTTAGTTTAGCATTTGGTATACTTGAAAAATACGAAGATACGATTCTTAGATCACTATATGAAGAATTTTTCGCTATGGCAGCGTATGCCAATTAAAAAATAAACTTATATTAAAAGGCAGTTGCCTAAAGATAAATCAAAATACATCATTTCTATTAATAACATACATTCAGATGCACAACATAGACAAACAGCATTGAATGACAAAATATTAAAATTTTTCGTTAAACAATGGTTTGCATTTGCATTTTTGAATATTAAACCTTTTAATAAGAAGTAGTTGAAAAAACAGGAGGTGAACTCTCTGCGTTAAAACAAATAACGCAGAGAAATCATATTTGGACAGTGAGATAGCCAGTAATTTAGTTCTGTTTGTGCTTTTAATTGCAATGACAGGGTTTTTTGTCGCCACAGAATTTGCGATTGTAAAAGTAAGGCAAACGCGAATCGATCAACTTATTACGGAAGGTAATAGAAAAGCTATAAAAGCCAAGAAAGTATTAAGTCATTTGGACGAATACTTATCAGCTTGTCAATTAGGTATTACGATTACAGCCCTCGGCTTAGGCTGGATTGGAGAACCAACAGCCCATAAAGTCTTTACACCCCTAATGGAGATGGCTGGTATTGATGGAAGCTTAGCTAAATGGCTTTCTTTCGCCTTTGCCTTTGCGGTTGTCACGTTTGCACATGTAGTTATTGGGGAATTGGCGCCAAAAACTTTTGCAATCGAGCAGGCAGAAAAGATTACATTAAGGTTTGCAGGTCCTTTAATTATTTTTCACATTGTAACTTATCCACTCATCAAAATATTAAATGGTTCAGCAAGGGTGCTAACAAGTCTCTTTGGCTTGAAGTTGTCAACAGAGCATGAAGAGGCACATAGCGAGGAAGAATTGCGCATGATTTTATCAGACAGCTATAAAAGTGGAGAAATAAATCCATCTGAATATAAATTGGTTAATCGCATTTTTGAATTTGATGAACGAATTGCGAAAGAAATCATGGTTCCTCGTACTGAAATGATTGGCTTTAATAAAGAAACCACATTAAATAATGTATTTGAATTAATGAATGAAGAACAATATACTCGTTATCCAGTTATGGATGGTGATAAAGACCATGTCATCGGCATTGTTAATATGAAGCATCTCTTATCAGCTATTGTGATGGATGCCAAAAATGGTCAAAAAACAGTTGAAGAGTATATGCAGCCTGTCATCCGTATTATTGATACGGTGCCAATCAATAGTCTTTTACTAAAATTTCAAAGGGAAAGCATTCATATGGCCATTTTGTTAGATGAATACGGAGGTACGTCAGGCCTCGTAACTATAGAGGATGTTATAGAAGAAATTGTCGGAGATATTCGAGATGAATTTGATGAGGATGAAGAGCCTGAAATTCAAAAGGTAGCTGATGGCCATTTTAAATTTAATGGCAAAGTGCTATTAGAACAAGTCAATACTATGTTAGGTGTTCAAATAGATGAAGAAGATATAGATACAATTGGCGGATGGTTTATGTCACAACATGATAATATCAAGGAAGGCGTATTTTTTGAGAAAAATGGCTTCCAATTTATTGTAAAAGAAGTGAATAAACATCAAATCATTCGTGTCGAAGCAAAAAAAGTAAGTGTTTAAAAAGGGTTATTAGCCATTAATTTAGACTAATCCAAGAGAGGATATTATGTTCAATATATGAGCATATATCCTCTATTCTTTTATATAATAGATTAGTTAAGGTGAAGTATATAAAGTATTTAGATGGATAGGAAAAAGCCCTAAATATATGGCTGTTAATTACTTATTACTGTAGGGTGTAACATACTGAAAAGCAATGCTATAATTCTAAGAAATATTTTTTGATAATAAAAAACTTTTGATGAATCTAAATCCCCCAGATTTATCTCATATATGAAAGGAGTCAAATTTTAATGAATAGTCCAATATAATATTCCCCTATTAAGCCAAAATCAAAATGAAATATCGGGGGATATATAATGAAAATGAATAGAAATTTTTCTTTATTACTATTGGGTCAATCACTCGCAAACATAGGCGATGTTTTATATATAGTCAGTGTAATAAGTACAATTTTTGTATTAACAGGTTCTGCAATTGCAGCATCGTTCGTGCCTTTTACAATTGCTTCTTCTATGTTTATATCCAGTCTGTTGACACCTCTCTTGGTTGAGAAATTAAATCTTAAATGGTTACTTGCTGGGTCACAAATTGCAAAAACTATTTTACTCTTTATTCTTGGGTTAATGTTAATAGGTCTAACAGCAGCTAATTATTATTTTATCTTTTTAATAATAGGATGGATTGCTTTTTTTGACGGTTGTGCAAATCCAATAAGACAGACATTGACTCCTTACTATGTTAAACCTGAGCATCTAATTCAAGCTAATGGAATTTCTGAAACTATTACGCAAGTAATACAAGCAGGAATGTGGTTCGTAGGAAGTTCATTGTTGATTATTGTTAGCTCTCAACAACT
This sequence comes from Rummeliibacillus sp. BSL5, assembly GCF_052928305.1. Classification (NCBI taxonomy): domain Bacteria; kingdom Bacillati; phylum Bacillota; class Bacilli; order Caryophanales; family Caryophanaceae; genus Rummeliibacillus; species Rummeliibacillus sp. BSL5. The sequence continues at coordinate 321,484 of NZ_JAVGCV010000001.1, forward strand.
TATTTGGTTAGTTGGTTGTTTATTTATAATTGCAAGCATATTACTTTGCCTTTTAGAAAGTGTTAGCAATCATGAAACAACCGAGATAAAAGGTAAATTAGAAAAGATTAAAGAGGGGTGGAAAACTTTATCTAACACTCCAGTGTTAAGAAGGATTGCTTGGATAGAATTTTTGGAAACAATTGCAGCCACAGTTTGGATAGCTGCTATTTTATATGTGTTTGTCAGCGATGCATTGAACGTTGATGAAAAATGGTGGGGATTTATCAATGGAGCTAATTTTATAGGTTTGATTTTAGGAAGTGCTTATTGTATTAAATTTTCTTCTTTTGTAGAAAAGAAAATTGGAACCTTTATTTTTGTTGGTTCATTCTCAAGTTTCTTATTCACAATATTATTTAGCCTAAACAGCATTCCTCTAATTTCCTTACTTTTATCACTCTGTGTGGGACTCTTTGGGCAAATTAAGAAAATTCCTCAACAAACGGTTATACAAACTAGTGTATCAAAAGAACAGTTGTCCACTGTTTATACCTCCTTAGGGGCTATCGGAACTGGGATTTTTGGTGTTGGCTCTCTTGTTATGGGAGTATTAGCAGATTTTTTAGGAATTAGAATAGTATTCGTCATATCGGGGCTATTACTTGCAATTGTAAGTATAATTGCTCATAAAAATAAGCAATTGTTTGTTAGAAATGTTATGGAACGATAAAGTTAAAGATGAAGTTTTAAATTAACTAAAACTTCCTTTGTTTTTAACGAATGTATGAAAATTTATGAATTAAGACCATCACTTTTGATGGTCTTTTCTGTTGAACTTATTGTACGAGGCTTTAGTAAAAGAAGAAAGGGTTCTACATATCAGATATGTAGAACCCTTTAATTTTTTATCTTATTTATTAAGTCTTGATAAGTAAATAGTTAATAGCTCCATTTTTATATACAGCGGCATTAAACGCTAACTATAAAACTGATAGAAACTTTATCTTAACTTACAAAAATTTCGCAAATAGCATTGTTGATTTATAATTTCACCACATTTGCTGCTTGGGGACCGCGATTTCCTTCAATGATATCAAACATTACTTCTTGTCCGTCATCTAAAGTACGAAAGCCTTCTTGTTGAATGCCGGTGAAATGGACAAAAACGTCATCGCCGTCATATTCTATAAAACCATAGCCTTTATCGTTATCGAACCATTTTACCTTTCCTTGATGCATCCATGATCCTCCTCACAACAGTCCATATTTAATTAAATGAATTTCTGAACACTGATTAAAATCTGAATAAAATCTTCAAACGAGCAAGTTAAGGCTCATTCTAGTATTCATCAGTGTTGGGTAAACTATACATGATTATATAAAAATTGTCAAATAACTCTCACAATAGTTGAGCTAAGAGCTTTTTAGGCGAGATTTGAGCCTAAGAGAAGTATACTAAATAGATCATGTCTATTAAGCGGAATCAAAGCTTTCAAATGGCTGAAGAAAGGCTTTAAAATATGGTAGACTTTATATATCAACTCCATTAGAAAGAGAAGGAAAATTATGAGTCACTTAATTGTATCTAATTTTACTAAAACAGTAGGAGATAAAACACTGTTTAGAAATATTGATTTTACTATAACAGAAGGTGAAAGAGCAGGGCTTATCGGGATTAATGGTACGGGGAAATCAACATTGCTGTCTATTTTAGCAGGTGATTTGGAAGCTGATACGATAGAACTTGACCATCCAAATAAATATAGGATTGCATACTTGCCACAAAATCCAACTTTTAAAGAAGGAGAAACCGTTTTACAGGCGGTCTTTTCTGGTGATTCCCCAATACTTGCTCTTAATAGAGAATATGAGGAAATTGTTTTTGCTTTAAGCAGCCAGCCCGATTCCACATCGCTGCAAGAAAAGCTATTTCGGCTTCAACAGCAAATGGAACAACAACAGGCTTGGGATATTAATGCATTAGCTAAATCATCATTGACAAGGTTGGGCATCGATCAATTTGAAGAACAAGTGAGTCACTTATCTGGTGGCCAGCAAAAACGTGTAGCATTAGCCAAAACTCTTATAGAGCCGGCAGATCTCTATTTATTAGATGAACCAACGAACCATTTAGATGTACAGTCAACGGAGTGGCTTCAGGATATGGTTTCTCGTTTAAAGGGGGCAGTCATTTTTATTACACATGATCGCTACTTCCTTGACGCTGTGTCAACCCATATTTATGAGTTGGCAAACCAAACACTATATAAACATACAGGGAATTATGCAGCCTTTTTAGAAGCGAAGGCACTACGGGAAGAGATAGAGAAAGCAACAAATGCGAAGATGCATAATCGTTACCGTTCCGAGCTTAAATGGATTCGTAGAGGAGCAAAGGCCCGATCTACAAAACAGAAGGCTCGCATTCAACGCTTTGATGAATTATCCAAGAACCTGGACAAAGTAGAAGAGGATGACTCATTAGAGATTGGTCTTGCAACAGCAAGATTAGGAAAAAAAGTGATCGAAGGTAAGGAAGTTTCAAAAGCTTATAACGAAAAACAATTAATAAGCTGCTTCTCCTTCCTTTTACAACAAGGTGATCGTATTGGTATTATAGGGCCAAATGGTGCTGGGAAAAGTACATTATTGAATATCCTGGCAGGCAATATTCAGCCGGATGAAGGAACTATTGAATTTGGCTCGACTGTTCGAATTGCACATTTTACACAGCAGCTTCCTAAAATGGACGGCAATATGCGTATGATTGAATACATTAGAGAAACAGCAAATGATATTGAAGATGCTTCAGGTGAACACCATTCTGCAGCTGCAATGCTAGAGCGCTTTTTATTTCCAATGAACTCTCACGGTACGATCATCCAAAAGTTATCTGGTGGCGAAAGAAAAAGGTTGCACCTGTTAAAATTACTAATGGAACAACCGAACGTTTTATTGCTTGATGAACCGACAAATGATTTGGATATTGAAACTCTATCAATATTAGAAGACTTCATTGAACAATTTCCAGGTGTGGTTGTAACAATATCACATGATCGCTTCTTCCTTGACCGAATTGCGAAGAAGTTATGGATTCTAAAAGATGGAACAGTAGAACAAAGCCTGGAGGTATATAGCGATTACTTAGCAATTGAGCAAATACAAGAACAGCAATCAGAAAAAATTGCTCAAACTCCAAAGGCTAAACCAAAAGATAAAACACAAAAGAAAAAGGTAACTTATAAAGAAAGATTAGAGTGGGAATCGATTGAAGGGGAAATTGCAAAAGTGGAAGAAGCCATTATGGCATTAGAAGAGGAAATTGCTAAAGCCGGCTCAGATTTTACTTTGCTTCAAAATTTAACTTCTGACTTAGAACAGCAAAATGCAAAATATGAAGAGCTCATAGAAAGATGGGAGTATTTACAAGGGATTATGAACGAATAGGAAGGAATGAAAGAAAATATGAATATTAAAAGTATAGAACCTACACCAAGCCCAAATACAATGAAAGTCATATTAGACCAAGAGCTTCCTTTTGGGACAGCCCATAATTATTCTGAGAACAATAAAGAAGACGCACCACAAGTAATCCAAGAAATATTGAAAATCGAGGGTGTGAAAGGCGTTTATCATGTTGCTGACTTTTTGGCAGTCGAACGAAATGCTAAGTATGATTGGGCTCAGCTATTGGCCGCCGTGCGCAATGCTTTTGGAGAAAATAACGAACTTTCAGAGGCTCAAAAAGTGGACGAACATTATGGCGAAGTATATGTACATGTCCAAATGTTTAAAGGTATGCCATTACAAGTAAAAGTGTTCGATAGTCTATCTGAACAACGTTTTGGTCTTTCAAAAAGATTTGTTGATGCATTTAACGATATGCTGAAAAAAGATGAAAACTATATTATGGAGCGTAAATGGGTGGATTATGGTGTCCGTTACGGTGATAAGAATCAAATTGGGCAGAGCTTGGTGGATGAACTGGAGGCCGCATATCCTGAAAAACGTATCCAAGAAATAATCGAAGCAAGTAAAGAAGAAAAGAACATAGTAACAAGAGAAAAACGAAAAATTACTATCCAGGAGTTTGAAGCAGATGATTGGGAGACACGTTTCCAATTGCTTGATCAAATGGCTGACCCAGATACAAGTGACCTTCCATTATTGGACCTTGCGTTAAATGACGAAAAAATGTCAATACGCCGCTTGGCAACGGTATATTTAGGAATGATTGAGGACAAAGCAGTCGTACCATTTTTAAGTAAAGCATTAAAAGATAAAAGTGCTTCTGTTCGTCGCACAGCTGGAGATTGCATGAGCGATCTAGGATTTGTTGAATTTGAACCAGCAATAATAGAAGCTCTGCAAGACAAAAATAAGCTTGTTCGCTGGAGGGCTGCCATGTTCTTATATGAAACAGGTACCCCAGCAAGCCTTGAAGCATTAGAAAAAGCGAACAACGATCCTGAATTCGAAGTGAAACTGCAAGTGGAAATGGCCATTGCCCGTATTTCTAAAGGGGAAGAGGCCATGGGATCTGTCTGGAAACAGATGACTGAAGCTCGAGCAAATAATGATGTAAAATAAGTGGATTGAATCGAACCTATTTTAAAAGAAAAATGCCAGCATAATCAACTTCGATATGCTGGCATTTCTATATTATATTAAGAGCTGATTATATCTTCTCTCCTTCGTCCTTTTGAAAAGTACATGGAATAACTGTTATAAAATGATACAACACTAAACATAGCTAGCAGAAGTCGGATGACTATACTATAAATGGGTGCAAAAATGCTTGCAGTTAGTAATAAAAGTCCTAATACGCAGAGGAAAATGGCTGTATTCAAATCCTTCATGTAAACAACAACTCCTTACTTTTGTATGCTTATAAATTCGCTATGAAGGATGGATTAACCTCTTTTTTTGAAAATTTTCACATTAATTATTTGTTTAAAAAAATCCTTATAATATCCATCGTTAACACTTTTAATCTATTTTTAAGTAATTTTGAACATTTTAGAGTTCTCTTTAAAATAAGTAATAATAAAGTCTCTAAATTCTTTTGCAGATGGAGGTAATAGACCATCTTTTATCCATGACAAGCCGACAGTGTAGGTAGGACGGATATCAGCTATCTTGACGTAATGTAAATGGTATTTTCTGCATACCGAAATGGGAAGTAATGCTACACCTTGTCCAAGTTTGATGATTTCTGCCAATAGGCTAGAATCTACTTCAAAATTATTTATTGGTGTAAAACCTTCTTTTTCACATAGCTCGTTTGTAAATCTACTGTATTCCTCATTACCGGCTAGAGATATAAAAGGTTCATTTGCAATATCTCTTAAGGAAATCTCCGAATGATCTGCCAGCTTGTGACTAATAGGCAATACAAGGACAATATCCTCATCTACCAAAACGCAACTTGTTATTTCTTCATCCACTATAGGCGGGCCTGCAATACCTAAATCTATGTCTCCCTTTTTCAAGCTTGTTATTATGCCACGTTTAACTCCAATACTCTGTTGAATTTTTGTTTCAGGATTAAGGGTGATATATTCACTAATTAGACCTGTGAGAAAACGAGGATTGGAAATAGATATTTTAATTGTGCTTGCATTTTCTTGATCCTTTGACTGAATCTCCATTTTTGCATTTTCAATTTCTGTAAAAATTTTATTCACATGTCTCAAAAGAATTTTTCCGGACGAACTTAATTGAATATTTCTTCCTTTCCGGTCAAATAACTTCGTCCCTAATTCATCCTCGAGTCTCTTAATAGTAAGGCTTAACGAAGGCTGAGCAATATTTAGCTGTTTGGCAGCCTTAGAAATATGCTCAGTGTAGGCAACTGTCTGAAAGTAGTGTAACTGAAGTAACTCCATGTTTTAAATACCACCTATTTATTATAATAAATACATTTATATATTATTATGTATTAGATTAAATGTAAAATGCGATTTAAAATAATATGTGTAAGGAACAAAAAGAAGAAAATATAACATATCTAATTTCAAAGGGAGTGTTTATTAGATGAGGAAGGAAGAAGTAGTTAGACAGTTTACTACTCCGTTAGATGCAGGGGCGTTCCCGGTTGGACCATATCATTTTTATAACCGAGAATATTTAAATATTTTATATAGAACTGACCTTGAAAGTTTAAAGAAAATCGTACCCGAACCTTTAGAGATTAAAGACCCACTCGTGAGATTTGAAATAATGAAAATGCCAGATGTAACTGGTCTTGGATCCTACACGGAATGCGGGCAGGTCATACCTGTAAGCTTTGAAGGAGAAGAGGGTGATTATCTACATGCCATGTATGTAGACAGCTTTCCGGCAATTGCATCCGGTAGGGAGATAGCGGCATACCCGAAAAAACTAGGCAAGCCTAATTTATATATAGATTCAGACGCCTTGGTTGGAACATTAGATTATGGTTCTTTGAGAGTAGCAACAGCTACTATGGGTTACAAACATTATCCTCTCGACCATTCAGAGGCACTAAAAGAAATTGTTAAACCAAACTATATGCTTAAAAAGATGCCTGGATATGATGGGTATCCAAGAATTTGTGAATTGGTCCGAAGCCAAATTACAGATGTTAAGATTCTCGGAGCTTGGTCAGGACCTGCGAGGTTGGAACTGTTCGCCCATGCATTGGCTCCAATGGCGGATTTGCCTGTACTTGAGGTAGTGTCAGCTTCACACATCCTGACCGAGCTTTCATTAGCGTCGCCAACTGTTATTTTCGATTATCTAGCGGATAAATAGGCAGGCATTAATAATTGGTCAGAAAAAAATAGATGTACTAAAATGAAAAAGATAAGGGGAATTTAAAATGCGAATTGCAGTGTTAGGAGCAGGTTCTTTAGGAACTATTGCCGGTGCATATATTGCTGCTGGCGGACAAGATGTAGAATTGATTGATGTTTATCAAGCACATGTGGACGCCTTAAACGAGACTGGAGCAAAAATAACAGGTACTATAGATTTTCATGCAGAGGTAAAAGCGATTACACCAGAGAATATGTCAGGGGTATATGATTTAGTGCTACTTTTAACAAAGCAGCTTTATAACCATTCAATCTTACAAGACTTATTGCCATTTTTGAATGACCAAAGCACAGTACTTTCATTGCAAAATGGTATACCTGAAGAACAGGTAGCATCTATTGTTGGGAGAGAACGAGTAGTAGCAGGTTCTGTAGAATTTGGTGCGACTTTTATTAAACCAGGTGTATCAGAGCTAACAACGGAGTTTAACCGCTTTAAAGAATATGCCTTTCAGATTGGTGAATTAACTGGCGAAGTAACAGAAAGAATAGAGCAAATCAAAAAAATCTTAGATCTTGTAGGTGGAACTCACATATCTACTAACCTAGTTGGAACAAAATGGTCCAAATTGTTAATTAACAATGCTTTTAGCGGATTATCTGCGGCTCTTAATACAGAGTTTGGTGGGGTACTTGATCATGAGATTAGTGTAGAAAGTGCAGTGCATATTGCAGATGAAACAATTAAAGTGGCACATGCTAATGGTGTGGAATTTGTTGATATGGGTGGTTTTGATATAGCTTCATTAGAAGTGAAAAGTGAAAAAGATATTCCTGAACGTATTCAAACACTTCGTGATATTATGAGATCGTCACGACTGTTAAAGGCAAGTATGCTGCAAGATTTGGAAAAGAAAAGAAAAACTGAAATTGACTATATAAATGGGGTTATTCCTCGTTTAGCACTAGAAAAAGGAATACCGACTCCATATAATGATATGGTTGTTAGTTTGGTGAAACACGCTGAAGAAACCAAAGAATTGCCGGTATTCGATTCTAATATTAAATTTTTTGAGGAATTAAATAACTAATAAATGATTTAAAAAAGGGTGTAAACCAATCCGGTTTACACTCTTTTTCTTATAATACTGGGAATCACTCATATAGATAGAAATTTGGGGTTATAATAAAACTGCAAGTACTTAATAATATTATTCTAAAAAAGTAATAGGCGTAAATGTAAAAAATTCAAAACCAAATTTATTGTTTTTAACATTAATTATTTTTTCAAAATTACAGATATTTAAGTAATTAATAAAGGTGAAAATTAATATTATCATCAAAAAGAAGAGGTGTCGTTTACATTTAGCAAATTAGGCAATAGAAGAGAGGAGAATATTATTATTTGAATTGTGTCTAACTTGTGTCTATAATGTATATATTCTATTGTAAAATAAATTCAGGGAGGTTATTCAAGTGGTATCTATTACATTAGTTCCGCATGATATAAGCTTTGCTGAAGAGATGTCTAATATGACAAGCGATCCAGCAATTCGGCAAGCTCTTGGAATGACAGATGCCCAATGCTCATTGGAAGGGACACGTGATTTTATACGCCTTGTTCAGCTAGAAGAAAGAATGGGCCAACAGGTTTCACGTATGATTTTTAATGAAAGAAATCAATTAATTGGTGTTATTTCATTAAAGTTGATTGATGAATTACAAAAAACCTGCCATATTGGTACGTGGATAGGCAAAGCTCACTGGGGTAAAGGATATAATGAATTGGCTAAGGCAGAGATATTAAAAATTGCCTTTTTACAATTAGATTTGGAATATGTATTTGCGGGAGCACGTTTAGGAAATATTCGTTCTCAAAAAGCACAAGCCAAACTACCTTATATAACATTGCATGTTGAACGGCAATTTGAACATGAATGGAAAAAACTTGAACAGCAGGAACGAACCCCATGTATCTTAAATATGATTCGAAGAGAGGATTTCTTAAACTGGTATGAGCAATATAAGGCTGTCAGCTAAAATCTTGCTGAGAATATAAAAGTTATCTAATTCACCTTTTTTGGTATTAGATAACTTTTTTCCATTGTTTGCTTTTTTCTTCTACTATCTATGGTAAATTAATAGAGAGAATGAAAATGAATCAGGAGGCATATATGAGCTTCAAGAAAATCACCGTGTTTATCGGCATAGTGTTAGTCCTTTTAGGAGGAATATTTGGTTTTCGTCATTTCAAAACAACAAAAACAAGTGCTAAAACGAACCTCACATTTCAGGATATAAGGAAGAAAGATTTTTTACATAAACAGCAGGCTGTTTTATATGCTTCTCACACAACAGAACTACTCCAAGAGGGAAAAGGGAGCGGGCAAGCTATTTTTATAGATGAGGATGGCAATGCACAACGTTTGCGATTAGACGGAGTGGAAAGCGGAAGTACATACTATCATAAAAAGAAGCTTTATATAGAAGACGCTAATCAAATTTTTTTAATCGGAAAGAATACAAAAAAACAAAAGATGCCTAGCGAATTGAGAGGTATAAAATCGGGTTATCTGCCAGCAACGGATCAGTTTTATAGCTTGTATAATACAGGTTTCAGCACGAAATATGATTACAAAACATCTATTCGTTTTGGCAATAGTAAAGAGAAACGATTCCACGTATCACAAGTCCCTAGCTTTATCTCTGGTGTAGGGGAATTATCAGATCGTTTAGTTGTACTCACCCAAAATTTAATTAATGATCATTTTTCATTGCAAGAGGTATTTCTTCGAGAAAAAGAGGCCAAAGTTATAAAACTAACAGAACTTCCATTAAAACATCCATCTAATCTAGATATAATAAGTCCGATTATGGCCGATAAAAACAGCTACTATTTTGTGATGACGGATTATCAATCAGAAAAACGAGAAGACCTTTCGTTGATTATTTATAATAGGCAAACAAAAGAAACGGAAATTAAGCCATTTATCAGCTATCGTTCAGAAGAACAAGTAGATAATGGATTGCCTAATAACTTTAACCATTCTTCTTATCTATACAAAAATCATTTTTATTATGTAAATGGTTTAGGAGAAGTGTATCGGTATAATTGTAGGGATGGAAAAATACAGAAATATTTGAACTTAGAATTTGAGTCAACAGCGAATCACAGGCTTGAGCAAGTTAGATTCCAAAATGGCCGAATCCACCATCTTTATTCAGATGAGGAAGGGAACTTTTTTATAGAAACATATAACTTGTCTTCGACAAAAAGAGAAAAACTTCAAAAAATCAAAATGAATGGTTTAATCCCTCAAAATGATAAAGATTACTTTTTAACTAGCATTGAAATATTAAACTAGAAAACGATTCTCTAAGGAGAATCGTTTTTTTATGAAGATCTTAGGATATGCCGTATTTGCGGTTCACTTGGATTGTCTTCGTTTTCCAAGAGGACTTATGAAGGATCAAATCACGAATGATTTTAGAGCCCATCATGCTATACACTGTTCCATTGCCTCCATATCCTAATAGGTAATATTGATGCTTATTCGTAGGGTGTTCTCCAACAAATGGTAAATCATCTTTCGATTCTCCAAATGTCGCAACATAGGAATATGCAATCTCTAGAGGCAACGTTGGAAATAAATTCTGTGCTTCCTCAAGCAGCTTTTGAGATTGTTTTTTTAGCAGTTCATCGCTTATATCACTATTGGGATTCTCTTCATCTAAACCGCCGACAATAATTGAACCATCTATCGTAGTTCTCAAATAGAGATAAGGACGTTTTGTTTCCCATATGAGTGCTCTTTGATACCAACTTGTTAAGTCCTTGATTGGTTTTGTTACAATGACGTACGAACGGTTGAGGATGGCGCCTTTTCTTTTACCTACTGGTGTTGGCTCATAGCCGGTTGTATAGACAATATGCTTTGTACTGAAAACACCATCTGATGTTTTAACGGATAGAAGTTCACCGTTTTCTTCGACATCTAATACAGAAGTAAACGGTAATAGGTGACCACCAAGATCTTCAATTTTTCGTAATACACCAAATATTAGTTTTAATGGATTCACTTCTGCATCATGGTATGTTAAAAGGGCGGCAGGTTTTGTAAATGGCATCTTACTGCCTATTTCATCCTTATTCCAATAGCTACAATCAAATCCATTCTTTTGTAATGTTTTATATTCGCGCTGTATTTTAGAAATATCCTCTTCCGTACTTGCATAGCAGATGCTAGGTCTTCGTATAAAATCTGCTTCATCAGGCAATTGGACAGCCAAAGCCTCTAAATCGTTCATGGCTGTATCACACGCCTTGTAAAAAGGTATAGCTGCTTTCTCACCAATTTTATCAATTAACTCACAGAGCATAATGTCATTTTCATATTGAAGCAATCCTGTGTTGGCGCTCGAACTACCTTCTCCAAATGCTCTTTTCTCTAATATAGCAACCTGTAAACCTTCTTTTGCAAGCGCATAAGCAGTTAAGCAGCCAGACATGCCTCCGCCTACTATAATAGCATCATAACTTTTAGATGGTGTTACTTCTTTCGGTTCAAAAGAAGGCACTGTATTTGGCCAATAAAGTTTTCCGTCATGTATTTCCATTTTATTCACTCGCTTTCTATAGGAGTTTTTACCCTCTTTCTCTTAAAGTGTAACGTGCTATGATATAGTTATATATAGAATAAGATACAGCTAACAGGTTGTTAAAAAGTGCATGTATAGAGTTGAACAACATAGGCGCATTTATATAGCTACTTTTCACCTACAGTGATTGAAGTATGCTCTAATTAATGACATTTTCATAAAATAAAAAATAACTGGGGGTGTAATGCGTGGAAATGTTGGAATCTTTAAAAAATATGAAGTCTATTTCAATTTTTAACGAGAACATTGAACGTGGGGAATTTCATAAAACTATGCGGGATATTGCTTCACTTTCCGGTGTATTAAATGAACTATCTGCCAAACAAATGTATCAATCACCATTGGAAATTATTCAGTTTTTGCGTGTGCTCGAATTGCTAAAACTACAAGCAGTTGGCTTAGCGGAAGCTATTGATGGTGAAGAGATGTTACTCTCTCGCTACTGCGAGTATTATCAGGAGGGCGTAGCGCCATCTAATGAGCGAGTTAAACAGATTATCAATACGCTTTCAAAGCACAGCTGGATTTCTAAGGAGTCAACGCAGCTCAAATTACTTGACCGAGGCAAAAGGATGATCGACTCATTAATCAGGCTAGCTAATGATTCACTTGCTTACCATATGCAAGATGATATCTCACGTTTGCTATATCAAGCTAAGCGAGACACAGAGATTAGTGAAGCATACGATTCTCAGGGGGTATCTGGTGATCATACGTTAGCTTCAATGATTCAAAATTTAGAAGATGCAACAGACCAAATCGAATCAAGGCAATTAGAGTTCTTGGCAGATAAAAACGCATTGCCTCAGTTAGAAAAAATTCATTTTCTCATGATGGAACTTGATAAAAAGTTATCCGAACGCTTATTAGAAGAAGAGGTATTAAATCAAAGCCCACTTATTAGCAGAGGGAAATCTTCCATCAAAAAGGGGACAGCCTTAAGTAGTAGTCTGTTAAATAAATATAATCGTTTTACTTTGATGAAAGATACCCCTTTGACAGGAAACATTTCACTTGAGAAAGTACGTCAATTTATCATTGCGATGTACGAGCCTCCTAACGAATCTAATATTCCGAATGCTCACGAAATTCTGAGCTTTATGGAGCAGGGGCTTTATGAAGATGAAGTAATTGATGGTATATGGTTGCCCATAAAATTTACAGCACCCATCAGTCATTTAGATATTGAGGACAGTATCGACTATTTGGAGAACTATGAACCTCAAATCTTAGATGAAGATATAAAGCAAAGTGAAATATCATTTGAGGAGTTATTAATCAATCAAGATGAAATAGATGAAGCTTTTCAAGAAGCATCATGGCAAATGACCAAAGCCATGATTTCAACAGATAATGTAGAACAGTATTTAGAAAATAATGAAGAAGTTGAAGTAGAACAGCTGATTATAGAATCAGCATCTCCGGGCTGGGGAGACAGCATTCGGACAATGCTCGCGCTGTCTGCATTAGTAGGCAATCACAAAATAACAGAGGAATCAAAAAAAGCAGTGCAAACATACGACAAGGAATGGGAGTGGATTAATGATGACGATAGAAAATTTACAATTAAGCAATACAACCCAGAATCTAAATCCGTTAACGATGTTGCAAAATCTTAGAGCATTTCTAACAACAGAAGAGGAGCTTGTATTTATGCAGCTATTGTTCTCTTCTTCCTCTGCCATTCGAGGTCAAAATTACGGATTGAAGAGAAAAGAAGCTGAAAAAATGCTAGGTATTAAAAATGATGATCAAGCATTTTACTCATTTATCAATCGCTTAAATCAAGCAATCTCTAGATATTTTAAAGTGATTTATGATGAAAAAAGAGACCAGTTGATTATCATGATGCGTATACCCGCTAAACAAGCAAAAACTACTTTAAATAAAGAGGCGCTTGCCATATTACTCTATATGTTTTATCAACAAGAGGTCTTAAGTCATGAATTTACGCTACTCCAGCAATTACTGACTGACTTTGGGCACGAAATGCAGCATGCAAGCCGTAAACTGCAAAATAATATAGATATTTTAAAAAAGATTGGTGCTGTAGAAGAAGTACAGCGAACACAACAGGAACAGGCATACAAGGTAACGGCGATCGGGGTGCATATGTTTTCTAATTCTTTCTTAAGAAGAGCTACAGAGTTTGCTCAATCTTCCCAGTTAAGCAAGGAAGAAGTGGTTAAATTCTTTAGACGCTATAATTTATATGAGCAGGAGGAGAACCAATGATCCCATACAGTTTGCAATTTAGTGGCATACGAGATTATAGACCAACGAAAATCTCTTTTGGTAGAGATAGTGAACATGTATTGATTGCTGGTCCAAATGGTGCAGGGAAATCAACTATTACATTCGCAATAGGAGCTGCTTTGTACTCTTCTCAAGTTGACATTGAAGGTCTCCGTTCTGCCAACTTGCCTCCTGATCAACCATGGCATGCAGAGGTATTTCTAATATTCCATAATACAGGGCTTTCACAGATTGACGCTCCGTCATATGTGGGTTTTCAGCTTTTGATACAACAAAAACCAGGAAATGTGATCCAACGGCAATACGCTGTGTATACAGGGGAATTTCCTGAAGAGATGGAGTTGACAACGACATATCGATCAGGCGATATCCAAAAAAGTAATCTATCCAAGTATAGGGAAGATTTGCAATATAAGTACCAAATACATCCAGATGTATTTTATCTTATATGGTATCAAAACGAAGTCAATCAATTTGCGGCTATGTCACCTGAAGAGCGATTTCGGCGGTTCAGCGAAATGTACCATATAGAAGAAATGCAAAGGGAATGGGAAGCAAGCGTTGAAAGCTTTAAGCAGATCGAAGCAGATTTCAAGTTAACAATTGGCAATCTGAAGTTAATCGAAAGCCAATTAAAAATGGCAGAGGATGCCTATAAACACTTTAGTAATAATAAAAAAACGCTGAAAAAAAATGGTGAGAAACATGTATGGTTAATGCACTGTATTCGAGAAAAATTACGAGTTGAAAAAAATAGACATGAAGAAGATATAGCCATAAAGGAAAGATATATAAATGGGCTAGTTGAAAAACGAGAGATCATGCAACAGCAGTTGGCAGAATTAAAGGATAGAAAGACACTAAAACAACAGCAACTGAACGAAGCGGAGCAATACATTCAACAATTGAAGAACAGTGAAAAAAAGCTAAATCAAAAAAATGAAGTTATAAAAAAACAAATTCAACGATTGCAAGAAAAATTGAAAGACACAGAACAACTCCGAAAAAAAATGATGTATTCCGAAGAAGAAATAGTCGTAGAAATGGACAAGTGTAAAATACGAGAGAAACAGCTGACTAAAGATATCGATTCATTCGTACATGAAAAAAGGCTTCATTCCAGGACAATCAACGACTTACAGTATAGAAAAGTACAAGAAGAATTATCGATACAGTCTCTTGATGAGCGAGAAGACGACTATCAAAATATATTATCTCTTTACATAAGCAGCCATCAAGTAGAAGTAAAGCTATTGGAGAATAAAAAGGAATATAATGATTTAGCAAAAGAATTGCCAAGAATTGAAGAAGCAGAAACAATTTTGACTGAAGAAATTAAGTTGCTAAAACAAGATAAAATGCTATCCCGTCGCCAATTAGATGCAATATCGATCCTTAGGAAACAAGGAATCACTGCCTATACATTGAGAGATTTAGTAGAGTTAGATGAACGTGCAACTTTGAAAGATGAAATAGTGCTTGACCCTATTAAATACACTATATTTTACATGGCAAGGACATGTGAGCCCGCGAATGATTTATACCATGTGCCTTTGCCATCCATTATACCAACTAAGTTTATAGACAGTTTGCCGACAATAAAATTAAAAATAAAAAAGGGACTCAAAGAGCAAGAAGTGATTTTAGCATCAAAAGTACTTTTTTGGGTGGATCAATTTTTACAAACCACCCCTCTCTTGAAGATAAATGGCATTGAAGATGTACGAGGCGTCAGAGGGAGACAGGAAAAGGATACATTCATTCTTAGTCCGAGATCCTCAGAAGAAAGATTGATTTTACTACAAAAAAAATTCGAACAAAATCAACAAAAAAAATTGGACATCAATGTCTATTTAGCCAAATATGAAAAAGAAATTGGTGACTTGCAAAGTGTATTAAAAGATGTAAAAAAAGCAGAAGCATTCAATTTAGAGCTAGACCAACGAAACGATAAGATAAAGCTTATTGCAGAAATAAACAAGCAGCTGGAAGAACAGCAAAATCAATCAGAGGATGTACAAGAGAAAATAATACAGCTACAGCAAGAGTTCGCATTTGTAGTGCACCGTATGCAATTTCTAGAGCAACAACTTGATATTTATTCGCGGATTGGTGAATTAAAAGAAGAACAGCAACAATTAACCAACCTAGAACAAGAAGAAAGAGACATACTAGACAAATTACATCTTATTAGAGCAAGTAAAGAAGAGTATTATGTTAAAGTGCAATCATTGCATGACTTTACAAGAGATTTTAACCGCAATATAAGAGATTTAGGGTTTGATATAGATGACAATAAACGGGAAATGACTAATGTGGAGAAGGATAGAACACATTTAGAAGAAAAAATAGAAGCTAATCAAGCGGAAATTACCCGCTACGAAATTCTTCTGCAGGAGCTAAAACACCTAATTCCTGATTTATACAAAGTAGCAATGCAGAAGCAAATTGATACTAGCCAGTCGATGCCAATACTGCTCTCGGAAAATGAAAAAGCGCGAGTTGCCTTTGAAAATGCACGTAAGGGAGAAGTTGATCCACAAGCCGAAGAAAACTATAAAAAACGGAAAGAAGAGTACGAGAAAAAACAATATGATGCCGCTTTGATGGAAGAATTAGTAGAAGAAAAAAGGCTTTTGTTAGTAGATAAAGAAGATAAGTTGGATACAAAGGTCCATGTACTTGTTGAAGCTTTGAACAAGAAATTCCAAACCTATATGAGCCTATTTAACTTCAAAAGCCAAATCATGTGGGAACGATATGAAGACAAACGGGGACGAGCTATATTTAAATTATATGTAAAGGCGCATAAAGCAGGACATGGCAGAAGGTTAGAAGATGTGAGTGTAAAAGCGAGAAATGGAAAATATGGAAAGGGTGTATCGGGCGGGGAAGAATCATTAAGCTCACTCCTATTTGCACTCACCTTATTGCAACATTTAGATACAACACCAGGTTATATAATACTAGATGAATTTGATAGTGCATTAGATGAAAACCGAAAAGAAAAAGTTTTTGAATTGTATGCTAGAGAACTAGAGCGCAAGCTTATTATCCTGTCACCTAAAGCACATGATGACAGGTACTATGAAAAGTATAGCAAGGTTTTCATCGTCCAGCATGACGCTGTAAAAGTGGAAAGTGCAATCAAAGGTATACAGCTTGTAAAATAAGACTAATTCTTTTACAGATGGCATGGAGTATAGTATACTAGATGTATAAATTAATATTTAAATGTAACACATGGTGGAGTCAGTCAATCTGGCACCGCCATGTGTTTTTTTATTTTCAAGGAGGGAAAATATGTTTATTTTACAAATTGTGCTTGTATTACTAGCGACTAAATTGGCCGGCCATTTGAGTGTTAGGCTAGGGCAGCCATCTGTATTAGGGAAGATTATTATTGGTATTGTTATTGGACCTGCTTTATTAGGATGGATTGACGATACGGATATTGTGAAACAATTCAGTGAAATCGGTGTTATCCTCCTTATGTTTTTGGCGGGACTTGAAACAAATTTATCAGATTTAAATCGAAATAAAAAGGCGGCGTTACTAGTTGCAGTAGGTGGTATCATTGTTCCTATTTTATTGGGATATGCAGGATCCATTTATTATGGCTTATCAACAGCGCAAGCTATATTTATAGGATTGCTTTTATCCGCTACTTCTGTCAGCATTTCGGTCCAAACATTAAAAGAACTTGGTTGGTTAAATAGTAAAGAAGGTTCTACTTTGCTAGGTGCGGCAGTTTTAGATGATATTATTGTCGTCGTCATGCTGGCAGTAGCAATGAGTTTCTTTGGGGACTCTGATGTTAGCATTACTTGGTTGATAGGTAAAAAAGTCATCTTCTTTGCTATCATTATTTTAGTATCAATCTGGGTTGTACCTGCGTTTTTGAGACTGTTTTCAAAATTAAAAGTAACAGTGCCATTGCTTAGTGGTGCGTTAATTATTTGCTTTGGCTTTGCCTATTTCGCAGATTCTCTAGGCATTGCAGCGATTATTGGATCGTTTTTCGCGGGGATTGCCATATCTCAGACCAAATTTAAAGAGGAAATTGAGGAAAAGGTTGAGCCGATTGCAAATGGCTTATTTGTACCATTTTTCTTCGTAAGCATTGGCTTATCCGTTAGTTTTGCAGGTATCGGAAATCAAATATGGCTTATCGTTGTATTTTCATTGATTGCGCTTCTTTCGAAATTCATCGGGTCGGGTCTTGGCGCAAAAATGTCAGGCTTTTCTATGCGATCATCAATGGGTATCGGAGCAGGTATGATATCTCGTGGGGAGGTAGCATTAATTATTGCAGCAATGGGACTAGATTCAAAACTATTGCCAACAGAGTATTATACGCCAATGATTATTGTTGTCGTTATTACAACATTAGCTACACCACCACTCCTTAAAGGAATATTTGGGAAGAGACAAGAAAATTAGAATACAAAAAACGCTCAATCATATGATTGGGCGTTTTGTCTATAGACTTAAGATTATTTCTAACTAATAACAAGATAATATTCTCTTGTTTGAAACACAGAGAATAATATATAATAAATCTATAAAAACGGGGCATTAGCAAACTCCAAATATTTTCTCGGGGATATAGTATAGCGGGAATACGCCACAATGGCATTGTGGAATCAGGGGTTCGATTCCCCTTATCTCCATTAAAATTACGTTGTTTTTAGGTCGATTTTTTAACCAACACACTCCATCAATTCAGTAATTTGAATTGTGGGGTGTTTTTTAGGTTTTTGGATAAATCAATTAAAAGCCAATGTTCAAACAGCGTTAAGTACACAAATGCAAAGGAGAAAAGATGATAATAAAAAATTAAACCAAAATATATTTAATGTCACATATACGTCGGTTTTTATAGTAGAAACGGGTCAATTAAATTTTAAAAATTATCAATCCATATCAAAATAAATCGGGTAATGATTTACACAGCCGTCATTAAACTTTGCATTGCAAGAGGGGCAGTGATTTGAATTCATATACTGATGAATAGTGAGCTCAGTTTTACAAACCCCACATAATATGGCTTGTACATCAAACATTTCTTTGGTCCATTTTTGAATTGGATGATTGGCGTTTTCATCATGGCATTTATAACAAGGATAATATTCACCGCAGCAAGCAAATTTGATAGCAATGACATCGAGAACTGTATGATAGTGAGTACACCTTGTTTCTTGATCAATAACATTTCCTAAGACTCGCAATTTACAATCTCCTTCAAGTTTTTCTACAATTGTAACATATCCCTTTCCAACAACTTGAATAAAATGAAGTTTACATCCATATATTTAACAGAATGTGGAGGTGGATAGATGGGGATAGGCATTATTGGTTTTTTGGCAACTGCCAGCGGCCTTGGTGTTGGAGGTATACTTGCAACTCTTTTTAAAGGAACAATACGAAAAGCGGCTGCTATTAATGGCATTTGTGCAGGTATTCTACTGGGGCTGCTTATTATCGAAATCATTCCAGAAAGCTTACAGTTAAGTGGTGTGATGATATTTGGCATAGGTGTACTTTGGGGAATTATTGCGTTTAGCGTATTGCATGGATTCATGCACGGTGAGATGGAATCAATGAATTTTCAAAGGGAGCAACATGGTAGGGCAGGAGCTATTTTAGCCTTAAGTATAGCAATTCACAATCTACCTCTAGGTTTGTCATTAGGATTCGGCGAAACAACTGGAATGAGTAGTTCATTACTGTTTCCTATAATTTTACATAATATTCCTGAAGGGCTGGCAATATTTATTCCTTTATCGCTTGCAAAGATATCATTTAAAAGACACATATTCATTCTGCTAGCAGTATCATTTCCAGTAGGACTTGGAGCAATTCTAGGGAGTGTCATTGGAGCGTCCTATCCAATTTTTTGGGCTATTCTTCTTAGTTTCTCTATAGGAATGATTATAAGCGTAGTTTGGAAGGAAATTATAATGGAAGCAGCAGGACGCACTTCATTTTTATATGTTTTGAAATATCTTATTTTGGGTATGTTTGTCATGGCAAGTTTTCTTTTCTTTTTTCCACCAATATGATAATTGTAATAGTCGATGAGTGACATTGGGCAGTTGGAAAAATACCTAAGAACTCTCATAATAATTATACAAGCAACAACAAAAGGGGGGAAAAGTTATGAGCGAATCAATAAATATGGCAGAACACGATAATCATAACGAGGAGTTTTGGAATGTCATCACACATGGTGTAGGATTTTTGCTTTCCATTCCCGCTTTATTTTTGTTAATGCACAAAGCGAATCTTGTTTCATCATCAATATATATGGCAAGCTTTATAGTATTTGGATTAACAATGATGATTCTTTATCTGTCTTCCACTTTATTTCACGGATTCAAGAAATATAAGCATATTTTTTCAAAATTAGATCACTTTTCTATTTATCTTTTCATAGCAGGTACATATACGCCAATCGCACTAATTGGGGTTGGGGGCAAGCTAGGCATAACCATTTGCTTGATTGAATGGATTCTGACATGTATTGGAATTGTCTGTAAATGTTTCTTCATCTATCGCTACAAAAAGCTATCCTTATTATTCTATATAAGTATGGGATGGCTTGTAGTTATTGCTATTAACCCATTAGTTGCTCATATTACATGGACAGGATTTTTGATTTTGCTAGCAGGTGGCATTTTTTATACAGTCGGTGCTTATTTTTACCAAAATAATAAAATTCCCTACAACCATGCAATTTGGCATTTGTTTGTCTTAGCAGGTAGTGCATCGATGTATTGGTGTATTATTGATTATTTATAAATTTCAAAAGCGCAAAAGGCTGGAACATAAAAAATAGCTCCTTCCAATGTTGAATAATTGAACTTTATATAATCATTATAAATGGAACGGAACACAGATGATCGTAATTTTATGTAAGTTTTTCATTATGACTACATTCAAGAGAAAAATTATTAAAAGAAAACCGGCAAATGTGAAATTGATTTCACATTTGCCGGTTTTTTTAATACCTAAAATACTCTTGTCTCAGTATCTTTTCTTGTGGCAAATATCAAGATACTGCATAACATAAACAATACGTTGGATAGAGTGGCAAAATATGCTTCTTTCAATTTAGTGATTTTGTATTATAGTTAATATATAGATTCACTTAAAATGATATGTTTTTGATAGATTATAATATTGAAAGAAGGAAAGCATATGAAGAAATTTCTTGCCGTATTGCTTGGAATCTTCATTTTTTTAGGTGCTGCCATTTATTATATCCATTTAAATGTATATGCATCAGGTGGTACGCCGAAAGTTGAGTCACAGCAGCAATTAAAGCACGAAATCTTAAAAAACTTGAATGAAGTAAAACCAGAGTTCACCATTCAAACAAAATACCCCATCTATAAGGCTAAAGAAGCAGAACAACAGCTGAAAAGCGTCTTCAAAGAAATAAGTTCTGTCGGCAATTATGGTTTTGGCAATTTAGATGGTTACTCTTACTATATATCTTCCAATATGGGCTTTACTAAAATCGAAATAAAAACATTCTATTTAACTACTGCAGATCAAGAGAAAAAGATACACCACAAAGTAAAAAAAATAATTCAAAATAATCATATTCAGAAGATGACGGATTTTGAAAAGGTATTTTTCATCAATGGCTATTTGGCCTCCCATATTGAGTATAGCGAAAATGCAACTCATGGTGGTCATTCTGCATATGCTGCATTATTTGACCATAAAGCAGTATGCCAAGGGTACGCATTAGCTGCAGATTTGCTTTTAAGAGAATCAGGACTGCAAACCAAATACATTACAGGTAAAGTTAAAGGTGAAAACCATGCCTGGAATAAAGTAAAGCTGGATGGTAAATGGTATAACCTTGATATCACTTGGAATGACCCTATGCCTGACCGAGGTGAACGTTACAGACTTAACTACTTTTTGATTAGTGATAATCAACTTGCAAAAGATCATATGTGGAATTATGACTCGCTTTTTCAAGCGAAAAGCAAAAAATACGAAGGTTTGATGAATGCTCAAGCATTTGCAGTAGACAACAATAATGTTTTTTATACATTACCAAATGAATCAAACCTATATAAGTGGAATACAACAACAAGTCAAAAATCAGTTCTTCTTCAGCACGTGATGCCTCTACAAAATATAGAGGCAAAGGACAACTGGTTACTATTAAAAGACTACACAGGCAATATGTCCAAAGTGAAAGAAGATGGAACACAATATAGCGGAACGATTTTCGCAAGCATTAACCAATATACAGAGTCAGCCAGCAAATGAATTGCAAAATGGTTAAATGTATTAAAAAGTCTAGTATATATTTAGATTAACTTTTATCAAACCTTTCGAACTGCTTATAGTTTGAAAGGTTTTTTACTAGTTCTATAAAGTTTGGTTACGTCCAGAGTTTTGAAAATTGTTATATTATAATAGAAAAATATCCAAAAGGAGTGCGAGGGATGCACTTACAAGGAATTACGCCTCTACATGATTATGAGAATATTTTGATCGTTAATGAAGAAGGAAGAACAATCTTTTATGATATGGCTGATCTATCTATACTTCAACATTTAGGATTTAAAACTGAGAACTTCATTGGGGAAAAAGTGACCCATCTATATAAAGATTTACCTAACGAAGAAAGTACCATATTAAGCGTGCTTCAATCAGGGGAGCCGCTGTGTGGTGTAACCCAGCGATTAACCGCTCAGAGTGGTTTTTCATATTCTTCCTGAAATGGCTAACACCTATTCTTATTGTTTTAGTCATCATCGTTTTTAAAGGTATGTTTAGTCCAATTGGTATGCCGGCTCCTCCTTCAGTGAAAGATGCTTTTTGAATGCCTTTATTCATGCATACCAAACTGGAGATGTCGTAACAGGCATTTTCTGTGCACCCATCTTTATCGCTGCCATAGTTGGATATGGTTATAAAGGTGCTTCTATGAAAAAGATAGCATGGCGAGGAGTAGCAATTGCTGGGGCAGGCTTATTCATTGTCTATGGAGGTTTGGTATACCTTGGGGCTACAGGGAGCAGTGTATTTCCAAAAGATTGGCTGATACAGCGCTTGTTTCGGAGCTAGTCCACACAATCTTGAGGGACTTTGGAGGTGTACTCTTAGCGATCGCCATTGCTTTGGCATGTCTGACGTCGCATTGTATTAATCTTGCTTGGTACATTCAATCGGTTCATACCTAATTCAGGTTCCTAAGAGGAGCGATACTTTTGACGTTTATTGTTAGTCTTGTTGAGACATTTGGAGGGATAGGTATTAAAGTGCCATTGCTATTTAATGGCTTAGAGTATTTGCCACTCAGTGACAATAGATTTGCTTGGTTGGTTCCCGCCATTTTAGGATTTGTAGCAGGCGGTCTATTATATAGAAAGAAATCATCTCAACATGAATTAAATGATGCTTTTGAAGATCGGGAAAAGGAATAATTAAAATTAGAGAAGATACAATAGGTAGAATAAAATTAGAGTTGAGTATGATTTATTTCTTTTGAGGACAAGAAATCAGCAATTTTTAGATGAAGTAATGTTTCCCCGCTTTTAAATTTGCTAGGCAGTCACCTATAGGCACCCCTTAGCATATGCTAATTAAGTAATACATCTACTATGAGAGGGGCAATACATCATTGAAAGGAAATGAATTTCATTATTTTGCAGGAGGCAATACCTCAAAGGGTTTTTATAGTTTATTTGAATCTGCACTTAACAAGTTAGAAAAGTTATACATCTTAAAGGGAGGACCAGGAAACGGCAAGTCGACTTTAATGAAGAAGATTGCTGGGTCAATGGTGGCAGCAGGCTTTGATACAGAATATCTTCACTGTTCATCAGATGCTGATTCATTGGATGGTATAGTCATCCCTTCTTTAAAGATTGGAATAGTTGATGGAACAGCACCCCATGTAATTGAGCCAAAGATTCCGGGTGCTGTTGAGGAATACGTTAATCTAAGTGCAGCATGGGATACCAAACAGCTTGCAGAAAATAAGGATGTCATTCAACAATTATCTGCTGAAAAACAACAAGCTTATACTAGTGCGTATGAAAACTATAACAAGGCGCTTGCAATCCATGATGAATGGGAAGCTATATTTATCAGCAATACAGACTACGATCAGTTAGATGAATTAGCAGAAGATCTTCAAAAACAATTTTTTGGCGATCTAACTTTAAATAAAGATTCTGCAATCTTTCATAGATTCTTAGGTGCTGCAACACCTATCGGAGCAGTGGATTTTGTACCAAACCTTACAGAAGGTCTGCGCAAGCGCTATTTCTTAAAAGGAAGACCAGGTACTGGTAAATCTACACTACTCAAAAGATTAGCTAAAACGGCGAAAGCTAAGGGCTTTGACGTAGAAATATACCATTGTGGTTTTGATCCAAACAGTCTAGATATGTTGATTTTTAGAGAATTGGGTATAGCAATCTTTGATAGCACAGCGCCTCATGAATATTTTCCTACCCGGGAAGGTGATGAAATCATTGATTTATATAACCTAGCCATCACTTCGGGTACAGACGAAAAATATGAAAGCGAACTTCAAGAGATTCAAGAAGCCTATAAAAGTTCAATGGATGAAGCGACAGTCTACTTGGCAAAAGCAAAAAATGCACATGAAAAACTAGAAAACATTTATGTAAATGCTACTGATTTTAAGATTGTCGACCAAATTACAACTCAATTAGAGGAAGCTATTCAAAATAAAGCTGAAGTGTTCAATAGATTGTAATAAACCCTCAGCCCCTAATAACAACACCAACTTGATGAGACATTAAAACAACTGATATTAGAGTTAGAAAATTGGGGAACGAAATACTAACTATTAAAGAAACACAGGAAAAGGTTATTCAACTTATTACTGAGAAGCTTAAATAACGATTAGTTGGGTTATCTTTATTAAGCTCCAATTTGATGCTTTAAGCATTAAGTTGGAGCTTTTATTTTTGATAACAAATGGTGGTTCACAAGCTGAAATTTAATAGTTTACATAATTATTATGAATGAAACTCAATGTCGAATAACCGTTGTCGAAATTTGGTTGGTAGTTAAAGTGATACTTAATTAAAAAGTAAACAATTCCTGTACTTCATTCGACATGATTCACCAGAATGAGATAAAAGGGCAAGTAAAAAGGTTTTCTGTCGAACTATAAAAATTTCTTTTGTTGAGCGACTTTTCTAACAGGCTTAAAGAAAGATTTATACTGAAGCAATGTATACATCATCACTATTACAGTCCAAACAACAAAAAGAGTGCCGAAA
This sequence comes from Rummeliibacillus sp. BSL5, assembly GCF_052928305.1. NCBI lineage: Bacteria > Bacillati > Bacillota > Bacilli > Caryophanales > Caryophanaceae > Rummeliibacillus > Rummeliibacillus sp. BSL5. Next base: position 346,454 of record NZ_JAVGCV010000001.1, read on the forward strand.
AGATTAAAGAAGGAATGAGAAGCGAGAAAAAATGTATACCAACTCAATAGACAAAAAATAATCATTCCAATATATGCCCACTTCTTTAATTGCATATAGCCGTATGCTATACCCAATACAATGCTGGCTAGCAATATACGAAGCAAATCCTCTGGAAAGTCAGAAATGCCGAGAATAGGTGCGTGTTCAATTGAAAGAGGCAACTGCTGGGTAAAAAAAGTAATGAATATTAAGAAAGTGCTTCCTAAGATGAATAAAAAGCTAATATAAGTAACTCCCGCTGGCCTTTCCATTTTAAACCTCACTTTCTTAGAACAGATTTCTTTAATATATAATGAAAGTACTCTAAGTATGTCTTTAGAATTAAACCTTTTAAGGCATCTTGAAATCGACTTAATAAGGAAATGCTAAAAGACCTTCAGAATTATCTCTGAAGGCCTTTAACTTAAGAAGTTTTTTCTTTCAAAGTTTTGCGTTTACGTGTTGTTTTCTTCGGCTTTGTTTTATCAAGGGATGCTTGTAATGCTGACATTAAATCCGTGACATTATCAGGCAAAGGCCGCTTAGCTTCAGATGCAGTAACCGTACTGTCTGCTTTTTTCTCTTCAATTAAATCCATCAAACGCAGACGATATTCATCCTGATATTTATTAGGGTCAAATGCTGTTGTGAGTTGATCCACTAATAGCAAAGCAGTGTCCAATTCTTTTTGAACAACAGCTTGTTCACTTGGAATGTTTGGTACTTCACCGATGCTTCTTACTTCATCTGGAAAGTGAATGGTTTCCATTACAAGTGCATCTTTAAACACTCTTACGATGGCTAATTGTTCTTTTGAACGAATAATTATTTTGGCCACTCCGATTTTACCTGATTCTTCTAGCGTTTTTCTTAATAAAGTGTATGCTTTATTGCCATTAGCATCTGGTGACATATAGTAACTTCTTTCAAAATAGATTGGATCAATTTCTTGAAGTTTTACAAAATCGATTATTTCAACTGCCTTGTCTTCATTTTCTTTTCGTAAATTCTCAAGGTCTTCTTGATCTAATACCACAAACTTATTTTTTGCATACTCATATGCTTTAACAATTTCATCCTCTGTGACCTCTTGATCACACCCCTCACACACCTTTTTATAGCTGATTGGAGTATTGCATTTTTTATGAAGCTGGCGTAGCTTCACATCTTTGTTTTCTGTTGCAGCATGCAATTTGATTGGAATATTTACCAATCCAAAGCTGATACTTCCTTTCCAAACGGTATGCATAATCATCACCCTCTTTTCCTTTAGTATTGAATGGATGTTAGGTTTTATGTATGTCAAATTAAATTAAGTGAAAACTACTGAGCGTATAAGCTTTTCATATCTAACAAAATGGGGACGTAATTAATGCTAGTTGATTCAGGATAAATGGAAAAAGAAAGAAGGTGCACTCTTTTGAAACCAATGCTTTTAACTGCTACAGAGACTATTCCTTCTGGTGCTGACTGGCTATTTGAAACAAAATATGATGGGTTTCGCTGCATTCTTGAATGGAATAAGGATATAGAGCTATATAGCAGGAATGAAGGGAATCTAAGTAAGCAATTTCCTGAGATTTTAGATTTTTTAGCAACTATTAAAGAGAAAATGAAAAGTTATTTACCATTAGCTCTGGATGGCGAGCTAGTTTATTTAGCCAATGATTACAAAAGTGAATTTTCCATCGTACAAAGCAGAGCGCGTCTTCGTAGCAAGGAAAAAATTAATGATCAACGCAATCATTTTCCATGTCAATTTGTTGTTTTCGATATATTACAAATAAAGGGAAAAGATATCACGAATCTTTCTTTCTTAAAGCGAAAAGAAAAGCTAAAGGAACTATTTGAAAAAGTATCATTACCGGTTACTGTAATGCAAAATAATTTAGCATCAGTGCAAATGGTAGAACCTTTTGAGGATCCCGATCAATTGTGGAAACAACTAGTTATATATAATGGGGAAGGATTGGTTGCGAAAGAAATATCAAGCCAGTGGATAGAAAATACTCGTACCAATAGCTGGCTAAAAATAAAAAACTGGCGATATGTAAATGTTATGGTTACCGCATATGAACAGGAAAATAACTTTTTTATAGGAAGTGTTCTTAGTGAAAAAGAATTTGTAGAAGTTGTAACATTTAAACATGGCATGAAAGAAGAGGAGATAAAAATTCTTTCCCAGTTATTCAAACAAAATGGAGTCAAAATAAACCAAAACCGATGGGGGCTATCTCCATCGATTGGTGTTAAAATTGCCTGCATCGATTTTGTTGGAGGGAAATTGAGAGAGCCTAGATTTGAAGCATTTCAGTTCAATATAGAGCCAGAAGATTGTACATGGCATAAACTGGAAAAAGATCTATATCCGCTACCTTCCTCTGTTGAAATAACTCATCCTGACAAACCAATTTTCCCATTGGTAAGGATTGAAAAGGATGATTATTTGTACTATTTGCAAGTTATTTCCCCCTATCTATTGCCATTTTTATTCAATCGTCCACTCACACTAATTCGTTACCCACATGGTGTGCCGGGGGAAAGCTTTTACCAAAAAAGTGCCCCAGCCCAAGTACCTTCATTTGTGACAGTAAAAGATAATCAGCTATATTGCAATAATGTTGAAACACTTCTTTGGCTTGGAAATCAACTAGCAATTGAATATCATATTCCTTTTCAGCCAGTGAATTCAAATGGTCCTACGGAAATTGTCTTTGATCTTGACCCTCCCTCTGTTGAAGCATTTCATTTAACCCTTGAGGCTGCAAATCAAATGAAAGTAATTTTTGATGGGCTAGGTTTCTTATCTTTTATAAAAACATCAGGAGGTAAAGGAATGCAGATCTATATTCCATTACCTGCAAATTCTTTTACCTATGAAGACACTGGATTGTTTACAAAGTTTATCTGCGACTTTTTAATCGAACAAACTCCATCACTTTATACAATTGAGCGGCTCAAGAAAAATAGGAGGAAAAAACTCTACTTGGATTATGTACAACACCGTGAAGGAAAAACCATTATCGCTCCTTATTCACCGAGGGGGAACGAAAGCGGGTTTATTGCAACTCCTCTTGAGTGGGAAGAAGTGAAACCAGGCTTAACACCGGACCAATTTACAATACCAGACATGATCGAAAGGGTACGCGCTAAGGGAGATCTATTCCGTCATTTTCGGAAGAATGTGAACAACAACGAGGAAGCGCTAACGCGATTTTTGAGCGGATTAAAAGGTGAGTAAAGAGAACGACTATTATAAAGCCATACCAAACATTACTAATTGAAGTGAGTACGTTTGTTCGGTATAATTAATAAGAACATATATTCTTATTTTGGAGGCGTGAAATGAAAGAGCAGCTGATAAAAGCCATGCAGTATAACCAATTGATCGAGGTGGTATATATGGCTAAGGGTGGTAAAATGACTAAGAGGCGAGTTCGAGTAATTAAGATTGTAGGCAACAAGTTTCAAGCGTATTGTTTCAGTAAGGGTAGTATACGCACGTTTATCATTGAGAATGTTCTCGCTATGTTTCCAGTAGTCCGTCAAGAGAAAAAAGTGATATAAAAAAAGAAAACTCCTCAAGGATTTTTAATATAGATTATAACCTTCAAAGCAAAAACGTCAGTATACTTGCTTGGAGGTTTTTTTGTAAAATAATATACCCTATTTAATTATTTTAATATAATTTTATATCCATTATTATGCTGTATTTATATGTAATTGGATAAATAAGAGAAAAGAAAGAGAAGCTCAGTTAGTTTATAGAGCAAATGTACTTGGAGTATTATATAGCTTGAAAAGATATTTTCTAATATTTAAGATAGTTTTAAGTATTTTTGCCTATTTAATTTTAAAAAATTGTCCGATAGTTAGCCCTCTAAAGAGGGCGTTGAGAAAAAAAGGTACTTTTGGATTAAAGTGAGTATCATTTACCATTATGGAAAAAAGCTCTTGATATAGCTGGTTTCATACATAAGGAATATGTTATCTCATATTCGAGATTATAAGTATATTAATATAATTTATGTTGACCATATTGACCTTGTCAAATAAAATTTTTATAGTAATCAATTTTCCATTTGCTAAGTATGGAGGAAATTTTAAGAAATAAGGAGCTGTTGAGAATGTCAGGACAAATTCGTATGACCCCCCAAGAACTAAAAAGTAAAGCTACAAAATATGGGTCAAGCAGTGATCAAATTAGAACAATATTAGATGAGTTATCAAACCTTCAAGAACAATTACGTTCTGAATGGGAAGGTAAAGCATTTGAACGATTTGACGACCAATTCGAACAACTGAAACCAAAGGTTAAGAACTTTGCACAACTACTTAATCAAATTAAAGATCAACTTGACCAAACAGCAGATGCTGTAGAACAACATGATGTACAACTTTCTAAAAACTTCGGATTACAATAAAAATTCGTTATCCAGCATTTTGCAGTCTTACCTTTCACCTCTATCGAAACAACAAAAGTGAGGGTTAACTGCCCGGAGAACAAATATTTAGCAAGATCGGAATGTTTGCGAACGGAATAATGCTCAGCTGTGTAGAAACGACTGCTGAGTGAGGTGTCATTTTATTCAACGATGGTTCACTGGTGTAAACGAAATAAATTAGTAGTAAACCTACTAGCTTGAGGACCGTTGAAAACTTTCGACGGTCCTATTGCTCTTTAGATGAAAAATAATGAGGTGTAGAAATGAAGAAATATCGGTTGCCATTTTTTATTGTTTTAGCTCTCCTTTTAGCGGCAATCATTGCATACATACCATTTCAATCGGCAACAAAAGAAAGAACAGAAAAAGCAGATTTTAAAATGGATGTCGCAATTGTTAATCTGGATGAACCTGTAGACTATAATGGGAAGAAATATAACTTTGGAGAAGAATTTAAAAAGAGTTTGGAAAATGACGATTCACATCGTTTCCATTTAGTAGATACAGCAGAAGCAGAGGATGGCATTGCAGATAAACGTTATAATATGGCAATTACCATTCCAAATGATTTTACAAAAAGAGCACTTTCAATCGACAAGGTAAGCCCTGAGCCAATAGAGCTTTCCTACAAACTAAACGAATCTGATAATGAAATTACAAAAGCACAGGCTCAAAAAATATCAGGTGACTTATTAAACTCATTTAATCAAAAAGTAATTGATGTCTTTTTTGCAAGCGTGATAGGGAACCTGCAATCTGCTCAAAATAATGTAAAAGGCATTGTGAAAAAGCAAGACCAACTAGCAGCAACTTACACCTCAGATATCCATGATCCATTAAGAGAATATTCTTCTACCTTAACGCAAATTGAAGACAGCACGAATGGAACAAGAAACTCATTTGTAAAACTGAACAAAGGGTTAAACAACTTTGCACAAGAAGCTCAAAAAAGTGTCAATGGTACTTCAGGATTAACGAATACGATGACAACGATGCAACAGTATATAACGGATGGAAATGATGGACTTAATTCGCTTATAAGCAAAATTACCGAAAACAATGATTCTTTAATGGCCGGCAATACTGAGGAAACATTAGAATATATCAAAGACCAACAAAAACAATTAAACGAATCATTTGCAGCGGATACAGGTTTACTAACAGAGATTCAAACATCTTTAAATTCTACAAGAGATGAAATATCTCGCTCAACTGTAACTTTAAAGGAACGAATTTATAATGATTTATCGAAAGAAGCTTCAGATTTAATTAATGAATCATTAAACGATTCTTTATCAGATCCAAAAAATGAAGCAAAATTGAATGCTCTTTTCTCTGTTCCCAAGGGCACGATTGAAAAAAATATTTTAAACAGCATTGATCAACTACCTTCCCTAGACGAAGAGCAATTAAAAGATTTAGATGTATCAGATACAACGAAAGATCAATTACGTAAGATCATGGCTGCAGCTAAACAATATGCTGTTGAAAACAAGCATCCAATTATTTCAAATGGCCAGTTATCTATTAATGATTATATGCAACAAATGAAACAAAAGCTTGCGACCGAAGGGGCAGTAATCGCTGACGAAGTAAAAATTCCTGCTCAAGAAGCTGGCAGCCGAACATTCGCTATTAGTGCTCCAAACGGATTTGTGACAAAGAATATTGTATTAATGCTGCCAAATGGCGTCGTTTTAAATAATATTCAACCAGGAAAAATTGATTTGCCCACCGTATCGCAAGGAAAAATGAAAGTATATGCAACGTTTGTCTTAGCTGATTACGCTACAGATATTCTGGCTCCAGTTCATTGGTCTTGGTCAATTAATAGCCATAGCGAAGAGACAAATACAGCATTGATGAAGAATATGGTGACACGTGTGTCACTACCAGCTAATTCACTAAATACAAACGAGGCACCTGTTCCCTCGCAAGATGCACCAATTATTGAAGAGGATACCCAAGAGACAACTATCGAAAAACCAGAAGATAATAAAGATACTGGCAAGACAAATGAATCTAATCAAACAACTGATAAAAATGAAGAGTCAACGAACGTACCAAAGGAATCAGAGGAAAAGAGTCCAAATATACAATCAAACTCTTCGAAAAATACAACGATAAAGAAGAAACAATCCACAAAAGCAGGTGATTCAGACGAAAAAGAGTCACCTGAAAAACCAAAGAGTACCGAAACAAAAACTATTACCGATAATGCGATACACCATGAGGTTACAACAATACTTGCAGCGCAGGAGGATATTCCGACTCAACTAGTCATGTCGATTTGGAATTACCAGCGCTTACAAGCATTATTGAACCTTTATTATAGTATTGATGTAACGAATCCAGAGCAATTTGCACAGTTAAGCTATTCCTCATTTGAGCAAGTTGGTAGTGCAAATGCTGATTCCCTTTATTATGCTCTTTCGAATAAAGGGATGAAGGAATTCATCATTTCTACTCTTAAACAAACATTAATAGACAGCACTACTGCAAAACTAACGAATGATATGGAATCTCTTAATGAACAAGTCATTTCTTATAATGATGCACTGAATGGTATTGCAGAGAAGATACCTAACCTATCGCAACAACTAAATGATTCGAAAGAAGTCGCAGAACAACAAGTAGCTGATATTGATGCACTAATACCAACTGCTGCAGAATGGAAAGAAGCAAGTGGTCATCTAGCTGATACTGGCTCGAAGTTGACTGAGCAAAATGAAAAAGGAGGAAAAATAAGCATAGAATTGGAGGATGGTCTTAGTGATTTATTAACCGCAAGCGACACGGTAGCTAGTCGAGCAGAGGCAGCATCTCTTCAAGCTGGCACTGTTTATGATACATTTGATGGCATAAATCAAAAAGCAGAGCAAATTAAAATAGGCGGAACAAACATTGCTCATAAAGCTGATCAGTTAGCTGATAATCTTATTCAAAAGGTATCAAATGATAATGATTATGCATCAAACTTTAGCAATGTCCTTGCGAATAGCAAAATTGGTAATAAATCAAATGAAGCACTCTATGCATTCTTATCAAGCCCTATTGATATGTCAAAATCATCGATAAAAAATGCACGAGATACTCGTTCTACATTCTATTTACTTATAATTTCTTCATTCTTAGCTTTGTTTACAGCATATGTAATTGCTGGATTTAAACGATTCAGCTTTAAGAAATCAGATTTTGAAGACGCTGCACATCAAAGTATAATGGCAACCAATTTGCCAATCACCTTATTTACAACAGTTATTGCTGCTATTGAAGGGTTAATTGTTGGTGCGATTTCTCTAAGCATTAATAAGTCAGCCATTGTTTCACCGTCGATATGGATGACGCTTACAGCATTATGTATGGTTTTATTCGTACTTGCAGCAACATACTTACTTCGCCAATGGAAAATGGTTGGTATGTTTATTATCTTATTGGTGATTAGTATGTACCTATTCTTTACTGAAGCTCTTGGTTTTGACTTTGAAAGATCCCATATTATTCAACAATTTTCTCGTCTATCACCATTGCATTATTTAGAAAAAGCAATTTCAACTATTTTAAATACAAATAGTGCCAGTCTTTTAACCATTTCTATAATCGTTATTTTAGGTTTGATCTTCTTTGTATTAAATCTATTTGTTTTTAAATTTAGAATTCCGAAAGAAGAAGTGATGTATGAAGCGTAAGGGGATTATATTACTGTTAATTGTGATCGCTTGGGTCATGCAAGCAGTATCTGTCCAAGCTGATGAAAAGAATGGACAGTTAGACATTGATATCCATCGCATCAATCAAAACAAAACAAAAGTCGACACAACCGATCATTCTGTTGAAGGAACGGAAGATTTATTTACTGATGAAAGTCTGCAACTGGATAAAGAGATCAGACAAAAAGAGACAGATAAGAAATCAGAGACGTTACATTCCCTTTTTCGAAATGACTTTATGGAACAACAAACACCTTCAACAGATCAATTATTCAAGCAGCCGATTAGTCTGAGTAATATACAACGAGAAGAAACTGCAGAGAGTCCAGCGATTAGCTGGCTCTTTGTCACTATTATTGCTCTGATTATCAGTCTTTTTTGTACAGGACTGTTCCTTTTACTTAAAAAGCTAAGTGTAGGTGAAACACATGATGAATCATAAACGCGTCACAATTGACTTTATGCAGAGCGGTGGCGGCAGCTACGATATTGCCATTTCTCAAAAAATGACTGTCAAACAATTATTGCAGTCTCTTGCCGCAAGTTTGCATACTTCAATTGATTTGAATAGCGTTATTAAATTACCTTTAAAACAAAAAACAATGATGCCTGAAGACAGATTCATGGATTATTCAATATCCAATGGAGAACTACTGGTCGTCTACAGCGAACAAGACAAAAAAGGGGAGTCATAATGGAAGACAAATTAATATTAGGAGCGGTCGAATTATCTGCAAAAAAGAAAGATGACCGACTAATTCTATCTTTGCCACAAGCTGATACCTCTCTTCGCAATACACAGGAATTACAGCTTTTAAATCAAGACAAAAATTACTTTATACAAGCTGATGCTCAGGTGCAAGACGAGAACTTAGAGTTTCATTACTTATTAACAGATATGCGTTTTTTTGAACAGATAAAACAATTAGACCGAGAGCACAAATTACGCATGCTCTTTAATATAGGGCGTTTCAGCTCTATGTTAAACGGGCGTACAACTCTCGTTTTACATCCGGATAATCTAGTCTTTGATATCAACTTAATGCCTTATATGCTTTATCGTGGCATAAAAAATATTCTTCCGCCATTCCAGCATGAAGAAGGAGTGTTTTTAAAGGCTTATAAATGTCTAGCGATTGCTACGTTTTCTAAGGAATTTAAATTTGATGATCTTATGAACGGTGCTTATGAACGAGCAAAGCAGACATCCTTCGAAAAAGCTGTCCATCAGTCACAGAACGTAGAAGAGCTGCAAGCATTATTAAAAAAATATTATGAGGAAGAACATAAGAAAGCAGCTCTAAAGTTTGAAAAAATATCAAAAGCTCAATTTAAAGGTTTTAAAATTGCAACGATTGCTTTAGGTGTTGTTAGTATTGTGTTAATTTCTCTTGTTTTATATGCTTTTAGCTCTAAAATCCCAACAGAAGAGCTGTACAACCAAGCAAACGCATCCTTTATCAATGAAAATTATATAGATGTAAAAGAATCTTTAAAAGACCAAAAAATAGAGGATATTCCCAAAAGTATAAAAAAGATTTATGCGATTTCTAGTATTAAAACTAGTTTGCAAGAGAAAGAAAAACAAACAAACGCAATAAATTCTATATCGTCTATTTCAGATGAGCGTCTTTTAAATTATTGGATTGATATAGCAAGAAACGATTTTAATGGAAGCTTAAAGATTGCAAAAAGCCTAGATGTAAACGATTTGAAAAAGTTCAGCATCATCTTGTATGAAAATCAGTTGAAAAAAAATACAAAGATGAATCAACAAGAAAAAGAGGATAAATTAAAAGATCTTGAAGTTCAATTAAATGAAATAACTGAAGAAGAAGCAGCTGCACAAGAAGCTCAAGAATCTGAAACGCAAAAAGCAGCTGAAGAAAAACAAAAACAAAAACAAATAGAGGCACAAGAAAAACAGAAAGTAGAAAAGCAAAAGAAGCAAAACAAGGAAAAACAAGATAAAAAAACAGACAAAGAATAGGAGGTGAAGGAAATGAAATATATATTGACGGTATCTAAAGGAGACTCCTTCCATCGATATGAATTCCTCGCATCTCAACCAGAGGAAATCACGATTGGTGGAATTACAAAAGCAACTATTACGATGTCATCTGCAAAGAGCGAGATTATTTGCAAGTGGGATGGCCGAGAGTTAACTGCAGATGATAGATTACTAAACTTTAACCAAGTCGAAACGATTGGATCCCTCTCACTTATTGTCTATGAAATGGAAGAAATGTGTTTTGATTTACTAGATATAACACAGTGGACAATCGGAAATGAGGAAGATGATTCAATTTATTTACATAAGGAGAATCCAGGAAGAATATTTATCCAAAAAACAGGGCAACAGGAATATTCCTTCTTTGCTGTTAATAGCAAGCTTATTGTCAATATGTACGCTAAAGAAGAAGGACAATTTTTTGATGGTGATCTGTTAGCAATTGCCGATATTTTATTCACTATTCAGGATTCACAGTTATTCGTGTATAGTCCGAAAAACAGCTGTAAGATTCATTTGCCAAGCCTGGCCATTAAACATCCAGTAGTAAAACATACGTATCATCGTTCACCGCGTGTCCGATACCACCAACCTGATGAGGAAAAAATTATTGCCAATCCGCCAACAAGGCCATCTAAACCAAGCGAACAGCTGGGAAGATTGATTGTGCCGCCATTAGTGATGTTGGCTGCCATGATTTTGGTATCCATCTTTAGGCCTTATGGTATTTATATTGTTGTTATGCTTTCAGCGACCATTGTGACTGTCATTTTCTCGGTTACCTCTTATGTACGAAATGTGAAAAAATACAAAAAAGATATGAAAGAACGAGATGAAAAATTCAATGCATATCTTCGAGAGAAATCGAAGGAATTATATCTTGCACAAAAAGAGCAGGCGGATGCATTAACCTATCATTTTCCACAGATTCCTGAGCTATTACAGCTGTTGCAGGAGCAATCTGCAAGAATGTATGAAAAAACGCCATTTCATAATGATTTCTTATCCTATCGCTTAGGTAAGGGACCAGTGGATGGTAGCTTTCCCATCAAAATTAATGTAGAAGAATTCACTTTAGAAGAAGATCCGCTGATGGAAAAAGCCATTGAATTAGAACGTCAGTATAATCATGTTGACGATGCACCGGTTATAGCTGATTTAAGAAGCGGTGCAGTAGGTTATATCGGAAAACGTCCACTTGTCTTGCAGCAACTGAAACAAATGATCGCACAACTAGCATTCTTTCATAGCTATCATGAATTGCAGTTTGTAATGGTCTTCAAAGAGCAAGAGAGGAAAGAATGGGATTGGATGCGTTGGCTTCCACATGCGAGCTTACAAAATATAAACGTCCGTACATTTGTTTATCACGAACGTTCTAGAGAGCAAGTAATGAACTCACTTTATCAAATGTTAAAAGAACGCAAATTGGAAACGGAAAAGAAGAATACCCGAGAAGCAAAAGTTTTCATTCCACAAATCGTTTTAGTGATTACAGATGAAACCATTATTATGGATCATACCATAATGGAAATTCTTCAAGATGATTGCCGTCAGCTGGGTGTTTCTGTTGTATACGTGCAAGATGTTGTAGAATCACTACCTGAGCATGTATCAACAATTGTACGAGTTAAAGATTCAACGACAGGGGAATTATTTATTCAAAATAATGAATTGAAAAAGCAATCATTTGAATTGGATTCTGTTGTTTCAGATAGTCTGCTTGAAGAGTTGACGAGAAGGTTAGCAGGCTATGAACATCTGCAAAGTCTAGAAAATCGTATTCCTGAGAGTGTAACGTACATGGAAATGTACGGTGTGCAAACAGTTCAAGATTTGCAAGTATTAGAACGCTGGCAAAAACATAAACCGTATAAAAGTCTAGCTGTACCGCTTGGACTTAGAGGAAAGGATGATTTGGTTTATCTTAACCTTCATGAAAAAGCACATGGACCGCATGGTTTAGTAGCAGGTACTACAGGTTCTGGTAAATCGGAAATCATCCAGTCATATATTTTATCTTTAGCAACTAACTTTCATCCTTATGATATCGGTTTCTTATTAATCGACTATAAAGGAGGGGGGATGGCAAATTTATTCAAAGATTTGCCGCATTTACTTGGCGTGATTACTAACCTAGATGGTGCTCAATCTATGCGAGCGTTAGCATCGATTAAAGCCGAGCTTCGAAAACGCCAGCATATTTTTGGTCAACATGAGATTAACCATATTCATCAGTATCAAAAATTGTATGAAGAAAATAAGGTACAGGAACCAATGCCTGAACTCTTCATTATTTCGGACGAATTTGCAGAATTAAAAGCCGAACAGCCTGATTTTATGAAAGAACTAGTATCAACAGCGAGGATTGGACGGTCTCTTGGTATTCATTTAATCTTAGCAACTCAAAAGCCAAGCGGCGTTGTAGATGATCAAATTTGGTCAAACTCGAAATTTAAACTCGCTCTTAAAGTACAAAATGAAAGCGACTCAAACGAAGTCCTCAAAACGAAAGATGCAGCTGAGATTACACAGCCAGGGCGAGCTTACTTGCAGGTAGGGAACAATGAAATCTACGAGCTTTTCCAAAGTGCATGGAGTGGAGCTACCTACAAAGGCAACCAGACAGCAGAGGATGTAGAAGATTTTACTATCTATACAATTAACGAGCTAGGTCAGTATGAGGTGTTAACAGAGGATTTAAGTGGCTTATCACAACAGGACGTACCAAAACGGCAATCCACAGAATTAGAGGCAGTAGTTGAAGAAATTCATCAAGCTGCAATAGTACAGAGCATTCAAGCACTGCCTAGACCTTGGCTGCCACCGCTAGAAGGTAGAATTAGCCGACATGAATTAGGCGATGTAGTGAAAGAAAAGCAACGTTTAACAGCAAAAATTGGCATGATTGACTTGCCTCATGAACAATCGCAAATACCATTTGCACTGGACTTTGCACGAGATGGTCATGTCGCTATTTTTGCAAGCCCAGGCTATGGGAAGAGCACTATGCTTCAAACAATAGCCATGCAAATAGCGGAGAATTATACACCAGAAGAAGCCCATTTTTATTTACTCGATTTTGGAACAAATGGATTACTGCCACTTCGTAAACTACCGCATACAGCAGATATAATTCGTTTAGATGAAGAATTAAAGCTGCAAAAATGGATGAAACGCATCTCAGAGCTTATCAAGGCACGTAAAAAGCTTTTAAGTCAAATCGGTGTCTCAAACGCTGCGATGTATAAGGAATTAACGCATGAAGAATTACCTGATATTCTGATTTTCGTAGATGTAATGGATGCTGCAAATGAATCACCATTAAAAGATGATTTTGATAGTTTGATGACAATCATTGCACGAGATGGGGCAGGCCTAGGCATCTTCCTTATTCTAACTGCAAGTAGACAACTGGCTATTCGTACACCAATCTTGATTAATATCAAAACTCAAATCGTACTGTATATGATTGATCAGTCTGAAAGCAGAGGAATTATGGGGAAAGCAGATGTATCCATTGAAGAGATGCCAGGCCGTGCGTTGATTAAATTAGATGAGGTCACACTCATGCAAGTAGCACTACCTGCAGAAGGTTTGGATGATGTACAAATTGCTGAAAACCTTCGTAAGGCAATTGATGAGATTCAAAATCAGTGGCATGGTAAAAAGCCTGCACCAATTCCAATGGTACCAGAAATCGTAACAGAAGATTTCTTCTGTGCATTGCCGTCTGTTAAGGATGCTTTAGCAAATAATAAATGGCCAATTGCTGTGGATATGGAAAAGGTAGAAGCGGTGTCAATTGACTTTAACTCACATCAGCATTTACTCGTTATTGCCGATACTGAAAGAAGATTTATGCAAGCATTTGAAACCATTTTATATGCAATGGATCAATCGAATATTGTTCCTCAGCTATTAATAGTCGACCAAGTAACAGCCGCTTATAGTTCCTTGCATAGTGGCCAATCGCAATATGTCCAAAACAATGATGATGTAGTTGCATTAATTGAACAATTACTTGAAGCACAGCAGGCGAGACAACAATCTTATATCGAACAAAGAGAAAATGGCATTACTTCTTTAAGAGCGTTTGTACAACAACTAAGCCCTATTGTTGTGTTGTTTACCGATATGGAGGCAATTATTAATCAACTGTCATCCACATCGCAGTCTCAATTAGCGAAGGTTATCTCAGAAGGGGCTACTTACGGCCTGCATCTAATTTTCGGTATGAATAGCCAAATGACAAGAAGCTATGATGAAGCCTCAACGGCTTTAAAGAAATTAAGTACAGCATTATCAATGGTCCGATTAAATGATCAATCCGTTTTAGAAGTACAAAGACCATATCGTGAAAAAGAGTTGAATGCTTCAGAAGGCTATATGATAAAAGGTAATCATGTTGAGAAAGTGAAACTATTATCCACAATGAAAGTAGGGGTGTAGATATGGCGTGGGAAGATTTAAATTTCTTTAATTGGTTCTTAAATGGAAATGAAATCAAAGCTAAACAATATCGTCAATTATCGCGGGCTCTAACAAATGATAAGGAAAGGTTGGAAAGCCGCATAGATGATATTGAGGGTTCTACAGATGCCTATCAGCAAGAACATCCATCTTTAAAGAGCGAAGGATTTCCTGCAAATTTATATAAGACAAAACAATCACTCGTTGACCAAAAGATGCTAAAGCTAATGGAAGAGTTAAAAGGTGAAAAAAAATCCTATACCTCAGCGATTAATATTGCCAATGAACGAGCTGGACATTATCAAAGGCTGGGAGATGAAGAGAGAGAAAGAGAAAGAGAACGAGAAAGAAGAGAAAAAGAAAGAGAACTAGAAAAACAAAAAAAGTAATAGGAGGGTCAATATGTCTCAAGATGTTGAAATTAATGGCAGCCAATTAAACGAAGCTATTGCTCAAGCAAAAGTAATCAAAAGAGCACTTTATGATGCAAAAGCAAGCGCTGAAGGTTTTTCCAGTACATTAAGCGGTTCAGAATGGTCGGGTCGTGCCAAAGATGAATTCACAGCTTTTTTGGATATCATCATCCAATATCACGATGACATTTGTGGAGCAGCTCAAAAAAATCTGGAATCCCTAGAGAAATTAAAAAAACATATGGATGAGTTGATGCAAGAAGACATTGTTGTTGAAGTGGAGGGGATTGGATGACAGCAAAATTTACTTCAGAGGAATTATTACTCCTTGCCTCTGCATTTGATTGCCGCATGCTTTTTGGCTTGCCGGATAGGCAATTGCTAGTAATGAAAAATCAACAAGGCTTTGAGGTGGCAAAACAAGGCCTTGTTGATAAAAATATTATGGATGTTGAAGGTAAGTTAACGAAGGATGGCTTCACTCTTGTAAAGGTGTTAGAGCAATATGCTTCAAGTGACCGTTATATAAGGCTTGATAACCTGATGACAGGCTTTGGCAAGGATGAGCACCTCATTACTATCAAATGGCTCGAAGAGGGGAAACTCCAGTTGTTTGTTCACCAGGATATTGCTTTTCTAAAGAGAGTTATGGAAGGCTACCCACTCTTTAATCGCGAGCCCTTACAGGAGGATACGAGCTATTTAAAGAGGCAAATTCAAATGGAAGAGACTGAAGAATACTTTGAATCAGGGAACCCGACTGTTCAATTGGAATGCTTTACTATCAATTATGAAGAACAATCCGCAACTGCTGAGCAATGGATGTTTTTTGAAAATAATGGGCAGCTGCAAGGTATTGATATCGAAAATAATATAGTCTATCAGCTGAGCCAATATTTTCTTGTGAAGAAAATTTACGATTTTTATCGTTTTCCTTATAAGGAGGCCCACATTCAATGAGTCAAGAAATAAAGATGAGTGTAGACGAAATGGTGTCTTTTCTGAAATATATTGAAAAAATTATTACAGAATTAGAGGTCAACATGAAACCTGCTATCGAAAATTTGAACAATATTCAATTCTACCTAGATGGCAAGGCAAAAAAGAATATGGGTTCCTATACGGATGCGAATAATCGGATGCTGGAGTTAAACAATTTATACAGCCGTGCTTTCTCTGTAGTCAACGGCATTATGAATAGCATGATAGAAGAAGATGAAGCCCTTGCCACAGAAATAGCGAAAGGACTGGGGCTGATCGAAGAGTGAAGCTATTATACGAAGCGGACAAGTGGTCAAAAGTTGCTAGTGCTTTAGAAAAGGTTAATGAAGCCCACAAATACGATAATAAATATGAAAAGTCAGATGATCTATTCAAAGACTCCAAAGCTGAAATATCAGAAAAGGATATAGATCATGCCATATCTTTTAAACCCAAAACCTATGAACCAGAGGCGAAACCCATTCGCCAAGATTATAAAAAGTTATATGATTATGCTAAGGGAATTGGCAAAGTAATTGATGAAAAGGTAGATGATCCCTTCTATAGATCGATAGACAGGTATATTCAATCAATGGCTGATCTAAATATTTCTTCTTATAATACAACCAACACCATACATGTTGAAGAAGGCTGGTTGTTCAAAACCGATAAAACAAGCATTACAATAGATGATTTATATGAAGCAGACACCACTTATTCAGAAAATCTTAAAGAAGAATACAATCAATGGAAACTGCAAAATAAAGATCAAGAAGATGTTTCAGAAGAAGATTATCGTACTGCGGCGCTTAATACAGGAGCCTTCGAATACGAAGGCTTACGAGCAGGCCAAGAGAAGAAGGAATTTTGGTTTAACCTTATTGCTGCGGGACTTGTTATAGGTTTGACGATTGTCTGTCCCCCAGCAGGACTAGTAGCCGGTGGTATTTACACTGCTGTTGATATGGGAGGAGCCATAAAAGGGGAAGATTTGATTTCGGGAAGAAAGCTCTCGGACGATGAACGAATCATGCGAGGCGTTTTTGCCATTGCTCCCGCAGCAGGCGGACTGGCTATACGTACGACTCTCAAAAATGTTCCCGCACTTGCTAATGTGGTGGTTAGAACATCTAAAGCTTTGGATAAAGCTGTCAAGCCTATCAAAAATTCTGTAGATAATCTCGCATTGAAAACAAAACAAACTGCAGCAAACGCCATTCGAAATGCGAATCATCTGGGAAGACAACATGCCAACCAGCTAAAATATATGCTGAAGCATCCAGTGAACGCAGCAGTAACATCCAAAGCAGGAGAAACGACCATCAAGAAATCAGCTAAATTCATCGACGAAGCATTGCGGCCAGTACATATCAAGACAGTACAGACAACAACAGGTGAGAAAGTAGTCGCAGGACTTCAGCGGGGTGAGAATACAGGTGAAGTTTCGAAGAAGGCAGATGATTATGTTGCTAGGATGAAAGCAGATAAAGAAATAACCTCAGTTAAAAATGAAAATCTTAAATTTGAACATGTTGGAGAATATTTTGATCATATAAATGAAATTGGAAAAAGAAATGATCTAACTAAAGAGGAAAAGCTTCAGAGAATTCATAAGGCTTATGATGCTTTAGGAGATACAAAAGGTGATATTACTGTAGTATCAAACACAAAATATTTAATGAACGAAGCATTTGATAGTGATACAGGTAGAATGCTTATTGATTGGCCGTCTAAAATGGGCTTTATCGAAGACTCAATACAACCTATAAATAGAAGTAACCCACTTCCAGAGCAATGGGATAGGATTGGCGGAAAAGGGGGTGAAAATTTCACTATAGTACCAAAAAATGGAGTGCCTTATTCATACGACCAGCGTGCTATACCTTATTTGGATAACCCTACTGCTCGACATACAGGACAATTTAAAAATGATTTATATTTTAAGGCAATAGATGCAATTAAAGATGGGAATTTAGAAGATTTAAATCAAATTTTGAAAATGAATGATAAACTACCACTTACTATTACCGATTTTAAAATAATTAGTAGTTATTATAAAGATTCTATAGAAAATTTAAAAAACTCTTTCGGAGATTTAGAAGTAACATATGGATTAAAAGGTAACGCAGCACCATGGATTAATAGTAATACTGGTAAGAAATTAATGGAAGGAGGTGCTGACCAAATTGTAACACCATTAAGTGGCACTATATTAGAGAAAATAGGAATCATACCTGCATATTAGGAGGAGAAAAAGTGACAAAAGCCGAGTTTATTGAACGCATAAAAAAAGAAAACATTAGACCAGGTGAATACCTCATCGTGTTAGATAAAATAACAGACGCTCCTTTAGTATTAGGGTGTGTATTAGAGGATAATAAATGGAAAGTTTATCAAACGAAAGAACGTACCGGGCATTTTATTATTGAAGAATTTAATAGTGAAAATGATGCGTTTGATTTTTTTTATGAGACAATTTTATTCTATAGCTAAGAGAGATATTTTTTTCATCTTCCGTTTTGAGATGATTAAAAATCCGAAGAAGATAATAATTTTTTACAAATAAATCAAAGTAAAGTAGAGGGAGAGAACAATGAATATTAAAGTTAAAAGGAACACTGGCATTATGGGTGGAGCAACACCTGTATCTTTAAAAGTAAACAGTCAAGTGGTTAAAAAGTTAAAAAACAATGAAGAGTATTCAATATCTTCAGATGCAGGAAAAGTAAAGGTTAAAGCAAATCAATGGTTTTTCGGGAGTGAAGAAAAACAAATAGAGAGTGGCAGCAGAGTAAACATTAAAATAAATAATACAGCTTTATTACTATATGTTATCTCACTAATTATTGTATTTGCAGGTGGCTTTACGAGTTTAATTGCTTTAAGTTTTATAGGATTGATTGGAATTGTAATTACAGTTATTTATTCTACAAAACGCTGGTTTAAACTTGAAATTGAAAGCATTGCTAATTAAAACTGATTAATGAATAGTAAATAATCTATCTTGCGCCAAAAGCACTTCATTGCTCTTTGGCGCTTCTTAGTAATCAAAAAGTGTGAAGTTACTTTGATAGAAGAATATATT
This sequence comes from Rummeliibacillus sp. BSL5, assembly GCF_052928305.1. Taxonomy (NCBI): domain Bacteria; kingdom Bacillati; phylum Bacillota; class Bacilli; order Caryophanales; family Caryophanaceae; genus Rummeliibacillus; species Rummeliibacillus sp. BSL5. The sequence continues at coordinate 365,593 of NZ_JAVGCV010000001.1, forward strand.
CTAAGTATGATTTTTGAAGACATGTAACAAAAGATATAATTATCATATCGAAAATAAAGCTAAAATAGATGGTACGTTTAAAGACACTTATAACAGTCAAATGAGAGAGAAAATGAATTTCAAATCGTGACAAGCGATTTACTAATTGGTACACAATTGAATTTACAGAGTAGATAGAGAAGAATGGAAAGGTTGGGTTTCAAAGCTTGATGTAACCTTTGTTGAAAAAAAGAGACCGTTTAATCCTTTTGATTTAGCGTAATTATCTCATCTATAATCTAGTATTAATGTTAAAGCAATACCGCAGTACCCCCTAAGGTGTGTAAATCATAAGGTAAAAGAAATAATTAAATATGATAGTAATAGTGAAACGAATGCTATTGACCATATTGTAACTCCTCTAATTGAATTGACGATAAGGGAATGGGAGGTGAATAAGTTGACTAAGGAAGAATTTATTGAGCGAATCCATAAGGAAAATATTAGACCCGGGGATTATCTAATGATGTTAACTAAAATAACGGATGTGCCTTTAGTGTTAGGATGTGTACATGATAATGGCAAATGGAACATTTTCGAAACTTTGAACGTGGAGGTCACTATATAATTAAGGAATTTAATGATGAAAATGAAGCATTTGATTATTTTTATGAATTTATATTAAATCGTTTTAAAAACTCATAACTAAATTTACTTGTAATCCACAATATTTTTACTTTCAAGAGATCTGTTTATAAGAGTGAAATTTAAACCAATAATAAATGTAGGGAGAGTTATTTTGATATATGAAGAAGTAGCACATATAATAAAAGACCAAAAATTAAAAAATTACTTATTTTTTGAAGAGCCTAACTATGAACCAAATCATGTAGGAATATTAAAAAAAGATAATATCTATGAAGTATTTGCTACCTCTGAGAGAGGTGCTATATCAGGTATTAGAACCTTTAATTTGGAAGAAGAGGCGCTTGAAAATTTTATTTCAAGACTTGAATCTTTAAACCGGTTACTCCAAAAAAAATTATTCAAAGGTTATTAAAGTTAATCTTTCGCATTATCTGAGCTTTAGTCCATAAAGGAGAAGTTAATGGATATTAGGGAAACTTTAAATATAAGGGGTAAATAGATTTATGATTAAAGATTTGAAGTTTGGTTGGTACTGCAAAAACTTAGTTAAAGAATATAAACTATTTGCCAACATTTGCAGTAAGTATCATTTAGTAAAGTATTTGATTTGGGGGAAGGAATATTGAAAAGAGGCATATATGGAAAATACAATAATAAGGAATATAAAATAATAGCTGATATGAATGACAACATTCTAATAATGACTGAAGATAAAGCTAAAATTGACCAAACATTTAAGGAAACTAACCGAGGAGGAATTTTTAAGAAAATTGTTGAACCACAAGAACTATCAGAATGTGAATCTATATTCTCTTATTGCTTAATTGATGATGTGAAAGTAAACCTGATCCAAGAACGAGAATATCAATATCAAATTGAAACTAGTGATTTATTAATCGGTATAAAGCTGAATTTGCCTAGAATAGATAGAGATACATGGCTTGGATGGATTCCTAAAAGTAATGTAACATTGATTGAAGAAAGGAAACCGTTTAATCCTATTGATTTAATGTGATGAGTATCTAATTTTGTTTAAGTTAATAATTAAGTGAGTAGTGGTTAAAATGATTTGGATTATATGGAGTTTATAATGGATTTGAATATGAGTTAGATGTTGATATGGCAGAAAATATTTATATTATAACTATGGACACAAGTAAAATTGATAATTCTTTTGAAGTTAATGAAAGCGGTAACAACTTTGAAAAAATTGCGATCCTGATGCACTGTCAAACTGTATTAGTATTACTTCTTTTGGCTTAAAAAATGGTGAAAAAGTACAAATTCTACAAGAACAAGAAAATACATATCAGGTAGGTAAGTTTTATTATTAAGAATTATTAATAAACAGATAGGAGAATTAGTTACATGTTAGAAAGCAAAAGGACAATTCTAGTTAAATATACAGAAGATGAGATAGGATATTTAGAGAAATTACTTAGTAATCCCAAAATGGTCAGATATATTGGAAATGGAAAAGTACGTAGTAGGGAACAAACAATAAATTTTTATAATTGGATTATTGAGCAGTATAAGGAGAATGAGAATTACGGCCTTAAAATCATAAAAGATAAAACTTCTAATAAAAATATAGGTCACGCAGGACTAGTCCCACAAATTGTTGAAGGGAAGGAATTTGTAGAGGTGGGTTATTGGATTGAAGAAAATTATTGGGGGAAGGGATATGCATCGGAAATTGCTCAAACTTTGATAACTTATGGTTTACAAAACTTGAAACTCCCCGAATTAATTGCTCTCATTCAGAAAGGGAATGCTGCTTCTGAGAAAGTAGCCCTTAAAAATGGCATGAAAAAAGAAAAAGAGATAATGGTAAATGGGAAAATTGTTAATTTATATAAAATCTCGTTGAAAAAATAAAAAGAAAAAAACACGCTTGAAGGTTTTCAAACGTGTAAGTAAATGGAGGTAATTAGGCAGTTGGCAGACCGTCTAGTTCAATTATAATCCGTTTTTCACTTAATTATTCACAAATCAATTTAAACCTTTTTCTTTAATTTGTTCCCACGTTTTTAATGACATTTGTTCAAATGCCTCCTCGAAGTTTAATCTAAGAGGTGATATACATTCCAGGCTATTTCCATCTGGGTCTTCAAAATATATAGCTGCATGAGCTTGTGGATTATTATTTAACACTAGTGGTTGCTCCTCATCAGAAAACCCAAAAGCTGATTTTATAGTTATGCCTCTTTCTTCTAACCAATTTTTAATATCATTCATATTTGGTCTGTCAATTCGAAATGCAACATGTCTTAGCGATGGATGATAAGGAGTTCTCACTTTTTCTGTTTCCCATAAACCTAACCAGCTTTTTCCTTTATCAATCCAAAAAAACACTACTTTTTCTGATTGATAGGCAATCTCTAGATCCAATTTTAGATAGAATTCAACTGACCTTTTAAGATTACTTACTGGTAAATGTGCTTCATAAAGTCCTTTAATCATTAGATTTCACCGCCTTCATTTATATAATTATATTTTTAATATAAAAAAATTTGAGTTAAGCGACATACAACTTTAGATTGAACTGTTGAACTTATCCTTTAAGTCAGATTTCTTATTCTAAAAGCTGTAAAATTGTAAAAATATTTTCAAAGGATTGCATGGAGCAGTCCTTTTTATTTTGAATTGAGCAAGGCAGATAATGATTGTATATACATGATTCATTGCAGTTGTCCTGTATGGTGTTTAAGTAAAAACATATATTGTTAATAAAAGTAAGAGGTTGCATGCACAAGCTTAATGAGAGGAGGTGGTTATAATCGCAGGTGCAATCGTAGATATTTCTCATCATCAAGGTACTATAAATTGGTCGAAATTTTCAAAAGCGGTCGATATGGTAATTATACGAACACAGGATGGATCTAGCGTTGAAGATACAATGCACACTTATAATGAACAACAAGCTATAAAGTATAAGGTGCCATTTGGCGTTTATGCATTTAATCGTGCTTCATCTACCGCTGCTGCTAGGATAGAAGCTAAGAATTTCTATCAACGTGCTAATAAAAATACAAAGTTTTATGTAATAGATGTTGAAACATTTTCAAGTTCAGAATCAATTGGTGGTAGCGGGGAGAGTATGCGTTCTGTTATTAATGCATACGTTGCGCAATTACGTGCTCTGACCAAGAAAAAGATTGGCTTATATATCGCAAATCATTTATACGACGATCTACATTTAGATGTGACTAAATTTGATTTTGTCTGGATACCTAGATATGGAGTGACACCCCCTAGTCATCCATATGATATGTGGCAATATACAGAGACTGGTACTGTAGAAGGCATTAGTGGAAAAGTAGATTTAAATCGACTAGCTGGCAAAAAAACGTTAGCTTGGTATATAGGGGATGATCCTAAGGAAGAAGGTACAGAAAATATTAAGAAAGGAGAGTTGACTATCACACAGTATGAGGAATTAAAAAAGAGAATTGAAGAACTAGAAAAGGCTTTAGGCAAAAAAGATAGTAAAGTGAGCGAGGTTCATAAAGAGGGTTGGGCTTGGGCAAAAAAAGAAGGCATTATGGATGGGCAAAACCCTAAAAAGTTCGTTACACGCGAAATGCTGTCCAGTGTATTATTCAAGAAATTTAATAAAAAGAAATAATTACTAGCCCCTATGACTGAGATCTAAAATCTCTTAGGGGCTTTCTTAGAGATGCTACTAAACTTTTAAATGTAAAATATGCTGCGGACCTTTAGGGCCTTCATAAAATTCATTCTTATCTTCAAACCCTGTCTTCAAGTAAAGGTTGTAAGCAGGAATGTTTTTCTTATTAACACCAAGCACTATTTCATTAATTTCTGGTAAATTTTCTTTCACAAATTTAGGCAATAGCTTGAGCCCCATTTTTGCTAAACCCTTTCCTTGATTTCTCGAATCAATTGAAAAAGCAGTGAGTAAACGGGCATTAGAATTGTTGCTGTACTTCAAAAGCTTTTCTCCGTCTTCTAAAGCAAAATAACCTACAGGTAAATGGTTTTCCATAATTAATATATGTTTAACGCTATTAGAAACTCTGAGGTTTTGAATCTTATCTAATGGCATACTTGTGAATTCCAATTGTTCTCTTGATAAATGGTAAGCTGATAACTGCTTCTCATATGTATTTTTGTATTCAACCAATTCAATTGAATTTTTTAAGGTTTCTGTTTGCATCCAGTCGACCTCCTAATATTTAGTTATTTCAGTATAATCTAATAATAGGTTATATACAATAAAAATAGAGGATGGATAAAACTCTAAGAACCAAATCTCTCTAAAGTAATGAGACGAAACTTAATTAGGCGAAAGCATAGTTAGCTTTTTGAGACGAGTTTACGTCTTCTTTTTTTTCTTTGCTTTTTTCTGTTTGTAAGTTATATAAGAAGTTCTTAATGATGCGTAACTTCCGATGGCAGAATAACCATAAAACCATCCCATAAATAGGCCAGCAAGTAAATCGCCTCTATGACTAATAAATACTGAAATAAATAATCCTAGCACGAGAGCAACAGTTGGAACCCAGAAAGGCTTTATATGAAAAAATCTTTTTAAAATCTGTGTAATAATTATAACAACAGGGACTGCAATCACTGCATCCCAAAAGTTTGTATGTATCGTTGGAAAATGTTCCATTGTGCACCTCACTGTATAAATATATCTGTTTATAATATTTCCATCTAGGCAGGGGATTATACTAGAGAAATTAATCTGCCTCGAACTTAGGCGAGCTAAAAGGGAGCTTTTCGGAGTCTACTTACACACTTGAATTAAATATTTGTCCAAAGTTAAAGCCTATACTAGAAGAGAGATAATATGATTGATACAGCTAACTTGTATAAAAGCCTTTATTATCTCCACTATTTAAAGGAACACCAAATAAAAAGGAATTTAAACGTTTTCTATAGAAGTTATTAGTAATTTTAAAAAAGGTGGTCTTTGTTATGAATATAAATACAAATGCATCTCCAATTTCTTGTAAGATAAACAATGTTTTCATTCATGTTAGTGACCTGAAAAAATCTTCAGAATGGTACTGTAACTTACTTGGTATTCCATTTAATGAAGATCATATTGAATCACCTGTATTCAATATTCCTCTTCCTTCAGAGACTGGACTTACACTGGATGATCATAGTTTTGACCCTGGATTTAAATTAAATCCCTCAGATCATGTATTATTTAATTTTTTCGTAGAGGATATTAATGAAGCGTACGATTTTATTGTGGGCAAACAGATTACCATTACAAAAGAAATTGAGCGTATTGGTGATTTCGCTTATTTTAACTTTAGCGATTTAGATGGCAATATATTAATGATTTGTAATAACTAAATATCAAAGAGCCATGGTTTTTGCACATGGCTCTTTAACTAAAATAATAAAGGAGACCAAATTTGATGAGAACAAATAATTTTCCATTAATAGAAACGGATAGATTGATCTTAAGAGAGTTTAGCAAGGATGATGCGGATGATCTTCTAGTATATTTATGGATAAGGAAGTAATGAAGTATATGGGGCTAGAGCCATTTAATTCTATTGAGGATGCATTAGATGAAATTGCGTGGTATAAGTCAATTTTTGAAAAGGGAACAGGAATGAGATGGGGAATTTCGTTAAAAGGGCAGGATAAGATAATCGGTAGTTGCGGTTTTCTAAATAGGGCTACACAGCATTACCGTGCTGAAATCGGATATGAATTAAGTAAAGAACACTGGGGAAATGGAATAGCAAGTGAGGCTATAGAAGCGGTTATTAATTATGGATTTAAAGAGTTAAATTTACATAGAATAGAAGCATTAATTGAACCACTTAATTTACCTTCTCAAAAAGTATTGGAAAGAAAGGGGTTTCTAAGAGAAGGACTTCTGAGGGGCTACGAGTTTACTTGCGGGAAATTCGATGATGTTTATATGTATTCATTGCTGAACCAGGATTTTAAAAGAAAAGAGGAAATAGGTAATCACTCTACTTCTGTTTAAGTTCTCATTTTTTAAAGGAAAAGTTTAGATTGGCTCATTTTTAGCGATTTATCAAATTGGAGGTCAAAGCTAGGAGGGATTGAATGGATATTGGAAATGAATATCTGAAAGTTATAAAAGAGAGATTTAAAAGAGTAAAAGATTTAGCAGATAAAACGATAAGTCAATTATCTGAAGAAGACCTTCACTGGAAAGTAAACGAAGCTTCCAATACCATTGCCACAATAGTAAAACATGTGAGTGGAAATATGATATCTAGATGGTCCGATTTTTTAACGTCAGATGGAGAAAAATCTTATAGAAATCGCGATCAAGAATTCAAAGAAGATATGCCATCTAAACAAGAAATTATCTTAATTTGGGAAAAAGGATGGGATACCCTACTAAATACATTAAAAGAATTAGAGAGCCCAGATTTATTAAAAAATATAACCATTCGCGGAGAAAAACACACTGTGTTAGAAGCAATTGAGAGGCAAATGGCTCATTATTCTTATCATGTGGGACAGTGGTAAACAAATAAAAAGTGAAAATTGGAAAACTCTAAGCATCCCGGTAGGTAAATCAGAAGATTTTCTTCAGCAGATGCTAAATAAACATCAAACATCAGCCTTTAAAAACAGAAGAGCATAGAAAATGAATTATTAAAAGAGAGTAGCCTAAAGCTCTCTCTTTGTTCCTTGTTGACAACATATTTCCACCTTCACTATAGTTAGTCACGTTATTGAGAGAGTTGTCACTACAGGGAAGAAAGTTGAGAGCAAAATAAAAAAGACAGGATTACCTGTCTAATCATTTTTCTTATCAATCTTGTTAATAATAACACGCAATAATTCATTCTTTTCTTGTTGAACTTTAAGTAATTTAACTAAAAACCAAATAATAAATGCAACTGGAATTAAGTAAAAAATGATTGGTAGGATAAAAATAAATAAGTTGAACACCGCTACTCCAGTTCCCATCCCCATTAAAAACCCCCCTTTTTTCATGGACTATATCCTTAGCTCGTTAAGAATACTTTTCCTCTAGATATAGAAGTTTCAACAATATCAATTGCCTTATTTACCTCTAATAAGTCAAATGTAGAATCTACCTCCATCAAACACAATTTATTTTCAGCTATTAATGATATTAAAAGTTTAAAAGTATCTTGCCACTTATCTACTGATACATCTTTATTCCAATTTCTCAAATGAAATAAATTTGCATTAACTTTTGCTTTTTTTACAATATCTGCCCAGTTTACCTGTTTACCTGATAAAAGACCAATGGTAATGAAATCTCCATTAGGACGTACACTAAATGCTAGGTCGTTTCCCGATGAACCTCCTATGGAATCAATAGCAGCATCAGCCCCCAGTCCGTTTGTTAATTCCATAACTGTTCCATATAGGGGAACCTTAGAAGTATCTATTACATAAGAGGCACCGAGACGAAGTAACTCATCTGTATATTTGTTGTTTCGAGTTACTGCAATCAACCGAAAACCTAAAATCTTTGATAATTGAGCAAAAATATGACCAATTGCTGAACCACAAGCATTAACCAATAAAACATCATGTGGTTTTAATTTTAAAGCCTCTGTACAAACCAACCATGCAGTAATGGGATTAATGTACATTTGTGAGGCAGTAAAATCATCTATGAAATGAGGTATAGGGACGGCAAATTCCGATGACGTTTTTACAAACTCTTGCCATGTACCTTCGCCGCGTAAAGGTAGCACACGTTTACCAATAAGATTGGTAGAAACTAAAGAGCCTACCTCTTCTACAATGCCCACTCCTTCATACCCTGGAATATTAGGTAAAGATATACGGTGAGAATATGACCCTTTAATTGGTATTAAGTCAGAAGGATTGATAGGCCGGGCTAACATTCGAACAAGGACTTCATGATCCTTTGGTGGTTCGATATTTTTAGATTCAACTTTTAATACATTTTTAGGACTACCGAAATTATAGAATTTAATACATTTACCTTCCAATACTATAAGTCTCCTTGAGATAAATTAGTTTTGTTTAATTATATCATTGTAATAATAGTCTATTGTCATTAAAAATTATTCTCCAAAATGATGATTGTGGCGTTTATTTTTTGTTTGATTGGGTAAATACCCATTAGGTACTTTTTAAATCATAATTTTTATAGATGCAGGAGGGGCGAATGGAAAATCATATTGAACAACTAAAAGTGGAATTTCAGGCACTAAGTGTAGATTTGAATAATTTAAAACGAGAAATCTATGAGGTACTTGAAAGTTTTAATACATAACAGTCCATGTTTTCTACCTATTTTTATACTTAGTATATTCAGTAGAAAATATTATCTTTTAAAGGAGCTTATTTAGCTCTTTTTCTTTTTGCTTTTTTCTTTATTTTTTGTATTTATGTATAGTGTAGGATTCACCCCATTGCTATATAAAAGCTCTCTGTTTAAAAAAATAAATACAATGATAAAGGTAATTATTTCTTTCTGTCGAATCTATAACAAAGCTTTATAAATGAAACTGAAGAGTAGATGGACTAAATAATTATCGAGAAGAATTTACACTTTGAAACTTTCACCATGGAAACAGTATGACACTTGGTCATGGAGGGAATTTACATTACTGCTTTTGCTCGAATTTTTATTTGTAATAGTAGTTGTTAAATATTGAATTCAATCACTTTATCAATTTTGGTTTAGCAATACATTATACTCAGGAACATTGACAGGTTTGACGATTGCCATTGTACTTTTAACTGGATTATATGTTATTGCTCTACGCCCACAACGACTTTCATGGAAAGAGGAAGGGATATGCAAATTCTCGGCCAAATATTGGTGGAGGATACTGATATGGTTGCTGATTACAATTGTATCAAGCGTAATCGTAGTGATATTGACGAGTTTTCTAGGTAATAGTGTAGAAAATAGTAAGACAGAGAGCTTGCAGCAAAATATTAATTTGCTCACTGTTCTGATTGGTATTATTTCTGCTGGCGTGATATCTCCAATATACGAGGAAATATTTTATCGAGGATTTATTTACAGATGGTTAAGAGTAAGACTAGGAATGAATTGGGGTATCCTGATCAGTTCGCTAATATTTACAGTAGCTCATTTTCCAACTGTAAATGCAATGCCTGTCAACTTTATCAACGGTATTGTATTCGCTTGGGTGTATGAAAAAACAGGTTCTGTCATTCCAGGAATGATAATTCATGGGCTAATGAATACAACAGCCATTTTATTAACGATATCGGAATAATACTTTTTTATTGCTTTTTGAAAGGATAAAAAACAAAAGCATTATTGTTAAGATTTTTAAATACTTTTAAAAGGGGCAAATTATGAGCAAATGTGAAATAGAAATACTATTGAAAGAGTTTGGTAGCTGGCTTGATTTTGTGGAACAAATTGATGAATCTATCTGGGATAAACCCCTGGGTGAAGGTAAATGGGCAGTCTGTGATGTAGTTAGCCATATCTTACTTTGGGATAAATACTTTTATGAAGAAGCTATTAAACCAATTGCTGAAGAAAAGCCAGTAACGGTTGAACACCTAGATTTCGATCTCTTTAATCAAGAGGCACGTGAGTTTGCTAAAACAAAAACCAATCATGAGTTGGCCAAGCTAGCAAAAGAATATCGTAAATGTATTATAAACTCTATTCAGGAGCAACCAGCAGAAAAGTTTACAAGGCAGTATAAAGATGCTCAAGGAAATAATTTCGTTATCGAAAACTACTTAAAAGATTTTATTTGGCACGATCAACATCATATGAAGCAAATAGCTGAGATAGGAAAGAAAAGCAGGATAGGTTTATAACCTTTAAAGGTATTATTTCATAATTAAAGCTCCTTCCTATATTTGGGGAGGAGCGAAGTTTTTCTTTCGCTTATTATTTTTAGTAGCATCCGTTAAATATCATTGTCCTTAATCAACAATTATTAAAAACTTGAAGTGCTTCTAATGATTTGGACGAGAAAATAGCAACTTTGCACCGAATCCGATTAAAACGATACCTGTTATTTTATCAATCGTACTTTGAACTTTAGTAGACATGAGCCATTGCCTTATATAACCTAATAAGAAAACTATTGCAGTAAACCATAGGATTGATAAAAGTGCATAACCACAGCCCATAATTATAAATTGGAGGCTTGTATTGAGACCTGGTGTTACAAATTGAGGTAAGAATGTTAAAAAGAAAATAGCAACCTTAGGGTTTAATGTATTAGAGATTAAACCTTGTTTAAAAGCAGATTTTTTTTGAGGAATCACATTCGTTATACTTTCGGAACCTTTTCCTTTTTTCTTTTTAATAAATGATGAAGCACCTAGGTAAATCAAATAAAAAGCCCCTAGAAATTTAATAATCTCGAATGTAATTGCTGATTTCATTAAAATAACAGAAAGTCCAAAAGCGGCAGCCAAGGTATGGATTATTGAACCACTCGTTAAACCAAGAGCCATCTTTAGTCCATCATTCTTTCCGGTACTAATTGTTCTTTTTGTGATTAATGCAAAGTCTACACCTGGAGACATAACAATAAAGATCGTTAGTAGTAAATATCCGAGAAAGTCGTTCATACTTGATCTCCCATTGAAAAGTAATAGTTTATACTAACGTATTTATATTCTTATTTCAACCTGTCTAGGGAAAAATAAGACAAGATTAATGACATGTTATTTTAAGAATGGTGTAATTTTAGTATGAAAAACTAGTAGGAAGATTTTAAATGTAAAAGGTAAACAAAATGGATGAAAAAGACCAGGAACAGTAAATGTTAGCTGGACTTTTTGGTTGAAATTATTTCGATGTTTCACTATGCTTTTTTTTCTTCTCAGTCCTTGCAAATAACCAATAAATAATAGCAACTATACCGATTAGTGCCAAGGCAAGCCCAACAAGCATCGCCATTGCTAAAATGAATCCAATATCCCCAAAATTCATTTTAAGTCTCCTTTTTATAGGTAGTATTAGTTTTGTATCTCATCATTATTACTGTTCATTTATGGCAAGATTCACCTTTAGCAAGCGGATGTTTTTTGGGCGAGCTGACTCGATTAAAGAAAAGTCATGCGTATAGGTTAATACGAATAGATGTTGTATAAAACATTCGATATTGAAGAATTAGAACCATTTAATGATGCTATTTTGAAGGAAATAGATCAACATTAGGTGTAAAGCTGCCATCTACATATGTAGAATTAATAAGAAATAAAAACAGTGGAACTTTAGCTTTTAATGAACTTCATTCCAGAAAAGTACCTGAAGGAGAGCTTTTAATACAGATTTTAAATGGAATTGCTATAGATATGGAATTGGTGAAAATAATTATTTACTTGAAGAATGGGAACTACCGAAAGGACTAATTCTATTAGGCGGTGATGGTCACTCTTGGGTAGCTTTAGATTATCGTAATTATGATGGTGATAACCCACCCGGTTGAAGTCTTCATCGTCATCCTCATATTCATCATCGTCTTCCAAAGGTCCTGGCTCTTTGTATTCCGAAATGCCTTATGAGTGCATGTTAAAAGCCTACAGTTCAATCTATGTAGGCTTGAAAAGTTAATCTGTAACTAATTTTGAATATAGGCTTAAATCAATAAATTTCCCATTTGATTTTTCACACTTTCTCATTGTTCCTTCAAATGTAAAGTTCAATTTTCGTAAGACTTTTATAGAGTTAATATTTTCTGGTTCTACCTTTGCTTCTATCCTGTTTATATTTAATGAATTAAATGCGTACTCTATTAAAGAAGAAATGGCTTCAGGTGCGTACCCTTTACCCCAATATACTTTACTAATATCATAACCGATTTCTACTTTTGCGTTTTCAAAATCAATAGAATTATAACCACATGATCCGATAATTTGATTTGATTCCAATTCAATTATAGAATAACGAATGGCTCTCTTTTCTTGAGATAGCTTATCAAGTAAATTAATCATTTCTTTCGCTTGGCTTATATTATTGAAACTATTGATATTCATAAACTTCGTCACTTCTGGATCTGACCAAATTTTAAATAAGCTTTCTGAATCTGAAGTTGTCATTTTCCTTAAAAATAATCTTTCTGTGTATAGTTCTTTAATCAATATTTTTACCTCCGATTTTATTTTATTATGGGGAAAAGATATTGATATCTGCGCATAGTTCAGTCCCTTCTTTGTAATATCAATTATATTGTAATAGTTCACATATATTGACACAAGTATGTTGATAAAATCACCAAGAAATTTAGAGTTCTAGCAATTATAATTAGTAAAAGAATAAAAGGGTGGGAATTCTATATGAAGAATAAAACATATAATACTAAAGAAATATTGGAGGTTTTGTTTAAATCCTGGTCTTTAGAATCCAGTTCAAAATGGAGTAAAGAAAATGCCGCAATGGGACAATGCGGCGTAACGGCATTAGTAGTAAATGACATATTAGGCGGAGAAATAAATAAAACTAAATTGCCTGGTGGATGGCATTTTTATAACATTATTAATAGAAAGCGATATGATTTTACTGATACTTAATTTAAAGAAGATATCCTGTATATGGATACTCCTTCAAATAGAGAAGAAGCCTATAATGATACCAATGAAAAACAGTATAAGTATTTAAAACATCAGGTTTTCCTTAATTTAAGTAAATAAAATAAATATCAAGATATTATCATAAATAAATAGACGGCCTCTCATGTTACTAAAAAACAGGAGAATAGCCGCTTTTTTTTATTTTATTTTATTTTGGTTCTGGTCCATACCATTTTTCCATAGCTTTGATCGAGGTTATCCAAGTTGTACTTTTTCCTGCAATGAAGCTTCTTCATATTTCTAATATCGCACTTATAAAACGCCTACTAAATATGGAATATAAAACGACAACAGCAAATGTTAATAAAAGGTTTACCATGAATAAAAGTACGCCTTACTCTATATCAAAGACATTGGAATCGCGCGTTTTTGTATAGTTAAGTATTATACATTCGAAGATCGTTACTCAATTATAGCCTGTGGTATTCAATAATAAATTAATGATTATCTGCATTTAGTTTTGGATAATGGTGAGCCGAGGCATTCGGAAATTAAGTATGTGCAGATATTCAGTAACTCCCTTTTTATATTTATTTAATACTTATACGACGTACGATTATCACATTTAAAGTAGCCAACAACTGCTAAACAATAAGAAACTAACAAGGAAAAAGAATTATTTTACATATTTATCTCTTCTTTTATTGTTCCAGATAATAAATAATGGTAATAATACAGTGACCGGAATATATAAATACTGGAAATGATCTCTAAGAAATTCTACAACACGGATATTTATAAAGCCTATGCTTCCGAAAAAAAGAATAATATGCAATAAAGCCATCGCCAATTTTGGGTGCTTCCGCTCTTTTCGAAAATATGTTATTCGAATACTTAAAATAATTAGGCTGCATGAAATAATGCTCCAGGCGAGCCACATATATAGAAAGAAAACATCTAGTCTTTTGACAAAAGTAACTTCAGTTGATTTTAAAATGTATAATACTGGCTCAGTAATATATGGCAAGGATGCTTTGGCGAAGTACATTTCTACAATAAGAATTATAAAAGCAACAAATAGTGTAATAATAAGTTGGTAAATTAAGATATCTTTAAAACGCACCTTATCTTCGGTCAATACAAATTTTCGTAATATTAAATAACTCTCTAAACCTGTAAATGAAGATAAGCCAAAAAGGGTCCCCTTTATCCATTGGTGACCAGTACTTGTTCCAATAGGGAATATTTGAGAAAAAGATAATTGTGGTAAAGTATAAGATAAAAAAAATACAAATATAAAGACAAAAGGTATTAAAAAAACGGGCATGTTTACAACAGTTGAGGGTCTACTGACGCTGATGTAATAAGAAATAAACAACATTATTACTAATGTAATCGAATTAGGTGTTTTCTGTTCTACCCATATATTCAAGGTATATTGCATATAAATGAAAGAGAAGATCAGTAAAAATATCCAAAATAAAATAAAAATCCACCGTGTTAGTTTCCCAGGTTCAAAGTATTTGTAGAATTTTTCATATAGGCATAACTGAAAAAAAATTATTACTGCAGTGATTAAGAACATTATCCAACTATCACGACCGCCAGCATTAATAAGTATTTCTGGATATGCAATAAATATAATACCTGTTGTTCTAAAAAAGAGCATGAGAAACAGCTGAACTTTTGTAATGGTAAAATTCATGTTTTCTTTCCTTTCGGATCAAAACTGCTTGGTTGTGAAGTTGATCTTGAATGCTTTTTGCGGTATATAATTTGTGGAATTTTCTTAGGCTCAAAAGGCACAATTGGCGAAAAATATGGTGATTTTAAAGAGCTTAAATTACATAAATGTATCGTAAGAATTAGGAAGCCAGCCATTATGCCGAAGAAACCAAAGAGCGCAGCTGCGAACATAAATGGGAAACGCAACACTCGCACAGAGGTATTTAACTCTACCGATGGTACGACATAGCTAGATATCGCAGTCAATGCTACAACTATTACTACCATGTTGGAAACTAATCCAGCGTTGATTATGACATCTCCAACCACTAATCCACCGACAATACCTATGGTTTGAACCAAAGATTTTGGTAACCGTATACTAGCCTCTCGAATTAACTCAATGATCATTTCAACAATTAATGCTTCAACTATTGGCTTAAAAGGAATTTCACTTATATTTATTTTGAGTTTCTTGCTTAATTCGATAGGGAGAATTTCATAATGATAACTGACTATAGCAATATACAAGGCAGGTAGATAAACAGCTGTAAGGAAACTAGCGATTCGAACCATTCGATAAAAGGACCCTACAATAACACGGCTATTAAAATCATCAGGCGATTGGTAAAATGAAAATAATGTGACAGGTGCAATATAAGCAGTAGGCGAATAATCGGTCATTATAACAATTTTTCCTTCAGAGAGATTAGCAAATACTCGGTCTGGTCTTTCTGTATTCATAATTTGAGGGAAAGGTGAATAGGGAGAATCCTCAATGAAATCATTCAACTGGCCAGATGTATATAAACCATCCGCTTGTTCTTTTATTCCTTCTAACTTTCGTTCTAAAGCAGAGAGATTGTCTTGGTTAGCAAAACGGGCTAAATACATATAATAAATATCTGCTTTGTTATCTATTCCAACAGTCACTTTTTTTACGATTAAATCAGGCACACGCATTCTTTTTCTAATTAGCGCTAAATTTGTGTCCTGATCTTCAACAAAACCTTCGTGAGCACCTCGTAGGATAGCTTCGTTTATCGGCTCATCTGGAGATCTATGAGGTAAATTTGGCATTGTGAAACATACCATTTCTTGAGATCTCAATAAAAGTAGCACCGCGTATCCTTGACAGACATATTCTACTAACTTTTCGAGGTTATAACTTTCTTTTTGAGTGGCGGTTGTCGCATCCCAGTCTTTTTCATTAAATGTTGTTTGCACTTTCAACGTATTCACTATATCTTGTACATCTTTTACATTGGTCATTGAACTATAGTAGCAAAGAATGGCATATTGATCTTTTGGGAACGAGATTTCTCTTGCTACAAAATCAACTGAATTATAAAAAGTGGCTTTTAATTTTTCAATCATCGATTCTAGTTGGAGCATAACTTCCTCCTCTTAGTCTTTTGCTTTTGAATACAAAAAGACCATTACTTTCTCTTACACATTTTATTTTTCATTATGTGATAACTTATTCTGTTTCAAACAAATAAAGCTATTGTAAATATATAAGAAATGAAAAATGAGAAAGAAAAAGTATTGGGTTGTTATATACAAAAAAACACAAACATGCTAAATATACTTAGTTTAATAAATGGCTTATCGAACAACCCGGAGCATCGAATTTACGCACTTACTGCGTTTATTTGGTGTTCCTTTTTTATTGCTTTAATAAGGGGGGGACTAGCAATGGAAGAATGGGCAGTTAACTTGCTTGCAAGAATCTAAAAGAACCGCACAGCGTTACATCAGATAAAAGGTATAAATTAGGTCCTGATTGGTCAGAAGATAAAATTGACTTACCTCAAATAAAACCTGTAGCATATGGAGGTAGCTCGAAACTAGCAAATTATATGGCAGTTCCTCGAGAAAAACATAAAAAAATCACCTCATGGTTTAATGATTATTAAAAACGAATTGTGGAGGGAAATATGTCAGAAGTAAAAAAGGTATTAGAGAATCTTAAAAATCAATTAGATGAAAATCTTACTCGATTAGACCCAGAAGGTTTAGTTGGACGTGATGGTACTATAATACGTGAAGAATGCATTTTTAACCCACCTTCAAATATAAAAGAAATTTCTTCACTTGAAAAAGAGTTGGGGATAACTATTCCACAGGATTACAAAGATTTCCTTTTATATCATGATGGAATGACACTTTTTAAAAGCTATCTTGCTGAATTTAAATTCTTTAGCTTAAATGAAATCCGAGAAAATTTCTTGACTGTTCAAGAAGATTGTAAAGAATTTGATCTTGAACTAACAAAAAATTACCCAATAGGTGAATTTCCAGATGTCGGATATATTATGATTGATAATGACAAGGCTACAAAAGAAACATCAAAGGGTGCTATATATGTGAATCATATATAGCCAGAAGAAACAAACGAGTCATTTGTATCTTTTGTGGAAAACATTATAGATAAAACAGGTGAATTCTTCTGGGAAGATGTAAACCTTCCAGAATATTAATCTTTCTATCTTAAGCAATAAACCTGGTTTTGCTCTTGTTACATATCAAGATATTTTATACATTTAGTGAAATGCTAATTATTGATGAAGAATTAATGCTTGTTGTGCAGCAAATCGAAAAAATCATAGTAAAAGAATTACCGATGTTTCCTATACAATAGGAAATTAATGAGCTATATAAAACAACGCGGCCTTCCATGTAACTAAAACATGTGAATAGCCGCGTTTTATAATAAGAGAAAGTTTGTTTTAAAAGCATTATTGAATACCATTAGAAATACAAAAATGAAAATCACCAAAAAGTCACGAGAAAATCACCAAAAAGTCACGTAAAAAATGAAAATCCGTGAAAAAATATGAAATTCGAGATAAAATAGAAGAGCACAAACCTTATAATTCAAGGGATTATGAAGGAATATGAAAGGGGACGAAATTATGAACCCATACGAAGAATATATGCAAGGCATTGTACAACCAATGCGAGATGAATTAGTGAACGCCGGTTTTACGGAATTAAGAACGCCGGATGAAGTGGCTGAACATATGCAAGAATCGAAAGGTACCTCATTGATTGTTATTAACTCTGTATGCGGCTGTGCGGCCGGTCTTGCACGTCCAGCAGTTATTGAAGCTATACAGCAAGCTGAGTATAAGCCGGACCACTTAACGACAGTGTTTGCTGGTCAAGATGCTGAAGCGACAATGCAAATGAGGGGCTTCTTTGAGGAAGTGCCACCAAGCTCTCCTTCTATTGCTATTTGGAAAGATGGACAGTTGGCTTACTTTATTCCCCGTGAACAAATTGAAGATCATGCAATGGAACAAGTGCGCGATCATTTAGTAGGCGTGCTTGATCAAATATGTGCGGAATAAAAACTATAGTAACAACAGTGGGAAGGCCCAACCAGCATTCATTTGAATTAGCGGAAAAAGCCTGTAAAGTACTTGACCTACCATTCATAGAAAGAAAGAAGAAGTCTCTTCAAAAAATAGCGGAAGAACATCATGCAAATTTAATTGTTGCGGGTAAACTCTCTTATGAGTACCTTCCATTTGAATCTGAGGAACCTTTTTTCTTTCATCCTAGCTCAGCTGCCTTTCGCTTGAAACGGATAGCGAGGGGTGAGCATGAGCCTTTCTTGGATGTAGCCAAACTGCAAAAAGGAGATACCTTTTTAGATTGTACGTTAGGGCTTGGCTCGGATAGTATTGTGGCCGCTTATGCAGTAGGTGATATAGGATTAGTCATTGGCTGTGAAGGCAACCCGAATGTAGCTTTTATTGTACGTGAAGGCCTGCGGTCGTATGACAGAGCGCAATTGCCGCTACTTTCTTGTATGGATCACATACAAGTTGTTAGTAGTTTAGCGATTGACTATCTTAAACAGCAACAGGATAATGCATTCGATGTCGTTTATATGGACCCTATGTTTGAAGAGACAATAGAGGAGTCAAAAAACTTTTCACCGTTGCGTGTGGCAGGACTGCAAAATTCATTAACAGATGAATGGGTGGAAGAGGCAAAAAGGGTAGCAAAAAAGCGAGTTTTGTTAAAAGCTCATTTCCGTTCTCCGTTGTTTGATCAATATCATTTCAAACGAGACATTCGCTATAATGCAAAATTTCATTATGGTGTGATTGAACTATAGGCCTGCGATTATTCGCAGGCTTTTGTTATACAAAAAAACAGTGGATACTATCCACTGTTTTCTCTTGAATTTCAGGTTTGTAGTTTGTTTTAAAAATTAGGGTACTCTAAACTAATGACCAAAACAAGCACTCAGTAAGGGTTTACATCCCTTACTGAGTGCGTTTGTTTTATAATCGCATTAGTCTGTAATACAAAGAGACATTAAATAGAATAATAGCAATAAAAATCCGATACCCATTGCGATTGACATAAAATTTGCCCTCCTTTTGTACAAAAACGAACGCTTTATTTTGCATTAAGGGCAGTGAATAATTAAAAATGAAGCCCGTAAATGCCCGAATGGTTCTACTACCAATCTGATTGTCCCAGATTGCAGTGTCACTTTATTTCTACTATATTGTACAATGATTTAGAAAAAGATGAAACCTTTACTTCTGATTTTCGTATATACTAATAAGTGAAAAGACAATATTTGTTCAACGGCAGGTGAAAAGTATGAGAAATAAACTTCAAAAACTCCTTGTATCAACAGTCGCCGTTCTGACTTTAGGTGTTATCACATCTAATCACTCCATTTGGGAAAACTTATTAGAACACGGCGAAGGTCATAAAACGCCTTATACAAAAGATGTTTCAAAAGAATACATACAACATGCTCAGCCAGAAGTAGACCAATTCACAATGTCTGGTCAGCTAATAGATCAAGCAAAAGAACAATCTTATTTAAAATTTGGGAATCGTATTGGTCCTAAGATAAGCAATGAATTTGATCATATTATATTTCCGAAGATTGAAGAAGCTATTCATATGACAGTGGATCATCTGAATGTCAACGAGATGCGTGACTTGGCGATGACTGAAAAACCAAGTGGTGACTATTCTGAAAAGATTTTTCATATTTATCAAGCATCATCAGGACAAGATATGATTCGTTTCCATGTACGAACGGAACGCAGACCAGTAGATGGCTATTACTATAATTTTCATTATCACACTTATAAAGACAAATTTGCTTCTCATAACAATCTAGGTGAGATTTATTGGTCTAAAGACACACCACCAAAATGGCTAAGCTAAATTCTGAATATTAAAGAAAATATTTTGTGTACTCAATAGAAGTATAAGTTATCTATATTTCTCCCAATTACTTTAAAACATCTTATCTTTTGCAATAACAGTTTGTCAGTAAAGATAAGTTCGTGAATGGCTTCTTTTTTAAAAGGAAACAAGTACTTTAACACAGATATGCTTATAAAGATTTGGCGTCAATAGAAATAACAAAAAGCTAAATTGTTAAATAAAAGCCAGATGCAAAGTAAAAATGCATCTGGCTTTTTGTTTTATTTTACGTCATTTCTCGTCAATGTTATCATGAAATAGATAAATAAATTGGAGGCTATACTTAATGAAACAATACCAAGACCTTTGCCGCCATATTCTAGAAAATGGAATTGAAAAGGGTGACCGTACGGGGACTGGCACAATTAGTGTGTTTGGCTATCAAATGAGATACGATTTGCAAGAGGGTTTCCCCTTAATGACAACTAAGAAAACCTCTTTCCGATTAATTGCAACCGAGTTGTTATGGTTTTTAAAAGGTGATACGAATGTACGTACACTAATCGAAGAAAACAATCATATTTGGGATGAATGGGCTTTTGAAAAATGGATTAAAAGTGATGCATATGAGGGGCCTGATATGACAGACTTTGGGCATCGTGTATTAACAGATGAGACGTTTAAAAAACAATATGAAGAACAGATGGCCATTTTTCAACAGAGAATATTAGAAGATGAAGCATTTGCAAAGGAATTCGGCGATCTTGGTCCCGTTTATGGCAAACAGTGGCGCTCGTGGCCTGACGGTATGGGTGGTACGATAGACCAAATACAAAATGTTATTGAATCTATTAAGAAGAATCCTGATTCCAGACGGCATATTGTAACAGCTTGGAATCCTGCAGAAGTAGAGGACATGGCGCTGCCTCCATGCCATTCATTCTTTCAATTTTACGTAGCGGAAGGTAAACTCTCTTGCCAGCTATATCAACGAAGTGCAGATGTTTTTCTAGGTGTTCCTTTCAACATTGCTTCGTATGCACTTCTTACCCATTTAATCGCTAAAGAATGTGGTCTAGAAGCTGGGGATTTTGTTCATACGCTGGGTGATGCTCATTTATATAAAAACCACTTGGATCAAGTGAAGGAACAACTTTCACGCAAGCCTAAGACATTGCCAAAGCTTGTTATTAAAACGGACAAGAATTCAATTTTTGATTATGAAACCAAAGATTTGGCTATAGAAGGATATGACCCTTACCCGCGCATAGCAGCGCCTATTTCTGTCTAAGGAGATGAGTTTATGATTTCATTAATTGTAGCGCATGATGAAAATCGAGTGATTGGTTATCAAAATAAAATTCCTTGGTATTTACCAGAGGATCTTGCATTTTTCAAAAAAACAACAATGGGTAAACCAATGATTATGGGGCGTAAAACATTCGAATCTATCGGCAAGCCATTGCCTGGAAGAACAAGCATTGTTGTGACAAGAGATCCATTATATCAAGTAGAAGGTGCAACGGTTGTACATTCTTTTGAAGAAGCTTTGAAAGAAGCAGAAAAAGAAAACAAAGAAATTATGGTAATCGGTGGAGAGCAATTATTTAAAATGGCGCTTCCAGTTGCAGATATCTTGTATATAACGAAAATACAACATGCCTTTAAAGGGGATACATACTTCCCGGTCTATGGTGATGAATGGAAGAAAGCTTCTGAGTCAGAGATAAATGAAACAGAAGACCATATCAAATATTCTTATATTGTCTATAAAAAATCATAACTTAAAATAACGTAGAATATCTATAGTGGATATGGGTAATCATTTAATTATGGTGTTATTAAACTTTCAAGGTATCTCTGCATATTGTATAGATAAATACTTCACAAAAAGTTCTTATTCTCCCCCAAACAATTGACAAATGTCACATGTTTGAACAGCTGTAGACGGGTAAAATAAAGTATAAATACTTAAAACAGTGGATGGAATAAAAGGAAGTGTCATTATGGGACGAATTCAAATTGTAACAGATTCGACTGGAGAATTAACTAAAAGTGAAATTGAACTATACAATATTCATGTTGTACCGCTATCAATTCAAATAAATAATGAAACATATATAGATGGTGTTAATTTAAATCCGATTGAATTTTTAGAGAAAATGGCAGAGTCTACTGAATTGCCTAAAAGCTCTCAGCCAGCAGTAGGGGTGTTTAAAGAGTTATTTGATGAGATTGGAAAGAATGGCGATGAAGTATTAGTTATTACTATGACAGGAAGTATGAGCGGCACCGTGAAGTCTGCGGAAGCTGCAGCTACCATGACTGATACAAATGTAGTCGTTATTGATTCTCGATTTACTTCATTTGGGCTTGGCTTTCAGGTGTTAGAAGCAGCACAGATGGCTAAAGAAGGCAAAAACATGGATGAGATTCTACAAAGAATCGACTATGTGCGAGAGCATACCCACCTTTTTGTTGTAGTAGATACACTCGAAAACCTGGTTAAAGGCGGACGTATCGGAAAAGGGATGGGCATGATCGGTTCTTTATTAAACATTAAACCGATTGCCAACTTAGAGACAGGCGACTATAATCCTGTTGCGAAAGTGCGAAGTCATAAACAAGTAGTCAAATATCTAACCAATCAATACATCCAAGACACAGAGGGACGTGTTGTTCGAGGTGTTGGCATTGCACATGCGAATGGTTTAGAGATGGCAAACCCTCTAAAAACTAGGATTGAAGAGACAGGCTATCATGATGTAAAATTTGGCTATACGTCGCCAATTATTAGTACACATACAGGGCCAGGTGCAATTGGCTTTTCTTACTATACTGATTAATTTAGGCGGCAGGGAAGTTCCCTGCCTTCTTTCATTTTGAGCGACAGAGCCGATGTGAAAGGAGGGCAAAATAATGAAAAAGTGGATAGTTTATTTGCTGTCTGTTGTAATGCTCGCTGGCTGTGAAACACAGGACGCCGTGCATAATATAAAAGAAGAAACCAAAAAAATATTGGTGACACAAATGTTTAAACCCAAGGATGTCCAGTACGTAGCACTCGGGGATTCGCTAACCGAGGGAGTAGGCGATGAAGCGGAAAATGAAGGATATGTCGGTCGTTTAAAAACCGATATGGAAACATGGCAAGGCGTAAGATCTGTGACAATCCATAATGAAGCTAAAAAAGGTAGAAGAAGCGATCAACTCATTGACCAATTACAATCTGGGAAGCTTGACGATACACTGAGGAAGGCTAATATAATCACGTTGACTATTGGCGGCAATGATTTAATGAAGATTGTACGTGAACATATCACAGAATTAAAAAAGAAAGACTTTGATAAAGGAAGACCCAAATTTCAGCAGCGTTATGAGACCATAATGGAAATGATTAGGGAACGTAATCCAATAGCCCCTATCATCTTGATCGGTGTATATAATCCGTTGACGATCTTTACCAAAGAAGAGTCGGAAATGAACACGATCATGGATGAATGGAATTCTGATATTAGAGGCTTTGCGGATGATGATCCATATGCTGTTTTTGTAAATGTAGAGGATTTATTTGATACAAACGCGAATTTGGTTTATCATACTGATTTCTTTCATCCCAATGCTAGAGGGTATGATCAAATGACTGCTCGCATTATTGAAACACTTGAAGAAGAAAATCTAAAAAAACTATCACAAGGACAATTTGATTTTCAGGAGGATAGTATAGATGAATAAATGGAAAATAGCCTTTCTATTGCTCTTTACACTTGTGATTGTAGCTATTGTATCATTCTTCTATTTAATTACAAGACCGATTGATACAACGCCTAATCCAACTGTTAAGCAATTACCCAATGGCAGTCATTTAGAAGTACAAACGACCAAAAAAGATTTTGAAAATATGGCAAATCGATTGATTGAAAGTTCGATGAAAACGTCTAAAATTCCAGTCACAATGGAAGTTGATCAAGACGTCACGTTAAACAGTACATTGACCGTATTTGAAATGGAATTGCCGATTACCATGACGTTTGAACCTTCATTAGAAGAGGGTAATTTACTCTTGAAACAAAAAACTGTTGAAGTCGGCATGCTTGATATACCGCCAAATACAGCTCTCAAACTATTGAAGGACTCCGTTGATTTGCCTAGCTGGATGGTGATTCAGCCGAAAGAAGAACAAATTTATTTTAATCTTACGGATATTGATATCCCTCTTGGTGAAAACTTAATAGGGCATGTACAAGCAAAAGAATTCAATTTAGATAAGAATCGCATTATACTTGATGTAATCATTCCTACTAAATAGGGAGGGCGTAATATATGTCAACATCTATTGCAACATTTGCAGGAGGCTGTTTTTGGTGTATGGTAAAACCATTTGATGAACAGTCAGGTATTGAATCCGTCATATCAGGCTATACAGGAGGTTATGTTGAAAACCCAAGCTATGAGCAGGTATGCACAGATTTAACTGGTCACTATGAAGCAGTACAAATTACATTTGATCCAGAAGTTTATCCATATGAAAAGTTAGTTGAAACATTCTGGACGCTTATCGATCCAACCGATGCAGGCGGCCAGTTTCATGATCGAGGCAAATCCTATATGACGGCGATATTTTATCATGATGAAGATCAAAAGAGAATTGCAGAAGAGTCTAGAAAGAGACTAGAGGAATCAGGGAAATTTAATAAACCCATTGCGACGAAAATATTAGAAGCTAAAAAGTTCTATCCAGCCGAGGATTATCATCAACATTATTATAAAAAAAACCCGACTCATTACGAGCTTTATTCCATTGGGTCAGGAAGAACAGCATTTCAACAGCAAAATTGGGGGGCTCATAATGAATAAAGAGGACAAATTGAAAGAGTTAACACCGCTGCAATACCATGTTACTCAAGAAAAAGGGACAGAAGCTCCTTTCACAAATGAATATGATGAGCATTTTGAAGAAGGGATTTATGTAGACATTGTTTCTGGAGAACCGCTCTTTACGTCGAAAGACAAGTATAACTCTGGTTGTGGTTGGCCTGCATTTACTAAACCTATCAAAGAGGAACAAGTTTCCGAACATAAAGATACAAGCTTTGGTATGCAACGTATAGAAGTACGTAGTAAAGAGGGGGATTCTCATCTTGGTCACGTATTCCCAGATGGGCCGCAGGAAACAGGTGGACTTCGTTATTGCATTAACTCAGCAGCTCTTCGTTTCATCCCAAAAGAAGATTTAGCTTCTGAAGGCTATAGCGAATATGAAAAGCTGTTTGATTTATAAAAACGATATAAGAAGGCAACAGCGCAATACAGCGTTGTTGCCTTTTTGGTGTTACTTATAAATAGAAAAGAATTCTTCCGGGCTTGTGAAGATAAAGTCTGTGTCTGGGATCTGTTTACTGGATTCATTTAATTTGTTTAATAGATGTATTGTAGAAGCAAGAGATGTTTCATCCTCTTCCTCTAGTAGAAATGCAACACCGTATGCAAAAAGAGAACCCTTCACTTCATTTTGCCATTTGAGTACTCCATTTAAAATGAACTTTTTGTTTAAAAGACTAAAACAAAATTGATATTTCATCTGGGGTTGTATGGCCAAATTCATCGAAGAGATAATTTTCATACCGCCAAAGCTGATATTTTCGATGAGAATCTTGTTTGTACCTACTTCGACTTTTTCGTTTTGCATTTCTATTAAGGTCATATCTGCTTGAACGTAAGTAGGTAATTGAAAACGTATAAATGCACGCCGTTCCTGGTCAATTATAGTGAGTTTACAGGCACTACTAGGAGAAAGAGAGCCAGTTTTTAGAATTTGATAGAAATCTTTTTTTTGTAGAGGCTTTGAAAAAAGATAACCCTGTATATAATGGCAGCCATTATGGAGTAAGAATTGTAACTGTTCATATTCTTCTACACCTTCAGCCACAACAGTCATTCCCAGCTCTTTCGCTAAATGGATAATCGAAAGTATGATGCCTTTATCCACACTACCCTCACTGGTTATATGCCGTGTGAAAATTTGGTCAATCTTGATAATATCTGGTTTGAAAGTCCGGATTGACATAAGGGAAGAATAACCTGTCCCAAAGTCATCTATTGCTATTTTAATCCCTAAATCTCTTAATTGTTGAAGTGAAGACAACACATTTTTTTCATTCTGCAGAAGAGTACTTTCAGTGATTTCTAATTCGATAAATGTTGCTGAAATATCATATTGAGAAAGTAGAGTTTTTACATATTCGGCTAACCCTTTTTTCATAAAGCGTGTTGGTGAGATATTAATAGCAATTGGTTTTAAATCAATTCCCTCGTCTTTCCAGTTTTTAAGCTGGGCGCATACTTTTTCAATCACCCAATCTGTAATAGCATTTATGAGGTGGTTTTCTTCCGCTAAAGGTATAAACTCACCGGGCGAAACATATCCCCATTCAGGATGATTCCAACGTAATAGTGCCTCCGCTCCGTATATAGCACCACTGATCGGTTCAACTTGAGGCTGATAAAAAATTTCAAATTCCTCATTGTTAATCGCTTTCCGCATATCTTGATCTAAATTATATTTTTTATAAGAATGGATACTGTCTGTATATGAATATACTTGATAGTTTGCTTTACCTTGCCGTTTTGCATGATACAATGCTGAGTGCGCATTTTCCAGTAATGTTTGCTTATCTGTACCATCTATACCATAAAAGCTAATGCCAATACTTGTTGATAGATGCATTTCAAATTCCTGTATGGTTAATGGTTTTCTACTTACAGTAATAAGCATTTCAGCTAATGAGTATACCTCTTCCTTATCTTGGATTTTCCAAAGTAATACGATAAAATCATTGCTATTGAGCCTTCCGAAATAACTGTTTGGAGGCATTAGTTTACTAAAACGATTTGCAAGAGTTTTCAACGCTTCATCACCGATATGATAGCCTAAAGAATCATTTATTATATTTAACCGGTCAATATCCAAATAAAGCAAAGCAAATGGGTGTTTTCTGTTACATAAGCTTTCCATCACTTCGTAGATACTGTGCTGATTTGGTAAATTTGTAAGAGCATCATAACGTGCCAAATGGTTGATTTTCTCTTCTAGAAACTTTTCATGGGTGATATCAGTTACAAATCCAAAAAGAATTGTTGCATCTTCCTTTTCATTCGTGGTGGGGATTGTTTGCTCGAACAGCCATTTAACATCACCTGCACCATCAATTAATCGATAGGTAAACTTTGCACTTTCTCCTTTCGCGCTTTTCTCTAAGTAAGGACCGATTTCATGGTGATGACAAGGGTGGACCATATTTCTCCAGATATCTTTATCTGTATATAAAGTTTCTAATGGAATTTTTAGGATATCTTCCATTCCTTTGGAGGCAAAAATCATTATTCCCGTTTCTGCATCCCTCATCCAAATGCCAGCTGTTAGATTGTCAAAAATAAAGGCATAACGTGCTATAGTATCCTTCAGTTCCGATTCTAGCAGTTTCTCTGCTGTCTCATCTTTAATGACCCCATTTAGTTTATAAGGCTTTCCATTCTTCCATAGGACGACTGCTTTCACTTTTATGTAGCGGAGATTGCCCGTTAAGCCATGATAAATACGAAATTCAGCTGTGTAATCTTTCCCTCTAATAGCCTTTTGCACTTGATCATAAATTAATCTATAATCATCTGGATGAACTAATTTAAAGGGTTCTTCCATTTTCATGCTGGGTGTTTGTGGCAATCCAAAGAGTTTAAAAAAGTGCTTTGAGCATTTAAGACGGTCTTCAGCTATCCAATATTCAAAACTTCCAATTTCGGCTATTTGCTGAGCGTTGTTTAAATGCTTTTGGCTGGAAAGTAAGGTGTCTTTTAATTTCACTTGTTCAGTCATATCACTCATCACTAAATAGACAGCCTCTACCTTATCTTCGTAAATTAATGGGATAAATGTAAATAAGACATGAAGCGTACCATAGTTATCATTAGTAACTTCGATCTCATATCGTTGGGTATGGCCTGAGACAGCATGTAAAAATGCTGTATGTATAGTTCTGTATGATTTCTTTGCAATAGATTCAAAATCTTGTATTTCATTTATTTCCTCACCCAAGATAGGGAAAGTTTCTTTATTCTGTATAATTACCTTCCCACTGGAAGAAAGGATTAGAAAAGTATCTGGATGGTTTTCTGCTAGTGATGAAAGCATATTTAATAGAGCAAAAGTGATTGGACTTTCTTCTTGAGAAAAAGGGTTACTATTAGGTATTAAAGGTGAATTAAAATGAATTAAATTTTCGAAATTTTTATCTGCCAATTCAATCACTTCCTTCTATTTTTTATTAAATATATAAAATAGTTGATAATTATGAATTATAAGTGCAAAGAACTAAAAAGTGAATAGGTTTAAAGGCTAAAAAAGATATTTTACATGCTATATTAGTAAAAATGGCATTGCTAGCA
This sequence comes from Rummeliibacillus sp. BSL5, assembly GCF_052928305.1. Taxonomy (NCBI): domain Bacteria; kingdom Bacillati; phylum Bacillota; class Bacilli; order Caryophanales; family Caryophanaceae; genus Rummeliibacillus; species Rummeliibacillus sp. BSL5. Next base: position 394,090 of record NZ_JAVGCV010000001.1, read on the forward strand.
TGATATGATAGACTAGTGAAAGTAGATTCCCTTATTTCCTTAATTAGAAACGCAAAGTGTATTACTTTGCACTTGAAAATTCAACTTTCTGTGTAAATTAGAGTCGAACGGGTACAATTATGTTAAATATTCTTACTGAAACGGAGGGGAATCAAGTGAAACCTTCATTTTACCAATATGTATTAACATTTAGAGGCGGAAAAAATGATCCAAAGGCAGACTTTGCGGAAGCAGCATTTGATGATCATAGTTTTCCTAAAGCAGAGGAGGATTTCTCCGCTCTGTCGAAATATATAGAGGAAAACGATAATGACCAATTAAAAGCCACAGTTTTTGATGAGTTATGGCAATTATATGAAGAAAAATTTTCAGAATAATATTTGTCAGATGTCAGACGTTCTTGCTACAATAAGGGTGTATGTATTATAAATATTGATTATAATAATAAATGTGTTATAGTCAAAAGAAAAGGGGATACAAAATGAGTATTCATATTAATGCCAAACAAGGCGATATTGCAGAGATCGTATTACTTCCAGGAGATCCACTTCGTGCAAAATATATTGCAGAAACTTTCTTAGAAGATGTTACTCAATACAACGAAGTTCGTAATATGTTCGGCTATACAGGTACATATAAAGGCAAACGTGTTTCTGTACAAGGTACAGGCATGGGCGTACCTTCCATTGCAATTTACACAACAGAGTTAATGCAAGAGTACGGATGCCAAAAACTGATCCGTGTTGGTACTTGCGGCGCTCTAAAACGCGATGTAAAGGTTCGTGATGTGATTCTTGCTCAATCTGCTACTACAGACTCTAAAATGAATGAAATTATCTTTAAAGGCATTGATTATGCGCCAACAGCTGATTTCGATTTATTGAAAAAAGCTTACAAAGCAGGAGAAGAAGCAGGTTTACACTTGCGTGTCGGTAACGTTTATACTGCTGACCTTTTCTACGGAGAAGACAATCAAAACGAAAAATTAGCAGATTATGGCGTATTGGCAGTCGAAATGGAAACAGCTGCACTTTACACACTAGCAGCTAAATTCAACCGTCAAGCATTATCTGTTCTAACAGTATCTGACCACCTTCTAACAGGTGAAGCTACTTCATCTGAGGAACGTCAAACTACTTTCAATGACATGATGGTAGTTGCTCTTGAAGCAGCTATTCAAGACTAGTTGTAGCAACCGTTTTATAAACCATACATTTTTAATAAGTGACCAAAAGTGACCATTTTAAAAAAGTGGTTAACATTGGTCGCTTTTTTACTGCTAATAAAGTATCAAGGTTTACTTCAGCAAAATAAGGCATATTATATTTGTTGAATAGATTATCAATAATGACATGAAAAGTAGGTGAATATAATGGGGAAATATCAATTGGATACCAAAGGTCAGGCAGCTGTGACAAAGTATCACGAAAAAAATAAGCCCGCCAAATTTGATAAAAAACAGCAACTTGAAAAAATACGTGCGGAGTATTTGAAAAAGAAGCAACAACAAACTGAAAAATAATGCGAATGAAAACATAGGAGTCTACAATCTTCCTATGTTTTTGTTTTTGGATCACGCAAAAAATCCCCATAAATTTCAGCTTTAGAATAAAGATAATATTTTTGGCAAGGATTTTTACATACTTCTGAAACTATTGTGTCTAAATTACGTAGATATAGTAATTATTTGTTGATAGGAGCGCTTATTATTTTATCTTATTATTTTTTATGTGGTTTAGGTGCATTTTTAGTAATAGCTTCATTGTATTATTTTGTCCTTATGTATAGCCTTAGAGAATTTGAATGGACAATTTTAAAATTTTTTGGACTCTTTCTAATTGGTATTTTTCTCTTATGGATTACTATTCCAAGTTTAAAATCTGTATTAACGAGGGATTTTGAAGTTCTTAAAGGAAAATGTACTGTAGAAATCACATCATCAACATTTGGAAGACACACTAATGATACAACCATCAATGTGCTTGATACAGATGAACAATTTGAGTTTCAAGGGATTCCTGATCTTGATGCTTATGGTACATCCATACCTTGTTATTGTAAGGTTACAGTGACCAAAGACCACATGTGGGGAATGAAATATAAAATTTTTGATTTAAAAACGAGAAAATTATTGGAATCTCGCTTAGGTGAGTAAGGATTTTATATATTATACATATAGATAATAAATTAATGCAGATAAGGCAAAGGGCGAGTGTTTTCAATACGGCCCAAATCTTAATTTAATGATTTTATTTGATATTTAATGATAATATGTTTAGGAATAAACTTTATTAAAAAGTTAATCGTTGTTTGAAATAGGAGGAACAAAATGGCTAAAATTTATCTTGCAAGTCCATTCTTTGATGTAGATGGTAGAGAGGAAATTGTACATGTAGAAAAAGCAGAACAGGTATTAAGAGCATTAGGGCACACGGTCTTCTCACCAAGAGAAAGTCAATTACCTGAATTCGAATTTGGTTCTTTTGAATGGAGAACGTTCGTATTTAAAAACGATATGGAACACATTAAATGGGCAGATATGATATTTGGGATTATTGGAGAAAACTATGATGATACCGGTACAGCCTGGGAATTAGGCTATGCTTATGCTATGGGTAAACCTGTTTTACTGTTTAATCCAAAAGGAGAAATCATTAATTTGATGATTACTGATAGTTTACATGCTTATTTTGAAGATTGGAATGAAGTTGAAAGTTATGATTTTGACACTCTTCCAAGTAAACCTTATTTAAAAGAAGTGAAATAAAAAAGGTGAGGGCTAATGCCCTTACCTTTTTTTATTGTGAATGAACTTGCCGTTAAATATTTCAATACAATGTATAAGAATTATTTTTCTATAATAAAAATAGTTTCTAATTTAAGGAAGAGATCTAGGACCGGGAAATACAAGAAAACTTTAATGATTTCTAAATGCCTATCGTATATGAAAAAAGGATCTATGAGTAAGATTATCACAGACATTTCTAACAGTGCTTTACTACAAGAAGGAAATGGTTCTTAAAATATAGAATTTAAAGAATATGCAATAGCAAATGAAATAAAGAAAATTAAATTGAATTCAGTAGGATTACTTGGAACCAAATATACAATGATCCAAGACTTTTACAAATCAAGAATTGAAGACAATGATATAAAGGTATTAATTCCAGTTCATGAGGATATAGAACTTATAAATAAAGTGATTTATGAAGAATTATGTTTAGGGAAAATCAATCATGCGTCAAAAGAATATTTTAAAAAAGTCATCAAGAATTTAATTGATAGAGGAGCCGAAGGAATTATATTAGGATGTACAGAGATTGGATTATTAATAAAAGAAGAGGATTCCGAAGTTCCAATATTTGATACAACAGTAATTCATGCTTTTGAATCAGTTAATAAGGCAATTGGAAAGTAAAAATTTCTTCTTTATCTCATCGAATATCTTGAAAGTAGGATGGAAAAGGTGAAAAAAAATATAGCCATTAGAAAAATCAGATGAACCAATAGAATAAAACATAAATTGGTTATTTTCAGTTGCTTATCAATAGTGTAGAGCCTCTCCAAACAAATATGAACTAATTGCTAGTATTCTTAATCTTCATATATATTTTCTTAATGTACATTTTATTTTGTATAACTCTAATATTATTATTTTTCAATACAAAATCAAGAAACTTATATACCCCATAGGATTGCTCCTATAGGGTATATTTTTTAAAACTATAATCGGTTTATTGATACATATTTTTAAAATACACTACGAACTAACCCACCGTCTATTCGTAAGGCAGAGCCATTAATGGCCGAGGCAAGGGGACTGCTTAAGAAAGTAACAAAATGGGCAATTTCTTCTGGTCGGATTAATCTTTGAATGATAGAGGTTGGACGATTTTCTTTCATGAATCGAGTTTCCGCTTCTTCCATTGTCAAATTTTCGTTAGGATAAAGCGTGTTTAACATTGTTTCTACTCCTTCAGTTAGAGTGGAGCCCGGCATAACCGTATTAACTGTCACGCTCGTTCCTTTCGTTAGCTCAGCTAAACTACGAGAGAGTGAGAGCTGCATTGTTTTCGTTGCACTATAATGAGCCATTTCAAGAGATGGCATGATCGCTGCTTCACTGGCAATAAAGATGACTCTTCCTTCTTTCTTCTGAATCATTTGATTTAAGTACCAGCGCGTAAGTCGAACTCCACTCATGATATTCGTTTCGAAGAATTTAAACCATTCTTCATCAGAGATATCAAAGTATTCGGCAGGTTTAAAAATTCCTAGGTTATTAATAAGGATGTCTATCCCAGCATAGTTCTCGATAATTTTTTGGCAGCCTTGTTCTGTTCCTAGATCAGCTACTGCTGAATGAAGAATTGCATTTGGATATTTTGATTTAATTTCTTCAATAGTTTCATACACTTTTTCTTCCCGACGTCCATTAATCAGTACAGTAGCACCTTCTTCTACTAGCGACATAGCGATCGCTTTCCCAATGCCTGATGTAGATCCAGTAACTAGCGCTGTTTTTCCTTTTAAATTTAGTTGCATGTAGTTCCCTCCTAGATTATTTTCTTAGACATTAACTTATTTTTTATAGAATAAATTTTGTTTAAATTTTTCTTCGTATGGAACACTCCACATACTTTAAATACCTTAGAAAAAAGATATAGACGAATAGTAACGTCTATATCTCCTTATTTCTTATTAAAAGTCAAAGTTGTCCGGATCTGGACCAACGCGATGATCTTGATTCAAGCTATCAATTTGTTCCATATCTTCAGATGTTAACTCAAAATCAAATATTGATGCATTTTCTACAATACGGTGTTCTTTTGTTGATTTTGGAATTGTCACAATACCGTTTTGTAAGTCCCAACGTAGGATAATTTGAGCAATAGACTTATCATATTTATTGGCAATTTCCTTAAGCTCTGGGTTATCCAATAATTGACCTTGCATCAATGGAGACCAGGCTTCCAACTGAATACCATGTTCTTGACAGAATGACTTAAGATCTTTTTGAGTCAATCGTGGGTGGCATTCCACTTGGTTGATCATCGGTTTAACCTCTGCATCCTTCATTAAATCTTCAAGGTGATGAATTTGGAAATTACTCATCCCAATTGCTTTAACTCGTCCATCTTTGTAAAGAGTTTCTAAAGCTCTCCATGCATCTTTATATTTACCTTCTACAGGCCAATGAATCAAATATAGATCTAGATAATCCAATCCGAGTTTCTTAAGGCTTGTTTCGTAGGCTTCTAAAGTAGATTCATACCCTAAGTCGTCGTTCCAAACTTTCGATGTTACAAATAATTCATCTCTAGATATGCCGGCTTCTTTAAGTCCTTCACGGATTCCTTGGCCGACTCCTTCTTCATTACCATAAATAGCTGCAGTATCAATGCTCCGGTAACCATGTTTAATGGCTGTTTTAACAGCATTAACCAAATCTGGGCCTTCCTCTACTTTAAATACGCCTAGACCAAACCATGGCATTTTTACGCCGTTATACAAAGTTGTTGTATCTTGTAAGTTTTTCGCTACCATAAATAAACCTCCTGATTGTTATAAACTGAAATGGACTTAATTATATTTCGTCATACAGGAACCAACTCTGTCTTGTCAAATAACGTTTATTTATCCTGTTAAAGAGGAGAAACGTGCGGATTACATCTCTTCCCTTTAAATTAGAAAAAACACCTTATTGTTCCACATATTGCATGTTTCAAATATGTTTTCAAAGGAGCATTTATAGCACCTGTACGAACTAATAGTATTACCAACAATAAAGTTAACCATTACTCATAATGTTCGATTGTCCCACATGATTTGAACGTAAAATAATCAATAACGAATTGATAATGGTTAAAGCTTGCTGTACAAAAGCTATTATGAAATATATTCACCATAAAGAAAAGTACGTACTTATAAGTGCTATAGATACTTACAAGTTCCAATGGTACATTTTAGTGCCTATAGATTGGATCAAGATATAAGAAGTGACGTTTTAGTTTGAGGATAGAAATTTTTTAGGCTATACGAGTAAATCAAATGGATAAATGGATTAATACGTATATCATTACCCAAAAAATTCATACTAACCCATGATTGATCTGATCAATCAACTCATTTAGTCATTTATATGTTGTGTCATGCGAAAGGGGATAGAATGATGAAATATGTGAGTGCATTCATACTAAAGCTAATTATGACTGCAGCAATACTATTAATCATTAATACAGGCATTTATGGAGGAGATGTTTCAACGACTCTCTGGATTAGCCTTGTCCTTGCCATTTTTGCTTTTGTTTTGGGAGACATTCTTATCTTCACCGTCTTTAGTAAGCGCTATGCCTATGTAATGGGCAATACTATTGCCACCTTTTCGGATGCTGTTTTAGCATTCGTCATTATTTATTTCATGGGTTCAGCTTTATATGTAGAGACTGTGGATATTCTTGCCGCATCATTGTTATCCTCTATTGTACTTGGGGTAGGAGAATGGTTATTCCACAAGTATATGGAAACAAAGGTGCTTGAACCAAAACCAGTGAGTTGCAATGTATCTTTTGATTAAGTGATGTGAAAAGACTGCCAAGGAATTTTTGGCAGTCTTTTTCTTTTCGTTCGCTTTAATTCCTGCTATTATGATAGAAGGTGTGTTTTATACACTCTTAGATTGAAAGTGGTGAACGAATATGGATGATAAAACGAAGCAAGAACAAGAACAAAATGAACCACAATCAGAACAAGATGCTAATCATGGGAAAGTCACAGGAAAATACATACGTATGAAGCCATTTGCTTTCATCATGATGATCATGGTTTTGGTTCTTGGTACATCAGGTATAACGATTTTTGCGTTAACAGTTGGCGAAGATAAAGTAGTGGAAGTTCGCACACCAGCACATGGCGAATTCCAAAAGTTGTTTAATGCATACGATGAGCTATCAAAAGGTTATTACAAGAAAATTGATACAGACAAGCTAGTAAACGGTGCAGTAGACGGAATGATCAGCGCATTAGGAGATCCATATTCTGACTATATGAATAAAAAGGAAGCTTCAGCGTTTAATGAAAGCATTTCTTCTAGTTTCCAAGGCATAGGTGCTGAGGTGCAAGAGAAGGATGGCCATATTGTGGTCGTATCACCGATTAAAAACTCGCCTGCAGAGAAATCAGGCATCAAAACGAACGATATTATTAAAAAAGTAGATGGCAAATCTATTGATGGAATGACAGCATCACAAGCCGTATTATTAATTCGCGGTAAGAAGGGGACAGAGGTTACACTTGAAATCCAGCGTGGAAGTTCTAGTAAGCTAACCACTTTTAAAATCACTCGTGCAGACATTCCTGTGGAAACTGTATATGCCGAAATGATGAAAAATAAAATTGCTCATATTCAAATCACAAGCTTCTCAGATGGTACTTATAAAGAGTTGCTTAGTGCATTAGATGATATGGAAGCAAAAGGTATGAAAGGGTTGGTTCTGGATGTTCGTCAAAATCCAGGTGGCTTGGTTGAATCAGTAGAGAATATTGCAAATCTATTTGTTCCAAAAGGACAACCAATCGTACAATTCGAAGACCGTTCAGGCAATAAACAAGTCTATAAAGCAGAAGATGGCCGTAAGGTAAAAGTGCCAACAACTGTTCTTATCGATGGAGGAAGTGCATCAGCTTCTGAAATCTTAGCAGGAGCATTAAATGAGTCCTCCCATATCAAATTAGTAGGTGAAACTTCATTTGGTAAAGGGACGATGCAAACCGCTGAGAATCTACCGGACGGATCTAATCTTAAATTCACAATGGCGAAATGGTTAACACCAAAAGGTAACTGGATTCATGAAAAGGGCATAAAACCTAATGTAAAAGTGAACTATCCAAGCTATGCATCTCTTCCTTATTTGGACCCTGATAAAACCTTCAAGGAAGGTGCATTATCTGATAGCGTTAAAGTTGCTGAAAAATTACTTCAAGCTGCAGGTTATAACCCTGGTAAAATTGATGGCTTATACGATGCCTCAACGAAGTTAGCGGTGGAACAATTCCAGAAAGACAACAAGTTGAAGGAAACAGGTATTCTGAAAGGCGATACAACGTACGCATTAATGAATAAAATTCGCTTGAAAATCAAAAAAGAAGATCCACAGCTGAAAAAAGCAGCAAGCATTGTAAAAGCTGAAATGAAATAGATTAGTTAAGGAGCTGGCATTCATTTGTCAGCTCTTTTTTGAAAAGACTCTATCACTATATTTAGTAAAGATACATTTACGAACTGTTTGCCCCTTTTTGGAGGGAAATACAATCTCTGCTGAAAGAGCAGTTAAATAGAAGGAGATTTAAAATGAAAGATGTATATTTATTCAGCGGTTTCTTAGGAAGCGGCAAAACAACCTTATTAATGAATACCATTCGCCAATTGAAAGAACAGAATTTAAAACCAGCTATTATCATGAATGAGCTAGGGGCTTTAAATTTTGATTCACAAGCAATCGAGGAAAATATACCTTTAAAAGAAATGTTAAATGGATGCATTTGTTGTACAGGTGCCGAAAAAACGGAGGCACAAATTCAATCACTGTTAGCGGATTCTGAGTTTGATGTGCTTATTATAGAAACCACTGGAGCAGCTCATCCAGTCGAAGCATTAGATGCAGTCTATTCACCGCTATTTGCAAATGAGTTAAACATTAAAGGTATTGTCACTGTCGCTGATAGTAAACGTTGGTTAGAAAGAGAAGGTATGTCAATTCAAACACGTTCCTTATTTTTAGAACAGATTCGCCATGCACATTTGATTTTGGCAAATAAGATGGATTTACTGACAGAATCAGAAAGAGCGAAAGTTACTTTTGAGATGCAGAGCATTAATTCACATGCACTGATCATTCAAACAACGAATGCCTCTCTACCGATTAAATATCTTCAAAGATTACAAGCTACAGCTAGGCCGACTTCTATTCAACAAGCAAACATAGGGGAGCATCTGCATTTAGGTTCTCGTCTTGTTACTTTCAAGTCTGGGGAAAGTTTTACACAAGAAAAATTTGAAGAATGGATTAAAACGCTTCCTAATTCTGTTTATCGAATGAAGGGCTTTGTACCAATCGAAGGAATTAGAAATCCTATGCTGTTTCAGTATGCATATGGATTAACACAATGGCTTCCTGAGTATGTAAAAATGGAACCAAATCTAGTGATTATCGGAGAAAATGTGAATGAATTAGAACTGCCTAAAGCCTAAAATATTGAGATGTCAACCCTCTTAGAATAGCAATAAGGTGATAGACTTCAACTATCTTCCAAATAAAACCCTATATTACTGAGGGTTCAGCTCCTTGCTGGAGAAAGTGGCAATCCTTGGCGATTTTTTTGCTTGATTCTTCGTTTAAGCTTGGAACACGACAAGGAGGAATGCAAGATGAACAAACTAACAAAATGGGCAATCCCATTCAGCTTACTTTTAACAGCAGGAGTGCACAGCGGAGCAATAGATGCTTCAGCGAAAACTGTTACGAAAGAACATACGAAGCAAACTTCGATGTCAAATCATACATGGCATTACCAATCAACTAAATATAATACACATCGTAATATTATGTTGAATAACTGCTTTACAAATGGTACTTCAAATACGAATTCGGTAAAACCTACAACTAAGCCGAACGTAGATACAACAAAACCAAATACAGATACAACAAAACCAAATACAGATACAACAAAACCAAATACAGATACAACAAAACCAAATACAGATACAACAGCTAAGCCAGATACAGATACTACAACACCGTCAAAACCAAATACTGATGCACCAAGCAAACCATCTACAGACTCAAATGCAACATCTGCTTCTCAATTTGAAAAACAAGTCATCACATTGACTAATGCAGAACGTGCAAAAGAAGGTCTGCCTGCTTTACAAGCAGATACAAAATTGATGGGCTCTGCGAAAGCTAAATCTAAGGATATGGCAGACAAAAATTATTTCGATCATACAAGCCCAACTTACGGTTCACCATTTGACCAAATGAAATCTCTTGGTATTACGTATAAATCAGCAGGCGAAAATATTGCCAAAGGTCAAAAAACACCAGAAGAAGTAGTAAAAGCTTGGATGAATTCAGAAGGTCACCGCGCTAACATTATGAACAAAAACTATACACATATTGGTGTAGGTTATGATGCAAAAGGAAACGTCTGGACACAACAATTTATTCAAAAATAGAATAAAGTATTTGAATTGAGATCAGGGCATCCTGATTTCAAGTTAAGAGGCTCTCGGAATATTTATCATTCTGAGAGCTTTTTTATGTCTTCATAAATCAAAAACCAGCATAATATGCAACCTATATAAATAAAGGATCAGTCATTTAATGGTTGGATTTTTGTTTGAAATGTAATTTTATGTTCCATACTGAAAAAAGAAAGAATGTAAAGGTAACTAGAAGGTACCAACCATATTCATCAAGAATAAAAGAGGAGGTATTAAATGCTCCAGCTAGAATCGATGGTTGAAAAATTAAAAGCCACTTTTTATAATTCAGTTGATTTTATAGCAAGGGAAATCTCATTTCCAAAAGATCAATATGCTATTCTCTGCTACTATAGCTCGATGGCTAATAAAAAAGATGTACAAGATATATTGAATGTGTTAAAAGTGCAAACAACGTTTAATGAAAAAGACTGGGATGCAACCACCTCTTCACGAAAAGAAGCCTACAATCTAGAAACATTGGTGGATTATGTATGTCAGGGTTATACAGTACTTCTTTTATTGAATACTCAGCAAATGGTTCGTTTCTCTATGCCTAACTTGCCCCATCGTTCTCCAGATGAGCCCACAAATGAAGCTATTTTACGGGGTGCCCATGAAGGATTTGTGGAAGATACAGACGTAAACTTAGGGCTAATTCGAAAAAGAATGCGAGTACCCGATTTAATTGTAAAAAAAGTAACTATTGGAAAAGACAACAAAGCAGATATTTATTATATGTATTTAGCCCGTTTTGCTAATCAAGAAAACCTTAATGATTTAGAGCAGAAACTCAATAATATGAAAGAAAAAGCCGATGGATTATATGCTTCAGGACAATTGAATGATTTTGTTGAAGATAATCCTCTATCGCCTTTCCCTCAAATTATGAATACTGAAAGGCCAGACAGGGTATTTGCTAATCTTTCTGAGGGGAAAATTGTTATGATGTCTGACTTTTCGCCAACTGCTTATATAGCACCTGTAACATTATTTTCATTTTATCAATCGCCAGATGACTTTAATAGTCGTGTAATCGTCGGTTCATTTTATAGAATGGTTAGGGTATTTAGTTTTATTACTGCTATTTTTTTACCTGCTTTTTATATAGCCATTGTCAGCTTTCATTATGAGGTTCTTCCAATTGAATTAAGTAAAAAATTAAAGTTAGACATTAGTGAAATACCTTATCGGCCAATTTTTGAAGCTTTAATTGTCGAAATAATTATTGAGTTAATTCGAGAGGCTAGTATTCGCTTGCCACAGGCTTTGGTTCAAACAATTGGTATTGTTGGTGGTTTGGTTGTAGGAGATGTCATTATAAGTGCTGGTTTAGTCTCCAATATGGTTGTAATAGTAGTTGCATTAACTGCAATTTCTAGCTATGTTGCACCATCAGTAGAGCTTAATACGTCGGTCCGTGTATTGCGTTTTCCGTTTATGTTTGCGGCTGCATTACTAGGATTCTTTGGAATTTTAATCGGCGCACTTATTTTAGGTGTACATTTATGCAACTTAAAATCTCTGAAATCACCATATATTTATCCGATTGTTCCATTTGATCCAAAGAAAACGAAACAAATACTATTTCGTGGAAAACATACAACTTCAGGTACTCAACCTACCAGTTTTGATCCGAAAGGGAAGAAACCATGAATTTTACCATAACTAAAGTCCAATTATTTATTATGCTTTTTTTTAGAACAACGGGAATTATTTTTATTGCTTATTCAGAGGCTCTTCTGAATGCTGGCGGACGAGATGCATGGATTATGTTCTTTATTGCAGCCGCTTTTGTTTTTCTTCAATTATGTTTATACGAAAAATATCATAAATACTTCGAATTAGGGAAGATAACACGTTGGATTTATATTCTTAGCTGGCTTGCTTTACTAATATTATCTTTAGTGTATATTCAATATACTTTAAATATTTGGGTGCTTGGAAACACTCCTAATTCTGTAACATTGCTTCTAATGCTTTTAGTTTCTTATTATATCAGTGTCAGCAGGCCGTCAACCGCAGTAAATATGCCAGTTTTCATCATTCCTTTTGTCTTTGTATTTATATTTTTCCTGTTATTTGCATCACCTGAATTAAAGGTAAGTCAACTCTTTCCGATTGGCACAAGTACTGGGCACCAATGGATTATGGGTACGCTATATGGTTTAGCTTCCTTTACTGGTTTAGAAGGTTATTTAGTATTAAGGAAACATGTACTGACAGAAGACAAAATGCGTTTTAAAGATATTCTAATTTATCAAACTGTCATAACTTTATTTTCTGGCTTCTTATTATTAGTAGTAAAAATGTATTTTGCACCGGCTTCATTACCTTATATAACTGAACCTACCTTATATATTTTGAAATCCATTGAAGTTACGTTTGTTAAAAGACTCGATATTTTCTTTTTGTATATATGGCTAGGTTGGAGTCTCATTTCGTTTAGCTTGATTGTATTTAACATTCGAGTTGCTTATTTCCAAGTGCAAAGGAAGAATCAGAAATTTCCTATGGCAGTATTGCATATTTTGATTTTTTTCGGAAGCTTAGCTTTTTTGAATATAAGGTCTGTAGAATTTATTAGAGCTCATTTCCAATATATTTATATTCCTTTTACTGTTATTTTACCGATCTTGATTATTTGGAAAAATAAAAGGAGGGAAGCAAAATGCGCAAAATGATTATCTTTCTTCTTTTAGCTTCTGTTTTACTTAGTGGATGCTGGGACCAACGTTTGTATAAAGAGCTCTCTGTTATTTCTGTAGTAGGGGTAGATGGCAGCATTGGAGATATAAAAGCCTACTATGCATACCCTAGTTCAAGTAGTGACCCAACAAAATATATAGTGCTTGAAGGAGTAGGGAAAACAGCTAGAGAAGTAAGGATGAATGCAAATAAAAAAACTGAGCAAACAATGGATATAGCTGAATTGACTACTATATTAGTTAGTGAAGATACGGCTAAGAAGGATTTATATTCTTTATTGGACGTATATTATCGATCTGCTGAGAGTCCAATGACAGCAAAAGTAGTAATTACCGATGGCTCGACAAAAAAGTTCTTAGAACTTAAAGAAAACTTACCAAAAGAGATTGGGGAGTACTATTTAGATTTTATTCAATCATTTGAAAAATCCTCAATATATCCTGTAACTAATTTAGAAATCGCGGCAAATCAGATGTTTGGTGAGGGTAGAGATCTTGCATTACCATACCTAAAAGCGAGTGGTGATAAAGGGCTTCCCGAAGGAGAAGGTATTGCATTATTTAATGGTAAAAATTATACAGGTGAGCACCTTACAATGAGAGAATCCACTTTTGCAACATTAATGGGATATGGGAAATCAGATATTATTGAGTTGGCATATCTAATGAAGAAAGATGGAAAAGATATATCAGTAGGGTTTAATGCCATTAGATTTAAGAAGAATATGAAAGTAACACAGGTTGGTAATAACATTAAAGTGAATTATAATATTTATATGCCGATTGTTATGACTGAATATCCGCCGGACCATTTAGATCGTAAGCAAAAAAGAAAAGAGTTAGAGAAGTATATAGAAGGCAGAGTTGAGAAAGATATAGCTAGGATGTTTAAAAGAAGCCAGGAAGCGTCTTCAGATGTAGTAGGAATAGGTGAAGATATCAGAGCATATCATCCGAACTTATGGAGAGAAGGCAAATGGAAGGAAATATATAAAGACATTAAGATAGAAGCAAAAGTAAAGGTTAAAATCGTGCGTAGTGGAAGTATTAGATAATTGTAGTGGGAGTTACCGTCATGGTGGATGGAACTCCCTTTTTAAATGTGTAATTGTTATAAACTTTATGCATTCTCCATCTTGCGCTGTACAAACCGAAGTCGAATACTTAATGTGACAGCACCCATAGCCAGCCCTGCAATTAAACCAATCCAGTAACCATAAGGGCCAAGGTTCGTCATATTTGCTAGTAATATACCGACAGGCAAGCCGATGATCCAATAAGAGACGAGTGCCATAATGAATGTAATGGTGACATCTTTATATCCTCGCAGTGCTCCTTGGATAGGTGCTTGGATGGCGTCTGAAAGCTGGAAGAAAGCAGCATATGTTAAGAAATGGCCAGCGAGTCTTATTACTTGATCATCATTGCTGTACACGCTAGCTATATGACCTTTGAATATAAGTAAAACAGTAAGAGAAATCATACAAAAAGTAACCGCAGTAATTGTACATAAACGACTATATGTTTTGGCATCTTGAAATCTCTTGGCGCCTGCTTCAAATCCAACCAAGATTGTCGCACCCATCGAGATACTAAGCGGAATCATATAAAGAAGACTGGCGAAGTTCATAGCGATCTGGTGTGCGCCGATTACTTCTGTACTATATTTGCTCATCATCATTGTGACGACAGAAAAAATACTGCTTTCTGCAAATATAGCTAAACCTATCGGCAAGCCAAGCTTAACAATTTCAAATGCTTTGGTTGGGTTTGGCCTAGGTAATTTTGAAAAAAGTGAAAAACCTACAAACGGTGTCTTTTTCATTGTAATAATGATGGCAGCACCACAGATTAGCCAATAGGTAATCGCAGATGCTACACCCGAGCCAACGCCACCCAATTCGGGGAATCCTAAATGTCCGAATATGAATAAATAGTTAAAAACAATATTAATGGGTGCTGCCATCAATGTAATTAACATGCTGACTCTCGTTTGACCGAGTGCATCAATGAAGCATCGCAATACACTGTATATGAATAAAGGTAATAAACCAAAGCACATGGCGATTAAATAATGGTAGGCCACGCGGTAAACATCTGGCTCAAGTGACATGCCTTTCAATAATGGTTTTAAGCTAAGCGTTAGTCCAGTAAAGATAATAATGGCTAACAGAATCGCTACATAAAAACCTTGTTTAACAGTAGCAGATGCTTCTTTCTCTCTTTTTGCACCTACAAATTGTGCTACAATAGGTGTGATTGATGTTAAGATGCCTGATAAACCAGTATAAACAGGAAGCCAAATAGAAGAACCAATTGATACGCCAGCTAAATCTTGTGTACTGTATTTACCAGACATCAATACATCGAAAAATGACATGAGGTATAATGCCACTTGGGTAATTAAAATTGGCAGCACGATGGTCGACATTTTCTTCCATTTCGTGCCTACTTTTGTTGTTTCATGCATTTTGTTCAACTCCATTGAATATGAATGTTTCTAAAAGGGAAAAAGACGTTGATTTACTTTAAGGAGATTTAATATGACAAATCAGACAGTAATTTTAACGGGCGGGGGCACCGCAGGCCACGTCTCGCTCAATCAAGCAATCATACCATCTTTTCTAGAAAAAGGCTATGAGGTTCACTATATAGGTTCAAAAGAAGGGATAGAAAAAGAGATTATTGATCAGGCATTTCCCAACTTGCCTTATCATCCGATATCTAGCGGTAAATTAAGACGCTATTTCTCAATGAAAAACTTTACGGATCCCTTCCGTGTATTAGCAGGAATTTCGCAGGCCTTGTCTATTATGAGGCGCGTAAAGCCAGTAGTAGTATTTTCAAAAGGCGGCTTCGTGTCGGTGCCGGTTGTGATGGCGGCTAAAATGTCAGGCATTCCAGTTATCGCACATGAATCTGACGTAACACCAGGCCTTGCCAATAAATTGGCTTTGCCATTCGCTTCACATATCTTCACTGTTTTCAAACAAACATTAAAACATTTACCTGCAGAGAAATCGGCATGTACAGGTTCTATCATACGTCCTGCTTTATTTGAAGGAAGCAAGGAGAGGGGCCTACAATTATGTGGGTTTGTGGCAGATAAAGAGACCATTATGATTATGGGGGGGAGCCAAGGCTCTAAGTTCATTAATGATGCGGTTCGTGCCAATTTAGTGGAACTTCTAAAGAAGTACAATATCATCCATCTATGTGGTAAGGGGCATATCGATACAGCACTAGTTGACTTGCCATCTTATAAACAGTTTGAATATGTAACAACTGAATTGCCAGATTTACTACATGCAACTGATTATGTAGTATCTAGAGCAGGGTCTAACTCTATCTTTGAATTTTTGGCACTTCAAAAACCGATGCTATTAATCCCTCTTTCTTTAGAAAAATCTCGCGGTGATCAGATTTTAAATGCCAAACTGTTCTTTGAACAAGGATTAGCCGAAGTACTGCAAGAAGAAGAGGTCAATCAACAAAGCTTCTTAAAAGCGCTTCAATTGTTAGAAAAACATAGTGATTCGCTAATCAAAAATATGCAGGAAGCAGAATCTCCAAAAACACCAGATGAAATGGTGGATCTGATACTTCAATATGCAAAAACGAAATAAGATACTCAGGCAAGGAAATTCAAAGGAATAATTTCTGTAGTAATATTAAAAGCCCCTCATTCTATATAGAATAGAGGGGCTTTTGTTGGCAATACCGGTAATTTACATGGCTTGTTCTGTAGACTCGCCATTTCGGGTAGCCATATATAAATAAAAGGTATCTTTTTGGATTTTGAATAACTCAAATTGTTTCTCACCTTGATTAATTTCCTTATATAGAGATGGGTGGCTTTCTTTAGCATCTACAGCATAACCTAGCTTTAATGCAGCACGAATTGATTTAGTATTTTCTTTGCGGATTTTTAAGAACACACATTGAAAATCGAGTTCAAAAAATAACTCTTCTAAAAACAATTCTTTCGCCTTTTGATTATAGCCTTTACCCTGATAAGGTACGCCTATCCATGTTCCTAAGAAGCCTGCGCCATCTTGCACATCATACAAGGTAATGCTGCCAATCGGTTGGCCCCAATCGTCTAAAATCGTGCGAGAAACTACTTTACCGTTTTCTTCATCTTCCATAAGCTGGTTTGTCATAAACCAGAATTCATCGGCTGTCTTAGCCTTTTGACGAACAAAAGGGAAGACAGATGGGTGACTTAACAACTCAAAAAGCTCATTACATTCTTGTAATTCACGTCGCTTAATCATATTGAACGCCTCCTTTTGGGGGTGAACATCGAAAACCCAGTTCTAGCCCCAACGAAATTTTTCATTTAATGTTGCATAAAAAATTTCGGGGTGGGAATCGAACCCACTAGAACCAGCGATCACTGGTGGCGCACCATTTGCCTTCCCTATTGATTCTATATATTATAGACTCATTTATGAAATTATTTTGCTCTTTAACTATACTAAGATTTGCGCAAATTGCAAAGAAAAAAATACAGTTTTTAATAAAAAATTTGAACAAAAAATGATAATTGTGAACAGCGTTTTTTTGCTGGAGGGAAACATAATTTTGGATGAAAAGTATAGTAGTATTCCCTTATTTTCTTTAATATTCACTTAATTATGGAAAATTAATATGAATTGCGTATAATATAGAGTTAAGAATAGATAGTTTTTACTATAATGACCTATGTTTTTACTGATTATTTGTATAATGTAGCTCATGCTTAAGGAGTTTTGCAAGAATTATTCAATAAAATATGAGCATTCAATTATGTTTATAAAAAAGCAAATAATGTTGTACTAGTGTCCTATGGCTGCTTGTACAATTAAATATTAGACTTACATGAAAAGAGGGGACCAAATATGATTTTAGACATTCAAAAAGTCCACGGTTCAGGAAATACTTTTTATTTATATGAAACTAAAAATGATAAAGAACTAGATTGGGCAAATTTAGCTATCTGGCTTTGCGACAAAGATATAGAAGATGGCGCAGATGGACTGCTCTTAGTGTCGCCATCTTCTAACGCATTAGCCAAAATGAGAGTATTTAACGCAGATGGCACAGAAGCATCAATGTGCGGCAATGGACTTCGATGTGTTGCACGCTATGTATTAGAAAAACACAATCTCCCTGAAGGACAAATTGAAACGATGAAAGCTATTTTACATGTTGCAAAAGAACAGCCTTTAGCGGAAGGAATTCCTACGTACAGTGTAGAAATTTCACCTGTTTCCTTCGAACTCACTTCACTTCCAATGAATTATGATAACAAAACAACTCTTATTAATGAGGTCAATGTTGCTCTTGACGAGCAGCTACAATTTACAGCCATTTCAGTGCCAAATCCACATTTAATTTCCTTTGTTCCAAAAGATTTAATAGCCACTTCATCACATCAAGAGAAAGTGGCATCCTTTTTAAATGGTCCAAATCGTATTTGTCCAGATGGCGTAAATGTGAGTTATGTATATACAATGGGACCTGACGAGATATATGTACGCACTTTTGAAAGGGGAGTAGGCTTTACAAATGCTTGTGGCACGGCGATGACTGCTTCAGCTTTAGTATCTCGCCTACTGAATTACACATCCAAAGAAAAAATTACTGTCATGAATCCAGGTGGGTTCGTCCAATGTATGGTCGGCATAAAACAAGATGATCAATATAATTTAAGGTTAATAGGTAACGCAACGATTACTGCATTATATACGTTAAAGTCTGAAGGCGCTCATTATTCATTTGAAAGCAAAGAAGAGTCAGCTGAACAGCTCGCCTATCTAAAACTTAGCCATGAAGCGAAGGAAAAACACAAGACATTATTTGGCGTTTGATGTTTGATGAGGAGGGAAAATGCATGATGCAAGAAGCATTTATTACAAGAGAACAATTTCATGCAATATATCAGTTAGACCAATCTCTTGTTTTTCTCATGAAAAAGGATATTAACGGTTATCGATACGTTTATACAAACCAAGCAGCAAAGGATTTTTTTTCAGATAAGCTGGAAGGTAAATATTTAACAGAAATAGTTAATCGAGTATCTGTCCCATTAATAGAGAAAAAATATGAGGAGGCCATCGCTAATAATCAACAAGTGACTTATCATGATTTCTATTTGGAAAATGAAAGAATTCAAACAAATAAAACAGTTTGTATACCTATACAATACGATAAAGATACATATCTATTAGCTTCTACTTCAAAAATTGAAGAACTAAAAATAGGAACTTCAGAAGGAACTGCCAGTAATTCTGCAGCCTTTAATAGCTTGAAAATAAGCCCATCAATGATGAAGCACCTCTTTGATACGTTCAACGTTGCAGTAAATATATGTATTACTGACACGCAGGGGGTCATTGAATATGTCAATGCTAGTTTCGAACAAACAACGGAGTATTCTGCTTCGGAGTTGATTGGCAATACCAATGCCATGTTGAATTCGAGAAAACAATCTCGCGCATTTTATAAAGAATTATGGTCCCAAATATCGAGCGGTTTTATATGGCGTGGAGAAATGTGTAATCGAACCAAGTACGGCAGAAACTATTGGCTAGATACAACGATTGTACCTATCACAGATGATCAAGGGGAAATTAAGCATTATTTAGGTATAAGTTTTGATGTATCTAATAAAAAAATGCAACTGACGAAATTAAAAAATACTGAAAAGCTTTTTCAGCTTATTACAGAACATACCAAAGACTTTATCGTCATAACAAGCGATGAGGGCATTATTCAGTATGTTTCACCTAATCATGAGGCAAAACTAGGCTATGGGAAAGATGAGTTAATAGGAAAGTTTTATATGGATCTACTGTCAAAAGATAGTGCTGAAAAAATGCAAAAAGAGCTAAAGCAACATGGGGAATTCGACAGTATAAAATTAGAATTAGAAATTTGTTCAAAGGATCGCCGTACCTTTTGGACTGAAGCACAATTGACAAAAGTAAGAGATTCAAAACGTAAGGGTATATATCAAACTGTTCTAGTAGCTCGTGAAGTAACAGAACGAAAAGAAATGGAAGAACAACTGCGATATTTAGCTTATCATGATGCCCTGACGAAGCTTCCTAATAGAAGATTTTTAATCGAGAAAGTTACCGAATACATCCGGATTGCAGACAGCTCAGGAAGCTCTTTAGCGCTATTATTTATTGATGGCGACAATTTTAAAGAAATTAATGATACGTATGGGCATGAAATAGGTGATGAATTTATAAAAAGCTTTGGAGAAGCACTTTCTTCAAGCGTAAGAAACAGTGACCTTGTGGCAAGGATAGGTGGAGATGAGTTTATTATCGTCTTAACAGATTTATCGATAGATGAGATGAAAAGGAAAGAGCAAATTGGGCAAACAATCAGTCGTATACAAGACATTTTGCATACTGGTTGGATGATAGGACCACATACCTTTTCCCCTACATCATCAATTGGAGTTGCCTGCTATCCAGAGCATGGTTCTACAGTAGCTATGTTGCTAGACCAGGCAGATCAGGCATTATACTATGCTAAAAGAGTAGCAGGAAAAGACTCTTATCATTATATGGAGAGTATACAAGAAACAAGAGATTCAACCTTAGTACGGTAGCTTGCCCACCATCTATAATAAGCACTTTTGTTGTTGATTATAGAACGTACCAATTGAAACAGCGTTTAAACGTACAATTCGTGTCATAATTTATGTGACACCTCAAACTAGTAAGAATGGTGGCAGTGTGTATGAATAAACGAATTTTATTAATTGAAGATGAAAAGAATATTGCAAGATTTATAGAGCTGGAGCTTTCTCATGAAGGTTTTAGCGTATCAACATGCTTTGATGGTCGAGAAGGTTTACAAAAGGCACTAGAAGAAAATATGAAAATCGATGTGATTCTCCTTGATGTCATGCTCCCTGGTTTAAATGGCATTGAAGTATGTAGAAGAATTCGAAGCCATTCCCAGGTGCCTATAATACTTATTACTGCGAGAGACGCAGTAATGGACCGGGTGGCTGGTCTCGATGCAGGAGCAGATGACTATATCGTAAAACCATTTGCCATCGAAGAGTTGCTTGCTCGTATACGTTCTATTTTAAGGAGAACAGCAGCCGCCCCAGAAAGTAGAGACTTGCTAAAATATAAAAATATCACAATAGACCAAGCTGCCTATACAGCATATGTAGATGAAAAAATGATTGAGCTTACCAAAACAGAGTTCGATTTATTACGCCTCCTTATTGAAAACAAAAATCGAGTTTGTACAAGAGACCATATCCTGGAGCGCGTTTGGGGTTATCAAAGTGATGTGGAGACAAATGTTGTAGATGTTTACATACGACATTTAAGAGCGAAACTTCCTGACAGTGCCAGCACTTATATTGAAACAGTGCGGGGCGTAGGTTATGTGATGCGTGAATGAACAGAAAAATTTTATTCTCTTTCCGTAGATCATCGTTGAAAACTAAGTGGGCACTTACCTCGGCGGTTGTGATTTTCATTAGCTTTGCCATCATTTGTTCCGTGTTGTACTGGTCCATGCACACATGGCTTTTATCGCAAGAACATCAATCAGTCAATCGGACAATGGATGATTTACAGGTCTTCTTTGAATCTCAAGGAAGCGGTATGACAATTGATGAAATTCGCTCGAATCGTGGTTTAATGAATTCAATTATCGATAAAAATCAAACAGTACGTATTTTAAATAAAGATGGCATTGAAATTTTGCGGATTAACGATACCATCAATCAGATACCGGAAATCAAGAAACAAGTACCCTCACAAGGCTATATTGTAGAAAAGGAAAAATTAGAAGGAATAGATTGTTTTGTAGCTACAAGTAAATTGCAAATGTCGCCTTTTTTGGGGTATATACAATTGACACACCCTTTAGACTCTTTTCATTCGTTGATGAATTATCTTTTAATGGCGATGTGCATACTCGGTTTAGGGGCATTGATTATTTCCTTTTACATTGGTCATTTCCTTGCGAACTTTCTTTTAAGACCGCTTCATGAGCTAAGGTTAGAAATGCTGAATGTCGCGGAGGAAGGGTTTGGTACGCCTATACTAATGGAATATAGCTATGAAGATGAGATTGGTGATTTGCTTCAAGTCTATCGCAAGATGATGGCAGAATTAGAGCAAACATTTCTATTACAACAGCAATTTGTCCAAGACGCTTCCCATGAACTTAGAACACCTATTCAAGTGGTAGAAGGGCATCTTTCGTTAATCAAAAGATGGGGGAAAGATGATCCAGCAGTTTTACAGGAATCTTTAGAAACCTCTTTAACAGAAATTAAGCGAATGAAAGATTTAGTAGAAGAAATGTTAGAACTAGCTAGAGGTGAGGGTGTTGCCCAAGATTCTCATTGCAATGTGGAAGAGACGATAAGAGAGATAGTTGAAGAACAGCTACATTTATATCCTTCAGTGAAGATTGAAATAGTGAAGAATCACTTTACAAATGTTTATGCAGCGATTTCCCAACGTGCATTGGGCCAAATCGTCCGAAATCTGCTCCAAAATGCCATTCGTTATAGCAACCATGATGCCAAAATTTTTGTGTGCTTGACAATCGAAGGGAAAAATTGCAAAATCGAAGTCGAAGACCATGGTATTGGTATAGCTGAGTCTGATTTACCTTATATCTTTGAGCGATTTTATCGTGTAGATCAAGCAAGATCTCGAGAAGAGGGTGGCACAGGTTTAGGATTGAGTATCGCTCATATGCTCGTCAATAAATATGGCGGCAAAATTTTTGTTTCCAGTAAATTAGGGGAGGGAACTAAATTTCAGATAACATTCCCGTTAGAAAACAACCAAATTTGATGTCTTTTATGTAATTATTACATCATTCAAGAAAAAAAATGCTCAATTCTCTCAAAAACATTGAATTTTTTGTGAAGAGTAGTAAGATTGAAAGGAAAATTGTTCTTTTAAACCAATCTAACTTGCTGTACCGAATTGGCTGGAAGAATGATAAAATATACAGTGGATTTTCTGAAATTAAAACTTTAATTAATGGAACTGCCACTTGGCAAAAAGTTGGAGGTAATTCTCATGTCAAACAACGATTCACTTGCAAGTTCGCCGTGGGCTGCGTTTTCTGGTCCTAACCTTGGCTATGTAATGGATATGTATGATCTTTATCTGACAAATCCTGAAGAAGTAGACCAAGACCTTGTAGCACTTTTCAAACAATATGGTGCACCTTCTGTAAATACTTCAAATTCAACTGCTACTTCAACTGTTGATGCAGGCAATATTGAAAAAGTATTGGCTGCCGTACAGTATGCAGAAGCCATCCGTGAAATCGGTCACTTAGCAGCTGATCTTTACCCATTAAACAACCAACCAAAAGATTTTTCTCGCATTGAAGCAAATGCATATGGATTGACAGATGCAGACCTAATTAATATGCCTGCTTCTATCTTATTAAAAGACGTTCCTGCAAGCGTTCACAATGCGCTAGATGCAATAAATTATTTGAAATCAATCTATACAGAAAAGATTGCCTATGAATTTAGCCAAGTAGTAAATAAAGAAGAAAAGAATTGGATTCAATCAAAAGTTGAAAATGGCGCTTTAAAAAACAATCTTTCAGCTGATGAGAAAAAAGAAATTCTAAATATGTTAAATAAAGTAGAAGGATTCGAACAATTCCTTCATAAAACTTTTGTCGGCGTTAAACGTTTTTCTATTGAAGGAGTAGACTCATTAGTTGTACTAATAGATGAACTCATCCGTCGCTCTGAAAATCGCGGTACGAAAGATGTAGTAATCGGTATGGCACACCGTGGTCGCTTAAATGTGTTAACACATAATGTGCATAAACCTTATCAAATGATGCTTGCAGACTTTGCACATGTACCAAGCGAGTTATTCTTGCCAAAAGACGGCTCATTAGAAGCCACAAGAGGCTGGTCTAACGACGTGAAGTATCATCTTGGTGCAACATATAAAGCACCAAACGGATCTACTATTAAAATGGCTTACAATCCTTCTCACTTAGAAGTAGTGAGTCCTGTGGTTACTGGTCAAGCACGTGCAGCACAAGATGCTACAGAAAAACCAGGCCTTCCTGAACAAGATAAATCTAAATCGCTTGCTATCTTAGTGCACGGTGATGCAGCATTTGCGGGGCAAGGCATTGTGACAGAAACGTTAAACTACTCTCGTACATTAGAATTTAATACTGGCGGTTCTGTGCATATTATTGCAAATAATATGATCGGTTTTACAACTGAACGTCAAGATTCACGTTCTACTGTTTATGCATCAGATCCTGCAAAAGGTTATGAAGTACCAGTTATTCATGTCAATGCTGATGCGCCAGAAGCAGTCGTGCAAGTGGCTCGTTTTGCAGTTGAGTACCGTGCAATGTTCGGCAAGGATATTGTCATTGATTTGATTGGTTATCGCCGTTATGGCCATAACGAAATGGATGAACCAATGATCACCAATCCAACAATGTACAATATTGTTCATAATCATGAGACTGTTCGTGCTTTATACGGCAAACAACTTGTCTCTGAAAATATTGTGACAGAAGAAGATGTTACAAAACTTCAAAAAGATATTAAAGATGAGCTACAAACAGCGCTAGATTATGTCAAAGAAGTGGGCAAAGGCCATGAAACAAGCCTTGAAATGCCAGAAGCTGTGAAAAATGGCGCACCAAAAGACATTGCAACTGCTGTTGAAAAAGAACGTCTTGAAAAAATGAACGAAGAACTTCTGACATTCCCAGAAGACTTCCATGTGTTTAAAAAACTAGGGAAAATCTTAAACCGTCGCCGTGATCCATTCCAAGGAAAAGGTAAAATTGACTGGGGTCATGCTGAAACACTTGCTTTCGGTACAATTCTGCAAGAAGGCACACCAGTACGCATTTCTGGTCAAGATGTACAACGCGGTACGTTCTCTCAACGTCATCTTGTGTTACATGACGAGCAAAACGGCAATGAATATGTGCCATTGCACCATATTTCAGGTTCACAAGCATCATTTGCACCAATCAATAGTCCATTATCTGAAGCAGCAATGGTTGCTTATGAATATGGCTACAATTTAGAAAATGAAAAAGCGCTTGCTATTTGGGAAGCACAATATGGTGACTTTGCGAATATGGCACAAGTCATGTTTGATAACTTTATTTCAAGTACTCGCTCAAAATGGGGTGTTAAATCAGGCGTTGTTATTTCACTACCACATTCAGCTGAAGGCCAAGGGGCAGAGCATACAAGTGCTCGTCTAGAACGTTTCTTGCAATCATCAGCTGAAAATAACTGGACTGTAGTAATGCTTTCAAGTGCAGCAAACTACTTCCACTTATTGCGACGCCAAGCTAAAACATTAGGCACAGATGCTGTTCGTCCACTCATCATGATGAGTCCGAAGTCACTTCTGCGCAATCAGCTTGTTGGAGCAGATGTAGAAGAATTAACAAACGGCGAATACCGCCCAGTAATTGAACACAATACAACAGGCCAAGATGCAGAGAAAGTGAAAAAAATCGTATTTGCATCTGGTAAAATGGCAATTGATCTTGCTGAAAAAATTGGTAGTGGAGAAGGTTATGAGCACTTGCACTTAGTACGTGTAGAACAATTATATCCATTCCCAGAAGAAGAAATCGCAGAAATTCTAGCGAAATTCCCGAAAGTCAAAACGCTTGCTTGGACGCAAGAAGAACCAAAAAATATGGGTTCTTGGTCATTTGCAGATCCATACATGCGCGAATTAGCTGGTAAAGGCCAAAAAGTGGTGTATGTTGGTCGTGACGCGCATTCAAGTCCTGCAGAAGGCGATGCGGATTCTTATAAAGAAGCGCAAGCAAAAGTTATTGATGAAGCATTATCAAGTAAGTAAGAAACGTTAAAAGACAAAGGAGGAAATGAAAGTGGCAGACATTATTGTTCCAGAATTAGCAGAATCAATTACAGAGGGTGAAATCGTACGTTGGGTTAAGCAAGTAGGGGACCACGTAGATAAAGGTGAATTCATCGTTGAGTTAGAAACAGATAAAGTCAATGCAGAAATCATCTCTGAAGAAGCAGGCGTTTTAACTGAAATCCTAGCTCAAGAAGGCGATGTAGTAGAAGTAGGAGCTGTTATTGCTAAAGTAGAAGCAGGCGGAGCAGCTGCAGCACCTACACCAAAAGAAGAACCAAAACAAGAAGAAGCTCCAAAAGCGGAAGAGCCAAAACAAGAAGCTCCACAAGCCGCAGCACCTGTAGTGGAAGAAACAACTTCAAATGACCGTGTAATCGCTAGCCCAGCCGCTCGCAAATTAGCACGTGAAAAAGGTATTAATCTTAGCGAAATTTCACCAGTAGATCCGCAAGGCCGTGTACGTGTTCAAGACGTAGCAGCTCATGGAACTGCACCAGCTGCTGCTCCTAAAGAAGCGGAAGCATCAAAAGCAGCACCAGCTAAAAATGTTGACGATTCTCGGGTAGAAGTTGTGAAAATGACTCGTCGCCAACAAACTGCTGCAAAACGTTTACTAGAAGTTTCTCAAAGCACTGCAATGCTAACAACATTCAACGAAATTGATATGACAAATGTTATGGCGCTTCGCAAACGTAAAAAAGATGCCTTCCAAGAAGCACACGACGGCACACGCCTAGGCTTCATGTCATTCTTCACAAAAGCTGTAACAGCTGCTCTTAAAAAATATCCAGCTGTTAATGCTAAAATCGTCGGCGACGAATTGCACTACAATAAATTCTATGATATCGGCGTAGCTGTAGCGACTCCAGATGGATTAGTTGTTCCAAACGTTCGTGATACAGACCGCAAAAACTTTGCAGAAATTGAAGCAACAATCGCTGAACTAGCAACAAAAGCGCGTAACAAAAAGTTAGCTCTTTCTGACCTAGAAGGTGGCTCATTTACTATCACAAACGGTGGTGTATTCGGTTCATTAATGTCTACACCAATCATCAACGGCGACCAAGCTGCAATCCTTGGTATGCACAACATTGTCAGCCGCCCAATTGCTGTTGGCAATGAAGTACAAATCCGTCCAATGATGTATGTGGCACTTTCTTACGATCACCGCATTATCAACGGTCAAGAATCAGTTGGCTTCTTGAAAACAGTAAAAGACTTGATCGAAAACCCAGAAGATTTATTGTTAGAATCTTAATAAACCCTGTAGTATCAAGTGTTTGAGAGGTTTTAATAATTAAACGAATAAAGAAAGCTCCTGAGGAATCAGGGGCTTTTTTAATGCTTAAAATTCTTTTTGACCACATTTTGACCACCAGAATTTTTTGGAATAGGTTTTTGTAAGTAATTTATGAGTAAGTCTGTTGTTTTTTCAATAGCCTCAGTGGTCACATGCGTGTAAATATTCATCGTAGTTTCGATATGTGCGTGACCTAATAATTTTTGAACTACTTTGATATCTACCCCAGCAGCAAACAACAAAGAAGCACATGAATGTCTTAGACCATGAACGGTTATACGTGGTAAATCATATCGTTTACACAGTTTATTTAAAACCTCATTAACATAAGAATTGCGATAGGGTTCGAATGAAGTTTCTTTTGTGAAAATAAATCGGGTGCTAACATTTTCGCCTGTTATTAACCTTAGCTTTTTATTTTGTCTAATTAGGTCTTTCAAAACATTATATGTTTCTGCATCTAGATGGATATCTCGCAGGGATGAAGGGGTTTTAGGTTTTAGTATCTGATAATTACCGTCAGAGTCATAGAATAATGTTTTGGTAATGCTGATTGTTTGTGTATCATCTTTCAAGTCCTTTTCCTGAAGAGCTAGGAGCTCCCCTTTACGCATACCTGTAAGCAATAATGTGCGAAATAGAGCATATTTTTTTAAAGTCTCATTTTTCTTTACTTGCTCTAAAAAATAGATGGATTGTTCTTTGTTCCAAAAGTTCTCTAACTTTTCTTTTTCCTCGAATGTAGTGACTTTTGGATATACAGTATTATTAAAAGGCGACATCTCGATATAATCATTCTGGACGGCAAAATCAAATACATTTCGCGCCTGAATAACAATAGGTTTATAAGATTTTAACTGAGTCGACATAAAGTCAATGAAGTTCTGACACTCTTTCTTGGTAATATCTTTTAAACGTTTATCACCAAAATGGGGGAGGATCCATTTATTAAAATCTATTGACTTGCGATAGACAGTTGAGGGTTTTAGATGTTTGGAGTACCCTTCCTCGTACTCTAAAAATATTTCTCTGAAGAAAAAATGTGACTTTAGATTTCTTGTTTGTTTTTTCTCTTCGGCCTCTAGTTTTTGGGCAGCTAATTTTGCTTCACTTAGCTTTTTAAATCCTCTTCTCGTGGTTCTTACCTTTTTCCTAGTTATAGGGTCAGTTAAAGAAAGTTTAATTAACCATCGGTCACCCTTAGCGGTGCTATATTTAGAATATGATGCCATTATTAATTCCTCCTTAACTTATTACATAAATCGTAGCATCAAGAATCAGTTTACTTTGTGCTATTTTGTCACAGTAGCTATCAATATTGTGATGTATGTATATGGTTATTAACATAATGATTTAACCTACGAGCTGCAAACGAGGCACTAACTCGAAATTTTTTTTGAATTAGCGTTACGGCTTCATCATATACCTCGGGTAAATCCAGTTCATTAAGCATAAAAGTTGGCACAGCCGCATGAAGAGAGAAGTTGTTAGCTTTAAATTCTTGATACTCGACAAAAGATGTGGGGAGGCGCATCTGATCGCCTGCATGCCATAATATATGGCCTAACTCATGGCAGAAGTCTTGCCATTGAAAATTATGTGGTGAGTGACAATTTAAAAAGATATATGGATGCCCATTTAAAAAGAGAGCTTGGCTGGGTTCATTCCAGTTAAAGAGACCAATATTTAATTTACGGGAAATATCTTCCATCTTTAGTTGGATGGGATTATTTATGCCTAAATGCATATAAAAATTCTTAATAAAGTCTTCTAGGTAATTCAATATCTTCATCTCCGTCACAAACGTATGTTCTGTATAAGTATAAATGAAAACCCTACTTATGGGAAGTAGGGTTGAGAACAACTTATTTAAGATAACAAAACGATTGAGGAGGATGTAATGATTGGTCAAATTCAGCTAAAGATATTGGTTCATTATATGGAATTAATTTATCAATTTTTATAGCATAACCTTTATCTTTATCACGGAAATATTCTTTATAATAACTATAAGACAAACCAGAGTTAAATTTTGTTTTTTCCCATAGTTCATCAATTTCTTGGTTTAATATTTCATCAAAAGTTATCTCTCCAACAACTTTACCAATAGGTTGTGTGCAATATATAACTATTGATTCAATATCTTTTTGTTTGAAAATCATTCTACGATACTCGTATTTTTTTTCTCCCGAAAAGATTTTTTTAACGAATTCAGGCTTAATCGACAACAACACTTTCATTTATTTCACCTAATTCTAGAATTTTATTGAACTGATGTTCGCTCAATTTAATTATACCCCAGTACTGATCGCTGTCAATCATGCATTCTTCGATAAGTTTTTTTCTTATAACTCTTTTTGGTAAGGCGTGGCAATAAAGCATTTTAATAACAATCATAGGTTTACTACTATTATATTCTCTTCTAATCTCGTCTTCTGTAAAAATGCTATATGATTTACAGTATTGTATTGCTTCTTCCACATTTGCAAAGTCGTTTCGTGTCTTTACGTCCACTACTGTACAAATAGATGTGGCTACCGCACTGAAGTAAGCAGATTTATTTCCATCTTTTGTACGGTATATTACTATCTGATCGTTTGGTCGAATACTTGCAGCGCCTTTCATTCTACAAATGTAAACTTTTTCTATACTATTACTATATGAAACATCTTCGATTACATCATAAGTTTTTTCGGTATTAAGTATTGAGTCAGGGAATAATCTAGAATGAAACTCTGGATAAATTGCGAGTAAATGAGTAGCTCTATTAGTTGAAATTAAAGGATAAGTTAAACGAGCATTTTCTTCCAAATCAAAATTATCAATAGACAAATCCTTAATTAAAACTTTTTCTGTACCATTTGCTGTAGTTTTATTACCATATACATAAAAACCATACTTTTCTAATAGAGATATTAAGGCAGCATGTTTTTCAAAAACAGTGACATATAATTCGTTAGAATTGTTTTGGATTGCATAATCAATAGCCTTTTTTATAAATCTATCACCTGCTCTAGTACCATGTGGGTTTATTTTTAAAGTACCAATTTTAATACGTCTCTTTTTTTGAAGGGGAGGCATGATATCTGGTAAAGCTTCATCTTCACATTTTAAATATAGAAACGCTTGTATACCTTGGTGATCTTTATAGAAAAAAGCTTCGTTATCTTTTTTCTTTTCAAACCAATCTTCAAATTCTTTATAATCTTCTTTAAGAGAATTAAAGAAAGGGTCTTCCAAATTGATATTTTTAAATAAATCCTTTTTAAAATAATCTGAGCGACTCATAGTTAAATACTCCTTTTGTTGGAAAGAAATTTTTTAAATTCTTTAAAACCTGATAATCGGATGATTGGAATATCAAGTTTTTTCGCTATAGAATAAGCTTGGCTAATTTCTTTAGACTGCATTTCTTCTAGGTTCTCAATTGAGAACCTAGCTAGAGAACTACGTTTATTTAATCTAGTAAGAATTTCACCACATTGGTCACTTAATAAAATTATCAGTGAAGGGTTTAGTAATCTAAAGGTTTTATTGGGAATGTTATCAATCGTTCCATTTTTGTTTTGAAGGG
This sequence comes from Rummeliibacillus sp. BSL5, assembly GCF_052928305.1. Classification (NCBI taxonomy): domain Bacteria; kingdom Bacillati; phylum Bacillota; class Bacilli; order Caryophanales; family Caryophanaceae; genus Rummeliibacillus; species Rummeliibacillus sp. BSL5. Next base: position 424,838 of record NZ_JAVGCV010000001.1, read on the forward strand.
TGAAATGTCCATCTAATATAAAATTTTCTTCAGTAACATATTCATTAATAGCCGAGACAAGAATATCTTGGTTGCTTTGTACTTCTTCAATCCTTTTATCTAAAAACATTAACTTTTGATTTTTTCTTCGAATTAAATCACTCGCACTAAAGTTTTTGATTTGCAAAATTTCACTTAATTCATTTGAAAAAGTAGTCTTTCCAACCCCATGAATACCTGCAATAAAAATAATATTTTTCATGCAATCACCTCTCTACTAAACTTTAAATTCCTAGCAGTTGTTTTTTCTTCGTGTCAAACTCTTCTTGTGAAAGGATACCGTCATCCAACAGCTCTTTAAATTTTTTTATTTCGTCTGCAGCTGATGTAGCAACCTCATTATTAACGATGCTAGGTGTCGGAGTTGTATTGCCATTGCAGATTAAATGAAATACCGATAAGCATTCTTGCGCATCTTTAAAGGCTGTTTTATATATAAAGCCATCTTTTTTGGTTTTTGTATTTAAAAAAGTAATATAAGCTACAGGGTTATTAATATCATTAAGTGTAATCTTGATTTTTAAATTGGTGCATACAGCTTTATTTTTTCTCTTACCAGTGACACCACCAACAATAGCGCCAGTTTTTCCGAACAAAACACCCCCAGCTAAAGCTCGTCCAATACCACCTTCAGTAATTGATTCACCATCTTCTAGTAATTCAAAATCAACAATATCACTGTATTTGTAAACATGGGATTTATCACGTTTTCCCAGGATAGAAGAAAGAATCAGCCATTTTCTGTTATCGTCGTCAAACTCTATATAATTTCCTATTCTTTTTGTTGGGGTAAAAGCAATCAATTCATCGTCGTTTGCTTTTTTCTTGGACATAGCTTCCCGAATATCTTCAATTGTCATTTTTTGAATTGGCTTATTGTTAAGTCCAAGTTTCTTTAAACCAGCCTCTTTAAAACATTCTGGGCATATCCATTCTTTGTTAGCAATCCTATATCTATTCAAACCGGTTTCTTTATTACACACAGCGCATATTGCTTTTGAATCAAAAAAGCCCACGTCAGCACCCCTTTTTCCTCATTAAAATGAAAAATATTTACATTGGTATTTATTTTTTTAGGACACAATTCTGTGTCCTTTTAAAATAGCCGTAGCTTGTACTACAACTGTACTACAACTCACCATTATCCTTCAAAATCTCCCACATCTTACGCAGCTTACGCAAATCTTCTTCCTTCGACTTCGGAAGTTCCTTGTACCATTTTTGCAGTGATGGATCATTAGCAAATGCTTGGAATTCTTCTTCGTCTTTTTCCTCTACGTAAAGGGTAGGGGAATCAGTCTCTCCTAAAATATAAGCAACACTAACATCATATTTCTTAGCTAACTTTTGAACACTGCTAATAGAAATTTCATTACGACCTTGTTCGTAATATCCATATGCGCTCTCTGAGATGTTTAAGAATTTAGCAACATCAGCTTGGTTTAATTTTGCTTGTTTTCGTAATTCTTTTAACCGTTGAGGAACAGTAGCCATTAATAAACTCCTTTCATTAGCAGTACTAATATAATTATACAACTATCAGTTGGGTATGTAGACAAATAAAAACGGAAACAACAAAAAATCTGGTTATTTTTGTTGACAAACAACTTTTTGTTGGGTAAAATTAAAACAACAAAAAGTTGGGAGGTGTTAAATTGAATTACTCAGAAAGAAGAAATACATTAGTTGATTATCGTAAGAAAAATGGATGGCTGCAAAAAGATGTGGTAGAAAAGTTATCCAAAGAATTTAATATCACTATTACAGAAAGTTACTATGGCATGATTGAACAAGGAGTAAGAACACCATCTTTAAAGGTTGCTTTAGCCATCTCTTCCTTGTTTAATGTTGAACCAACCAAATTTTTTTTGATTAATAAAACAACATTTTGTTGTGTTTGAGGGTGATTATCTTAATTGAAAGGAAATTATTGCATGAACACACCTACACTATTACAAGGGCTAGATGAACAATACCTTATACAAAAATTCGAAATTTTAATTCAACAAGCTTTCGAACGTGGCATTGAAGAAGGGCAGAAACGTTTCACATATCCGCCAGTTCTAAGACGTGAACATTTAAAAGAAATATTGTCCGTAGCTTATCCAACAGTTGACAAGCTAACGCGTGATCCGTCATTTCCAAGGTTGACTGCGATTTCTGCTAGATATCCTAGAGATGCTGTATTCAAGTGGATTGAAGAAAATACAGTCATGATTGAAAAATATACTTAATGTAATTTTACCAAGTAAAAATAAAAACGACGTGCAGTTTCAGCACATCATATGGGGGATTAGAGATGTTAAATTCACAAGAATTAATAAGAGAATTGCGGAAAGGTTATACGCAGGAACAGATTGCAGAAAGGATTGGCGTCTCGCGAGAAACATTTTCTCGATACGAAACTGGACGTATAGAAGCTCCTACATCAATCCTCAAAAGACTTGCGGAAGAGTTTGATAATCCAATATTCAGTCTGCAAGTACAAGCTGAATTTACTGGTACAGGGACACTCTGGCTTGATGGGCCAAATGTAGATTTACATCGCTCCGCGGTAAAAGAAAAGACACTTGAAGAAATGCAAGAGGCTATTGATCAACTTGAAAAAACGAGTTTAGTGAAACCACTTTGGAAAATTGAACACTTTGAAAAACAAAATTTAGAAGAAACGTTAGATGAATTGGTTGAAGCGCAAACAGCAATTGACCATTTGGTAGCAGTGATATGTATGGAAGCAGGAATTAACTATGTGGATTTATGGCAGAAGCATTATAGATCACTTGCTAGCAATGGATATCTAGCGCTAGGGGGAGTATAAATGACGGATTTATACAGAGCAGTAGACGTAGAAAAAGCAGTAGAAGAATTGGAATGCGTAGAAGACTTGCTAGTTGAAGCGGATGCAATGGCAGGCAGCGGTGACCTAGAAAAAGCATTGCAATGTTTGTTGGATGCGCAAAAGTCAATCAAGGTCTTGCAACAAATGCAGAGAATGCGTAATGAGCAAAAGAGGATGCAAGAGATTGTTCAGAAGATGAAAGAAGCTGGTGTAACAATGAAGGTGGTGCAGCTTTATGTATGATCGCTTAGATATGCTAATCATCGTAAGTGTTGCGGTAACTCTTACTATCATTCTTACATCAATGATTTTTTCACATAGACATGAAAATGAATAATAGCTGGCTAACTTGTGCGAGTTAACCAGCTACATGATAAGTCTATCGTTTAGTCATTATAACACGACAGGATAGCTCCTGTCATGAAGCGCATGAGATAAAAACCTATACAAAGAGTTTATCTACTCATGTGCTTCATGATGCGAGTTATTAGCATCAAATAAACAGAAAGGAGGTGCAACAATGTTAGAAAATCCAATGGTAATTGGCCAGGGATTCGAAGAGTCGTATGCAGCTCCAGAAGGTCAATGTGTAGAATGTAGAGATTTTGTATTCCAAGGGTACGAAGGTGTGTTGTTTGAGGATGAGTTGTTTTGCTGCACATCCTGTCTTGAAAGTCACCTTAAGAAGGTTGGGGCTTTGCAAGAAATATAAAAAGACCACTCTCACAAAGTGGTCCCCATTACTAACAGTATTTACGTGATTATCACGAAAGGAGAGAAAATGCATGGTTCAACATTTCATTTCAACAGTTGATATGTCTCGTCAAGATTGGTTGAAACAACGCCAAAAAGGAATTGGCGGCAGTGACAGCTCCGTCATCTTAGGATTTAACAAATGGAAATCACCATTCCAACTTTATCTTGAAAAAACAGGGGAGCATGTTGAAGAAATCGACAATGAGTTTATTTATTGGGGCAATGTTCTTGAAGATGTTGTAGCTAAGGAGTTTGAAGTGCGAACTGGCAAAAAGGTGCGCCGAATGAACAAAATGCTTAAGCATAAAGATTACCCATTCATACAAGCAAACCTAGATCGTGTTGTGGTCGGTGAAAAAGCATTGCTCGAATGTAAAACAACCTCTACCTATAACAAAGAAGTTTGGGATGGGGATAGCGTACCTGCAACTTATATATGCCAGGTGCAACATTATCTAGCTGTCACTGGCTATGAAAAGGCCTATATCGCTGTATTAATCGGTGGAAATCAATTTGTTTGGAAAGAGATTGAGCGTGATGAAGAATTTATAGAATTGCTTATTAATCTCGAGAAAAATTTTTGGGAAAATCACGTACTTACAGAAACACCACCTGAAATTGACGGAAGTCCATCGGCAGCTGAACTTTTACAAAAACTTTATCCAGAAGACGATGGATCTGCAATTGTATTGGATGAACAAGCTAACACATTAATTGAAGCAATAGAGTCTCTTAAATCAGAAAAGAAGAGCCTAGAAAGCCAATTAAAAGAGTATGAGAACAAACTTAAAATGCAACTAGAAAGTGCGTCAGAAGGCTACTCAGAACGCTTTAAGGTGACCTATAAATCACAAACACGAAAAACAATCGATAGTAAGCGTTTGAAGGAAGAAGCGCCGGATGTTTACGAGAAATATACGAAAGAATCCAATGCTCGTGTATTAAAAATTAAGGAGGCAATGAAATGAAGAAAAAAATTGCTGGAATGTCCAAAGAAGAAACGAAACATGTGAAATGTAGTGTTTGTGCAAAAAACTGGCACATTGAAGAAGCTCTTTTTTGCACACGTTGTGGATCAAAATTGAATTTATCAAAAATTGAATCATCAAAAACAAGGATTCTTCAATAATATCAATTACTAATAAATATAAAGGAGAAAATATAATGGCAACTACAACTGAACTAAAAGAACATATGAAGCAACAAGCCCCGGCTCAAACAAACAAAACAAAGACTATTGAGGATTACATGAAACAAATGGCTCCTGCAATGGCAGAAGCTCTACCAAAGCATATGAGCGTTGACCGTTTAACACGCTTGGCTATGACAACAATTAGGACAACCCCAGCTCTGCGTGAAGCTGATGTATCAAGTTTGCTTGGGGCAGTTATGCAAGCGGCTCAACTAGGGTTAGAACCTGGCTTACTTGGCCAATGCTATTTGTTACCATTTAAAAACGGTAAAAAAGGAATTACGGAAGTTCAATTCATCATCGGTTACAAAGGAATGATTGATCTCGCTAGACGTAGTGGTCATATCCAATCTATTTATTCTCATGCAGTCTATGAAAATGATGATTTTGAATATGAACTGGGCCTAGAACCGAAGTTAAAACATACACCGACAATGTCGACGGATAAAGGGTCTTTTGTTGGAGCCTATGCAGTAGCCCATTTCAAAGATGGTGGACATCAATTTGAGTTTATGAGTAAAGCAGATATCGAGAAGCGAAAAGGTCGTTCTAAGGCTGCAAACTCAAACTATTCTCCTTGGTCTACCGATTATGAAGAAATGGCCAAGAAAACCGTGGTCCGTCATATGTGGAAGTACTTACCGATTAGTGTAGAGATGCAAGAGCAAGTGGCTTATGACGAAGGCGTCGGTCGAAGTTTTAAAGATGTTACGCCTGATGAAGATGTATTTGTGCAAGCGCCTGATCAAATTTTAGAAGGCGAAGTAACAGAAGAATAAACGATGAATAATCAAACAAAAGTAGTCCTGCCTGCATGGATTTTCGAGCAGGCTCAGGGCGATAAAGATGAAATTAAAAGACTGGTACTCGACTATATGAAACGCTATGACGGCTATCGAGTGATTAAAGTCAGTAATAGATTAGCAATTTGCGAGACTAACAAAATTTAAGGAGGTTTAGAGATGGGAATCATGCGAGTCGCTAAAAATGGCAACTACACAGTTATGAATCGCACAGCACTTAACGACAAACGGCTCTCATGGAAAGCGAAAGGAATTATAGCTTACATGCTTTCAATGCCAGATGATTGGGTGTTCTATTTTGACGAATTAGTTAAGCATTCTACGGATGGAAAAGCATCCTTTAGAGCTGGTTTAAATGAATTAAAAGAGTGTGGCTATGTTGAGCGAAGACCAGTTCGACAAGGGCAGCGCATAAAAGAGTGGGAAACGATAGTACATGAAGTACCACAAGATAATTCTCTACTTACCGATTTTCAACATGTAGAAAAGCAAGAAGTTGAAAACCAAGAAGTAGATTTTCTAGAAGTAGAGAATCGAACACTACTAAGTACTGATATTAACCAAGTACTGAAAGAACCAAATACTAATAGATTACTAAGTACTAACAACAACCAACCTGACATGAACTTTGTAAAGGTGAAAGACTTTTATGAAAGCAATTTTTCTCTAGTAACTCCAATCGTTGGAGAAATGCTTGGAGGGTTGGTTGATGATTTTGATAAGGATTTAGTTTTATATGCTTTTGAAATTACAGCTTTAAATCCGAAAGTTACTAATCCAATGAGATATGCTACATCGATTTTAAACGGTTGGAAAAAGAACCTAGTAACTACTCGCCAACAAGCTGAAATCTATGAATCTAACAAACGAGGTGAACAGAATGGCCAGAACAATCGACGAAGTCATGCAAGCACTCAAAGCAAGGATAACAATTCAAGAATCTTCGGAGACTATTGCAGCGATTAATTACAACTGTGATAAATGCAAAGATCAAGGCGGTTTTATTGAATGGCGAGAAGCAGATGTGTTTGGAAACGGCCAGTACATTCGCAAAGAAGAGGTTTGGGTGGAATGTTCCTGTGTGAAGCAAAAGAAGATTAATAAATTGCTAAGGACATCGGAGATTACAGATGAATTTCAGAAAATGACTTTCGGTAATTTTCGTACAGAAGGTTATCAAGAGGTCATTAAAAAAATGTACGATACAGCTTTTCAATATTGCCAAGCATTTAACAACATTAAAAATAAACGTTGCAACAGTATTGCATTGATTGGACAACCAGGAGCAGGGAAAACACATCTCTTATCAGCAATTGCAAATGGCATGATTAAGAATTTATTAGTGCCAGTCCTATACTTTCCTTACATCGAAGGAACAGAGGATTTGCGTAGTGACTTTGACCAACTGGCAAATAAAATTCAGCGCTTAAAAGAAGTGGATGTCTTATTTATCGATGATCTGTTCAAGCCCGTTACCAAGATTGTAAATGGCGTAAGAATCAAAGAGCCGAGGGCTACACCGTGGCAAGTTGAAAAAATGTTTGAAGTTATAAATTATCGTTATCTCAATAACAAGCCATTACTTATTTCAAGCGAATTATCGTTTGATGACATGCTGGACATTGACGAAGCGATTTGCACACGAATTTTTGAAATGTGTAGCGATTATACAGTGACGATTAAGCAGGATATTAAATTGAATCACAGATTATTGAAGATGAGGGAGGCAAACTAATGAAACCAACAAACAACATCAAATACATTATTGATCAGATTGTTATCGCCTATTGCCAGTATGAAAAGTTTGGTAATAAGACATTCGGCGACAACTTCGAAAAGTACACAGCAGAGTTAAGGGAAATCACAGGGCTAGATCGTGATGGAGCTTTGGAATATGCAGTCAACTTTTTGTCGGGTGATAGCAGAGTTAAGGGGGTTGCGTGAACTAGCTGTAGGAACAAATATGTTAGTTGAACTGGGCAGAAAAAAATAGCTCCTTATGGCAGAGCTACTTCTTCTTTATTATTTCTATGATTCTAATTAACAAAGTGATTATTATTGACATTAATAAAAATAGTACGAAGCCGATTGGAACCATAAATGTTTCATCTTGAATTAAGTATAGTGTTAATAAAAATAGAATAATACTACCAAAAAATATTGATAGAGTAATTGAAAAGTATCTCATAAAACCCTCCTATTATATCCAATATTATTATATATGGGAGTTTATTGGTAGTACATTTAGTGTTTATTGGATTTACGTGAAATGGAGAAACAAGGTTATAAAAGTTCGCAAGATTTTGAAATTAGAAAGGGAGGTAAGGGTATTGTCAGTGTTTGAATTAATGATTGTAACAGTCACTGTTGCATGGATGTGTCTTGCTATCAAGATGGCGATGGAAACGTAAAGAAAATGAATGATGAAAGTGTATGTCTTTGTGCACGTTGTAATCGGCCTTTAAAATCCAAACAATCCATAAAGTTTGGCATTGGTCCAACTTGTCGGGTACGAAAAGCAGAAGAGGACTTTTTAAAGAATCAAGTAACAATTTTCGATATTTTAGGCGGTGAAAATGATGTCATTAGCGGAACAATTAGCGCAGCTTGCTCCTAAGATGCCAATTGAGGTACTGCAAGATGTGGACAAGCGTATTGCGGATTATCTAGCAAGTGGTGGAAAACCGGAAGGGCCGTACATTGAGCAGCAATTAAGATACATGAGAAATGTCGCTCGTGTATTAGAGCGAAAATAAAAACGGATGAGGTGATTAGATGGCTTGGGGAAGAGATGCTGGAAGAAAAATTCTTCGAGGATATACAGCAATGGACTTACAAAAAAGGATTGATGACTATGAAACTCGCGGCTGGAAGCAAATCAGCAAGATTCAAACTGAAAATAAAAATGGTGGCGCTTATGCGGTGCTAATGGAATTGAACAAAAGAAAACACGCTTGAATCAAGTTCAAACGTGTAAGTGAAAGGGGAGGTAATTAGACTGTTTGCCGACCGTCCACCTCCAATATTATCAATACGGTATTAGAATATACGAATAAGAATCTGTTAAGATTCGTTTTTTATAAAAAACATCATAGCGGAGGCGTAATATGGTCAAAAAAATTAAAGAACATATCATGATTGCTGAAATTGACTTATGTAAAAATGCAGTGTATGTCGTATGTGATGGTCAATTGATTCATTTAGATACACCTCTGAATGGTTACGGTAAACAAGAAATTTCTTGGCAGAGAGGCTTACCGACTCATTCGGAAATCAAATATACACAGAAATTTTAATAGAACTTAAATAGCAATAATTTTAGAAATCTGTTGGCTTCTTTATGAGTAGATGTTTTATGAAAAAAATGTGTTTTTTTGTTTATATTATGAGATAATATAACTATAAATTCAGAAATAGGGAAGGACTTTGTTATGGTTAAAAAGATAATTGATGGAATAGCACTCTCCTTTAAAAATTGGAAAACCGAGTGGGGGAATTTATTTTTACTACTTATTCCTATTGGGTTAGCAATACCGAAGTTTAACAAGTTAATAGTAGGTAAGTGGTATTGGCTTTTGTTAACGATTATTATTTTCTGTGTATGTTGGATACAATCAAATTATTCCAAGGAGAAAATGTCTTCGTTAAAATTATCAAATAGTAAATTAAACAGCCAATTGGATTCAATCAAGAATACAGTAGAATCATTAAATAACACCATTGAAGCAACACCTGAAATGATAATAAAATATATTAACTTTTCTTTAGAATTAACTTATCAGGACAGAATTTCAATATATCGTTATAATATAGCAAATGAATTATTTATCCCTATAGGAAGGTATTCTAAAAATCCTGTATATACAAAAAAGGGTAGAGATACATATTCAAAAGATAATGGTTATATTTCTAAAGCTTGGATGAATGGAACATTTTATGTTGACAAGATTCCTAGTTTCGAAAGAACCCCAAAAAGATATCTTGATTACGTAACAAAGCAAACAGGTATGGAAAGAAGTATTTTAGAAAATATTTCAATGAAGAGTAGATGTTATTTTTGCAAAAATTTAACACACAATGATAGAGCAATAGCAGTAATTGTTATCGAAACAACAAATGAAAAACTAAATCATGATGAACTACACTTATCAGAGTTTTTAGAAGGGCCATTTGGACAGTTATTGGTAGAGTCAATTGAAAATAATTTGCCTTTAGGGGAAGGGTGAGGATTATGAGTAAAATTAATGAAATACTATATTATATTGTCGAGAATTATCCATATAAAGATGAATTATCTAAAACAAGGACTACAAAAATGGTTTACTTAGCTGACTGGGAAAGTTCAATTAAATATAATCATCAGATTACTAATATTGATTGGTACTTTGATCATTATGGCCCGTACGTTAGTGATGTATTTGATGTAGCGGCAAAAGATTCTAAATTGAAAATTATCCATACTTCCTCGGCCTTTGGGAATAATAAGGAACTTCTAGACTTCACCGGCTCTAGTAATGAAAATTTAATTATAAAGCTAAGCAAACAAGAGAAGAAAATATTAGATACTGTTATTAAAGAGACGAAATATTTTAATTGGAATGACTTTATCAAATATGTTTATGCAACTTATCCCATCGTTAATCAAAGAAAATATTCTAATTTAGATTTGCCAGAGTTAGCAAAAGAATATAAAGCGAGTTTAGCAAGTTCTTAAAATACTATAACAACGGGAGCATTGGAATTACATAATTAATCGTTTATTTGGTGCTCTTTTTTATTTGCTAAAAAGGGGATGTGGGATGAATGGTGTTTAACTAAAATGGATAGAGATAAGGTATTAAAAGTTAGAGAAGAATTAATACAGTTATAAAAAGTAGGTATTTAGATTACATAAAGGTGAGCTGACACATTCGGAGATTAAATGTACGCAGAAATTTAAAACTATTTAAAAAGGTAAGTATTGTTGATTTAAAACATTTATGGAATACTAATATTATATTTTTATAAACATTAGGAGAAAACAAATGGTGTCAAAACAAATATTAGATAATTATAATTATAATAAAGAACTATTTGAACAATGTGAAAAATCAATGGAAAATTTACTAGAGTCTTTGTTAGAAGATAATGGATTGAAAGTACACAAGATTGAAAAAAGAGTTAAGGAATTAAAAAGTTTGGAGAAAAAAGTAAACGATAAAAAGAAGTATAATACGTTAGATGAAATAACGGATGTAGTAGGATTAAGAATAATTACTTACTTTGATGATGATGTAGATAAAGTAGCAGAATTATTAAAATCAGAATATGAAGTAGACTGGAAAAATTCTATTGATAAAAGGGTTAAAGAAAAACCTGATGTATTCGGATACTCTTCACTTCATTATGTTTTATCTTTAAATAGCGTTAGAGCAAAAATGACAGAGTATAAACGTTTTAATAATATAAAATTTGAAGTGCAAATTAGATCCATTTTACAACATGCATGGGCAGAAATTGAACATGATTTAGGATATAAATCTGCTGTTGAGGTACCTATTCAAATAAGAAGAGAATTTTCGAGAGTTTCAGGCTTACTTGAACTTGCAGATGCGGAATTTATTAGAATAAAAAATGAATTATCTAAATACGAAGAAAAAGTAAATGGACAATTTGAAAAGAATAAATTAGATATTCCAATAGATAAGGTAAGTATAGAAAAATATCTAGCGTCATCTAGAGTTGTATCTACAATCTATTCTGACATTTTAGAGACAGGGCTTGTTACTGATGGTGAATTTTTGGAAAGTAAGCATATAGTTTCTGATGAAGATTTAAAAAAATTAAAATTATTTAATATAAATACTATTGAAGAATTAGATACTCTACTACAACAAAATAGAGTTTCGCTGCTAGAATTTTTTATAGAATGGATGAAAACGGAAGATCCAGAAGATCTTTCGGTCTCAGTACCTGTTGTAGATAAAAGTATAGTTCTATTTTATTTATATTATATATTGCTAGTGTTAAGGAAGGATGTAGATTTATTGGAGAAATATGTATACGGACTATCGAACTTTTCGGAGCTAGGATCAAAGTCAGTGATTGAAAGTATACAAAGGAAATTTAGTAATTAGGATTAAAGAGATATATTTGAAGGTCAGCTTACGGGAACAACCTGGAGCATCGAATTTACGCAATTACTGCGTTTATTTGGTGCTCCTTTTTTGTTACTTTAATAAGGGGGAGTAGCAATGGAAAACTGGGCAGATAACTTGCTGCAAGAATATAAAGAGAACCGCGCAGCATTACACAAAATGAAAGCAAAAATAGATATAGATAATTTTGAAGATGAAACACAAATCAATAGCATGATTGAGAGTATGACATTCGCAATTGACTGGATGGAAACAGGACGTAATCCAGATGCCTATCGTGGTGTAGATAAAAGATCCATTTATCAAAAGCAGTTCTTTGAATCTATCGACGTTATTCCAGACATTACAGATCAGCTCTATGATATAAATTCAAAGCAGCTTTATATGTCACAAGATGAAAAGAAACGACTAGCTAAAATATTCGCATCTTGGAGTCATAAAGAGAGAATTTGCTATGTAAAACACGTTGTTGAACAAAAAAGTTTTCAACAAATTGCAAATGAGCTAAAACTCAGTAAGAGCACGGTTCAAACCAATATTAATAGAGCAAAAAGTAAGGTTTTTAAGGAGCTTGCATAAAGTTTTTTGTCATACGTTGTCATACGATTTCAGCATATATGAGGGGGATTATAGGGGGAGCAGGTTTTTCCACTTCTCTTAAAAATCAACCCTCAGAGGTTATAAAAACCAACCAACCAACCCAAGAAGATAAATTCCATTGGTTATATCATGCTAAAGAGGAATAAACATTTGGCTTTCAGCCACATTGAGGTCTGTATTTTTTTAAGTACCGTTTCATATAAGCGAATAATGCGGAGCATCTAATAATTAAATACATGCTACAAAGCTAGGTATTCTAGGCTCGGCTGTATTGTTCGTTTATATGAGATGCTAAATCAAAATGATGATGTATATCTCAACATGAATTGAAAACCCCTCATAGAAAGGCTATCGATTACTAGCGGTAGTCTTTTTTATTATGATTATCAAATATGTAATATACACATTTTTTCTATTCTCTTATAGTGAGTCTAGAGGTGTGATATGAAAATAATAGATAAGAATTTTGATAACGGAGTAATTAACGGATTGGCAATGCAACTCGGAATAATTTTAGCACTGTTTGTAATCACCGTTGTAATATTGATAGTTTTATTTAAGGTATTAAGAGTGCCTAATAAGATTGCTGGAACAATGGCTTCGCTTATATTTTTAGTGGCTGCATACTATATTTTTAATTTAGTTTCACATTAGGAAAAGTAAATGTTGATAGTATTATCAGATATGTAATATACTGCCTTGTATATATTTAATATATTTGATAGGGAGGTGAGAAAATTGAATATTAAAGATCAAAGAAAAATAAATAGAACTGTTTCAATTCAAAAGGTACTTCAAAATGCATTATTTACAATACTCATATTGGGTTTTGTATATGCTATGTTTAGCTCATTTTTCCCGGATATTGTTAATATAAATAACACTATTTTTAGAGTAGTTTTGTTTTTTATATTTATATATCTATTATTTAAAAATTTTAATGACTATCAAAAATATGTGGAACACTTAAATTTTAAAGATTCTGTCGCTAGATTAAAAAGAGAAGATAATGCTAAAGAGAAGTTATATTTTTTCGTAATGGAAGAATCAAAAACTATTGATACTGCTAAGGTGAAAATTGATATATTAAAAAGTTTTACTCCCGTCCCATTTATGATCTTTTTATTAGGAGTGTTATGGGATTCAAAATTAAATTTTTTAGAGAAACTAGTTGAATTTGATATTAGTATTAAAGAAACATTTATATTAGTTATGTTTATAATCATTATCTATTACATTTATTCATTTAGAAGTGTGTGGGTTACATATAAATCTGCCATTGATGCTTATTATACTTTTAAATATGAGTATGATATTTATAAAAAGTAAACATTTTATAAGGAAGATAAATTTTAGCATCCTTTTGGGTGCTTTTTATTTTGATTAAAATAAGCAACTATCAAAATGAGAGGATTGGAGGAAATAATTTGCTACCAGAAATCATTAAAATAGCGGGCATTGACTACAATATTGAGCTAGTAAATGAAATAGATGATGATCCAAGGATGATGGGAGCATGTGTATATCAAAAAACGGTCATTAAAATTAAGAATGGAATGTCTACAGATAAAAAGAATCAAACATTAATACATGAAATGTTACATGCATGTTTGAATGAGGCAGGTTTTGAAGAGCAGGATGAAGATATGGTAAATCGTTTGGGGATAGTGTTGTATCAAGTATTAAAAGAAAATAATTTTAGTTTTAATCTAGAAGGCATCACTTAAGATGCCTTTCTCAGACATTACTTTTCAGTGCGGACACCTTTAAACTTACCGCCAGAAGTCTTTTGGTCCATAAACTGACCATTACCGGCATTTCGTTTAATATAGTTACCATTAGGAGCTTTAAACTGACTACGCCCTTTCACGGCTCCTTTGCGGTGGTTACCTGCATTTTTTGCCATAATATCACCTTCTTTTATATGGAATAACTATAGTACGAATTAAACAGGTAAAAAGATTCAATTTCGGAGGTGGTGAAATGATTGCCAAGAGCACGTGACCCGAACAGGGATAAAGCAAAAAAACTGTATTTAGAATCAAGCGGAAAGATGCTATTGAAAGATATTGCTGAGCAGCTTGAAAAGTCTGATTCTCAGATTCGAAAGTGGAAAAATCAAGATAAATGGGCCGACCATTTGAAAGGTAACGTTACTAATCAATCGAAAGGCAACGTTACTAAACGAAAAGCAGTTAATAAAGTTGATGGTCAGAAGGAAAGCAAGAGCTCAGGTGCTTACAGGAGCAACCCGAAGAACCAGTTCACAAAACGGAATGAAGCCTCGGTTAAACATGGCTTCTATCGTAAGTGGTTACCGCAAGATATGTTAGAGATCATCGAGGACACCAAAACCATGACATTAGCAGATAGGTTATGGTTTCAGATTGAAACGAAATTCGCATCACTTATCCAGTTGCATAAAATCATGTTCGTTGAAAATCGCTTTGACACTTTGCGAGAAGAAGATATGACCGCGGATGGTCAGACAGGCTCCTCAACTCGCTACAAGGTTGTGTATGCCTTTGAGCAATATGCTGAGTACATTAAGACAGAAGCCCGCTTAACAGCCGAATGGCGCAATGTGGTGAAGCAATTCTTGGAGCTTTCGGATGAATACGATGAGCGCCGTATGAAGCTAGAGCAAATGCAGCTAAATATTGAGAAGACCAAGACGGACATTGAACGCAATAACATTGCTATTCGAAAAGAAACTGGTGAGGAAGAAGAATACGAAGACGATGGATTCATCGAAGCACTTGGATGCACAGAGGTGAGTTGGGATGATTAAACGAAAGAAAAAGTCCGCTCTCTTCAAGTTCTCGCCGTTTAGTATGAAACAAAAGAAAGTCCTCACCTGGTGGGTACATGGTAAGTCGCCATACAAGGACAAAGACGGTATCATCTGCGACGGATCAGTCCGAGCCGGTAAAACGGTTGTGATGTCTCTCTCATACATCATGTGGGCGATGGAAAGCTTTGACGATGAAAACTTAGGCATGGCCGGTAAAACAATAGGGTCATTTAGACGTAATGTTTTCAAGCCTTTGCAAAAGATGTTACGTAGCAGGAAGTATCAAGTCAAAGAGCATCGTACAGAGAATATGTTTACCGTTACGAAGAATGGCAAGACAAATCACTTTTACTACTTCGGCGGTAAAGATGAAGCTTCACAAGATCTTATCCAAGGTATTACGCTTGCCGGAATGTTCTTTGATGAAGTAGCGCTTATGCCGAAATCATTTGTTGACCAAGCGACGGCGCGTTGTTCTGTTGAAGGTGCAAAGTTCTGGTTCAACTGTAACCCAGCAGGCCCTTATCATTGGTTTAAAACGGAGTTTATCGACAAGATGGAAGAGAAGAATCTATTCCAGATTCATTTCTTGATGGATGACAACCCGTCATTGTCTGAACGTGTAAAAGAGCGTTATAAGCGGATGTATAGCGGAGTATTCTTCAAGCGCTTCATTCTTGGGTTATGGGTACTTGCCGAGGGCGTTATCTATGACATGTTCGATAAGGAAAAGCATGTTGTTGAAACTGTTGAACGCGAATATGAAAAATATTATGTCAGCATTGACTATGGTACTCAGAACCCTACAACATTTGGTTTGTGGGGTCTTTTTGATGGCGTTTGGTATAAGACAAAGGAATATCACTATGACGGGCGTCAGAAGTCAAAACAGAAGACTGATGAAGAGTATGCAAATGATTTAGAACAATTCATTGGTGATGTTTCTCACTTTAAAGGTATTATCGTAGATCCATCCGCAGCATCTTTCATAGCTGTTTTAAAGAAGCGCGGTTTGCATGTGATTAAAGCAAAAAACGATGTGCTAGACGGCATTCGTAACGTAGCAACAGCCTTAGAAAAGCAATTGATTAAGTACAATGATTGCTGCAAAGAAACCTTTCGAGAGTTTTCATCTTACATTTGGGATGAGAAAGCTGCAGATCGTGGAGAAGATAAGCCAGTAAAGCAGAATGACCACCAAATGGATGGTGACAGATACTTTGTGAATACAGTTGTTATGAAGAAACGTGGTATTTCACTATTAAAGTAAGGAGGGGATAACAGTTGCACTGGCTACTTGGGAAGACTCAAACAGATGAGTTTATAGAAATTATTGAAAAGAATAAACCGAAAGCGATAGATACAGTTAAGGAGCTATACACTGCCTTCAATCCATCAAAGCTTTTAGAAGGCGTAAAATATTACTTTACCGAAAACGAGATTCTGAATAAGAAAGTATATGTCTATGATGAAAATGGCGCCAAATCAATTGATATAGATGCAACAAACGAAGCATCAAAAATACCATCGGGCTTCCACAAGATATTAGTTGATCAAAAAGTCGGCTATCTTGCTGGGGAGCCTCTTTCTTTTGGGTCAAAAAGCGATGATAAAAAGGCGCTCGAACTCATTGAAGAATTAATCGGAGAAGAGTTTGAAGATACGCTGCCGGAGTTAATCTTAAATGCTTCAAACAAAGGTAAGGAGTGGCTTCATCCTTATGTCGATGAGGATGGGAAATTTCAACACATTATCATACCGGCAGAAGAATTTATCCCTATCTACGATACAAAGAGAAAGGATAAGCTTCTAGCCGGCATTCGCTTTTACAATGTGACAAATAATAAAGTAAAGCTAGAGTTATGGACGCCGGACGATGTGACGTACTATGAAATGATTGACGGCAAAATCTATATGGATGTAACCGAAGAAATCAACCCAGCGCCACATTTCTATCAAGGTGATAAGGGCCTGAGTTGGGAAGTCGTTCCTTTTATCGAATTTAAGAACAATGAATTTGGCGTATCAGACCTCACCTTCTATAAAAATCAGATTGATGGTTATGACTCCTTAGTGAGTACGACCCAAGACACCTTAGAAGAGATTCAAGCATTGATTTATGTATTGAAAGGCTATGAAGGTGAAGACCTACAAGAGTTTAAAACCATGCTAAAACGGTATCGTGCAATCAAAGTGGAAGCCGAAGAAGGTTCGGGAGTTGATACTTTAACCGGCGAGGTTCCAGTTGAAGCCTATAAAACTCAGCGAGATACTTATACAAATGATATTTATTCTTTCGGCCAAGGTGTGAATCCATCACCGGATATTATTGGGGATGCTCCAAGTGGTGTTGCATTGCAAAATCTTTATTCGTTACTAGATATTAAAGCTTCTATGCTTGAACGAAAATTCACCAAAGCTTTAAGAAGGTTCATGTTGTTTGTTGCTAAGTACGCTAAGTTAAGCAAAAAAGGTGAGTTTGATTATCGTGACATTACCTTTTCTTTCAACAAAATGATATTGACGAATGAATCTGAAATCGTTGATATGGCACAAAAAAGTCTTGGCGTTATTTCTCAAACTACTATTTTAGAGAATCATCCTTGGGTGAGAGATGTAGCACAGGAACAACAACGATTGAGGGATGAACAAGATTCTTATAGTGATCGATTAGGTGGTCTTGAAGATGAACCAACAGGAGATTAAACAAGATATACAAAAGCTTATCGATAAAGCAGAAGATGAAATTGAAAAAGTGTTTTCCTTACGTTTACAGAGCATTTTAGACGAGTTGAATAAAATGTATGTGAAGTTCGTTAAAAGCGATGAGACAAGGTATACAGACCTAAATAAGTACAACCGATTAGCAAAGGAACTAGACAACATTGCAAAGGAATTAACACAGGACTATAAAAAGCTTGTTGTTATGATTTCACAGATGAATGAAACGGTCTATGTTGAAAACTATTTAAAGATGGCCTATTTATTTGAGGTGTTTGCTAGTACAGAAATGGGCTTTGCTCCACCAGCTAAGGATTTAGTGCAGACAACTCTAACGAATGCTATTAAATACTTAACCTTGTCATCTATCTTAGAGAAACATCGAAATGAAACCGTTCAACGGTTGCACATTGAGATTTCTCAATCTCTTATGTCCGGCGAAGGCTATTGGAAGATGGCTAAACGTATTGAGGATGCAATTGGCTTTAGTTCGCGAAAGGCTAGGCTTGTTGCACGGACAGAAGGAGGGCGATCCTTATCACTTTCAGACGAACAAATCTTTAAGCAGGCAAGTAAGCATGCAGCAGTCAAAAAGGTTTGGATGTCGGCACTAGATGCGCAAGTTAGAACTTCACATAGAAAACTAGACGGCCAGAAGTCAGATTCAGAAGGCTTCTTCCATCATGCTGGCTTGAAAGCTAAGGGACCTCATCAATGGCATATTGCAAAGATGGACATTAATTGTCGTTGTATCGTAATGGTACTTATAAACAATATGCTGCCAGAAGTACGCCGCGGCAGGGATTATAGAGATGCAAACTATCAACAAAAGCTTGCTGATCGTATCGATAGGTATATGGAAGACGGGCTTACGTATACCAAGGCATTGAAAAAAGCACAAAAAGAGATATTACCACCAAATCTCACAGTTCCATATCAAACATACGAAGAATGGGAAAAGAAATTTGCATAGCCAATACCTACCTTTTTTTCAGATATACTGATAGCGAGGCGGTGGGGCGAATGGAAGAGTATACAACTGAAAAAGTACAAAAAGTTGGCGAAGGTTGCTTAGCTAATCTCCAAGCATTAGGAGGTTGCTTCTTTCTAGGTATTATCGGTATACCCATAATCATTATTGGTGTTTGGTTTTTATGGGAGATTATAAAGTTTGCATTGTTTGAAATGGATTGGGGTTAAGTCGTTCTAAGGAACGGCTTTTTATTATGTCTAAAATCGTCTTTTAGCTTTGTAGACGTTAAAGAACAAAGTCTACCTATCGCCGCGTTGGGCGTAAAAAACGTATAGGAGGAAAACAAGATGAACAAAGAAGCATTACTTGCATTAGGTTTAACGGATGAACAAGCAAATAAGGTTGTAACAGGGTTTGGTCAAATGGTTCCGAAAAGCCGTCTTGATGACAAAATCCAAGAGGTAAATGATTTGAAAGATCTTATGAAAAGCCGTGACACTCAACTTGCAGATTTAAGTACAAAGGCAGCAGGCAATGAGAAATTGCAAACACAAATTCAAACATTGCAAGAGCAGAACCAAACAACTGTTGCTGAATACGAAGAAAAATTGAAGCAAAAGGACTTTGATTTTACTTTGTCAGAAGCGTTACGCAAGGCCAAAGCAAAGAATCCGAAAGCGGTTAAGGCTCTATTAAATGTGGAAGGCATCAAGCAAGATGGACAAACGCTTTTAGGTCTTGAAGATCAACTGAATGCTTTGAAAGAGTCTGATGCTTACTTGTTTGAATCGGATAGTTTGAAGGGCAAAACGCCATCAGCAGGCGGTCAACATGTGCCAGGAGGCTACAACAAACCAAATCCGTTTGCGAAAGACACTTTCAATTTAACAGAACAAGGGATTTTGCTACGTGATAACCCCGACTTATACAACCAATTGAAAGCCCAATTTGGGCAATAGGAGGAATTAATTTATGCCAATTACACGTATTGGAGACATCATTCAACCAGAGATTTTCACAAACTATGTGACTCAACGAACAATGGAATTATCAAATGTATTAAATAGCGGAATTGCTACAAATGACGCAGAATTCAACGCATTAGCAAGTGGTCCAAACACTCTCGTCAATATGCCTTACTTCAACGACCTTACAGGTGATTCAGAAGTTATGTCAGATGACGGATCTTTAACTCCTGGAAAAATCGGCACAAGCAAAGACGTTGCTCGCAAACAAGGTCGCGCAAAAGCATGGGGAGCAAATGGCCTATCAGCATTGCTTTCGGGTGCTGACCCTATGGGAGCTATCGGAAATCTTGTGACAAACTATTGGGCTCGTGACCGTCAAAAAGTATTGCTTTCAACATTAAAGGGTGTATTTTCTTCAATGTCAATGGCTAAGAAAATCCATGATATTTCTAGTGAAACAGATGCAGGTGCACTATTCACAGCTAATAGCTTCTTAGATGCGGTACAAATCATGGGAGATGCAAAGGACTCTTTAGCAGCTATTACAATGCATTCAGCTGTTGAAACCTATCTTGCTAAACTGCAATTAATTGAGTATGTACAACCTGCAGGCCAATCTGTTCGCATTCCTTATTTCATGGGGAAACGAGTAATTGTAGATGATGGTATGCCTTATGATACTGCAACAGGTGTGGCAGAAACGTATATCTTTGGTCAAGGCGCATTGGCTTGGGGTAATGGTAAGCACCCGAATATTATTGAGACTGAAACAGATCGTGACACAATGGCCTCATCAGGTGAAGATTTCTTAATCAATCGTAATATCTTTATGCTCCATCCACGTGGGGTGAAATGGACTGAATCAGCAGTTGCAGGTGATTTCCCAACAAACACAGAATTAGCAACTGGCTCCAACTGGGAATTAGTTTATGAACCTAAAGCAGTTCGTATGGTTGATTTCAAGTTCAAAATTAAATAAGAGGGCGCTTAGGCGCTCTTTTGTTATGAAAGGGTGATTGTATGGGAGCTTATACATTTCGGCGTGCTCGTGAGAGGTTAGCAGTTAAAAACCATTCATATGAGCAATTGAATGCCATGAAGATTTCTCAAATTAAAGGAATCTTAGATTCAAAGCAGATTGATTACAAATCAAACGACACTAAAAAAGAGTTAATCGCTTATCTTGTTGAAGTACCTAAAGAAAATCAAGATCCTGAAAAGCCAGTCAATTCGGAAGCGGAAGATGGTGTTAACAATGTGGACGCCGACTGATGAAGAAGTATGCGAATTAATTGCTATTAACGACGATATTTCAACGCCTGAGCGGGTTGAAACCTATAAAATACTTGCTCCTATCTATTTGGATTATGCAATTGATTATTGCAATCAAGAATTAACGGTGGAAAACTCAAATGTGAAAGTGTTTATTGCGAAAGCAATTCAATTTTATACGCAAAAAGCCGGTCTTACAGCACGTTCAATGGGCAGTGTAAGCTACTCATACGCTACAGACTTACCATCTAGTATATTGAAGCCTTTAAAACCATTTAAGAAATTGAGGTGGTAGTTTGAACGATGAATTTCCTCATAAAGTAGAAATATATCACATTACAGAAGGCTCCCAAGATGATTCAGGAGGATTTACCGAAGGGGGTCCAGAAACGCTCTTCTCAATGAATTGTTTTGTTGATACACCTTCGTCAGATGAACAATATAAAGCTATGCAGTTGGAAAATTCGTTTGATAGATATTTGTATTATCCATATGAATATAAGCTGTTAAACAAGCATTATGTACGTTTTGATGGAGATGAATACGAACTTGTTGCAAAGCCTATGGATCAGGGCGGAGCAAATGAAATTTATCGTGTAAAGCTAAGAGAGGTGCCGCATGAGCATAACAAGGTTCGGGAGCAAGGAGCTTGAAAGAGCGTTAAAAAAGTGGTCTAAGGACATCGAAAAAGAAGTTAAGCGAATAGTCGATGAGACAGCTATTGTTATTCAAAACGAAGCGAGAGCAAGGGCTCCTGTTGATTCCGGCTATTTAAGACAATCCATCACATACGTTATGGATATAAGCAGCTTAGGATATACAGCCACCATTACAGTTGGAGCTGAATACGCTCCATACATTGAATGGGGAACCGGCAAATATTCCATGCATGGAAACGGAAGAAAAGGCACGTGGGTGTACTTCGATGAAAAACTAGGACGGTTTGTGGTTACGGCAGGACAGCCACCACAGCCGTTTTGGTTCGATAGTATATTAGTTGGCCGGAAACACTTTCTTTCTGAAATGAAGCGGCTAGGAGCGTGATACAGTGTTAGCTTTTGCACCAACCCAGAAAGCCATTATGGATAGATTAAGAGGGGATATAAACGTCACTTCTTTGCTTAACAAAGCACCTAATTACTTAGGTGTATATGATTATGTGACGGAAGATACGACTTACCCTTATATTGTTGTAGGAGAACCTACAAGCGATCAGTTCGATGTTAAAAACAACGATGTGGTGGATATGTCCATCACTCTTCACGTTTGGAGTAGTTACAAAGGAAATAGCGAAGCATATAAGATACTTAGCGCTGTTCATGATGCATTTAAATACAAATTAGATATAAAAGGTTACAAAACAATTAAAACGTCATACCGTGACGCCAAAGTGTTTACAGACATTGACGGCATTCACAGGCATGGCGTTTTTACATTGCTTTTAACATTAGAAAAGGAGAGTGTATAGCACATGCTCAAAAACGGAAAAGACACCATCTTATTAATTCAAAGTGCAACTGCAGCGTTAGGTGAATCTGCATTTGTCATTGCACAACAAACTGACTTATCTCACTCAATTGAAACAGAAATGAGCGATGAAAAAACTAAATTCGGACGTGTTGTAGCGCCAGGCACTACGTCAGAATCATTTGAACTCACTGCATATGGAGATTCGGGTGACAAAGGCCAAGAACTAATCTTTGAAGCAATACAAAAAGGTGCACAGATTAAAGTTTGGAAAGTAGATTTAGTTCTAAATGAAAACGGCAAACATAATGCAACATTTGCATATGGCTATTTTGAATCGGCAGATGAAAAAGCTGGTACAGAGGGCTTTGTTGAAGTATCGGGCACGATTCAAGTACTTGGACAGTCTCAAAAAGGTGAATTAGATCCACTACCTATTGAAGTGATTGAATTTGGGAAATACGGTTTCGAAAAGCCAGGAGAAAAATCAGGCAAACTTGGCGAGACGCAAACTGAACAACCACAACAGCCTACAGAATAATGTGAGAGGGTTTAGCCCTCTCTTTTTTAATTACCAAAAATAAAAGCGGAAAAATTGGAGGAAACACATATGTCACTACTATTAACTATTGAAAATAAAGAGGTACAAGGAAAACCATCGTTTGCATTTTTAAAACTAGCAGATTCAAAATACGGAACTTTCCAGGAACAAACGGGAAAAATGGTTAACGGGTTAGCTAATATTCTTACAGGTATTGTTGAAGGTGATATTCAAGCAGCAGCACAATATTGGGATTGTGCCACAGCCCATTTATCAAAGAGAGGAAAGCCCACTATAGAGCAAATTGAGGAAGCGCTCGAAAGTCGTATTGAAGAAGATGGCGATACAGAACCATTACTAAAAGAAATCTATAAGGAAATCTCAGAAAGTGGTTTTTTCAAGAAAACGGTCAAGAATTATTGGAACGATTTAGAGCTAATGAAGGGATTCGGCAAGGACGAGGAAGAGAAAGCACAAAACAATCTGGCGTACGAACAGACATTGAAGAAAAAAGCAGCAATCGAGGAATAGACTTCGATCAACTTGAAATTGATGCGATTCAGCATTTAAATATTGTCGATTTAGATTATCTTTATAGCCTAACGCCTCGCGAATATAACAATCTCATGAAGGGAGCTATGTTACGAGACGTTAAGACCTATGAAGATATGGCTGTCCATGCAATCTTTACAGCACGAGCACAAAATGAAAATCGTATTAACGTGAAGAAGTTATTTGATGCTGAAAAGGTTCGTAACCAAATATTAAACAACCAATCAGAAGTAGCTACAGAGAAAGATTTTACTCTCTTTAATAAAGCGAAAGAGGCAATGAAAAAATATAAGATAGGAGGGTGAATATGACAGAACGTTTTAGCGCCGTTGTAGGGGCAAGTATTAAAGATTTCTTAGCAAAGATGCGAGAAGTCCACAGCACATTAAAAAAGACAACGACCGGCGCCAATGCAGATATTGGAGCCAACGTGCGAGCTTTTAACGCGAAAATGACACTTGTAAGAGCTAATTTAAAACAAGTCGAATATGCGAAGTCAGAAGCTAAAATCAGTGCAGATATATCATCGTTCAATCGTACAATGGCGATTCTAAAAGCTAAAATGCTCGCTATATCTGGTAGCAAAGTAGTTGCACGTATTAAAGCAGATTGGAGTAATTTCCGTGCAGGGTGGCAGGCTGGTCAAGCCATGATAGGCAAAATTGCTACATCTATGCGGAACTTCGGTGAAATTGTTAGTACGTCACTACAAGGAGCGTTCATCGCAGTATTGCCAGCTATTTCTCCTATCATCGCCAATTTAGGTGGCCTGATCGGGTCACTTGGTCCGATTATAGGAACAGTGGCCGGGAGTACCTTTGCTCTAGTGGGAGCATTTGCAGCAGCAGGATCTGCAGCTGCAGCATTTGGTATGGTTGCCATTCCGACTATAAAAGCACTCTTTGAAAAGAATGCGAAGTTAAATGCAGAACAACAAAAAGCGAAGTCTGCATTCGACAGCCTGAAAGCTACATATACAAGCCTTGTAGCCGCGACGGAGAAACCCGTCTTATCTGCATTTACAAAAGCGATGGGTATTGCTAAAACGTTACTTATTCAGCTTAAACCGTTATTTGTACAGTCGGCACAAGCAGTGGACTTTTTAATGGGCACGCTTAAAAAATCAATTGGCACACCTCCTGTACAAAAATTCTTAGAATATCTAAATAAAAATGGTGCTCCAATGCTCGTCACATTTGGTGCAGCATTCGGGAACGTATTCCAAGGTATTACAAGCATGTTAACAGCTTTTGCTCCATTATCTGCAAGTACAGCTGGTGGGTTTTTAGATATGACTAAATCATTTGCCGATTGGGCAGCCGGATTAGATAAATCTAAAAAGTTCCAAACGTTTATGGATTATGTCCAAACGAATATGCCTAAGCTTAAAAGCATTGTGGGAGACGCAATTATAGGAGTAGTGAATACATTCGCTGCATTTGGTCCGATGAGTGCTAACATGATGTCAGCTTTGCAAAGCATGATGAGTAAGTTTAGAGAATGGTCGGCATCGCTTTCTAAAAGTGAAGGGTTCAAGAAGTTTTGTGATTATGTAATTCAAACAGCACCGTCTGTTATGGCTTTAATCGGCAATCTTACTACGTTTCTTATTAACCTTGGCGTTGGTATGGCACCACTTGGAGCAAAACTATTAGAGTTAACCAATCGGTTTTTGTCATGGACGGACAACATGATGAAAGCTCATCCAGTAATCGGTCGGATCATCGCTGGACTTACTACATTAATAGGGGTAGTAATGGCCACATTACCATGGATTCTTTCAGTTGGAACATCATTAATCCGTATGGTAGCTCCAGGTACTACAGCTAATGCTATTTTGACTAAGGTTGGTCAAGTAATTGCAAATGTAGGTATAAGAGTAATTAGTTTGGCTTCAAAAGCATTGCCATGGCTAGTAAGAAGCTTTGGATTATTAACTG
Organism: Rummeliibacillus sp. BSL5; assembly: GCF_052928305.1. Lineage (NCBI taxonomy): Bacteria > Bacillati > Bacillota > Bacilli > Caryophanales > Caryophanaceae > Rummeliibacillus > Rummeliibacillus sp. BSL5. The sequence goes on from NZ_JAVGCV010000001.1 coordinate 450,432, forward strand.
GACCAGTCGGCGCTACGATTGCCATTATTGCTTCTTTAATCAGCATAGGAGTCGCTCTCTACAAGAATTGGGATACCATTAAAGTCAAAGCTTCTGAATTATCAACAGCCGTAGTAACCAAGGTAACAGAGCTTACAGCAAAGGCTATTGCCAAGTTTGTAGAGTTACGAGATAAGGCTGTCCAACGATTTAATGAATTAAAAACAAAAGCTATTTCAAAAGTAGCAGAATTAACGGTACAAGCCGTTACTAAATTTAATGATTTAAAAACTAAAGCAACAGCAAAAGTGGCAGAGTTAGCGACACAAGCTGTCTCTAAATTTACAAGCCTAAAGACAAAGGCATCAAGCAAAGTCAGTGAACTAAAAACCGCTGTTGTTAGTAGGTTCAGTGAATTAAAGTCATCGGCAGTAAGTAAAGTCCAACAGTTGGCCACTAGTGCAGTAAGCAAGTTTAGCCAATTAAAGTCTTCAGCAGCTAATAAAGTTTCAGAGATGAAAATTGCGGTTGCTAATAAGTTTTCAGAAATGGTTTCATCCGTTGGCAATAAGATGAACGAAGTGAAATCTAAAGTTGAAAGTGGTTGGAATAGAGCAAAATCATTTTTATCTGGAATAAACTTAGTCAGCATTGGCGCACATATTATCCAAGGCTTAATCAATGGTATTCAATCAAAGATCGGCGCTGTTATCAGTACAGCAAAATCAATCGCTAGCAAAGTAACAAGTACGATTAAGAAAGCAATGGACATTCATTCACCGTCACGTGTTACCTATGCACTTGGTGAGTACACAGGTCAAGGTTATGCAAATGGGATAAGAAGTAAATCGAAAACAGTCTCTAAGTCTGCTAAATCAATTGCAGCAACTGCTAAAAAGGCATTTAACGACGGTATGCGGGGGCTTGATTTAAAACTGCAAGCTGGATCAATCACCACGTCTACTTATGTGGCACAAGCGAAAGCTTTAGGAAACAAGTATAAAACAGTCACTAATGCACAAAACGTTGTGGCGGCTAAGATTCGTAAGGCTACTACATCACAAGCGTTAAAAGCACAGAGGGAACGTCACGCTAAACAAATGGCTCTTCAAAAAGAGTTTAATAACAAAATGGCCAACCTAAACAATAAATACGCTGCAGGCAAGATTAATGAGTCGCAATATATTAAGTCATTAAATGCGATGAAATCGAAATATAGCAGCGTAACCAATGCGATTTCAAAGATTGATGTCAAAATAGCACAAGCTAAGATAAAACAACTCAAAGAACAATTTGAAAACGATAAGGCTTACTATGACAAAAAGCTTAACACCGGAAAGCTAACAGCAGCTAGAGAAGTTGAGATTCTAACTGATTTATCAAAGAAATATAAGAAAAACAGTGAAGAACGTGTTTACTTTGAACAACTTGCTGCAGAGAAGAAAAAAGCGATCTATGACAAGCTAATTTCTTTGAATGATGAATATACAACTAAGATTCAAGAGGCAAACCAAAAGCTTATTGATGGTGAAAAAGCACTTAATGAGGAATACGCTAAAGCGGTGGCGGACCGTGCTAATACAATCAAGAACTTTGTAGGTTTGTTTGATGAAATACCCGAAGCTGCAGAAGTAAGTGGGCAACAGTTGAAATCGAACCTGCAATCACAAGTTGAAACAATTCGCACTTGGTCTGAAAACATGGCTTCTCTTGCATCAAAAGGAATTGATGAAGGTTTACTTGCAGAATTACAGGCAATGGGTCCAGGTGCTGCTAGCCAGATTGCAGCAATGAATACCTTGTCTGATACTGAACTACAAGAATATGTAGCCCTGTGGCAAGAAAAGTCCACTTTAGCAACACAAATCGCAACGAATGAATTAGTTGATTTACGATTAGAAACAAATAAGCAGATCGAACAGTTAAAAAAGGAAACGAAAGCGCAACTGGCACAATACAAGAGTGAGTGGCAGGTGCAAATTAAAGAATTGACAGGTAAAACAACTAATCAATTTAATGCATTAACTGCATCCATGCCTGCAATCGGAAAAAATGTCATCAAAGGCATGCAACAAGGTTTATCTGATATGACACCAGCTTTGTTGTCTCAAGCACAAAGTATCGCTGATAGTATAAAAGCAACCATACAAAAATCATTAGATATACATTCACCTAGTCGATGGGGTAGAAACTTCATTGGTAAAAACTTAGTACTTGGTATGATAAACGGCATAAGAAACATGCAATCGAAAGCAGTTTCAACCGCGTTAGAGTTGGCGGAGGAAGTTAAAGCAGGGATGGCGGCAGGATTAACGCAGAAAGATGTTTTAGGCTATACAGCGAACGCTACAAGCTCCATTAATAAAGAATTGAACGTCAAGGTCAAAGTAGAGCTAGAGGGCGACGGCAATAACGGTAAAGGAAATACTACTGTTAACCAAGAAGTACACTTACACAGCCCACGGGAATTAAGTCCATCCGAAAACGCTCGTCAGATGAAAAAACAAGCTCAAAAATTAGCACAAGAATGGGGGTAGTCACCAATGGAGAAAGTTATATTTACTAATAGCCATGGAGAGTCCATTGAATTTGGTGACTCTCCTTTTTATTTACAAAATATTGAGGGGCTTGGTGAAGTCTCAGCACAAATACAGACACAAAAGAGTCCATATATGGATGGAACAAGTTTTTTAGATGCAATCCTAGATGAAAGAGATATTGATATTGATTTCATGATTAGTTACCCATTCGGCACCTATGAAGATATTTCTAAAGCTAGGTCATTAATTGCTAAGGTATGCAACCCAAAACTAGGTCCGGGTCTATTACGATATGAGAATGATTATGTCGTTCGAGTAATTAATGCGGTGGCCGATAGTGTACCAAGCTTCCCTGATAATGGCGGGAGAACTACCGTATTACAAAAAGGACAACTTTCTTTTGTAGCGAACAATCCATATTGGAAGTCTCTTTCGATTGAAGAAGAACCAGCATTTAAACCGTTATTTCAATTTCCTTTTAGCCAACCTTTCCAGATGGGGTTACAGCAGGATAAGCGGATCCTGAATAATGACGGTGACGCGCCTGTTCCATTATTTATCGAATTTTATGGACCTGCATTAAATCCGGTCATTAAAAATAACACAACAGGTGAATTTATTAAGGTGAATCAGGAGCTCTTGGAAGGTGAACGCATGGTAATTGATACAAGTGAGGAGAATAGAGCCATTTACTTTATTGACGACCAGAGCAATGCAAGGAACGTGTTCCATTGGATTGATCTTGCTAGTGACTTTTTCAAACTACAAATTGGTGAAAATGAAATTGAATATACAGCAGATAACGATATTCAAGGAGCAATCTTTAATTTAACATGGCAAAAACAATTTAATGCAGTGTAAGGAAGTGGGAAAATGGCAGAAGTATATAAGTTTTTTAACTCAGCACCAGGAGATGAGCGATGGTATTATGCATCTGATTTTGCCCAATACTTTAGTGCGGTTTTATCAAGTGGGTTACTGTCGAATGATAACAATGAAATTGGTTTAGAGGTCAAAGTAGAGCCCGGCACATTATCAACAAATGTAAGTGTAGGGAAAGCAATCATCAAAGGTTATAGTTACGAAAATACTACAAATCTAACGCTTAAGCATCAACTACCAGAAGCAACAATGAACCGGATTGATCGGATAGTATTAAGATGTGATTTAAAGAATGCGAACCGATTCATCAAGTTATTTGTGGTGGCAGGAGAACCGGCTGCATCACCTAAAGTGCCTGAACTGACACGTGACCAATATGTATATGAGATTGCCATTGCTCAAATCTTAGTTAGGGCGAATACTTCTAGCTTGTTACAATCCGACTTAATCGACGAGAGAGCAAATGAGAATGTATGTGGCATCGTTCAATCCTTAGTAACAGTACCGACGAGCGTTTTCCAGCAACAATTTAATACGTGGTTTACATCTTATAAAAACGGTCGTGACACTGAATTTGATGAGTGGTTTGCAGAATTGCAAAAAGTGTTGGACGAGAACGCAGCTGGGAAACTCTTGAACATTATTAATAATCATATTGCGGAGGTTGCCACAACAACGAACAAAGGCCATGCACAGTTAGTTGATGATATTAATGGTAATTCAAACTCATTAGTACCTACTCAAAATGCAGTCCGTAAAAAGATTGAGCAAACTGAATATAAAGTTTATAAAAGTGGGAAGGATTCCAATGGGATTTTTACAACTGTACAATACCGAAGGAAATCAGATAATACGTTAGCTGCAAAGTCGGTTTTAAGCGGTGGAACAAGTCCAAGATATACGACACGAACAATTACTTATTACGGTATTGATGGAATTACTGTTGAGAAAACAACGGTCAGCGCTCTATCTTATGATATAGATGACGATTTAACTAGTGAGGTGTAACTATGATAGGGATTGAAGAACATGGAGGTACATTCGGTGGGCGTAGTAAATATCGGAAGAACAGTAAAATTCCCATAACTTCTATAAAACCATATTCAACTATACCATGGTGGCAAAGTGTAAACTCAACATCTGTTAATGCTTATTATTCAGGTTTTACTAAAGATAGACTGTCAAATAATTTCTTTCATTACGCCAAATATAGCAGCAGTTTATTTACAGTTACAAAATTCAATAAAAATTTTGATGCTATAATATCATCCATCACTATAGCTGGAGATACTAATGGTGAATATCCAGGTTACTCACCTAACTCGTTCATGTTAGAAAAAGACGGAATTCTTTATTACAACATAGAAACATATACCAGTGGTAACTACAGAGTATACAAACTTAGAGGAGCCAATGCTACTACTGGGGCCACAGTATTTACGATTTCAGGTAAAGTTAACACACTTCTAAAAGTTACGAATGAAGGGTTTTATGCTGAAATGGTAGAAAATAATAGTACACCTACTAATGGTTGGAGCATTGCTTTTTTTAGTTTCACAACTAAAACGTGGACCAAAGTGTACGATTTAACCAAACATTATTCACCTACGGGAAATGCATTTATTCATATACCAGATCATGATAAAGTATATGTTTGGATTTCTGGTCAAGCATATTATGTAGTTTTATCATTAGAAGGTGTATTGATAAGTGACAATATTATACCTAGTTCAAGAGAGTTATACACATGTTGGCAAACTTTAGGGAGTAGTGGTGGGCGAAAATTACAGATCGGTTATAGTAAACGATTGAATAAGATAATAGCAATGCACAATTTGTACAGTTCAAACGGCGGTGTTTGGTATAAAGTTTTGAATGGCGATACTTTGGTTACAGAATTATCATTTCGTATTGCTAAAATGGCAAATTGGAATTTAGACTACAGTTGTATGTTTAATAATGACTTGAATATGTTAGCTATAATTAATGGTAGTGGTATTGCATCACAAGATAACTATACTTCTATAACGGTTGGTTTTCTAACAGTAGATAGTAGAGGGATCTTAGAAGGGTATGACGTAACTAGAGATGAAACAGGCGGACTCGGTTCTATGACCTCTCCTTTTTGGAGTCAATTTCCGAATGGCCGTTTTTTAGGGTCAGTTATATGTGAGTGGATGGAAAATGGTAATTTAGCTAATATAAGAACCATAGATAGTAGTAGTACAGCATATATAACAGCAACACACTATCAAATAGTAAAATAGGAGGCAATTTAGTGTTTATTAGAACAGATGAAAATAATATGATTGTCATGACTTACAATTCCCCATTTGATCCAGTTTTAGGTTTAGGCAAGACTAGAGAGGAATTAGAGGCTATTGGATATTTTGTAGATGAAATCCCTCCAATTGAACATCGCGAAGGTAAGATTGCGATCCAAAAATTCGACGGTAAGAATTTCTACGTGGAGTATGAAGATGCTCCAGTTGATGAAATGACACTTTTAAAAAATGAACTAGAAAATCAAAAACAAGCACTCGCAGAATTAATGATGTTTGTTGCTACGTTAACACCTAATGTTTAAGGAAGGTGTTTTTATTTTGAAAAAAAATTATAAAGAAAAGGTGATGTAAAATGTTTAACAAAAATTCAGCGATGGTAATTTTCTGGGTAGGACTAGTAGGAGTAGGAACTTACAAGCTTGAACAAGTACCCAAATTATCTAATTTAAAAGAGGTTGTTACACAGGTGATTGAAGGTACCGCAGTTGAACAGTAGGTATAGGAGCAACCATAAACGCAGTCAATCGACTAGCGTTATTTTTATTGCCGAAAAAGAAAACACAGTGGATTAAACCCACTGTGAAATTCTTATCAATTCTAAGATTATACGAAGTATTTGTACCACAACAGTCAAAATCAAATTTAGTAATTCTTTATTCTTTTTCTTCATCTTAATGCACCGCCTTTCTTTACCCTAGCAGTCGGTACATAAGATGGATCAGTTGCGATAAAAATTAAAAATTGAGGAAGGTGAAATATGCTCCCATTAAGAATTATTGACTTAGACTTCAATCTAATTGATGAAATCACTCAATATTCATCGTTACAGTTCACAAGAAAATGGCATGAAATTGGTGAAATTGAGCTTAAAATCAACCGTTATATTCGCGGTGCAAACGAGCTAACGAAGGATAGAATCATATTCCCTCACAATCATTTGCATAAAGCCTATCAGATTAAGCATCGAGAAATTGAACTAGACGAAAATGGTAAGGAAACAGAAAATTGGTTGATTAAAGCGAAGCCGTTAAAAGCATGGCTTTCTCAACGCCTTATATTGCCTCCTAGCCATACGGCATATGACAATAAGCAAGGCAATGCCGAAACGGTAATGAAGCATTACGTCAACTTGCATGCAGTCAATCCAATTGATAGCAAGCGTAAGATTCCAAAGTTAGTCATTGCACCAAATAAAAATAGAGGGGATTCAATAAGCAGATCTTCTCGTTTTGAAGTTGTATCTGATGAGATGACCACTATCTCACAATTAAGTGGGTTAGGGTGGAATATCGTTGTAGACATTAAGAATAAGCAGTTTGTATTTGATATAGCAGAAGGGGTTAACAGAGTTGCTTCGCAGCGGATAAACCCACCTGTTATCTTTAGCCCAGAGTACAACAGTCTTAAAAATATGGAATATACGGAGTCCTATCTCGACTATAAAAACATGGCTTATGTAGCTGGGCAAGGAGAAGGGCTAGAACGAAGAGTAATCACGTTAAATGACACTTCAACAGGTTTAGACCGATACGAGTTATTTGTGGATGCGCGAGATGTGGAAGAGACAAAGAGTGTTGATACAACAGATTCAGAGGGAGATCCAACAACCGAAGATATACCACGCCCAGAGGATGAAATCATTGCAGAGTTAACGGATAGAGGTAAGGAAAAATTAGCCGAACATGAGCAAGAAATTTATATGGGTGGTCAAATACTTGCAAAGTCGCCATTCCTATACGAAAGAGATTGGGATTTAGGGGATATTATAACGGTTCAAAACAAAAATTGGGTCATTACGATGGATACTTGTATAACAGAGATAAAAGAAATTTACGAAGTCGGCAACCCTAAACAAATCGAAGTAGTGTTCGATAAGGACAAACCTACTTTTATTGAGATCATTAAGCGGCAATTTAAAAATATGAATCCAGTGATTAAGCGTTAGTTAATCGACTAACTTTATTTTTTGCCAAAAACAACCATAAATATATTAAAGGTACAAACTCCTTTTTGTCGAATTAAGTAGATAGATGGGAGTGGATGATATGTTAAAAGAATTTGATAAGATAAATATTCTTGCTCAAGGTGAAAGACGTATATTTAAGACTCAAGGTACTTTTGGCGTTAGAGAAAATTCAATAGAAATTAATTTTAGTAAACGAGATGACGCATATAAACATTTCATAAAATTGCATATGAATCACTATATTATTACAAGTTTGCTAATATCAAAAGGCGATGAAACCAATGACTTGGAAAATTATAAAACTATTTTTATTACAGACTCGGATAAAAAGGTTATGTTAATAAAACAGCAAGTCCAATAGGAGGTTGCTGTTTCAATACCTTCTACAATCATTGTGGAGGGTATTTTCATTGCCGAAAAATAGAGAGAACGAGGAAGGTTGGAATGCCGGAAGGGGGTAATTCCATGATTAAGACATTAGAGGAATATAATATGAAATAGACGTAGTTAATCGACTAGCGTTATCTTCATTGCCAAAAAATGGACAACAATTATTAAAGGTTATATTACTTCTCTGTCGAAATTAGCAGGTAGAGGAGGTGTCTTTAATGGATAAATTAGAACTTTTAAAACGGCTGACCGAAGTAGCAGGTAATTCGCTTTTACTACAATTTTGGAACAAAAGAAAAGCCGATTTAACTTATGAGTCAGCAAAAGAGCTTAAAGAGGAGGGAAAAGTAAATATAGGAGAGTTGACTAGATGTGATGATTTTTCCATTCGTATTCAAGCAAATATAAAGTAGAGTAACAACTGGCCTTCCACAATCTGTGGAGGGTATTTTTAATATAAAGAGATAAGCCCTGCTAAGGGTTAGAGAGGGGGACGGGTCATGGAAGAGGGTTCGTCAATGTTTGAAACAGTACAGAATCATGAGGAAAGAATTGTGAATTTAGAGCTTTCGGAACATGAACAAAAGGAACGGATTAAGCGATTAGAAGATAGTCATCTTAAGTTAGAAAACACCATGATGACTGAAAGCAGAGAAACACGGACAGTTCTGAAAGAACAAACAGACAAAATGTTTGAATTAGTTGAAAATGCAATGGGATATCAAGCTACAAGAACAACTCAGTCACATGAATTGAAGATACTAAAATGGAATACTTTAGCCACGGTATTTTTAAAAATCTGTGGAGGAATAGTTGCCTTGTTTACAGCAGGTTACTTTGCTTTTTTAAAATAGGGAGGTAATAATAATGACAGCAGAGAAACTTAAACAATATATAGCGTTATTTGGGGGATTGCTATCAGCGATCCTTTTATTTTTGCATACACTGGGAGTGGAGATGAAATGGTATACAGATGAATCTATCGATGCTTTAACGAAAGTCCTGATAGCCACCGTTCCCTTTGCATTAGTTATTTATGGTATTTGGAAAAACACTTATGTAGTAAGTAAAACAGCAAAAATCCAAGAAAAAGAATTAGAAAAGAAAGGGCTGAAATAAATATGGCAAAACAATTTGTAATTAGCAGTGGACATGGCGACAAAGTGGCAGGGGCAATTGGGATTTTAAATGAGCATGACGAAGCAAAAAAGGTTGTTAATCGTGTATACGATATTCTAACTAAGGAATACAACGGTGTGGGTTATAAGTATCACGAAACAACTGCCACAACACAGGATCAAAACTTATCAAATATCGTTTCCTTCCACAATGGCAAAACAAGAGAACTAGATGTTAGCATTCACTTTAACAGTGCTACTCCTACAGCAACAGGTACAGAATGCTTTTACTATGATGCTTTAACCTTATCAGCTAAAATGAGTGCAGCTATGGCATCTGCTCTTGGAATTGTGGACAGGGGAGCAAAGGAACGAAAGGAATTGTATTTCCTACGTAACACTAATAAACCCGCAATCCTGTTAGAAGTATGCTTTGTAACGTCTGAAAAAGATGCTGTAGCTTATCGCAATAACTTTGAAGATTTGTGTCAAGCTATCGCAAAAGTTATAGCAGGACATTTAGGATATGCAAACAATCAAGTTGAAGGCGTATCTAACCCAAAAGATAGCATCTATTATAATAAAAAATTTGATCGGTTAGTTTTACTAACAGACGCAGGGGTTTATGCAGACGTCGAGTTTGAAAAAGAGCTTAATAGGTACAAAAAAGATACCAAGATTGATATCGAAGCTATTGTTTATACCAAGAGTGGTATACCTCGTTTCTTAGTTAAAGAAAAAGATGAATTTGGTTTTATCACAGCCAATCGTGAGTATGTAAAAGCCTATACAGTAGATAAGAAATAACATTACTTTTACCGCTCAAAAAGCTATAATTAAAGAATCTCAAAAGAACAAAATTGTGTTAAGTATAGTAAAAACGCGGTTTCCCATGTTACTAAAAATATGAGACTAGCCGCGTTTTTTGTTTTATATTGCTATTCTAAAATTCATACATAACTGAAAGTCCTGTTTGTGGTCTTTTAAGGTTGTATAATACTTATTGAACTAATGAAACATATTAAGGATAATATATCCATTTTGTAGTACAGTGGAGAGAGATAAATTAATTAATACAATATAAAGTAAAGAAGGGAACTATAATGAAAATAAATTTAATGGTTTTTATATCATCCATAAAAAAACAAAAAGAAAACAATATCGGAGAAATAGTTATGAAAACATTTGAATCTAACATTCGTCCTGTAAAAGGGGACATTTTAGAAGATCCAGGATTCCATCCAGGTTTTCATAATGGATATGAAGTTGTTAAGGTTACAATGAATTATGCTTTAAATGAATGCTGGGTTTCACTATGTCCTCTTGAGATAGAAAGGGAAGAAATCGAGATAGAGAACTATATAGAGAGACTTAAAGAAAACGGTTGGTGTGTTGTCTCAAAAGAAGAGAGGAATCTCTTGTCAGAGTAGACTTCATTGAATCAACCGCCTGAAATAACTTGACTACCATTTTGACTACCATAGCGTATAAAACAGTATAAAAACATATAGTTTGCACTCTTCAAAAACGAGTGTTTTCTGATGCTTTTCCTACTTTATATAAGAAGAAAATAAACAATATAAATGCAGTTTAATCAACGGTCAAGAATCAGTTGGCTTCTTGAAAATAGTAAAAGACTTGATCGAAAACCCAGAAGATTTATTGTTAGAATCTTAATAAAACCTTTAGTATCTAGGGTTTGAAAGGTTTTAAGAATTGAATGGATAAAGAAAGCTCCTGAGAGATCAGGAGATTTTTTTGTTAACTTTTTTAGTGAGAGCACCTATTGGGCACATGAACTTTTGTTTGATTGCTCAAATAATTTATGGGTAAATCGGTTGTATTTTTTGATTTTTTCGGCAGTCACGTGAGTATAGATATTCATTGTAGTTTCAAAATGAGCATGGCCTAGTGATATTTGAAATACTTTCATAAATCCTGCAGCGAATAAAAGTGAAGCACATGAATGTCTTATGGCATGTACAATGATGCGAGGGAGTTTATATCGCTTACATAGTTTATTTAATACTTCATTTACTTAGAATTTCAATAAGGCTCAAAAGAGGTTTCTTTCGTAAAAGCTATTGCCCAATTTGTTGGAGAGTGGCGGAGACTAATCATTTTCTATCCAATTCTTAAATGCGAATTGTGTGAAGAAGCATAACAAGCTTGTTAAAGAATCGATTATTCAAGATAAGCAATAAAATTAGTGACGTTTGATAAATTCCATTCTACGAATACAGAAGAAAAAGAAATAAAGAACATGCGATGAAAGTGGCCATAAGTTATAGCGAAGGTGTTGTATTTAATACTTCTATCCAGTCTACAGAAACGGAAGTAGGAAAATCACATTTAGCTATGAGCATCTTAAAGTCAGTCAATCAGTTTGGCAATCAAGAAATATCAAGCCTATTTATTGATGTAGTTCGAACGATGGAACTTATAAAAGGTTCATTCAACAATAACGAAAGCATCTACAAGAGAATATTTCATAACTCTTTGTGGAGAAGTGGATTTGCTTTCCTAGATAATTTAGGCGCTGAAAAAGGAGATATTTACTCAACTAATCATATATCTGAATACATCAGTAAGTGCATAGAAGCATTTTCAATGCAAAAGAATATAAAACTACCATTGTCACTACAAACATCTCAGGTAAGAGATTATCAAACATCCCCCTATAAGAGGGATGTTTCACTAATATAACGGCTGCTGGTTTTGACAAGGCGGAAATCCATTTATATCCTGAATCATATGAATATCATACTGCTTTAATGCAAATTGTGATTGATACAAATATTCAATTATAAGTAACTTTCCGCCAGATGTACCACATAAAACACCTGAAGTCCCTTGGCCGTTGGCTAATGAAATGCCAACAGGCTGACCAATCAAAAAACGAATTTTTTGTTGCCATGGCATATTCTTCACTCCTTTAAATACATCATATTAAAATTTAAAAAATAGGTGCCGGTATTGTTATAAATGATGTGGGAGAAATGATAGGAAGTTGCTGCTTAGTTCGAATAAAGAGCGACATATCAGGAAGGAGGAGCAAATACATTGTGAAAGTGGAGCATCAACAAATCTGATTACTATATCAGTAGATTCGAGCACAAGGGCGCTTATTTTGGAGTGTTTGAAAGAAACTATTTGATGTCTTTATAGAATGTGCTCCAAGTAAATGGCCGCTGGAACCACTTTGTATCAAAGTTTCATTAGACAATGTTTATATTATATATGGCGCGTAGAAGCATACAGTGACAAGCCTATAGGCATCTATTACATCTGGTGTTGAAACCACATTGCTGGTTTTACATGGATTCAAATGAAAAAGCCAGGTAGTTGTTTCCATCCTGACGAAAAATGAATGGGAGCAAATGCGACTTTTCTAAACAAGCTGGAGGCCAAATAATCCAAGTAGATCAACCACCAAGTGGTTATGACAAGCAGGAGAAGTCAGTATAAAGGTGAACTGACACATTCAGAAATTAGTACAAAATATCCAATAGAATGTTTGTAAAATAAAAAGAAAATAAAAGGGAGTTCCATCAAAATTGATGGTAACTCCTTCTTTAAATTATCTTATACTTCCACTACGGATGATTTTCACGTTTAATTTTGCTTCAATTTTGATGTTTTTATATATTTCCTTCCATTTTCCTTCTTTCCATAACTGTGGATGATAGGCCCTGATATCTTCTCCAATTCCTAATACATCAGAAGATGCTTCTTGACATTTTTTAAACATACTAGTTATGTCCTTTTCTACTCTTTCTTTAATAAAATTTTCTAAATGTTTTCTTTCATTTTTTCGGTCTAATTGGTTTGGTGGATATTCTGTTATAAGTATTGGCATGTCGATATTATATTGGACGTTGATATTTTCCCCATCCTGCATTACTTTCTTTTTTTTCTTGAAGTTAACGATATTAAAAGCAACCTGCACCTTCTTATCGTTTTTGTTCCAAAAATACGCTAACTCAACAAAATGCGCTTTCCTATCTCCTAACAATGTCGCAAAAATAGATTCTCTTAGGTTTAGATGCTCGCCCGTAAATTTTTTTCCATCAAATAAAGCCATCCCTTCACCTTCAGGCAGGCCATGGTCACCACTAATGATATATGGTTGCGTCCTCAAAAGCCGTAATCAAATCATAATAGTATTCACCGATTTCTTTAGACGAAGTTTCTTTTATTTCCAAGAATTTTTTTGGTGAACCCTTAGTAATGACCACTTTAGCATTCATCGGACTCTGAGCTGAGCGGTAATAAACATCTAATAGAGCATATAAATCCTTCTGAGCGCTTTCTTCATTAACTAATAAAGTAGTCAATTCAGCATTATCCATCGTTTGCTCAGTTTTTTTATTAGCATCTATTCTTGTTTCTCTCAATGTTTTACCAGTTCCTTCAAGTACTATATATTTAGTAGGGTCACTATTTGAACTAGGGTATGCAAAGTAGCTTTTTATATCTCCAATATGTCCTTCTATTCCTATCACGGATATCACTGAAAGTTCTTTATACAAACGTTGATCCCAACATCCACTAAGTAAAAAAGTGCTTATAAGAAGAAAAACAGTCACTTTGCGCATATAGTTTCTCTCCTTTTAAAAACTTCATTATAAATAACTCTTATTTTTCAGTATGTAACAAATTACAAAATTTCAATCAAAGAATAGTCATAATGAAATTTTTATACACTCAATATTTGAAACTAATCCAGCATTATTCATCATGGTAAACTAAGCTACTTTTAGATTCTCATCTTGAATAGATGTTCTAACATCCTCCCATTCCTTTTGACATTTATGTTCACTCCTTTTAACTTGATGATGAAATGCTACTGGATGCGAGTAAGGGGTGTTGTTTAAGAGCTAAATATTAGACAAATGTGTATTTATGGTATATTGTTAAGGTAATAAAAGTACTTTATAGAAATAAGTTGAATTTGCATATTACAAAGAGTAATCGTGTATGTGCGGTACTTTTTGTAATATGTGAATTTTTTCTTTAAAAAGCTTATATATTAATAATTTTTTAATGGAGGTCATTTAAATGACACAAGGTACAGTAAAATGGTTTAACGCAGAAAAAGGTTTCGGATTCATCGAAGTTGAAGGCGGAGCAGACGTATTCGCTCACTTCTCAGCAATCCAAGGCGACGGATTCAAATCTTTAGACGAAGGTCAAAAAGTTGAATTTGAAGTTGAAGAAGGACAACGCGGACCACAAGCTACAAATATTGTTAAACTTTAATTTTAATTAGCGTGTTATAAACTAGAGGGACCTTTTCAATAAGGTTCCTCTTTTTTATTTGACTTGGCTCAGTTATATTAAAAGCGAGGTCTCTCAAGCTGTGAAAGGAGAAGGGGGAATCCGAGTAATAGATGAAATGAAAATAAAGTTATTTAGCATAATATGGACGAACAAAAATGCCCCGTACGAATTTAGAACGGGGTTAAAAATATAACAATGAAGCCCTCAAAAGGGTTTTAACGGCGGTTTAATACAACTGTTTACATTACTCTTGTGATTCTTTTCCGCTAAATTCTAATATATTAAGACCCTCGGATGCTTCTGGTGCTTCAAAATATTTAGAAACATGAATAAATGTCTCTTCTGTGTCAAAAGTTGCTCTTTCAGGTTGTTCGAGACGTCTTTGAGCAATTTGACGTAAGCATTGCTCATTATTTAAATTCAAAAAGATTAATTGATGGTTTGCATTGACTTCTGACGCTATATCTAAAAACCATTTTCGCTGTTTTTGAGTGTTACCTGGAAAATCCATTACTACATTTGTCCCAACACTTAATATGTTTTGGACATGCTTTTTCACCAACGTCTTCATTTGCGCTGAGAATTTTAGATAGTCATCAAATGATGTGATTTGATTGGGATAAAGAGAAGCAAGCCATTCATCCTCAGATAACAGTACTGCATGTTTTTCACTAGCTATTTGTTTTGATTTAGTGGATTTTCCTGCTCCCATTTTTCCAGTGAAAAAATATAAAGTACCCAATTTTTCCATTATGTTTATCCTCCAAGCTAATTTTAATGTTAGTTGTTCTACATTATTTACAAACTAAGTTATTAGTAATTACTTTTTCTTCTTTAAGTATGATTAATCCTTTTCAAATATTCAATATTTACATTTAGTTGGTAAAGACTTCTTTTAGAGCAAATAATAAAATATTCGATTACTGATTTAATGAGAATTTGCTAATATTTCCCTATGTTAATTAAAACCTAAAAAACAGTGGGGTCGGGAGGTTTTAAGGATTGAATGTATAAAGAAAACTCCTGAGAAATCAGGAGCTTTTAGTGCTTAAAATGCTTCTACAGAAAACTACTGGTTCGGTATGATTCTATATATCATTACTAATAGAATGAAACCTACTGGAACAATGAACTTTTGGTAAAAGCATATTATATAAGAGTGAAAACACCTGTTAGAAAAATTAATCCCAAATATTTGCTCGTGGAATATTTGCAGTTCTTAAATAATCTAGCAATTGCCCAGTATGGACTGACTCATGATATGCAACTCTTAGTAACATATCGCCAAGACTTCTTATGTAACCTGCATCAGAACGATCAATTTTGATATTTGTTAAATCTTCTTCCGAAAATGATTTAATAGTCTCTAAGAATTCATTTCTAAAAGGTTCTGCAAAGTTTATCACCATTTTTACAGTGGAAAAAGGTTGTTTCTCGAAAGGGGAATCAAATGCTGCAAGACTTCCTTGATTTTTGATAGCCAAATGGTAATAATGTTCACTCTCTAAAACATGCCTTATCATTTCGATAATGGTCATAGCCTCATTATCAGGTTTCCAATGTAAAAAATTTTGGGGAATAGATGTCCAAATCTTAATACTTCTTCTTCGTATTTCCTTGAAATTTAAAAGAATTAAATCGATTGAATTCATAAATTATCCTCCATTTATTGGTGTATCTATAATATACACAAATGAACGTTCGAACAAAAGAGTGAATTTTTTAAAAAGTAATGCAACACTATCATAAATAACTCCAAGTCTTAAAGATAATCTTACCAAAGCTTCAAAGTAAAGGATATGAATTTGTAACAATTTAGGAGATTTTAAAAGCACAGAAAATATTAAAAAATTAAACAAGCGAAATATTATGAAAGAAAATCAAGTATATTTTTTAATGAAATAAAAGCCATCTCATTTTAATATCAATGAGATGACTATTGGTTGTTTAATGTTTTTAATATAGTTATTTAGATTTAATAATATGATCATTAACAAATGCTTTTATGAAAAAGAATTCATTGTCATTAGGATCTCTTTTATATTCTGCCTTAAAGCATTCTAAAGAATTTTCTAATGAAGAAGACTTTACAACTCGGCTTGCTGTTGTTAACTCTTCCCAATATATATTCATTTCTTCGGCATCACAGATGGATTCATGTCCAAGTAGGAACCAGTCAGTATCGTATTTTTGAATGTCTTGAATCATTGGTGTTAACAATGATTGCTTAAAATGAAATAGAGAATTTGTGGTTGTACCATAGGCGCAGTCACCTAAAAAAATGACTTTTTCATCGGGAATGTAAATAATTGTTGAGTCGTCTGTATGGGCACTTTGGATTCTTTCAAGTAGGCAAACTTTATTTCCTAAATCAATAGTTAATGTATTTTCAAAGATTACATCTGGAGAATTCAATTTAAAAGTATTTCTGCTTGGAATTTCGGTTTGTATAATCTTCATACATTGCGTACTCATTTGATTATTATTCACATACTTTTGGAGTGAATTATCATCATAAGAATAACTTTGCCATTCTTTTATCAATTCGCTTGTCTGGCTATTTACTATAATAGTTGCATCGAATTCATTCATTCCCAAAATATGGTCCCAATGTGCATGAGTAATAACCAAATATTTAATTGGAGGTGCATTTAGTTTCTCTATTTCTTGTAAAAATTCTTTTGCGTGCTGAGTAGCGTTTCCAGAATCTATTATTAGACTCCATTGATCACCATATATCAATCCTAATGTTGGTCGATCTCGATTATCTTCATTAGGTAAATAGTATATTGCATCACTTAATTTATTTAGCATGATATTTCTCCTCTACATAAGATATTAATTATATGAAAGAGAAAATCTTCGTGTGAATTCTAAAATGAATAAGGTAAGATTTTCTCAGTTATTTTTTTACCATTGGACTTGTACCTCCTTTTTCACTTAAGAAAAATAATCGTTGACTGAGTATTAAATCGACGAATGGTATTTATTGCTTGGTAGTGAGAGTACCGAGAATGCAAAGATAACAGGCTAACATTAAAGTTGAGATGAGATTTATCTCACCAAGATTACTCAGCAACCACCTTTGATTCTTCTCTAGTTATATTATTATTATTATTTTGTAATTGATTTTCTTGCTTAACAATATAATTTTGAACTGGGATGTTTATATAAAAGAACAGCCCGATAATTAATCCTGAAAAAATCCAATTTGCAATCTGTTTAAATACCAACATTTCTCCATATCCATCAAGCCCATAATTTTTAAGTAGAAATACAGTTAAACCTGACATAAACAGACCTCTGATAATATAAATTACTTGAATGTATTGAAACCATTTAAAAATTCCTTTTTGAAAAAACAATGTTTTACTTGCCTTTCGTTCATGCCCTTGTAAATATACAAAATCAATTGCGAAGTATAATGAGACAGGGCGTTTCATTACTAGTAAAACAAAATAAAAAGAGGAATAAAAAAGACTTAGGTAAACACCATTCCAAATCATTTGCTCTGCTGAACCAGATAGAAGATCGACTGTCGTACCAATTGCTAGTGTCCCTAAAATAAATATACCTGTAAAGTTAAACTGTTTATCAATAATAAAACTATAAATGGTATATACAAATCCCGGAATAGTTGTAATTAGCATCGCTATGTAGTCACCAAAAGGTTCCCTGCCGAATTTCCAAATAAAATATGGTAAAGCTGCATAAAAAATAAGGTCCATTAAAATAGACTTTTTGTTTGACTGCTGTTTTTTAACCATATTCCCTCCAAATCTTCAAATTAATTTCCTAATACACATTAAAAACATATTAACATAAATATCCAAAATTGTTTATCACATAATAAAAAATTTTCAGTTTTTTTGTTAAACAAATTTTTAGTTTAGATCATTTAATGTACCGGAACGAAAGTATTACAGGATAAAGAAGGGCATTATCGGCATTAACAAACAAAGTATGTTATAATATAAATTGTAATTACTACTATTTAGGGGAGATAAACATGCTAACTAAAATTAAAAAAGTTAAGTTTCAACCCGAATTTAAAAATCCAGTTTATGAGGTAATTCTTGATTGCCCAGAAGAAAATAAACTATACATTAAATTTGACTATAAATATAAAAATAAGACTTTTATGCCTTCTCGTGTAAATTATAATAAAGAAGATAAGGGTGTAAAGCTTGCTTGGTATACTCAAAAAGTTGAGAAAATGACTGTACAAGAGTTTTTAGGTCAAATTGCTCGAAAGGTAAATAAAAAGTACAATTTCCAATTTAAATAAAACAATAAAGTGTTACTATCACTACTGAATTAATGCTTAAATTTATTTTGATAAAAATAATGTTAGACAAATGAAGATTTAAAGTATATAATTAAGTTAATAGGAAAAAAGTTGAATTCGCATATTACAAAAAGTAATCGTGTCTGTTCGGTACTTTTTGTAATATGTGAATTTTTTCTTTTAAAAGCTTATATATTAATAATTTATAATGGAGGTCATTTAAATGACACAAGGTACAGTAAAATGGTTTAACTCAGAAAAAGGTTTCGGTTTCATCGAAGTTGAAGGCGGAGCAGACGTATTCGCTCACTTCTCAGCAATCCAAGGTGAAGGATTCAAATCTTTAGAAGAAGGCCAAAAAGTTGAATTTGAAGTTGAAGAAGGTCAACGCGGACCACAAGCAGCAAACATTGTAAAACTTTAATCTTTAATTTAGATTAAATTACAAAAATTAGAGAAATCCTTTCGAGGATTTCTCTTTTTTTGTTTTCTTCCCTTATAACTACTGCTGTCATTGCTATTAGCTAGAAGTTGATCTAATAATAGGGTGCTAGCGTCAATCATTCACTTTTCCTCTACCCAGAATTAATTATTCTGCATAATATATCATCTTAGTCGACAATTCATGAGTTATAGAAATTTCTTATATATATTAAAACCAATTTTACAAATCCAAAGGCCAAATAAAAACCAAATTAGAATGAAAAGAATACCAACTAGCCAGTTTTTTTGTTTTCCGTACCTTTTTAATTCATCGGCAGCTTTTAAATTCTTCTTTATAATTATAGAAGGTATTAATTTTAAAGCTAATAAAATTCCAAGAGGAACAATAACTAGGTCATCAAGATAACCTAAAATCGGAATAAAATCAGGGATTAAGTCAATGGGGCTGAAGGCGTAAGCCACTACACAGATTGCTACAGCTTTAGCGTACCATGGGGTTCTAGGGTCTTTATAAGATAAATAAAGTACAAATAAATTCTGCTTTAATTTTTTAGCATAACTCTTTAAATGTGATATTACCTTTTTATTTTTCAAATGAGTGCTCCTTAATTTATTGCCTATTATGGATTGACTTTGATTGAAGTGAGTACATAATATTTTACTAATTTAAAATCATTTTCTAGTTCAATTTTAATTTCTCGTTTATAATTATCTAAAGTAGAGTAATATTTTAATTAAAAAGAGCGATTTTGAGTTTAATTATAACCGCACACAATTAGAATGGATAGACCCTTGGAGAATTAGAACCTTTCACATGAAATAATAATGAGTTATTAGAAGCTAAATATATCGTAAAACTTCTAAAGAACTTAATAAATAGTTTCAAGGCTTACAAAGTTAGGTAAGTGAAGAGTTGAGGGAGAAAACATATAAATTAAACATTACCAGTGTGCTCTTGTGCTCACAAGCTGCCTTGTTTCATAAAAAGCGAAGGTAGATTAATGTTTTAAAACGCGAAATGCTTCTGCCACTTTATTGGCAAACGATAAGGGATTTTCTACAGATTGGAAATGAACATATAAAATAGTCGGATTTGTAAAAATCCAATGATTATGAATAGCGCTTATGGTTAAATTGTTTCGAACCAATAAATTAACAAAGGCAGGGAGTTCTTCCTCTATAACAACAACTTCTCCAAGGTTCAGTGCATTGCCATTTTGGTCTAATGACTCAAACGTTATCCCTGCGTGGAGTACACTCTTACTGGGACGGCCTTGAATCGTCACAAGAAGATTTCGGGCAATTTCTACTGAACAAACTCCATGTTTCATGTTTGCTTGCCCATCAACAATTTGAGCATATTGTTGGCATAAATATTGAAAGTTCGCCATACCAAACACCTCATTTCTCCTAAATATTATGAAGCATCATTAAAGGCTAGAACACCTAGGTCAACGATTAATCTGACGAATTGAAATATCTATTATTTTAAAAATTTTCAAAGTAAAAGCAATTCCGATTTTACTGTTTTTACTTTATCATGAGAGAAGGGGGAGATTATATTGAGTCAAACACTATACCTACTTCGACATGGAGAAACAGAATATAACACACAAGGTCGTTATCAAGGAGAATTGGATTCTCCGTTAACCGACGATGGTAAATTTCAAGTAAAGCAAAATGCAAAAATGCTAAAAAGTATTATGGGAGATCCAAACGAGTGGAGGATTATTTCGAGTCCACTTGGGAGGGCAATTCAAAGTACAGAAATTATCTGTGAAACAATCGGTTTTGATGTTAGTAAAGTAGAGAATGATCATCGCTTAAGCGAAGTTGCTGTAGGGTCATGGGCTGGTTTAACAACAAAGGAAATTGAAAAGACTTGGCCACATCTTATTAATAATAACGATTTATATAGTTGGTATTTTAATTCACCAGATGGAGAGAGTTATGATTCAGTTGTAAATCGTTTAACGGATTGGCTTGAATCTATCAAAAACGAACCTAAAGTAATTGCGGTGTCACACGGATTAACCGGGAGAATATTGCGTGGAATATATGCGGGGATGTTAAAAGAGGATGCTTTAAAACTAGAAGTATCTCATTCAGTATTCTTCAAATTATCGAATAAAGAGATACATAAAATAAGTCTAGAATTCGATGACTTTTATTAGATTTCTAAGCTCATTTTAATATTCTATAAACAATCTAATTGGTGGTGGCATAATATTTGGAACTTAAATGGCTAGATTGGGCGAAGCAGCTTCAATCCATTGCACAGGCAGGGCTAACCTATTCTAAAGATGCTTATGATATGGAAAGATTTGAATTGATCAGAAATATTAGCGTTGAAATTTTAGCAAAGCATACAAATCTTGAAAACGAATTGATAAGAGAGCTTTTTGCCAATGAAACGGGTTATCAAACGCCCAAAGTTGATATAAGGGCAGTAGTGTTTAGGGAAAACAAAATATTAATGGTGAGAGAAAACACCGATGGACATTGGGCATTACCTGGCGGCTGGGGTGATATCGGGTTAACGCCAAGTGAAGTTGCGATAAAAGAAGTAAAAGAAGAATCGGGGTTCGATGTTAAAGCAACAAAATTAATAGCTGTACTAGACAAGAAGTGTCATCCACATCCTCCTTCGCTATATCATGTTTACAAAATGTTTATTCAATGCGAAATTATTGGAGGAGAGCCCCAAGATGGTATGGAAACAAGTGCAGTTGAGTTTTTTGAAGAAGATGAATTGCCATCTTTATCAACAGCAAGGAATACAGAAAAACAGATTCAATTAGCATTCAAGCATTTGCACAATCCTCTAGAACCTGTTTCTTTTGATTAAAAATTATTTAGAATATTGAGGTGAGAGAATATGAATATTGAGCTGACTAGATTTAAGGTAAAGGAAGGAAAAACAGAAGTAGTAGATGAATGGTTAAAATTTTTGAATGAAAATATGAAAGATGTACTAGTTACACTAGAAGGCGAAAGAATGTATGTTGAAACGATTTTCAGAGAAACACTTAATGGAGATGAATACTTGTATTGGTATTCCGTTCAAGGTGAGGGTGGCCAAGATGTCGATGAGTCAGAGCATTGGATTGACAAAAAGCATTTACAGTACTGGGATGAATGTATAGATACAAATTTCAAACCTGTTGATCTTTCAACAGAGGTTGTTATGATACCTGAGAAAATTAGAAGTGTTATGACCGTTTGAAATGTTGATGTGAACTTTCATATGAAAATAGATAATTAACATGGAGGGACCATCCATGTCTATTAAAGAACTGGCAGAAAAGGTATCATCTCAATTTCTAACACGTTTGAACAAAGATCGTCCTTTCATAATTGGGATAGACGGACTGAGTGGGGCAGGGAAAACTACATTAGTGAAAGAACTTGCACAAGAATTGGATAATCAAAAGTATAACCTTACTACTCTTCATCTAGATGACCATATTGTTGAAAAAAATAAGCGTTACCTAACAGGGCAAGAAGAATGGTATGAATATTATTATTTACAATGGGATATAGAATGTTTGAGGATCAATTTATTTGAGCAACTACATGAGGATAGTGAAATATTATCTTTATCGTTCTATGACAAATATACTGATCATTCTTCAATTAAACAGATTAGATTATTAACCAACAGTATTGTCTTAATTGAAGGAATATTTTTGCAAAGAGCAGAGTGGAGAAGCTACTTTGACTTTATTTTATACTTGGACTGCCCTCGTGAATTAAGATACAAAAGAGTATTAAATCGTGATTCATATATTGGCGACTACCAGGCACGACTCAATAAATATAAAAAAAGATATTGGTTAGGTGAAAACCATTATCTCGATAAAATAGATCCCATTATAAAAGCAGATATAGTTATAAAGGGGTAAATAAAATGGTAGTACGATTCCTTAAAGGTTAAAAGAGGGTAGCAGTATGCCACCCTCTTTTAAGTTATCTAATTCTATGATAATTTAATCGTCGGTCTAACTATGTTCTTAATAAAAATCATTGATCCTTTCAATAAAAGGCTTACCATCAACAATCCCATTGTTAAATAGTTCTTGTGCTGTTGCAAACATTTGTGTGTAAGAGTCTTTAGAACGTGTAAGTAGGAAGCTTTTTTCTTCTCCGTCTACTTACCCACCACTCCTATCATCTTTATAATATAATAAAATCTCCTGATGTTCATCTTCAATCGCTTTTCTAACTTCTTCCCATGATTTCAAATCCATTTTCCTTCCCCTTTTCTAAATTAACTATTTTCCTAAGTTTCTTGTGATATAGCACTGTTCATAACCAATTTACTAAAAACGGATGCTAAGACTTGTTGAAATAACATGCCAAATACAACGGGCATGGCTACCTTGCTTGGAAAGTATGTGGTGGCAACAATAACGCCAACTGCAATGTTTCTCATCCCCCCCGTAAATACTAAAGTAGTCATTTGAGGATGATTTTTTAAAATATAACGTCCGATCAGTAAAGCAAACATATATCCAGAAACAGCAATAAATAGGACTAGAAGCAGGACAGAAACGAGATGAGAATCAAAGTTTTTCAGGTAAGGAGCGATTGCACCACTATTAATCATGACAACAGAAAATAAACACAGCTTAGATAAAGGAGCAAGTTTCTGGCCAAATTTCTTAGGTATTTCCCCCTTAGAAAGTTCATTCGCTAAGATTCCCAAGATTGTAGGCAATACAATCATTAAAAGTAAATTAATGATCAGTGATACAACATCTAATTGAATCTTTTCACCTGAAACAATGTGAAGAATAGATGGAATGATAAAGGGAGAAAGTAACGTATCAATTAATATGATGGATAACCCTAAAGGTAAATTACCCCTACATATATTGATCCAAATAACGCTTGTTACACCAGTTGGAACTGCAACAGAGAGTACAAAGCCGACAGTCAATAAATGATCATCGAATATGACAGTTGATAATAGATAAGCCCATAAAGGCATCAAAATGTGTAGAAATACAATAGAGAATAAGATAATGATGGGATGCTTAACAAAAATTTTTACATCCTTAAATTTCATATTTAAGCTTCCTGTGAATGTCATAAAAGCAAACAGCCATGAGACAAGGAATAATAGATGATGTCCAATATGCTCTAGCAGAACACCTAGGACTAAACTTAATGGAGTCAAAATAGCTATGTATTTTTGAAGAAATACATTTAGTTTTTCTAACATGCAAAGACCTTCTTTTTTTATAATATACTATTATTTTAACTTAATTAACTCACCAAGGGAAAAATCTGTAGAAAGGGGGACAGACTATTCAAGTTTCTCTTTTTTGATTAGCAGATGCAGAACAGTAAGATAAGCTTTACTATTATCAATTAGTAGATTTACAGTATGGTATGATGAACTCTGGGACAATTGAAGAAGAGGATGTGAGTACCATTTCAATTTTACTATTTATTTTAGCGGGGCTTGCTGAAATTGGCGGAGGATATTTAATATGGCAATGGTTAAGATTGGGTAGGCCTTTGTCGTTTGGCATAATCGGTGGAGTTATTTTATTCTTATATGGAGTTCTTGCTACTTTCCAATCCTTTTCAAGCTTCGGAAGAGTATACGCTGCTTATGGTGGAATATTTATTTTTCTTTCCGTTTTATGGGGATGGGGAGTTGATCATAAGACACCAGACTTGTATGACTGGATAGGTGCAGGGATTTGTTTAGTTGGAGTAGCAGTGATGCTCTTTGCACCGAGACATTAAAAAGCAGATATAAAATTTTGCCCGTAAAATACGTTTAACCTACCTAGAGTGCGCATCTTAGGTTGACTGGAATGGGCCATTGCACCGATTTTCGCATATACTATAAGAAGTGAGTTTATAGCCATAACTGGAGTTTGAGGAGTTGAACTTATGGAGCTTAGAGAGTTAAAGTATTTTATTGCGGTTGTGAAAAATAAAAGTTTTACTAAAGCGGCTGAAGATTTGCATGTGACACAACCGACACTTAGCAAAGTAGTGAAGTCGCTCGAAAGTGAATTTGATGCGGCTTTATTTTACCGCTATCCAAGGCATATCGAATTGACGGATGTTGGTGAAATTGTCTATGCTCAAGCATTAAAAATGCTAAGCATAGTTGAGGAATTGGATACTGCATTGGAAGATGTATTACAAATGAAGAAAGGTACGATTAAAATTGGTATGCCGCCGCTAATTGGCATTCTTTATTTGCCGAAGCTTTTAAAAGGATTTCAGGAACGATATCCTCATATTAGCATTGAACTTGTGGAACGTGGGGCAAATATTATTAAAGAATTGGTAGCAGATGGTGTTTTAGATATTGGCTTTGTAATGCTACCGGCGGATGAAAATGACTTTCAGGTGATTCCCTTTGCATCACAGGATCTTATGCTAATTATCAATAAGTCGCATCATTTGGCAGGAAGTAAGGAGATTAGCCTTAGGGAATTGGCTAATGAAAAAATGCTTTTATTTAGCCAAGATTTCACGCTCCACGATCGTATAAAGCAAGAATGTGAGCAGGCGGGTTTTACTCCTCAAATTGCTTATGAAAGTTCACAGTGGGATATCATAAGCCAGATGGTAGAATACAATTTAGGCGTTGCAATGTTCCCAAAATCATTTGCTGAGAAAATTAATCAAGAAAAAGTGAAAGCCATCCCAATTGTTAAGCCTCAAATACCTTGGGAGCTTGTATTGATTGCAAAGAAAGATCGTTATATGTCGCATGCAACAAGAGGATTAATTGGCTTTATTACGTCCAGTCATTCCAATTTGGAATAGCAAACATAAAAAAACGATATTTTACGAATGGCCATTTGTGAGGTAAAGTGTTCTTATAAGTTGAGCTTAGAAAAGGTGAGCAAAGTGAAAAAAATAAGTAAAATAATTATTCAAATCGTGTTCCTTTATGGGATTCTTTTGATAGGAGAGGGCATTTCAGCTGTACTGCATTTGCCAATTCCGGGAAGCATCATAGGTCTCGTACTATTATTTTTAGCACTTAAATTTAATATTATTAAATTAGAGTGGGTTGACCTTGGAGCTGGATTATTGACTGGGGAACTTGCTCTATTCTTTATTCCTTCTGCCGTAGGTGTCATCCAATATGATCAAATTTTTGGAGTTGTCGGCATTAAATTGGTGACTGTAATTATTTTGAGCACCATTCTTGTTATGATCTGTACGGGAGCAGTGGCAGATTATTTACATAAAAAGGATGTGAAAGAATAATGAATATTTTTATTGCGTTCATCAGCCTTATTGCCACGATTGCTATCTTTCTAGTAAGTAAGAAAGCATATCAGAAAACGCATCGGCTCTTGCTGTCTCCACTAATTGTCAGCCCCTTGTTCCTTGTTATTCTATTACTTTTAACAAGAACTTCATATGAACAATATAATCTAGGGGGTTCAGTGCTAACAAAATTATTAGGTCCTGCAACAGTTGCATTTGCTGTGCCAATATATAAAAATCTAGAATTGATAAAGAAACATGCGAAGATTATCGTAGCAAGTCTATTTACAGGTTCATTGGTTGCTATTCTTTCATCCTTCTTTTTTGCAGTATGGATTGGATTGTCAGCAGATATGATAACTAGCTTAGTTCCTCGTTCCATTACAACACCGATTGCCATGGATATTTCTAAAATGATCGGTGGCGAACCATCTATGACGGCCGTATTTGTTATTGTCACAGGTTTGACAGGCAGCATTACAGGTGCGATCATCATTCGATTATTCCGTATCAAAACAACTGCTGCAAAAGGGTTGATGCTCGGAATGGGAGCGCATGGTTTAGGAACTTCAAAAGCCTTCGAAATGGGGGAATTAGAAGGGACTTTTTCAAGTGTAGCAATGGTAATAGCTGCATTGATAAGTATCCTTTTGTCTGAAACCTTTTTTCCACTACTCCGCCTGTGTTTTGCTATGTAAAAAAACTCACTTTTTACTTCTGTGAAAAGTGAGTTTTTTTGTAATATCTAATTTTATTGGTAAATCTTTAACTTTTGACCATTGTCCAAATCATTGGTGTCCAATTGATTCCATTGTTTAATAGAGGTAACTGCAACACCATATTTATTGGAAAGAGAACGTAATGTTTCTCCATTTTTAACGATAACCTGTGTTTTATTTTTTGGTGAATGATCATACTGCGTAAGATGGAATTCCTTAATCAATGCATTTAATTTTTGGTGATAGCGTGTATCTGTTGCATAGGTACCAGTTAGATACTTTGTTGCATCTTTATAGGATTTCGTTTTACTTTTAAATGTTTTTTGATAGTATTTAGTGTTCCAAGAAGTCCCGTTGTGCAGTAGCTCAGCGTAGTCTTCTAAAGACGCTTTATAGCTTGGGTATTTTCGGAA
Organism: Rummeliibacillus sp. BSL5; assembly: GCF_052928305.1. NCBI lineage: Bacteria > Bacillati > Bacillota > Bacilli > Caryophanales > Caryophanaceae > Rummeliibacillus > Rummeliibacillus sp. BSL5. The sequence goes on from NZ_JAVGCV010000001.1 coordinate 477,993, forward strand.
TTTTGCTTTAATCTGATGCATTTCGCCTTTGCCATTATCTTCTGATGTTGTCATCTTTACTGCTTGTCTTTGATATGTTCCTTTTATGCCAAAGAGATTATGATTTGGTGGAGAGCTTAAACCACTTTTACCACCGTTGCTTTCGAGTACCGCTTGGGCAATCATAACAGACGCATATAAATCATGTTCTTTTGCAATATCACGAGCATCATCAGAGATTAATCCGATAAAACTTTCAATACTTTGTTCTTTTGGAGTAGGCTTTGGCGTCTCTTCAATTGAATTATTGTACTGAGAAATGATAATGAAGATTGAAGTCGCAAATAGAATGGTCGCAAATAAAGTGAATAAGAAAGTTTTTTTCATTATTTAACGGTTCTCTAACAACCTTCCTCCTTTTTATAGGATGCTATCTATTAGTTTAACAAAAGTATAGAAAGTTTTCTATTAGATTGTTTATCGAGATAGTTTCTGATTGAATTATATTGTCATAATCTTTTGTATACGGTAGATTAATGGTAACTAAGAAAGAAAAGAGGGTGTATGAATGTTTAAAAAAACAGATGATGCAATTTGGGATGGACGTCTGGATGATTCGGAAAACAGAGAAAGCTTCCGTTATCATCAAGTGGTGAAGTGCCAGGTTTTAGATGGAACTGAAGAAAATGTAGAGGATATGGTAACGCTTATTGGATTTGCGTGTGATGAAGGGGTAAGAAGGAATCAGGGAAGAGTAGGGGCGAAGAAAGCGCCAGATACAATTCGTGGACAATTAGCCAGCATGCCGTTCAGAGGTCCTTTTAATGCAACTGTAATAGATGCTGGCACGATTGTTTGTGAAGAAAATGAATTGGAAGCAGCGCAAGAAGACCTTGGGAAAACAGTTGCCAAAGCATTAAATAGGGATGTGCCTTGTATTGTACTAGGAGGAGGCCATGAAACCCTTTACGGTCAATATCTTGGGGTAAGAGAACACGTAGGTAAGGAAGCCAAAATTGGATTACTTAACATCGATGCTCATTTTGATATGAGGCCTTATGACGAACAACCATCCTCTGGCACAATGTTTAAACAGATATTGGATCAAGATCCACATGCGAAATATTTTGTCTGTGGTATTCAACGTTATGGTAATACGACAGAGCTTTTCCGACGTGCCGATGAGCTAGGTGTTACTTATTTGTTTGAAGATGAGATGACAGACGAAGCGACGAAAGCTTCAATCAAAGCTTTCGTCAATGACTGTGATGTAGTCTTGCTAACCTTATGTATGGACGCTATCAGTGCTGCACATGCACCAGGTGTGAGCGCGCCTGCTCCTTTTGGGTTGGAGCCTCTAACCGTACGCACACTGATCCGTGCGATATGCAAAGAAAAGAAAGTGACTAGTTTTAGTTTATGTGAAGTAAATCCGGTAGTTGATGAAAATAATCGTACGTCAAAATTGGCTGCCCATATTATAAATGAAGCAACGATGTCTTTTTGGGGGAGATAGGGCTTCTTAGGCGTGTGAAAGGTTCGTTAATTTGGGGTTTTTACTTTGTTAGGAGGTAATACTATGGCAACATGTCTTGTATTTGGTGGTACACAATTTGTAGGGAAAGCTATGGCAAAACGTTTGATTAGTGACGGACATGAAGTCTATGTCTTAAATCGCGGAACGAGAGAAGCTCCTCAGGGTAGTAAAGCTTTAATAGCAGACCGTAATAATATAAACAAATTATCAGCAGTTCTATATAATAAAACGTTTGATTATGTATATGATATCTCTGCTTATACACCTGAGCAAACAAGGAACGCCATCCAACTCCTAAAGGGAAAAACAAAGCACTTTATTGGATATAAGTAGTGCATCGGTTTATTTAGCTACAAATGATTATCCACTTGATGAAACGAGTAAGACAGGTATTAACCCAATTTGGGGTGATTACGGGGCAAATAAATATCTTTGTGAGCAAGAGTTAATGAAAGAATACAACCAAAGTAAATTTCCTTACACAATCGTACGGCCTTTTTATATCTATGGACCTGGAAATAACCTGGATCGTGAAACATATATCTTTAAACGTCTATTAAATAATTCTCCTATTATCATTCCGGGTAAAGGTGAAAACGTAATACAATTTGGTCATATAGACGACTTGGTGGAGACTTTAATTCGAATATCTGGAAACAGTGAAAGTTTCGGGCAAATATACAATGTTGGAGATGGAAGCTCTATTTCGCTAGAGGGTTGGGTAAAAATGTGTGCCCAAATCATTGGGGTGGAGCCTACCATTGTTTTAGTGGATGCAAAAGAAACAGGTTACTTGTCAAGGGAGTGGTTTCCATTCAGAGATGTCTCTCTTTACGGATCTACTGAGAAGCTGTTGAATGATTTCAGTGCAAACCAAAAATATTCATTGTTTGAAGGATTAAAACAAACATTCACTCACTTATTAAAAGAGGAATTAATAGATTCTTACACTATGTCAAATGTTGAAAAAGATATCCTTGAAAGAAGAGGATACAGTATTAATGTTAGATAAGAGGAATCGCATAAATAATGAAATATTGATATCAGTATAATAATGTACTTATAAAAGTGAGGAGGATTTTTACCATAAAAAAGTAAGTACTTTCGTTGCTTTATTTTTGCTGATAATCGCTTTATTTGGCTGCAGTAACAAGAATGAAACTAGTCAACAATGGAAAGAGAGTAATATTTTCGAGTCAGGCAATTATAAAATGGTTGGTATAAAGGGTCAAGTAGGTTTTATATATGATAAAAAGAACATGCCTATCGTGGAAGGGCAGCAAAACAAATATATGTGGCATTTATGGGGAGAAAAAAATCAACTAGAAAAGAAGTTTAAAGTGCTAGGTACGCATGAAGGAAGTAAAAAAGACGTAATCATTGTTCCTGAGACAATAAATAACTTACAAATAAGTCCTAATAATAGTGCTGACGTTAGTATTCCAACCAGCATGGAATTCAAGAAAAGTGGAATGTGGAAACTTGATGTTCTCTTGGACGGTAAACTCTTCGATACTATTTTTGTAAAGGTGAATAATAAATAAACCATCAAACTTAGAAGCTATTCACCTTAAGTGAAAATAATATTAGAATAATTTATAATGAGGAAAATAGATGGAAAATGAATTTTTTAAAATATTTGATGAGGAAAGAAATATAATAGGGGTTGCTTCGCGTAAGGATGTCCATGAGCTTGGGTATTGGCACGAGACCTTTCATTGTTGGTTTGTCACAAATATTGAGGGAAAGGATTATATCTATCTGCAGTTACGCAGTGATACTAAACAAGACTATCCGAACCTATTGGACATTACTGTAGCCGGGCATTTAATGGCTGATGAAACTGCCCGTGAAGGTGTTAGAGAGATAAAAGAGGAAGTAGGTATTGATATACCTTTTCATGATTTAGTGCCATTAGGACTCATTAAATATTGTGTTATAAATGAAAATCTCATTGATAAAGAATTAGCACACCTCTTTTTGTATAAAAGTGCGCATAATCTTAATGACTTTACTATTCAATCGGAGGAAGTTTCAGGTATGGTCTTAGTGGAATTTAATGATTTTAGTAAGCTTTGGTTAGACGAAAAACAGGAAATTAAAGCTAGCGGTTTTAAAATTGATAAAGAAAATAATAGAGCTGATTTCGTTGAGTATATCGGTAAGAATCAATTTGTCCCTCACCAAATTTCGTACTATATAGAAGTTATAAATAAAATAAAAGACCAAATTTGATGGTCGCAAGAGAATATATCTACAGGCAACATAGTTCTAATTTCTGAGCAAATGAAGTCTATTAATTAAGCCTGTGATAGTCCTTAGAAAAATAAGGATAAAGGGAATGGGATATTCCCTTTCCTTTATCCAAAAATCTGGCCGCCGTTGACATGCAATGTTTGGCCTGTGACAAATCGAGAATCATTCGAAGCCAGGTAAACAAACGTTGGTGCCACTTCAAACGGCTGCCCTTGACGATCCATTGGATTTCCTGCAAGCACCACCTGATCTGGGGAGAAGCTTGATGGAATAAGTGGCGTCCAAATTCGTCCTGGAGCAATAGCATTTACACGAATGCCTTTTGTAACTAAGTTTTTGGCTAATGAGCGAGTAAAGCCAATGATAGCTCCTTTTGTCGCACTATAATCAATTAATTGTTCATGCCCATCGAATGCTACGACTGAAGATGTATTAATAATGGATGCGCCAGGTTGTAAATAAGCAAGCGCTGCACGAGTTGTGTAAAAAAAGGAATATATATTTACTTTAAATGTATCTTCGAACTGTTCATCTGATATATCCTCTAGATGGTTTTGTTGAAATTGAATACCAACATGATTACAAAGAATATCTAGTTTTCCAAATGTGCTTACTGTTTTTTCGACAATAAGACGGCATTGTTCTTTTTGACGGAGATCACCAGGCAATAACAGCACTTGACGGCCTAATTCTTCTATTCTTTTTTTCGTGCGTTCAGCATCTTCATGTTCATTTAAATAGGAAATAGCAACATTTGCTCCTTCTTTTGCAAAAGCTATAGCCGCTGCTGCACCCATACCACTGTCGCCGCCAGTGATTAATGCTACTTTTCCTTCTAATTTTCCGCTCCCTTTATCATCAGGATTTTCAATGATGGGTTGTGGTACCATTAGCTTTTCGACGCCTGGCTGTCGAAATTGCCGTTGCTCTGGTACCGTAATGGCAACATCTTGATACTGCGTGATCTTACCGAAATTTGGATTCATTGGATATGTTGACTCATTTGTTTCACGGTGGTCCAATTAACATTTCCTCCTCTAATTCACAAACTAACTATTCAAAGTACAGTATGAGAGAATTATTCAAAAGGTGCTTACTGTGAGGCACCAATATACAGTGACTTTGAATAAGATAGAATGAAAACAATAGGGAGAAATAGGGAGATGATGGATTGGAGAATTATTATTTTAACGAGCATGTAAAATTCTTATTAATTAATGAATCGGATGAAAAGGTAGAAGTAGCATATGAAGAGTCCGTTTTTGAATTACCTTTAATTGGTCCAAGACCTCCATTTTATGCTCATCCACGCTATACCGAAGAATATCCGTTGCTTTAAAGGAATTAATAAGAGCTGTACAAATTTGTGCAGCTCTTTCATACGTAACTGTGGAACGAGTGGATGGAGTCTCTACAAGGGGGAGGAAAGAGAAGAGCAAAAGCATACGAGCTATTACTCTACTTGAGGGAGAGTGTTTTTTCCATATTCCATTGAATCAATTGCTTTGATTAGTTTGTCAGTGAAATGCTCTGTTTTAAGCTGATAGCGGTGAAGCTTTTGATTTAATTGTAAAATCTTTTCAGTAGATGCATACAGATTAGATTCAGTATCATCAAAGTAGGATGTGATTGCATCTAAATCAAAAATTGCTTCCTGATCAGCTACAAAACCTGTATTTTCAATAAGCTGTTGATAAATCTCTCTTGTTTGCTCTTGTTCGACAGAAATAAAATCAACTAAGTTTTTACGGATGGACGAGATCATTTCTGATGTGTTTTGGAATTTATATATAATTTGTTTCATTTCATTTAATTGGTTAGTATAATTATTTGTTACTTTTTGAGTCATTTTATCGTTTCCCTTCGTGGTCTAAATTTACTATATAATATTGTATACCCATTCTGCAAAAGAATACACAAATGTAACACAATTGTAATAATGAGAATTTGTATGTAAGCGTTTCAATTAAATAAACATCTAAAAATAATTGAAAAACCCTTATTTTATAGGCTTTCAAGGTATTTATATCTAGACAGAATATTTGATGGATTACAAAAAGATATATATTAAATAAATGTTAAATTAATTAAGTCTTTTTGCTCATCAATGATTATTTTTTTCTTTACGTAAAAGATAAAAGGAGATTACAAGATGGCTAAAAATTTTTCTTTACCACCAGAATTAAAGGATTCGTTAATAGCTGCAAGTCCTGTTGTATGGCTTAATCCCCAAAAAAGTGAATCCTATTCAATTGATCACGCAATGATCGAAGAAGCCGAAAAGAGATTGATTCGTTTTGCTCCGTACATTCAAAGAGAATTTCCAGAAACATTATCTCTAAACGGGTTCATTGAATCACCATTGCAGTCAATGCTACAACTAAAAGAAGAAACGCTTATAAAAGGTAATATCTTTATTAAAAGAGATGATGGATTGCCAATCAGCGGCTCAATTAAAGCCAGAGGTGGTATATATGAAGTGTTATATTTAGCTGAAAAAGTCGCTTTAGAACATCATTTAATAAGTATGGAGGATGACTACTCTATCTTTGCTAAGCAAAGAATGAAAAACATACTGAGCAAATACAAGATCGTCGTGGCATCAACAGGAAATCTAGGTTTGAGCATTGGCATTATGAGCCGGAAACTTGGCTTTAATGTGATTGTACATATGTCGCATGATGCAAAAGAATGGAAAAAAAGCATGTTAAGAGCGGTTGGAGCGCAAGTTATAGAACATGCTGGGGATTATAGTTTAGCTGTTGCTAGGGGCAGAGAAGAAGCAGAGCGAGAAGCGAACAGTTATTTTATTGATGATGAAAACTCAAAACACCTATTTGCAGGCTATGCTGTAGCAGGACGCCGACTAAAAAAACAGCTATACGAGCAAGGCATTAAAGTGGACGCCAACCATCCGTTATGTGTTTACATCCCTTGTGGAGTAGGTGGGGGACCAGGAGGCGTATGCTACGGCTTAAAAGAGAACTTTGGAGAACATGTATATTGTTATTTCGTAGAGCCAACTCAATCACCTTGCATGCTGCTAGGCATGGCTACAGGCCAGCATGATCAGATATCTGTATATGATCTAGGCTTGACCAATAAAACTATTGCCGATGGTCTTGCGGTTGGGCGGCCTTCTTCTTTTGCAGGGAAATTATTAGAGCCCTTATTGGATGGGATACTCACTGTAAGCGATGAAGAGTTAATTACCTATTTAAAAAAACTTTATCAAACAGAAGGTATTATAATTGAACCTTCGGCAGCAGCGAGTATAAAGGGCCTATTTGTTTCATTGCCAACCTCTGCTAATAAAGAAGCAACACATATTATATGGTCAACAGGTGGAAGTATGGTGCCTAAAGAGGAACAGAAAAGCTATATTGAGTAACAAAAAATAAACCTAGTCAAAGCAGCTAGGTTTTTTATTTTTCTGTAAAATGGACAAGAGGTATGTTTTTGAATAAAAATTTGAAATGTTTATGATAATTTTAGTATTTTGAATGTATTCATAGATATTGATTTATGATATCGCGAATAGTAATATCATTTTTATGATTAACCAGTAAATAAATTATCAGAAATGTTTAAGAATATTGCCTGTAGAATTTTATGAAAACGTTTTGATTAGATGGATAGTAGTTTGGGCATGACTATTTAATATATTTGTGATGGTTTGATTGCTGATCTTTATGCTAGGAGTTGCCTATATGTTTTTCATGTTAAATATTTTAGGAGTCATTATTGTAATGGGCATTGTTTATTTATGTTCGCCCCGCAAAAAAGAAGTAGCATGGAGAGCGATCGCTACCTTGTTAGTGCTTGAAATACTAATTACGTGGTTTATGTTAAAAACCACTATCGGCGGCTGGATTATTAATAAAATTGCCTCATTCTTTACATGGTTGATTGATTGTGCAAATGAGGGGATTGCATTTGTCTTCCCGAGTGCCTTGGCAAATGATACAGTCGACTTTTTCTTCAGCGCGTTATTGCCAATTATCTTTATAGTTACCTTCTTTGATATTTTATCTTACTTTGGAATTCTGCCTTGGATCATTGATAAAGTCGGCTGGCTAATATCGAAAGCATCAGGATTGCCAAAGTTGGAAAGTTTCTACTCTATTCAAATGATGTTTTTAGGTAATACGGAGGCGCTTGCAGTAATTCGAGGCCAATTGGCGAATTTAAAAGAGAACCGTTTATTAACTTTTGGAATTATGAGTATGAGTTGTATTAGCGGATCGATTGTAGGGGCATATCTGTCTCTCGTGCCTGCTGAATATGTATTTTGTGCTATACCGCTAAACTGCCTGAACGCTTTGCTTGTTGTGAATATGTTGAATCCTGTGAAGATTTCTAAAGAAGAAGACATTATTTATCAACCAGCAAAAGAGGAGAAAAAGGACTTCTTTTCAACTATTTCGAATAGTATGCTAATCGGCATGAATATGGTCATTGTTATTGCTGCTATGCTCGTTGGTTATGTAGCTTTAACAGCTGCAGTGAATGGTTTATTAGGAATTTTCGTTCACGGGCTGACCATTCAGAAGATTTTCTCTTATATTTTCAGTCCTTTTGCTTATTTACTTGGTTTACCGACTAAAGATGCGCTTTATGTTGCTCAGTTGATGGGTACGAAGCTAGCTACGAATGAATTTGTGGCTATGATGGATCTTAAGAAACATTTAAGTTCATTAGCTCCTCATACAGTTGCAGTAGCCGCTACCTTCTTAACATCATTTGCAAACTTTAGTACAATCGGAATGATTTATGGTGCCTTCAGCTCTCTTTTATCTGAAGAAAAATCAGCGATTATCGGTAAAAATGTTTGGAAATTATTAATAAGTGGTATTGCCGTCTCACTTTTGAGCGCTATGCTTGTAGGTTTATTTGTTTGGTAATAGATGAGTTCCTATTCCTTTGGGGTAGGGACTTTTTTGATAGATCAATGATGGATAAAAAAAGATGGATTCAGATTAAATAATCTGTCCATCTACAATGATTTGACCTGTTTTTTGGTCATATTCCACTTCGCCCATAGCACCAAGATTAATGCCCTTTGGCAACTCTCTAGTTTCTACCATTTGTCTTTCGTTAATAATTGCTAAGTATTCACCATTTACCAGAACTACTTTCGTCATATTAATCCAACTCCTTAAATGTTTTGTTAATTAAGAATACCCGTTCGATAGAAAGTTAAACATGCAAATATAAAAGAGAGACACTATAATGAAAAATAACAGGAGGAATGAATGATGCAAAAACTAAAACTAGAAGATATAGAATTTATGCTACAAGAAGCGAAGGGAAGCTTAAAAGAATTACAAGAAGTTGATTTGATTGATGAACAAACAAAAGAATTAATTTTGCTTACAAAGGAACAAATTGAAGACTTAGAAGAAATGAAAAAAGAAGCTTCAGAATAAGGTAGCTAAGTTAAGGTATCGTATTGTAACTCAGTAAAGAAAGTTAGTGAAAAATGAAACGCGGAGTTTTTTAGTTTTTTAACATACTTTTAAAACTCAGAATAAATGAATACAATCTTTTTATTAGGAATAGTCTACCTCCTCCTACATATATATTATAAATAGGTCTTGCTGGAGGAGGAATATTCTTGAATGAACAATTAACAAAACGTGCAAAGCGCTTTTTTAAATATGTTGAAGAATTTACGGCTTTGGAAAATCCTGCTGTCCGTTCGATAAAAGATTACAAACAGATTTGGAATATCAATGATTTATACTTGTACGAATTGCTTGATTCTAAAGTGCAGCTAAAGCAGCGAGCAGAGATACATAAACCTATTCTAGAGCAAACATTTCTGGTCGCACCCAAGCCATATCCCGAAATATCCCCAAAAATTGCCCTTATTTATAAAAAGGAACATACCGCACCTGTGTATAAACACGCTTTCCAACTAGAAGAGAATTTATTACAAAAAGAAGGAGCTAACTGGAATCATCATTCTAAAACTATAGAATGGACAAAGTGGGTTGTAAGAAAGAAGAATTACGATAAAGCCTGCAGCCTTTATAATGAGCTTTGTGAATGGGTTGAAAAACTCAAAGCTGATAGCGATTTAGAGGTTGTATTGGCAAAAGGCTTATTTAATTGGCGGAATGGAGAGCATGTGATCGAGTTGCCTGTATTCACACAATCACTTGCTTTAAATAAGAATAAAGATACCATTACAATTAATACGAAAGACGACACTTATTCCTTTGATCAGCATTTATTGGAGAACTTTTCAGAAGAGCAACAAACACAGGTTACAGCTTTGTTAGATAATATAGTACCAGACAAATTCTTTAATGATGAGTCTGAAATTCTAAATAAAATTGCCCCCTATTGTCATCCTGAAGCAGAGGTAGGGGATCAAGCACATGAGAAGAAACCAATACTAATCGATGAATCTTTCATTATTATCCGCCACAAAAATCAGATTCGTTTAAAAAAGGACTTACAAAACTTAGTACAAGACCTTGAACATGAAAATAGTGCGCCCACTGAAGCACTTTATTCAGTATTAGGCTTACCACAGAAAAAAAGAGAAAGTAGCAGCGTAGCCAAAGGACAACTATTTTTGCCGCTAGATGTACCAGAGGAACAAAAGCAAGTAGTAAAAAAGTTAGAACACATGAGTGCTATCAGTGTCCGAACGAGCAATAATTCTGCTAAGTCAGAAGCTATTAAGAACATAGTCGCCCATTACTTAGCTAATGGAAAAAAAGTGTTGGTAGCTACAAATCGAGAAGAGCTAGCTGCAATTAAGAATGATTTGCCCAAGCATCTTCATCCGTTATGCGTTCACATAACAAGCGACGTAAAAAACTCAAAAGAACAAATTGAGCAATCCATTCAAGTAGTAGGGGAACGGCTTGATAATACCAATATGCGAAAAGTGCTTGAAAAGGTAAAACAAAAGCAACTAAGACTTCAAATGAGTGTCGAGCAAAAGCAAGCAAGCTTAAATGAGCTACGGCAATATCATTTGTCTGAAGGAAAGCCTTTCCTATTCGAGAATAAAGAGTGGTATAAACATGACGTAGCCAAATATTTATCAACTGACTCAAAACCATTTGATTGGATTCGAGATGATTTGCCGCTTGTTATGAAATTCCCGCTTTCTCATGAAGAATGGAAAGAATTCGGTCGCATTCATAATTCTCTTACAAAAGAGGATACCATTTTGCTCCATACGACTGTTCCATCCCCTGGTGAAATGATGAATGAAGCGACCTTTAAAATATTGTTAGAAGAAGAACAAAAACTAGAAGAATCAATTGACGCACGCCATATCCTGCCGATTGAGTTAGAATCCTCAAAAAAATCAGCATTGCTTATTATGCAAGCTTATGTGGATGATATTCTAACAAATTATGAAATAGTGGAGGATGAAAGTGTTCATGGTTTCTTGGAGGATGTGTTAGGAGACGAAAAAAAGAAAGAGGATTGGAAGAATGTAATTGATCAAATTAAAGCATTAAATAATAAGGCGTTAGAGATGTATCATGAAATAAGTCATCATCAAATACGACTACCGAAGAAATTGACGGTTGATATTAAAAAAGATTTAAGAATGGTTAGAGACCGTATGCTTGCCGGAAAGAAGCCAAATGCACTTTTTATGTTGGGTAAAGGCAAAGCTACGCGATACTTATTTGAAACGCCTGTATTGAATGGAAAACCACTTCGCAATTTTGAGGATGTAGCAATTATGCTACGGTATATTGAATACCGCACGTTAATTACACAGCTATCTAGAATGTATAATGGCAAAATCAGTGAAGTTAGATTCCCGCAAATTGATATAAGGCACCCTCAATTCCCTCTAATTTTGCATGAAAAAATAGAATTGCTTGAACATCTTATAAATATTGCTGATACAGATATGGCCTTATCACAAAAATTGGTGTCAGAAAAGTTGGAGAAAACTAATCTATTTAATCAACTGTGTTATGAAAAATTAAAAATAGAAATCTCACATACACTAGCGTATTTAAAATATGAAAAATGGCAAGAAAATTTCTTTGATAGAACCCAACAGCTTCGTGCAATAGCTCAACTTAAACATATGCATCCAATTTATAATGCTTTTCTTAATGCAATGGTAAAAAAGGATCCTTCGAAATGGAAAGAACTTTTAACAGAGTTGAAAATACAACGAAAATTGCAGCAAGATATTCATAAATGGAAGCACTATATAGATTTATTATCTCACAGTCTGCCACTAACCGCAGGTGATTTAATTGATCTCCTAGGTGAAGCGAAGGTGCCAGAAGACGATGCTATTGAATCATTTGTGCTGAAAAAGATGGCGACATGGCTATCAGGTAGCAGACACTTGCAGCCGAATATATTACATGCAAAGTTGAAACAGGAAAGAGTACTTCAAAAGAAATTAACGGAAGAATTAATTCAGCCAGTCTCTTGGCTATCGACGCTAAAACAAATTACTCCAGAAGAAAAAACAGCAATCACAAATTGGCGTTTTTACAATAAAAAAATGAAAAAAGACAGAGCCAAATTTGCACCACATTTTAAACAGGAAGCGGACAATATTCTTAAACAAGCGCAGTCAGCTATTCCAGTATGGATAATGCCACTATCAGAGGTAACTAAATATTGGTCTGTTCCAGGGAATTATTTTGATGTTGTGATTGTCGACGGAATGGGAAGCCTTTCAGATCTCCAAGTATTATTGCGAGGAGAAAAAGCAATTATCTTTGGAGATGAGGCTACTACTAATAAATTGTCATCCAAATTAAGCCAAGAGGAAATTGCGGTACTAATGAACAATTACATTACAGATTTCCCGAATTACTCGTTGTATGATGGAACAATGTCTATGTTTGAAATTGCTCAACATCAATTACCAGACAAAGCAAAAATAGAATTACCGAATACTACATCCTTCATTCTAACGACCGAGGACCATGCGACATCATCTACCTTTGTAGCAGACTTGCAGAATGAACTGATGACGAGAGGGTATCGTTTCATGCCTACTATTAAAACAGGACCATTGACAATTGACTTGGCATTAGAGAGTTCTCATGGGCGCTTAGCGATCATATGTGGAGGAAGAAAATGGACTAATCATTCAGAAATTGATGAGTTAGAATGTTGCCAACATCAGATGGAGCAGGCTGGTTGGACATTCTGGCATATAAGCGGTAGAGAATACTACTTAGATCATTCAAAAACAATGGAGAAATTGCTTAGTCTTATAAACTTCATGAAAATCAAACCGCAGAATCTGGTTCAAAATCAACCAACTCCCAGTCTCCACTTTCAAATTAATCAAAAGCCTACTTCAGTGGACCAAAATTAAATGGTGAACTGATGATAATAGCTTTAAAGGAATATAGCATTTTGACTAGGGGGTTCTCTTAGTCAAAGTGCTTTTTTTGACCGCTTAACGTGTATGCTTTAATTAGATATTGCATAATAATGAATTTTACAGCTAAATGGAAGTCTTATCAGTCTTGTAAAAGGGGTGCTGTTTACATATATATTTATTTAGGACATTATAAGAATGTGAGAGAAGGTTGAACAGGTTAAAGTCAAACAACATTGTGTAGCTGTTCTGTTTGGATTATGTTTATATAAGAGAGGTGTAAATGAATGAAGCATGCGTTGATTGTTGGAGGAACAGGGATGTTATCAAACACATCTCTTTGGTTAGTGAGTAAAGGCTATCATGTATCTGTAATTGGACGGGATGCTAAACGAATGGAAAGCTTAATTAGCAAATCAATCGATTCATCACTCATGACACCTGTATTAGTGGACTATAATGACGAAACTCTTTTAACAGCGAAACTAAGAGAAACAATAGAATGTAATGGGCCAATTGATTTAGCCATAGCCTGGATACATTCTTATGCTGAAAGTGCATTAGAAGTAATTGCAAAAGAAATCTCAAATCAAAGCGACCAATACTGGCAGCTATTTCATATACTAGGGAGTAGTAAAAAACCAAATGAAGTAAAAGGTAAATTTAGTTTGCCTCACCCCACGCGTTATCGCCAGATACAGCTTGGATTCATCCTTGAAAATGGTCAATCGAGATGGCTTACAAATGATGAGATTTCACAAGGAGTAATAGATTCTATAAAAAACGGTAAATCTATTAATATCATAGGAACCGTTGAACCTTGGGGGAAACGACCTATATAGCATTTTTGACATGATATTCTGTTTTTAAAGACAACTATCTAAAGAGCTTATAAGTTCAAGGATAAATATGAATCAAAACATCATGTTATTCATATTTAAAGGAGCATATTTGTGATTAACTGGAAGTTAAAAGATGTAGATACATTAGAAAATCAAGGGAAATGGAATGAAGCTAAATCAATATTAATAAAATTGTGTAAAGATAACCCTTTAGAACCGAAATACTTTATTAGACTAGGTTTCTTATGCTGGTATCTATTAGTTGAAGGTCATACTCTAGATGGAGAAAGAGTCAATTCAAAAGAATTGGTTATTACTTTAGAGGAAGTTACTAGTTTTGGATTAGAAAATTTTAAGGATAATGAAAATTTTCTGTGGAGTTTTGGTTATATGATTTCTCAGTTTCCTTATTATTTTGGTGACTATTTCTCTTGGGAGAAGAAAGGATCTAAGATGTTGGAGCGTGCTTACAGATTATGCCCTAATGATCCAATTTTTAAATATTCTTATTTAGGCTCTTTTCCTAATACTTATAATAAGATTACCGTTGAACGTTTAAACGTTCAAGCTGTTTTAGATTATAGATTTCAAGGAACAGGATTGTTATCACAGTATTTTAAAGATATATGGAGTTAGTACAAATACAAATATTACTTATAAATGTTGATACATAAAACGAATTCAATGTAATAACATTTAGATAACAAAGTAGTTAAAGAAAGGAATAGCATGGCATTAGCTAATGCCATGCTAGGAAATTATAAAAAGTGATAGTTAATCTTTTCTTTTTAATTTTATTCTTAATAAGTATAGGATATATTTTTTATAGTATTAAATTGACAGAGAGGAAATTAAACAAACGGGGTTCGAACTATGTAAGCGGTGCTGATTTTTGGATTAACTTTATTTGCGGAATAATTGAGCTATTACCCTTTAAATACCGAAAATATTTTTTTATTACTCAATCAGTCCTTATATTAATCTTATTAATATTTCTATATTATACCTATCTTTCACGTTGAACGACTCTGGTATCCAATTGGTTGCTTAAGGATTGCATATCACACTTACATATTTATACTGGTCTAAAATAATGAAATTAAATAAAGGTAAAGGTAGGTGAGGGGAAGTTTATTAGTAGATTGCCTTGGTATGTAGTTAAAATTCTATTTATAATAATAGGTGTTTGTCTTTTTGTAAGTTGTATAGTTCATATCTAAGTTTTATAGTAATATTCATTGAAAAAGCCGGACTTTTATTGGAAGGCTAATTTAGCCTTCTATAGTAGTTTGGCTTTCTCAATTTTAAAAGATATTTATCACACACTTCTAAAAGTTTGGAGATAGCGGAAAGAGAGAGTAACCTCAATTATTGAAAGTAGATTTGTACTAATATTACAAATCTCTTTTCATTATCCAAGATCCCCCGGCATCTTCATAAACTTTGATAAATCCGTTCTTTTCATAAAGTCTTAAAGCATTTTGATTTAGAGGATCGACGCTTAACGATATAGCCGGATAACCAATAGAATGAGCAAACTGAATCATATTAAATAACAAATTTTTGCCGATTCCTTTCCCTCTATATTGATTCTTTATTGCCATTCCAAGCTCAGGTGTATTCTCATCCACAAAGCCATAGCCAGCATTATCTTGGTCTAATAACCTTATCCATACTGCTCCTAAAGCATTATTTTCTTTATCTATAGCAACTAGTGCATGGTCATTTTCTTTGCCCCAATTTATCAAGTATTTTTCTATATTGGGTTCTTTCAATATATCTAGACTAGGTGCAGGTTGACCTTCAGAAACAAATATAGACTGGTGCAGCATTTCCCATAAGAATGGAATATCTTTTTCCGTAGATGGTTTAATTGAATAATTCATGCTAGTCACTCCTTAAAAATCTAAAAACAAAGTTAAATATTTTTAATTCTTTGTTTAAAAACCTAGATTCGTCAAAAACTATTTTGTAGAGTTTATTTCATATAGATAGAAAACATAATCAGTAGGTACACCTGAGAAACCTTGTTGGCGTATCATAGCAGAAAGATTTCCGCGGTGATATGTTCCATGGTTGACTACATGTTGAACCAATTCGGAAAGATGAGTATTTAATCGTCCGAATTGAGGATGTTCAGGGGAAATTTCTTTATCCAAATCACTTTCACTATTAAGAAATCCTTGATATTCCTTTGCTAATTGATAAAACAACTTTTCCATTTCCTGTAGACCTTTATTCTTTGTATGCTCTTGTACTTGAGCGATTGAAGCTTGAATCTCACCCATAGTTTTTTGACGTATTACACCTAGCTAAATGGTATCGACCATATAAATATGATTAAAAGCCGCTGCAAGCGAAGGAAAAACACTTTGAACTTCCTGATTAAAAATTTCCTCAGGCAATTCCTTTAACCTTTCGAATAATTTGTTATTAGCCCAAACGTGATAATCATACAACTGTAATGCATGATGTTTTTTCATTTTTATTCCTCCAACAATTTTTCAATATAGTAAAAACCTTATCTTTACATATCAGATGTGGAAGTGGATAGGGATATCCTATATATTCTACTAATTTATTGAAATTCCTTCATGTTCAGAAATTAAAAGTACAATACATCTCTATTCGCCAATTGTATAAATACAAAGTATCGAAAGTAATATGTATTTAACCTTAATTCATTTAATTCTTAATCAATCTACTCATAAAATAGATTTAATATAACTCTTAATTTGAAATAAATAGAAGTATTAAAGTATGATGGACTCAAGTATTACTAAACGGGTGGGAAAATATGAGATATTATTTCCAGAGCTATAAACAGGTGCTGAAAAAAGACATTATGTTAGTTTTAATTGCTTTGGTTTTGTTATTCTTTACATTTGGCTATTGGTTGGTAATTCCAGTCTTTTACGTTAGTCTTAAAATTTCAAATATAACTAATAGTATTATTATTAATTATTTATGTATATTATTTTCAGTAGGTTTATTATTTTCTTTATATTTTTTACCGATAAATTTAAAGGTTGCGAGAAATATAGCAATTTCAAAGAAGCATAGTTTTCTTAGCTGTTTTCTAATGATAGAAGTAGTGTGGATAGTAGTTGCTGCTATACTTTTTGGAATAGCTATAATAATTTTTCTTCATTTAAATTATATATAACTAAAGAAAGTTTAATGAAATCACTTCTACTATGATAGTATTGGATTTATTAAAAGGGGGTATTTAAATGACACCAGAACAAATTGTTAGAGAATTTTTTAAAGAAGTACGATCAGGTAATAATCCTGATTACTCAGATCAATTTATGGCAGAACAAGTATATGCCCATCAAATTGTATCTGAAGAGGAACAAACAGTGGTGAGAACACCTAAGGATTATGCTGAACATGTAAGAGAAATGATTGAAGTATATGGTGATTTTTCATTAGAGATTCAAGAATTTTTAGTAGATGGAAATAAGGTATATGTTCGATGGAAACAAAAAGGTACGCACGTAGGAGAAATCGATGGATATCTACCTACAGGCCTCCCAATATTACAAATGGCAAGTGCGGTATATAGAATAGAAAATGAAAAAATTTCTGAGTATTGGATTCAGATTGATAGGTTAGGTACTCATAAACAGTTAGAATCCAATAAACTCTCGTTCATCTAAGGAGTACATAATTAAAGTATTATAAGCAAAGACAAGTTTCTCTTTGTATAATAAAAGTCTCTTGTGTTGCTCACCTGTTAGACAGAAAAAAACAAACCCCTTAATATATCAAGGGGTTTGAAGAGTATCTTAATGCCCTTAACAGGATTCGAACCTGCGACCTAAAGTTTAGGAAACTTTTGCTCTATCCTACTGAGCTATAAGGGCGTAGCAATATGTTAACAATCACTATTCTACTATAAAAACTTCAAACGAAAAAGTATTTTTTTCGAAAATCGAAAAAAGCATTGGATTATTGTCAATCCAATGCCTTATTAATTATTTTTTCTTTATTTCGACTCTGTGTTTTGTGATGGCAACTTTTTCATCATCACTTAAATTAGTGAAAACTACAGAAGAGATAATGGAAGGAACCTTCTTTTTGATTGTATTAAAATCGACATCCATTAAACGATCACCTTTTTTGACTTTTTGTCCGTCTTTAACAAAGGGAGTAAAGCCAAGCCCATTTAAAGCGACAGTTTCAAGACCTATATGGAGCAGGATTTCTCTTCCTTGATCGTCTAATAAGTTGATAGCGTGCTTTGTTGGAAAGACACTGATGACCTTCCCATTTACAGGTGATACTACTGTAGAATTTGTAGGAACAATGGCAAAACCATCTCCCATCATTTTTTGTGAGAAGACAGGATCTGGCACTTCTTCTATGGGGATAATTCTTCCTTCCAATGGCATTGTCAATGATGAATCTTCAATGGTATCCTTTTTAAAAAAGCCTTTAAACATATTTAAACCGCCTTTCATCTTTTTAACGTCTATATTCCCATTTCTGTTAAAAAGTAAAAGTGTTTTGTAGGAGGAAACAATACGTGACAATTAATGAAATTGCCAAACGAGCGAATGTCTCGAGGACAACCGTATCCCGTGTAATTAATGGGACTGGTTATGTTCGGGATGAGTTAAAGAAGCGGGTGTTACAGGTAATAGAAGAAACAGGCTATATTCCAAGTGAAAATGCTAAATCATTACGTACAAAAAAGACCAATATTATAGGTGTGATTCTACCAAAAATCAGTACAGAAACATCGAGCCGTTTGATGAATGGTATCGATCAAGTATTGGCACCAAAGGGTTATCAAATACTATTGACTATTACGAATCAAGAACCTGCAAAAGAAATTGATTTTTTGCATTTGTTGAAGGGAAGAAATGTTGATGGCATTATTCTTTCTGCAACTCATATAGATGAAGCTTTGCGTGAAGAAATAAAAAAATTAAAAATGCCCTTTGTTATGGTTGGCCAAGAAATGGAGGGAACAGCGGGCGTTGTGTTAGACGACTTTCAGGCAACATACGATTTGGTAAAACTATTCATTGAGAGAGGTCATAATGAAATTGGTTTTATTGGAGTTACAGAAGAGGATCGAGCAGTGGGTTACCTGCGCAAATTGGGCTACCTGAAAGCTTTGAAAGATAATGGTCTAGAAATAAAACACCATTGGATACAAGAAGGTAATTTTGATGCTGCTTCTGGTTTTCAAGCGACCGAAAACATGGCTGAAGAAGGAGAGCTTCCATCGGCTATTATAGCAGTAACGGATCGTTTGGCTATTGGTGCAATGCAATATGCGAAGGGACAGGGGCTGTCAATCCCAAGCCAATTGGCAATAGCTGGTATGGGTGCTTCTGAAATCTCAACTTATATAGAGCCACAATTAACAACAGTTGATTTCTCACAAGTTGATGCTGGGGTAGAAGCTGCTGGCATTTTACTGGAGCAACTTAGTGGCCAGAAAACAGACACAGTAACAGTCAAAAATAATTATAGAATTCTTGTAAGAGAAAGTATATAATGTGGGGGTAATTGTACAAGCCCTCTTTTTTTCATTTGTAAGGAATCGATTCCATAACTAACAACATAAGATGGAAATGAAAGCGTTGAACTTGTTACAGAGATAACAGTTTAAGATGTTTAATATTGTAAAAAGAGTGGAATCGTTTTCAATAAGAAAAAAGGGGTGGGTATATGTCTGAAAATCGGCAAATTGCTGAGGAAGTAATAGAAGCAGTTGGGGGAAAGGATAATATTGAATCTGTTGCTCACTGTGCAACTCGGTTGCGCTTAATGGTGGCAGACAAAAGTAAAATTGACCAAAAAAAAGTGGAGTCAATCGCAAAAGTAAAGGGTGCCTTTTTTAATTCTGGCCAATATCAAATTATTTTTGGGACTGGTACAGTCAATCGCATCTATGATGAAGTGACTCAGTTTGGCTTTACGACACGATCTGCTTCTGAGCAGAAAAAAGAAGCAAGGAAAAAAGGATCTCGACTACAGCGTATGATTCGAACATTTGGTGATGTTTTTGTCCCTATTATTCCAGTACTTGTAGCTACAGGATTGTTTATGGGTGTGCGTGGACTTGTCATGCAAGAGCAAATATTGGGGCTCTTTGGCATGAAGCCTGACGATGTTTCGGAGAATTTCATTTTATATACACAGGTTTTAACGGATACTGCATTTATATTTTTACCTGCATTGGTTGCATGGTCTACATTCAAAGTATTTGGCGGTACACCGATCATTGGACTTGTGCTAGGGTTAATGCTTGTCAGCCCTTCATTACCGAATGCCTGGGATGTTGCAGGTGGCGATGTAAAGCCGATACACTTTTTCGGATTTATTCCAGTCGTTGGCTACCAAGCTTCTGTTATTCCTGCATTTATAGCTGGGCTCATCGGTGCAAAGCTTGAAAAGTTTTTGCGTAAGCGCATACCCGAGATTCTAGACCTTATTTTAACGCCGTTCTTAACTTTGCTTGTAATGAGTGTTTTATCACTGCTCATTATCGGCCCAATTTTCCACTCTGTTGAGCAATGGATTTTATCAGCAGCGACTGTTATATTATCTTGGCCATATGGAATTAGTGGTATTTTGCTCGGTGGGCTCAATCAGTTAATCGTTATTACTGGTGTGCACCATATATTCAATATGCTTGAAATTCAACTATTATCGAAGTATCATGATAATCCCTACAATGCAATCGTGACCTGCGCTGCTGCTGCTCAAGCTGGCGCAACATTAGCAGTTGCTTTAAAAACCAAATCGGCTAAATTAAAGGCTCTTGCTTTTCCTTCGTCACTATCTGCTTTTTTAGGGATTACGGAACCTGCTATTTTTGGCGTCAACTTGCGTTACGGTAAGCCATTCCTTATGGGATTAATCGGCGGAGCGGTAGGAGGATTTTTCTCATCCTTACTCGGCTTAAAGGGAACAGGGATGGCTATTACGGTATTGCCCGGAACGCTGCTGTATTTAAATGGTCAGGTCTTCCAATATATCTTTGTAAACTTACTGGCCGTTGCGGTAGCCTTCATCTTGACATGGTGGTTCGGCTATTCAGATGATGCCAAAGAAGAAAGTAATGAATAGATTAGTAGTGAGGCAAGGTTTCTCTTGTTCTCACTTTAAAAATATATAGTAGTACGGAGGTTCGTTTTGCCATGTCAGAACAATTTGGCCACCTGATTAATCGAGCTTATGACGAAGTAAAAAAATATAAAGAATTAGTGCTAAGTGATCCTTATCGTTTATCCTATCATTTAATGCCATCTGTCGGATTTTTAAATGATCCTAATGGTTTAATACAATACAAAGGTTTTTACCACGTTTTTTACCAATGGAATCCATTCGGTACTATGCATGGTTCAAAGTTTTGGGGACATTTCTCATCACCAGACCTAGTGCATTGGCAAGAGGAGCCTATAGCTCTTGCGCCTACAGAATGGTATGACAAAGACGGCTGCTATTCAGGAAGCGCTGTTTGTGATGATGGCCATCTTTACCTCATTTATACTGGTAATGTTAAAGGAGAAAATGGTGAAAGGGAAACGTACCAATGCTTAGCAGTTTCGACAGATGGCGTGAATTTTGAAAAAAAAGGTCCTATTCTTCGAGTGCCTGAGGGATATACAGCACATTTCAGAGATCCAAAAGTTTGGAAACATGAAGGACAATGGTATATGATACTAGGTGCTCAAAATCTGGAGGAAAAGGGCTCTGCTGTATTATTTACTTCACCAGATCTTTATCAATGGGAAATGATTGGTGGCATAGCAGGTGCTGGTATAAATGGTTTGGAGGAGTTGGGATATATGTGGGAATGTCCGGATTTATTCCCACTCAATGACCAACATATTCTATTGATTTCTCCACAGTCTTTAATAAAAAATGGAGAAATGGCTCAAGAGTTGTTCCAATCAGGCTATTTTAATGGTGAGTTTTTGTATGAAACCCATCAATTCAAGCATGGTCCTTTTAAGTTATTGGATTATGGATTTGATTTTTATGCTCCGCAAACCTTTAAAGATATACACGGAAGAACAATCCTTTTTGGTTGGATGGGTATTACCAATGAGATAGAACAGCTCCAGCCAACTATTCCCAATAAGTGGCTGCATGCTTTAACAATGCCAAGGGAGCTTCAGTGGAGAAATGGACGCATATTCCAAAGACCACTGGAGGAGTTGCAATTGTTGCGTAACAATGAAGTGTTGTATAAGGATATACAGATGAAACAGCAAGCTATTCAATTCGAGGGTATTCAAGGCACTTCTGCTGAGCTATTTATAGAGTTCTCTCCGAGAGAGTGTCACGATTTCCAGATTGACCTACGCCATGAAGCAAGGTTGACCTATGATGATCAAACAAAAGAAGTAACGCTATATAGAAGGAATATTGATAATAGTGGAGAGCAATCTAGAAAGTGCAAAATTGAAGGTCTGTCCAATCTTCATTTCTTTATGGATGAGTCGTCTATAGAAATATTTATTAACGATGGCGGTGAAGTGATGACAGCCCGCTATTTCCCAAAACCTGAGGATCACTCTATTACTTTTGAAGGTGATGCTACGTTTAGTATTACTAAATGGGATCTTCTCCAACATAAGAATGAAGAGTCCTCACCTCAACAGGAGTTGATATTTGCATGAATGGTGTTCTATGTTTCGGCGAAGCGCTTATCGATTTTATACCGTTAAATGAAGATAATATAACCTATCACAAAGCTCCAGGAGGTGCCCCTGCCAATGTTTCAGTAGGTATTGCTAAACTTGGCGGGCATGCTACATTCTTAGGTAAGGTAGGGGAGGATGTATTAGGTCGATTTTTGCAAGAGACATTAACAGACTACAAAGTGAATACAAACCACTTAATGTTTTCAGCAGAAGCTAGGACTGGATTGACTTTCGTTACATTAGACCCTTCCGGTGAGCGACATTTTAGTTTTTATATTCAACCAAGCGCAGATCAGCTGATTACAAAAGATGAAATTAATGCTGAGCTCTTTGTAAACCATAATATTTTCCACTTTGGATCTATTTCTCAAATCAATGAACCATCCAAATCAGCAACAATGCAAGCAATACGGTTAGCTAAAGAAAATCATATGACTATTTCTTACGATCCTAATTATCGTGAAAGTCTATGGCTACATGAAAATGATGCAAGAGAAATAATCTTATCTACAATCCCATTGGTGGATGTGTTGAAAGTATCCGACGAGGAGCTAACATTTTTAACTGGCTGCAAGACAATTGAAGAAGGGATAAAACGGTTACCGAATATCCCGCTGGTCTTGATAACAATGGGGAGCAATGGTTGTATGTATTGTTTTAAAGAACAATTTGGCCATGTATCTGCGATAAAAGCGAAGGCGATCGACACGACTGGCGCTGGAGATGCATTTGTATCGGGCATACTCTATTCCTTATATACCTCACAACAGCCGCTACAGCAATTGGTTGTAGAAGAATTGGAAGCAATGATTCGTTTTGCAAGTATATCTGGTGGCTTGGCTACAATGAAAAAAGGGGCGATGTCTGGATTGCCCACATTAGAAGAAATTCAATCCTATCAATTAGATGTTGATTAGTACTACCTCCATTAGAGTATTCAACAACCAAATATGTGTGAATTGTGAATGAAAGGAATGCCCACTGGCCAATCTAACCAGTGGGCAGTTTTTTTATTGAAGTGTTTTGGCTTCTTTTAACTCAGCGATATCAACCTCTGAACGCTCTTCTAATGAACGTCTTAAATGGACGGTTGCTGTTTTTTCATTTACTAATTTGTCTATCCAGACAGAAACACAATTATACGTTACTTCAAATTCCTGCGGAGAGGCGACTATTTCTTGTGCGCGTTGATAATCCAAAGTAGTATCCCCCTAGTCTATAATGTAGGTTTTGATGCATTTTTTGTTTTGTGTTTATAGGCTTTCTCAAGCTCCAATAATTCTTCTGCCGTTTCTTCTTTGACTTGTTTTGGTGCAATAAGTTGATTTTTAGGCGTTTGAGCCATACGTCCTGAATTATGGCTTCTACCTTGCTTATTGTCTCTTCCCATTTTGGCATTCTCCTTCCTTTTATAAAAGCATTCTTAATATGGCATGATGTTTTTGCTTTTATCCATAAAGGCTACGGGGAATAGAAAAACCGCAGCAAATAAATGCTGCGGCGATAAGATTAACGATTTAAATTGAGTTGGAAAATGCCAAATCCTCGTACATCCGTTTTACCTGTATAAGTGAATAAGCTTCCTTCTTTAATATAATCCACAGCTTGCGGTGAAGTTGTGAATGTTACATTTACTTTTTGAGCAATTGGCGCGATGGACCAGTTATTGTCTGCTGTAGGTGTAATTTCTTTAACTTCAGAAATATAGTCCATTAGAATTTGACGGTTTTCATCTGCTGAGTCTACTACTAATTCACTCTCTGAAATGCCAGGGAAATGACCGCCGCCACTTGCACGATAGTTGTTTGTTACCACAATGAATTCTTGATTTGGATCAATTGGTTTTCCATCATACGTTAAGTTGACGATACGGCTTGAAGTAGGATTTTCCAACTGTCCAGTAGTTGAGTATTTCGCAGGCTTTGTAACATCGATTTGATATTGGACGCCATCGATTACATCAAAGTTATATACTGGGAAGGTTGGATTTAATAATGATTGTTCTGTTGTTTTAGATGTATCAATCGTATTGAATGCTCCTGCAACCATTTCTAGCCATTCTTTTACATTAGAGCCTTTCACTTTTAAAGCTTTAAGCGTATTATCATATAAATACAAATCGCCGGCACTACGTATTGTTAAGTCGCCTTTTTTGATATCTGTGTATTCGTCTTTACCATTACGACCTGCTTTAAATGGTGCGCCAACAGATAAAATTGGCAAATCTTTTAACTCTGGTTTATTTAAAGCAACATATTTTTCAACAAACCATTTTTGTGCACTTGTTACAACTTGGATAGATGGATCATCTTGGACTAGTGCGAAATAGCTGTAGATATCGTCAGTTGTTTTGCCAATTGGTGTGTTGATATATTTAAGTGTTGCTTCATGGTCTTTTAAGATTGCTTTTTTAATCTTTTCATCTGCTTTTTCTTCAAGAACTGATCGTGTTTGCGCTTGTGTTTTAGATTTTGTAATCGCCCATTTTCCTTTGATCTTCTTCAAAGTTAAGTCGATAATTCCTAATGCGCCGCCACCAAAGCCAGCTTGTACTGCAGGTACACCGTTAATTGTTCCTTTTTTGTTATCTACACCTTTCGCAGCATTGCCTTGTTCATCCTTAAAGATAGAGTCTAAACTAGCAATATCCTTTGCTGGGAAGACTTTATGCGTATGTGAGAAAGTTATAGCATCAATTCCTTTTACTTTGCTTAATGCATAGATTGTATCTTCTGTATTTGTCACATCTTTGTTAAAGCCAGAGTGAGGCATTGCGATGACAACATCTGCGCCTTTCTTTTTCATAATCGGCACATATTTCTTTGCAGTTTCAACAATTCCCTTTACAATTACTTTGTCATTTAGATTAGCTTTATCCCATTCGCTGATTTGAGGCGGTACAAAGCCGATATAACCAACTTTGATGGTTTGTGTTTTTCCTGATTCGTCTTTTACTTTTTTGTTGACGATTTTGTATGGTGTAAATTGATTTTTATCATTATTCGGATTATTATCGTGATCATCTTTGTATACATTTGCATTTACAAAACCAAATGTCGCATCATTATAAACTTCTTTTAGGAAATTTAGACCGAAGTTGAATTCATGATTTCCAAGTGAAGCCATGTCATATTTCATAATGTTCATCGCTTTTATCATGGGATGGACTTCATTCTTTTTCAATGGATCGATTGTTGCTTTGTATGTTCCAAGCGGTGTTCCTTGAATAAGATCTCCGTTATCTACCAATACAGAGTTCTTCACTTCTTTACGAGCTTTATTGACAAGCGTTGCTGTTTTCGCCAATCCTAATTGAGGAGCTACGTTATTTTTGTAATAGTCAAAGTCTAATAAGTTCGTATGCACATCCGTTGTTTCCATGATCCGAAGTTTTACCTGTGATTGTACTTTAGTTTTTGCCGTTTTAGCTTGCGCTTCTGTATCCAATATCGGTGTTAATGAAGATGCAATTAGACTTAGAGCAAGTGCGCTTGATAAAACTTTAAGGCCTTGGAACTTTTTTGTTGATTTCATACATTTCACCCATCCCTTTTCATTTTTTAAACCCCTTCAAAATATACCATAGAAAATATACTGATAAATTAGCATTTTTCCTCCAAAACAAAAACAGTAAAATATACATAATAAGCGTTTCTGACTAAACAAGTAAATAGTATCGGAGGACTAAAGTGGGATGTTCGTTTTAAAGAAAAAATAGTTAAAAAAGGTTTAATCAATAGAATATCTACATTTGAGTTAGGAAGAATACACTCCAACTATTTTATTTCTTAGACAAGCTTCTTCTTATTCTTAATCTTGTGTTAAGAAAAAATAAAACTCGTATGACCATTCTATTGGTATTTTTATTCTTTGCTAGAAATTTGTATAATTAGTAGGTATAATGTATCTGAAAGAAGAACTGATTTTAAAAAACTATTTTGTAATCTTCCTAACAGACAACTTTTTTCCTATAAAAATATCTTTAAGAGGAGGGATTTCTATAACGAACTTTGATTATGGAGGCTTCTTGAAAAAATTTCGGTGGCCGATTGGATTGCCTATTTTTTTACTTGTAATCTCGTTTTTATTTAATAAGCAACTCTACGGTGTATTTGGTGCAGAAAATTATTTATCCATTCATTTAATGGTCGAGATATTTATTATTGTTTTTTCCTTTTCGATTGCTATTCAAGCATGGCTGATCGTACCATATGTTTTATCGAATAAAAGATTATATATTGGAGCTCTTTTTTTATCTTTAGGTCTAACGGAGTTGTTCCATACTTTAACATATCAAGGGATGCCGTTTTTTCTAGAAAAAAGCTCTAATTACTCAGCTACATGGTTTTATATCATTGGACGCCTTTCATTAGTTGTTGGTTTGTTAAGCATATACCTGTTTAAGCCGAAAAATTCTGTGCTCAAGAATCGATATATAGTGTATGGTTTATCATTAGCCTATACCGTTTGCTGGTTGGGAATTATATACTCTCCCAAAGCATTGTTGCCAAATCTATTTATTGATGGTGTTGGAACTTCTCAGATAAAAAATGGGCTGCAATATGCTGCTGCTTTTCTACAACTTTTCTTTATGGCTTATATTTTTAAAAGCAAAAATAATGTTCAGAAAAAAGAAGTTGAAATGCTGGTACTTGGTTCTTTTTATTTAATATTAGGAGACCTAGTGTTCACCACCTATATCAATGTCTATGATTTCAGAGCTATGCTTGGCCATTTATTTCAACTAACAAGCTATTACTTTTTTTTGAAAGCACTTCATCATACTTCAGTTGAAGAACCATTTGAGTTATTGATGGAAACCCAGGAGGAGCTGGAAAGTTCTCAGGATTCTTTAAGATATACGATTGATCATGATGAGCTCACGGGCTTGCCTAAACTGCACTATATAGAAACTAAACTAGCAGAAATGTTAAATATCCACAAAAAAGCTGCTGTTTTAATGGTGGAAGTAGACCGTTTAAAGGTTATAAATGAATCGTTTGGTAGTAGGTTTGAAGATCAAATTATTTATGGCGTTTCTAAAAGATTGAGTTATGTAGAATCGCAGAAGAGGTTACTTGGCAAAGGAAATAACGGTGAATTTATTCTTATTGTTCCAACTGTGTCAAATAGAGAAGAAGTCACCGCTATTTGTGAACAAATTACACAATTAATGGAAGTTCATTTTCCTGTGCAGCATCATCAGGTGAAAGTAGAATTAAATATCGGGATTGCAATTTATCCAGAGCATGGCAGAAATGCAAGCGATTTATTTAGACATGCTCAAGTTGCTATGCATCAAGCAAAACATCAAATAAACCGAGTACTTTTTTACGAAAAAAATATGGAAAAATGTTCAGAACAAAAAATGTTGCTAGAGCATGATTTACACAAAGCACTTGAAAATCAAGAACTCTTCCTTGAATATCAGCCACAGATTGATGTACGAACAGGAGAAATAATATCTGTTGAGGCATTACTCAGATGGAAGCATCCAACAAAGGGGATTATTTCTCCTGCTGATTTTATTCCGATAGCAGAAGAATCAGGGCTAATTGTGCCAATAGGTGAATGGGTGCTTCAACAAGCATGTAGCCAAGTGAAAAAATGCCAGGAGGATTGCCAGCTAACGATTGGTGTATCGGTAAATTTATCGATCCGCCAATTCTTCCAGCATAATTTAGCTCATACAGTTAAAAGGGTTCTAGCAGAGACACAGCTTCATCCTGCTTGTCTAGAACTTGAAATCACTGAAAGTATGACGATGGATAGAAAACATGCAGTCGAAACGTTATGCGAGTTAAAAGAATTAGGAATTAAAATTGCGATTGATGATTTTGGAACAGGATACTCATCTATCGCCTATCTGAAAGATTTGCCAATTGATACATTGAAAATAGATCGTTCATTTGTTATGCAAATACCAACAGGGGATACTGTTCTTATTTCGATGATTATTTCTCTGGCAAAACATCTAAATTTAACAATTATTGCAGAAGGAGTGGAAGAAGAGCTCCAGTGGGAATTTCTTTCAAGAGAAGGATGCAATCTTATTCAAGGTTACTTATGTGGAAGGCCGATGCCGCTCCATCAAATTATAGAAACAATTCATTTTCAACAAGCTGCCCAAATTTAAGTAAGCAGCTTGTTTATTTTTTTGAAAAGAAGGTATTATGTTTGAGGGAAAAATATGATTTGAGAACTCGGTTTGTAAAACCATCCGACTATCAGGTAAATTCCATATTAGAGATAAAATATCAATTTTTGCAACGATTCTTTTTTAATGGGGTATTTATGCTACGATTAATAAAACAACTTGGAGGTTATAGTATGAAAAATTTAGTCAAAAAATTTGTAAAAGGTACGATCGCGACTAGTGTACTTGCATCTGGTTTATTAATTGGAACAGCGTCTTTCGAAACGAGTGAATTAGCAGGTACTCAGACTGTTCAAGCAGCTAGCAAAAAAGTTTCGAAAAAAGGGGTTTTTACACTTTCAAAGGGATTTACACTAAAAGAAGCCCAAAATGAATTAAGACCTGAAGCTGCAAGACTAATCCGTATTTACGGCGAATCAAACAGAACAGGAAAAACAACAACATTTAATAAATATGCAAAGAATCATATAGCACCTAAAACAGATACAAACTATTTACTAGGCTATAAATATTCAACGGATAGATACAAAGAAAGAATAAAACTTAATCGTAAATCTAATAGCAAAAAAATCATTCATCTTTACGGCAAAAATTTAAAGCTGGCAACAACCTCAAAAGTAAAAAACTATGACTCCAGAAAAGGAACAGGTTGGGCAAATATTCGATATCAATTCCAGCCTAAAGATTTTAACGCAATGGGTAACGTATCGGTAACTCTTAAGTTTACCAAAGTGAAGAGCGGTAAATATGTACTTGAAGACATTCATTTCTATTAAGCCTTATAAATGATTATGGCTTGGGCATGCTAATCCAGAGCAATAAACATTGTTCACTTCATAAATATGAGGAGGATAGCCCATGCCAAATGTACAAGTAAATTGTTCTGTTTCCGATTGTTTTTTCCATAAGGTTGGTAATGTTTGTGGTGCATCAGCGATTAATGTCGATATGGATTACCACTCCAGAGATAAGGATACAGAGTTTGCAACAGAGTTTGATTTTGACAAGATTTCCGAAAAAGCTAACACTTCTAAGGATACTTGCTGTAAAACTTTTAAACCAAAAGAAAAGTAAAAGAAAACTCATGAACAATTGGCAGCTATGCGATTCATAGCATTAGGGATTCCACTATAACGTGGGTCCCTTTTTTAGTCATTTGATTTCCCTAATATAATCTCGTATACTTTTTTCTGTATAACTAAAGAGTAAAGGAGACCGCGTCATGACATTTGAAGAAATACTACCGCGTATGAAAGCAGGAGAAAAAGTAATAAGAAAAGGATTTAATGGAGCTGAATTATACATAAAATTAGTAGGGGAAAGCACACATGATGGTGAAAAGCTAAATCCTTATTTTTTAATTAATGTATCTGGTGAAGGCTACACTATGTTCACGCCGACAGTTTGTGATTTATTAGCTGAAGACTGGGAAATTGTCGAATAAAGACACTTCTCACTATATGATTGAAAATGTATTATACATGTATATAATTGAGAGTCCATGGATTGCCATGGGCTTTTGTAATGAGGTGCAAAAATGAAATTTGATTTTAAAGGCAAAACCGTTTTTGTTACGGGAGCAGCGTCTGGAATTGGGCACGCACAAGCAAGGGCGTTTCTTGAAAGTGGAGCGATGGTATTTGCGATGGATTTAGACGAAGAGGGATTGAATTCTATAGCAAAAGAGTATAAGCAAAATTTTGCTTATTCAGTAGGGAGCGTAGCGGATAATAGTCAGGTAGTGAAAGCTGTCCAAAAGGCCCTTTCGCTTTTTTCTAAAATTGATATCTTGCTAAATACAGCTGGCATTTTAGATGGCTATGCAAAGACATTAGATACAGACGAGGCTTTGTGGGATGCTATTTTAAATACAAACCTTAAAGGAACATATTTAGTAACGAATGCAATTCTTCCACAAATGATTGAGATAAAATCAGGGGTCATTATAAATATGGCTTCCATTGCAGGTCTTGTAGCAGGGGGAGGCGGAGCAGCATACACAGCTTCTAAACATGCAATTGTCGGTTACACTAAACAGCTAGATTTAGATTATAGTAAAATGGGTATTCGTGCTAATGCGATTGCTCCAGGTGCTATTCAAACACCTATGAACAAAGCGGATTTCCAAGGTAATGGAGAGATGGCAAAATGGGTGGCAAGAGAGACACCTGCAGGTAGATGGGCTCAACCAAGTGAAGTAGCAAATCTTACACTGTTTTTAGCACATGATGTCTCAGACTATATACATGCAACAGTCGTCCCAATTGATGGAGGTTGGATTGCAAAATAATGTTTTCTATTTAACAACTATTTGATATACTTTTCAAGTAAGCAAATTTGCTTGCACTGCGGCACTTTTGGTTAGGCATAGTCTGATCTCCTTTGGTCGCAGTTATGACTAAAATAGCTTTTGGCTATTTTACAAAGGAGAATGAAAATGAATAAAACGTTTTACAATGTATCTACACGCACCTCTGTTTCTGAAATCACCAAAACAGCCCTCGTTGCCGCCCTTTATGTAGCGGTCACCACCGTTTTAGCTGTCGTCAGTTTTGGCGCCATCCAATTTCGTTTAGCTGAAATGTTTAACTATCTAGCACTTTACCATAAACGTTACATAGTAGCCGTCACTCTCGGTGTTATTATTGCTAATTTTATGTCTCCGACATGGCCAATCGATGTGCCAGTTGGTGGGCTTGCTACATTTTTAGTCATTCTTTTATGCCGAGCGGTAACGAAAAAAATCAAGAATGATATTGCAAAAATGGCAGTCACTGCTTTAATTTTTGCTTTCTCTATGTTCACGGTTGCTGGGCAATTATCTTTTCTTTATCATCTTCCTTTTTTCTATACATGGTATACAGTTGCGCTTGGTGAGCTGCTTTCGATGGCAGTAGGTGGCGTAATTATGAATATATTGAAAAAGAAAATTGATTTTACAAAATAAAATCTTCATTAAAAATTGCTCTTCTCAATTAATGAGAAGAGCAATTTTTATAGTAAAATGTTTTCTATTTTTAATGTCACAATAGGTTATTCTTCTTCACTTTCCTTCATTTTCCATCTTCGCCCTGGCCAGTAAGCATAACGGCCAAGTACAGCAGTGATAGCAGGAACAAGGAGTGGACGAACAACAAATGTGTCTAATAATACGCCGATCGCTGTAACAATCCCAAATTGCAGGAGTACTTGAATAGGCAAGGTAGCCAAGACTGCAAAAGTTCCAGCTAGAATTAAGCCTGCAGAAGTAATCACGCTACTTGTTTCACTGACCCCATTTGCGATGGCTAATCGATTACTTTGTTTATTTTTGTTTTTCCAAATACTTGATATCATAAAGATATTATAATCTTCACCTAATGCAACTAAGAAAACGAAAGAGTATAAAGGAATTAAGCCCTGAATTGCTGAAATGCCTAATACATCGTGTACCAGAATCCAACCAGCGCCCAACGCAGATAAATAAGAAAGTAAGACCGTTAGGATCAGGTATACCATCGCAACAATAGACCGCAAGTACATTAACAACAATGCAGCTATAATAACGATTACTGTTGGTACAATTACTTTCATATCTCGTTCCGTTGTCTTCACTGTGTCATATTGCTTAGAAGTTTCGCCACCTATCCAGAGATGATCTTGTGGTTCCACACCTGAGTCTTTTAGTATGGTAGAAACTTTCTTGTTTAATTTTGGTATAGTATCAACAGCTTCCATACTGTAAGGGTCTTCTTTTAAAGTAATATCATAAGAATGATATTCTTTGTTTTTAACCCCTTCTTTTTTCTCTGAAACTTCTTCGATATACGATAGTTTGCTCAGCTGATCTTTAATCTCAACTTTTTTACCTTCTGTATTGATTATTAATTGTAAAGGTGCTAGTTTTCCTTGTGAAAAATGTTCGGACATTAAATCAAAACCTTCTCTAGAAGGCATATCTTTTGGAAACGATTCTATTAAATCCTGTGTATATTGAATACGTGGAACGAAGGATGCTAATGCACCTAATAGGACAACACTTAAAATGATGACAGTCCACGGTTTTCTTGTCACCCAATTGCCAATTTTTCTGCTGAACTTTCCGTGGGGAGCGATTCTTCTTACTTTTTTTCCTTTCTTTTCTTCTAGTTTCTTCGTCATTCCCTCTGTTCGTGGGACGAAAGGATAAAATGCTGCACGCCCAAGAATACCTAACAAAGCAGGTAACAGTGTTAATGCCGCCATACCCATAATGAGTATAACTAAACTAAATGGAACTGCGAAGCGATGGAAGGATCCATATTGTGCAAGCAGCAAAGTACTTAGACTAAGCACGACGGTTAATGCACTTACTAAGATAGCTCCACCTGAATGTTTAATGGCATGTTCTAAGGCTGTAAACTTATCCTCTTCCTCTAATAAGCATTCTCTGTATTTGGATACTAAGAATAAACAATAATCTGTTCCTGCGCCGAATAATAATACGGTCATAATGGATACGGCTTGTGAATCAACTGTAATAAAGCCTTCTTTAGCGAGAAATCCTAAAAGAGGATTCGTCACACCATAAGCAAATCCTACACCTATCAATGGCACTAACGCTAAGAGTGGGGAGCGATATAACAGCACAAGCAATATTAATACTAATAAAACCGTACCAATCAGTAACGTTACATCTGCTTTACTGAATAAGGCAGTGGCATCTGTAGAAATTCCTACAGGACCTGTAAAACGAACATGTAAGCCTGAGTCACTAATTTTACGATCAAATAAAGATTTAGATTCTACTTTAGATAAATGTTTTTTTAATGAAGATAAATCACTTGTCAATTCCTCAGTAGAAGCTTTTTTATTCATGAAAACAGGCGTCACAATTGTTTTGCCGTCCTCAGAGGCAGAAGCCTGTAAACCTTGAGGCGGAAGTTTTCCAAGTGGAGGAAGAAAATTTTGGGCTGATAACGGATGTTTTTCTAGATGTTGATATAATGATGAAATCTTTTGGTAATCTTGGGTGGTTAACCCGTCTGTCCGATGCCATACAATTAACAATGGTGTACCTGTATTATCAGGGTATTGTTCTTTTGCAATTTTTTCTGCTTTAACTGACATAGCATTGTCAGGCAAATTAGCGGCACCATTATCTGTTTCTTTGTTAACGCTTGGAAACACGGCTGTAAGTACGGCTACTAAAAGAACCCAAACTGCCAAAGTAATCCATCTGCCTTTTTTACTTGAGACAGCTGTTACAAATTCAATAAAAAACTTTTTCATTAAGTAGAGCCCCTTTCGGAAGGATTTAAATTAATTATATATACTGGTAGGTTAATTATCAAATCTATTTTCTTATTAATATATGATGACCTAATATCCTTGTATGTAAACATGCGATAAGATAAAAAATTCCCGCTATAAAAACTAGCGGGATAATCCTATTTTTTAAAGAAGCCATTCCAAAAAACATCTAATATTTGTATAGCAGATGTCTCAGCCGACTCGAATATGGAAAGTCCATCTGCTTGCTTATAATTCCCCACTCGAATAAGTGCAAGATAAGCATGCGCTGCAAATTTTGTGTTCACATGCGGTATTTCTCCAGAGTCTATTGCTTTTTTAAATTCATTTTCAATCCCTTCGTACATTTTTTCTTCTGCTTTTTTCATTTCACCCATTTGTTCTTCTGTTAAGGATTGTTTAGATTCTCTCATAAACCCATCCAAGTCAAGGGTTGTGGTTGCTTTTAAGTGTGCCGTTGTCACATCTAATAAACGATCATACAAGGGCTTATCTGAAGTGAGCAAAAATAGA
The DNA here is from genome assembly GCF_052928305.1 of Rummeliibacillus sp. BSL5. NCBI lineage: Bacteria > Bacillati > Bacillota > Bacilli > Caryophanales > Caryophanaceae > Rummeliibacillus > Rummeliibacillus sp. BSL5. The sequence goes on from NZ_JAVGCV010000001.1 coordinate 512,566, forward strand.
ATTCGTTCCTGAATTCTTTCCATTAGTGCAACCATTGTTTCTTTAAACAATTCAGCTTTGGTTTCAAAATAGTAATATACGGTTGCTTTAGTCGTTTCAGAATTCCGAGCAATATCATCCATCGATACTCTTTGGAAGCCATGCTCCAAAAATAAACGTGTAGCAACTTGTAGGATTACTTCCCTTGTCGATATATCATTATCTTTTTGTTTAGGCCTTCCAACAGGGCGACCTCGTTTTTTAGAAGCCATAATCCTTCTCCTTATCTTTGTCTACTTAATTTATAGCCATCATATTTAGCTTTTCGTAAATTATATCCACTGATATTTTACCATTGAATAAGCAAGAGTTCTAAAGAATAAGTGTAATTTATATTAAGTTTCTGCACGAAAGTTAAGCTGCAACTGTTTAAAAGAAGGATTCTTTTTTAAATCTAACCTCAAATCTATTCATACTATAAGATTGCTAGGAATACGATAGTAGAAGTTAAAGGTGGAGATGGAGGTGGAGATGATCACAAAGTTTTTAATAGATTTTATTCACCCACATTCTTGTTATTAAGCACACCCTTACTTTTTACAACTCTATTCATTCGCTGAATAAGCTAAAACAATACAAAAAAAGGAGAAAAATATGAAGGAATTCCACCAACAAACATCCGCACAAGTAATGGATTTGCTTTCTGTGACTAAGGAAGGCTTGAATGAACTAGATGTTCAGCAGAGATTAGAAGAATATGGACCGAATGAATTAGAAGAAAGCCAAAAGATTAGAACCATAGCTGTTTTCTTTGGCCAGTTTAAGGATTTGCTTGTAATTATTTTAATGGTTGCAGCATCAATCTCGTTTTTATTAGGTGAAGTGGAAAGCACCATTGTCATCATGATTGTAGTTATATTGAATGCTGTATTAGGAACAGTACAGCATGTCAAAGCTGAACAATCTCTCGACAATCTGAAAGCCTTAACTTCCCCAGTAGCAAAGGTGTTAAGGAATAATGAAATCATCGAAATATTGTCTGAGGAAATAGTAGTCGGCGATTTGCTATATTTAGAAGCAGGCGATTATATTAGTGCAGACGGTAGGTTAATAGAAAGCTTTAATCTTTTAATTAACGAAAGTTCTCTCACTGGTGAATCGTTGGCTGTTGAAAAAACTACCGATCCTATACTCGATGAAGGTGTGACAACAGCGGATAAAAGAAATATGGTATTCACCGGCAGCTTTGTGACAAATGGTCGTGGGACGGTTGTAGTTACCTCAACAGGAATGAATACAGAGATTGGTAAAATTGCTAATCTCCTTGGCACAGCAAAAGAGAAGAAGACCCCACTTCAAATCAGTCTTGATCATTTTGGCGAGAAGCTTGCATTAGGCATCACACTCATCTGTTTAGCTATCTTTACGATTGACCTTATACGCGGACGTGCCTTGGTGGAATCTTTTATGTTTGCTGTTTCGCTCGCAGTAGCTGCTATTCCGGAAGCATTAAGTTCTATTGTGACGATCGTTCTTGCCTTTGGTACTCAAAAAATGGCCAAAGAGAATGCAATTATACGAAAGCTTTTTGCAGTAGAAAGCCTTGGTAGTGTATCTGTCATTTGTTCGGACAAGACCGGTACCTTAACGAAAAATAAAATGATGGTTCAACAAGTTTATATTGATAAAGAAGTACAAGCATTTAATGAACTGAATATGAAAAACAAATTGCATAAACAATTTATTACTCAATCGCTCCTATGCAACGACTCCTTCGTAAGGGAAGAGAAGGAGATTGGGGATCCTACTGAGATTGCACTTGTAAAATTAGGCAAACACTATAAATTGGACGAGCTTATGCTTCGTAAACAACACCCAAGAATGGCCGAAATCCCTTTTGATTCTGACCGAAAATTAATGTCAACTGTTAATGAAGTAAATGGTAAAAGAATGCTTACGACAAAGGGCGCATTAGATGTTCTTTTACAACGAATGAATAAGATAGAGACAACAAATGGCATCGTTGAAATGACAAGCGAAGACAGACAAAGAATTGAAAAAGCCAATCACAACTTTTCAACTAAAGGGCTGCGCGTTTTGGCGATTGCTTATAAAACCGTGAGGCCAAAACAAACGATTGATTTCGAAGATGAACATGATTTAATCTTTCTAGGGTTAGTAGCAATGATGGACCCACCAAGAGATGAATCAAAAGCTGCTGTAGAGAGCTGTATTCAGGCAGGCATAAAGCCTGTAATGATTACAGGAGATCATAAAATCACTGCAACAGCCATTGCTTCTCAAATTGGTATTTTAAAAGATCCAAGTGAAGCCATTGAAGGGCATGAAATTGAAAAATTAACAGATAAGGAACTACAAGATTATGTGGAGGATTATTCTGTTTATGCCCGTGTGACACCTGAACATAAAATTCGAATCGTTAGAGCATGGCAGGAAAAAGGCAAAGTAGTTGCAATGACCGGGGATGGAGTGAATGATGGTCCGGCTTTAAAGCAAGCAGACATAGGAGTAGCAATGGGGATTACCGGAACAGAAGTGGCGAAAGACGCTTCCTCAATGATTTTAACTGATGACAACTTTTCAACCATTGTTAAAGCAGTAGCGAATGGGAGGAGCCTTTACACCAATATCAAGAATGCCATTCTTTTCTTACTTTCAGGAAATGCTGGCGCTATCTTCGTCGTTTTGTATGCGACGGTTTTTGGATTATCGGTCCCATTTGCACCAGTTCATCTTTTATTTATCAACTTGTTGACAGATAGTTTGCCCGCAATTGCTATCGGACTTGAACCAAATAATAAAAAGCTAATGAAGGATAAGCCTCGAAACATTCACGAACCATTGTTAAACAAACGGTTTACGACACAAGTAGTACTTGAGGGCTTACTCATTGCTATATCTACCATCATCGCATTCAGGCTAGGTCTTTCAACAGGAAGTACATTGACTGCAAGTACGATGGCATTTGCGACACTATGTTTATCTCGTTTGATTCACGGCTTTAACTCTCGTTCAAAAGAATCCATCTTTGCCATTGGAATCTTTTCAAACAAATATACATGGGTGGCCTTCTTAATCGGGGTTATCAGCTTACATCTTGTTTTATTCTTACCATCTCTAACTACTGTATTTAAAGTAGCACCATTAAGCGGCTTGCAAATGGGCTATATTTATACACTATCGAGTCTACCCTTCATAGTGAATCAGTGGTTTAAGGTTTTGTTTGTAAGAAGGAAATAAGTAAATTAACCGATCCTTTGTTAAAAGGGTCGGTTTTTGCGGTTATAAAAGAGTAGACAGATGTAACACATTCTTATTTTAAAAGCCATCGATGGAACTTTTAGAAAGTTTAATATATTATTGTTATATATCTAATTAAAAAGGAGATTTAACAATGCAAAGAAAAGCATATACAGCAAAAAGTGCAACCTCATCAGGTCCATATTCACACGCAATAGACGCGGGAGATTATGTATTTTTCTCAGGTCAGACAGCAAAGAATACACCAACTGCTAAAGATCTAACTGGAGATATTGCTGCTCAAACAAAACAATGCTTTGCGAACTTAGTAGAAGTCATGGAAGAAGCAGGACTTTCCCATGAAGATGTGATAAAGGTAAATGTTTATTTAACAGACATGAACAATTTCAATGCAATGAATGAAGTGTATAAAACTTACTTCATCGAACCATATCCTGCAAGAACTTGTGTAGCAGTAGTTGCATTGCCACTAGGCGCAGAAGTAGAAATTGAACTGATCGCTAAAAGATCAAATTAAGAAGCAATGGCCGACAAACAGTTTAAGCTGTTTGTTGGCCTTTTTAATTGGGATAAGTCTTAATTAGAGTTTGAGTGAGCCTAGATGGAAAAGGCCGAGTGTCCTGAAAGATCGTGAGTGCCCGAAATGGAGAATGAGTGACCTTAATTGGAAAATGAGTGACCTTCTTAGATTAGATCGATAACAGGGTGTAAGCATGTTGTCATTTAGGAAATCAATAGGTCATTATCATACACCAATCATTAAATGCATAGGATATTGCCAAACTTATAGACACTATTTGTTATTAAACCAAAAATGAGTTGCATTGCGACTTGTTTTGATCAAAAAATGAAAGATCAATTAAAAATAATAATATTAAGAGTTACCTTATTGTGTACCTGATTTTTATATTTAGAATTATTAAGAATTACTTTTGAAGCTATACGAAAGTGAAATAGGCTTGGTAGATCGAAAATTATAAAGTTACTAAACAAATAGTAATGTTTAAGGAAAGTAGATTGAGTTGAACGTCTGCTTTTGAAATAATTGGTACTAATCAACATGCTATTATTGGAATAAGATCCAAAAGAAAAGAATTTTTATAATATAGGAGGGAGCCCATGGATAAAAATGAATTAATCTCATTATTCCACAAAGAACTTCGACAAGATGCTCAAGTGAAAGGTTATATAAGAGAGGAAACAGAGCATGTCGTCCGTCATATTTCACAGTTTGGCGAAAAAGGGTTCATTGTCTCATCTAATGTAAACGAAGGTAATATAAAAGAAATTATTAAGAACGAGTTAAGCTATTTTAGTAACCTTGAGCAGAATTTTGAGTGGAAGGTGTATAACTACGATAAGCCAGATAGTTTGAAAGATATTCTTAGACAAGAAGGATTCACAATAGAGGATCCTGAAGCACTAATGGTCATGGAGTTAGATGAACAGCTTCCCTTGCTTAAAAACGACCGACACGTCAACTTAAAGGAAATAACGGATTATAAAGGCATTCAAGACATTATTTTTCTAGAAGATGTTATCTGGAATGTACCGCATACTGAGTTGGGAGAAAGACTTTGGAGAGATAAACAAAATAATCCTGAATCCCTATACCTGTATGGAATTTATGAAGATGGTCAGCTTGTAAGTGCAGCTTGGATGTACTTAGAGGAAAATTCCTCTTTCGCCAGCTTATGGGGAGGTTCAACTTTACCGTTGTTCCGAGGAAAAGGTTATTATACAGCTCTTTTAGCTACTCGTGCAAAAAAGGCATATGAAAAAGGGTATCCTTTCCTTACTGTTGATGCCAGTACAATGAGTAGACCCATCCTAGAAAAATGTGGTTTTCTATGTCTTGCATTTTCTTATGGCTGCCAGTCACCTTCTACCAAGCAGTAAAACCTCTTATTAAAAAACTCGATAATAAAAGCTCATGAGTTATTCCGTTAAAGACAGAGAGTCCTAAAATAAAAAAGCGCCAAATGAGAAATATCCATTTGGCGCTTCTGCTATTTAACTATAAAAATAAAATACAAAATGAACAATAGAGCAAGTATATACATAATCGGATGGAGCTCTTTACCACGTTTTTGCATAAGCAAAGCTAATGGATAGAGAATAAAGCCGAACGCTAATCCAAGTGCAACACTAGAAGTGAGTGGCATCATAATAATGGTTAAAAATGATGGAATCGCTACTTCTACCCGTGACCAATTAATGTTTTGTAGATTCATAGCCATTAATCCGCCCACAATAATTAAAGCAGGTGCAGTTACTTCGTTTGTGATGACGGAAAGGATAGGTGAGAAGAATAATGCGATTGCAAAGCATACGGCAGTAATGACCGAAGTAAAACCTGTTCTTCCGCCTACTGCAATACCAGCAGATGATTCAACACTGGTTGCAGGTGTTGAGGTACCGAGTATTGCACCAATTGCTCCAGCAGAAGAGTCGGCCAGCAGTGCACGTCCGATTTTCGGAATTTTGTTGTCTTTCATAATGCCTGCTTGGCTAGTTAAAGCAATTAAAGCACCAGCAGTATCGAAAAATGCAACAAAAAGGAAAGTGAAAATCACGGCTAATACTTCAGGGGCGAAAATATCCTGCAGGTGAGGAAATACCACACCAAAAGTTGGTTTAAGACTTGGGATTGTCCCCATAATATGCGTTGGGATTTTTACTAAACCAGTCAACATACCGATAATAGTAGAAATAATCATCCCGTAAAAAATAGCACCTTTTACATTGCGGACTAACATAAGGATGGTGATGACTAAACCAAAAACGGCAAGGCCAGTTGTCGGAGAAGTTAAGTGACCTATGGATACAAAAGTATCTTTATTTGGGATAATAATTCTTGCATTTTTAAAACCGATAAATGCGATGAAAAACCCAATGCCCGCTGCTATGGCATGTTTCAAATCTTCTGGTATCGCATTTATTATTTTCTCCCGTATTTTTAATAAACTTAAAACGATGAAAATGACGCCTGCTACAAAAACCCCAGTCAAAGCAACTTCCCATTTAATTCCCATACCTATACAAACAGAGAACGTAAAAAACGAATTCAACCCCATACTTGGTGCAATAGCTATTGGATAGTTTGCTAGAAGTCCAATAAGTAATGATCCTATGATAGCAGTTAGCGCAGTTGCGGTGAAAATAGCCCCCTTGTCCATTCCAGTTTGGCTAAGGATTAAAGGATTGACTACCAAAATATAAGCTATTGAAAGGAATGTGGTAACCCCAGCCAATGTCTCTTGCTTATAGCTGGTATTCCTCTCAGTAAATTGAAAAAAGTGTTTCATGATGACTATCTCCTATTCTATTATATAAAAAAACTTTGGCTACCAAGTGCCAAAGTCATCTACAAAGGAATAAAAAATAATTATTTCATTTATTTGATATTCCTTGTAGACAAGCTATTTATGGTAGCTGGTAGAAACGATCAAGCCTTATTCTTGAACTTATACAAGGATATTTAGGTTTTAAAAGTAATAGAAAGATAATATCAAGATTTAATGTATACGTCAATATAAGCTGCAAAATTTATCGAATAATGTCGAAGTTGGATAATGTATAAATGATGAAAATAAATACAAGATAAGCTTTGATAGGAGGTTTTCTAATGGTAAATAAAAAAGTCAACAAGCAACATAACAAGAGGAAAGAAGAATACAGTAATGAATTTATAGAGGAAGAAAAAGTGCCAAAAAAAATGACGTTTAAGGAAAAAAAGGAAAAGGCCATTGAAGTTGCAAGCCAAAATTTGCAATAATAATTAGAAGCCTTAATGAAAATCATTAAGGCTTCTAGTATTACTTGTTTACTCTCTCATCCGATTGCTTATTGATTTCAGCAATGGCATTTTCTCTCCATTCAGCCGCAAATTCTTCACGGAAATTGTCAGGACTATTATACGGAGAATTAGTATTTCGGTAATCTTTAGCATTAGGCAGTTGGCTATTATTGTTTTTATTCTTTGCTTTATAACCACACTTTTTTGGCATGATAGATCACCTCCTACATAAGATAAGTTGCTCTTTTTCCTTCATTTTATGCTAAGCCTTTTGCCGCTCTCTTTTCACATATTAGCCAGTATTGCATATGCTAAATGGTATATGAAAAGGGAAGGGGACAGAAAATGAGTTATAAATACAAAGAGGTAGAATATGATAATCTAAATTTGGTTAAGAAATTAGTGAGCGATTACGAAATATGCCCAGAGTGCGGTAGTGTAGGAAGCAGCGGAAGAGATGGAACAATGAAATACAATAACAAACAAGGTAAATTTGAAAGAACATGCAAGTGTGGATGGGAAGCCAAAGTTGAGATAGAAAAGTTATAAATAGTCAAAACGATCAAGCCAAAGTAAATGAGGTAAATGTAGTAATAATTAAAAAATACATAAAATGTTTTTTCTAAATTAAATAATGGCAGAAAACTCAGTAATCAACTTTCAATAGTTTAATTATAAATTAGCTTCTCAAAAGGAATTTATTTTCGTTTGAGAAGCTCTAAGAAAATACATGCAAATAATTATTTTCTAAAAGAGGTAGATATTATTGTTAACATTCAGGAAAGAAATTTATTTGTTTTATCTGTGGATTTAATAAATTAGAAGAATCTCCCTATTCTTTAGATTTAGCTGGAAGTTTTGAAATCTGTCCATGTTGTGGTTTTGAATATGGAGTGGATGATTATGATTGTATTGAATTTAAACATGAAGGTTTAACTAATCTGGAAATTGTTAAAAACTCTCATTTATGTTGGAGGTATGCATGTATAGAAGGAATGGGATTGTTTGATCCAAAAGCATTTTCGAGAGAAGTGAAAAAAGGTGATAGTATAAAGGATGATATTATAAGGAAACAATTGAAACAAAATTTAGGAATTGAATTACATATCTAATAGTAGTAAACCGCTTAATATATAACATATAAGCGGCTTTTTTATGGTTAAAAGCGATAAAATGAATAAGTAAAATAGGAAATTAGTAATTAAAATAAATAAATTATTTTCAATAATACGATTTTATAGCAAAAAAGAACGTATGTTTGGTATAATGTTGATAGATAGTTCGGTACTCAAGGGTGGTTGGCTTTCTCCTAAATAGATCAGACTAATTTGTCCATAACGTGTGGCATCGTCTGTACAAGGAGGTGATGCCATGACGGTATATGAATCATTAACGTTTGCGATTGCATTCGCTACCTTAATCATTACAATTCTGTCATTCAACCATAAAAAATAACCCATCCTTGAGTTAACGGCTCTGATGGGTTGTCATATCCTAAATGAGCTAATCCCCCTACCGGGAATCAACTATCATCTATTTAACCGTCCGATGCTCCAACATCGGCGGTCTTTTTAATATATGCAGTTCTACTTTTAGTATACGAGTATACTGACTATATTTCAAGTTTTGTGTCCGGACGTTCACAATAGTAGATGTCTTGTTGGTCGATTGGTAGTTTCGTTTTTAATTAAAGATGGTATGAAAAGGAGAAGGACATGAAATTTGAAATGTGATTTTAACTTGACCATAGATAAAAGATAGGATGTGTATGTCTAGTGATGTTAGATCGTATAGAGGAATACAATGACAAAGAAATTGAAGCAGATTCTTATTTTTATGCATTTTTAGAACCGATTTCACCCAAAATGGCTCAATTGGCCAAAGAACTAGAAAATACAATTTTCAATAGTCCACGCATGATGTTGACTCATTCTAGGGTGTTATCGGAGTACATCTTGAAGCAAGTCATTAAAATTAAAAAATTTGAAGAACCAGCAGATAATCTGTTAGACAGAATTAATTTATTACAACATAAAGGGTGCTTGTCAGAAGACATTTGCAATGCCTTACACCATGTGAGAAAAATGGGTAACCAGGCCGCACATGAAACCCGAGCATTCCGATTCTCTGAAGCCTTATTATCATGGGAAGCACTATATAAAATTATCAAATGGTATGTGGATACATATGGAGATGCAAAATTTAAAGTCCCCCCTTATCAAGATCCGCTGCCGACAAATCAAAACCAATCTGCAACAGAAGAAATTGAAGATAGATTACAATCACTTGAAGAACTTCTTATGTCGCTAAAAGAAAGAGAAGAAGGAAAAGAAGAAGTACAAGGAGACGAGGATCGAGTTATTAGAGCAATATCCTATCAAGGTCAGCAAATTGATATACCTTATTTTCTTAGAGATATTTATTTGTTGCCACAGCGATTTCCTCATGCAGAGAAATTTTTAATACGCTTAGGTGCAGAGCAACAGGTCCGCGTGATGAGTGAACTGCCTAGTAATTTAAATGATTTAAAGCAGCATTTAAAAAGAAACCAAGAGCAGAATATAGAAAATCTTTTTAAGGATTTAAAAATATTTGTTGAAGAAGAAGTAGAGCGCAAAAGAATGCAAACGGAAAACGAAGGTAAATTATTTTTATTTTTTAAAGACCAGTGCATTGTTATAACTGACGAACTTTCTATTATCAAGCTTTCAAACAATGAATTTCGAGGAATTCCTCAACTTATCAGGCAGTTAAATGAGGATGATATTTGTACAGTAGGCCAGCTTCCAAAGGAATTAGTGATTTTAACTAAATATGATAAGGTTGGTAAGGGGACGGTTGAAAAATTATTTAATCAATTGATTGAAAAGCAAAAAAACATGCAAGAAGCAGCAGTCCAATAAATGAGTTTTTATTAATATAATAAGTTAGATAGCCTAATTGTTTGAAAAAAGAACATTGGGCTATTTTTTTAATGCTAGTTTAATTACCAATGCGAAACGAAAATGATATACTACTTATACTTTCAATTTTTGTTTTAAGTAGGGAGGCAATATGAAGAAGGTTGCAATCATACAAGATCTATCATCTTTCGGCAAATGCTCACTAACAGCTGCTATTCCAGTACTTTCTGTAATGGGCGTGCAGGCTTGTCCTTTGCCAACAGCTATATTGTCAGCACAAACGGATTATCCTAGTTTTTTTTATGAAGATTTTACAGATAAGATACCTCACTTTATTGAAGAGTGGAGCAGTATGGATGCGAAATTTGATGGTATACATACAGGATTTGTCACCGGAAGAAAACAAATAGATCATATTTTTAAATTCTTGGAAAAATTTCAAACCGAAAATACACATCTATTGGTAGATCCAGTGATGGGAGATGGGGGGACAGCCTACAAGCTCTATACCGATAATCTACTATCTAGAATGAGAGAGCTCGTAAAATTAGCGCATGTTATCACACCAAATGTTACAGAGTGCTGCTTATTAACAGGTTTATCCTATGAAAAATTATATAGTTATCAAAATGATGATTTTATACAAGCGTTAGAAGAAGCAGGTAAGAACCTACAACTAATAACCGGAGCTAAAGTAATTATTACTGGAGTTACTCCGCCTAAGTGCGAGGGGACAGGCCGCTTCATTGGGAATATGTACATAGATAGAGAAGAAATAAACTACAAGGCTATGCCGTACAATGGATTAAGTTATTCGGGTACTGGTGATTTGTTTGCTTCGGTCATTATGGGTGGGATAATGCGAGGAGATCATCTTAATGATTCAGTACATCTAGCAGAATCGTTTCTAGCTGCTGCCATACAAGATACTTCAAGAGAAGACGTCCCCAAAATAGCAGGAGTTAACTTTGAAAAATTTTTAGGTATGCTTCTTAAAAAAAACACACCTCTCTAGTGCTAGAGGTGTGTTTTTTAGTTCTCATTTAAATGTTGGTATTTTCTTCAAGAACATACAGACCGGAATGGATACAAGTAGTCCAATAGCATTTTGAACAACGTCTCCTGGAATAGATGCAGCTGGTGCAATCCAATTTCCATAAAGGAAGCCTTCCCCAATAAAGTAAACAGCAATCATTGGAGGCATGGAAATAATCGTTGCAATAAGGTTGAGCATTAAGCTGTTTCCACTTCGTCCTCTTGACCAAGCGATTTTGCCTACAATAAATCCTTGTAAGCCACGTGCAACAAAGGAAATTGGTGCCCAAAGCGTCCATCCCGAAACCAAATCAAATAGCCCCATCCCAAAAGCGCCGGCAATTGCTCCTTTTTTTGGACCAAATAAAATGGAAATAATAAATAGCATGCCTGTACCGAGATGAACCAACCCGCCATTTGCTGTAATCGGCAACTTTATATTTAGTAGCATGGTGGCCACGAAAACTAAAGCTATTGACATGGCACTTGTAATTAAATCAAACGTTCGAATTCTATTTGTGGAATGCCCCATTGTTTTTTGCATACTTTTCCCCCTAATAAATCCTCAGCTATCACCTTAAAAATAAAAAAGCTGAATTCTTTAAATTATTTAATAAACTGAACTGTAAATAAGATTATCAAATGGTTGATCTTTTTAAAAGTATCAATTTTCATAAATTTAAAGGGGTCAGCATGATATGAAATCCTCTAAAAATAAACAGCTATATAATAATTTTTTATAATCATAAATACTATAAACCTCGATAGTCTACTTATACTAATAAAAAGTTCGACACTAACACGAAATTATATATCCTACTAAATTGTTGTAAATCCTTTTTTAAATTAACTAAAAATGAGTTACTTGGTATAAATTTTAGGGAGAAGGGGTAGAAAAGAAGTAGAAGTTAAAGGAGGTAATAGGTTTGTCAGAGAATAAAAAACAAAACAAACAACAACAAGATATAGAGCGCGAAACATTAACGACTCGCCAAGGTCATCCTGTAACGGATAACCAAAATATCCGAACAGTTGGTAACAGAGGTCCAGCAACACTTGAAAATTATCATTTCATTGAAAAAATTTCTCATTTTGACCGTGAGGAAGTACCAGAACGTGTGGTACATGCCAGAGGAAGCGGCGCATTCGGCTACTTTGAAACATATGGCAAAGTAGGGGATGAACCAGTTGAGAAATATACACGAGCAAAAGTGTTCTCGGGTAAAGGAAAAAGAACACCATTGATGGTCCGCTTTTCTACAGTTGCAGGATCTAAGGATTCACCTGAAACTGACCGTGACCCTCGTGGGTTTGCAGTGAAGATGTATACAGAAGATGGAAACTGGGATTTAGTCGGCAATAATTTAAAGATTTTCTTTATTCGTGATGCGATGAAGTTTCCTGATATGATTCACGCTTTTAAGGCAGATCCAGCTTCAAATGTGCCAAATCCACAAAGAATGTTTGATTTTGTAGCGAGAACACCTGAGGCTACACATATGATTACTTTCTTGTTCTCTCCATGGGGAATTCCAGCAACATATCGCCATATGCAAGGTTCTGGTGTTAATACGTATAAATGGGTGAATGAAAAAGGCGAAGCAGTGTTAGTAAAATATCATTGGGAACCGAAGCAAGGTATTCGAAATCTAACACAAGAAGAAGCACATCAAATTCAAAGTAAAAATGTAGGGCATGCAACACAGGATTTATATGAGGCAATTGAGCGTGGAGATTATCCAGAATGGGAATTATATGTTCAAATTATGGAAGATGATTATCATCCAGAACTAGATTTTGATCCTTTAGATGATACAAAGCTTTGGCCTGAAGACAAATTCCCATGGTTGCCAGTTGGCCGTATGGTATTAGATCGAAATCCGGTTAATTTCCATGAAGAAATTGAACAAGCTGCATTTGGTACAGGTGTATTAGTAGATGGCATGGATTTCTCTGATGATAAAATGCTCCAAGGCAGAACATTCTCTTATTCAGACACACAACGTTACCGTATCGGGTCAAATTATCTTAAATTAGATGTCAATGCACCAAAAGTTCCTGTGCATACAAACCAGCAACGTGGCCAAATGGATACTAGAGATCCTCAAGAGTCTGGTGAAAATCCTCACATTAATTATGAGCCTTCAGTACTTGGTGGTTTTAAAGAGGCAAGCAAGGAGGGGCGTATACAACATCGTCCATCTTATAATGCTCAAGTTATGAGCGAGCCAATTGACCGCCCGAATAACTACGGACAAGCAGGCGAAACTTATCGCAGTTTTAAAGATTGGGAACGCGATGAGCTAATTAACAACCTATCTAATGCGCTTGCTATTTGTGACAAAAGAATTCAAGATGCAATGATTGAACATTTTTCACAAGCCGATGAAGATTATGGTCGTCGTGTTAAAGAAGGTATTCAAGAAAAAATGAAAGAGTTAAAACAAACTGAAACAAAACTTCCTGGCCGAGAAGCGGGAATTTCTAAATATGGAGAAGGCACTAGAGCTGCCAATGCAGCTACAAAAGAAGCTGTAGATAAGAGCCATAAAGCGGATCCATATTAAATAAAAGTATAAAGCCTCCCCTGCACCAATTATGGTGTAGGGGAGGCTTTATTTAGGAATTATTTAAGGATAGAAAAAGGAATTTTTCAAAACAAACACACTCATGAATCCGCTTACTATCTTTAAATTGTTCGATATCTTTCCCAACATAATGAGCGAAAGTATTTACTAAGTATAAATCAGGTATGCTGCTTTTATAGTTGGGATGCAATTCATCTTCTTCGAAATAAACGTGATAATAGGAATCTACAATATTAAATTGCATTCTTTTATACCATTTTTGTACCCAAAGATCATTGCGAGTCCATGCCTCCAAACGATTTAACCCTAATTTCTTCGCTCTATTTTCAGCTGCAACGAGTAGTTGTTGTCCAATCCCTTGTCGGTAAAAATCAGGATGGACTGCGATATGCCAAATCATTCCCCCTAAACCTTCACCACGAGAACATACCGTTTGTTCTTCTGCATATTCAACATCAATCAAACCAACAATTTGCCCATCATGCTCTGCAACTAGCTCAATAGATGGATTTTGATAGTGTTCTTTCTTCGTTAAAACATTATCAAAATAAGCCGTCTGCAAAAATGCAAGCGCGCGGCATCTTACCCAACCAGTTTCATCACGATGGTTATAGTCTCTAATTATCAATTTTCCCTCCGTTTTTAGGGACCACGCAGTTTATAGGGCAGTTATACGTGAACCCTTACAAGTAATGTACCCCGCATATTGTATTTAAGTTTGTCATTATATAACGCCCCCTTTACTTATAGTTATTCAATATTAACAGAATATTGTTACTAGAGAAAGCGGAGTATTAAGGTTGTGAAACAATGAGTATGTACATTTAAAAGGATTGCCATATGACAATCCTTTTTTCTAATGAATTATTTAGCTTGAGTATAAGGGATAGCGGATTTCTCAGATATTAAATAATAACCAGCTTTTTTATACTTAATATAGAGAGTACCACCATCATCTTCTAGGTCAGTTGAAATTTTAATAGAGCCATCCTTGCGAATATATTCTTTCTTCACTTCCACTCTACGATGTTTGCTAGCGTAATAAGCAAAAATTAAATCGCCTCTAGAAACATTTTTTACAAGAATATAGTCATCTTTCGTATCCTTTTTATTATGGAAAACAACGTCTTTACGTGTTAGTTCAGATGTTGTTTGATATTCTTTTGGCTCAACTTTGTAGTGAACACGGTTACTTGTGTGACCCAATTTATTAGTGAATTCTATATAAACATCTTTATATTTGTTATCTATATGGAATTGGGTTGTCCCTAAATTAATGTCTTTTGTATTAAATGTAAACTGATCAAATGATTCAGTACTGTTTCTAGAGTCATACACTTTAAACGTATAAGGGAAAAATGTATCTACTGGTAGGAGTAATTCAAAGAAATTATTATCTGTATAAAATAGCATGTCTTTCGTTAATGTTAGCTTTTCTTTGGATACAGAATAGTCATCTGTTACCTTATAGCGGCGAATTCTTTGACTATATAGTTTATTAGTTTCATCAATATCTATGTCTAAGGCCGATATATATTGACCCTTAATTTCAGGCAGAACAACAAGCCTCAAATAATGTTTTTTAGTAGGAGGCAATGTAAAGCTATAACGTTTTTTTCCAGTTGCCTTGACTTCTCCCAATTTAACAAGGTTATTTCTGTCCGCTACTTTTGACGACAAAGGGAAAAAAGGTGGCTCATATGAATAGATGGCGTATTTTGTAAATTTATTTTCATTCCCCATACCATCCCATTTTAATGTTCCTGCAAATACACCTGCCTCTTTATTGATATCTATAAAGGAACGATTCTTCGGATAATTCACCATTATATTCGCTGTATTTGAAATAGGTACAATGATAGGATCTTTTGAAATTTTATTTCCTACAATTGCAAAAATTTTTAATGATTTGGCGCCAGCTGGCATTTTGGGCATTTCAATCATTTTATTTTTGAACGTGACATTCGTTACGCCAATTTTCTTAATAGTTTTTCCGTACCTATCGGCATAAGATAAGAAAACATTAAAGGTACGATTATTTGAAATTAATGAAATACTTTTTTTGGGATTAATTCTGACATTAAATCCAGGAGGAAATTTCACTGTGCTACTCCGAGTCAACTTTTCGGTATTTACATTGTTGATGACAGGGCTTGCTGCTGAAACTGGTAGACGCGCTCCAATAACAAGAATGAATAATAGAATAGATGAACCTATAAAATATTTAATACACTTCATTTTTAAACACCTCTTTTTATCAATATTTTCACTCTATTATAAACGAAAAATCTTTTCTAAGTTTTAAAAAATAAAAAAAGACAATTTTATTACTAAGTTAGACTTATAAATATTATGAAATTCCCCAAGAATCAAAGGGTTTAATGCATAGTAGCACGAATGTTATATAGTATAAATGTAAATTACTTGGAGGCTAAATTATGTTGAATGATACGTGGTTTACTGTGCAACAGATTGATACACATACATATGCAATTAGCGAATATGGACACTGGGAAAAAGTACATTCGTTTTTATTGTTAGGTAATGATAAAGCTGTACTTATTGATACAGGACTAGGAATTGATAATATAAAAAGAATTACAAATCAATTAACTGATTTACCAATTGAAGTTCTTACAACGCATGTCCATGCTGACCATATAGGAAGCCATGGAGAGTTTGAACATATTTTTGTCCATGAAGGGGATAAAGATTGGTTAGTGCATGGGATTAAAGGCTTGTCTATTGAGCAAATACGAAAAGATCTTAGCAGAGATATAACAATACCTACCCCTAAAACATTTGATTCAGAAACATATAAACCATACCAAGGAGAACCAACGGGCTTATTACATCATGGAGATGTAATAGAGTTAGGGAATAGAAGGCTGGTTATCTACCATACGCCTGGGCATTCACCGGGTCACCTTTCGATTTTTGATGAAACTAATGGTTATTTGTTTACAGGAGATTTATTATATGATGAAACGCCAATATATGCTTTTTATCCATCGACCAACCCTGTAGATTTAGTCAACTCGTTAGATAAAATATCAAAGATTCCAAATGTCACGACCGTTTTCGGATCACATAACACATTAGGACTCAAACCTAAAATTTTAGAAGAAGTAAAATTGGCAGTTGAGTATTTGTGGGCAAATAAGCTTGTTAAATTTGGTACAGGTATCCACCAATTTAACGGGTTCAGTATTCATTTTTAATTCTAAAAACTTATAGGGGCGTTTTAAATGGACAATAGTATGGATTATGGTTTGGCTATTTTAAAACCGGATGGAGTAATTAAGCCAAAGGTATACGACAGTTTTAAAAGAAAATTAGAAAAAAACAACCTGGAGATTGTTTTTGAAAAAAGGGCTCAACTACAAAAAAAAGATATTCTATCTCATTTTTCCTCTCCATTTAATATGGATGAGTATGCTGATTATGTATCTAGTGGTGAAATTATTTCTTTTCTGGTAAGAGGTCATGGAGCTTCACACAAATTAAGAGAAATTAAGTTGGCATTCCGTAAAGAATATGGTTTTACGTCAAATGATATGAGAAATCTTTTGCATACTGCTGATCATGGTAACGAATATAATTTGCAGTTTAAGTTGTTATTTCCATCCTACAACATTGTTGTATATTCGCAGTATGCAGATTTAACTGTGAAATTAATAGGTTCTACTAATGAAATACTTAATCAATTACTAAAAATAGATCAGGAATCTAATTTAAAGTATATTGGGTTGTTATGTGAAGATTATTCTATAATTGAAGCAGTAAGGGAATTTAATAAACTAAACAGCGGAAAACTAGAAGTGATTACGGTTTATACCTATAAAACTAATTTTAAAGATATCGATATTGAATTACTAGGATATTTACCATTGAAAAAGACTCCAACAGTTAGTGCTAGACCTATGCATGGGTCCATAACTGAATTTTTCGAATGGATACGAGATAATGAAGGTTTAGTTATCCTTAATTATCTGCCTTTAAAGAACATAAGCTCTGAAATGTTAAATTATTTGAAGGCTTTAGGTTTATATGGAGTTCAAGTTTACGATCCTAGGCGTACTTTGACAGAAGCTGAAATTCTTGAAGATATAGTAGAGGATGATTTTGACCTTTTTGTAAGTGGTGGAACAAATGGATGTGATGTAGCTGGTGCAATCTCAATAGGAAAATACGAATTTAATCAATTGACCAATTTATATTTGCCAGAAGAAAAAGTAAAACCTCAAAAATTGCATTAAAGCAGGGAAGAACGCTATTCAGTGCATAAGAAGACATACGATAAAAAAGATGGTAGGGTCAAAAGCGGTTTGGTTCGCTTAATCGTTTAAAGATGAAAAGGTGTTTACAATAATTATATGTGAGGCAAGATAAGAATTTCCCTCTCAGAATAAAGAGATTTTAAAATGTATAATTTTAAAAAGATTGATAACGAGAATTTACTTGAAACATTCCCATTAATAACTCAACTCCGTACAGATATAAGCGAAAAGGACTGTGTAAGTCTATTTAAAGTAATGCAAAGTGAGGGGTATCAAATGATAGCTCTTACTGATCACGGAGTTATTAAAGCTATAGCTGGCTTTAAAATCCAAACAAATTTTTATAACAAAAAACATTTGTTTTTATATGATTTAGTAACAGAATCCTCAGATAGATCAAAGGGATACGGAAATGCAATTATGACATATCTAGAAGAAATAGCTCTAAAAAATCAATGCGTATATATTGCATTAGAATCGGGTTTAGCTCGATTAGACGCACATAGATTTTATGAAGATAAAAATAACTTTGATAAATTTTGCTATTCGTTTAGAAAACCTCTAAATACATAGTAGGGAGCGTATAAGATGAAGGAGCTAGACACAGAAAGAGTAAGGATTGTTCCATTAGACGCTGAAAGCTTAAGATTATTTATTGATGATATAAGTAAGCTGCAGGATGTTTTCCATTTGGATAAAAGTGAATTACTTTTGGATGAAGAAATAAAAGATGCGATGAAATATAGATTATCTAAAGTATTGATAGATTCCTCAAACTATTATTGGCATACAAATTGGCTCATAATATCCAAGGAGCTAAATTCTATTATAGGTGGAATTATGTTAAAAGGGTTACCCGATGAAAATGGTGAGGTTATTATTGGGTATTTCACCTTCCCTTGTTACCAAGGGAAGGGATATATGACAGAGACAATTAAGATATTGGCTTCTTGGATTTTAGATCAGCCTCTCGTTAAACGTGTAATTGCTGATACGGAAAAGGAAAATAAAGCTTCACACAAAGTATTAGAAAAAAATGGAGCGAGATTATATAAAGTAACTGAGGACTTATATTTCTGGGAGTTATCTAAGAAAACTATGAATCTTCACATAGAGTGATTTCCTAACTAAATTATAGCTTCACAATAACGACCCTTGATTAATTATTGCTTAGACTTTTTTCCCTATTCTTCAATGATTTAATAATCGCTGGAATTATAACAAATACAACTATTCCACCTATTATTGCTATAAAAGTACGTGAGCTAATAACATTTGTTAAGAAAAGCAACAGTAGAGTAACAAGAAAAAATATTCGCCAATAGAATAGAAAATTCATCAAGACTAGTCACCTCCTAATTAACTTGTTAATTAACTATTCAATAAGTATTTTCTTTGCTATGTATGTTCCTAGGTTTAAATTAAACATTTTTTATATTAACAAAATAGATTATAATATATCCCTTTACTAAGAAGTATACCGTTTTAATTATGCTATATTAAAAGATATGTTGAATGGAATATTGAAGTGATTTATTAACAATATTTGAAGGGGTTTATTGATAATGAACATACTAGATATAAATGAATATAAAAATGTAAAAAAAAATTTAAATGGCACTAGATGTCCAACGTTCATTTATTCAATATTGGATGGATACATTCCAGGAAAAGTTTATGCAGATTCTTATTTATATCAAACAGTCCTTTTTGAAACAACAATAGGTATCTATTATATTGTAGGTGCAACAGAAAATGTAGAATTTAATGATTTTCTTTTTAATCTTTATAGAAAAAGGAAAGAAGAAGACTTACGATTCACCCTCTTTTCTTCTTCGAAAATATGGGATTCGGTAATAATGGGGGAGTTTGAAAAAGAAATAAGACACTTGGTCAGATTTTCATTTAATTATGATGCTAACAAGGAAGTAGCCAATGTAATCAAATTACCTACTAACTATTCCGTACAAAAGATAAATTCAACAGTAATAGTGAATAGCCTGGAATTTGGTAAGAATTATTATGTGGAATACTGGGGATCTATCGGTAATTATGAAGAGAAGGGCTTTGGGTTTGCTATTCTCCATGATGCAAAAGTAATTAGCGAATGCACGACAATTTTTGCTTCTGAACAATTTGCGGAAATTGATATTGCTACTCTTAACGACTATAGAGGACAAGGGTTAGCGAAAATTATCGCTAAGATTTTTATTAACCATAGTTTAAAAAATAATATAATTCCTCGATGGGATTGTGATATATCCAATACAACATCTATAAAGTTAGCAAAGAAGTTAGGATTTACTAATCCTATAAAATATTCAATTTTTACATAGAATTTAACAGGTTTAAAGGAGCGATTAACATGTATGAAGTAAATAATGCTTACTTTTTTCTATATGAAACTTCAACTCTCATTCTAGCTGGTTGTTTTATTCTTGCATTTCTTTTAACAATATTTTGGATTAGCCGAAAGAAAAAAGTGAAAAATAGTAACGATTAAGCTATTCAGCTAAAAGAGGAGGAATTGCTTTAGTAGGTTATGGTATCTTGGCATTAGCGGGAAATTTAATTAGTGTGCTGTATTTAACATACAAGAAAAAATATTTAGATAAAAGTGAAGGGCAGAGATATTATGGTTAAACATAAAATATATACAATGAGCGTTGCCAGTGTTTATCCTCATTATGTTAATAAAGTAGAGAAAAAAGGTCGAACAAAGCAAGAAGTTGACAAAATCATTTGCTGGTTGACAGGTTATAACGAGGGAGAGCTAAAAGGACAATTGGATCAAGGCTCGGATTTTGAGACATTCTTTGCAAAAGCCCCTCATTTGAATCCGGCACGAAGATTAATTAAAGGGGTAGTTTGCGGTATCAGAGTAGAAGATATTGAAGAACCATTGATGCAAGAAATCCGTTATTTAGATAAGATGATTGATGAGCTAGCTAAAGGGAAAGCGTTGGGGAAAATTTTACGCGGATGAGTTCTCATAAGGATGAAAAGACCGCCAATTTGGTGGTTTTTTATTTGTTTTAATATTAAAGCAACGATATTTATTTAATGTAATATAATATTTATTTATTGTTTTTCAATAAATAATGTGTTAGTTTTTTAGAGAGGAATAAAAAAGTGAGGTGTTCTTTTTGAAAACAGGATCAACATTATTTTTGAAAATTGCTATTTTCTTGATGGGAATTCCAGTTCTTGCTCTCTGTATTTATTTAGTGTCTTGGTTACCAAATAATCCAGTGAATCCCGATTACAGCGGTATGTTATATCCTGTTTTGGTAGTGATTTTTGTATCAGCTATTCCATTTTATCTGGCTCTGTTTAAATCATATTGTCTGTTAAATTATATTGATAAGAATCAATCTTTTTCTCAGATATCTATTAATGCTTTAAAGAGTATAAAGTATTGTGCCGTTACTATCAGTTTTCTATATGTAGTCATCATGCCATTCGTTTATCTTATTGCAGAAAAGGATGACGCTCCAGGTTTGATTATCATGGGGATGGTACCAATTTTTGCTTCTTTAGTAATTGCAGTCTTTGCAGCAGTTTTGCAAAAGCTTTTACAAGAAGCCGTATATTTTAAATCAGAAAACGATTTAACAGTCTGAGGTGAAAGTAATGGGCATAATAGTAAATGTTGATGTGATGTTAGCTAAAAGGAAAATGAGTGTTACTGAACTTTCAGAGAAAGTAGGCATTACGATGGCGAATCTTTCAATACTGAAAAATGGAAAAGCAAAAGCAATCAGGTTTTCAACCTTAGACGCAATTTGTAAGGCATTGGAATGTCAACCTGGCGATATTCTTGAATATAAAAGTGATCAAGAAGTTTAAATCGATAAAGTTACATTTAATTAATATTCAAACATAAATAAATATTAGTTACCTGAGGTAGGTTTAATCAAAATGAATAAAAAAGTTATTCTATTCTTTGGGGCTATGTTTTTAGTTAGTGGTTGTGCAGGCTTAGCTGATTATGATGTTGATTTGCCAGGGAATTACTCCATCATTAGAACTTCTGGACATGAAATCACCATTGCTCACAAAACTGATATTGGGTGGGGGCCAGCCGTAGTTCCTACTGAAATAATTAAAGCGGGTTGGAACAAAAACTATGTAATTGCTAAACAGAAAGATTTAGAAGATAACGAGATATATTTTTGGATAATCAATATAAAGACAGGAAATAAAGAAAAATTTCTAAATAAGAATGAGTTTAAAATTAAGTTAAAAAAATATAATATACACGTAAAAATGAAAGATGTGGATTCTTTGAGATGAAAAGCCAGTATTCTCTCAGCGATAGCGACACAATTCACCCAAAAAATCAAAAACCCAAGGATCTGAAATTAAATGATTCTTGGGTTTTGATATGTAAGAGCTTTAAGCTTCTACTAGGTGATGGTTAAATGCATAAACAACAGCTTGGGTGCGATCTTGTACTTCTAATTTGGAGAGAATATTACTAACGTGTGTTTTAACAGTTTTTAAGGCAATAAAAAGTTCATCAGCAATATCTTGATTTGTTTTACCATGTGCTATTAACAATAATACTTCATGTTCACGTTCAGTCAATTCTTCATGAAGTGGACGATCATTTTTCTGACGCATTCTTGCCATCATTTTACTTGTAACCTCTGGTTCTAAGATGGGCGTGCCATTGAAAGTACTTCGAATGGCATCGGCGATTTGCTTGGCGTTAGTTGTTTTCAATAAATAGCTAATAGCACCGGCCTCTAATGCTGGGTAAACCTTGTCATCATCCAAGAAACTGGTGACAATCATAATTTTAGCGTCAGGCCATTCATTCACGATAGCTTTAGTGGCCTCAGCCCCTGATAAGATTGGCATCACCATATCCATCAAAATGATATCTGGTCGATGCTTTAAAGCTAATTGAACTGCTTCTTCTCCATTAGCAGCTTCAGCAATGACTTCCATATCGGGTTGTGCTTGCAAGTATGATGATACGCCGATACGCACCATTTCATGGTCATCGGCTAGCAGTATCTTGATCATTGGAGATTACCTCCTTTTCCACTGGAATTTGAATTTCAATCACCGTTCCTTGCGATGGTACTGAGACAATTTTATATGTTCCTCCTATTTCGACTGCGCGCTCTTCGATATTGTGCAGGCCATATGAGCCGGCTTTTTCATCAGTTGTTTTGAAGCCGATACCATTGTCTTGAACACGGAAAATAACACGCTGATCTCGTTCGACAAGAAGCAGCTCCATTTCAGTTGCTTTTGCATGGCGTAAAGTATTGGAAAGTGTCTCCTGAGCAATCCTGAAAAGATGATCTTCTGCACCTTTAGAGAGGGAAACTTCCTCTAATCGTTTGTGCATTTTGAACGTAACTTTTTGCTGTAACTCGGCTAGCAATTCTTCTAGCCCTTGTTTTAACGACTTGTTTTTTAATGCAACAGGACGAAGGTGAAGTAATAGCGCCCGCATTTCAAGCTGGGCTTGCTGAACAATTTCTTCCGATTGCTTTAACAATTTTTTAGTCGATGGTGTTGCATCTCCTACTGTTTCATTAATGGTCGAAAGTAGCATTGAAGCTGCAAAAAGTTGTTGAGAAACAGAGTCATGAAGTTCCCGGGCAAGTCGGTGCCTTTCCTGTACAATACGTTCTTGAATGAGCTGATCTTGGTTAACTGCCTTATCATTTGTCAGCTTTTGCAAGCTTTTACGCTGAGTAGCTATCAATTCACTTATCTCATTTAATGACTTTTGAATTGAAAGGGGGCCATTCCAATTAGGCGGGATAGGATCACTTTTTTCAATATTATGAAGTGCATTTTCAAACGTTTTACTCTGCTGGCGAAGGATGAATATACCTCCTATAGAGATGCTTAGGCTAATCGCAAAAAGCAGAATAAGGAATAGAATAGCGACCGGCAAATTCCAATACTTTTCTTCCCAAAGTGTTTTCCATTGATTGAAATGGCCATCAAAAAGAATAAAGAAAATAAGCGAGAAAATAATTATTTCTCCGAAAAATAAGCTCATTGTTCGGGCCAAAAATTTCGTCATTGGCGAATCACCTCGACATTCCCAAATAATGTGGAAACCGTGATGATGAGTTCAGCCGAAGAATCCTCTGCATTCTCATAACCATTTCGAACGGCAATCGTATCGTTCCAAATTCTGGGATAAGTCTGTCCCAAACAATGCGCATCGCCGATAAACGTAGAATAATGCAGGCGTACAGGTATTTCATAAGGCACAAGTACTTTCACTTTTCCAAAGCCTTGCCGTACAGATATCAATGAAGCCCCCTTAGGTAAAACAGTCTGAGTCACATCAATCAGCAAATCACCGGCAAGGCTTTGTATATGTACATCTTGCCATTCGTATGACTCAATAGGTGTACCTTGAAATGAAAATAATTTATTCTGAATAAATGAGTTCGCTTGTTCTGCCGGTTGTTTAGATACAGATATGTGAAATTCTTCACCTTTTCGAAGTTTCCATAGAAGGTATAATAACACTCCGATGATAACTAGGCGTAAGCTCCACATTGAGAGTAGGGCAATACCCAAAAAAATGACACCTAACCAAAACAGCCATTTGCGTTTTCTGCGTATGCTGACATACATAAAAAAAGCACCTATAATGGCAAACATTATACTGCCATTTCCAAAAAAAGTAGCTTCAATAAAAATTAGCAAAAAGGCCGTAATTCCAAGCATTGTAAGTGTTTTAGTTGAAAGGTGGGTCATTGGTTGCCTCCTTTCCAGTTAATTAAATAAGAAAAAAGAGAAGTACCAGCTTCTCTTTTTTAGTATAACGATAGTCCAGAAGAAGTCCAATCATTATATGGATTCGATTTCCTCATTTTTTGAGTTATTTGCTTCCAGTCGCGCTAAGCGTTCTTCCATAGATGTGATTTCATGTTGACTGTCAATTTTTTGGCCAAGGTGATCGATATAACTCTCCATAGCTTCAAAAGTTTCAAGTCGACCATTTATTTTGTTTGAAGATTCTGGTTGGAGAAACTGGTTCATTTGATTATGTGCACGAACGACATTTTCTTTACCCATCAATTGTAATTGACGCACTTTCATATCTTTAATTTTATGCTTCATTTCTTCATACTTACGTTCCAAGCCAATGAGCTCTTCGGTAGATTTATCAATACTGTCCTGAAGAACGATGCTACGTTGTGAATACGCATTAAATTCTTGTTGGGCAAATGCGATTAAGTCTTGTTCACCGCTTTTATTAGCCAAATCCAGTTGCATGCTTCGTTTATTTTTCATTTCATTTGTATCTGCTAATTCTTTTTCGAGTTTATGTTGCAATGTACCTTGTCGCTCTAATAATTTGCCTGTTTCCTCTGTTTGCTTTTCTGCTTCACGGATATACTGATTTAACATCTTAATTGGATTTTTATCCTCTTTTTTATCAAACATTTCATTTAAATCTGCTTCAACTGTATACTTTAGGCGTTGCCATAAGTTAGCCATATTTTTTCCTCCTCTTATTTTGTGATTTCATTCCATTGTTTTTCAAAGTTTGTAAATGGATCATCTGATGCAGTGAAAGTTTCGTTTTCAGAATGTTTCCACTTACGATAAACCACCCAAATAACAGCTAGTGCTGCGATTCCGATGAATCCAGGAATATTAGCTGCAGCTGTTAATAAACCTGAGATGGCAACAAGTGCCCAAATAATTTTTGAAAAAGTGGAACTGCTTTGTAAATAGAAATGCACCCCCGTAAAAAGAATAGCGGCCGAGATAGCCAATCCTGTTAATGGACCTAATGAACAGAGAATTGTAATGGCTGCGATACTGCCAATGACGAATAAACCAATTTTTTTCATTGTTTTTTCCTCCTTCGTTTGTACCTTTATGTTACGCTGAATTTCGTTTTGTCCAAACGGCCGGAGTATTGATTTTACTCTAGGTCTTGAGGCTGAGATGCTCTAAGACCATTTTGACCTCAACTTCTAACTTCGATAGAATATAAAAGAAAATACAAAAGGAGATATACATATGACTATTCGTAATGAATTGATGGCATATTGCCCATACAATGAGCAAGAAAAAAAAGATAAAGAGCTTATGCTTCGCTATATAGATCAATTTTCAGATGTTTTGACAAGAGAAAATGAATTTGCACATTTTACTGCATCAGCTTGGATTGTGAATAAAGAGCGAACAAAGGTATTAATGGCATTCCATAATCAATATCAATCGTGGGCGTGGATGGGTGGACATGCAGATGGAAATGCAGACCTTTTACATGTTGCCTTAAAAGAAACAGAGGAAGAAACAGGGCTAAAAAATATTAAGCCTTTAATGTTGGATTATTATTCAATTGAAATTTTAGGTGTGGGTGGACATATGAAGAAAGGTAAGTATGTTGGTACACATGTGCATCTGAATGTTACCTTTTTAATAGAAGCAGATGAGGGCGAAGGTACAACTATAGCGCCTGATGAAAATAGTGCGGTTGAATGGATGAGTTTAGATGAAGCAATTGAAAGAAGCTCTGAACGATATATGAAACAAGTCTATACAAAACTAAATGAAAAACTTAGAAATGTGCAGGATTAATAATACTCAAATGACTTGTTATAGAAAATAAAGAAAACTCCACACTAAGTGGAGTTTTCCTTTATCTTTTAAAGCTTTTGCCAATCATTGAAGGCACAAATGACTTTTTGAAAGGCATATCCTTTGTTTGTTAGCGAATACGAAACCTTTTTTAGTGATGCTTCAATATAATCTTTCTCGACTAAATGGGCATCTATTAATTCTTGGAGGCGCTGTGATAATAGTTTGTCCGATATACCAGGGATGGCAGAATAGATTTCATGATATCTTTTCGGGCCATCTAATAAAACGTGAATAATCCGCACCATCCAGCGTTTTCCTAAAAATTCAATTGTTTCATGGCAACAGTCCAAATCAAATCCCTCCCTATAAACTAATTGTAGCATACAGGCACGAAATATTGACAAATTAACTTACTTAAAGTAATATATTTTCGAATACAATAACTAACTTAAAGTAAGTTTTGGAGGATACTATAATGACAAATTCAGTATATAAAGTAATGCAAGAACGTAAATCTGTACGTAAGTACGACCCTGGTTTTAAAATTTCAGCAGATGAGTTAAGAACAATTTTATTGGAAGCTACTTCAGCACCTTCTTCTAGTAATCTTCAACCATGGCGTTTTTTAGTCATTCAAGATGAAGCGAAAAAGAAAGACTTGCGCAAAATTGCTAATAACCAAGAACAAATTGAAACTGCATCTGCGGTAATCGCTGTTTTAGGCGATACTAAAATGTATGAAAAAACAGAAGAAATTTACATGAAAAACGTAGCAGAAGGGCATATGGAGCATGAACGTGCATCACTACTAATCCAAAATGCGCAAAACCTTTACCCTCAATTACCAGAAGAAATCTTAACAAATATTGCTACATTTGATGCTGGCCTTATTTCTATGCAAATCATGCTATTAGCAAAAGAGCATGGCTATGATACAGTGCCAATGGGCGGTTTTGATAAAGTGAAGTTTGCAGAATACTTCAATCTTGAAGAGAATGTAAAACCTATGCTATTAATCTCAATTGGGAAAGGCACAGCACCTGCTTACGGATCATCTCGATTAGACATTGATGATATTACTACATTTATTTAATAAACATGATAATGCTCATCCATCAGTTTGGATGGGCATTTTTTATACAATTATAGCAATGCCTATAGGCATGTGAAATTTGGAGTATGAGCTACTTTAAAAAGAATTTTCTTTTACTTTCATTTTAGGTATGATAGGACAAGGAGTGATGTTATGAACTTTACGACAGAAAAATCATTTATTTTGGCTTCAGCTTCCCCGAGGCGCAAAGAACTTTTCAAACGTTTGAATGTACCTTTTAAGATTTTAGTGGCAACTGTAGAGGAAACAAGTATAAAAGATGATAACCCAGCTCAATATGTGAAGAAAGTGGCGCTACTTAAAGCAACTGATGTAGCGAAGCGCAATCCAGGGCATGTAGTGATTGGAGCGGATACTATCGTAGTAAAAGGACAAGAATTGCTACATAAGCCAAAAGATGCAAATGAGGCCATCAAGCATCTCAAACAGCTCCGTGGAAATGTGCATGAAGTGATGACAGCGGTTGCCATTATAGACGATGTTGGAAATAAACTAGCCTTTGTAGAAAAGACAGAGGTATATTTTAAACAAGTGCCCGATACCCTTATTGAGGCCTATGTAGCAACAGGAGATTGTTATGATAAGGCTGGAGGTTACGGTATTCAGACAGATGGCGTGTTCTTGGTTGAGGGAATAAAAGGAGATTATTTAAATGTAGTGGGATTGCCCTTAGCTCGGCTTACAGAATTGCTAGTGGAAACAAAGTTGATTTCTATTTAAAAAAATAAGAAAGAGGATGAAGCATGACAGGAAAGACACACATCATTGGCGGTATTGCAGCATGTCTTGCTTTTGGTCAAACAAGTGTTGATTCACCATTGCTTTTGGGAACAGCTGGCGCAATCGGCGCATTAATTCCTGATATTTGCCATGGAGGAAGTATTATTGGCCGTACATTTCCCGCATTGTCCAAATTGATAAATGGATTATTTGGGCACCGTTCATTTACACACAGTTTACTATTTTTATTGATTGTTGCTTGGGCATTACACACATACGTAACCAATGATGCAATTAAAATGGGCCTTCTAATCGGCATGGCGAGCCATTTTGTGCTTGATATGTGTACAAAGCAGGGGATCCAGCTATTTTTCCCAATAAAAGTGAAAGTTCGTTTTCCTTTAACAACACGAACAGGGAGCAAAATAGAAGGAGCAGTGGCGCTTTGCTTACTCATTGCATGTCTTTATTTCAGCTTTGAAATAATGCATTTGCACTAATAAATAGAACAAACCTGCGAAACCATGCATGTTTGTTCTTTTTTTCTTCTAATAAACCAAGCCTTTTCCTATATACAAGTAGCAGCACCGATCTGCAAATATCGACAAAATTTAATGAGGTATGGTAGATTTAAGATGTATGAACGGATAATCAAAAAGTTCTATATACAAATTGAAGGAGTGGTACAAATGGAATTTCAACACATTACAGTTGCAGGCAGTGGTGTATTAGGTAGCCAGATTGCCTTTCAATCTGCTTTTCATGGTTTTCAAGTAAGTGTCTATGATATTAATGAAACTGCGATTGTTAAAGCGAAAGAACGTTTGTTAAAATTGCAAGATGTGTATGCAGATTATTTTAAAGATGAAGAAAATGCAAAGGCTGCATTAAGTCGTATAACATATAGTACAAGCCTACAGGAAGCAGTAAAGGATGCTGATTTACTTATTGAAGCAATTCCTGAGTTGACTGAAATTAAAATCAGCTTCTATCAAGAATTGGCTTCTGTAGCTCCGCAAAAAACAATATTTGCCACGAACTCTTCAACTTTGCTTCCTAGTCAATTTGCTGAATATACTGGAAGACCGGAGAAGTTTCTAGCACTACACTTTGCAAATGAAGTGTGGAAGAACAATACAGCTGAAGTTATGGGACATAGTGGAACAGACGAACAGTATGTAGATCAACTAGTCGAATTTGCCAGAGAAATCGGCATGGTGCCACTTCGTATTCTGAAAGAACAGCCTGGCTATATTTTAAATTCGCTTTTAGTTCCATTATTAAATGCAGCCCAAGGCTTATGGGCAAAAGGTGTAGCGGATCCTGAGACAATCGATAAAACATGGATGCTTGCTACAGGAGCTCCTATGGGACCGTTTGCAATCTTAGATGTTGTTGGTATTGAAACGGCTTATAATATTGTATCCACATCAGCAAAAGCACACCCAGAACTTCAACCAATTGCCGACCGGTTGAAGAAAGAATTTATTGACCAAGGGAAACTAGGAAAAGGGTCCGGCGAGGGGTATTATAAATATCCAAACCCTGCTTATTTAGATCCGAATTTCTTGAAAGCATAAAAATAAGAGAGGCAATCAATGATATGATTGCTTCTCTTATTTTGTTTAAAGAAGTATTTCTCGGGAAATTTTTTCTCATTTTTCTAATAATTTATTTCGTATAGCGATTAGCATAACAAGAAGCAACAAAAGCATCTGGTTTTATTTTGGGTTCTACTCCAATTGATTCAATTCGATTCACCATTTCATGTACAAATTCACGGGTTTTGTTGCGTTGGCCTGAACCGATATCGATATGGCCCTCCATTGTAAAGGTAGCACCATTATAAATATTCGGTAAAATAATCTCGATCAGCTGCTTCTTTCTTTCCTCTGTAAAAAGGGACACGATTTCTTCTGTAAAAGAGAGTTCTAAAGATATGCGTTCATGCAGATGTACCATTTTACGAGGCACAAGTACACGCCTCATGCATGCCCAGACTCGTTTACCTTCATCCACCACCACGATTCCAGTAATGAAAATGGTATCTACTTTATGAACTTGAGAATCTGTCCCGACAATTAATCTATAGTTTCCTAAGGGGTTACGATTCATAAAGTATGCAATTTCACGAAATACGTCTTCAAAATCCATATTCTTTTCTTGAAGATTTTGAAAAGGGTCGGCTTGAAACAGATCCATTTAATCACGCTCTTTTCAATAGGTATATAATAGTATATACAGAAGCAGTGAGGTTGTGATTAATCTGCTTCGCATAATACGCTAATTTTCTACAAGAATACCCAAAGAAAAGGCAAAACATACTTCATGTTTTGCCTTTATATTTACTTTGCTTAGTCAATAATTCTTTCCCAAAATCGGGCTTGTGCTATACCTTCAATAAACTGTTCAAATTCCGTGAATGTTAAATCATATACGCCTTGTTCTTCCATCTTTATACGCGTATATAATAGTGATTCTGGACTTAAAACGGCTAATGCAAGCGGCTTGTGGTGTACATAAGTCATTTCGACAAGTTCAAGCACTTTAGATGGAATAGTTGGATTTGGACTTATTAATATTGCGGAATCATATTGTGCTGAATCAACAGTGCTATAAGTTTCAGAGGCATTTAGCATCTCATTTATACGATGTACTTTTTTATCAATAATACTGTAATTAATTTTATGTTCCACAAGTTGTTGGACCCATTCTGTTAATTGCTGCGTATTAGGAGTACCATTTAAAATAATGGCGACACTTCTAGTATCAGGTTTGCATACTGTATCTGCCATTGTTAGGGCAGGGGACAGCTTGGTTGATTTTACTTCTAAGTTCTTGATAGGTATCTTAGCCCCTACATTATCAGCTACTTTTTTAGCTAAATAATGATCGATATGATTAATAAAATCCACCGCATTATTTTTGACTTCCTGAGATTTACATTTGCCGATTTCATAAGTAAAAGCTTCTAATAGGTGTTGTTGTTCATAAGGCATTAAGCTATTCAAAAACTGCTTTGCTTGTGAGTAGTGATCCTGAAAACTTTCTGTTTGCTCTCCACGCTTGTTACCACCCATGTTTTCTTGACTTTCTTCAAAAAAGCCTTGATTTTTGGGTGTGGGAGCCTGTTGCTCATTGGTAGCCTCTGGGATAAGAAAGCCATTATTATTATTGTTGTTGTTTTGGAAAGGACATATCGGCTGGTTAATGGGTATTTGAAGAAAATTAGGGCCCCTTAGCCGTTCTACCTGTGCATCTGTATAGGAGAGTATCCTACCTTGTAAGAGCGGGTCTTCAGAAATTTCGATACCTGGGACTAGGTGTCCTGGATGAAAGGCGACATGTTCAGTCTCTAGAAAACCGTTGTCGACATTCCGGTTTAACGTCATTTTTCCAATAATTTTAACAGGCACGTCTTCTTCAGGCCAAATTTTAGTGGGATCAAGGATATCAAAATCATAAGAAAATTGGTCTTCTTCCGAAATCAATTGCAAGCCTAATTCCCATTCTGGATAATCACCTTTCTTGATTGCTTCCAATAGATCTTGGCTTAGAAAATTGGGATTTTTGCCACCAATTTTTTGTGCTTCATCCCAGACCAATGAATGGACGCCAAGTGAAGGTTTCCAGTGAAATTTGACAAAGTGAGTCTTTCCTTTCCTATTTACCAAGCGGAATGTATGAACGCCAAATCCCTCCATCATACGATAAGAGCGAGGAATTGTGCGATCGCTCATCTGCCACATGACCATATGTGCAGTTTCGGGATTTTTAGCGGCGAAGTTCCAAAATTGATCATGTGCGTTTGTACCATTTACAAATTCTTGATTGAAATCCTGCTTTACGGCACGTACCAGTTCGTGGAATTTCCTTGTATTTTGTATATAGAAAATAGGTACATTATTTCCGACTAAATCAAAATTGCCTTCTTCCGTATAAAACTTTGTTGCAAAGCCTTTGACATCTCTTTGAGTATCATTAGTTCCTCGTGAACTCTGCATGGAAGAAAAACGAACGAATACAGGTGTTATATTAGATGGATTTGTAAGGAAACTCGCTTTTGTATATTCCTCTAGGGACTCATATAATTCGAACTGACCGTATGCCCCAATTCCGTTGGCATAAAGAACACGTTCAGGGATTTGTTCTGAATTAAAGTTTACTTTTTCACGCAAATAAAGTTCTTGCTTAATTGTATTTCTTTCCTGTTTCTTCTTAGTTTTTTTATTTATGCTACTATTGATTTTTTTATCTGCTAAAATACTTCTTTCATAATCATCATCTCTTTTTTGCATACATATGCCTCCCATGTCAATCTACCTTTGTAAATAGCCCAAACATATATCCCTAAAACATATTAGACAAAAGAATTATTGGACAACTGGTAAAGCATGATGTATAATAAAGACAATAATTAAATCGGCTCATCGTAAACAATACATTCACCTAGTAAAAAAAGTGATCGTGTTAACTCGATACTTCTTTGCTAGGTGAATTTTTTTGCAGGGGATATGTATTAATTATTAATATTTTTTAGGAGGTCATTACACATGACACAAGGTACAGTAAAATGGTTTAACTCTGAAAAAGGTTTTGGATTCATCGAAGTAGAAGGCGGCAACGATGTATTCGTACACTTCTCTGCAATCCAAGGCGAAGGCTTCAAAACTCTTGACGAAGGCCAAAAAGTTGAATTCGAAGTAGAAGAAGGCAACCGCGGACCACAAGCAACTAACGTTGTAAAACTTTAATATTTATAAAAGCATCCTCTTAGAGGGTGCTTTTTTTTGTTTCAAAAATTGAACGCACCCCTTGGTGGTTATTCCCATATGTATAGAATGAGGAGGGAATATGATGGTTTCAACTGAAACGTATATTATTGAGGGCCATTCTTTTATTGCTGTTTCTGTTTTTTTGCCTAAAACCACTTTGCTAACAGTATCAAATGATAAAGGCTATATCATGTGCGGAGCATTGGATGTAGGTTTATTAAATCAAAAGCTGGCGGACAGGAAAATTGTTGCTGGCAGGGCGGTAGGTGTGAAAACTATTGATCAGCTATTAAACGCACCGCTTGAATCAGTTACCTTTGAAGCAGAGGCATTAGGAATTACAAAAGGGATGATTGGCAAGGATGCATTATTAAAAATGGTATAATGAAGGAAATAAACATAGGCTTCTTTTTCTTTTCAATACATCTATTACAAGCGTATTCCTAAATGGAGTGCGCTTTTATTATGTGTAAATATTTTCAAGCATCGCTTTAAATTCTATTATCATTTAATTATTATCTTTAAATACTTTCTAAAAGATAAAAATCCTATTGAGTATAAGACTTAGGAATTAGCTATAGAAAATATCAACATTGATAAAAATTGAATTTTAAGTTAATAATTAATCGCTTGGTTGCTTACTTATATGCCGTTAATTTGTAAAAATATTTTGTTTTGTTAGAATAGTTTTATGGGTATAGGGTATAGAAGTTAAATAGATAGAAAGCAGAGGGGATATAGATGTTGAAGATTGAGCATTTAACAAAGAAATATCGGGGAGGAAAAAAAGCAGTAAATGATTTAAATCTTGAAATAAAAGAAGGGGAATTTATTGCTTTTATTGGCACAAGCGGCAGTGGGAAAACGACAGCTCTTCGCATGATTAACCGAATGATTGAACCTTCTAGTGGAACTATTACATTAAACGGAAAGGATTTATCAAAAATGAATCCTGTCACATTAAGAAGAAGCATTGGTTATGTAATACAGCAAATCGGATTAATGCCACATATGACCATTCGCGAGAATATAACACTAGTTCCAAAACTACTAAAGTGGTCGAAAGATAAAAAAGATGAAACAGCAGAGAAATTAATCGGCCTTGTCAATTTGCCGGAGAGTTATTTAGATTTATATCCTGTACAGCTCTCAGGGGGACAACAGCAACGTATTGGCGTGCTACGGGCACTTGCTGCAAATCAAGATATCATCTTAATGGATGAGCCCTTTGGAGCGCTTGACCCTATAACACGGGATACACTGCAGGATTTGATGAAAGATTTACAGCAACGTTTAGGTAAGACTGTCATCTTTGTCACGCATGATATGGATGAAGCCATTAAACTTGCTGACCGAATTTGCATTATGCACAATGGTGAGATGGTTCAATTTGACACACCGGATGAAATTCTTACACACCCAGCAAATGATTTTGTTAAAGAGTTCATTGGTTCGCACAGGCTTATCCAGGAGAAACCAAGCGCAAAAATAGTAGATGATGTGATGATTAAGCCTGTCTCTATTACTCTTGAAAAGAGTTTAGATGAAGCCATTAAATTAATGGTATCAAAAAGGGTTGATACACTGTTCGTAACAGATGGTCATGGACGTTTATTAGGCTATTTGAATGTAGAGATGATCACATCAGCTAGACATACGACCCAAAGTATTGCTGACACAATGAACCGGGAAGTAGAGTTTGTAAAAACAGGAACAAAGCTGCAAGATTCAGTGCGTCGTATTCTAATCCGAAATTTAAAGAATATTACAGTGATTGATGAAGAGAAACGATTAATTGGTTTGATAACACGCGCCAATATAGTAGATATGGTGTACGACACTATTTGGGGAGAAGAGAACACAGAACAATAGTTAATAGTAGAAAGGACTGGAAATTATGATTGATTTTTTAACGGAAAATAGTGGCGCGATTATTCAAAAGACCTTTGAGCATTTCTATATTTCAATTATTGCTCTGTTGCTGGGCATTATTGTGGCGGTCCCTCTTGGTATAATCCTGTCTAAAACTGAAAAAGTGGCCAAAGTAGTACTTGGCATTACTAGTATTCTTCAAACGCTACCCTCATTAGCTATTTTAGCTATGATGATTCCATTTATTGGCGTTGGTAAGGTACCCGCAATTATCGCCCTCTTTATTTATACTCTGCTTCCCATCCTAAATAACACATACATAGGTATGCGCTCAGTCAATAAAGATTTAGTTGCTGCAGGCATTAGTATGGGAATGACTTCAATTCAGACCATCCGCTTAGTAGAATTGCCCATTGCCATCCCTGTTATTATGGCAGGTATTCGTTTATCAGCTGTGTATGTGATTTCATGGGCTACGCTTGCTTCTTATATTGGTGCTGGGGGTCTCGGCGACTTTATCTTCAATGGGCTTAACCTCTATCAGCCTGATTTCATCATAGGCGGTGCAGTGCTTGTTACATTGCTTGCGCTCATTAGTGACTTTATTTTATCGAAAGTTGAAAAATGGGCTACGCCTAAGGGATTAAGGATTGTAAGATAGGAGGAAATGAATATGAAACAATGGTTAAAAGGAATTGTAGTTATCTTGCTTGTGTTCACAATTACTGCATGTAATAAGTCAAACCAAGATGTGGATGAGATCAAAGTAGCTTCTATGGTAACAACCGAAAGTCAAATTATGGGTAATATGTTGAAGCAATTAATCGAGCATGATACGAATGAAAAAGTAGAGCTTATTAATAATTTAGGATCAAGTGTTGTAGCGCATCAAGCCATGCAAAATGGGGATGCCAACATTTCTGCCGTTAGATATACAGGGACGGATTTGACGGGGGTACTTCAAGCAGACCCGCTTAAGAATCCTCAAAAAGCATTAACGTTTGTACAAGATAGGTTTGATAAAAAATATAATCAAACGTTCTTTGATTCGTATGGATTTGCCAATACGTATGCATTTATGGTGACTCGTAAAACAGCAAAGCAATATCATTTGAAAAAGGTAAGCGATTTAAAGAAGGTTGCTAGCAAGCTCCAAGCTGGGGTTGATACCTCTTGGATGAACAGGCCAGGGGACGGTTATAAGGCTTTTGTAAAAGAATACGGTTTTGATTTTAAAGATGTTTTCCCTATGCAAATCGGCCTTGTCTATGATGCCGTTTCAGCCGGAAAAATGGACGTTGTGCTGGGCTACACAACAGATGGCCGTATAGCAAGTTATGATTTAGTAATTTTGAAGGACGATTTACACTTTTTCCCTCCATATGATGCCAGTCCTTTTGCAACAAATGAGCTACTAGAAAAAAAACCAAAAGTAAGAAAATCCATTGAAAAATTAATAGGAAAGATTTCGACTAAACAAATGCAAAAGTTAAATTATGAAGCTGATAATAATTTAATCGAGCCAGCAGTTGTCGCCGAAAAATTCTTAGAAGAGCATAATTATTTCGATGAGAAAGGGGGAGATGGGCAATGAAGGATATGACAAAGTTGAATACATTTGAGCAATTTATGTACTACTTCCAAGAAAACGGTATGTATGTGTTAACCCAGTTTACGACCCACTTTTTAATATCTGTTTACGGTGTACTGCTAGCGGCGTTGTTTGGTATTCCGATTGGGATACTAATAGCAAAATATAAAAAGCTCGCAAGTCCTTTGATTACATTAGCAAACATAATCCAGACTATCCCAGCCCTAGCTTTGCTCGCTATTCTTATGCTTGGTATGGGGCTGGGGAAAACAACGGTTATTGTTGCCGTATTTCTATATTCTTTGTTACCGATTATTAAAAACACATATACTGGCATCACAACAATAGATAATAATTTAATTGATTCCGGTAAAGGCATGGGTATGACGCGTTTGCAAGTGCTTTATATGATTGAATTACCTCTATCCTTGAAGGTAATTATTGCGGGAATTCGTATTGCTTTAGTAATTGCCATCGGGATTACAGCTATAGGGGCATTTATTGGAGCAGGTGGTCTTGGCGATATTATCATTCGCGGTACAAATGCGACCGACGGAACAGCCATCATTTTAGCAGGGGCTATTCCTACCGCATTTATGGCAATAATAGTTGATGTTTTGCTAAGTGTTGTGGAAAGGCGAATGGACCCCATGAGAAGACGTAAGGGAGATCAACTTAAGGTACAGTCTTTACAAGAATAAAAACTTCGGTTTTTAAAAGAGGGATTGGCTTATGCCAATCCCTCTTTATTAATGTGCGTTCGATTTTGATTCCAATTTTAGCTTTTCATTTAACAACAAAGCTTCTGCAACTGCTTGTTCGTCTTTCACAACGTCACCTGGTCTTCTGCCT
Organism: Rummeliibacillus sp. BSL5; assembly: GCF_052928305.1. Taxonomy (NCBI): domain Bacteria; kingdom Bacillati; phylum Bacillota; class Bacilli; order Caryophanales; family Caryophanaceae; genus Rummeliibacillus; species Rummeliibacillus sp. BSL5. The sequence goes on from NZ_JAVGCV010000001.1 coordinate 549,945, forward strand.
TGACCGATAATGTAAGTAGAAAAGTTAATGGAGAGAAAATCAAATGTGTATTTAAATTGCTGGATTAGCGGCAATGCTTTAATGCGTGGAATGTCGCCACCCACTGTTACTACAATTGCGTTAACAGTCTTTAAGTGTTCCTTCAAATCTGGATAACGCTCGTCACGGATGGCTTGGCTGAGGCGGTCAATCATGTTTTTCATTAATCCAGTCATGCTATACCAATAAACAGGTGTAGAGAAAATCAATACATCACTTTCTAGGATGGCTTCAATGATTTGATCATAATCGTCAGCAACTGGTCTAAAACCTTTCATATCATGTCTCAAATCATGGATAGGTTTAATCATAATATCTTTTAAATAGATGCGTCTGTGAGTTACATTTTTTGTTACGATATCAGTGAGAATTTCTGTATTACCATTAGCGCGAGAACTTCCTATAAAGGTAGTGATTTTCATACAATTTCTCCTTTCTATCGTTCTTATTCTCTATTATAACTTAATAAAGTTTTAAATTGTTAGAAATTTCAAAAAGTGGACAAAAAGAATCACAAACATATCGAATAAAAAAAGGCTTAGCTGGCCACTCTGAGAGAAAGGAGTGTTTTAAATGAAATTATTAAAAAATACTTGGCCTATGTTAGTCGTGCTTCTCATTCTAACCGGGTGTTCGACAAACAAACAAAAAGTAGACAACTTAAAACCAGTAAGTGGAGAAAAAAATACAACCATTCACGCAACGGCTAAGTTTATTAATACAGAAGGTAAAGAGTTAGGGAAAGCGAATTTGACAGAAAATGAAAAGGGCGTACAAATCGATTTGAAGTTACAGGGTTTACCACCAGGAGACCATGGGATCCATATTCATGAAAAAGGGATATGTGAGAAACCAACATTCGAATCTGCAGGAAGTCATTTTAATCCAACTCACAAAGTTCACGGATACTACAACGCAAAAGGTTATCATTTAGGCGATCTTCCAAATATACAAGTGGAAGAGGATGGAACAGTAGATGTAGGTTTTGCGACCAAGGCCTTCACCTTAAAAGAGGGAGCGCATAATACATTGTTTGACAAGGATGGAAGTGCGTTTGTTATTCACGAAAAAGCAGATGACTATAAAACTGATCCGAGCGGTAATTCAGGCGCACGAATTGCTTGCGGAGTAATTGAAAAAAATAATTAACATCTTAAAAAAGCTAAGGTCATATCATTTTGACTACCAGACGAGAGAGCGACAAAGCCACCTTCAAGCTGTCGCTCATTATTCTCAATAAGTAAAGACGATTAAGTATGTTGTTTCAACAACGGAGACCATGATAAGCTGTCGGTTGGTTGCGTCTTGATGTCGAAGAAAATGTGTAGTTACTTATATCTAGTGTTATCCGTTAAGGATTAGAACTTTTTCTAGAAAATATGGGTGATAACATTATAAAAAAATCAGTAATAGTCTTCTGCGTAAAGAAGAATATTTATTTAACCAAAATAAAAACCGCTTGAATATTACCATTCAAGCGGTTTTTTTTATTTAATAAGTCTGTAATACGAATGCTTTAAGCAAATCATCGTATTCGCTATTCATATCTTGGTCTGTCTTTTGAATTGTCCATTTACCATCTGCTTCTTTTAAAATGAGTGCATATTCACGACTATCATCTTTCAAACTCGTATTGTTCATAATTTGATCAATACGGCTAAATGTGTAATTTAAAGCATCTTCTTGAGCTTTTTTATATTCTTTATAGCTATATTTATTTTGGTTTTTCTTAGCAAATTGTTCGCTTACTTTTCGAGATTGTTTATAAAGATCTGATGTGTCGAAATTTTTAAAGCTAACATTTATTTTAGCTTGTTTTGAATCACCATAAGCGATTTTATAAGTAGGCTCAATTTTTTTATTTAAAGCGTTTCGGTATTTTTCAATAAACATTTTTTCCAAACGCATGGATGGTGTAAACTCACCAAAGCCTTCCTTCAATTGATTGGCAAGTTCTTCATCAAACTTTTGGCTGTCTGCTAAGACATCATTTGTGAGTAAGGATTTAAAATCTGGATTGTCATTGCTTAAGAAAACTTGATCAACATAAGCTGCTACAGCTTTCTTGGCATTCTCTGAATCATTTTTATACTTCGACGGATCCACTGATACTACTAACTCTTTATGTTTCTCACCTTTGTCATCATAAATGCGCGGTTGATAATGAAGCTCATACTTTTCTTCTTTATTGACAGGGTAAAAGAGGTCACCACTCGCTTTTTTCTCAGGAGAGATACTTCCTGATAGTTCTTTAAAAGATTCTTCATCCGGTGGATTTACATAGACAGAGTCAATTTTTTCATCATCTTTACTACCATATAAACTAAAGTTTGAAGAATTTACTGGGATTTCATTTTTAGATTTATTTTGGACTGTCACATTTAATTTGAGATATGTCTTTTCCTCGGTTTCATCATACTTGGTAATTGTTACATATTCTCCAGAATTAACTTTAAACGCAATATCACTCGCTTCGCTTCCAGATTTGTTTGTTTTTTTGCTGCTTCCACATGCCGCTAAGGCAAGGGTAAGAATAGCCAATAGGCTTAGCAGCCACCAATTCTTTCTGTTAATAGGAAACCCCTCCGTTTTCTTTTTAATTTGCTGAACCAAATGGTAACCAATCTTTCACAATAGAATCATCATTCTAAGGTATTCAACTGCAAAATTTTTGTGAAATGCTTATAAATAAGCAGTGAAAGGGTATGGATTCTTCTAGTTGCCGTATGTATTTGTTCGTATTCCGCCCCTTGAGAAAAGAGACCTTCACTCTCATGAAAGTCTCTTATACATGTCTTGCACGGATGTATGTGAGTAATAGAGAAGCACTAGCCTAGCCAGGATAGCGCTCTTCACTTGAAGAGGTATCCTTTGTATGATGGTTGTGTTTTTCATCTTCAACTTGTTGATTTAACTCCTCCATTGGGATGGGATCAACCGTTTGCATTTCAGGGTCTTTGTCATAGATACTTTCTTTATCAGACTTTACTTCATCTGGTGTATCTAATGGTCCTTCTTTTAAATTTTCGGCTTTGTCATTTTTTTTCATTTTCATCATCCTTTCTTACTTTACATATAGCCTCAATTCAAAAAGTTAAACCATTTTTTAAACAGAATTCGGCAATTTTTGTGTGTAATCGGTAATAGTGGTGATCAGCTGATGGTTTCCTATAAAGGATAAAATGTATTACTTCTAAATTCTAGTTTTTCTTATAAAATAGTGTAAAATAGAGAAAAAAGAAACAGTACTAAAAACTCTATTTATACTAAAATACTCAGAGGTAGGTGAGTACAAATTGCCAATTTACAATAAATTAGTCCGAGATTTTATCCCGCAAATCATCGAAGGAAAAGGGGAAAAATGTATAGTTGAACAATTAAGTGAACAAGAGTTACTACAGAAAATGAAGCAAAAATTCATAGAGGAAGCCTATGAAGTAAACGAAGCAAAAAATAGGGAAGAGATGAAGGAAGAATTGGCAGACCTTTTGGAACTTATACATACAGCATTAGAAGTTTATAATATTTCATTGAAAGAATTGGAAGAATCACGTTTAGCTAAAGCTGAAAAAAGTGGACGTTTTTCAAAAGGTATTTATTTGGTTGAGGTGCTAGATGAGTAGAATATATAGATAGATTAAAATGCTAAATTAAAAATTTTTAAAAAACATTGACAATTCTATTTATTGCGTTATTATATACTTATACAAACTTAATATGTTGATTTTCTTATCCAGAGAGGTGGAGGGACTGGCCCTTTGAAGCCTCGGCAGCGGACTATTATAGTACTGTGCCAATTCCAGTAGCGTAAAGCTAGCAGATAAGAGGAGCGTTTTTTTTCGTATGGTATTCCAACCCTCTTCTTATTCATTAAGAAGAGGGTTTTTCTATTTAGAGGATAGAAGAGTTGGAGTCAATTAGTCAATTAACTAAATGAAACTAAGGGAGAGATTTTGATGACAAAGACGTTAGTAAAAGCACCATTTAGAGCTGATCATGTAGGTAGTTTATTAAGACCAGAAAGCATTCACCAAGCACGTAAGGACTATCAAGAAGGTAACATATCCGCAGAACAATTACATCAGATTGAGACGGAAGAGATCAAAAAAGCGGTGGACAAACAGATTGATGTCGGTTTACAAGCAGTAACTGATGGAGAGTTTCGACGTAGATTTTGGCATACAGATTTTCTTGAACATTTAAATGGTGTTGAAGGATATGTCCCAGAATACGGCTTCCAATTTAAAGGAGAAGAAACAGAAAAATATGATGTTCGTAATAACGGAAAGATTTCTTTTAACTCAAATCATCCGCATATTCAAGATTTTCTAGAGTTCAAAGAAATTGTAGGAGATCGGGCAATTCCAAAACAAACGATACCGAGCCCAAACCAATTATTCAATGCTGGCATTAGAAACCTTGACATTTATCCAGATATCGAGGAATATGCGAGCGATATAATCCAAACTTACCGGGATGCAATCCAAGCCTTCTATGAAGCAGGTTGTCGTTATTTGCAACTGGATGATGTCTATATTGCGGGACTGAATGCTGAGAATATTCCATTTAACGACAGTGGATATTCACGTGAAGAATTGATTAACCTTGCGCTTCGGGTAGCAAATGGAGTGTTAGAAGGCAAACCGGAAGATTTAATAGTAACGACACACTTATGCCGGGGGAATTATCGTTCAAAATGGGCATTTGAAGGAAGTTATGCTAAAATTGCTCCAACTTTGTTCGCAAATGAAAAAGTGGACGGATTTTTCTTAGAATATGATGACAATCGTTCTGGCGACTTCACACCACTAACCTATATTCCAAAGGGAGGGCCGCAAGTAGTGCTTGGAGTATTTACTTCAAAATTTGGCGAGTTGGAAGACAAGGAAAACATCAAAGCTCGTGTAGAAGAAGCAACACAATTTGTACCACTCGAGCAGCTATGTATTAGCCCGCAGTGTGGGTTCGCTTCAACCCATCATGGTAATATTCTAACGGAAGAAGAACAATGGGCAAAATTAAAGTTTATTGTTGATATATCAAAAGAGATTTGGGGCTAAGGTATTGGGAACAGCTAGTAAAGCTGTTCCTTATTTTGATTCATAGATGGCTTTACTGATTTAGCTTGGAGTCTAATTCAATTTTAGGGTTAATACTTTTTAGAGTAGCTAAAAATTGCAGCTGCTCCTTTGGAGATGCAAGTGCCATTTTATTGTCTGCGTCATAAATGATCTCCAATCGATCTATTGAAAGGGCAGGGGCAGCAAGCAGATTTTTGGTTTTAGAAATTGTTTTAATCTCTTTGATAGGAACTTTCTTTTTGAAGGGGCCATTTCGAATAATCAGGTAGCTTTGATTAACTTTATATCCTGTACAAAACCAACCCCATATGAGCAAAATTGCTAACGGTACAGTAAAAACAAGGACTACATAATCCCTTCCTGCAACAAGAGGTGCGAAACAAGCAATGATTGTACCCCAATATAAAGGGTATTGCCATAAATCTTTTTTAGATGGGTAATACATCTGATAAATCCTTTCGCTAATTTATTTTTAAGACATTCATATATGGAAATTAATTCTTTATATTACTTTATCAAATGTAGACCCGCATTTCATTCTATTTTAGTTCCAATAATAATATGAAAATTCTTTGCATTCCCTTATACTAATAGAAAGATACATACAATACATGGGGGTGTCCAAATTGAAAACACGAGTAACCGAGATTCTTGGTATTAAGTATCCCATTGTCCAAGGTGGCCTTGCTTATTTGGCTTACGCCGATTTATGCGCTGCGGTTTCAAATGCTGGCGGTCTAGGACAGATTACAGCCGCTACTTTGGGATCTAAGGAAAAACTTCGAGATGAAATCCGAAAAGTGCGTACATTAACAGATCGTCCTTTTGGCGTCAACTTCGCTATTTCAAAACATCAAAATGCATATGAAGAGCTTTTAGAAACCGCAATTGAAGAGAAAGTACCTGCTATTTCTATTACAGGTGGTAATCCAGCACCAGTGTTAAAACGCGTTAAAAATGAAGATATTCGCACTCTAGTCTTGGTTTCAGGAGTAAGGCAAGCTCAGAAAGCGGAAGAACTAGGAGCAGATATATTGATGGCAGTTGGTCAAGAAGGTGGCGGCCATTTAGGACGCGAAGATATTGGCACAATAGTTCTTGTACCGCGCGTTGTTGAATCCGTATCTATTCCTGTTCTTGCTAGTGGCGGTATTGGCGATGGTAGAGGATTGCTTGCAGGCCTCTCGCTTGGTGCTGAAGGTATTGAAATGGGTACACGTTTTATCGCCACTAAAGAATGCGTCCATGCAAGTGAAGTGTATAAGCAAGCGATTATTCACGGAAAAGAAACAGATACTATCGTAATCAAGCGGTCACTTGGTGCTCCTGCTCGCACCATTAAATCTCCTTTCACAGAAAAAATACTTCAAAAAGAAGAAAGCGGAGCAACTTATGAAGATTTGAAAGAAATGATTAGTGGTGAAGCGAATTGCAAATATATTTATGATGGCGAGCAAGAAAGTGGTTTTGGCTGGGCTGGCCAAGTAATTGGTTTGATTGATCATGTGCCGTCTGTCGCTCAACTATTTGACGAGGTGATAGAAACAGCAGTGAGCGGGCAAAAACGATTAGCACGAATTTTAGGCGAGTAGCCTATTGCAGCCTCTTTATTAGAGGCTTTTTGTGTTAGGTGAGCTGCTATATCATAATTAATCTGTATATTGGTGACAATAGGCTTAAAAAGATAAAATGATGGAGGTTACAATGAAAATTACAATCGAATGGACTTACAAAATTCCACGTGGTGGTATGGAGACAGTCTTTCGCTCTGATCAAATGGAAGCTGGTAAAGCACTTAAAATGGCAGAAGATATTGAGAAAACAGGACGTATTAAAAATTTACTGTTGATAGACCCACATGGTAGTACATGGACAATGAAAGAGTTAAAACGCTATTTGAAAGAAATTGAAGAGGAGCCACACAATATTACAGTGTATTTTGACGGCGGATATGATTTAAAAACTGCGGTTTCGGGACTTGGTTGTGCTATCTACTTTGAACAAAATGGCAAACAAAAACGACTGCGAAGAAACGTACAGGCTGTTGGTCATAAATCAAACAATGAGGCAGAGTATGCAGCGCTACATTTGAGCATTATCGAATTGGAACTTTTAAATGTACATCATATGAATGTACGCTTTTTGGGAGATTCACAAGTCGTAATCAATCAAATGAGTGGTGAATGGGCAGTACTCGAACCGAATTTACTAAGTTTTACAGATCGTATAGATGCAGCGTTAAAAAAACTAGGCATTGAGGCAGAGTATGAACATATATCACGCAAAATGAATGGAGAAGCAGATCGTCTTGCTTCACAAGCATTGCAAGGCATTGAAATTGCCGCACAAGTAGAATATGTATTAGAAAGCGATTAATCATAAAAACAAACATTAAGAAAAAGAGTGAGTAGCTTGAAAGTTTTAATAATAGATGATGAAGAAAAAATAACAGATGTCTTAACATCTTATTTTGAAAGGAACGGAGATCAAACCTATGTAGCGAATACAGGAGAACAGGCTATTGAGATTATGGACAGTATACCGCTTGATATGATTATTTTAGATTTAATGCTACCGGATATAGATGGGGAAGAAATCTGTCGGTATGCCAAATTGAACTATCAAATACCCGTCATCATGCTGACAGCCAAAATATCAATTGAAGATAAGGTGAACGGCTTTAACAGTGGTGCAGATGATTATGTGGTAAAACCATTTCATCCAAAAGAGATACTGATTAGGGCTGAAAGACTGCTTCCCTTAAAAACACAGCAAGATGTGATTAGATTTGGAGACCTAACTATTCTTAAAGAATTGAATACAGTTAAGAGACAGGAGGAAATGATACAACTAACACAGCATGAAGCAACGATTTTATGCTTGCTTGCTGAAAATCCTAAAAAGGTATATAGCCGGGATGATTTACTGTACAAAATGGTTGGTGGTGTACAAGATAATAATCCGCGTGTTGTTGACCAGCATATAAAAAATCTCCGTAAAAAGCTGAACAATGACTATATACAAACAGTTTTTGGTATTGGTTACAAGATGAACGAAATGGCGGATGGGCATGAAATTTAATATAAGAATCGCCTTAATTATTGCTGCATTTTCATTAACAATGCTTCTTATAATCACTGCTATCCTGTTATATAAAGGCCATGAACATTTAATGATGTTAAAACTTAAAGATGCAGAAGAAGTTATTCATCATTTTGACATGGCGCTTGCTGAAACAGCTGTCTGGTCAATCGGTTTGTTGTTTATCATTATTTTGGTATCCAGTTTTTTCATAGCTCGGACTTTGACTAAGCCAATTCAAGAGCTGAATCATTTTGCTTTACAGTTAGTCAAAGGGAAAAGAGATTTGAATATTACCTATACTATTGATGATCAGATTGGCCAATTAGGACAGTCCTTGAAAACATTAGATAAAACATTGAGTGTTTATGAGGTTCGGCGAAAAGAAATGACACAAGATTTAGCCCACGAAATTCGTAATCCTTTAGCATCCGTTAAGAGTTATTTGAGCGCTTTTGAGGATGGCGTATGGAAGGCAACTCCTAAAAGGCTTGAAGGGTGTATTGAAGAAATTGATCGCCTTATCCTGCTGGTAGGTGAGCTGGATACATTAAATGATATTAATAGTCCAACTTTTAAAATCAACAAGCAACTTCATCAGGTTGCTCCCATTATAGAGAGTGCTGTCATATCTCTTGCAAGTGAACTGCTTGAAAAAAAAATAGAAGTAAATTTGACGCTGGACCAGAGTATTTTTGCTTCTGTCGATTCATTACGCTTAAATCAAATCCTGCATAATATCATCAAGAATGCCCTTTTGCACCTTCCGGTAAAAGGGAATCTTGCTATTCAGTTGTTGAATAAATCACAAGATGAACTTCAAATAATTATCTCAGATAACGGAAGCGGTATGGACGAAGAAACATCCAGCAAATTATTTGAACGACATTATAGAGGGCAAAATAATTATAAAGGTTCTGGAATTGGCATGACGATCACGAAAAAGCTAGTCGAAGCACATGGTGGACAAGTTTTTGTCAAAAGTCTTCTAGATAAAGGTACTACATTTACGATTTCTCTACCTATTTCTTCATAATTTCTACATATGTTTACGATATCTTTGACATGTTAATAGAAGTAGATAGAGGAGGAATTTAAATTGAATAAAAAATGGACCATGGGATTCTTATCCCTTACAACTGCATTTGCATTAGTAGCATGCAATGATCAACAAGGCGACCAAAAGAAAGGAGAGCAAGCAAAGACAACTGAACAACAGAATACGAATTCCGATCATATGAATATGGATCACTCTAGTTCTGGAGAAGTACCAACTGGATTGCAAGAAGCTAAAAATCCAACATTTAAAATAGGCTCCAAAGCGATTATGCATACCAACCATATGCCTGGAATGGAGGGAGCGAAAGCAACAATTGTTGGAGCATATGATACAACAGTGTATGCTGTTTCTTATAAGCCAACAGATGGTGGAAAAGAAGTGAAAAATCATAAATGGGTCATCCAGCAAGAAATCAAAGATGCGGACAATAAAAAGTTTGTAAAGGGTGACGAAGTTACAATAGAAGCAGATCATATGAAAGGTATGAAGGGTGCAAAAGGAACTATTGAATCTTCGAAAGATACAACTGTATATATGGTTGACTATACGCCGACAACTGGAGGCAAAGAAATGAAAAACCATAAATGGGTTACAGAGGATGAACTAGCTGAAGAATAGATGGATAAACTCTCCAGCCATAATTAAGGTTGGAGGGTTTTTGTGTTTATGATAATAAGAGATGGGAATACTAAAAATGAGTGCAGATTATATTAATTACAGGAGGAATTTTAATGACATATGAAGAGTGTATACAAGCGTGTATTGATTGCATGGAAGCATGCAATCGTTGTTATGATGCGTGCTTGAAAGAAGAAAATGTAAAAATGATGGTGGAGTGTATTCGAACGGACCGTGAATGTGCTGATATTTGTGCACTTGCAATTAAATCAATGCAATCTAATAGTCCATTTGCAGCGCAAATCTGTAAACTATGTGCGGAAATATGTGAAGCATGCGGAAATGAATGTAAAAAACATGACCATCAACACTGTCAAGAATGTGCAGAGGCTTGCTATCGATGCGCCGAAGCTTGCCGGAGCATGGCAAAATAACTTTCCTTTAAGTGAGAGCTAGAGTACCTCTAGCTCTTCTTGTTGTTTGTGTATAAAAACAAAGGTATTAAACTCTGTTTAATGATCCTCGTCGTCTTTTTACATTGTTTTTTATTGAAAGAAATAAAATATAGATGATTGTACATACTACCCATATCAAAATTATGGGAGGAAAAAATGATTAAGAAACCATTTATACTAGCGTGTATTTTACTGACAGTTTTAGTGCTTGCTGCTTGTGGCAATAGCGATACAAAAAAAGTAAACAAAAATATAAATTTAGCTCCAGATGATCATTTAAATATGGAAACTAAACATTCCGTTACGGAAAATACCGATGTGGAAGATTACAACACAGGGATTGTCCCTCCAAACATAAAAAAAGCTTCGACACCAGCATATCCTGTCGGTAGTCGAGTAGCTGTATTGGCTACCCATAAAGAAGGGATGAAAGGAGCAAAAGGTACTGTTGTGGGTGCTTATGATTCAACAGCTTACCAGGTAGATTATGCAAAAACATCGGATGTTCGAGAAGTAAAGGGCTACAAATGGATTGTGCAAGAAGAGATACAAAAATCGAACGATAAACTGTTGCAACCAGGAGAACATGTCACGTTAGAAGCGGATCATTTACCAGGAATGAGGGGCGCAAGAGCAAGGATTATCTCGGGCAAAAAAACAAACGTCTACATGATTAATTATCAACTGACTACAGGAGAAGCGAAAGAAAGAAACTATAAATGGGTAATAGAAAGCGAATTAATGAAAGAACAATAACTATTTTTATTAATCAATGACCATAGAATTACAATTTTATAGTTTACTAAAAGTAAATGAAAAAGTAGAGCAAATGAAAAAGCGAGAAATGATTGCTCATCCCTCGCTTTTCCTTATGATATATATTTACTTACATTATGTAATGTTATGATATCATATATTTTGCTGAAAAAACAATTATATTCTGTTATTCTTGAAAGAAAAGTCGTATTGGGAAAATGGAATGAAGTAATATCCATCATGTTTGTTTTTGAATATACGCCCAAAGTCATTCAACTAAGTAATCATTCTTCAAATAATTCGTCCGCCAAATTATCAATTTCTGTTTTTAACTGTTTAGCTCCTTCGGCATCTATGGAAATAGTGTCATTCTCGATTATCAATAAATCACCTACTTGTACATCCTTTGGTAATATTTTTTTAGGGTAGTCCACAGTTACTCCATCTATTTCAATGACAGCTAAATCTCCCTCAAATCGATCCACAATTCCTTTTTGCACTTATTTTTCCTCCTTTACACTTATATTCTTCCCATTACTGCTAAATGTAATTGTGCCATCTTCGTCTGTTCTGTAAATTTTAGCATGAGCTTTTTTTAAGCGGTTGAGTGCCTCTGATGTTGGATGATCATAACGGTTATCTGTACCCACGCTAATGGCAGCATATGTTGGCTTTGCTTGTGATAAGAAATTAGCATTTGTTGCTTCTTTTGCACCATGATGGCTAACTTTTAACACATCCACTTTAGAAATCAAATGAGCAGCCAACATATCTTCTTCGGCTCTTGTTTCCGCATCTCCTGTAAATAAAAATTTATTTACACCGTATTGCATGAGTAGTACTGCACTCCAATCGTTTAGATCACTCTGTACATATTCTTTTGTAGGACCAATGAATTGAAGCTTAAGCATACTTTCTTCAACAGGAATTGATATACCTTCTTTTGCTACATGTATTTTTAGTTGTTTAGCTTTTACGGATTGTAGAAAGTTCCGATAAGCAAAGGTTGTATGTGTTACACGAGGAGCAAAGACGGATTTAACAGGAAAAGCGTCTATAACATCTGCTAAGCCACCAATATGGTCAGCGTCCGGATGAGTTGAGATAACTGCATTCAATTGTTTAACATTAAATTTTTTAAGATATTGTATAACATTTTCACCTTGTCCTTTATTGCCGCCGTCAATTAGTATGTTGTCCTTTGTTGATTGAATTAGAATAGCATCTCCTTGGCCAATATCTAAAATATGTACCTTTACTTGTTCAGCAGAATCAAATTGATTGGGAGTTGGGTTCCCGTTTACTGGCTGTTTTGTTAATTCCGAGCACCCGGTAAGGACTAATAACCCTACTAGTACAAAGTAGAGTATGAGTTGATATTTTTTTGTCATGTTTTCATTTCCTCCTTCCTTTTTACTTTAATGACACAACTAAAAAAGAGCAAAACATACGTTTGCTCTTTATAACTTAATTTAGTTTATTTTCATCGTCTGTCTTTTTGGTGACAGTAACTTCATCTCGTAAATCTTGTGTTGAGTTTTTAAATTCCCGAATAGTATCACCAGCTGCTTTGCCGATTTGAGGTAATTTGGAAGGTCCGAATACAATCAATGCAATGATAAGAATAACGATTAATCCGGGCACACCGATACTAGCTAGTCCCATAAGAAACCCTCCTATTAATATAAAATTGCTATTGCTTGCTTTTAGTATACCCCCAATCGACAGATATGAAACACACAGCTAGAAAAAAGTTTTATTGAATTTGTTGTAACTCATGTTCAATTCTTTTTTTCTCTTCTATTAATGCGTCTGCAGGCAGCATAGCTTCATAACGCATATCCACATACTTTTGCTGGATTGCCATATATTCTGTTTGTATCTTCTCGATTGCTATATGAATGTCATTAATTAATGGAGCTATTTTTTCTTTGTCTTCTTCAAGCATAATATATTCGTCATTATTTAACATCACTTCTACTTTAAAGCGTTCTTTTTCAATAGAAAGGTTAAAAAACAATTCAGCAAGATGATGTTTAAAATGTTTTTGATACGCTTTTTTTATTGGACTGCTTTCAGGCAAATCCTGAAATAACTTTCCGATTGTTGCCCTGTTTTCAAATATCTCATCATAATCAATTAAACCAATTTTCTTTAGAAAACGAGTGAATTCAATATCAAACTTAGATTGAATAACCCTTAATTCTGCATCTAAATACTTTAACTTGTCTTCATTGCGCAGCATTCTTTTACGCAGTTCACTTTGTTTCATAGATATGCCTCCTTTTTCCAACAATACTATCATATCAGATATAGCCATATCCATATGCACCGAAGGTTTTGAAAAAAAGAATACCGGAAAAATACTCATAAGAATAATGAAAGATGGAAATAGCTGATAAAAAGCTAAGAAGAAGGTGATGTGGTGAAGTGGCTAAAATGGAGCAGTATGTGTTTTATTTTGATGCTTTTTGGTTGTATGGCACCCAATCATTCTGTCCAAACAGGCGCAGTCGACAAAACTGGAACATTACAATTAGTAAAATCTATACGTGATGAGGAAGTATATCAAAAAGGGAAAGAACTATTTGATAATGGGGGAAGTATAAAGATGTCAGAAAAGGAATTGGCAACTTTAAAACCATACTACATTCAATTTAGAGATGATAATCAAAACTCAGTAGTGAGTAATTACTCCGTATGGATAGATAGAAAAAAAGACCGCGTATTTTTTACAGACTATCAGCGTCCATATTCTTATTATCAGGTAGAAGATGAAGATAAAGAATTTCTTACAAAGCTACTCTCAAAAACTGATCTAGCTAAGGAATGATATACTAGTAAGAAAAAGTGGAGTGTAGAAAAAGATGTGGATTTGGTATGTGGTTAGTTTAGTTATCAGTTTATTTGTGACTTTTATTATTTTCAAGATAACGCATGTTGTATTGTTTGTTTTCCCCCCATTGGCTGTCATTCTTGTTCACTTATACTACAAGAGAAAACCTAACAATAGAAAGTAGATAAAACCCTTTATTGAGGCTCAAATAAAAAATTGAGCCTCTTTTTGTGTAAAGAAACCGATAAAATAAACAATATGATCTCTAATATCAAAAATATTTAAATTAGTGAAAAAATAATCAAATTATCTGTTAAAATTATAACTAACTACAAATATATGGAGGAAAAAGAGTGAAACCAAAGGATTGGTTAATTATAACTGTTACTATCGCCATTGAGGCAGCAATTACTTTCTTTGCAGCTAATAAATTTTCTGTACGTTTCATCGAAGTTATGTTCTTTATAGGTTTGGCTTGTACTATTATCATCTACTATTTTTCTAGCAGTGGAGGTAGGGCTTCTGAAATTCGTTCGGCTCAATTGCGAGGTGAGACGGGCTATATTCAAAAAAGTGAGCCTTTTGTGTTCAAAAGAGGTCCAGTTTTTAATGCTTCTATTTTATATTTATTGATCGGGTTACTATTATTTATTTTGCTTATTTCGGGTGTAATTCCTCCAGCTGGTAATTAATAATCTAGGAAGAACCTTCGAGAGAAAGATAGTTAAGGAGAGTTTAAGTGAATAAAGAGAACGAATATACGAAAATAAATTCGGCGCTCGTTTGATAGCGTATTGAAAACAATAATGGTATTGAGCAGATTGTAGAGGTAGGGGAGAGAGCTTTGATTAAAAATCAAATTGAATATTATGAAAAGGCATCAAGGCGTTTTAATCCACTAAAACACTTTCAAATGCGTACTCAGGAAATGGAGAATAAATCGAATTATGGAGTGAGAACTGCTTCAAAGTGGAATGAAATTATAGGGCAGGATCTAAAGGATGAGATTTACCCAGTAGTCCATCCATTTGGACAAGAGACATTCTCATTGTATGCAGTGTTTCCAACAGGGATATTTGAATATGCCTTAGATATAGATGGTGCTACTTCGCTTATAAAAAAAGAAGGTATCAACCCAACAATTTTTAATCCAACTCAAATTATTGCTTCGGTTGACGAAGGGAATATAAATAAAGACTTGAATAACATAAAAACGAATCATAAAAATCCTGTCATGATACTTCAAAGTCAGCGTTTAACGGGGAATATGCCTCATTGTATCAATGGCAATCATCGTATTTTTAAAGTTCATCGAAATAATGAAAAGTCAATTGAAGTGTACCATTTTAAAGACTTAGAATTTGTCCCATTTTTCTATGATAATCTAAGCAAGGCGATGTACTATTTGGAAATGGATTTTAATAATGTAATCAATGATAAAAGAGACTTTTTGAAAGATCCCTATGGTGCTTTTGCAGATGCTTTTTAAGATAAGATTTGGTGGATTTAAGAAGTATTAAGCAAATGAGTAATTGATATAAAAAAATATAAGAAATGGTGTTGAACAATGTTTTTTATTCAAATGTCTGGCTTCCCTGGCTCTGGGAAGTCCACACTATCTCGACAAATTGCTAAGAGAACAGGTGCAGTCATAATAGACCATGACATTGTAAAATCTGCTTTATTAAATTCGATAGAGAATATTCCGGTTGATGTCAAAACAGGTAAGATATCATACAATATTGATTGGTCTTTAATTGAATTTCATTTATCTCAAGGCCAAAATGTAATTTTTGATAGCCCCTGCCTTTATAAAGAAATAGTTGATAAAGGAATAGGTTTGTCTAAAAAGTATAGCGTGAAATATAAATACATTGAGTGCTACCTTAATAACTTTAATGAAATTAATTATAGATTAATAAAACGAGAAAGCATGACAAGTCAAATTAGAGGGATACGTTCTGAAGAGGCTTTTAAAAAAACCTTAGAAAGTAGCAAAAAGCCAACTGATTATGAATACCTGATTGTAGATACTGGCAAAACTATAGAAAGCTATATGGATAAGGTTATTAATTATATTAACGAATGAATTAAATTCTTTCTTTGTATAATAGAAGTGATAGATATTTTTTTGGCTGTCAATCTAATGATAACAAAAGTGAAATAGAAAAAAGAAAAGCATTCATATGAATGCTTTTTTAACAGATATTTTCTTTATCATTGATATCCTTCACTACATCCTCTAAAGTAAGACTATTTAATACCTTCTCCATTGCTGATTGGGCTGTTATAAATAAAGGTTCAATTGTACTTTGGATGTTCTTTCCTACTGGACATTCGGGATTTGGATTGTCATGTATAGAAAACAGCTCTTTCTCCTGAACCACATTCACTGCTTTATAAACATCAAACAGTGTAATGGCAGATAGGTCCTTTGCGAGTTCGGCTCCTGCTATACCAGGTTGGACATTTACCAACCCTGCGGTTTTAAGCATGCCCATAATTTTTCTGATGACAGCTGGATTTGTATTTACACTACCTGCTAAGAATTCTGAAGTACTTCTCTCATTTTTATTGATTGCAATAAGAGCTAATATATGAATGCCTACTGAAAATCGACTACTAATGGACAATATTTTCACCCTTTACTTATAGATGTACCACAATAATACACCTGTAATTCTTTTTATTACAAGTATATTAAGAATGAATGAACGATAAAAAAGAAAATAAAAGTGTTGACATACGTTTTAAATGTAATTATTATGGTTACAAGTAACTGATATAGTTACAACTCATTTATGGAGGTACTTAAAATGAAAATTGGTATTATTGGTGCAAATGGTAAAGCTGGAAGTCTTATTTTAAATGAAGCTATTAGTCGTGGACATGAAGTGACTGCTATTATAAGAAACGCTTCAAAAATTGGTGACAAGAACATTGAGGTTCTTGAGAAAACTATATTTGACCTTACATCTAATGATTTGAAAAACTTTGAAGTAGTTGTGAACGCATTTGGTGCGGCTTTAGGAGAGGAACAAGCACATGTGGATGCTGGACATGCATTAATTGAGGCACTAAAAGGCACTGATACAAGAGCAATAATTGTAGGTGGAGCTGGTAGTCTTTATGTAGACGAAAACAAAACAGTTACAGTAATGGAAACACCTGATTTTCCAGAGATATTTAAACCAACTGCAAAAGGACAAGGACGAAATTTACAAGAATTAAAGGAAACTTCTAATATTAAGTGGACATTTATTAGTCCTTCTGCAACATTTGATGCGGAAGGAAAAAGAACTGGTTCCTATAAATCAGGTAAGGATCATCTCTTAGTTAATTCAAAAGGGGAAAGCTATATTAGCTATTCTGACTATGCTATAGCAGTAATTGATGAAATTGAAAACCCACAACATGTAAATGAACGATTCACAGTTGTCGGAGAAGCAGAATAATATCGACAAATGGATTTATCTATACCCTCTAGCTTCTATTAAAAAGAGCATTGAATTTACTTCAATGCTCTTCTTTAATGTAATAAAGCTATTAAATTATTATTAAAATCAGTAGCATCTCTTTGTACTAAGCCTCATCCGCATCGGCAATGCCAAGAATAATAATACCAATCATTACAATAGCAATTACAAAGTAATGCTTTGGTGTTAACTTCTCTTTTAAGAAGATACGAGACAAAATGACAGAGAAAATACTGTAAGAAGCAATAAGAGGTGCGGCGATGATTGCGTATGATCCCATTGCATAGACATAGAAGAATTGGCCGGTTGTTTCTAAAATGGCAGCTAATCCTTTATCTCGTTCCTTAAATACATTGAAAGAAACTTTTTTGAATAATTTTAAATAGATAAACACGAAAACAGCGCAAATAAAGAATGTATATTCATATGCTAACAATGCAGTATCCTCAGACATTAATTTTAATTCATCCAGATAAATACCATCCGCAAATGTGCCGGCCCCATCTAATAGCGCATAAATAATTGGGAATGATACAGCCATAAAACCAAGCTGATATTTTTTATCTACTTTCACTTGATTTAGGCGCATCATTTTATCTTCCTCATGTTTTTCGACAACTGCAATTCCAATAACACCTACAGTAATAACAATAACCCCTAAAATATGAATCCAGTCAATGTCTTGTTGGAAAAATATAAATAGTAAAATAGCTGTAATGGCACCAGAGGAGTTTTGAACTGGTGATGAAATCGATAGTTCAAGATAACGCAATCCTACATAGCCAACAGTCATTGAAACGATATAGAAGAAAGAGACAGGCAAATATTTAACCATATCAAACAGGTGGAAGTCTATATCTTTATAAAGATAAAAGATGGTTGCATGGATACCCATAACAAGACCGACCATTACAACAATTTTCAAATGGCTGAATCGATCTTCGCTATTGGATCCTTTTTTATAAAATAAATCTGCTCCTCCCCATGCTAGAGCAGTCAAGATTGAAAATAAAAACCACATATACAATTGGCTCCTTCTTTTTTTATATATAACTTTAATATTATACGGGGAATTATAGAATCTGAAAAGAATTTTTTGTTTCGTAAGGCTAAATGATTGGAATTATTCATTTTACGAAACCTCCAAGCTAAACGCTAGACATGTTACAATAGGGGTAATATTAAGTATAAAAAGGAGCCGACATGATGATAGAAAAGGCAATAGAATATCTAAAACATTACTACGGCTACAACCAATTTCGGTCAGGGCAGGAAAAAGTAATAGAAACCATTTTATCAAATGAACCATGCCTATGCGTTATGCCAACAGGTGGTGGGAAATCGGTTTGTTACCAAATACCAGCGCTGATAATGGAAGGAACGACGATTGTCATCTCTCCTTTAATCTCATTAATGCAGGATCAAGTGGATACATTGAGAGAAATGGGCATTGAAGCGGCCTATATTAATTCTTCTCTAAATGATTATGAATACAGTGAAACAATGATGAATCTTAAAGAGGGGCGATATAAGCTTCTATACATAGCGCCAGAACGATTAGAGTCTGAGAGTTTTAGAAATTTGCTTGCCTCTCTTTCAGTGCCACTTATTGCCATTGATGAAGCACATTGTATTTCACAATGGGGACATGATTTTCGGCCAAGCTACCGTGCAATTGGACGACTTATACATTTATTTAAAGAAAAACCGGCTCTTGCTGCGCTCACGGCTACTGCTACTCCTGCAGTAAGAGCAGATATTTGCGCTCAATTGGACATACCTAAAGAAAATACGGTACTGACAGGATTTGAGCGAGACAATTTAAGTTTTTCAGTCATGATCGGACAGAATAAAGAGCGTTATCTTAAAGACTTTTTGAAAAAGAATCAATCAGAAAATGGCATTATTTATGGTGCTACTCGAAAAACAGTAGATCATTTATATGAGGTTCTGAAAAAAGCGGGTATTCCTGTTGCAAAATACCACGCTGGTTTATCTGAACAATTACGGCAAACAGAACAAAACCGATTCTTGCATGAAGAAGCATCTGTTATGGTGGCAACAAATGCTTTCGGAATGGGTATCGATAAATCGAATGTCCGATTTGTTATTCACTATCAAATGCCGAAAAATATGGAAAGCTATTACCAAGAGGCAGGAAGAGCAGGACGGGATGGTTTGCCAAGTGAATGTATTTTGCTATATTCTTCGCAAGATGTCCAAACCCAGCGTTTTTTAATTGATCAAAGTGAAGATCGTGAGCGAATAGCGAGTGAATTGCAGAAACTTCAGAGCATGGTAGATTATTGTCATACAGAAAGCTGTCTTCAGCATTATATCGTCCATTATTTCGGTGATTCTTCTGCGGAAGCTTGCGGGAAGTGCAGCAACTGTACAGACGAAAGGGAACGAACAGATGTGACAGTGGATTGCCAAAAAATTTTGTCTTGTGTCATCCGAATGGGACAGAAATTCGGAAAAACAATGGTAGCTCAAGTTCTAGTCGGCTCGAAGAATCAGAAGATGCGGCAATTTGGCTTTGACAAACTCTCGACATATGGTTTGTTAAGTGAAATGAGTATTAAAGACGCAACTAATTTTATTGAATTTATGATTGCAGAAGAGCTGTTGGCAGTAAATCAAGGTAGCATGCCAACCATTTTCGTTACAGAAAAAGGGAAAAATGTATTGCTTGGAGAGTGTAAAGTCACAAGAAAAGCAGTTATTGTATCCAAGGCCATTTCAGTAGATGATCCTTTATTTGAAGATTTAAGGATATTTCGGAAACAGTTGGCTGATGAAGCACAAGTGCCGCCGTTTGTTATTTTCTCTGATAAAACACTGCGTGACATGTGTGCGAAAATGCCTAGCAATGAGCAAGAATTTTTAGAGGTAACCGGTGTAGGGGAGAATAAGCTTGAGAAATACGGTGAGTTGTTCTTGAATAGAATCGCCGCATTCCAGGTTAGCCAATGAGGAATTTAAATATTATAGGGTTTTGAAGAATCAAATTTTTTTTAAGAAGTAAAAACGCATGCAAAAAGCCCAAAGCAAATTGGTGAATTCAGAATTTGCTTTGGGCTTTTTTAATTACATTTAATTCGTTGTCAAATGCGAATGCTCTTCATCTAATAAAACAATACCGGTCACACCATTAACCGTTTCAGAATGAATAATTTTATCTTTCAGTATCGGCAGTAGCTTGGGGGAAAGTGCTACATGGATGCCTTCTACCTCCATGATAATATCCGTGTGAATAGGCGTATCAATATCCGCTGCATATTGTAGCCCATCCCTGTTTGCAACTGCGTAAAAACGTAGCAAATGATATTTGTTGTCTTTTGTTAAGTTTGTAATGAACTTTTTTCCTTGAACGGTTAGTTTCATCGTGAAATCATCCTTTTCGCAAATTCAGAAGTCCTCCTGCATCATGCCGAGCTCTATGACTCCATTATTCCACGGCACTATCCAATTTAAACAACGGAAATTTATTTTCTAGTCATCCATTCGGCGACGATAAAGAAAATAATAAAAAATGCAAATGCGCCTGCAAAGAACCACATAGGTAACCCAGCTACCATGACTTACACCCCCGATTATATGCTGTCCTTATAGTAGCATATAGAGAGGGCTTGTATCATCAATCAGAATAAACGATAAGCTTTATAAGACAAATAGTAAAAAATCGTTTAAAATGGAGGAGAAGTATAGCTGATAATCTCAGTTATGAAATATAGAAGTTTTAAATTTTTAAAAGGGGCTAATAAATAGTATGATTCATTTAAATTGGAAAGATGCACCAACTATCAAAACCATTCGTTGTACCAACACGGATGCAAAAAAATACTTAGTATCAAATGTTTTAACAGTGGGTAAAGAGTATGAAGTGAAAAATGAAACAGAAGAGTTCTACTTCATTATTGATAATACAGGTCTTGTTGGCGGTTACTATAAAGACTACTTTGCATAATGAAACACTTCACATTCTTACAATGAACGGTGTGAAGCATCAGTTCAAACCATTAATTCATAGATATGAGTAAATGGTTTTGAGAACATATATGCGGATCACTACATGACTCTGCTTTTCGCATCCTTCTAGGAAGCGAAAAGTTTTTTTATATCATTAAGACAATATTGAAAGGGGTTTTTGATATGCAGCAATTAATACAAAAGGAAAGAAAAAAAAGAAAAAACAGAGAGTATAATGAAGAGGAACTACTTTTAATTGGCGAGGGAGGATATATTTCCCCTAATGACCATCTGTGGCTTGATGTGTTATTTACAGTGACGTTAAAAAAGCCAGTTTTGCTGAAAGGTCCAGCAGGTGCTGGAAAAACTAAAATGGCCGAATCTATTTCAGATTTTTTCCATCAGCCCATGCATAGCATTAACTGTTCTGTAGATTTGGATGCTGAAAGCTTGCTTGGTTTTAAAACAATAGTACAAAAAGATGGTGAAACGTTTATCGAATTTATAGAAGGTCCTGTCATTAAAGCGATGAAGGAAGGACATCTTCTTTATATCGACGAAATTAATATGGCGAAAGCTGAGACACTTCCAATCTTGCATAGTGTTTTGGATTATCGGAGAATGCTGACTAATCCTTTTACCGGTGAAGTGATTGTTGCACATCCAGACTTTAGTGTAATTGCAGCAATCAATGAAGGATATATTGGTACTGCACCGATGAATGAGGCACTGAAGAATCGATTTGTATCATTTAGTATTCCTTATTTAAACGGAGAACAGCTTGAGGAATTATGGAAAGAAAGATTTCCTGATTTATCGGAAAATCTACGTATCTTGATGTTGCAATTGGCGGAAGACTTAAAGCAACAAGTCATTAATGGATTGTTGAGTGAAGAAGCAGCTTCTGTAAGAAGCTTGCTCGATGCAACAGAACTAGCACAGTATATGGATCCGCTTCGAGCTATTCGCTACGCAATAGCTGAAAAACTTGATGATCCAAGCGAGAAAGAATTAGTGCTAGAATTAGCGAAAACATGGATGAAGTGAGGGGTCAATTGTGGCTGAGCTAAGTCGGTTTATACAATTTAATAACGAACAGATCAATCCCCGTCAGATGCTTCAGTATGAACAGCTCTCTAAAGCTTTATCTAATACACCCTCATTACAATTAACTGAACGTCAATTGATTGAGTTAAAGCCGCAGGAGCAACAAATTGCTATGAGTGTTTTTTGGCGACATCGTAGCAAGCAAATCACACATCTAGGCCGACTTTCAGATATTTATTTGCTTTCGATTGGTTTTTGGAGAGAGTTTAATGTACGAGTGTGGTTGGAGATGGAGGAAGAATTCAAGGATCATCCTTATAAAAAGCTAATAAAGCAACTTGCTTTAATGATTGAAGAATTTCGATTAATGGATGTGGTTGAAAAGAAGCGTCCGGGGACTAAACAAGCCTTTGAGACTCGACGGAAGGCTTATATTGAATCACATAAACACCGTTTTGAAGTTAACAGCCAGAAAGGCTTTATAGCAGATAGTTTTCTTTCTTACTTATTTTTAGCAGCGCACGAAGGTATGATCCGTTTGCCTGAATCTGAAGTGGCAGATCAATTTCAGCCTGTTTTAATTCTATTCCAAGAAATCTATGACGTCAGAAATACAACACAAAGTATAGCATTAGCAGTAAGAACTGTTTTTGCTATTGAAGAATATTTGGCAAGAGACCTTGTGCTGGATTACTATGCATTAATGGATGCCATTCCTGAGGCGGCTAAGTTCCATGAACATAAAGGTGTGAAAGAACAAGCATGCGGTGATAAAGACAATGCTAAGGAAACGATTGAGCAGCTTTTTAGAACGTGGCACAGAGAAACACAGGAAGAGAATGGCGTACATCTACGATATGAATTAGAGCGCGGTAATGCAGGCAAGGCATTGAGTATAGAAGCTGAAGAAGGACAAGAAGGCAATCAGATTTCTGAAGAAGGGGTAGGGAGTGCGTCCGATTCATCGGGCAAGGTATTTGAAAACGATTCTAATGATATAAAAAAACTTCCGCGAACAACAAAGCAAGCAAAGAAAGAGTACGGAGAACAAAATGCCAATGTTATTTTTGAAGAAAAACGCATAGAGCCTGCTAAAGACTTTCAAAGTTTAGAAATGTTAAGTGTATGGCGAAAGGAACAATCACCAAGTGTAAAAGCACTGACTGCGGAATTTCGCAAAAGAATGGCACAAAAAGAAATCGCAAAGAGAGATCACTTAACAAAGGGAAGACTAAATGCCTCTAAATTAATGTCACTTGTATTAGATGAACATCCAAAGCCCTTCTATCAAAAAAATGCCAAGTCAAAAGAGCTCGATGCAGTATTCGGATTGTTAATTGATGGTTCAGCTTCCATGATGGATAAAATGAATGAAACGAAAAAAGCTGTATTGTTATTTCATGATGTTCTAAGACAAATGAAAATTACGCATGAAATCGTTTCATTTTATGAAGATGCGTATGAAGCAACAGCGGAGGTACAGCCAAATACATTTGAATGGTTGCATAAGCTACAGGATGGGCAGAAGGACAATGGTCTTTCTATAATGGCTTTAGAACCTCATGAAGACAACCGTGATGGCTTTGCAATCCGTTGGATGATGAAGCAGTTAAAAAATAGAGATGAAAAGCACCGCTTCTTGCTGATCTTCTCAGATGGTGAGCCTTCTGCATTCGATTATGCACAAAATGGGATTAAAGATACGGCAGAGGCCGTACTGGAGGCTGAAAAGCATGGTATCCAAGTACTGCATCTCTTTTTAAACACAGATATGCCTAGCGAGGAGCAGCTCCACCTTTTCCACACAATTTATGGTACGCACACAGTTTCAGCTAATAGTGTAGAAAAGTTTACTGAAATAACTATCAGGCTACTTCGTAAATTAATTTCGCTTGTTATTTCGGCTGAGTAAAAGAGAGCAAAGTATCTTTATTTACACCTATGATTATATAATTGTTTTAATTAAATAAAAAAGGGCTATTCATTAGAATAAGCCCTTTTTTTATTACATAGAATTAGGAATTAAGGCGTTAAAATCAACATTAATTCTGCATTAAAATGAAATGTAACGTAAAGGATTTACTAGTCCCACTTTTTGCCCTTGCCAAGATGTGTTATGCATTTCAAAATGTAAGTGGCTACCAGTTGAACGGCCAGTAGAACCCATATAACCAATTACTTGTCCTTTTTTAACAGATTGTCCAACGCTTGTATTATAACCGCTTAAATGCCCGTATACGGTTGTCCAAATGTGCCCGTCAATTGAGTGAGTAATCATTATTACATTCCCATAAGTAGATAATGGGCTTGCGCGGAAGACAACGCC
Source organism: Rummeliibacillus sp. BSL5 (assembly GCF_052928305.1). Classification (NCBI taxonomy): domain Bacteria; kingdom Bacillati; phylum Bacillota; class Bacilli; order Caryophanales; family Caryophanaceae; genus Rummeliibacillus; species Rummeliibacillus sp. BSL5. Next base: position 574,692 of record NZ_JAVGCV010000001.1, read on the forward strand.
ATCTGCAGCAGCAACGATTGGTGTACCTTGTACATTTGCAATATCTGTTCCGTAGTGGACTTCAGCACCTGCACCAATATCACGGACACCAGAGTTAGAAGTTATAGTGCCAGTTGTTGGTCTAGTCCAAGTACCGCTTGATACATTAGGTGAAATTGCTGGTTCACTGTGCTTGGAAACCGAAGCTGTTTTTGCAATACTTGGATTTTTTACATGTGAATTTGTTTGTCGGGCTGATTTAACTTGACGATCTCTTTCAGCCTCTTGACGGGCTTTTTCAGCTTCTTGACGAGCTCTTTCAGTTTCCTGACGAGCTACTTTTGCTAAACGTGCTTGTTCTTTTACGATACTTGCTTGTACTTTCTTGCTAATTGTTAGTGCCTCTGAATATTCCTTTTCAGCTAACCGTTTACCAGCTAATAATTTAGCTTGTTCTGCTTCTAAACGATCTATCACTTTATTTTTATTTTTCTTTTGACTTTCTAATGAATTCCGTAATGCTTTTAATTGATCGCGATTATTTTGTTGTTCAACAAGTTTTTGTTTGAGTTCTTTTTTTTGTTCTTCAAGTTTCTTTTTATCATTTTTTTGTTCATTTATAATATCACGATCAGCGGCTACTAATGTATTGACAGCTGAAATTCTGTCTATAAAGTCAACAAAACTATCAGAACCTAGTAATACATCTACGTAACTAACAGAGCCACCATTTTCTTGAATAGAGCGAGCTCTATCCTTCAATAAAGCATCACGTTCTTTTATGTTTTTTTCTAATTTTGTAATTGATGCATTTAGTTTTTCTATGTAACTTGTTGTAGATTCAATTTCTGCGAGGACTTTATTGATTTTTTGGTCCATATTATTTATTTTTGAATTTAGCTTGTTAATCTGGTTCATGAATACAGCAATTTTAGATTTAGTTTGATTTATTTTTGAAGATTTTCGTTTAATATTTGAAGATAAGTCTGATTTTTTTTGATTTAATTCTTGTTGTTGTGTTTTTAAATCATTCAACGATTCCGCGCTAGCGCTAACCGATGGAATTGCTACAGTTAATGCTAATGTTGCTGCAATAATTTTGTTCAAATTTTGTGATTGTGCTTTCAATTAGTAACCCACCTCTAGTTAATAAATTAAATAATAAACTGAGTATTCGACATTAAGATTCCAAGATGTATTCAATTTTTGTGTTCCATAGATGTAAAGCAACAATGTTGCTTTTTTATCTCTATTAATAAATATCTATTTACCCACATCAAAAAACCAAGAATATAGTCTACTCTCGTTGGGCATTTCGAAATTTAATGCTTTATCTACAACGATCTCATCCTGTTATTCTTAACTTGTAATCAGTACTACCAATTTTCACCTCTATTTCTCTGATCTTTTTTTTCAATAAATCAATTATATCTGTTATATTCCATTTCTTTCATTACAGTTTTATTTAAATATATGGTCAGATCAACCCTTAAATTGTATTATCTGTCATATAAGAATGCTGAATTAAAGATTTTCTTCATCAATTTATATTTTTATGTAGAAAGTGATAGAAGGTAAAGTAGAAATAAAGGAACCTAATTTTTTTGAGAAGAGGGTAGAAATCTAAGGGCTGAGGTGGAAAATGAAGAAAGTTTAGGTTTATTTGCTTTATTAATTATTGTTTTAGCAATGATTATTACACGAATTCCGTAAAACAAAATCCTTTCCTAAGGATATTTTAAGTGAGGTTAATTTTAATAAAGTTCAAGCAAAATAACTATATGATACGCAAACAGATAGGAGAATAGAGATTGATGAAAGTGAATCGAACTCTATTATAAAAATTTTAAAAAGAGTAGAACTAAAGAGAGTTCTTAAGAATCCTAAAACAACCGATACTTATATGGTATTTGTCGAAAAGAGTGGCAGTTAATTCCAGTTTTATGTGTCAGACAACGGGTTTTGTATGGCTTGTTGCAGAACCGAGGGAATATTATAAATTTGTTGAAGAAAAATTCTTAATGATTTATTATCCCGTATATAGAAGCAAGACCCACAACCGTAGAATGAAAGCAAGAAAGACCAAACCCTAATTGGATCTGGTCTTTCTTAATTAGTTTTCTCTTTTTTGTTGTTGATTTGTATGGATTGCTAATAAACGCTGTTTTAAATCTTCTTCCATTCGGGCAATTTCAATTTCGGCTGCTTTCCGTTTTTGGCGTCCGTCCTGTTGGATTTGCAGAGTTTCTTCTATAGTGGAGATAAGATTTTCTTGTGTTTTCTTGAGTGTATCGATTTCAACTAATCCACGTTCGTTTTCTTTGGCTGTTTCGATAGTGTTTATTTTTAGCATTTCAGAATTTTTAAGTAGCAGATCGTTAGTTGTTTTCGTTACTTCTTTTTGTGCTTCCACAGCTTTGCGTTGGTTATTAAGCGTTAAAGCGATGGCTATTTGATTTTTCCATAACGGGATTGCCGTCATAATGGATGATTGTATTTTTTCAGCAAGGGTTTGGTTTGTTTGCTGAATCATTCTGATCTGAGGCGCAGTTTGAATAGTGATTTGGCGTGACAGTTGCAAATCATAAATTCTTTTTTCAAGACGATCTACAAATTGAGTGAGATCGTTGTATTCTTGTACATCCATTTGGTCTTGTGAATTTTCAGCTTTTTGTCTTAATTGTGGAAGAAGGTCAGTCATAATTTCTTCTTTTTTAAGTTCAGCAGCTGCAATATAAACATTCAGTGCTTTAAAATAGGTTTTGTTTTGCTCATATAATCCGTCAAGCATATGAACATCTTCCACTAAACCAGCCTTAGAATGTTCGAGTTGAATGCCTATGCGATCGATTTGCGTGCTCAGTTTTTGATATTTTGTCATGAGTTCTTGAATCGAGTGCGAAACGCGACTAAAAAATTTTCTGAGGCCTGTTTTCTTTTCTTGGTGCAAAGCTTCAGGCTCTAATTCATTTAGTTTATCCATTAAACTTTTCAAAACATCTCCGACAGGACCTATATCTTTTCCTTGTACATGATCAAGCATTTGATGAGAGAAACGCGACAATTCAGTTTGTGCGTTAGCCCCATAAGTTAAAATCGCTTCATAATTTCCAACTGGAATTTGTTCGGCTAGTTGCTTTGCTTTTTCTTGCTCTTCTTTTGGCAATGTATCGAGCATTGTCTTTTTAGTTTCATTTGAAATTGCCTTTGTTTGTGCGGACTCTGGCTGCAAATCAAAGGGATTGCTAAGTAAATCATCTATTGAATGTGAAGTATTGGAAGGTGAATCCTTCATGCTAATTCTCCTCTCGATGCATCAATTTTTCTTTTGGCATTGTGTTCAGTTTTGCAAAATCTAGCTCCATTCTGAGCTCTTCAATATCGGATGCCAGAACTGTCTGTAAATCCTCTTGCATTACGTTATTCAAGCTTTCTAATGTATCTCGTGTCTCTTGTAATGTTAAATGTACATCTGCACTTTTGATTGGCTGTGTGGAGAGAAGAGCATACTTTTCTGTTAATTCGCTTGCAGAGTGAATATGTGCATAGAAAAATTGTTCTGCTTGGTAAAACTTCCTTGGGTTTTTGCGTACTATATTAATGATTCTTTTTGCCATCCGATTCATTTCTAACAATTGCTTAAATATAGAAATGGATCGAATCTTTGTATAACAGCGATTAATATTTCGAAGCTCAGTGTTCGCTTCACTCAATTGCATTTCGATATGTTTATATTCAGAATGGGTAAGACCCCATTTTTTTAGAAATCGAAACTGCTGTACATATTTTATTACAACATTTGATACCCCATAACCAACGACCCCTAACAACGTACTGATTCCAAAATTCACGTCAAACCATAAGCTAATTGACCATGTTGCAACCATCACGAGGATATTAAGTATATGTCGAATTGTTATTTGTTTAAAGTTAAGCATTATTTTATCTCCTCCTGCCATAATATTAAATACGAATGATTGATTAGAAAGTTTCATTATTCACCGAAGGATTTGTTTTATAATTTATTTGTTTCTATTATTTTAATCTATTCGTTGCTTAAATGCGAAAGGGAACGCTTAGGCAAATATTTTGGCAACCAACGATTCACGTAATACAATGAAATATATTCCTAAGGAAGAGAATATAACTTTTTAGACTACTGTTATGTATACGAACTGTTAAAAAGTAAAAATGAAGGATTGACAAGCATGTACAAGGTTATTTATATGAAAGCAGATTATGAACCATGGTGGCAATTTGATGGTTGGGAGCAAACAATACAATCAGTAAAAGAGTTTGATGATTTAGCAGAGGCCAAGAAATATTTGGAAAAAATATTAACAAATTTTGAGAATAAATTTCCATTTAAAGCGATGAAAAAAGAGCGTTTTTGGGCATTTTGGTCAGAAGATGAAATTGAATTTTGCGAGGCCTGTGATGAAGATATCCAGACGTACCACGGGGTCGTGTGGGAAGAAATAGGGCAACACACTAAAAAGTTATAAACTTTTTGAAAAATCACCAAAATTGTTGACATTGGAAATTAACGTGTTATACTTAATTTAACAAATGAAATTGATTTACCGCAAACTTCCATTCACATATTACAAAAAGTGATCGGCTTGTCTCGGTACTTTCTGTAATATGTGAATTTTTGTTTTAGGTAATGATTTTTATTTGTTCACTTTATTTTTGGAGGTTTTCTCACATGAAACAAGGTACAGTAAAATGGTTTAACTCAGAAAAAGGCTTCGGTTTTATCGAAGTAGATGGCGAAAACGATGTTTTCGTACACTTCTCAGCTATCCAAGGTGATGGCTTCAAAACACTTGACGAAGGTCAAAAAGTAGAATTTGAAGTTGTTGAAGGCAACCGCGGACCACAAGCTGCAAACGTTGTAAAACTTTAATTCACAACTAACAGGGGTAACTTGCTTACCCCTTTCCTTTAAATAGATAGTTTTATATTTATATATTACAAAGAGTAGCTTATAAAAGATGCTTTTTGTAATATGTAAAATTTTAATTTCGATTGAAACTTGCGTATTAAATTTATTTTTGGAGGTTTTCTCACATGAAACAAGGTACAGTAAAATGGTTTAACTCAGAAAAAGGCTTCGGTTTCTTAGAAGTTCAAGGTGAAGATGACGTATTCGTACACTTCTCAGCAATTCAAGGCGAAGGCTTCAAAACTCTTGAAGAAGGCCAAAAAGTAGAATTCGAAGTTGTTGAAGGCAACCGCGGACCACAAGCTGCAAACGTTGTAAAACTTTAATTCTTTCAAAAGCATCCTTTATGGATGCTTTTTTTATGTAGTTTTTAATAGAAACAGAAGAGAGAGTAGTAAAGTACAAAAACCACAATAAAAAGTGTGTTCATTTAAGAACACACTTTTTATTTAATCTAATTTATTTTCTTCTTTCCATTCAAGGAATTCATCATACGAAAGTTGTTTATCTAAAATAGAGCCATCTTGACGAATTTCGATAACACGATTTGCAATCGTTTGGATAAATTGATGGTCATGAGAAGTGAAAATCATAGCACCTTTAAAGTTGATCAATCCTTCATTTAACGCTTGAATGGATTCAAGGTCCAAATGGTTAGTTGGTTCATCTAATAAAAGTACGTTGGAATGAGAAAGCATCATTTTAGAAAGCATACAACGAACTTTCTCGCCACCTGAAAGAACAGCAGGGGATTTCTTTACTTCTTCTCCAGAGAAGAGCATACGTCCTAAGAAGCCACGTAGAAATGTTTCTGTTTCGTCTTCAGGTGAAAATTGACGTAACCAATCAACCAATGTTTTTTCATTACCTTGGAAGAAATCTTCATTATCAAGCGGGAAGTAGCTTTGAGAAGTAGTTACACCCCATTTGAATGATCCTTCGTAGGTTTCGTCTTCTCCAGCAAGAATTTTAAGAAGTGCTGTTTTTGCAAGAGCATCGCCGATTAAGATAATTTTATCTTCTTTATTCATTGAGAAACGTACATCTTTAAATTGTACTTCATCCTCAATTGATTTACCTAGGCCTTCAACAGTTAATACATCATTTCCAATTTCGCGTTCCACTTGGAAGTTGATATACGGATATTTTCGGCTAGATGGTTTGATATCATCCAGTTGAATTTTTTCAAGCATTTTCTTACGGGAAGTAGCTTGTTTTGATTTGGATGCATTCGCAGAGAAACGTGCAACGAATTCTTGGAGCTCTTTTATTTTTTCTTCTTTTTTCTTGTTTTGATCATTTAGCATTCTTTGAGCAAGTTGGCTTGATTCATACCAGAAATCATAGTTCCCTACATAAATTTGGATTTTGCTATAATCCAAATCAGCAATATGCGTACATACTTTATTCAAGAAATGACGGTCATGGGAAACAACGATTACTGTATTTTCAAAGTTGATAAGGAACTCCTCTAACCATTGAATAGCTTTTAAATCAAGATGGTTTGTCGGCTCATCCAATAGAAGAACATCGGGTTTACCAAATAGGGCTTGCGCTAACAAAACTTTTACTTTTTCGGATCCTGTTAAATCACGCATTGTCATAGAATGCATCGATTCAGGAACACCTAATCCTTGTAAAAGAATAGCTGCATCAGACTCAGCTTCCCAGCCGTTCATATCTGCAAATTCACCTTCTAATTCAGCGGCACGAATACCGTCTTCATCTGTAAAAGGATCTTTCATATAGATGGCATTCTTCTCTTGCATCACATCATATAATCGTTTGTGACCCATCATTACTGTTTCTAAAACTTGGTAGTCCTCATATTCAAAGTGGTTTTGTTTTAAAACAGCAAGACGTTCATCAGGATTCATGCTGACATGGCCATCTTGTGGTTCAATATCACCTGATAATATTTTTAAAAATGTTGATTTACCTGCACCATTGGCACCGATTAAACCGTAGCAATTTCCTGGTGTAAATTTAATATTTACATCCTCAAACAATTTACGGTCGCCATAGCGAAGTCCTACGTTACTTACTTGAATCATGTATGTAAGTACCTCCTTATTCACAATGTATCTATTATATCACGGAAAATAAGAAAGCCAAACCCTCAAGTAAAAACTGCTGATTCAGAATCTAATGCATTCGGTCGAGATAGGGAAAAGTAGCTAATTAGTAAAAACAAGCTTCTAAATTTCTTTCGTAGTTAATTCATAGGAAATAGAAAGGAACGTAAATTTTAGTTTATTCTGTTGATAAATATTAATTATAGACTTAAATAAGTAGGGGGAAATTAATATATGAGAAATAGGAGCAAAGTTGTTTGAAATGATGGAAGTGGGGGAGTTTGAAATAAGAACAGATTTACCAGAAGATATAGAGAAATTAATAATCTAAACAAAATATATTATGGGAGAAGCACCTTATTAGTTGACTACGAAGCTGAATGACAAAATGAAATTATAGGATTTTTAGACTTTCATAATGGAAACAGACAACAAATACAGCATAAAGGTTCATTTGTTATAAAGCGTTAAGAGGGAATGGAAGCTAAGGAGTAGGGATAGGGAAAGCCTTAATAGATTTACTTTTGGAATGGGTTAAAAATAAACAATCAAAAGAAAAAATATGTCTTGAGGTATGTGCAGATAAACTGCAATCAAACATTATAAAAATTTTGGCTTTATTGAAGAAGGTAGTAAAAAGAAAGCAATAAAGAAATTTGATGGTAGCTATCACGATTTAATATTGATGTCACTTTTTGTGTATTAGAATTACTAAGACTAACTATTTTTTAACACGGTCATTGCTGTAGAAGCTTCCTAATTGTTACCTCTTTAATCTTCTCTTTAACGAATCGCTTCTAAAACTACTCATCTTAAGAATACAAAAAAGAAGAGAGTAGTCTACTCTCTTCAAAAAACTTATTTTTTCATTGAACCTGTTTTTTCTAGACGTTCATACATTTCAAATGCTCGACTTAAAATATGGGGTGTTTGTGCATTGCCAGTTGCTTCAACAGCTGCATTATAATATTCCCATAATTGTTCTTTAAAGTCAGGATGTACGCAGTTATTAATAATTAGCGGTACACGTTCTTTTGGTGCTAATCCACGAAGATCTGCAACACCTTGTTCTGTAACAAGTACATCAACATCATGTTCTGTATGATCTACATGCGTAACCATTGGCACGATAGAAGAAATGCTTCCACCTTTAGCATAAGATTTTGTTATAAAGATACCTAGGCGCGCGTTACGAGCGAAATCGCCTGAACCGCCAATTCCGTTCATCATTTTGCTACCTGATACATGTGTAGAGTTAACGTTTCCATAAATATCAGCTTCTAGGGCAGTATTGATTGAAATAAGGCCTAAACGACGGATTAATTCAGGTTGGTTTGAAATTTCTTGTGGACGTAATACTAATTTATCTGCATATTTGTCAAGGTTACCGTATACTTCTTTTCCTTTTTCAGCGGAAAGAGTAATAGAAGTTGCTGAAGCAAAATCTACTTTACCAGCATCAATCAGGTTGAATACAGCATCTTGCAATACTTCCGAATAAACTTCTAAATGTTCAAATTCAGATTCTTTGAAGCCATCTAGAACAGCATTTGCGACAGATCCTATACCTGATTGGATTGGTGCTAAAGTATTTGTTAAACGGCCAGCTTTAATCTCAGAACGTAAGAAATCTAAAATATGGTTAGCCATAATTTGTGTTTCTTCGTCTGGTGGAACAATTGTAGATGGTGCATCAAGGTTTTCAGAGATTACAATTGCTTTTACTTTAGATGGATCGAGCTTAATGCCTTTCACACCTAGGCGGTCAGAAGTTTTTGTCAATGGGATTGGTTCACGGTTGCCTTGTTCTCCTGGTACATAAATATCATGCACACCAATTAAAGATTCGGGCTGTGCTACATTCAGTTCAATAATAATATTTTCAGCAACTTCCGCAAGAATAGGATTGTTACCGACAGAAGTAGTAGGGATTAAATAGCCATCCTCTGTGATTGCAGTAGCCTCAATAATAGCATATTTGAATGTACCAAAAATATTTTGACGATATTGCTCAGCGCCATGAGATAAGTGCATATCAGCAAAAAGAATTTCACCATTGTTGATTAAAGTTCGAATACCCTTATCCGCTTGGAATGGTCCGCGTTTGCGAATCCCACCAGCTATAGCTAAGTCGTGGTCAACTTCTGGTCCCAATGAAGCGCCAGTGTATACATCAATTTTGAATTTCTCATTTTTAGCGCGTTCAACTAAGGCAGCTGGCACTACTTTCGCATCGCCTGCACGAGTAAAACCGCTCATGCCTACTACATCGCCATCTGAAATGAGAGCAGCAGCTTCTTTTGCTGACATAACTTTGCCAGCTAATTCTTTCATTCCAATACGATTTTCAAATGTTGCTTCCATTTTTCATTACCTCCTAAGTGTATTGTTCTTCCAACTTGTTATGATAATATATTAATTCAAGTTGAGATTGAATGCTAATATGATATATATGAGTCTATGTAAATTGAAATGTAGGCTGAATCATTTATAACATTCTGAACAATAAATGAAATCGGTTTCTGTATATATTTTTACATATGCTAATCTTTTTATCCACTATTTTTTTCTAAAATTTTTTTAGACAATAAAAATTATTTATAAAATTCAGTTATTTAAATTCATTTAATTATCTTTTTTTCTTTTAAATTTGCTTTTTAATTTCCAATTTTATAATCCCAAAAAAAGAATAAAACCTTTGTAAATAAAGAGAATAAACTAATAAATGATATTAGAATAATGGAATAAATTTATTATTTATTTAAAAAAGGTAATTATTACAAAATGTGAATTTTAAAGTAATATATTTTATACTATATTAATTTGATTGATTTAGAAGATTAAAGTGCTATTTAGAATTTTGCTGCAAATAATAGAAAATTCATGGGAATTAGAAGCTTATATTTGAGCGTGCTATCGAAAGGCGTCTAAAATTAGCAAATGATTAGATTTATATTAAATTATATTAAAATTATTTTTGAAAATATTTTTCTGGGTGACATGAAATTTTAGAAATGGATTATTTTGTTGAGATTTTAATTTTTAAGTGTAAAAAAATTAAAGCCCTCCTTAAACATTCGAAATGCTAAAGAGGGCAAGATGATATAGGATTATTTATTGTTCTGAATTAGCTTTTAATACAGCTTGTAAAAAATCAATGCCTAATTCTGAAAGGTCACAGCCAGAGGCATTTGGATGGCCACCGCCTTGATAGGCTTTGGCGATGTTTGAAAGGTTGACTTTATTGCCGATTGAACGTAAAGATACCCGATTTTTAACAAGACTGATGATAAAAACAGCATCAATTTCTTCGCAATATTTTTCTGCCAAAAAGTTTCCTAATTCACTATAATAGGAATCCGTTTCCACAACACCAATATTTAGTGTTCCTTCATGGCCTTTCAAATTATACTCTTTTACGATCACCATTTGTTTTGACTTTTTCTTCAAAACTTTTTGAAGCTCTTCCTTAGAAAATTCTAAATAAGCTGAGTCTTCAGGTGTAAACAATTCGCCGTGTATAATATAATCTAAACGGGCTTTAATAAATTCGTGTCTCCGCCTTGCGTAAAAAATTGTATTTAAGTCTGCTGCTTCTTGTATTGATAAAATATGCCAATCCCATGTATCATATAAACGGATTTTTTCAACTAATTGAACTAACCGGTTATAGTATGTTGCTTTTTCTTTATCAGTATATTCATTAGTAGTAATTGAGCTTTCAAGAGATTCATCTTCTTCCATTTGAAGGAGAGGAGATACTTCATAATCCGCTTGGTGTAAGGCCTTGAAAATGAGAGTAGTAGCAGACATTTTTACATCATTTAATGTAGGGATTACCGAAGCCCATTCATAATCATTTAAAGCAATAGCTGATTGGTGATGATCAATTAACACAATATAACGTCCGTCTGGATGTTTGTTTATTTGATCAATCATTTGCGCAGTTTCATCATTTACGCTAAGGTCTGTAATAATCAGTAATTCCTGATCATTCAGTTCATTTAATTTAGCTTGTACAGTTTCATCAACTTTTCGGGTTTCTACATAATAAGGGGTATGTGGGATTCCATAGGCACGGAGGACAATGGATGGACCTACTCCATCTAAATCTGTATGAGTGATAAGATGAATATGTTCATAATTATGCAGTTTTTTAGGCAATTTTTTAAAATTCAATACTTTCCACGCCTTTCTTTCAAAACATAGCTCTCATTATAGCATTATTTGAAGCAGAAAAAAAAGTCGGTCATTCTCTAAAAGAATGACCGACCGTCTTTTACTTGAAAGCAGAAATTTCGGTAATTGTTTTTCCGTTTGCTACCTCTTTTATAAGACCAATATTAGGAGCATAGTAAGAATAATTTTTTCCTTTTCCGTTTTTCACCATAACTACGTGTTTGAAGTTGCCGGCTTTCGTTTTAACTGTTTGGTTGGTACCAAGAACTTTCATTACTTGGCCATCGGAACCTTGCCATGTTTGTTGTTTTTTTATAGGGTATTTAATGGCTAAAGTTGCAATACCATCCTCTTTGTAACCTGTAAATAGCCCTTTTGTTGTTTCATATTCCATCATGCCATAGTTGTCCGGTTCAGCTTTATGTAGCCAAAAGTTTGTAACTGTACGATTGTCGGCATAAACTTTTTGGAATGTTGTTTTATGTGTTTCTTTAAATTCCGACCCTTTATTAAAAGGTGTTCGATATTCATATGTCTTGTTAATATTGCGTGCATAGTGCGTATTTTTATGGGGAGCTAATGAATCGAGATCACTTGTTTTAACATAGCCTTTACCAAAATAAAGAGAAACCTTTGACCATCCTTTTTTTGATCCTTGTAATACCGCAATACCTTGCCCTTTTTTTAATTTCTGAATGACAGAGCTTTTGGCTGAAGGTTTCTCGTATATCTTTGTATTTGTGGTTGCTAATTTAAACGATTTGAGAGAAGCGGTTGTATATGGATCCTTGGTTGTTTTAGAGACCGCAGATGCATTGGATTGGGCTGACTGTGCTGCAATAGAATATGTCCCGAATGTAAATGTAGAAAATAGAGCCATCGATAGTAGTAATTTTCTTTTCATGTTCATTCCTCCTCAATCATCTATATGTATTCATTCTACAAATAATGACGTAAGATTTAGGTTAATACTTTTCTATAACCTATTGAGAAGTTTCTAAACGTAAAATTAAAGGATTTCTCGGATTAAGAGAGAATAAATAGGGGAAGTCTTATAAAATGCTGACTATGTAACTAAAATAAGAAAGGTCTACATTTAAGTAGAACCTTTCTGTGTGTTTATACGTTTATATAGGGGGATTACCAGTTGGATTTAATAAATTCATCTCGACCCGATTCAGCGCGATCTTGTTGATAATGATCTGGATTCTTTTTATAAAAATCTTGGTGGTAATCTTCAGCAGGATAGAATGTCTCAGCTGCCTTTATTTCAGTCACAATAGGTTTTTGGAAGCGGCCGCTGTTTGCTAAATCTATTTTTGATTTTTCGGCTGATTCTTTATGTTCTGGCTTATGATAAAAGATTGCTGTACGGTAACTGCTTCCGCGATCTTGGAATTGGCCTCCATCATCAGTGGGATCAATCTGTTGCCAATAAATTTCAAGTAATTTTTCATACGGGAAGATGCTTTCGTCAAATACAATTTGCACAACTTCTAGATGACCAGAAGTGCCTTTTTTTACGTCCTCGTATGTTGGATTTTCTAAATGGCCGCCCATATAGCCTGAAACAACACTTTCTATGCCATCCCATTCAACAAAAGGTTTTACCATACACCAGAAACAGCCCCCAGCAAAAGTTGCAGTGGAAAGGTTTGTATTTGTCATAATTGTGGCCCCCTATAATAATAGTATTCATACTTGATTGTTTTCTATCTTTAGTATGTAGTTAATATAATAACTTTTTCAAAAGTAAGTAGCAATGGAAGGAGAAGCGTTATGAAAGAAACAAGACATAAGCACATACGCAAGAAACGGAAATTAAGAAAAGGTAGAGTCTTTTTCTTACTTATCATTGTAGTGCTCATAGCAGCAGGAGCATTTGCGTTTACTCAATATAAAGCAGGATTGAATTTAGCGAAAACATCAGGGGATATGCAGAAAATCGCTAAATTTAACGGAGATCCACAAACTAAAAAAAATGTAGAAAATATTTTATTGCTTGGCGTGGACTCAAGAGGCGAGGCTAACTCAAGAACCGATTCAATGATATTGGTTTCAGTGAATAAAGATACAAACAAAATTAAAATGGTCTCATTTATGCGTGATATATATGCAAGCATTCCAGGATATCAATCGTACAAGTTAAATACAGCATACTATCTAGGAAAAGTAGACTTATTAAAAAAGACGATCCAAAATATGTTCGACGTAGAGATTAACCATTATGCATTAATTGATTTTAAAAGTTTTGAAAAGTTAGTAGATATAGTGGCTCCGAATGGTGTAAATGTATATGTTGATCATGATATGTCTGAAAACATTGGTGTTTCATTGAAGAAAGGTGAACAAACGCTAAATGGTAAGGAATTGCTAGGGTTTTCTCGTTTTCGCCATGATAATAAAGGTGATTTCGGTCGTGTTGATCGCCAGCAAAAAGCTTTAGAAGCACTAAAAAAAGAAGCAATGTCACCAAGAAACTTTAAAAATTATCCAAAACTATTAGGCGCTATTCAAGGATATGTGCAGTCAGACTTAACAGATCAGCAAGAACTTGCATTAATGCTTTCTATCATAAAAGGAGGCAATCCAGATATTACGCGATTGACTATTCCAGTGCAGCATAGTTATGAGTATGGATATTATCCTCAAGCAGGCTCAGTCCTCAATATTAATATTGAGCAAAACCAGCAAGCCTTAGATAAATTTCTTGATTCTTAGTAATTAGAAAGGGTTATAATGGTTGTAGACATTGTAAGCTCGCAAAGAGGGGGATCTTGATTGCAGACAGAGAAAAAATCATTTTTTACCACTCGCTTCATCCAATTTATGGGTGGTAAAAATTTATTATTTGGTTTGATTACTTTATTATTAGCAGGATGTATTATTTGGATTTATGATAGAATATCCTTCATCTTTTATCCGATCGTTGTTTTTCTAAGAACAGTCGTCCTGCCGGTTATATTAGCGGTGATTGCTTACTATTTATTGAGGCCGATTCTTAAAATTCTTATAAAGTGGAAGGTTCCAAAAGTGGGCGGTATCTTCTTGATTTATATTGTAGGAATTGGATTAATTTCTCTCTTTGTAACGCTCATCTTTCCATTTTTAAAAGAACAATTTATGAATTTGATTCAAGAATTCCCAAGCTACTTTATGCAGGTAGTACATTCTGTACAACACCTTTTGGAAGACTCAAGATTAAGTGAAACACTTGCAAAATATAATTTTGATTTGAATTCTGTGTTGAATAATATCTCGAATCAGCTCAATGAAATGGTAAAAGATGCGAGTAGTGAGATTGGGACAGGTCTAGCTAGCGGCGTCACCGGATTTATTTCAACCTTAACAGGAATTATCTTGGCAATTGTTACTGTTCCATTTATTTTGTTCTATCTTTTAAAGGATGGCGAAAATCTACCGAATTATCTATTGAAGCTTTTGCCTCCACGCATGAGAAAAGATACTGCTCATGTTTTGCACGAAGCTGACCATCAAATTAGTAGCTATATACAAGGACAAATCCTAGTGGCCATTTGCATCGGTATAATGGTGACAATTGGATTTCTAATCATTGGCTTACCGTATGCTGTTATATTAGGGGTATTAGCGATGATGACAAGCGTAGTGCCATATTTAGGTCCTGTTATTGCCATTACGCCTGCAGCAATCATTGCAGTCGTCAACGCTCCTATCATGTTACTGAAGTTGGCTGTTGTATGGACAATTGTCCAATTAGTGGAAGGTAAATTTATTTCACCTCAAATAATGGGGAAATCCCTACATGTGCATCCAATAACAATTATCTTTGTATTACTGACATCTGGATCGCTATTTGGCGTACCAGGAGTGGTTTTGGGAATCCCAGGGTATGCAGTCCTTAAGGTACTCGTATCGCATCTATTCTATCTATTCAAAAGACGTTACAATAAATATAACGATCAGCCTTCACTGAATTATGAACTGGATGATTGGGCAAAACTTAGAGAAGAAGAGAAATGAAGTAAAAAATAAAAACATCCTGCAGATGATACGTTTTCATCTGCAGGATGTTTTTTATGCGTGCACTTTATTGAGTGTTGCAAGCCGTCCAATTGCATCTTGAAGCAATGATTCATCTTGCACAAGTGCAATTCGAACATAATTCTTACCAGCTTCTCCAAAGACAGAGCCAGGTACTAGAACAACTCCAGTTTGCTCTATCGTATCAAATACAAAGTCAATATCATTTAGCTCTTGATTAGGATATTTAGCCCAAATAAACATCCCACCATTTGAAGGCGTAACGTTCCAGCCAAGCCCCTCTAGTCCTTCAACTAGGATTTGATGACGTTTTTTAAAGATAAGGCGTAATCTTTCAGTAATCTCTTCAGCATGATCTAATGCTACACATGCTGCGTCTTGTATTGGTTGGAATGTGCCAAAATCGAGATTTGATTTTAACTCATGGAAAATAGAGATAATCTCAGCATTCCCTACAATATATGCGATTCGCGCCCCTGCAAGGCTAAAGCTTTTTGATAGCGAGTTAATTTCAATACCTACTTCTTTTGCGCCCTGCGTAGCCAAAAAGCTTATCGGGCGATCTCCTTCAAAGTAAAACTCAGAATAAGCAGCATCATGAATAACTATAATATTATGCTTTTTGGCAAATTCAACCACTTCCAAGAAAAACTCATCCGAAGGATTTGCTGGGACAGGATTACCTGGCAAGTTTAAAATAAGCAATTTTGCCTTAGATGCGATTTCTTCTGGTACTGCGGAGAAATCCGGTAGGAACTGATTATCTTCTAAAAGAGGCATATAATAAGGGGTTGCTCCAGCCAAATGTATTCCTGCATCATATGCTACATATGCAGGATTTGTTGTGAGTACATAGTCTCCTGGGTTGCAAAATGCTATCGGTAGATGGATTAAGCCCTCTTGCGACCCCATTGTTTGAAGGATCTCCGTTTGAGGATTCAATTCCACATTTGATCTGCGTTTATAATAATCAGCAACAGATTGTGTAAACTTTGCTGTGCCGCTTAATGTATAGCCATACGAATCTGATTTAGCTGCTTGTTTTGATAGCTCTTGGCGAATTCTTTCGTCAGGTGGCAGGTCAGGACTGCCGATGCTTAAATCGATTAATGACGTTCCCATCGCTGCCTTTTTATTTGCGGCAGCTTTTAAATCTCCGAATATGGCTCTTTTAAACATAGCCATTTTTGATGAACGTTCGATTTTCATTGAATTCACTCCTAATCTTATTAACTCTCTATGAGCTTACTATATTTACACTCATAAAGATTATAGAACGAGGCTAAAACTAGAGAGAAATAATAGAAATCTCATTAGTTAAGCTCCGTTTATTTTTCATATAATTTTATCACGATAAGCTGCTATAATACAGATGAAATTAGTATGATACAGATGAATGAAGTTTTACTATTTTTAGTAAATTTAATTTATTCGAAAAATTTTTACAAACAGCGAGGTATATTTGCATAATTTTTGATATACTAATGGGGAAGTTAGTCTATGTGTCTAAATAACTATCATTATAGTTTTGTTAGTGAAGGTAGAGTTTTTTTGATAGAGCAGCTTTTTATTAATCGGCTTTATTAAAAACTATTTACTTTTAACGCATAGAGGTTAATTTCAAGCTTTATAAAAAGAAGCCTTTGCTCTAATTAATAAGTATGAAAGGAGTTAGTGTGATGGGGAAAACGATAAAGTGGAAAATTATTAGTGCAGTTATGGTATTGGTACTAATTAGTCTAGTGGTTTTGAATCTATTTAGTACATATATTGTTAATGAGAAAACTAACAACAATCTTATTTCACAAAGCAAAGCAATAGTAACAGAGATGTCGGCATCTATTGATTACTTTTTACAAGGATATGAAAAAGGTGTTGTTCAATTTTCAGCAAATCAAGAGCTTGAGGGAAATGCGAAACAAATCAACCTAAAACTGTCAGAATTTTTAAATAATTATGATGGAGCTACCTCTGTTTACTTCGCAAAACCTGATAAGCAACTTGAAATTCAGCCTTCTGTAGAATTAGGAGATGATTTTGATCCTACAACGAGAGAATGGTATACAAATGCTGTGAATGACCCCAAAAATGTTTTTTGGACAAAGCCTTATTTAGATGAAGCCACCAAAACATATACCATTACTGCAGCTAAAGCAATAGAGAAGAACGGTAAGTTAATTGGTGTTGTAGGTGCAGATATCCTACTCTCAGATTTATCGAAAGAATTGTCAAAAAGAAAACTTGGTTTTGACGGTTATCCTGTATTAATTGCAGAGGATGGGACAGCTATTGTTCACCCTTCAAAAGAGGGAAAAAGCTTAAGCCGATACAGCTATGTGAAAAAAATGATGGTAAACAAAGAAAAGGTTGGTGTGGTGGAAGCATCAAATCAAGGCAAAAAAATGATTACGGTGTATAACACATTACCTAACTTGAATTGGAAGGTCGCTGCTGTTTATGAAAAGGAAAAAGTAGAACAGGCAGCACACGATATAAGAAACTTCTTTCTTATTTTTTCTATTATATTATTAGCCCTTTTATTTATTGTCTTAATTCTTATTATTTCTTCAATTACTAGACCTATTGCTGTTTTAAGAAAGTTAATGGACAAGGCATCTGGCGGAGATTTAAATGTTGCTGCAACCTATAATGGTTCTAATGAAGTAGGACAGCTATCGAATGATTTTAACTCCATGATAAACAGCATGAAATCCATTGTTCAAGTGGTAAATGGAACATCGCAAGAAGTAGGCCACCACTCTCAGCAACTTAACAAGCTTGTCGAAGAAACAACAGCTTCGAGCGAAGAAGTGACTGCTGCAATTGGAGAGATTGCTAAAGGAGTGAGTAACTCAGCTGAAAAGTCAGATCTTGCATTTGAACATGCTAATGCTTTAAGTAACCAAATTAACCAAATAAAGAATAAGACAATATCAATGCAAGACATTGCTGAACAAGCACAAGGAGTTAACAAAGAAGGCCAATCTCAAATGGAACAATTTCAGGCTGCCTTTTCTAGCTGGGAAAATAATTTAATTAGTATGGCGGAAAAAATAGCATCTTTAGAAAAACAAATACTCTCTATTGATACAGTAATGGAAACCATACGAAATATTTCAAATCAAACGAATTTGTTGGCTTTAAATGCAAGCATCGAAGCGGCTCGTGCTGGTGATCAAGGGAAAGGGTTTGCAGTTGTAGCAGAAGAAGTAAGAAAATTAGCTGAGCAAACTGCTAAAGCCACAGAAGAAGTAAGAGAAACAGTACAGGCTCTGCAAAGAGAATCCAAAATAGTCACTGAACAAATGCATTCAACGAAAGACAAATTTCAAGAGCAGTTGGTTGTGGTAGATTCTACTAGTGAATTGTTTAACAATATCTCTTCTTTAGTTTTGCAGTTAGAAGAGGCCATTGATAATATATCAAATGACACATTTAAGATCACAAGCTATAAAGATGAAGTAATAGACATGATTCAAGAGATGACAGCCACTTCTGAAGAATCAGCTGCAGCTTGTGAGGAAGTAAGTGCCTCTTCTTCCGAACAATTGGCAGCAATTGAAGCAGTTTTAAATTCGGCAGAGAAGCTTTCACACTTGAATAACAAACTTTCTGAATCGATCCAAAAGTTTAATTTATAGTTTTTGAATTATTTGAATTTTTATAATAAGCATGGTACAATCACTATAATTTTATATTTCTTATCAAGAGAAGCTGAGGGGAAGGCCCTATGACGCTTCAGCAACCTCTGTGTATGCAGAAAGGTGCTACATCCTGCAAGATTAAATCTTGGAAGATAAGAGTGCACGCATATCAATGCCCCTTTTCTTCTTGTAAGGAAAAGGGGTTTTTGTTTTATAAAGAAAAGGGGGTTATTTGATGCCAATTAATATTCCGAAAGATTTGCCGGCAACAGATTTATTAAAAAAAGAGAAAATTTTCGTCATGGACGAAAGTAGATCAAATCAACAAGATATCCGGCCTCTAAACATTGCTATTTTAAACCTAATGCCAGAGAAAGAAAAAACTGAAATGCAGCTGCTTCGACTTTTAGGCAATACACCATTACAGGTTACTGTTACATTTTTACATACCGCTACGCATATCTCTAAAAATGTTAGCAAATCCCATTTAGATACATTCTATAAAACATTTAATGAAGTAAAAGAGTTTCGTTTTGACGGATTAATTATTACAGGTGCTCCAGTTGAGACGTTGGCCTTTGAAGAGGTGGATTACTGGGAAGAGATGAAAGAAATTCTTGAATGGTCCAAACCTAATGTCACGACTACACTTCATATATGCTGGGGAGCGCAAGCAGCGCTTTATTATCATTATGGAGTTGAAAAATACACATTAGATCAAAAATGTTTTGGTGTTTTCCAGCATACTGTTCAGGAGTCAACAGCCAAACTAATACGAGGATTTAATGATGTGTTTGTAGCACCACATTCACGCCATACTTCTGTTTCGGTTCACGCAGTGGAAGAACATCCTGATTTATCTGTACTCTCTAAATCAGAACAAGCAGGTTTGTTTATTGCTATATCAAACGATGAAAAAATGATTATGGTAACAGGTCATTTAGAATATGATGCTGAAACTTTAAGTGATGAATTCAAACGCGATTTGGCTAGGGGTAATGACATAGCTATACCGAGTAATTACTATCCAGACGATAACCCTAATAATCAGCCGTTAAATACTTGGCGTTCGCATACACATCTTTTGTTCTCAAACTGGCTTAACTACTATGTTTATCAAGAAACACCTTATGAATGGGCATAGGTTAACTCTCATTCTCTATTGCTTATCTTTCTATTTGTTATAATAGACGAAAGAAGATACAAGAAAAGAGGATTATATGTGTTTGTGACTATTGGTATTTTAGCGCATGTGGATGCTGGAAAAACCACCTTATCCGAAAATTTATTATATCAATTTAATAGCATAAAAGAACGAGGTCGGGTGGACCACCAAAATGCTTTTCTAGACCATCATGCCATTGAAAGAGAACGGGGCATTACGATTTTTGCAGAACAAGGAAGGCTTGAAATGGGAGACGATACATATACCATTATCGATACGCCAGGGCACGTCGATTTTTCTCCAGAAATGGAGAGAGCAATTGCTGTAATGGATTATGCCATACTTGTTGTTAGCGCTTTAGATGGTGTACAGGGACATACAGAAACAGTTTGGTCTTTACTTAGAAAACATGACGTCCCCACCTTTATTTTTATTAATAAAATGGATGCAGATACTGCAAATGGCGAGGCACTTTTACATGAGTTGCGGCAAAACTTGTCAAAGAACATTGTTCCAATAACAAACGAATTTACAAATGGTAGAGTATCAGATCAACTGATTGAATGGATAGCAGAGAGAGATGAAGAAATACTTGAAAATTATTTCAACCAATCTCTACTTGAAGGGGATGTAAAGAAAGCTTTTCAAAAGATGATGATAGAAGGAAAGGCTTTTCCCTGTGCATTTGGCTCTGCCTTAAAAGATGAAGGGATTACCGAATTCTTTGAGCAAATTATGCTTTTAGCGAGAACCAGCTATGATGAGGCACTGTCATTTTCAGCGAATGTGTTTAAAATCCGCCATGATGATAAAAAGCAAAGAATTACATTTATGAAAGCACAAGCAGGAAAGTTAACGGTTCGAGATGTACTAGAACTAGGTGGAACTCCTGAAAAAGTAACCGAAATTAGGCTTTACAATGGGAATGATTATAAGGTAGTTAAAGAAGTGCAAGCAGGAGAAATATTTGCAGTGACTGGCATTTTAAATGCAAATATTGGAGATGTCGTTGGAACAAAGAGCATGGCACAAATACCTTTTGAACTCATACCAACATTGCAATCTACTGTTGTGAATGATGGGACTGATCATATTAAGGACGTATTAGCATGCTTTAGATTATTAGAAGCAGAAGATCCTTCTTTAGAAGTGAGATGGATAGAGAGATTTCAAGAAATCCGTGTTCATGTCATGGGAGCTATTCAACTTGAAGTACTGAAAGAAGTAGCAAAACAGCGTTTTTCTCTCGATATCCATTTTGAAAGCCCCCAAGTTTTATACATGGAAACCATCAGTAATACTGTAACTGGGTACGGCCATTTTGAGCCGTTAAAACATTATGCAGAAGTACATCTTCTGATGGAGGCAGCCGAAAGAGGTGCAGGCATATTATTTGAAAATAGATGTCATGATGATGATTTATCTACCGGGCATCAGCGTTTAATCGAACACCATATTTTTGAGAGGCCGCATAATGGACTTTTAACAGGCTTCCCTCTAACAGATGTCAAATTTACATTACTGACGGGCCGTGCACATGAAAAACATACAGAGGGTGGGGATTTTCGTGAGGCCACTTTTCGTGCAATACGGCAGGGACTCGAAAAAGCGAGTATCCAATTATTAGAACCATACTATTACTTTAAAATGAAGGCGGACCAAGTTCATATCGGACGAATGATGACAGATGTTCAGCAGGCAAGCGGTACTTTTGAAGCGCCGATTATGAATGGCAATCAAGCTATTTTGGAAGGAAAAGTACCTGTCTCTACCTTTATGGAGTATAGTACTGTATTTGCTGCATATACAAATGGCAAAGGTGCAATAACATTGAATTTTTGCGGGTTTGATCAATGTCATAATCCTGAAGACACCATTGAAAGAATTAATTATCGAAAAGACGCTGATCCGGAATATTCATCATCCAGCATTTTTTGCGCGAGAGGCAAGGGGTATGCTGTTCCTTGGGAAGAAGCAGAGCAAAACATGCATTGCTTGAAAAAATGATCAATCAAATCGTCAAGCGCAGATTAAAGTAAAACACAAAGTTTTAATTGAAAAGGAAACCTTAGCTAAGGTTTCCTTGTTTTTTTCAAAATTAAAAATACATTATTCTTTTTATAATAGTATATAATATAAAATTATAATATTCAGTATATTTTAAAGGCGTTAATTAAATTTGTTTTTGGGAGGTGAAATATGACAACTACCTATGTAGAATGGGGAGAATCTAGAGTTAAATTAACTTGGAAAAAAGACTACTTACTTCCCCTAATTAATGAAATAACAAGTGTACATGGTTTATGTTTTTACGATGATAATTTTTTGTTGGTTGATTTAAAACATAGAGGATGGGATATTCCTGGTGGACATATTGAAGTTGGTGAAACACCAGAGGAATGCTTTAAGCGGGAGGCGAGGGAAGAAGCTTATATTGAAGGGGAGTGCACTTTGTTAGGATAAATTATTGTTGACCATAGTGAAAATCCTGCATGGACAGATGACAGCCCATATCCCCAAATAGGATTTCAGGTATTTTACAAAATGGAAATAACACGTCTACTTCCGTTTGAAGGAAAGTATGAATCTACACAACGAATATTTATAAATCCTGAGGAGGTTTCAGCGTATCATAGCGAATGGAATATTCTTTTTCAAGAAATATTAGATCATGCTACATCTATACAATAGAAGAAATTCTATTAGGAAGGTAATAAGTAATAATTCATTCATTCATAAAAAAAAGACTGCAGACAAACACAAACTAGTGTCTATCTACAGTTTAGATATCATGAAAATTTTTATGGGCGTAGTGGGAGTCGAACCCACAACCCCCTGATTAAGAGTCAGGTGCGCTGCCAATTGCGCCATACGCCCGTTTGCCTTAATGACATATATAGTGTAACGCCGAATTCTTATAAAGTCAAGAGGCAAACTTGGTTATATTGATACTGTACTAGTGATGCTCAATCTTATCTTTTTTAAATACCTCAACATCTACAAGGCGGGCACCAGCTTTATGCAATATCCCCTCAATTTCCTTGACTGTTTGATCTGTTGCTCCTTTGGCGAGTGTCACGATAACTCTCCTTAAGTACCAATCATCATCATCAATAGAGAACACGCAATGGACAGGCCATTTTTTGCGGATCACTGATAAGGTTTTTGCAAGGATACCTTCTTGATCTGGCAAAGCAATCGTTAACGCACAGCTTCCTGTCTTATACCCCCATGCTTCTTCTAATAGTTCAAAGACACGAGAATGTGTAAGAATACCAGCAAAATTATCGTTTTCATCTAGTACCGTTAAATATGGTAATCGCTTGATTGTAAAAAACACTTCATAAAATGAGCTTTCCATTCCGATAGTACCATCAGGATCCGCCGCTAAATCACGGATAGGAATATCTTCATTATTACCATGTTCTAACTTATACTCTAAAATTGCGACCTTAAAGGCATTACCAACAAACTTTTCTTCTTTATCATCTAAAATTGGAATGCAACGATAACCCGAGGAGTAAAGCTTTTTTAACACAGATGAAATTGAATCACTTTCCTTGCAAAAAATAACATCATGCTTATTTACATATTTTTGTTTGACAATCATTGTATGACCTCCAAATTCTGTTTAAACATTTTTATTTGTAAAAGAAGCATCACGGCTAATAAGCCTAGAGAGTAATTAACCTCTTTTAAAAGCATACTCGCTATCATATGCATGTGCTTTTTAAACTATTCCCTTATAATTGGTTTTACAATCCTCATTATGATAATTAAATAGTTTTCTGTACAAAAATTCAGAATTGTGTAATATTATAGTAGAGTAAAATTGGATAAAGGAGGCTATTAAGTAAAATGTCGTATAATCATAATAGTGTAAAGGAACGCCTAAATTCTATGGAATTGCCTGTCATTGCTGCACCTATGTTTTTAGTGTCTGGAATTGAGTTAGTTGTTGAAGGATGCAAATCGGGTATAGCGACCACTTTTCCTTTATTAAATGCAAGAACGAATGAAGAGCTAGAGAAGTGGATGAAAGAAATCACTTCCCAGTTAGAGGATGCAGAAAACAAAGGAAGTCTTGTTGCACCGTGGGGAGTCAATTTGATTGTACATCATACAAATACACGTTATCACGAAGATGTGGAACTGGTAAAAAAATATCAGCCTCCGCTGGTTATTACATCTTTGGGAAAACCAACAGATATTGCAACCACCGTACATGAGTATGGAGGACTTGTTTTTTCGGATGTCATCAGCATAGAACATGCGAAAAAGGCAATGGAAGCAGGAGTTGACGGACTTATATTAGTATGTGCTGGAGCAGGTGGTCACGGAGGTACATTACATCCTATGGCCTTCGTGCATGAAGTGAAAAAATTCTTTAACGGCATTATTATTTTAGCGGGATCTATATCATGTGGTGAAGATATACTTGCTGCTCAAGTGATAGGTGCTGATTTTGCTTATATGGGGACAAGGCTAATTGCTACTGCTGAATCGATGGCAAGCGGAAAATATAAAGAAATGACTGTTGAAGCAAGCGCCAGTGATATCATTTACACGGATAAAATTAGTGGGGTAAATGCAAACTTTATTGTACAGAGTATTGTCAATGCTGGGTTAGAACCAACTGATTTACAAAAGCCTCAACAACTAGAGATTGTACACAAAGCTGATGAGGCAAAAGCCTGGAAGGATATTTGGAGTGCGGGCCAGGGAGTTGGAAGCATAAAAGAAATTTTGCCAGTTTCAGAGCTAGTTGCTCAATTAATAGATGAATATCAAACAAGCATAAAAAAAATAGTTAAAAAGCAACTGGTAAAGATAAACGAAGCTTAATAGTGAGAGAAGCTTTTATGTCAAAAAGACATAAAAAGCTTCTTTTTTTGTTCTTTTTAATAATTATTAGTTTACATAATATTAATTAAGGTTTAAAAAAACGAATTTACTATATTTTTATTAATTTTATATACCTCGCTAGTATATATAATAAAAACAAAACAAAGCACTAAAGAGCAAAATCCAACAAAACCGTATATAACCTAAAAAAATGATAAGAATAGACGTGAAAAAGTAAATGAAATTTTTACTAAACTTCCTATTTACATATAACATAAGAGTAAAAGGACACAGCTATTTCAAATTCAAAGGAGAGTCGATAAAATTGAAGGCATACTACTATGCACTTCTTCTATTGCCCATTATGATTATTATTAGTTTGCTTATTTTAATTTTTTATCCCAAGCTTTTCACATCAATTCATCAGGAAGAAAAATCATACACTTATTTAGGGAAGAATGCGCCCCTTCCAACGGAACTAAACCCAATTGTAGAAGAAAAGAAAAATACATTAATTAATCAGGCAGCAAAAAAGAAAATCGATATAGTTATCACAGAAGGAATTCGATCATTTGCAAAGCAAGATCAAATCTATCAACAAGGACGCTCTAGACCAGGGCGAATTGTTACTTATACAAAAGCCGGGGAGTCATACCATAATTATGGACTTGCATTTGATTTTGCGTTGGTTGATCATTCTGGCAATATTATATGGAATACGCAATATGACGGTAACCAAAACGGCAAAGCAGATTGGTACGAAGTAGCTGATCTTGGAAAAAAATTAGGCTTGGAATGGGGCGGTGATTGGCCGAGCTTTAAAGATGATCCACATTTTCAGATGACATTTGGTATAAGTATTGAACAGCTAAAAGAAGGGTACCGGGTAAAAACAGTAGAAAAAGGAAAAAAGTAAGCAACCTTTCTCGGGAAGAGAGCAATGAACATTAATAGCATATTTTTTATACATTCGACATATTGAATAGGAACAGTGCATAGGAATAATGTGTAAGCAATAGACAACCTTTGCTTAATAAAATAAAAAGGGGTCAGCATATGAAATTTATACTACTATTTCTAACCAGTATTGCCGCTTTTGTTTTCACTTTCATTGTTCCTACACTTGAAGCGAAATTTCTATGTTTAATTGGTTCATTGTTATTATTTAGATTAGGAATTTATATGATAAATCAATCTGAAAAAGAAAGAACTGCCGAATTAGAACAGGAAGTAGAGGATTTATTACAACATCTTCCTTTTACACATAAAACGATATCAGATGATTATCTGCAAGCATTATTTATAGATGAGGCTTCCCAAACCCTTTTCACTGCCATAAGAAAGGATACGGGGGAATCTTTTGATGTGAAAGAATATCTATTTCCTGAAGTGTATGAAGCCGCGATTGAAGAAGATGGGAACCAACTTGCTTTTATAGCAAGAGGCGGAATACTTGGGGGCTCTTTATTGAAGAACGTAGATCATATCGAAGTTTTCGATACCCAGAAAGAAGACGATGATTTAAATGATGAAGAATTTAGTGAAGAAGAGCAAGATGATATAGAAGATGGCATTTCGAAAGTAAGCCTAAAATTAGTATTGGACAACCTAGCACATCCTATTTTTGAATTTATCTTTTTTGAAAGTGAAGAACCTGTTGACCCTGATTCAGACGAATATAAAGATGCTTTTAAAGCATGTAATCAATGGTATCAAATGATAAGTATTCTAATAAAACGCCAAGATCATCAAAAGCAAGTACTTGTTACGAGATATGAAGAAGCACAAAAGGTTATTTAATGATTAAAATAACCTTAAAAATCCTATTTGAATAAATAATTTAACCATAGATAGAATAAATTTTTTCGAAATAAAATTAAATAATTGGTTTAAAAAAATGTACAGAAGGTATACTATTAATGATTTCACTTATAAATCCTTTTCTGGTAGGAGGGGTTAACCAATGGGTGAACCAAGTCCAGGTGAGTAGTAAAGCTCGACCGCAGATTAAAATGTACCATGCCAAAGAAAGGAAACGGAGTGAAGACCCGTGGAGTAGTCTTGGGCAACATAGCGATTCTTTAACCATTTAATCGTCATTTCGATGATGAGGAGGAAGAATTCCATGAGTATGCCGCCAAAAAAGCGCTAACAAACAAGAATTCAAAATCTCTAGACCAGATTAAATAGTAATGATCAAGTTGAAACGGAGTGAAGACTCGTGGTGTAGACTTATCAGTTATTTTTAATCATCGTAAACCATATGATCAGGAGAGTGAAGTCCGATGAGCATGTAGAACGATTGTTCCACTGTTTGCGGAAGTTCAGCTACTGTGGGCTAGATTAAAAGGTCAAAAATGAAGCTTGCATAATTTAATCGCCGAAGAGGATAAGTGAAATCAAGCTCGGGGAATTTATTTCCCGGGCTTTTTTATGTACTTTTTTGAATAAAATCATGAGAGTTATCAATACTATCTAGGATTCACAATTTTAAAACTACATGTCGGGAGGAAGAACATAATGAGTAAACAACAACAGCTTGATCCAAAATCTCAAAAAGTTCATCAGCTCTGGAGTAGGATTAAACATCAAAAATCTCAAGTTAACGGTCAGACAGAAGTAACCTTGTCTAATCGAATTTTGAGAACCCTTGCAAAGGCAAGACATTTTTAATCCATGTAGATATTGTGCAATCACCACCAAAAAACATGATCAGTTTATGCTGATCATGTTTTTTCTTTTTATAGGCTAGCGACACACTTTTTTAAATAGTGACATATCCTTTAAGTGAAGAGGTGGTGAAGGATGAGACCAGGAGAAAATATGAAAATTTCTCATAAAGCGGTTGAAGTTGAACAACAAGAATGGAAGAAGAGACGGTTAAAAGAACGCATGAAGCAGATGCTTACGATTGCTTCACCAATTATTCTCTTGTTGGTGTGGGAATGCCTTTCCCGAACCAATTTAATTGATGTTCGATTTTTTCCGCCTCCAACTAAGATTATTGGAACTCTTTTTTCTATGATTTATAGCGGTGAATTATTTCACCATATGTGGGTTTCTCTCTACAGGATATTCTGTGGTTTCTTACTCGGGGCAATACCAGGTATTGTCATTGGCTTATTAATGGGCCTATACTCTCCCATTCGACATTTTATATCACCAATTGTCATGGCGTTGATGCCAATACCAACATTGGCGCTTTTGCCAATTATTATTATTCTTTTTGGAATTGGCGATTTCTCCAAAGTGGTGACGATTGCAGGTAGTGTATTCTTCCCAGTAGTAATCAACACGACTGCAGGAGTTATAAACATTGACTCCATTTACTTAGATGTTGCAAAAAATTATGGCGCGAGCTCTAAGGACTTCTTCTTTAAGATTGCGCTTCCTGGATCGCTCCCGGTTATGATGGAAGGTATTCAGATGGGGCAGGCAATTGCGTTATTAACAATCGTAGCAGCTGAAATGATGGGTGCCACATCTGGCATAGGCTATTTGATATGGACTTCTTACAAAGCATTTATGCTACAGGAAATGTTTGTAGGGCTTATTCTCATCTCATTTTTTGGCTATTTATTTTCTTTGCTGCTTCGTTTTATCCAAAAGAAGATATTACCTTGGAGGTGAGTAAGTGGACACCAAAATTTCTATTGAGAATTTAACTAAAGTATTTTATAAAAAAAATGCAAGTGTTACAGCTTTAGATGAGGTATCGATGAATATCACAGAAGGAGAGTTTGTCTGTATTGTAGGGCCAAGCGGTTGTGGGAAAACAACTTTGCTTCGAATACTGGCAGATTTGGAAACATTAAGCGCGGGGAAAATTGAAATTAAACAAGATAAGAAAGATCGTCCTCTTCAATCAATGGTTTTTCAAGAAAGAGGTATTATCCCATGGCTGACAGTAGAAGAGAATGTTTCCTTTGGTTTAAAAATGCGGCATCTGCCCATACAGCAAGTAAAAGAACGAACAGATTATTATTTGCAAAAAGTGGGCCTTGATCAGTTTAAAAAGCTCTATCCAAAAGAACTGTCTGGTGGTATGAAGCAAAGAGTTAGTATTGCTCGAGCCTTTGCCAATGATCCGGAAATTTTACTAATGGATGAACCCTTCGCGGCTCTTGATGAACAGAATAAATTCATCTTACAGGAAGAATTACTTTCGATTTGGGAAGAGACAAAGAAGACAGTTATTTTTATTACACATAGTATAGATGAAGCGCTCCTGCTGAGTGACAGAATTCTATTAATGAGTGCACAACCCGGTAAGATAATAAAAGAAATAAAAAATGATAGCCCGAGACCGAGGAAGATGGAACAGATGCGCGCAAATCAAAAAACTGCAGAACATTTTATAGAGATATTAAACCATCTGCATGAGGAAGTTCAAAAGTCTAGAAGCTAGGATGGAGGGAATAAATTGAAGAAATGGCTTAAAAGAGGGCTGGTACTACCACTTCTACTTCTAGCAATATTGATTGCAGGTTGCACAGAAAAGGGAAGTGATACAAAAAAACCAGTAGATAATACTGTGAGTAAAGAAAATCCATCAGGCGATCTTGCACCGTTAAAGAAAAAGGTGAAAGTAAAAATTGCTGAAGATGGAGCGGCATCTGGTGCAGGATTTTATATTGCCAATGAAAAAGGGTATTTCAAAGATTACAATATAGAGGTAGAATTTGCTCAATTTGCAAATAGTGATGATATGTTGCCAGCACTTGCTGCTGGAGAAGTTGAAATGGCGGGCGGCATTTCTACAGCATCATTCTTTAATGCAATTGCTCAAGGAATTGATGTAAAAATAGTAGGGGATAAGGGGCATAATATGCCAGGTAAATCCTATTTTACATTCGTTGTAAGCGATAAAATGAAAAATGTAATTAAGGATTATACAGATATGAAAGGTAAAAAAATTGCGATTTCTTCTAGAAACTCAATTGATGGTTATATCTATGAATTAATGCTTCGCCATGCGGGACTTACTGAGAAAGATGTAGAAACAGTTGTTATGTCTGACTTTGGTAGTATGCTAGGAGCGTTACAAAACGGTTCTATTGACGCTGCACTTAGCATAGAGCCCCTGATTGCACAAGGTGTTGAAAAAGGGATTATCCATCGTTTTAAGGATGCAACTGATTTTGCTCCAGATTCGCAGATTGCTTTAGTTTTGGCTTCACCGAAATTCGTGAGCACAGACCGTGAGGTGTCACTTCGCTTTATGCTTGCTTATCTAAAAGGTGTCCGTGATTATAATGATGCCTTTACGAAAGGAAAAGGAAAAGCGGAGATTGTCAGTATTATGACAAAATATACAGCTCTAAAAGATCCAGCCATATGGGATAAGGTAAATGTAACGGGATTAGATCCGAATGGTGAAATGCGTATGGAGGATATTCAGAATCAATATAATATGTATAAAGAAAATGGGGCAACAAAGGGAACATTTGAATTTGATAAGGCAATTGATACTTCACTAACAGAAGAAGCAGTAAAGATAATAGGGAGTTATAAGTAATAAAAAAAGGAGTAAGCAAATGCTTACTCCTTTTAAAATTTAGTTTCTTTTATATCGGAAATTTTGAAAAAGCTGTTATTTTCATCGCCATCCACATAATCGTAATATACAGAATATGTTCTGTCATAGGCATTTAGAGATTTATTTCCATTTTTCGTTTCGTTAATATATTCTTTGGTTTTCACAACAAAATCCGTATCACTTTTACGGTCAATAGAAACAATCTCTAGTTTATTGACTTCCTCTTGATCGCCTTGCTTATGTTTTTTTGGAATTTGGTTTGATAAATTTTCATATAACTTTGTGTCATGCATGATTGCTTCGTTTGCAAGCGGTTCAAAGTTGCCTGAGGCAATAGCTTCGGAACGCATAACAGGATAGTCAGAAATAAACTGAGTTAATTTTTCTTGTTCTGCTTTTGACATTTTTTGACCTGTTACTTTGGTTTCAATTATATCTTTAGTTTGGTGCTTATCAGCTTTAGATATAGCATCCTTCGATTTTTCCGTTAAGAAAGCATCTTCTTTTTGATCCTGACTTTTTTGATTCGCATCGTTACCACAAGCTGTAAGAACTGAAGCAGCTAAAAATAGCGAACATAACACTGGCCATTTCTTCATTTTATTGGTCCTTCTTTCAACAATTATTTCTATTATCATACCCTATTTTATACTGCAATAACACTGTAGTATGAAATGGTCTAAAAGTGTTGAAGCTTTCATTTTATGACATGAGGTTCTTTCTATCTTTATTGGTTACAATTCAGTCTAAATGATTAAAAAAGAATAAATGGGGGTACTATTGAAGGTCGTCCGTCTATGCTTGCTAAATTGTTAATTCACTTTAATATATGCAAGAAAATGCGAACAGGAAATTTGGTTTATGGTTAATTTAATATCTAAGTCTTCCTATACATATTGCTTTGTTCAACTAAAACATACAAATTATGAATTAAAAAAGGATCTTATTTATTACATTTAGATGTCAGCATAGCCTGATTTTTAAAATTCCTGTAATGCTAAATGCTTTTACCGCTACGTAAGATGTATAGCAAACAAAAAAAGCATAATAGACTACAGATTTAGAAGTCTTCTTCATAGGTACATTTTAAAAAAAGAAAGGTGATGTATGATGATTAGAAAATCTTTGAGTTACTTACGTTTAATGGGTATGTGTTTTGGGATTGCCATTGTAGGATCAATAGCAGCAGGATGTTCGAGCGCTAAATTGATAGAAGGAAAAAAAGTACAAGCGGGAGTTATGGTAGAAGAAAATGAGAACATCGTCGATAAAAATGTACAATCAATAAAGCATGTATTAAAAACAGAATTTACAAGCCCTAAGCAGGAGTATAATAAAATCCTTCATAATCCTGAAAACTTTACAATAATAGAAGGAAAGAAAATGCTGAAAGCTTCATACGGTAGTGAACTGCATAATTATGTTGAGGGATTATACAAGCCATACTTCACAAAAACTGGATTCTCCTCTTTTTTTGTAACATCAGCATTTAACTATACGCTGAAATCTAAGGATATAAAAATAAATGTTAAAGATATGGAGATAGAAAAAACGGATAAAAATCACAACTATCATTTTGTTGTGAGTGTTAACTATAAGAAGGGTGATCATGCAATAAAGAAGTATCAGATTAAAGGGATTGCTACTTTACCTGAAGAAGGTAAGATTGCTCAAATTACTTATAAGGATGATGGAGGATTACTTAAAAATATAAAAAAGAATAGCTAAAAAATAGGAATTTGAATATAGAGGAAGTTTTTAACTTCCTCTTTATTTTGTTTTAGAATCATAAAGTAAAATATATAAGGTCTTTAGTCCCTAAACTAAGTAGGCGAAAGATTAAAATTTAGGTATAATAGCTATAGGGCTAATTAAAGTATAGATATCTATTGAGTAGATATAGAATGTTTAGATAAAATGTAGCTAGTGTTAATTGGTTTTTTGACTTCTTTCTTCAAATGAATGAAAAGAGTATAGAGGTTTAAATATTCTGATAAGTGCATTGGCAACATTAAGATTTTCTTATTATAATATATAAAGTACATATACATAGTACATATACAAAAAAGGGAAGAAGTGATTATCATGTACATAGGCGGTCGGCAAGATTTAGCTGCACTTGACCAATTTACAATAGAATAGGTCGGGCTTCCAGGTGCTGTATTAATGGAGAATGCAGGTTCTGCTATCGTGTCTGCAGTTTTGTCATCGTACCATGACCTAGACGCACGCATTCTTGTGTTAGCAGGTAACGGTAACAACGGCGGCGATGGATTTGTAGCTGCCAGAAAGTTATGTGATCATGGATATAATGTGGAATTGTGCCTTCTGCCTAAAGAGGAGACGTTAAAAGGAGATGCACTTACCCACTTTTTAGTCTATAAAAATAGAGGTCTTCCCTATTCAACAATGGCAACAATGGATAAGGATAAGCTTCAGACAAAAATAAACTGTGCTACTATTATTATAGATGCAATGATAGGTTCAGGGATGCAGGGCATAATTAAAGACCCATTTCGTTCAGTCATTGAAATGGTAAATGAGTCTACTGCTTATGTTTTAGCGGTAGATATTCCTTCAGGCTTGGAGGCTGATACCGGACTAGTTACAGAAATGGCCATCAAGGCTGATCGTACTGTTACTTTTGTGATGCCAAAAAAAGGATTCTTCTTGCAAGACGGACCAATGTATATTGGTGAATGGGAAATTGCAGATATCTCAGTACCTTATCAGCTTGCAGAAAAATCCACTCAATCTCTGCCAAGGCTAATTACAAACGGAGATGTCTATGCACAATTGCCAAAAAGACCATCTAACAGTCACAAAGGAACATTTGGCCATGGTATTGTGATAGGGGGCTCTAGTTCATATGTAGGGGCGCCTATTTATTCCGCCAAAGCTGCATTTCACTCAGGAATTGGGCTTGTGACATTAGCTGTGCCGGAAGAAAATTATACAATCTCAGCATCTCAGTTGCCAGAAGCATTATATATAAAGCTTTCAAATAAAGATGACCACATATCTCCAGCATCGCTTTCTGATATTTCATTTTCTACATATAAGGCAATTGCTATTGGCCCTGGACTAAGTCGTTTTAAACATGGTGGAAAAATATTGGAGATCTTATTTAGTAAATGCCATGATCAGCCTATTATTATAGACGCGGATGGCCTATTCTATCTTAAGGATTATCTCCATTTAGTGAAGGAATACAAGGGTCCTGTTATTATTACACCCCATCCGGGTGAAATGGCGGCGCTTTTAGAGTGTAGTGTCGAAGAAATTGAAAGTAATAGATTAGGGGTAGCA
Source organism: Rummeliibacillus sp. BSL5 (assembly GCF_052928305.1). Lineage (NCBI taxonomy): Bacteria > Bacillati > Bacillota > Bacilli > Caryophanales > Caryophanaceae > Rummeliibacillus > Rummeliibacillus sp. BSL5. The sequence goes on from NZ_JAVGCV010000001.1 coordinate 608,398, forward strand.
AAGCAATTTGCAAAAGAGCATGGTGTATACGTATTATTGAAAGGTCATCGCTCTATTGTTGAAGTTCCAGATGGTAATACATGGGTAAATCCCCATGGACATGATGCGCTAGCACGGGGAGGAAGCGGTGATGTATTAACCGGCCTTATTCTGTCCTTTATATGTCAACATGCAAGCCCTGAACAAGCGTTAGTATGCGCTACATTTTTACATGCTAGAGCTGCGGAAGTGAAAGCAGAGAAATTATCCCATTACAGTGTAACTCCAAATGCTATAATAGAAGGGATTCCTGAAATTCTAAATGATATGCGATAAAAAATATAAAGATTAGAAAGGAAGATGGCAGTGCGCAATCTAGCCTGGTATATTTCACTGGCCATCTCGTTTTTTGGCTGTCTTGCGATCGAGTTTTTCTTCACAGGAAAGCCTACGCAGTCAATCAACCATGCCAATACAGCTGTTGTACCAATAGTATTATTAATTCCTTTTTTGTTATTAAGTTTATTTATAACCTGGACAGTCGGAAGAAAGTACTTTGCTATTAGACCGTTGCGAAGACCGGGGATATTACTCATTGCTATAATCATTATTTTGGTTATTGGCATTACAGGTGAATATCAGACAATTCAAGAGACAATCAATGGATTTGAAAAAAAAGGGAAAACCATAATGTCTGTTTTGAAACATCAAAGCTATTTTAATTATTTTACAGTGAATTGGTATTTTAATGAAAATTCCTTTTTGCTAGTTCATCTCATTTCATTTTGTCTAGGTTTTGTTGGCCGCAAAAACGAATGGCAGCTAGAGATAGAGGAAAAAGAATATAAAGCGAACAATGAGTAGCGTGGCAAACATAGTCACGCTATTTTTACTTCCGTATACGCGTTTCAAAAGATATCTGGTGAAATCTATAGAAATTCTATTAGGATATAGTCAAAAGTCGAATATAAAAATTATGCTATGATAGTAGTAGATAATCCTTGAAAGGAAGATGATTATGAAATCACCATTTACATTTATTTATTCTGCTCCAACAACTATCGTAGAAGGAAAGAAATATCCTGCAATATTTTTACTGCACGGAATGGGAAGCAATGAAGAAGACTTGCCACAGCTAGTGCAAGAATTAAAAGAAAATTACTTTATATTTAGCTTGCAGGGTCCAATCCTTCAAGAACCAGGATATGCTTTCTATCATGACAAAGAATTCGGAAAACCGGATCGCCATGTATTTGATCAAGTTGTTATCCATATTGCAAAATTTATAGAAGAAGCAGCTACTGAGTTCCCGCTTAACTTAAAAGAGCTGTATATTTTGGGCTTTAGCCAAGGTGCCGTGCTTGCCAATTCTTTAGCATTTGTAATGGGAAATCAAAAACTAGCGGGAGTTGTAGCATTAAGTGGGTATATTCCAGACTTTGTAAAGACAGATTATAAAAAGCAATCCGTTGAAAGCCTTCCAATTTATATTGCACATGGCACTATGGATTACGTTCTTCCATATCAATGGGGGGAAGAAAGCAAAGGCTTCTTCTTAAGCTATGATGCAGAAGTAACTTTTAAGGGATTCGAAGATGGTCATGGAGTACCTCCATATATCCAAGAAGAAGTGATACAGTTTTTTAAAAAGAATTCTTCAAATCAATAACGTTTAAACACTATGATAGTAGGGAATATTATTAAAATTTAAAACTTTTAAAAAAAGAGGAAAAAAGAACCAAAAAAATTTTTTCTTCTTTTTTAATGTCTATTTACCTTATGGTTAATAAAGGTTTTATATTCATAAGAACTATTTGAGGGAATTTAATGCATACTTTTGGTACAAGTTAATGATTGTAAAAAGAACCTTTTACCTATGGAAGGAAATCTGAAAATACTTCTCAACGTCACCTCGTGTTGATTTTTGTAATTTTTTAGGTTAAAGTTTGGTTAACGTTAAAAAACCAAAATGAGGTGAGGAATATGAAAAAGTTTAGATGCCCTGTATGTGGTTTTATGGGTTTAGCAAAGAAACCGTATGATAGTAACCTTAGTGGATCTGGTGAAATTTGCCAGTGCTGTGGATTTCAATTTGGTTATGATGACCAATCCAGCCAAGCAAGAAAAAGGATCCAGGAATTCCATGATAGTTATCGAATTAAATGGTTATTTGAAGGTGCAAAAGTATTTCATCCCTCAAGTTTTCCGGTTGAATATATCCAAAAAAACAGTACACGTATGACAGAGACGCAATTGATCAGACAGCTAAATACAATTGGCTTTAAACATAATGTACCGAATAAAAAATTGATGAAGACCACCATGAATTAAAAAATATGGATTAAATTAAGTTTTCTAAAATTTTCTTATGTTATACTAATACCAAGAAAGAGTATGAAGATCCGTTCAGTGAAAACACATTGGGCGGATGTTTTTTTATATTGTCTTTGGTTTTTTAGGTCTAGCATATAGATAAATTTGGGGGTGAATTTTTATCAAAAAAAGATTGATATTGGTTTGTATTTTATTGAGCTGTATACTTAGCAGCTGCAATACATCCAATGAGAAGGGATTACCAGGTGACCGTCCTCCGTCTGTTTTTGTGGAATTGAATGGGGATAAGTATAGCACCACTCAAGGTTCATACTGCTGGACAAATATGTGTGTTGACAAGGTAGGTCCTCCAGAATTATTACAAAATAAAAAGCCAATCAGGAGTACATCTAAGGCAATAGCCCAGATTAAAATGGATTATAAGCCACAGCCAACAGAAGTTCACTTGTATTTAATGGAAGGTGATGACGAAAAGAAAATACAGTTAAAAGATAACGGGCAATTCAAAACCCCAACTAAAAAGGGTGTATATTATTATGTATATAGTGTATGGTGGGATACCGATGAAAAAGAGAAACAATACCATGGGGATGCGGCTTATGTTTTTTCATTAGAGATAGAATAATGACTAAGTAATTTTGAAAATAAAAAAGAGATTAGGGGAATCAACCTCCAATCTCTTTTTTATTAGCTATTAGCTATTTTTAAGTCCAGTATTCGCTTTCACAGTTACTTCTGCATACTTGCGAACATCTGATTTTTGACCTACTAGTGAACCAATCCAACCTGCTAAGAAACCGCACGGAACTGAAATGATTGCTGGATTTGTAAGAGGGAACAATGCTGTCCCTTTTAGAATTGCCGTTCCTTCTGGACTCCAAATGTTAGGGCTTAATGCTACAAGAATCAATGCTACAACTAGTCCAGTTACCATTGCTGAGACAGCACCTGTTGTGTTGAATTTCTTATAATAGATAGTGTAAATAATAACTGGCAAGTTTGCACTTGCTGCTATACAAAATGCTAGCGATACTAAGAAAGCTACATTTAGTGTTTGAGCGCCTAATGCAAGAAGGATAGAAATTAACGCAACCCCTATAGAAGCATAACGTGCAGCTTTCATTTGTTCTTTTTCTGTTGCTTTGCCTTTACGAATAATTTGGCCATAAATATCATGTGCGAAAGCAGAAGCACCTGATAATACCAATCCAGCAACAACTGCTAAAATAGTCGCGAAAGCAACTGCACAAACAAATGACATTAACAAGTCTCCGCCTAAAGCTTGAGCAAGAAGTGGTGCGGCCATATTTCCGGCTGCATTGGCTGAAACAATTTTTTCAGACCCTACAAATGCAGCTGCTCCAAAACCAAGGAAAATAGTGAGGACATAAAAGATACCAACAATCCATGTTGCGCTGACAACTGAGCTCCGGGCTGTTTTTGCATCTTTTACAGTAAAGAATCGCATTAGTATGTGAGGTAAACCCGCTGTACCTAAAACCAAAGCAATCATCACGGATAATGTATCAAAGCCGTTAGTATATTTTACACCAGCGTTGAGATAAGCTTCACCATGTGATGTTGATGTTTTAACAGTTTGGAACATTTCAAGAATATTAAAATGGAATTTTAAGAGTACAAGGAATGAGATAATAACAGTACCGATCATTAAAAGTACAGCTTTAATAATTTGTACCCAACTTGTAGCGGCCATCCCGCCCCATAGAACGTAAATCGTCATCATGACGCCAACTAACAATACAGCTATCCAATAGTCAATTCCAAGCAAAAGCTGTATAAGTGCACCAGCTCCAACTAATTGTGCAATCATGTAAAATAACACAATTACTATTGTACTTATAGCAGCAGTACCACGAACTTTCTTTTGATTAAAACGTGCAGTAATCATATCCGCCAATGTGTAGCGCCCCAGATTTCGTAAAGGTTCAGCTACAATATATAAAACAACTAAATAGGCGACTAAATAGCCAATACTATAAAAGAAACCATCAAAACCAAATAAAGCAATAGCACCTGCAATTCCTAAAAATGAAGCAGCAGATAAATAGTCACCAGCAATCGCAATACCGTTTTGCCAACCCGTTAAGCCACCGCCTGCAGTGTAGAACTCGCTAGCTGAATTTGTTCTTTTCGATGCAATATACGTAACAATCAAAGTGAGCACTACAATTGCCACGAAGAATAAGATCCCAATAGCTCCCATTAATAGCCACCATCCTTCGCTTTTTCAATAATTTTTTGACTGTCTTGATCAAATACATTTGCTTTTTTGACATAAAGCATACAGAGTACCCACGTCATAATAAATAATCCTAAAGAATAAATCCATACCCATGTAATGTCACCAAAGGATTTTCCATCCAAAATTGTTGTGAAAGAGGTTAAGATAGGCAATAGAATGTAGAGACCTAAAAATAGAATTGAAATGGATCCAATAAACCTGTTTTTCTTTTTTACTAGAGTTTTAAATTCAGAACTTTCTGAAATAGATATATACTTTTCTTCTGTCAGGCCTTTTAAAACATTTGGTTCATCCCCCAAATGATCGCTCACAACTTGTTTTTCTTCTAACGAGTGAGCTAAGTTTTGACTCATACAAAATCCCCCTTTAAAAATATGAAGTTGGAAGTGCTTCCAATCCCTTGAAATAATCATATGCAAATTTGACAAAAATAGCAACATTTTTTAGAAAATTAATTATTTTTGGAAAATAAGTAAAAACCACTATTTCTAAAGAAGAAATAGTGGCTACCTATATAATAGAAGAAACTTATTCATGTACCGTTTTGCTTCGATTATTTTTAAACTGATATAACAGTATACCAATGGCAGTCATTCCTTCTGCAATAGGAAAGGCTAGCCAAAGTGCTTTACCCGTAAATGCTGCAGGCAATAAATAGAGCAATGGGAGGAATAGTATGAGGGAACGCATAAGAATGATAATCATCGATAAACGTATTTTCTTAATCGATTGATAAAATTCTGCATACAGCAAGTTATAACTAAGAAACAAATAGCCAATAAAGAAAAGATGTATGCCTTGCTTTGTAAACTCTATAATTGCAGGGTCATGCACGCTAAATGCTTGGATTAACTGATCATCAAGGAGCCATCCAACAAGAATAATGAGTATACCGGCAATAATCCCAGCTAGAAGCCCCAATTTCAAGACAGCTTTGAGTCGTTCTGTTAATTTTGCCCCATAGCTAAAGCTTACAATTGGTTGTATGGCTGCACTTATACCAAAGAAAAGCATGATAAATACGGCATGTAAATAATTGATTACAGCATAAGAGGTGACTCCAATTTCACCAACGAAATGACTAAAGGCAATATTATAGCCTACGACTACAATAGCGGTAGAACCTTCTGTAATAAAGCTTGGTGAGCCAATTTTTAAAATTTCTTTCATATTACTAAAGTTAAAGTGGAATGTTTTCAAATTAAAACGTAAATGGCTATCATTTCGTAAAAAATGCAAAAGAAGTACACATAAACCTACGACTGTTGAAAGGGCTGTTGCATATGCAGCTCCACTAACGCCCATGTTCATCTGAAAGATAAAGATATAGTTCAGGATGATATTTAAGACTGATGTGGTGATTAAACCAATCATAGCTAGTTTCGGATTTCCATCGTTTCGTATAAAAATGCTTAAAACATTTTCTAATACATATATGAGACCGAAAAGAAGAATGACGTGAAGATAGTCTTCAACATAGGGAAGAACTTTAGTACTTGCGCCGAATAGCAGTGCAATCTCTTTTTGTTTCCAAAGACAAATAATAACAAGTACACCAACAATGCTCACGGTCATTAATAGGCTCTGCATAAAAATGGAGCGAGCTTGCTGTATGTTATCCTTGCCCATTTCGATAGAGTAAAGGGTTGCACCTCCCATTCCAATCCATAGAGAAATGGATAACAATATAGAGAAAATAGGAACTGCTATATTGACTCCCGCTAAGGCAAGCGGTCCGACTCCGTTGCTGACAAAAATGCCATCAACAAGAATATTGACAGACATTAAAATCATACCGAGTAGTGAGGGGAATAAATACGATAAAAATAGTTTGTGAATTGGGGTTTGCGTTAATTTGATTGATGTATCACTCATAGATGCCTCCGTAAAATGGAGCACTTCCTTTCTAGATAGAACGTTTCTTTTCCTTTTCTAATATGATTTTAAAGTATATAGTTACTATATAGTCAATACGTATGCACTTAATGGAGAGGTGGAATGTTATGTCAGAACAATCACACAAATATTTTACTACTGGAGAGTTTGCTAAACTTTGCCATATATCAAAACAGACCTTATTTTATTACGATGAAATCGGTTTACTTTCACCCTATATTAAAGAGGACAATGGATACCGTTATTATACCTATTCACAGTACGAAGTTTATATAGTAATTGAACTGCTGAAAGATTTAGGCATGCCTCTTAAAGAAATTCGTAATTTTTTAAATAACAAAACGCCAATTGAAGCTATTCAATTACTTACTAGCCAATTGGACGAAATTGACAATAAGATTAGTAAGCTTCAGCATATTAGAACAATAGCCGAAACGACTATCAAAATTATCAAAGAAGCATTAGAAGTGGATTGGGAAAGTATTACTGTTGAAAATCTTCCTGAGAGAACATTGCTCATAAGCCAGCATCTACGTCATGCAACAAATCGTCAATACTTGAATGCTGTGACTGATTTTATTGATTTGTGCAATAAGCATGAATTATATACGGGGCATCCAATCGGAGCCATTTTAGCAGAGGAAGAAATATTGGCTGAGAACTTTGGAAATTATAGTTATCTTTATACCGAAATGCCTTCGAGTATTGAAAAGGTCTCCACAATTGTTCGACCAGCAGGACAGTATATTATTGCCTATCATAAAGGAAACGATAAGGAAATTGCTCCATCCTATCACCGAATATTTGAATTTGTAAAAGAGCATCAATTAGCAATTAAAAATTTTGCGTATGAAGAATATATTTTAGATGAGGTTGCTGTCAATGGTGCAGAGAATTATGTGACTAAGATTATGATTCCAATTAAATAGTCTATTTATTCTCGTTTATACTTATAATTTCTACTTAAAAATTAAATTATTCTCGATTGTTTTAATTACGCTTCCTAAGAGAATTAATTTTTATTAGTAGAATAGTTAACCATTACATTTCGACAAAGTCGAGTCTTCTGAGTAGAGGATTCGACTTTTTATTTTCTTCTTTCATTAAAAAGGTTCCCAAATGTATATTTGGGAAAGTTATTTATGATAGAATAAAAGATATTGAGGTGACGTGAGATGGATCAAAAAAAACCAAAAATACTTAGAGATTTTTTAATTTATTTAACAGCTATTAAAGGAAAGTCAAAACGCACTCGAGATGAGTATGAATACGATTTGACCTTGTTTCTGCGGTTTACTCTTAGCGTACAACAAGATAAATTAGAGCAAATTGATACAATAGATATACATTCAATTGATGCCTCGTTCTTAAAGGAAATAACACTCGAAGATATGTATCTTTTTTTAGAATACTGCGAGGAGAGACGAAAAAATAGCGCACATACCCGGGCAAGGAAGGTAGCGACATTGCGCTCATTCTTTAAATACTTGAAATCCAAGCGCCATATAATAGAAGAAAACCCGGCAGATGATTTGGAAACACCTAAAATAGGAAAAAAGCAGCCGATTTATCTCAGTTTAGATGAAGCGAAGACATTTATGGGCGGCATCCAGTCCAGCGCACATTATGATAGAGATTATTGCATGATGACATTCTTTTTGAATTTAGGTATTCGTGTATCTGAATTATGTAATCTAAATATGGACTCTATCCATGAGCGTACACTGACTGTGAGAGGGAAAGGGGATAAAGAAAGGTCTGTTTATCTCAATGATGCATGCCTTAAAGCGCTGAAAACTTATTTAGAGCATGAAAGGAACAAAATGAAGAATGCTGATAAAAATGAGGCTTTATTTCTTTCTCAAAAAGGAACACGTTTAACAAGGCAGCGAATTGCAAAGATTGTAAAAGCAATCAATTTATCATCAGGGTTAGAAAAAAAGAAGCTGTCGCCACATAAATTACGCCATACATCTGCTACAATGATGTATAAAAGTGGAGCAGATATTAGAAGCCTGCAACAAATTTTAGGCCACTCTAACGTATCAACGACTCAAATTTATACACATGTGGAGAATGAAGAGATCCAACGAGTAATTGAAAACAATCCTCTAAACATTTTATAAATAATAATATTATGTAAACAATTAAACAGAGACATTATATAAACGGTTAAGTTATGGCTACCAATAAACAGCGAGACCATAATATTAATCTTATATTTAATAATATTAAAAACCACCGTTAAAACTCTTTATTAAGCGTTAAATATTATGATCAAACTACTAGATGTTGAACCTTTTTTATTGTAGCTATATGTAAATGCAAAAGGTATTATAGGTAATATTAAATCAAAAATGTACTTAAACTAATGGGGCAGTATAGTTTAAGTACAAGTGAATTAGAATATTAATTCTTTTAAAAGAAGTCCAATAAATCTTATCGTTAAAACAACGTGAGGGTTCAATCCAAAAGTGTTATGGACGTCTTATTTGTGTAGTTAGATTTGTATTTCAATTAGAATCTTCAAAAAATCTACTCTTAAAAATCAAAGTAATCTACAATCATTTGTACAACTAAAAGAACTGTTACTAATCTAAGAAGTGGTTTTACATGTTTCGTTTTTAATTTACGAGCTAATCTAACTCCGAACTGTGCACCAACAATGGATCCAAGCATTAATGCTATTGTAAGTGGCCATAAAATTTTACCTGTTGATATGTAAGTGATGGCAGAACCAAAGCAACTTGCAAAAACCCCAACTCTTGCTAAGCCAATTGCTCGGATATAGGAGATTTTTTGGCTTGCATATAAATATAACGCAAGTGTACTGCTTCCTGGTCCAAACATTCCGTCATACATTCCTATACCAATTAGTGCAATTCCTGGTTTTTTACTTGCATGAAACTGTTCAGTTCCATCAAAATTACCTGTATTCATGAAGGAAGTTACAAATGCAAAGCTTAATAAAATGATTGCGATAAGCGTTAGGGCACTTCCGCTTAAAAAGGAAGCAATGAGTCCACCTAAAATACCTCCTCCAAGACAAAATATTAGGACTAATAATGCTTCTTTTGTGGAAACTTCTTTTTTCTTTAATATGACAAGAAAGCTTGAGAGTGAACTGATAGTATTGGAAACCTTGTTTGCACCAATTGCTGAATGTACAGGTAACCCCATAAGTAACATAGTGGGTAAACTAATCAGTCCCCCTCCTCCGACCAATGTACCGACTATATTACCTATAATTCCAATCATAAAAAAGATGACAAATTCCATAGAATAACCTACTTTCAAAATTGCATCATAGAATCAGTTTACCACGTATAGTCTTTGGTCTGAATTCAAATGAAACAACTTTTAAAATTCTATGACTGGGACGACGAGGAAGAATTTGAATTAATTATAAGTAAATGATATGGAGCGTAATTTTTGATATATTTTTAATTTAACTAAAAGCTTTTTATTAAAAACAACATAAAAAATACTAAAAAAGCATCCATTTTGATTATCTTTTTTCAAAATGGATGCTTCTTATTAATCTTAAACAAGTAAGGTTTAAAAGTGTGTTTGTCTTAACTTTTTTGTGACTACACCATTATCACAAAAAAGATTGATTTAATGGATGTATTTTTATCACTCAATTCCCTAAAAAATTTTCGGTAAAAAAGGGCCTAGATGCTTGATCAAATGCCACGCCTACACCAAGCGCGTCAAATTTATTATTTAAAATGTTTTTACGATGGCCAAGTGAATTCATTAATCCTTCATGTGCATAGACACTGCTGATTTGCCCTTCAGCTATATTTTCTCCAGCTGTCATAAAAGCAATTCCATCATTCTTCATCCGATCAAAGGGTGATCCACCATTTAAATCTATATGGCTGAAATATTGGTGAGAAGCCATATCATCACTATGTTTTTGAGCCGTCACTTTGACCTGAGCATTCCAAGAGAGAGGAGGCAGGTCATTTTTTACGCGTGCTGCATTTGTAAGGTCAAATAATTGATATTCAAAGCCTTTTGTAAGGCGTTTACTGCTTTGAGGGTAAAAGTTTTTCTTGTTCTCCTCTAAATTTTTACTAATAATTTGTACTGCGGTTAACGTATTCTTATTATGTTTATCGAAAAATACTGTTACGTAGCTACTGTCCATTTCGTATATGTCATACTCTCCGTTATTTTGCATTTGATAAAGGACAAAACCTTTTTTAATACCTTTTAAGGGAGTGCCAAGTTTCTTTTCGACAGATTGTTTAGAATTACCGATTTGTATCCCTTGTTTTGAAGATACCAAATTTTGATTTGTGTATAATCCAGCCACAAGGTGATTGGAATCATAGGCGACCATAAAAAAGTTTTGATAGTTTTTATGATACTTGTACCATTTAGCGCCATATTCATTATAGGTAGAACGCTGCGCTTTTCCCACCTGTTTTTCGACGCTTTCTTTTGTGTTCCCAATTTCTATATTGTGTACAGAGAGGGCTTGATGATTAGGTATTTTTAGATTAGGCTTTTCGACGTTCTCAAGCGTATCCTGCTTTTTTGATGTTAATTTTAAGTCGTGTACCTTTGCTGTTATAAAATCAAAACCTTCTCTAAAGGTATTTGAAACAGATGACAGATCCTTAGTATTAATTTGATCCTTTTGAATAATGAAATATACTCCAAGGAGAGTCAAGCAAAAGAAGATTATCCTTAATAACTTCACACGGACCCACTCCTAATAATTTACTTTTTTCAACTTTATATGCCTAGCATATTATTGATTTTATAATGTCTTAGGAATGATAGCAAAAAAGACATGAGTAATTTCTATATACGATTTAGAATTTCTTCAATCATATTAGCCGTTTTTGTAGTTCTATTGAGGCAAATGCTCAGTTGAAAATTGTTCAAAACTAACATGATTTGTAAAGTGTAATGATTGATTAGTGATTCTGCATAGGATTGAAAAAACCTTTAGATTTAAAATGATTTTATTATGCAAACTAATAAATCACTTCACATTCTATATCGTTTATTTTACTTAAAAAAGGGAATAGATAAGCTGTACAGCAAACATAACCAGAAGTGGAGTGAAAGAAATGGCTTCTGAAAAACAGAACAATCAACAAGAAGATGAGTCATTAGTAGATGAAGGAGTTACAATTGGCCAACCGGAATCTGAAACAGGCCCTAATCCTCCGGAAAGACAACCAAAAGCAATACGGACAATCGGATTCGTCGTTTTAGGAATTGTCTTAATTGTCCTTGGATATACGCTAATCTACCATTTAATGTATTAACATGACGAAGTTATTAGAAAAGATTGAACCTCAGTATAGAGGTTCAATCTTTTTGTTTTGTTGAAGCAAAAAATTTAATATTTCCACCGGGTTAAATCTCCTTTTATGGGAGGTTTTTGGCAGTGTAAACGTCTTGGTTCCTGATGGCTGAAGATATTGATCAAAGCAAGAGGCAAGAAAGCTATTCTTGCAGGAGGAGCAGAATTATTATTCACCGGTAAAACTGAAAAATAGTATTGTTTATTGTTTAAGCAATCTTAGGTGATGAGGTTGCCTTTTAGTTTGGTAAGAAACATATACTTTTAGAAGGCTACCTTCCATCTGACTAATGTGGATCTATTCTTGTTAGCACGACCTATGATAAACTATTTTAACAGAATCTTCTAAATGAGAGGGTACTTATTGCTTTCTGAATTAATAGCTAAGAAGGAAATGGAAGAAGCAGGACCAGCGAAACATAGAAGTTTTTCTTCAATTTTACTATCATTTTAGTTTTAAACGGATAACGAAAATTACCGGTTGTATAGGATATTGCTTCTAAATTTAATTACGTAGAAAAGGAGGTTAATATGAAAAAAGATGATATAAAAAACAAAGAGGATTTTGAAAAAACAAAGAAAGAAAGCAATGATGTATTTAATCGATCTTTTATAGGTACTCCCGCCATTGGCGGAATGATAATTATGGGAATATTAATTCTCTATGTTATATATAATATGTATTTAAAGTGACTAATATTATAGTTGCATACTTGGTTCAATACCGTTAGGGTAGAATTATAATGTGCGTTACTAGTAATGCGCAATCTCCTACTTGGTACTAGGAAAAACACATATGAAAAGTGTCCTAAAGATAATTCTTACCTAAATACATTTGATTTTTTGCAGGTGATATCATAGCAGAACTACGATATTATTTGGATAATATAAAAATAAGAAAAAAGGATGGCCTGTCTAAAAGGAAATGCGTATGTTTTACTAATTCCAAGTAAATAATGAAACGTGAAAGAGATGTACTTTTTTAGAACATCTCCTTCTAGCTATAGATAGAGAAAGAGGTAGAAGTGATGTTAGAACAAATTATAAACGAAGCCAAATTACATACTAAAGAAGGAAAACCGGCATCTTATATTCCAGCCCTAGCGCACCAATCTGTAGATCAATTTGGTATATCTTTAATAGATGAATATGGAAATTATTTTGAAAGCGGAGAAACAGATACTCTTTTCACATTGCAAAGTATTTCAAAAGTAATCAATTTTATGGTTGCTTGTGAGTATCATGGTTTAGATTTTGTTCTGGATAAAGTTGATGTAGAGCCAACTGGTGATCCTTTTAATTCGATAATGCGATTAGAGAGCTCTATTCCTGGAAAGCCTTTCAATCCGATGATTAATGCAGGAGCTATTACAATCGCTTCCATGTTACCCGGAAAAACGCCCGAGGAACGCGTCGCTTATGTTGCAAACTTTTTAAGCCGGACTACTGGCAGTATTCATAAAGTAAATGAAGAAATCTATAGTTCGGAAATTGAAACAAGCCACCGAAATCGTGCAATTGCTTACTATCTAAAGGCAAATAATTATTTACTTGATGATGTAGAAAAAGCGCTAGAGACTTATATCTACTTATGCTCCTTGGAAGTGTCAACTAGAGATCTAGCAAAAATAGGATTAATGTTAGCAGGAAATGGTATTTATCCATTAACAAAAGAAGAAATAATCACTCGCCAAACTGCTAAAGTCACTAAAGCATTAATGACAACTTGTGGACTGTATAATGCTTCAGGCAAGTATGCTGCTTCTATTGGAATTCCAATGAAAAGCGGTGTATCTGGCGGAGTCTTATGTTCAGTACCCGATGGAAAAGTGGAGCAACTTAAAGGGAAAATAGGGATTGGTGTTTTTAGTCCTGGAATTGATGAGATAGGGAATAGTGTAGCAGGGATGAAATGTATTGAAAAACTTTCAAAGACATATGATTTGAGTATTTTTTAATAATCCCATGAGGAAATCATGTACGCCGGTCGATATCCATTCACCGTTACGAGGCGTTACATTATAAAAGTTTCAGTGGTATTGGAGTCATGGAATCGCAATTCTCATGGTATACATAAATGTCTTTCTATTATTTACTGTACTGCTAAATTGCGTTCTTAGACCTTTTTAAGTTTTAATGAAAGAATTACTGAATTTTTAAAATATTATGTTATAATTGAACTCTATTAATAGAAAGGTGTGATTGATATGAAATGTGCTAACTTCTTTGAACAAATTTGTATGGATAAGGTGAACTGCGAGTAATTCAACATTCAATTAGAATGCTCGCAAATTTTTAAATTACTGGAGGAGCATTCATGTTAAATAAAAAAGGTTTTGATCTGTGGGCAGGCCATTATGAGGGAACAGTACAAGTAAGTGAGGAAAATAACTTGTATCCGTTTGCAGGCTACAAAGAGATTCTAAATGGCATTTATAATGAAGTGATGCAAAAAGAGAATTCAAAAGTGCTAGATATCGGTTTTGGAACAGGCACTCTGACGAATAAATTGTATGTGAATGGTCATCAAATAAATGGCATTGATTTTTCAACTGAAATGCTTTCCATTGCCCAAGATAAGATGCCTAAAGCAAACCTCATGGAATGGGATATATCTAAAGGCTTGCCCGCTGAAATCTTAACAAACATGTACGATTATATTATTAGTACGTATACGCTGCACCATTTGACAGATGAAGAAAAGGTAACATTCATCAATAGTTTGCTACCTCTTTTAAAAAAAGATGGTAAAGTGTTAATTGGTGATATTGCCTTTGAAACGAGAGAGCAATTGGAGAAATGTCGCCAAGAAAGCTTAGCTTATTGGGATCCTGATGAATATTATTTTGTATATGAGGAATTAAAACAGTCCTTCAAAAATCTCTTTGAATTTTATCCGATTTCTCATTGTGGAGGCATTTTTATCCTCTCAAATTAAATGGGTTCAATGATAAATGTTATAAAGATCCGATTTATTTTCCTTTTCGCTTTGTTTCAGCTATAATATAGGCATAGATGCATATATTAAAAATACCGTTAGTGCGGGTACACTAACGGTATAACAATAGCAGGCTCCATCAAAGGGGTCAGCTAGTAGAGGAAATAATCCACCGAGCTGCTAACTCAAGGGTGGATTATTTTTTTTGGTTAAATGACAGCATTGCAACAATTAAGCTAGAAAAAGCTACAGCAAACATAAGCGCTTCGAAAACTGTCATACGGCACCACCCCCTTTCTAACGGGGAGTGAGCCGACCACCCTTGAGAAATCCTATACTATTGTCTCTCTATTATAACATTATTTGTCCTCTAAACTTTCATTTTTCACTTTAAAAAAGTAAAATAGTAAGGAATTCTATTGATATAAAAGGGGAGTTTCTATGAATGATCCGCGTTTTAAGATTGCTCACCGAGAAGCAGTAATTGGGGTCTTGCTCGTGCTCATCAATTTTGCAATATGGTTTGGCTTTGCATATGGGCTTGGATCAGCGGACCCGAAAGAATATACATATGTTTTCGGTTTTCCGGCTTGGTTTTTCTATAGTTGCATTGCAGGAACAATCTTTATGATTTTACTAATTATTTTTGTCATCAAGGTATTTTTCAGAGGTATGCCTTTTGACGATGAAGGCGGTGATAAGTCATGATGCACTGGCAGGTAATTTTCCCGCTCTTTATTTTTCTGGTTATCATCTTTTTAATAGGTATATGGGCAAATAAACATGTAATGAATTCGAATTCTTTCTTGCAGGAATATTTCTTAGGCGGGAGAGATATGGGTGGTTTCTTACTGGCAATGACCATGATGGCTACTTACGGTAGTGCTTCTAGTTTTATAGGTGGTCCAGGTGTCGCTTATAATACCGGTCTTGGATGGGTATTACTTTCAATGGCTCAACTGCCTGCAGGCTACTTTGTACTGATGATTTTAGGGAAAAAGTTTGCTATTATCGCAAGGAAATACAAAGCGATTACGTTGATTGACTTTTTGCGTGAACGCTACCAAAGCAGTTTTGTTGTAGTGGTATCTGCATTAAGTATTATTATCTTTTTATTTTCTTCCATGGCGGCCCAATGGGTGGGTGGTGCACGGCTTATTGAATCGTTGACTGGCTTACATTATACAACTGCTCTCTTTATTTTTGCCGCTGTAGTACTCGTGTATGTCATTATCGGCGGTTTCCGTGCTGTGGCATTGACAGATGCTGTCCAAGGTTCTGTCATGCTGGTTGGTAGTATCATTTTACTTGTAGGAACGATTATCGCAGGTGGTGGCGTTTCTAATATTATGCATGATTTAGTTGCTGAAAATCCGAAATTAATATCACCATTCGGTGCAGATAACAGTCTTACCCCCCTATATGTTTCAACATTTTGGATTTTAATTGGGATTGGCGTTATCGGTTTACCACAGATTGCTGTTCGGGCTATGTCATATCGTGATACAAAAAGCATGCATGCGGCAATCATCATTGGAACTATTGCTCTTGGTACTGTTATGTTCGGTATGCACTTAACAGGCGTTTTAGCTCGTCCAGTCCTACCTGGCATTGAAATAGGTGATAAAGTAATGCCTCTTTTAACATTAAAAGTTCTTCCGCCATATTTAGCAGGTATCGTGCTGGCTGCGCCAATGGCAGCGATCATGTCGACGGTCAATGCATTGCTTATGCTTGTGAGCTCAACAATTGTAAAAGATATATATCTTAATTTTATTAAACCAAAGGCGACTGATCCTGAAATCAAAAGAATCAGTTTCCTAGTAACAGCTGTCATCGGGATTGCTGTTATATTTGTTGCGTTAAAGCCTCCAAGTTTACTTGTATGGCTAAATCTATTCTCATTCGGTGGTTTAGAAGCTGTTTTTGTATGGCCAGTTGTGTTTGGCCTATATTGGAAGACGGGAAATAAATACGGTGCGATAGCATCTATGATTGTCGGTTTAATAAGTTACATTACGCTTTACGATATTACACTGAAGAAAAACATTCCAGACATATTGGGCATGCATCCTGTTACATTGCCAATTTTATTTGCGTTGATTACCTATGTCGTTATTAGTATATTCACACGTCATAAAGTGAATCAAAAACAGCATATCATTTAATATTTTGCCAAGCTTCTTCTTAGAAGCTTGGTTTTTTTGTGAAAATAGGTTCTAAATTCTCTTGAAACGGGCATAGTATAATATACTTTTAATTTTTTTAGTATAATTACAGCATCCGAATGGAGAGGATACATATGAAATTCAAACAAAAATTGATATCAGCTGCTTGTGCCACTGGCTGCTGTTTCTTAATACAAACAGCTACTACCCAAGCAAAAGAAACGTCAACTCATCTACAGGATGTACTTATTTCCTATAAAGATCATCAAGGTAAACAGTATGCGGAACAACATGTAGAGCATGTAGAGAAACACTTAGGTGATATGAAGATGGTTAGAGCTAATGTAAATACAAAACAATATCGTCTATTAAAAAATAATCCCCATATAGAATGGGTCAAAACCAGTACAGATAAGATGCATATTGCTTCCACTTCAACCATTAAATCAGTAGCGCCGAATTACAAACCAAAATGGAATATGAATTATGTCAAAGCACCTACCTATTGGAAAAAGGGATATCTCGGAAAAGGTGTTAAAGTGGCCATTATTGATACTGGAGTAAACGAAGTAGAGGGATTAGGAAATGTGGTTAAGCGAATATCCTTTTCGAAAGATAATCCAGCAACAAAAGATATAGATGAATCAGACCCATATGACCGTGGAAATTATGGCGATGGACATGGAACAAGCGTAGCGGCTATTCTTGGTTCACAGCTCGATAAAAAAACACAAAGTTCTAGTCATCTGAATGTAGCAGGAGTTGCTCCTAATATACGAATCTATTCTTTAAAATATGCAGACGGAACATCCAATGGACAAATCGGCGATATGATTGAAGCTATTCAATGGTCCATAAAGCATCATATGCAGATTATTAATATTTCATCTAGTATCTATACAGACCATCCAGGCCTAAAAAAGGCAATTAACCAAGCTGCTAAAAAAGGAATTATTATTGTAGCATCCGCCGGTAATGATGGCCCGCATGATGCGCCTACCTATCCGGCTCGTTATGAAAATGTGATAGGGGTTGCATCTATTGGTAAAGATAAAAAAAGCAGTCCTTTCTCAAACAGAGGTGCTTCAGTGGACTTCGCGGCACCAGGCGATGATGTCGCAACGTTGAACGTGGTTGGAGAAAAAATTGTCACATCAGGCACCTCATTTGCTGCACCTCATGTGACGGGACTCGTGGCACTTTTAATAGAAAGATATCCAAATAGCTCATCAACCACTATTATCAACAAATTAAAGAAAAGCGCATTGGATTTAGGAGCAAAAGGGAAAGACAGTAAATATGGTTATGGATTGGCACAATTACCGAAAATTCCAACAAAAAAGTAAGACCTCGCAAGCCTTAAATATTACCACTATTTAGAAAAATATTGGTATAATATTGTTAAAGGCCCAAAAGGAGGTTCCTTTATGAAAGAAAAGAATTTTCAACAAACAGTGGGCTTTAGTGTGAAGGACACATTGGCACTTTATTGGCTCTATGCCACACAATCTAAAGCAAAATATTCAGTTGAAATCCATCAAGAATTTGAAAATGAGTTCCCTGGTCGTAAAGTAGGGTATGAATATGTAGCTCGTATTGCTAAAAGGCTTGAAGCAGAAGGGGCATTGTCATCAAGGCAAGAACATAAAAAAATTCTTTATAGTATTACAGAGCTTGGTCGAAAGCGTTTAACACGTTATAACGAATTATATTACGGTCGTTTCCATGAAATTGTTTTAGTCCTAGATCGCTTTTATTACGAATTAACCCGAAATGGCGAAAAGCCTCCAAGGCCAGCTCATCCATTACCCGAAGAATTTCGAAGCTATTTTTCAAAGCTGATTTCGGTGAAAGACGCGGTACGTTATTTAGCCTTAAAGTTAAGCCAAACACGTTCGAGTTTTTATATGGCGGAGGTAGGTCAGCAACTAGAAGATCTCTTTGGCTGGTGTCCTTCCAATGGATATCTCTACCAAATTGCCTGGGAACTAGAAGAAAAAGGATACTTGGTTGGTTCTTGGCCGGATGAGAAGCGAACAGTGCGTAACCTGAGGAGTACAGATGAAGGGGCATCATTTTACAAAACGATCGCTATGAATTTGCAAGAACGTATTACAACTATTAGAAGATATCTGCATTATATGCTGAAATTCTTCACTGACCTGAAAGTAGAGCAGCTTTAAAAGAGACCTCTTTAGAGAAATCTAGAGGGGTTTTTATTTTTTAAATAATTATATTATGTAAACTAATATAGAAAAAATGAAGCTATCATTTTAAAGACAGCCACATTCATTCCTAACTAAAAATATAAATGTCCCACATCGAGACTACCAAGTCGATCCCACTTAATCCATGCAAGAGCTAATTCCTTACCAATTTGAATATAAAAAGTAGATTCTTGCTCAGTATAATCACTTTCTGTTCGGTTATAAATAGATAAAATTTCTTGCAGATCTTGCCCTTTTAAATGAGCCGTGTAGATTTCTTTATAAGCCAATAGCTCAGGTTCCTGACTTAGTGCTGCTTCATCGAAATCTGCTATGGCATGTGCTAAGTGGCGGAGTGTATTTGTATCGTAATAGAGTATAAACGCTCCTTTTACCGGTAAATCTTTTACCAATGATTCCGGGAGTGAATCGTACATTTTTTGCGTTTCCTCATTAAGGCCAAAATGCTCAATCTTTGCTATTTCAATATGTAATGCAGATAAATAAGCTGCAACAGCTAACTTATTCTGCTCCATTAAATAGGCAACTTTTCCAATGCCTCGGTATAAGTCGCTGTTTGAAGGTTGTTCTTTGATGGCTGCTGTATACATATTCAATGCCTGATCGTATTGACCCTCATTTCGCAACTTTAACGCATGCTCTACCATCTTCTCAACATTGCCCAATTTCATCAACCTTTCCTTATGTAGATAGCTTCATTATAAAGGTTGGAGTAAGAATAGGGAATGGCAAAGAAGTTCAATTACTAATAGAGGCTAATTTAGAGGAGATATTTACTAATATGTTGAATTAAATCTAGTATTAATACTCTTAAAGAGAGGTTTAATCATGTATAAAATAATTCAAGTTGACAAAATAGAATCTCAGTATTTAAATCAAAGAATCATTGAAGGCCTAAAAAAGATGAATGGGCGAATTAACTCTAATAATTACGAAGAACTCTTTGTAGCGTTAAAAGATTCAAGTATTGAAGGTTTTGGTATTAGTTGGACTAACTCAAACCATCCCACTGCAAAATATATAGATTTCTGTTCTGCTATTCCTATACCTCAGCTTATGGAAAGATTATTGAAATATTCAGCACCGCATAATAAAGTTATACTTTCTTGTTGGGAAGATGAGATAGATAAAATTGAAATCGCAAAGGAATCTGGTTTTTCAGTTTTTAGGAAAACTTATATAGAAAGATATTCAATCAAGTATATTATAAATAGACTACAAGCCACTCCAATACCGCATACAGGTTATTCATTACGTGAAGTATTGATAGACGCCCGATTAACTGAAGATTTATTTCATTTATTGAAACATAATTACGAACAAACACATTTGGCTAATGAGGCAAAGGATATTTCATGGGAGCTTTGGCGAGAAAAACTTTTAAACGATCCAGATCTTGATTTAAGTTATATTGTTGTGAACGATAATCAAATATCAGCTTATATGTTCTTACATAAAACGGAAGAATGTCATTATGAAGTTGGATGGATGGGAAAACGAAGGCACGTTGATATTTTGCCTGGATTATTGAAGAAACAATTAATAGATTTAGAAGCAGAAGGGATTCAAACTGTAGAATTTGAAATTGATACCACTGATTATTTCGCCTATGAATTTTGTGAAATACTCGATTTGAAAAGCAAGAAAAGCTGGGATTCTTTTTTATGGAAAACCAATAGATGAAGCTATGAAGGGAACACCTGTTCTGTATACTATAAAAGAGCATTTTTATTAAATAAATGCTCTTTTATTATTCAAATAGCTACAATATTATCATTTTAAACTATTTATCCAATGTCCACCTTGGCAAATATAATCATCAAAGAACAAATGTTCTCGTTTGGCTGGTGACAATATATTAAATTTTTTTTAACATCTCAATAAAATTCTCTGCTGCCTGCGATAAGCTATGATCCTTGAGCCATATTAATCCAACTGATCCTGTTAACTCTGGTGTATGTGATATTCGGTAAGCATTAACCGGATATCCGTCATATCTTTCAAGAAGGGTTTCTGGAACAATAGAGGCTGCAAAGTCAGATGCGATGAGATCCATCAACAAACTAATATCTGAACATTCACCAACAATATGCGGCTGTAGCTTCGCGCGAGAAAAAGCTTCTACAATTAAGTAGTGTACACCTAATCCCTCTGTACTTGGAAATAGAAGAGGATATTGTTCTATTTCAACAAGTGATACTTCTTGATCTGTTAAAGTTTGCTTCTTGGATGTGATGAAATAAAATGGCTCATTACATAAATGAAGTACAGAAAAATCGTCCAGATTTAGGGGCAATCGAATAATAGCTAGCTCCACCACCCTGTCTCTGACTAACTGACAAAGGTGGGACGATTCATTCTGTTGAATTTTATATGTAATCTTTGGGAACTGGTTCTGAAATTGTTCCAGCAGCTTGGGCAACCCACTAACAGAAAATGTGTTAACACCTATAGTAAGCCTTCCATTTACCCCCTCACCTACTTCTTTTACCTCGGTTTTGGTTTCCTCCATTAATTGAGTTATTTGCAAAGCATTTTTATATAATGCTTTTCCTGCCTCAGTCATTTCTAAAAATTTCCCGCTTCTCTCGAATAATTTTGAGCCCAGCTCATCTTCCATTGCTTTCAATTGCTGGCTTAATGGGGGTTGAGACATATGAAGCCTTTTAGCAGCAGCAGAAATTTTCCTTTCCTCTACCATGGCAATAAAATAGCGCAATTGTCTTATATCAATCAATGATATTCCCTCCTTATAGTTAAATGATATATGAAAAACATAATTAAAACTAATTTTATTAATATTTTTCATATATTTAAGCGCGTGATAACATATTTATATCGGCGAAGGCACTCCTAAAACAGAGTCATTACTGCCGTTAATGGTTAGACAATTTAAGATGAGGTGAATTCAAATGGATTTTGTACAACGAACAATCGATTTAGCGCGTGAAAATGTGGAAGCAGGTGGACGCCCATTCGCTACAGTAATAGTTCGAGACGGTGAGATTATTGCTGAGAGTCCAAACTTAGTGGCACAAACGAATGATCCGACTGCACATGCTGAAATAGTCGCTATTAGAGAAGCGTGTAAAAAGCTGCAAACTGAACATTTAACAGATTGTGATATTTACATCCTCACTACACCATGTCCTATGTGCTTAGGTGCAATGTATTATTGCAGCCCTAGAAAAGTAATCTATATAACGACTCGTGAGGATTACGCTCCATATTATAAGGATGATCGCAAGTACTTTGAATTGGAAACATTTTATGATGAATATAGTAAACCTATTGAAGAACGCCGATTACCTATGGTTCAACAGGCGAATGAAGATAGTATTAAAGTGTATCAACGTTGGAACGAGTTAAACTCATAATAAAAGGTGAAAGGATCGGTGTCTGTGAATTCTACTTATTGGTTAACAAATACACGTCTAGAGACAAGTTATCTAGTCAATGAAGGTAAGGTAACAGGAATAAATTCAGAAAATTTCAATTTATTGATTAAAGATAAGAAAATAACAAAGATAATTGCTGCTTCTGAAGAGATCACAGACAATCTACCGCAAAAAGATGCGAAACAACTACTTGCTCTACCTTCTTTTATTGAAAAACATTGTCATTTGGACAAAACCTTACTTGGCGACCGTTGGCGACCTGTGACACCAGTTCGAAATATTTTTGAACGTTTGGAAATTGAAAAACAAGTTCTTCCTTCTCTAGAGACTACTACACAAGAACGTGCAGAAATGTTGCTTGAAAAATATGTGGAATTTGGCATTACTCATGTTCGTACACATGTAGATATCTATCCTGAGGTAGGTTTAAAGAATTTAGAAAATGTCCAAAAGGCATTACGAAAATTTGAGGGGAAATTAACATATGAAATTGTAGCCTTTCCTCAGCATGGACTGCTACGTACAGCTTCAAGAGACTTAATTAGAGAAGCATTAAAAAACGGAGCGAGTTTTGTAGGTGGTGTTGACCCGGCTACAGTGGACGGGGATATAGATGCTTCCCTAAAAGCCATGGTGGAGTTAGCCGTAGAAGTTAATGCTGGAATCGACTTACATTTGCATGACCCAGATCACTTGGGGATTTACACAATGAAAAAACTAGCTCAGTTAACAAAAGAAGCAGGTTTACAAGGGAAAGTAGCGATTAGCCATGCGTTTGGTCTCGGAGATATTCCAATATCACAAGCAGAAGAAATGGCTGGATTACTAGCTGATGCCGGAATCACCATTATCTCTAGTGTACCGATTGATCGCAAATTCCCTCCGATGGGCTTATTGCGCGAGCATGGCGTACCGGTTGCAGTAGGGTGTGATAACATTTTTGATGTTTGGTCACCTTTCGGCAATGGAGATATATTAGAACGGGTTGGACGTTTGGCTGAGATTTCTCATTGGGTGGATGAACGTTCACTTTCACAAGCACTTTATTATATTACGGGCGGTAAGACACCTTTGAATCAAGAAGGAAAACAAGTATGGCCAAAGGTTGGCGATGAGGCAAATCTTGTTTTGGTCGAAGCATCATGTTCTGCAGAAGCTGTTGCTCGCAGATCTAAACGAGTAGCTACGTTTTTTAATGGTGAAATGACTGCAGGTTCACTCGAAGCATACTAAGAGCATAAGGGGTGTAATGTTCTAAGTTTGTGAAGGATTTTCTTGTCTATGAATACTTGGCAACATACAAGTATTCATAGGCAAACTTATATTTATTTTTAACCGGAAAGATAATCTATACATAGACAGCATGAATACTAGGGGAATTTATAGGGATTAATTTGATGCTTTATGCCACTAAAAGTGAAGTAAAGTGTTGAGGGCTTGCAATAGCCTTTATTTGATTTAACACAAACTTACTGAGAAATAAAGGGGAGTGGTTTTTTTGCAATTATTACTAAAAAATGTACGTTTGGAAACAGGATATTTGTATGACCAAACATTTGTCACAGCGACAAAAACGAATATATTTGATGTTTTGATTGAAAATGGAGTATTTATTGAAATTGCTCCCAAGATTGAAGTAAGCAATGCAGTTGTAATAGATACCAAGAAGCAGCTACTAGTCCCATCGTTTAAAGAAATGCATACACATATTGATAAAACCTACTTCAGTGGCGAATGGAAGGCACCCACTGTACCTACAGAAGGGATTTTTTCTCGTTTAAAGGAAGAAGCATTATTATTACCGAAGCAATTGCATGTAGCAGAAGATAGGGCACACGCGATGGTCCAGCACTATATTAAAAAAGGACATACACATATTCGAACACATGTGAATGTTGATCCACAAATTGAGACGAAACATATAGAGATAGTTAAGCATGTATTAGAAAGCTATCAAGATCAAATTACGTATGAAATAGTGGCATTCCCACAACATGGTCTATTACGTAATGGTTCTTACTTTTTATCAATTCTCGAGAAAGCATTACAATTGGGGGCGACTCATATCGGAGGGGTAGACCCAGCTTTAGTAGATCGGAATAGTAGAGAAGTGATAAAAACAACTTTTGATTTAGCTGAAAAATATGAGGTAGGTATCGACATTCATTTACATGAGCAAAATACATTAGGTGAATTTGACATTCAACAAATTCTAAACGAAATGGAACAACGCTCTTTTAAAAAGGATGTAACGATTAGTCATGCGTTCGCTTTTGCAGACTTATCTGAAAAGTCACTAAATCAGTTAATAAGTCGAATGGCTACCAATAAAGTTGGTTTAACGACAACTATTCCTATTGGTCCAGGTCCTATTACAATCCCTGTGAAGTATTTGTATGATAGGGGCGTAAAAGTATCATTTGGCCATGATAGCCTGGTGGATCATTGGTCGCCTTTCGGAAGTGGAGATACTATACAAAAATTAAATCAATTTATAGAGCGCTTTGGTTATATAGATGAATGGCATATAGGACAATCCTTAAAATATGCGACAGGCGGAATCACACCTTTAAATCTTGCTGGAGAACAACAATGGCCAAAAATTGGAGATACAGCGAATGCACTACTTGTAGATGCAGTTAGCTCCGCACATCTGATTGCTAGACAATGTCCTATTTCCACAGTAATCTCAAACGGGAAGGTCATTCATGAAGAAGAGATAGATTTAAGGGGGGAATTTCGATGAGCACATGGGTACGGAATGTTCGACTGGAAACAGGGGAAACAACATATGAAGATGGCAGTATTAAAACCGAGACAAGTTTGTTTCACATTCAAGTATCAGAAGCAGGATTGATTCAAGAAATCTTGCCTGCTTCATCGAATGTACCTAAAACAAATTCAATCGACATGCAAGGGAAATTGGCCCTTCCTGCATTTAAAGAAATGCATAATCATTTGGATAAAACCTATCTTTCTGTAGGGTGGAAGGCTTGTCGTCCTGTGAATAGTTTGTCCGAAAGATTAGAGTTGGAAGCGGCAGAATTAGAAGTCCTTTCTGAGACGGTGACGCAAAGAGCTTCTGCTATGATTGAATTACATTTGAATAATGGTGTGAATCATATCCGAACACATGTCAATATCGACCCTTTTATAAAGCTAAAAAATCTAGAGGGCGTTAAAAAAGCACTGGAGTCCTATGAGCAATATTTAACCTATGAAATCGTTGCATTTCCGCAACATGGCTTGCTAGCTCATGATAAAATGCCTGACTTATTAAGACAAGCACTAGATTCTGGTGCCACAATCTTAGGAGCGCTTGATCCAGCTGGTATTGATCAAGATATTGAAAAGTCATTACAAGTCACCATGGATATTGCTAAGGACTACAATGTAGATGTGGATATGCATCTACACGATAGAGGACAAGTAGGTTTTTATACGATGGATAAATGGCTTGATATGGTGAAGGAACAAAATTATAATGGGCATACAGCTTTCAGTCATGCATTTGGGTTAAGTAAATTAACGCCACCTTCACAAAAGAAATTTGCGGAAAAGTTAAGTGAGTATGAAGTGGAAATCATGTCTACTGTTCCTATATCAATTAATCATCAGCTAATACCTATAGATATTTTGAAAACAGAAGGTGTTAAAGTGGCTTTAGGCTGTGATGGCTTTTATGATTCTTGGAGTCCGTATTTCTCAGGCGATATTTTAGAAAAGGTACATAATTTTTGCCAATATACGGGTAAATCTAGCGAACGTGCCTTACGCAATAGTTTAAGCTTGATTACACAAGGTGTAACTCCCTTATGCACAGAAGGACAACAACAATGGCCGAAAGTAGGTACAGAAGCTAGTTTCGTATTTGTTGATGCAAGCTGCAGTGCAGAAGTAATAGCGAGACTGCCGAAAAACAGAATGTTAATGCATAAAGGCAAGTTATATCAATCGAAACACTAAAGACAAGTAGGTAAATTTAACACTAACCAAAAATTTAAAAATTATAAAATAAAAAATCTACGACAGAGCGAGAAAAAGTTCTGTCGTAGATTTTTTAGCATGAAGGTTTTAAAGAATATTAATAATTTTCATATAGATGCTGTTATGCAAAGATAAACCCCTCAAATGGGTATAATAAGAGGGCAGGAATTTAGTTCGAATTATGTTCTTAATACTCAAATGGAGGCGGGATAAATGGAAGAAACAAAGATGGAAACATATTTTAATACAAAGGATATTGCCAAGCGAAATGCTCTATTAAAGCAAATTGTATTTGACTTGCCAGAGCAAGGAAAGGACTTTTTTCTAAAAGCATATAAAAAAGAACGATATTTGGATATGCGGCTTACTGCCATTAGAGGATACGCTGCCTTCGCAAGTGAAGAAGAAGTGGCCGTTTTAATAAACAAGATGTTAGAAATCTTAAAAAAGCGTTCTGAAACTACGCCATATAATTATGAGGAATATGAAATTTTGCGATCAGCTTTTTTAATGCCCTACCTGGTGGAAAAGTATCCTTATGACTGTTTCAAAAAATTTAATGAACAGCTAGAGAAACAGTACCATATCATGCCTGATGTTTTTAAAGGGATTTTCACCTGCAATGATAAAGGTGAACATATCCAACTGATACCACCCGCAGTAGCACGGAAACAGATGGAAGGTTTCTTGCGTAAGTGAAGAAGGGTAAAGATGAAGAGATACTTAGATAAGAGGATTAACGATTAACCAGCTCACCCTAACTGGTTCGAAATTATTTTGTACATAATGTCTTAAGAAAGAAGGTAGTATTTTGGAGACATCTGGAAATTTCTCAGGCAAGGCTGATGTATATGCGAAATATCGCCCTAGTTACCCTAAAGAATACATCGATTATTTATTTTCAACTAACCATTTGAAAGATGATCGGATAGTCGCTGATATTGGTTCAGGTACTGGCATATTTAGCCGTCAGCTGCTTGAAAGAGGCTTAAATGTGATTGGCGTAGAGCCAAATGATGACATGAGAACGATGGCTGAGCATTCGTTAAACCAATATGCTCGTTATATTTCAGTAAAAGCAACTGCAGAAAATACCACACTGAAAGGGAACAGTGTAGATTTAATAACGGTTGCTCAGGCCTTTCATTGGTTTGATAAGGAAGCATTCAAAATTGAATGTCAACGAATTTTGAAACAAAAGGCAAATGTTGCTCTTGTGTGGAACAGCAGAGATTTAACTAGCCCGGTAATTAAAGAAAATGAAGAGATTTGCCAAAGGATCTGTTCAAATTTCAAAGGATTTAGCGGTGGAATAGAGGAAACGCCAGAAGTATTTAGCAAATTTTTTAAAGAAGGTAAGTATGAGTTTAAAAAATATTCAAGTGAGATGCTTTTTGATTATGAAGGTTTTTTGGGAAGAAATTTATCAGCATCTTATGCACTGAAAAAAGATGACGAAGAGTATGAAAGATTTGTTTTCCTCCTATCACAGTTATTCGAAAAATATAGTAAAAAAGGAAAGATTGCTCTCCAAAACATAACGCGAAGCTATCTAGGCAATGTCTAATGGACGAACATTTTATAGGGTAATGTCTATTTAAATTTAATAAGTTAGTTAAGTTAAATATCCTCAATAGATAATAAAAAAGAAAGAATTATATTAGCTAATGGATTTTATCTAAAAAGTGTTAACATATCATTTATTTTAAACAAATGACCAGGCTTTCACTGTTAGTGAGCCTGGTCATCTGGAATCTCTTACAACTGTATATTAATACTGCAAGGTAGATTGATTCTTATTTAAAGAAACTATCTTTTATACAATATTAATACCAGCACTTGCATTACCAGTAAGTGTCGTAGCAACTGCAATACCTGTAGTAGTTACTGAGAACACCATTAATAAACGATCACCAGCCGCAACTGGGACTGGAGCTACGTTTGCTGTTCCAGATGCAATTGTTCCTACTGCAATTGTTGATAGAGCTGGAGTTAAATCAACAAATGCTGTTGTAGGACTGAAGACATTGCTTCCTGCTGGAGCACGGTAAATTTGCGCTCTAACTTGAGCTGTTCCCAATAAATCTAATGCTACTGTTGCAGAGAAAGAAGCAGAAATAGATGTTATAGTTCCTGCACGTGGAACTGAGAATGCTTCTGTATCAGTAACACCTGTTAAGTCAATATTTGTCCCAGCTAATGTCACTCCTGGAATAGCCCCACCGAATCCAATCAAACTTACTGTACCAACTAAACCACCTACAAGCGTTGTTAGGATAACAGGTGCAATACCTGAAGAAAATGGAATAATCGAGCCTGTCGCTACTGGTGTAGTAATACATGCTGCGTCAATAGCTTCGAATGGACCAAGTTGTGCAGTACATTCCATATTATTATTTGAAGAACAGCCACACATTGAATTATTTATACACATTTTTTCACCCCCTTTCTTCGTTATTCTATTCAGCTAGGATTATCTGGTAAGGGCAGTTATCTACTTTCTAGGTTTTATATAAGAGAATATTAGAACTTTTATTTTGTAATTTTAATTGTTTGGGTTGATAACTATCAGTGCTCATACTTTCATTCCAACATAAATAAAGTCCAATATGTATATTCATACTTATTGGACCAATTAGCATATGCACTTGTAGTTTTATTGAAAGTTAACCACGACCTCTTAGGTTTAAATTAACTCCATTTTCGAAAGAAATTAAAAAGCGACGCATTCTTCTCTTTTTTAGTCTCTTCACCAATGGGGTCAACAATTATTTCAAATTGCTGATTGATTTCTTGTCGAGATTCATTTTCAAATTCTTCAATCTTAGGCTCGTAGATATCAACACCAGTATCTTGTAAAGAGGATGATATATCTAATTCAGACTCTTCATAGGACTTTTCAAAAAATTCAACACCAACATTATTATTTAATGTCTCAATGTTACTGTTTTCGTCAGTAATGACTTTGTTATCTAAATTTATGATGTCTGTTTGTTCATCTTCAATTAGATCATTCGTATCAAGTTCGTTTTTTGTAGTTTGCTGAATTTCATCGTTTGACAAAGAATTCGATTCATAAACATCCTTTGGTAACTCCTGCGAATTCGATGTGTTCTTAAAATGGATCGTGTATTCATTGGTGGTGTTTCTATATAAACCATTGTATATTTCGCTAGGGTAACTGTTGAACGATTGAAAATATTGTTGATTAAAATGTCGTTCATCAGAGCGAATAAATTGATTTTCATTCTGAGAAGAAGACGTTCCTTTGTTTACATCTAGTTGGTTCTTTATTGCTTTACCTGCTAGGCTTTGTAGCATTTTATAAGAAGGCTGTTTGGAATTCATTGTAGATTGATCAGATGTAGATTTACTATTTGAATAATTATGGGAGGAGGTATCCTTATAAGTTGCTTTTGGTCTTTTATTATTCTTGTCAGCTAATAATTTATTTAAAATTGTTAGTATTTCCTGATTCATTTCCACAATTGTTTGATTCAGTGATTCTATTTGGGTGGAAACATGTTTTAAAAGCTCTTTGTTACCTTTTATTCGAGCATTCTGATTTCCATCCGTTTCTTCTGTAATACCTTTTAATTCTCCTATTTGAGTTTTTAGGTCATCAAACTCTTTTTTCATATATAAGTAATCTTCTACTGGCTTGCCAACTTTTAATGAAGTTAATGTCTCTCTATAAGATTGAATGCTTTGTTTTAACTTTTCAATCTCTTGATTAGAGTATAATTTTGAATCTTCCATACCGTTTCACCCCCTTCATTTCATATTTTATTTAAATCACTTGATTTCTGTTACTAATAGAGAAATACCTATAAATTTATTCCTTTTTTTATGTAAACAGCCGTCAACATAAATTAAAACCTACTAATTATTATAAATATTAAGCTGAACTATTTTTTTGCCTATGCACTTAAAGCTTGAAAACATATGCTACAAACGAAAGACAAATAAATCTACGGAGGTGACAAAATGAAGCATGTGATTCCAAACCAGTTGCAGGAGCAAATTTGTATTAACGTTGATAAGGTTTATGACTGGATCGTAAAAGAAATGTCATTTGATATTTCTCCTACGGGTACAATTACCTTCCCAGGCGTAACACCAACAACTGATCTAACAGGTGCAATTGTTAGATGTAACGTAGTTCCAGCAGCAACTAATCCAATTGTTATTTTGAGCCGTGAAAATCGTGAATTCTCTATCGACGGTTCAACGGTATGTCTTCAACAATTAAACATTCAAAAGAACTTTGTTTTGACAATTGTTGTTACATTACCGAATGGCACGAGATTCACAAGTAATACAATTCCAGTTTCACGTTGCGAACAAGTTACACTATGCGCACCGAATGGAACAGATGTAGAGATTTTATTCACTGATCTAGACTGTTTCGTATGTACTACTGGAACTCTAACAGCTGCAGCAGGTACAATTACGTTCTCTGCATTAACGATTACTGTATCTGTTTGCCAAAGTATTCAATCTACTTTCCCGGTTACAGTTGAGTTCTTAGCAACTTTCTGCGAACCAAGAGCAGATTTGCCATTTGCATGTCCTGGACCGGTTCGTCCGGCGCAGTGCCCACTTATTTTCCCAGAAGTTTAAAAGTGCTAATAGAGAGAGAATTATAGTGCTATCCAATAGAAGTAAATCATATTGTAAAGAGAGGATAATCCTCTCTTTTTTTTGTTTTAAATGAGCAATCAATTTTTGCAAGGGGGTACTCATAATGAATCATGTCGAAGAGAAGATTAATGAGTTGAAAAAACAAACAGATTTTTATATTCAGGAAATCAAACAAAAGGTAGAAAAGATTATGGTTCCTGATCAAGTAAGTGTCATTAGTTATTTTACAGCCTCATTCAATATTTCTTATATTCTCGATGATGAGAGTATATGCTTGGGAACTTATCATATTCGCAATTTAGGTAATCAGCCTATAACTAATCCCTCTATACTAATTAAGCTCCCTGAAAATTCTCCATTCTCTTTCTCAGGAAGGTATGTTAATGAACATTTCGCCACAGAATTAAAAGCGACAGGTAGTTGGGAGCGATTCAATGATCAATCAAGTAAAGATGAATTTTGGCTTAAACCTGTAGGGAAAACAGCGATTGAGCCTAATGAAACACTGTCATTCTCAAACTTTCAGATAAAATGGGCACATAATTTATCCTATTCAGGAAGTATTATGGGTGTTACATATTGTGATCAGTTTAAAGAAGGTATAACGGTATTAAATCCTATTAATCTCAATGGAATTAGTCCAGCACAGGAGGATATTTATGAGTGAGTTTGAAAAAATGAATTACGTCCATGATCTTATGAGGGAACACCTTACTAATATTTCACAGGAGAATAATAATAGCTTTGCTTATCTTGAAAAAAACACATTGAATCTATTGATTGCCTATTTAATATCAGATGAGAAGAAAAAACCTCTAAGTATTAATCATAAAAAAATAGATAGAAAGATTATTAAGCAGCTGGATAAAGCTATAGGGGATAGTAAGGAGCAGTTTGAAGAAGTGATTAGGTTACTTGAAAAGTTATCGTGAATGGAGATGCAAGAATGGATAATGAAGCAGTGAAAAATAAAGATCCTATTCAATTGCAGCAAATGATAATCTTTTTAAAAGCCGAATTAGCGAAATATAAAAATGAAGCTAATAGACTCAGGAATAGTGATTATAACTCATTAGTACTAAGATTAGAAAGAGAAAATATGCAATTAGTAAAACAAAAAAAGGAACTTTCTCTAGAAATTTTAAAGCTAAAAAGAGAAAATGAAAGAAAATTAAAATCCTATCATGAAAATATTCAAGCAATGGACACTCAAAAGAGAAAACAAATTTCTTCAATCGAACGTTTATTAAAACAAGTAGATAAACTTCGTGCAGAAAATAAACTAATAAAAGAGACATTAAAATTAACTATAAATCAATTCTTTACCATTAAATCAGATGCTAATTATAAAATAACAGCAGATTACTTTGAAAATAAGTGGAACACTTTTACGAGAGAAATGAACTTACAAATGACTACAATAAATGAGGCTTTTGAAAGATTTTCTATGGATCAAGCCAATTCTGACAAACATAATAAATATTTATTAAAAGAAATAGAGAAAAAAAGCTATGAGATAGAAAAATTAACGGAGGAGTTAACGGAGGAGAAAAAAAATAAATCTATGATCCAACCAGATTCTCTTTCACAAATGGACTTCCAGGTAAAAAAGGTATTGGTTGAATCAATTTCATTTGAAAAGCAGTTAGATCAAAAACTACGCCTTCTTGATGACTTGGATGAAAAATTGAATATGTTAAGCAAAGAAATAAATAAAGAAAAAAATGTATAAAATTATTATGTATACTAAAAGTACCCTAAAATAGACGCTCATATGGTCTATCTGATAGGGTACAATTTAGGCATCTATTCCATGTGGTTTCGGTTTTGGTCTTTACCATTATACCAACCCTAGGAAAGCTGCCTTTTTTTAGGATATAGGAGAGCATTTAGTTATGAAGTTAGACAAATAGTTCCAGTATCTATACCCGTAGGCCCATTAAATTCAGGTATTGTATCAATTACTGTATTTGTCGCGATATCTATAACAGAGACAGTATTGTCAAGCTGATTTGTAACATAAGCTAATGTTCCATCCGGCAAGATAGTTACTTGGTCAGGGGATGCACCTACAGAGATTGTATCAATTACTAAGTTTGTTGAGGTGCTTATGACTGATACAGTATTACTGCCTTTATTCACGATATAAACAAGTGAACCGTCAGGCGTTATTGCTGTTCCGACTGGACCAGTTCCAACAGGAATGGTTGCAACAACGGTATTTGTCACTGAGTTAATAACTGATACAGTATTACTGCTCTCATTTGTAACGTAAGCTAATTGACCGTTTGGTGTAAAAACAATTGATCTAGGGCGAGTGCCGACAGGAATTGTAGCAACCACAGTATTTGTCGCTGTGTTAATAACTGATACCGAGTTGGAGTTTTCATTCGCAACGTATGCAAAAGCACTATCAGGAGTAAAAGCTATACCTTGAGGTTGCAATCCCACTGTAATAGTTGCGATTACGGTATTTGTGGTAGTATCAATAACAGATACAGTGTTGGTTCCGTGATTCGATACATAAGCAAGCAATCCATTAGGGGAAATTGCCACTCCAAGAGGTTCGGGACCTACAGGTATAGTAGCAACTACAGTGTTTGTGGCAGTATTAAATACCGTTACATTATTCGAGAAGAGGGCAGGGACATAGCCAAATGCCCCGTTTGGTGTAATAGCTACTTCTAGAGGTGCTGTTCCGACAGGTATAGTAGCAACTATGGTATTTGTCGATGTATCAATAACAGATACCATATTATCAGGTGTTTCTAGCTGACCCGCGTCTGTCACATACACTAGAAAATGGCACACTGGCGTTGGTGGCTCAGGTATGAAGGGATTCTTACATTTACAAGGACAACAAAAACCACAACAATGGCAATGACAATTTGGATTAGATTTAAACTTGAACCTTTCAAAATTTTCTCTATGCATATTTTTATGTCTCCTTTCTATAATTTAGTTTTGAGAGGACTTCACATAATTACAGCTGAAGTGGTTGCATTATAGAAGACAAAACAGGTCATTTTCATTTTATGTATAATTTATCTGTTCAAATAGGCATTAGCAATTATTTTTAAGCATCTATACCTAATTGACGTAAAGAATAGTTATGATAAATATAAACGAGAGATGGTTAATGAAGTTAAATTGATAATAGGTTATCTAGGTATAATATGTCGTGATAAATAAATACTAAATGCGCAAGTTATGCCTTACATAAGAAATCTAACGTTTACGTATAAGAATTTTCGTCTTAATGAAAAGTGGTTATGAATCAAAAGATTCCCAATATAGATTGCAGGGAATCACGTATTTCTCTTTTTTAAATTTTTAGTTTACATAATATAAATTATAGGAAGTTATATTTCATAATAAAGTATACTTATAATAGTGAGATATTTGAGATTTTTTATAACAAAAAACCCAGCATTTCAGCTAGGCTTTTTGTTTATGGATTTTTATGACGTGCTTTAACATGTTCTTTTTTAGAATGAATCATTGAGTTGGCTGTGTTCCAAATTTTTTCTTTAATCTTTACTCCAAATTTATACCATTTGAACGATTGGATATGTTGCAGCCATTTTTGATGCTTTTCATGGCGCTTTGAAATCTCTTCATCTGGCATTTCTAATCTTTGGATAGCTTTTGTATATTGATTCATTTCCAACTTGAATTTAATGTCAAGCAATAAAAAAGGAATAAGTGCTAGAATAAAAATTGCTCCAAGATATACCAAAACCACTGATCAACCTCCTATATCTTTTCTATTCCCACTATTTCCTATGTATATGCATTCCATTCATTTATAAATCAAAAAAATTTAAATAAAAACTTAAAATTTTTTTAATTATTTTGTAACACTTGATTTCACTTTTCATCTGAACTGAAAGTTAAAAGATAAGTGTTGGAATATATGCTTGGAGCCTATGCCCTTTTACGTTAAGGAATGCATATTATCGAAAAAACGCTCTGCTTTGTCCGCTAACACGCTTTTGCAATACCTATATAGATATAGACACTTTTTTAATTGGTTGCTGTCTGATGGGATTGTAGAAGCTGCAGATGTAACTTCAATTGACTATAAAGAATTAGAAATTATGAAAAAAGAAACGATTTAATTTTACTTGGATTATTTGAGAGGAAAATATAGCTGAAGGAGATCAAGTTGAGCATCGTGGACCTGCAATTGTAGAGTTATCTATCCATGCTTTAATATCCTTGTTTAATTACTTAACGAAGGAATCAGAAATGGAAAACGGAGATTGTTACTTCTATAGGAATGTTATGAATAAAATAGTTATCCATAAGAAGCGTGAAACAACTAATAGACGAGCAAGAAATATCAGCTCAATCATCTTAGATGATGAAGAAATTTTCAAGTTCCTAAAATTCATTAAAAATGATTATGGTAATTTACTCGACTCTCCCCTTGCTTAAAGACGTTATGAAAGAGATAAGGAACGAGAATTGAGGATAGATGAATAGCTGAAAGGTCTGTATTCATCTATCCTATTTGTACATCAAATGAGCTCATTTACCACAACAACAAAGTTTGGTGTTATTACGAACTAACTAAACGCTGACTCACCTTCATCATCCAAACGGTGTTAGCCCCTATAGGTTTCTTAAATAAATTCAAGTGCATCTATACATATAATTACGATCAGATAAAAAGCAAACATGTATAGGGAAATATCTAATACAAAGTTAGAATATAATTTTTTTGGCAGGAGAATCTTTTTTTAGTCTAAAGTCATATTTGTTTTCATTTTGATATTTTGGATCTATATAACTTGATTTCTTATCACTTTTTGAAGCTTTTAGAAATTCGGGAAAAGATTTAAGTTCTCTCTCTTTCCATATCCAAATACCGATTTTTCCTTTTTCTTTATGATAAATATTCTTATCTAGTTTATTTTTTTGATTGGTTGTAAAATAGTTAGAGATAAGAATCCGTGAAGGGCCAGCAGTTAAAATATTCTTCTCAATTACATTGTTTTTTGTATCATACTGAAATAATAGCTGTCCTCCATTTAACCCCTTTGTATCATTCCGATAAAGAATATTTTGAGAGATAGTAGAATCGGTTGTACCTCCCCGATGTTTATCATAGCCACCAATTGATATCCCAGTGTAAAAATTTTCATATATAGTATTGTTTATTATATTAATATGACTAGCGTATTTTTTAGCATGCTCAGAGGTTGCTTCAATTCCAATATCACTTTTATAAATAGTATTCCGTTCAATAGTTATATTCTTTCCCCCATCTACATAAATACCACCAGCAGAATAATCCTCTCCATATGCTGGATTGCCGTAAGAGGATATTTCATAAATTATATTGTTCTTTACGATTCCATTTCGCACATAGTCCACTTTTTCGTCATTGGAAGTTCCTTCATAACCAATCAGATCAATCCCGATATTATTACTCCGCCGAACTATATTATTCTCCACTTTAAAATCGTAAATATTTCCATTTAGAACAAGAGATTCACTTAATCCCAGTTTCAAATCCTGCAACGTATTATTAAAAATATTTATATCTTTTATTTTGCCTGTTCCATATATAGCAATCCCATGGGCATTCCCATCATCTGTACGAGTTTCAATGCGTTGGACTGTATTATTTCTTAATTTAATATGGCTACTAGTCCCCGTTACATAAATCCCCATTACTGTTTTGTCTTCTAAATCAGTAGATAGATCCTGGATAGTTAGCCCACTGATGGTAACATAATTTTTGTTATTAATCGTCACTAAAGCGGTATCCTCTTCACCATCTTTCATGTTCTTTCCACTTAAAATAACCTTCTCCTTATTGTAGGCCTTAAATAAAATTGGCTTTGTATTAGTACCACTATGTTTTACGATAAGTTTTTCATGATAAATTCCTTTACGTATAAGAATAGTAGTACCTGCATTTGCTTCTGATGCTGCTTTTTTGAGTGTGCGAAATGGCTTTGATTTTGTACCAATATTTTGATCACTTCCATTTGTCGCAACGTATATAGCCTTAGTATTAGCCTTGGCCTGCTTCTCTTCTTTATTGGTTATAACAAAAACAACAGCCAAAGAAACTGCAGCCAAAAGAATAAAATAAATTTTTTTCATTAAATCATTCCTTATTTAATATATTTCTAACTTTCATACTAATTTAAGATATATTAAATATAGCAAAAAAACTTAAAGCGTGTAACGGGATGGCAAAGGCTTCCTTTATTCATTGCCTGTCCTCAGCTCCGCGTAGATACGACCAGAAAAAATAAAAATACATGTTAATAACTTTTTTACAGCCTTAGCATATATTCTCGGCTATTTAATTAGCCTTATTTCTGAGTGCTTATTCCCCTACCATACATCATTATCTCGGTGTTTCCTCGTTATTGGCATACTGTAACCTGCTCCTTTTGCTTCTTAAAGAAGAAAAGGTAAAGGCATCTCTAGGATGTTTTTACCCTTTCTATGAATAGGTGAACAATTTATATTTAGTCAATCCACAACTTAATCAATAATTGAATCATTGGATAAAGGTATTACCTTGACAGTTAAATGTGGAATGAACTTCTGCCGTTTGAATGAGTAATCAACGATTTGAATCAATTTCATTATTCTTTATTGTGCTTCAATAAAAGCTTTGCTAGTGGTAGCGATATCTGAAGATGATAAAGCGGGAATTACATTATTGTCTATTATTTATAGTAGTATGTTTCTCTTGTACCGAATGGGATTTAATACAATATACAATCTAGCTATTTTACGCCTGACATAATCTAAATGCCCATTCCCCTACAATCCCATCATTATCTCGATCATTCATATATCGGTATAATTAGTCTATAAACAAAAACAAATATAGTTATGCCCTAATAATTTCAGGCAGTAATCAAAAAATTGCATAAAAAAATAAAGCGTTCTCCTATTTAGTGGAGATTCGCTTTATTTTTTATCTACCCTATACTTAGTTCCACTAAGGGGACATGTGTTACAGCGCCTGCTTCCGCACTTTAACCTATAAGATAAACAACATGTTTTTCTTTGTCTGATGTTAGCATTGTCCTTAATAAAATCGTAACCATACTTATTTAAAAAATTCGAGTTAGAAATACCTAAAACATTTTCAGGTGCTTCATGAATAAGGTAATGGATATCTTTCTTAGCACGAATTCTGATTTCTATGTTGTAATGAGTCGAAAGAGTCTCATAAAGCCAATAAATATAAATCGCAATATTCTCCCAAAGAATATCTTTAGAGACTTTAGTTTCTTTTTTTAGATGGTTCACTATAAGAAATAAATGTTCAGCAAAGAGTTCTTTGATGCATTCTTTTCTCCATTCATTTCTATCTTCAGTTGAAGCAAAAGTTGTTGTGTGGTTAAAATAAATCTTTGGAAGCCATTGTTCCTGATTTTCAATACTCTCTAAAGAAATATTTTGAAATGAAATATCAAGTTTTTTATTATAAACAGTCATTGAATAAAGAAAGATAACAGCTAAAAATGCGTATCTCTTCATAAAAATAGATGCTGTTGTTTGGAGATTCGGTGCTACAATCAAATTCGATAGTTTCTCCAAATAAATAGAGAGCATATCCCTGTCCATTAATTGCGCTAACTCAATCGAAAGCTCTGATCGGCTCTTTGTTGAAGTAAATCGAAATTCTCGTAATTGTTGTTTCTCCTGCTCAGTAAGATGCGACTCCATTTAATACCGCTTCCCCTTTTAAGATGCTTCGTCCTTTTCCGTATGGGATACACATGGGTGTACCAAAAATCGGATCATTGATGATTTCACTCTCTAAATCAAAGACATTTTTCACGAGTGACTTTGTT
Organism: Rummeliibacillus sp. BSL5; assembly: GCF_052928305.1. Classification (NCBI taxonomy): domain Bacteria; kingdom Bacillati; phylum Bacillota; class Bacilli; order Caryophanales; family Caryophanaceae; genus Rummeliibacillus; species Rummeliibacillus sp. BSL5. The sequence goes on from NZ_JAVGCV010000001.1 coordinate 647,400, forward strand.
ATAATATCTTCAGGTTTCCCTTTTTTATATACAGTTTGATTACGAACAGTAATAATATAGTCAGCATATCTGCAGGCTAGATTAATATCATGTAACACCATGATAATTGTTCGCTTTTGTTGTTTATTTAGTTTATATAATAAATCTAATATTTCTATTTGATGAGTTAAATCTAAGTAAGTAGTTGGCTCGTCTAATAAAATAATATCCGTATTTTGAGCTAGTGTCATAGCAATCCAAGCCCGTTGCCTTTGACCGCCAGATAATTCTTCGATAGGTTTATCCTTCAAGTGTTCAACACCCGTAGATTTTAAAGCATTCATAACGATTTCTTCATCTTCTTGTGACCATTGACTATGCCAACTTTGATGAGGGTATCTCCCCTGTTTAACAAGCTGTAAAACGGTTAGCCCTTCTGGTGCAACCGGTGACTGTGGTAAAATAGAAAGTTCTTTAGCAACTTGTTTATTTGTAAGTTTGAAGACGTTTTTCCCATCTAATAATATGGAACCTTCACTAGGTTTTAATAGTCTAGCGATGGAACGTAGAAGTGTCGATTTACCACAACCATTAGAACCAATTAAAATTGTCACTTCGCCTACTGGAATAGATAGGTCGAGGTTTTTTATAATGATAGAATTTCCGTAGCTAAGCGTTAGGGATTTTGCTTCAATTGTTTCTGTCATAGTTTCTTCGGACTCCTTTACTTTTTGGGGTTTCTAAATAATAAATAAATAAAGTAAGGCGCACCAATAGCGGCAGTGAAAACGCCTGCTGGTACTTCAAGTGGACTGAAGGCAGTACGTCCTATAACATCTGCAATCATTACTAGAAGTGCACCAATTGTAGCGGCAGTAGGGATTAAAACACCAAAAGATGAACCTACTAGTCGACGTGCGATATGAGGTGCCATTAATCCAACAAAGCCTATAGCTCCAGCAAAAGCAATGGCCCCTGCAACTAAGGCAGTACTCAAAAATAAAAGTAAGAAACGCATTTTTTGAACGGCGTGTCCAAGGCTAGATGCAGTGTCATCTCCAAATTCTTGAACATTTAAATGTCTCGTTATAAAGAAAGTAATAAGCAACAAAAGAATTGTCCATGGAATAAGCATTTTTACTTGATCCCAATTAGCTCCACTAACGCTCCCTGTAATCCACATATTCCCTTCAGTTGCTTTATAGATTGGTCCAAGTAACATTAGCATCGTCGTCATAGCCTGCATAAATGCAGATACTCCAATACCGATTAAAACTAGTCGAATTGGTGTAATACCATCTTTCCAAGCGAAAATATATACTAAAAAGCCAATACTAGTAGCACCGATAAATCCTGCAACAGGAAGCCATTGAATACTTACCGTTAATGAATGGTTCGAATCACTGAAAATAGCTAAAAAGGCAACAACAGCTGCTCCACCGCCAGGCGAAATCCCAATAATATCAGGAGACGCCAGTGGATTTTTTATCATTCCTTGTAATATCGCACCAGCTACTGCTAAAGCCATTCCTGCAAAAGCAGCGATAAAAATTCGAGGTAATCTAAAATCTATCACGACTAATTGATCAAAATCATTACCTCTACCAAATAAGATTTGTAACACGTTCAAAGGATTAATATAGGAATCCCCAACTGAAGCACTAAAAATGAATATCGCTATCGTTAGAAATACTAAAAGTATGATTTTCTTATATGCTTTTATATCAAGCAAAAAAGATAATCGATCTTTAAGGAGTCTAATTGTTTTGAAGTGATTCATGCTTTTTTGAACCCCTTTCTTGCAATGTAAATAAAGAATGGTGTTCCAATGAATGCTGTCATAACTCCGACAGGTACCTCTTGAGGCATGATTATATAACGGGCAGCCACATCTGATATTAATAACAAAATACTCCCGAATAAAGCTGCCATAGGTATTAGCCACTTATGGTCATTACCAACACATTTTCTAGCAATATGTGGAATAACAATTCCGATAAAACCGATTGGACCAGCAACTGCAACAGAGCCTCCAGCAAGTAAGATAACGATTATACCAACAATTACTTTGATAAAACCTAAATTCAAGCCCAATCCTTTTGCTATATCGTCACCTAATGCTAGTACATTCATTTTAGGAGAAATGAATAAAGCAGCAATCCAACCCAAAGCCAGGTAAGGAAAAACAGAGGTTAATATCTCTAGTTTTCTTCCTTGCACAGAACCGGCAAGCCAAAATAATACCTGGTCAAGTTCTGCTTCGTTGGTTGCTAGTAAACCTTGAGTGAAAGATGAAAATAGTGCACTTATAGCGGCTCCAGCTAAAGTGATTTTAATAGGAGTTATTGCGTCCCTTCCGGAAGAACTAATTCCTAATACTGCAATTGCAGCTATAGTAGCTCCTAAAAAGGCCATCCAAGCAAATGACTGTAAACCAGAAATTTTAAAGAAAACCATAGAGAAAACGACTGCAAATCCCGCACCTGCATTGATACCTAAAATACCAGGCGAGGCTAGCGGATTTTTTGTTAGCGTTTGCATAAGAACGCCTGTTATAGCTAAAGAAGCTCCAACGCTTGCAGCGATTAATGCTCTAGGAATGCGTAAATTTCTAATAATAATATGCTCATTTGAGTGGTCAAATTGCGTAAAAGCATGTAATGCAGTTTCAATAGAGGTATCTGCGTAACCATATACAATGCTAATTCCTATACATAGTATCAGGATGATAACGCTAATCAATAAAGCTATTGTCTTCGAAATAGTATTCTTAAATATCATATGTAGTTAAATCTCTTTCCTAAATTTAATATTCAAAGCGTATGAAATAATTTCCTAAATAGTTATTGACATCGAAAATATCGTGCCATATGATTATTACAACGCAAGTGATAATGATTATCATTATCGAATTCAGTTATTATCTTATCATATACATTGGAGGAAGAAAAGAGATGCCAAGTACATTTCGTAAAATGATTGCACTGTTAGCAATCATTGCTGTATTTACACTAGCTGCTTGTGGAAATACAAAAGAAAAAAATAAAGACCATGCTGCTTCAAAAGAAAAAATAGTATCATATTCAGTTAAACATGCAATGGGATCAACAGAAGTAAAAGGTATGCCAAAACGTATTGTTGTATTGACAAATGAAGGAACAGAAGCTTTACTAGCAATGGGTGTAAAACCAGTAGGAGCAGTAAAATCATGGGTAGGAAACCCTTGGTATGATCATATTAAAGGTAAAATGGATAATGTGGAAGTAGTTGGCGAAGAGGGCGCAATTAATATTGAAAAAATTGCTTCATTAAGACCCGATTTGATCATTGGTAATAAAATGAGACAAGAAAAGGATTATGAAAAACTAAGTAAAATTGCCCCAACTGTTTTCTCAGAAACATTACGCGGTGATTGGAAAGAAAACTTTGAACTTTATGCCAAAGCCGTAAATAAAGAATCTGAGGGTAAAGACGTTTTACAAAAATACGACGATAAAGTAAAAGCTTTAAAAGCTAAACTGGGAGATAAAACAAATCAACAAGTATCAGTTGTTCGCTTTTTGGCCGATAAATCTCGAATTTACTATACTGACTCATTTTCTGGTGTCATTTTTAATGAGCTTGGATTTAAACGAGTGCCTGAACAAGACAAAATGTTTAAAGCTGACAGTAAGCTAGGTAATCTTGCTATTGAAGTAGGAAAAGAAGCTATTCCTAAAATGGATGGTGATCTAATTTTCTATTTTACATACCTTCCAACTGGTGATGATTCAGCATTAGCAACTGAAAAAGAATGGACACATGATCCACTATGGAAAAATCTATCAGCAGTAAAAAAAGGTCATGCATATAGAGTAGATGATTCTATTTGGAATACAGCAGGTGGCGTTCTTGCTGCGAATTTAATGCTAAATCAAATTGATAAGATTTTCTCAAAATAACACTACTAAAAATAATACCCGGATGGAAAATAGAGTATTTTCTATCCGGGTTTCTTTATGGGTAAAAGTAAATTATTTAGACTAGCTTATTTACCTTAAATACAGGTATTACTTCACTATAACTCCCCGAAGAGATGCCAGATAAAAAAATCTCCTACAGCTATTTCCGTTTGTAATTTCATGATGCATAAATCGTTTCTTCAGGCTTTAATGTATAAAGCTTAACATTTTTAAAAACATTTATCCTTTGCTAAAGATACTGTTCTAAAATTTATTTGTAAATTTTAATCTTTAATAAATGAATAAATATCATCCTCGGAAAGATCAAATAAATTCATTCTAATTGTGTCGTAATGTGAAGTTGAAATCTCTAATACCTCTCTAAGGGAAATACTGATTAGATAGTAATTTCCATCTTCAATAGCCAAGAAATCTCCATCAGATAAATCTCTTAAATGTAACATTCTACGGTCTTTTACTTTTACTTCAAATACATCACTCGGATTAAATTTTTTAATTCCTAAAGATAACATAGTTTCTTTTAAATTTTCATCCATTTCCTTTTCTTTCACTTTAATAAAATCAATGTTAATTTTATGTAGATTTAAATCAGATAGAATTAATTCATTATTGGATGAAACACCAGCAATTACTCCGGAGCTAAAAAAAATCTCAAGTTGGGTTTCGTTGCTTGTTTTTTCATTAAATATTTTTATACCAGTAATAGAATAATCTTTCTCGTCTTTTTTTTCATATTTTCTTTTAACTTCCCTTTTATATGAAACGCCAAAAAAATAATCCGAATCTCCAATTACAGGAACTATATCTTGCAAAATTCCTTCCTTTATTTGTTTCAGATAAATCGAATATTCGCTTGGTAGTTTTTCTAAAACGGCTATCAGCATTGCATTAAACCTGTTTACATCAATTTCAATACATTCTTTTTTACGAAAAAAATTGAACAATTTCAGCCCTCCTTGTAACTTCGTCATCGTACTTTCTGTAGAATAAATTTAACATATTGCTATTTCAAATAGAGTTTGCGGTGATTCAGCATATACATCCGTTGTCGGGTATGTCTATATTATTCTGTGCTTTTTTTCAACTTGTACAGTGGGATACGTCTTTTTTATCCTAATGTTTTAGCGAAGTTCATCTATTTAATTTTCCTTTCTATCAGTATTTATACTATTCTTCCTCTTTTCATAAAAACCTCTAATATAAAGTATTATTAGTTGGTTTAGTTCATTAGCTAGAAAATAAAAAAGGAAATATAAAAAGATGATGCCCGAAATTGCAGACATCATCTTTTAACTTATAAAATTAACGTATTACGTTAGTAAAGCACGCTATCTGAAGGTATTAAGGCATTTATCTAAAGCCACGTTCATATTGTTTGGGTTCATTTATTTCCTTTTTAAGCTTTGCGGCTGCATCTAATGCCCAATATGGATTACGCAACATACCACGACCAACAGCAACTAAATCAGCTTCTTCGTTCCCGATTACAGCATTGGCTAGAATAGGATCATCTAATCTTCCCACAGCAATAACAGGAACATTAAGGGCTTCCTTGATTTTACGAGCTAGCGGTACTTGATAAGCTGCCTGTGTACCAGGTCTACCCCCTGCACCAATTGGCCCTTCTCCACCTGAAGAGATATGGAAGATGTCTATGCCTGCATTTTGGTATTCTTTCGCAAATTGAATACTTTCATTAATGCCGTATCCCCCATCCACATACTCACTTGCAGATATTCGCATAATTAATGGCATATTTTCAGGTATCTCTTTTTTAGCTGCTTCAATAACTTCCCGACCAAACTTAGTCAGATCTTTTCCATATTCGTCCTCTCTCTTATTTGTTAATGGAGAATGGAATTGATGAATTAAATAGCCATGAGCACCGTGAATTTCAATGGCATCTACTCCAGCTTTTACTGCACGTTCTACAGCCTTACGAAATTTTTCGACCATTTCTTTTACTTCATCAGTTGAAAGGGCTCTTGGTGTCTTAGAATTTTCATCGAATGGAATTGCAGAAGCAGAAACCGGTACTTCAGCATCTTCTGCTTTACGTCCAGCGTGAGCAATCTGGATACCTACTTTGGCTCCATGTTGATGGCAAGCTTCTACAATGCGTGCTAATGGAGCAATTTGTTCATCTGACCATAAACCTAAGTCAAAGTCAGTAATTCGTCCATCAGGTTCTACATCTGTCATTTCAATAATAATAAAACTTGTTCCCCCAATTGCTCGAGATATATAGTGTATATAATGCCAATCTGTAGCAATGCCGTCTTTCTTTTCAACGGAATATTGACACATAGGAGGCATGACAACACGGTTCTTTAACTCTAAACCTTTGAACTTATAAGGACTAAATAAATGTTCCATTTGAAAACTCCTTTATCTTTAAATTTAATCGATTTAATAAATGAAAAAGATTCTTTCGTAAATTAAATGCATAACGCATGCATTTAATTTAAGGCTAAACAATACTTCATGTCAAGACAAAGTACTTCATCTAAAATGCGGTTCTTTGACCATTAGATTTTCTTATAACCCCTCTGTTAACTGTTTCATTACAACTTCAAAATTAACAGTAGAGAGATTTGATTTTAGTATTTTATGGAAAGAGGCTAAACTTCCTTGAAGTTTTTGCTCACCTATATTAGTTAGACGTGTATAAGTACCCCTACGATCATCCGTGCAAACTTGTTTTTCTAATGCCCCACAGCTATTCGCTTCCATATTGCCTACAAGCCTAGACATTGCACTTTGACTCAATCCTACCATCTCTTGTAGTTGTTGTAATCTGAGCTTTTTTTCTGGCGCTTTAGAAAGGTGGTAGAGTACGTAGAAAGCTTTTAATGACAAATTATAATCTATTTGTAGGACATCCTCTAATTCTTTCTTTAATTTACTTTGTATAGAATCTATGACCAACCAGTACTCCATAAAATCATTATTATTCTTCATTCTATTCCACCTATTCAGCATTTTATTATGGCTTTCCGATTAAAATTTATGCATAAACTAATATATCTCTAAAAAGCTTGTTACATAATAATTTCTTTAACATAAAATTCTACTATGTATTCGCATAAATAGTCAAATTGACATTAGGTGTATGAAATTAAGAATAATGTTGATCAAATTTATAATGCGGATTCTATTTACTTCTTTCTTATCAATAGCTTCTATTAATGTTACCTATGCTTAATTGAAAAATTCCATATGAGGTTTATTTTCTTTGTAATAATCTAATCTGTCCTGCAGTGTACCAGTATGAAATTCGAACTTATGGCCATCTGGATCTGTAAAATATATAGAATTTTTATCCTTTTCGTCTCTAGGGCGACCCGAAAGTATGTTTACTCCTAATTTCTCTAATTTGCTATAGATATCATCGATTTCCGCTTCTTCTACGGAAAAAGCTATATGAGTGTATGATTCACTTATTTCATTACGAGGAATATTCTGTTCCTCATTCAGGGCTAGCCACATGCCATTTAAATCAAAGTAAGCTGTACTTCTTCCTCTAACCAATAACTTGGCTTCAATGACATCCTGATAAAATGATATAGATTGATCCAAATTAGACACAGAAAATAAAAAATGATTGAATCCTTTAATAAACAATATCGTCACTCCTATTTATCAGTATATACACTGTTATGAAGATTGCTTAGTATGCGAAGATGGATCTTTACTCAAAGCCACCGATAATATCATCGCAATAATACAGGCAGTGCCGACCCATTGAAAAAAACCAAAAGATTCTTTTAACCAAAAGACTGTTGTTAAAACGGCCGCTAACGGTTCCAGGCTCCCTAAGAGGCTTGTTTCTTTAGGGGAAAGACTTTGCAAACTTTCTATATAAAACCAGAATGCCATCATTGTACCAAAAATAATAACTAAAACTAAATATAAATAAGATTCCACTGTTAAGCTAGTAAAGTCCATTTGCCAAGGAGGGTGGATAAAACTTAATGTAAAACCCCCAATAACCATTGCCCAACCAACAATGACAAGTGATTCAAATTGTGCAAGAAGAGGAACTGCATATAATGTATAAAACGCAAGAGCTAATCCAGACAAGACACCCCACACAATTGCGGGTATTGGTACAGATAGACTTGAGATTGATCCATTTGTTAATAAGAAAAAGCACCCTCCTAATGCAAGAAAAACAGTTAATACATCTTGTCTTGTAAATACAGCCTGCTTACGTAAAACCAAATAAATAATAATCATCACAGGTGCTAAGTATTGTAATAGTGTTGCAACGGCAGCATTCCCGTATTTAATCGATACCATATACGTATATTGGACCGAAAGCATACCTAGTAACCCGAATATAATGAGTTGAACAGCTGTTCTTTTATTTTTCCAGACGCCAAAAACTTGGGAACGGCTTTTTCCAAAGAACTGTATGCTTAAAAGCAAGAATCCGGCTATGAGCAATCGTGTCGTAACGAGCCAATTTACATCAATCTTGCTTTGGTGAAAAATTTTCTGTGCAACTGTACCTCCCACTCCCCAAAATATAGCCCCCATAATTACGAGTAACAATCCTTTTCTTCTAGTAGTTCTACGCATGTTCATACTCCACCTCTTATATAATAATAGTGTTATAATAAGTAAAAAATAATTATAATAATACATAAAAAGAATGAAAAAATATAAATATATTGAGGTGATGATGTGCAGGTGAACAATTTCGAAGTAAATCAAAGTTTAAAAGAGCTAACCCAACATCGTACTGTTGAATTACCAATTGCATGTTATGAGACAAAGATAAACCAAAACATTCATGGTTATATACCGCTCCATTGGCATGAGGAAATTCAATTTGTGTTGGTTGTGAGCGGTGAAGCAACTTTTCAAATAAACGAAGAGAAATTAATAGTACGAGAAGGAGAAGGTGTATTTATAAATAGTGGCTGCTTGCATATGGCAGAAGATAAGAAAAAAACAGACTGTGTCTACATTTGTTTAAATGTATCGCCTCATTTCGTCCTCCCACAAGAACTCTATACGACTTATGTTCTTCCTTTTATTCAAGCAACTAACTTATCTTGCATCCTCGTTGATTCGAATACGCAGTGGGGTAAAAACATAGTAGAAGCCATTCTTAAAATCAAAGAGTCGATGGAACAAAAAGAGCAGTTCTTTGAAATGGATATAAATATGCAACTAACGGTGATTTGGAAAAACCTAATCTGTAATGGTTTCCAACCAGAATATATTCAGACAGAAAAGTTAAAAAGTCAACGAATGAAGCAAATGTTAAGTTGGATTCAGGTTCATTATAGTGAGAAAATCAAATTAGAGGATATTGCTAAAGCCGGTCAATTGAGCCGCTCTGAATGCTGTAGATACTTCAAGCGAACTTTAAAAACGACTCCATTAAATTATGTAATTGATTATCGAATTCAAAAAAGCCTTCTCCTTTTACAACAAGAAGAGACTAGTGTGACTGAAGTTGCTTATGAAGTAGGTTTTAATAGTACCAGCTATTTTATTGAAAAATTTAAGAGATCAATGAACATGACTCCGTTAGCATATAAAAAAAACTTAATGGAGGATTGAAGCATCTATTTCTGGGACTCTCTCAAAATAAGCAAAAGAAAAAGACCTATCATATCCACTATGCTAGGCTTTTTTCTTAATATTTTGGTTGCTTGCCGTAAAAACAAAACAGGTGATACATGCAACGGATGAAACAATCATGCCGAACAATAATCCAAAACCCTTCATAAATATGTCCTCCCCTTGATAAGAAGGCTTGATGGTAACAAACCAATAGATGAATAGCATTAAAAGGAAAAAGTAAAAGCTGCTACCAACTGCGCTCATTTTTAGACGATTTCGTTTGGATCCTTGCCAAGCTTTATTTATAGCTATCCATAGAAGAATGCTAGTCAATACTGCTGCAAACATTAATATTATGTGTAGATATGGGATGGGACAGAAAATCAATAGGTAAAGAATTAGGCCTGTTGAGAAGAACAATACAGCATTCATACAAAATAAAAATAGGCCAGAGAGCCAATGGTTTTGGAACCAGTTTGCGTTTTTTAACTTATGTACAAGATTACTTTTTTTACCAAAATGTTCAATGAATGCCTTTCTAAAATAAATGATGAGTAAAACTCCGATACATCCAATCATTAATATAGACGTCATAATACTACTCCCCTTTAATCAACTTTTCAGTTAGATAATTGTTTGTGGCAGGCTTAAAAGGCCATAGATCGGCATTCGGTTTTTTCAGACGGTCAGATCATTCTCTGCTTTTATGTGAAGAGCTCTTTCTAATGTTTCTTGTAGGACTGCTGCGAACAAAGTAATGACAACAGTAACAAAAATGATAGCAGCCGCAATAAGTGCGAGGCCTGGGTGAAGAGCATTTTGTTGGAGAAGGATGAGCACACCGATTGTATACATTGAAATAATCGTTAACGCACTCTTCTTTATACATTCTAATGCCTCCACAGCTACCTTTGAAAAGGCGGTTTCCTCCTGAATAAAATTTAGTAATCGATAAGCTTGATATAAAGCGAAATAAAAAGGTATTGCAGTGATATAAATGCCTATTAGAAGAGGTAATGCCAAGTAAGCATATGTTGGGTTAGCTTCTGTAGCTTGACTGGCCATGCTCGGTAACCAAAAAACGCAGCATATTAAGAGGAATAGGCCAATCACAATAATAGAAAACCTCAAAAAAATTAACGATCCCCTTTTCATAAAGAACCTCCATATTTTGTTATTACAGCTATCATACTAATTTATTTATCGTTTTTCAATAAAAATATATTCTTTTTCACTATTAATTTTTAATTGTGCTTTTAGAAACGAATAAAGGATTCATATTTAGATGTTTTTACAAAAAAACACGCAGGCCCTTGAAAAAAGGCCAGCGTGTTTTATTTCGTGAAAGTATAATGTCTTTCCACATTATCCTCAAATTTAATTTCTAATTCAATTTTCTTGTAATCTGAACCTAAATGGAAGACAGAGATAACTTCATTTAAAACCTCTTGGTCTGGGGTTTTTGAATCGAATGTTAACTTTTTAAATAGTTTTTGTACATGTTCGTACGCCGCGTTACCTTCTAACAATTGATTTTTACGATTATTTTCTACTTTTACCTCTGCCCCGTCACGTTCATTTTCATATTCAATATTGTAAAATTGATTAGCCCCATAATCTACTTCTAAATCAAATTCGGAGAAGCTAAAAGGAGCACCGTTGACTTTTTTATTAGTAGTATCGTTACTATTTGGTGGCGCAGTTGTGACAGGTTCGTTTTCACCGCTGTTAGAGACTGGTGCATTCTTGTGTACATTTGATGCTTTATCTTTATCACCGCAGCCCATTAGTGAAGCAGCTAAAAGAGGAATCGCAAGAATAGCAGGCCATTTAGACATGTTCTTCATCTCCTTTATAGTATTAGCAATAGTATTTGCAGATAAAGGGATGAATAAACATATAACTACCATTCTTTATAAATAAACAAGGTTTGTTCATTTTATACCTTTAAATTGTTGTGTATAGCAAACCGGTCCATCATTTTTTGACTGGATGAAGATAACCCTCTAAGTGTTACTGTATTACCATTAACGTGAAACTTCTGAATTACTTTATCAATGGCCAAAACCGCTGAATCATCCCATATTTGAGCATTGGAAAAATCTATTATCACTTCTTTATGTTCTACACTGTAATGAAAAGAATTAATGAAACGGTCTGATGAAGCAAAGAATAGTTGCCCTTTGACTATACAAATAATTTCTTCATTCACTTGTTGTTCTTTTACTTGCAAACGGGATATCTTCGCTACGAAAAATAATGCACTTAAAATGACGCCTGCAAAAACACCTTTTGATAAATCATGGGTAGCTATCACAATAACAACCGTGACAAGCATTACTATCGCATCCATCTTAGGAGCTTTTCTTATATATGAAAAGGACGACCAATCAAAGGTTCCTATTGAGACCATAATCATAATACCTGCTAAAACAGACAGCGGAATTTGAACAACCAAATCACCAAGAACAACAATCAAGAACATAAGGAAAATGCCTGCTACGAATGTTGACAATCTGCTTCTCCCACCGGAGCTTACATTTATGACCGATTGGCCGATCATTGCACATCCTGCCATACCGCCAAAAAAGCCATTTACAATGTTGGCAATACCTTGTCCTCTCGCTTCTTTATTCTTATTGCTTTCTGTCTTAGTCATATCATCTATAATTGATGCTGTTAGCAAAGACTCTAATAAACCAACGATTGCTAAGGCGAACGAATAAGGGAAAATAATTTTCAATGTTTCAAACGAAAAAGGAACATCAGGAATAAAGAAATTAGGTAATGATTTAGTAATTTCACCTAGATCACCAACTGTACGTAGATCCATATGTGTATTCATCGCTATCGCTGTTAAGATAACTATAGCAATTAAGGGTGCAGGAATTGCCTTAAAAAATCTAGGTACTATATAGACAATTAACAATGTGATACCTATAAAGACATATGTCATATTAGGGATATGAATAAAGTTCGGCACTTGAGCCATGAAAATTAAGATGGAAAGCGAGTTAACAAAACCAATCATGACTGCACGAGGAATGAATTTCATCAGCTTTGCTATTTTAAATATGCCAAATAGTACTTGGATAACCCCTGTTAAAATGGTGGCTGCCAACAAATAGTTAAGTCCGTGCTCTTTTACTAATGGGCCCATCAACAATGCCATAGAACCAGTAGCAGCAGAAATCATTGCTGGTCTTCCTCCGACAAAAGAAATAATAACTGCGATGCTGAAAGAAGCATACAACCCCACCATTGGGTCAACGCCAGCAATGATTGAAAAAGCAAGTGCTTCAGGAATTAAAGCTAAAGCTACCACCATACCTGCAAGAATATCCGCTCTTACATTAGAAAACCATTGTTTCTGGATACTTTCTAACATATATTCACCTCATTTCGATAATATCTGTTTAAGAGTTATATAGCTTGAAGCTTTTTAACTTTTTCAGACAACAAAATGAAGTATAACACCTTACTTCCCAAAATAGAACCATTTTGGAACTATTTTTTGATGACTTATAGTATGTTATAATAGAAAAAACGACTTTTATATAGGAGAGCCAATATGTTAATAGGATATATGAGGCCTTATATTGAGGATCAAAACTGTGAAAAACAAATCCAAACACTTCAAAGCTTTCAATGTGATCAGTTGATTCAAGAAGAACATTCGTCTGCAAAGAAAAGGATACATTTGCAAAAGATGATGGAAAACATTCAATCTGGAGATAAAATACTTGTAAACAGATTGTTTATCTTAGCAGATTCGACGCGCCATTTAGTTGAACTATTAGAGATTGCCCATGCTAAAGGTGCTTTCTTCTATTCGATTCACGAGGGTATCGATACAAGTAGCGAAGGCGGCTATTCATTTGAGGAGATTGTAAAACATTTACTTGATTTTCAAAGTGACGTCATTAGTGAAAGAACAAGAAAGGGTTTAGATAGAGCAAAACAAAAAGGAGTATCAGCTGGGCGTCCAAAAAAACCGGATGAAAATGTGAAGCGCGCCATCCAAATGTATCAAAGTAAGCAACATAGTCTTACAGAAATAAAAAATGAAACAGGTATCAGCAAATCAACCTTATATAGGTATCTTGAACGTTAAATATAATTTAAAAACACCAGCGACTCCCCAAATATTTCGGGAATGCACTGGTGTTTTATATTATCCTTCTGTTAAAGCATAGTACTTCTTTTCTATTCCGTTAATTTCAACGATTAAAACATCATTTCTTTCTTTCGTTGAGTATATCTTAGTTCCTACTGGAATATTGTTAGCCATCTTATTCTTAAAGGTTTGGCCAGAGCCATATTTACTTTCCACTTTGCCAATTTCTTTATCTTTGGTTACTTCCAATTGATTAACCCAATCAATATTTGTTTGATAAAGAGTATCATGGACCATTAACAGATCGGCATTATTATCTTCTTTTAATACTTCCGCTGCTGTAGGCGGTGCACTCACATTCTGTGTTTCCTTTACCTTGGTACCGCACGCTGTCACGAAAATAGATACTACAACAAGAAGTACGATGAGTGTTCTATAGCTCATCGCTAATTCCCCCCTGAAACTAAATTAATAGCTTAGTTTACATTTCCAGCTTGCATCGCGTAATTTCTTACTATCATACCATTGGTTTGTTTCATGTCGAGCTGTTCATAATAAGCTACTAAATCATCATCACAACATAAATCCACCATATAGATATCTTCTAATTCATGCAACATGCGCTTTACCAATTCTTTGCCGATACCTTTACATTTATACTCAGGTAACACTTCTAGAAGTGGAATATACGCGGACAACACACCATCGCTAATCGCCGTTATAAAACCTACTACCTTATTTTTCTCTTTATCAAGTGCAAGCACCACTTTATTGCTATTTTTTAGTAATTGTAGATGTGTTTTCAGACTAGGCGGGTTTGGCCAATCCACGAAAAAGCCTTGTAGCATATCTGAAGAAATGTTATCTAGAGAATTTGTATAAATCATCATCAGTCAACTCCTGAATTGTATTTTTCAACATCATAGAAGCAGATGATTAATCAAAAGTATAATAACAATATAGCGACCCCCACATTTTAGTTCACACTATAAAGTTCGATAAAGTAACAGCAAACCCCTGCCATTATTCGAAAACTTTTATAAAACTTCTTTAATGCCAAGACTGATTGAAAGGTTTAAAACGGAGCAATACTTTTCCTCTGATCTCTTTCCTATAATCGATCGGCCCAAAGTCTCTAGAATCCATAGAATGATTGCGATTATCTCCCATAACAAAGACTTTACGTTTTGGAATCACGATATCAATTGACGGACTATCCATTGTTTCTTTTATGTATGGCTCTTTAACCATTTTTCCATTGCGATAGAGTGTTTTTCCTCTAATTTGAATATGGTCTCCCGGCAAACCAATGACACGTTTTATATATAAGTCATGGCCCGCTATAATGTCAGCATCAAAACTGACAATATCATTATATTTTGGTGCATGAAATTCGTAGGAAACTTTGCTGGAAAGCAGGTAATCCCCTTCATGTAAACTGTTTTCCATACTATCTCCTACGACGACCTCGGGCGTAAAAAAAGTCCGAAAGAGCATCACCAAAAGAATCATTACTACAAGAGTAAAAATAAAATATTTAAAGTCCTCTATTAATGCAGCATATTTTTTCACTAAAATCGCCTAATTTCTATTAAGAATATGGTTGTGGTTAGTTCTATTATTATCTATACTCCCTTCCTTACGCAATGCTATTAAAGGAGAGATGTCTCAAGCTCTCCTAATACCTGATAAAGACATAATGGTCGGAATAGCAATCATGAGAATGACAAAAACCCACAGCATTCCCTCTAAATTTGAGTCGTTTCCTATTGCCATTTGTATAGATTGCCAGATATAAACCGATTGAAAGAGAAATAGCATTGTTCTAATAAAAACTAAAAGGCACACCATTTGTTTCGTTTCTCTTTGCTGTTCGCTAGTAAGCTGGATGTGCGGGTTCTTATGATAGCTTGGTGATTTTTCTAAACAATATAGTCCCACAGCCAGAATGCCAATTAATAATGGAAGGAAAAGCAAGAAAACGCGTGAGCCGAGTTCTATAGGCTCTCCTCTTATCCCAAAATCAATAGGTACTTTCAATGGAATGCTTGAGAACATAAACCATACATAAGAAGCAGAAACTACAAATAGTCCAAACCCACTTAAATTGACGAGTTGCAACAACAAAAGGCTTCTTCCTTGAAAAGTTGTATGGTGTTTCATGCTAAATCTCCCCGCTTCTTTTTATAAAAGTTATGGTTAGATTGGACAATTATACAATTATTATGTATGTTTCTAAACCTGATAAGATGAAAATTTGGTAAAATGATTACAATTAAGATAAAATAGATAATGGTAAAAGAAGGAGTGAATAATATGGTAAAACAAACAGTTACATTAAATAATGGCAATGAAATGCCTGCAGTAGGCTACGGTACATTTCGTGTAAAAGATAGCAATGAGCTTTCAGACATGGTTGTAGTAGCTATCAAAGAAGGTTACCGCCACATTGATACAGCACACATCTATCAAAATGAAGAGAGTGTTGGTCTAGGTATTAAAAAAGCAATCGATGAAGGACTTGTTACTCGTGAGGAGTTATTTGTAACCTCAAAAGTTTGGAATGACGGGCTTACATATGATGAAACAATCGCAGCTTATGAAGAAAGCCTTCGTAAATTAGGATTGGATTATTTAGATCTTTATATTATTCACTGGCCAGGACTAGATGAAAATTATGTAGAAGTTTATAAGGCGCTTGAAGAACTTTATAATAATAAAAGAGTCAAAAACATAGGTGTCAGCAATTTCCATGTTCATCACCTAGAAACATTGCTTTCAAAAACATCAGTAGTTCCTACAGTAAATCAAATCGAATTCCAACCTAAATTAACACAAGTGGAAGTACGAGAATACTGCAAAAAACATGGCATTCAAGTTGAAGCTTGGTCTCCTCTTATGAATGGCGAAATTTTAAACCATGAAGTTCTTGTTGATATCGCAAAAAAATATAATAAATCAACAGCTCAAATTGTATTAAAGTGGGACTTAGAAAATGATGTTATTACGATTCCCAAATCAATGACACCATCAAGAATCCGTGAAAATCTTGAGTTATTTGATTTTGAATTAACACAAGATGAAATCGACAAAATCTCATCCTTAAACGAAGGATTCCATTTCGGTCCGAATCCTGACGAATATAACTTCAATAATTAATCATAAAAGGCAAAAGCTCTTAGAGCTTTTGCCTTTTGTTGTTTTTTATTGAGGTAAACTGTCGTTGACAATTTTACGATAGTATTTTGTTGAAAGGATAGCGAAGATAGAGTAAAGAACAATATAGATGCCAATCGTTACAACTAGTGGGATTACTAATTCTGTTCCAAATAACATCCAACCAGATTTTACTGCAAAGTAGCTATGGCAAACACCAACAACTAGTGGGATGCCAAAACTAAAGAGTTGCTTGCGACGTATTCCTTTCATGATTTCGTCTGTCGTAAAACCAATTTTACGAAGAGTTTTAAAGGATTCCCGCTCTTCTTCTGCTTCTGTCATCTGTTTAAAGTAGAGGATGCTGCCCGTCGCAAGCAAGAATGCTAGTCCTAAGAAGCCAGTCACAAAAATGAGTAATCCAATATTTTCTAGAGAATGCTTGTATGTTTCGCTCTTGATGGAAAATTGTTCTTCCGGAGAAAAATCCCCTTTACTATGTGATGTGAAAATACCACCTTTTGTTGACTTTTTATAAAGTGAAATGGCTTTATCCATCTGTTCACTATTAATAATCGTGTAGCCAGTATAGGTACGCCAGCCTGTTTGTTTAAGAATTTGTTTATTAGTCTTAATTTGATTAAACAACTGATCTGACAGTACAATTGTTTTTTTTCCGCCATATGTTATTTCTGAAGGGACACTATTCTTTGCTTCAACCCCTATTAACTTCAAATGTTTAATCGAATTATTTACTCTTAATTTCATTTGGTTACCGATTTCTAATGGCATTATTTTTTGGAATATGGAGTTGTAACCCAGTATATAAGCTTCGTTTTTATTTAAGCTAATAGAAGGTAATTTTTTCTTTACATCACTTTCTTTTAGAACAATTGTATCAGAGTACTGATTACCTTTGCTCGCTTGTTTTGCTTCTTCATTTTTCATCACTGGTGTGAAATCGATAGGGACATTTAATAATTCATAATGATCTGTTCTATAATTGATTTCTTTTGCTTGTAGTGATTTTTCAAAAGCACTACCTTCATCATTGACAACACTCATATCATAGGGAGTATATTGCTCTATTTGTGCCCCTATTGAATAGTAGGTAATGGACGATAGAGAAAGAACTGTAAGCGCGAGTGCCGTCAAGACCGTAATAATTGATAATGACAATGCATTACTTTTCATTCTATGCATAATGGGCGATACAGCCAGGACATCTTTTAATGAGAGATGTCCATTTTTAGAGCTGCGAATGGCATTCATAATTAAAGCAATAGAAAAACGGAAGACGAAATAAGTACCAATAATGACACTAGCCAATACGACTCCCATTTTGATAAATAATGTGTTTTCGTTTGCACTCTCGTTTATATTAAAAATGGTAGTTGATAAATAGTACCCATACACAATAGCTGCTAGGCCTACTGCACCTAAAATGAGTTGAATTGGACTCATCTTTTTCATTTTTTGCTCACTGTTACTTGTTGTATGGAATAACTGTAACAACGTTGAACGATTTACAACCCATGTTGTTTGAATCAATACAATAATAAATAATCCAGCAAAAACAATTAGTGTTTGGACTAGTGCTATGAATGAAAAATCTAGCATTACTAATCCATCAACATGTATAATCTTCAAGAAAATTAGCGCAAAGAAACGTGAAAATAGGAACCCGATTAGAATGCCTGCTACTAAGGCAGCCACCCAAAGCAATAAGTTTTCAAGTGCAAGAATATAAGAGATTGTTGACTTTGGCATTCCAACAATTTGGTATAATCCAATTTCCTTACTTCGTCTTTTTAAAAATAACTGATTCGCATAGAAGACGAAGAAAAAGACAATAACCACGAGCATAACAGCGCCTACTTTAAAGCCTGCGCCTGCCTTTATGCTTGACTGAGTTAATTGATCAATCGCATCATTGTGCTGCAATGTCACAAATGAAAAATAAAGGGCTGAACTGAAAATTAATGCGAAAAAATAGAGATAGTAATGTTTAATGTTCTTTCGCATGCTGCGAAGAATTAATGTACTAATCTTCATAGCCATCACCGCCTAGAACACCTTGCGTATGCATGATGTCTTGGAAAAATTGCGTGCGTTTTTTGTCGCCTTTATATAATTGTGTGTAAATTTGTCCATCTTTTAAGAAAAGAACGCGGCTGCAGTAACTAGCAGCGACTGGATCATGAGTGACCATCATAATAGTTGCACCATTTGTTTTATTTAAAGATGCTAAGTTCTCTAATAGAGACGAAGCAGCTTTTGAATCAAGTGCGCCTGTGGGCTCATCTGCAAATACAATACTCGGTTTAATAATTAGCGCACGAGCTGCTGCTGTACGTTGTTTTTGGCCGCCTGATAATTCATTTGGGTATTTATTTAATAAATCTACAATCCCCAATTGCTTAGCTAATTCTTGGCACCGGTTTTCTGCTTCTTTTTCATTTGTTTTACCAACCGCGAGTGGAAGTAAGATATTTTCCTTAACTGTTAGCGTATCTAGAAGGTTGTAATCTTGAAAGATAAAACCCATCTCAGTACGGCGAAATGAAGCAAGTTGTTTTGATTTCATTTTTTGTAGCATTTGCCCATTGATCTCTATTGTCCCCTGGGTAGGATTATCAATTGAACAGAGTACATTTAAAAGCGTTGTTTTCCCAGAACCTGATGGCCCCATGATCCCAACATATTCCCCTGCTTCTACATCTAAGTCAATCCCCTTTAACACTTCTTGTGCAGACTGTTTTTTTCCATATATCTTTTTGATTTTACGTCCTTTTAAAATTTCCATATTATCGCCTCCTGATTAACTATTTATATTTTACAAAACTCTTGATCAATAATCGTTCGATTGACGTGACATTTAAAAAAGCAAAGTGACAAAAATGTCACTTTGCTATGGTTTCCAAGTAAGGATTGGATGTCGGGAAAGTAAGTGTGAACGTACTCCCTTCATTTATTGAAGATTGTACAGCTAGATTAATTCCTAATTTAATAGCCGCATTCCTTGCGAGGTAAAGGCCCATTCCTGTTGATGCGCTCTGCTTTCGTCCCGTCGTTCCTGTAAAGGATTTATCAAAAATTCTAGGTAAATCAGAAGGAGCAATCCCTTCTCCAGTATCTTCAATGGACAGTATTTTATGTCCTTTTTCGTCAGTAGACATACGGATTGTAATAACATCTCCATTATGGCTATATTTCACCGCATTGGTTAGTATTTGTCTTAGCAAAAAGGATAACCATTTTTGATCTGTTAAAACCTTTTCTTCATTACCCTCTACTTCAATAGCCAAATTTTTCGCAAGGCACCAGGATTGTAGCTCCTTTACTTCAAGCATAATAACAGATGAAAGGTTTATCTGCTGCATCATAGTATCCTGCTCGATTTCAGCCAGTCGCAAAGTATGAAGCGTTTGATCTAGAAGTAAATGAATTCTGAGCCATTCAACTTGAAGTGGTTTTTGATATTCTCTTGGCAAATCTTCAATCATAAGTTTCATTGCTGTGAGAGGCGTTTTCACCTCATGGATCCATGCTAAATGCTCATCGCGCTCTTGCAATCTTCTTATATTCAGTTCATTTTGATAATGCTCAAACTCCCGTTCCATTCCCTTGATTCTAGCGAGAAATATATCATTCATACACTGATACTCGCTAAGATCTTCATCCATTTCCTTAATGGCAATAGATTCTCTAAAGTAACGCCACAACAAAAACACTAGGAAAAGGAAGATTGTCGTTAAATTTATATACATGATGGAAATCAGTTTAAAGCCTGTATCTAGGTAGATTAAAAAATTAATCCATACTAAGCAGCCGATAAAAAATAGAATCCAAGGAAGCCGATCTTTTAGATAAAATAAAAACAATTAGGACACATCCCTTGTAATCGCCATATAACCAAGTCCTTTTTTTGTAACAATCACATCAACCAAGTTCAATTGTTCTAGTTTGCCTCTTAATCGGTTAATATTAACTGTCAGTGTGTTGTCATTGACAAATCGTTCGTCATCCCAAAGCTCACGCATTAAATCATCTCTAGAGACAATTTGGTTTTTATACTTCAATAGAATTCGCAATATCGATTGCTCATTCTTGGTTAAATCAACGGTTTGGTTTTGGTATGTAACAGTGCTAGAAGCGTAATCGATTGATGCTCCATTCCATATTACATACTCATCTTTTTCTCCTTCCTCTGCATAAGCGTAGGTCCTTCGTAAAATAGCTTGTACCTTTGCTAATAGAACGTCCATATGGAATGGCTTCTGAATATAATCATCTGCTCCCATGCCCATTGCCATCACCATATCCATGGGCTGATCGCGAGATGACAAGAAGAGAATTGGCACATTAGAAATGGCACGAATTTCTCTGCACCAATGAAATCCATCGTATGCAGGAAGCTGAATATCTATCAAAACAAGATGGGGATTTATTTCATGGTATGAATGCATGACATCCTTGAAACTTTCAGGCTGTTTCACGTTTAAATCCCACTTTGTAAATTGCTGTTTTATTAGTTGAAATATTGACGTATCATCTTCGATTAATAAAATAGTAAATGCCATATGTAAGCTCCTTATTAAGTCCTTTAAACTTTATTTATCATACCACTTCTTTTTAAATATTATCATCCTCATTCTAAATCTTTAATAGTTGAGTAGGACAACAATAATTAATAATAAAAGGCACAAGCCCTTACAGCTTATGCCTTTTAGAGAAACAATTAAAAGGTTATATTTTAATTTCAATCGATGTGCCGGAGTCAATCTCACTTTGAATGGTGATTTGTCCGTCATGGGCTTTTATTATATCATGTGCAATCGCCATTCCTAGTCCAGACCCCTTATGTGCAGCTCCAGTATTTGTACCCCGATAGTAGCGATCAAAAATCCTTTCTAGCTCCTGCTTTTTAATACCCTTTCCATTATCTTTAATCAAAATATGTGTATGGTCTTTCTTATCAATGCTTATTTCTATTTTTACATGATCATTGTTATGAACGATAGCATTATAAATTAGATTATTAATTGCCCTTCGGAAAAGAATTTCATCCACTTCTTCCATTATGACCTCTTGATTAACATAAAATTGTATTTGTCGGTTCCCGTATTTGGGGTCATTCAATATATCAATCACAATTGTCCGCAAAAGAGCAACAATATTCATTTCTTTTTTGTTCAAGGAAAGTTCTTTGTTCTTTAATCTAGTTGATAAATTTAAATCTTCCATGACGTCTTTAATGTATCTTGACTTTTCCTCAATTATTCCTGCATATTCCCTTATTTCATCAGTAGAAAAAGTATAATCTTTATCTTTCATCATTTCTGCATAGCCTTGAATGGAGGAGAGTGGAGTTTTAATATCATGAGAAATGTTGGAAATCCATTCCTCTCTCATTAAATCGAGTCTTTTCCTTTCTTTCTCACTTAACTTTAACTGGTCAGCTAAATGATTTAAATTATAAAAAACATTTTTATATAATCCTCTTGGCTTAGCGTGGTGATTAAATTCATGATTAGCGAGTTTTTTGATACCTTCAATTAAGGTATATAATGGCTGTGTTAACCTTTTGCTGAAGAAATAGCCGATCATTAACGCAATTAAGATATCTACAAGGAAAATAATTGTCCCAATATTAAATAATCTAATGATATCTTGATTGTTGTAAGAGATAAATTGGCGATCTAAGTGTTGATTTTCAATTCCTATCAAATAGCTAAACTGGCGTCCATTTATATTCTTTTCCCCTACATAAACGACTGTTTTTCCATTTATTTCTTTATATTTATACATTTGAATAATATCCGCAGGTATATACTTTCTCTTACTATTCGGAGGATTTCTAAACCCATATACCTCTTTGCCGTTTTCATCTAAGATTTGAATCCAGGCATTCTTTTTTTCTAATTTCTTTTGTCCATCTTTAGAAATTGTAGCTGCTTGCTTATGAGTGATGATTTCTTTATTAAAGGTTCTTGTGAATTGTTCGGGTGATATTTCATGATTTTGAAAAATTGGAACACCAAAAGCTTTCTGTGCTATTAGCATACCAATCCCAAGGAATAGATTAATGAAAATAATTAAAATAACTACCAATACAATAGATAATAAATATCTTCCTGTCAGCTTCCACTTCATCTATGCTTCCTCTATAACCAGCTTATAACCTAAGCCTTTAACGGTCATCAGAAATTGTGGTTGAGAAGGGTTTTCTTCGATTTTTTCACGAAGCCTACGTATATGAACCATGACTGTATTATCCATCCCGAAAAAATCTTCTCCCCATACTGAATCATAAAGCTGTTCTTTGCTAATTACCTTGTTTTTGTTTTGTAGGAAAACCTTTATTAATCCAAGTTCTTTTGGTTTCAATTCAATCACTTGCCCATTCTTTTTCAACTCTGCCTTTTCTTCGTTTAATTCAAATGGACCTGCCTTGAATGTTCTCTCTACTATTGCTTCAGACTTCATGTATTCTGTGCGACGTAAATGAGCCTTAACGCGATACGCAAGCTCTTTAGGGCTAAATGGCTTTGTAATATAATCATCCCCACCAATGGCAAAGCCCAATATCTTATCTATTTCTTCCGTTTTAGCTGATAAGAATAGAATAGGTACCTTGGAAATATTTCTGATTTGTTTACAGACATCATAGCCTTCACCATCTGGTAGCATAATGTCCAATATAACAAGATCTGGACTATTGTTTTGGAATTGTTCCAACCCTTCTTTAGAAGTAGTTGCCGTTATGACGTTTTCAATTCCTTCTTTTTTTAGTACGGTTTTGATGAGGCGTAAAATATCTTCCTCATCATCAATGATTAGAACCTTATTATTTGTTGCCACGTTGTATGACCTCCAGACTTGTCTTCTGCTTATTATATTATAGTAAAAAGGAATCCTTTTTCATAAGGATTCCTTCATAATAATTATTTTACCAACTTCTCATTAGCTTTTTTGGGAATATCGCCTTTTTTTACTTCCTGATATGAAGTGACTCCTTTATCAGCTTTTTCAAATAAAGTTAAATAAGCATTTTTCCGAAGCTGCTTTTGAGCAGTAAATGTTAATGTTTTAGCTTTACCATCCTTGTCAAAAGCGGGGAGTTTGTACTCATAAGATACATATGTTTTACCATTATCATCTTTATCTTTTAACATCGTTCCTTCTCCAATAATTTGAGTGTAGTACTGTTCTGCTCCTACCCTATTGAAGTTAACATTCTGAAGAATAACTAATCCGCCGACTATAATGACAATTGCTACAATAAATCCAATTAATTTTTTCATGATTTTTCCTCTTTTCTATTTAATGATTATTTTGTAGTAGTTCCTTACTGTTAAGAAATAATAGACAATGTAAATACAAACATAAGCGCCTATACAGATGCTGACAGGGATCATCAAATTTGTTTGCATTAACTTTGATAGCATGGTTAATGCCACGATAGAGTGAGCAATACCTGCTATTAATGGCAATGCAAAAATGAATAAGATTTGTTTTGAAATGGACCTTTTCACTTCTTTTTTGTTTACACCAATTTTGTGTAAAATTGCATAACGATCTTTATCTAAGGTAGCCTCCGTTAATTGTTTAAAGTAGATAATGCTTCCTGTTGCTGCTAGGAATACTAATCCTAAAAATCCTGCAATGAAAATGATTAAACCTGTTGATTCCAACCCTTGGGCATAATTTGAATAAAAACTAGAGAAATTTGCTTCCTCGGGTAACAAGTTTTCTATTTTTTTTGTTAAAACTTTGGCATCCTCTTCATTACTTATCTTGTAAACTTCCATATTAACTAGTTTTGTGTTACTTGCAAATTTTGAAAATAGTTCATCACTAATTACAATTGTCATACCTGCTGTAGGTGTATTCAACACATTATATTTCTTCAAGATTTTGAAGGTAATCTTCTCATTTTCATCATTCACTTTTAAAGGAATCGATGCTCCAACATACTTGGGTGAGAAACCTTCTGAATAGCCAGCTTCTAGTGCAGCTGCTTCATTTCCCTGTAATGATAAAGTTTCATCTCTTTTTTGTAATTTAGCTAATTGGTTAAAGGTTTTGTTGTTGATAATGCTGTATTCCATTTCATCTGGTAAATTGTTGTTATGGAGATTTGTTATATTGACATCCAACATGATTGTAGGCAACGTCTCATGATAGACAATTTTATGATTTCTAGCTCCCGATACCTGCCCTTCGATCTGCTGAGATACATTCTTGTTTTTAGCGATAAACATCATGCTATTAGGATTAACTATTTCTGCATTACTACGATTGTTATAATATAAACTATAAGCAGCTCCAACCGCAGTTAATGTAGTTGCACTTAGAACAGCAATAATTGTTAATGTACGTGCATTTCCCTTTATTCTGTATAGTAGTTGTGATGTACTGATTAAATTGATACCATTCCAAAAATGGTTTTTATTTTTTCTTAATAGTTTTAATAAATAAACTGTTAATGTACTAAACAACAAATACGTACCCAAAATAACTGTGACTAAGATGATAACTGGTGTTACCAAAAAACCAACTTTTCTCCATACTTCAGACACTAAAATATTTTGTAGTGCAAGCCAATATCCAATCCCAACTAAGAGAACCGAAAGTATGGCAGTGATTACAGACGACTTGGGTTCTTTTTCGCCTTCTTGCTCCGCTTTAAATAACTCAATTAATTTAAACCGATAAATTAACCGATATCCGTGTATTGATGTAACAGCGGTGATCAGTAAAAATACGATAATCGTATTTACAATTGCTTGAGAAGAAATAGCTAGACTTCCAATGGCTTCAAATCCCATTACTTTCATTAAAATGATGACAAAAACCTTTGACAGGAACAAACCAAGGATAATGCCGAACACTAAAGCAATGAGACCCATAATAAAATTCTCGTAAAATAGCATTCGGCCTATTTGCTTCTTGCGAACTCCAAGTAAAGAGTAGAGACCGACTTCTTTCTTACGTTTCTTCACAAAAAATGAGTTTGAATACCAAATAAATACAGCAACGAATATGATTAGCACAATGGAAGCACCATTAAAGACTGAGCTAATTTTATCGGATGATTCTGTGGTTTCTTGTATTGATTGGTCATACTTTAAAGAAACAAAGGTAAAGTAAATGATGATACTAAAAATCATTGAGCCTATATACAAAGAATAGTTAGCAAAGTTTTTTCGAATATTCTTTCGGGCGATGCTAAATAGCGTCATTTTATTGTCCACCTCCAAGAGAAGCAAGGACATTTAGTATTTTTTGAAAGAATTCTTCACGGGAAAGTTGCATTTTTTGAATTTCCGCATAGATTCCTCCATCTTTGATAAATAAAATGCGTTTACAGAAGCTTGCTGCGAAGGCATCATGTGTGACCATCATTATGGTTGAATGATTCTGCTCGTTAAGAGCTGTTAAACTTTCCAGTAAATCAGTAGCAGATTTTGAATCCAAAGCCCCTGTTGGCTCATCCGCCAAAATAAGACTTGGTTTTGTCACCATTGCTCTTGAAGCAGCTGTTCTCTGCTTTTGCCCGCCAGAGATTTGATATGGATATTTATCAAGTATTCCTTGAATACCAAACGTTTCGGCTATTTCTTTTACACGGGTTTCGATTATATTTGGAGACACTTTGGACAATGCAAGAGGTAATAAGATGTTTTCCCTTACTGTTAAAGTATCTAGCAAATTATAATCTTGAAAAATAAAACCGAGGTTATTGCGTCGAAAATCTGATAACTGTTCTTCCTTCATGGTTACAATATTTTGCCCAGCGATGATCACTTCTCCTGAAGTGGGTGTATCGATGGTAGAAAATATATTCAGCAATGTAGATTTCCCTGCACCTGAAGGACCCATGATACCAATAAATTCACCTTCATTTATTTTAAAGTCAATATCCTCTAATGCTTTATATTGATTTCCTTTTGTCCCATACACTTTTTGAACATTTTTTGCGGATAAGATGTTTTTCATTGAAATGTCCTCCCTTAATGACTACATTTCAGATTATAAAGGGCCTACCTTACACTGTTTTAATCTAAACCTTAATTAAACCTTAAATATAAAAAAATTGTTCAGAAATACAATAAAACCTGAGTAATATCAAAACTATATATTTCTTATTGTAGTGTTTATATTTTTTATATGGACTGACGAGGTATATAAATATTGGTTATGTTTAACTATTCAATTGTACAAAATAAAAAAGGATGAGATATCCCCACCCTAAGCTCATTATTGGTTAATTTTGTATTTTATTTGATTGAAGTGATGCAGATCATGTTCTGCAAGACCTTTAAAGTAATCATATAAATTTAGCTTTGTTTGTCCAATAGTTATCTCTTCATTCCAACGTGTATCTGGAATTCCCTCTATTTTTTGAAGAAGTTCACTTCTTACTGAAATAAAGTCGTTTATAATTACCTTTTTTTCTTGTTCTCTAGCTTTACCAGCAGATGTAGCATTTAATGTTTTTACATCCGGCCCTATTGGAAGTTCCTGAACTGAAAATAGGTAAGGTAAACGATTATTTAGGACAAATTCATCCCAAGGAATTAAATGTCCAATGATTTCAGCTACAGTCCATTTCCCTTCTTCTATTTTCATCCTCCATTTCTCTTCTCTTAAATTATTCAATGATCGCACAAATTCTATAGCATATTGATGATGTTTAATTATCTCATTTTGTCCATTTATCATATAATCATCTCTTTCCTTATATTATTTACTATGTAAGGTTCCAAACAAATAGAGTGGTTTTCCAAATGAATTAGCTATAGTTTATCATCCTTAATAATAATTTTCTGTATCTAGATAAAATAAAGCCCCTCAGCTAATTACTGAGGGGTTTTTAGTTCTATTCTGCTTCGTCTGCTTTTTTCTGGTTAAATTCTTTTTTGATTGCATCTAACAAGTAAGGTTCAGTTATCAAGCGTAATGCTGTAAGAGCAAGTGCTTTAGCACCTTTAATTAACGCTTCATCACCCTTTTTAGATCTTGCAGCTTCTCTAAATTCAATCGTGTGAGGTACAAGATCATCTGGACCAATTTTAATATATGGATGTATAGTAGGGACTACCTGGCTGATATTACCTGCATCTGTAGAGCCGATTCCATCACGTCCGCCAGCAACCTTTTCCCCTAACTCTTCTATTATGTCTTTAAACACTTCATTGAATGTATCATTAAGCAACAGATTATCTACTTCATTTTGGAAGGCAATTATATTAAGTTTTGCCCCAGTTGCGAGTGCTGCTCCTTCAGCGATAGCTTTTACACGTTTGGTTACTTCGTTCAAACCTTTTCTTGTTGCTGCTCGAATGAAGAATCTAGCTTTTGCATATTCAGGCACAATATTCGGTGCATCTCCACCATGTGTAATAATGCCGTGAATACGAACATCACTTGTCACATGTTGGCGTAGGGCATTAATGCCATTAAACAATTGAATAACAGCATCTAGTGCATTGATACCTTTTTCAGGGGTTGCTGCTGCATGCGCCGCTGCTCCGATAAACTCGAAATCGAGCGGATCTACTGCAAGCGAAGGCGATGTTAGATTGGTTACACCTTGGGGATGAATCATCATTGCCGCATCGATTCCTTCTACTAATCCGTGTTTCACAAAGCTACCTTTCGCGCTTCCATTTGGTCCTCCCTCTTCAGCAGGTGTACCAAAGACAACCGCTTCTCCACCAACTTCATCCAGCACTTTGCTTAAACTGATAGCAGCAGCAACACTCATGGTTCCAATAATATTATGCCCACATGCATGACCGATTCCAGGAAGAGCATCATATTCAGCTAAAAAAGCAATTGATGGACCTGGTTTAGTAGATTTATAGCGAGCAACAAATGCTGTTTTGTGACCAGCCACATCCCTCTCTACTGCAAAACCTTCTTCTTGGAGAAGGTTTGTTAATTCTTCAGAAGCAAAAAATTCCTCATTTCCGATCTCTGGATTATTATGAATCTTGTGGCTTGTTTCAATATACCTTCCTTGATTAACATCAACATTGGTAGTTATTGCCTCACTTAAATGTATAAGTACATGTGTCATATTAGATTCTCCTCATATTTTATTAAACTTCTAGCAACAATCTTTCTACCAACCTATTTTCTTCAATGGTACAAATGTTGGGATCAGTGTGCCGCCATATTCTTTATTGATAAATTTCGCTGTATCTTCCTCTTGGTATAACTCTGCAATTCGTTTTAATGTTTTGTTGTTTTTATCTTTGTCATTCACTGCGATAATGTTCAGATAATCAATTGCTGTCTCGCTCTCATGGAAAATTGAATCTTTGATTGGATTAAGGCTTGCATCTCGAGCAATACCATTATTAATAACGCCTGCATCCACATCTTCTAATGCTCTCGGTATTTGAGCAGGAGCAGTAGGAATAAGCTCAATATTTTTAGGGTTTTCAATAACACTATCTTTAATAGAACCTAAGCCATCATAACCATCTACTAATTTTATAAGGCCAGCCTGCTGTAGTAATAAAAGGGCTCTCCCTTGATTTGAAACATCATTTGGCAAAGCAATCTTTGCACCTTTTTTGATATCTTTAATGTCCTTCAATTTGTTTGAGTAAACAGCCATTGGTGCTAAACATGTTGTAGCAATTGGAACAAGTTTAAGATTATGTTCTTTAATAAATTGGTCAAAATAAGCAACAGTTTGGAATGAATTGGCATCCAACTCACCATCTGCTAACGCTGTATTTGGAAGTACGTAATCATTAAAAGATACAAGCTTAATTTTGATTCCTTCTTTAGCTGCTTTTTTCGCTACATAATCCCAAATTTGCGTATCTGTCCCCGTAATGCCGATTTTATATGTTTTTGATTTTCCATCTGCCTCCTTCCCGCTGGATTCGCTTGAACAGGCTGCCGTAAAAATAACTAGTGACAGCACAAGAATGGATAGTAAACATTTTTTCATTTTAATTTCCTCCTTAGATTAACCTCTTCTTATTTTTTTCGATAAAATGTTGCCAAATGACTGTAGCCCCTGAACCAAAACAATTAGTATGGCTACGGTAATTAGCATGGTGGTCGTATCAAAACGTTGATAGCCGAACGTTATGGCTAAGTCGCCAATACCACCGCCGCCTACGGTTCCTGCCATAGCCGATGCGCCAATCAGACCAATTGTCGCGATGGTAAAATTCACAATAAGTGAACTAAGAGCCTCAGGCAGTAAAAACCTGAAAATTGTCTGAAATGGAGTAGCCCCCATAGCATCTGCCGCCTCTAAAACACCTTTATCAACCTCTAGTAGCGAGCTTTCAACTAATCGAGCAATGTAAGGGCCTGCGTAGAAGACTAGTGGAACAATAGCTGCAGATGTTCCAATAGATGTTCCGACAATGAGCCGGGTAACTGGGATGATGGCTACGAGCAAAATAATAAAGGGCACAGATCGGAAAACATTGATCACTGCATTTAAAACCGTGAATACTGGAAGGTTCTCAATGATCTGTCCTTTACGAGTGACAAATAACAGGATGCCTAGCGGAAGGCCGATAATGATGGAAAAGATAAATGAAAAACCAACCATTTGAATAGTTTGAATGAGCGCTTCAATGATTTGTTCAGAATTAACTAGCATGTGCTACCACTTCCTTGTAAAGAATTTGTTGAGCTTGCATATATGATAATGCTCGTTTCACTTCCGTATCGGCTCCTTGGATTTCAACAATCAGTTTGCCAAAAGGAATACCTTGCAGTTCAGTAATATTGCCGAATAGCACATTGATTTCCACATCGAGAATTTTAGATAACTGTGATAAAAAAGGACTGCCTGTAGACTCGCCGACAAACGTAATATGGAAAATATGATTTAGTGCTTGCTTGCGTTCCATCATATTGAGAATTGATGGTGGAATTTGATCATGCATTACGGTACTAACAAAGTTTTGAGCAGTGTTAGTTTTCGGCGCGGAAAAGATATCAAATACTGTTCCTTCCTCGATCACTTTCCCCGCTTCCATCACAGCCACTCTGTCGCATATTTCTCGAATTACAGCCATTTCATGCGTGATCATTAAAATCGTAATCCCATACTCTTTGTTAATCTTCTTCAAGAGTTCCAATATGGAACCCGTTGTCTGTGGATCTAGAGCAGAGGTCGCTTCATCACAAAGTAGAATTGAAGGCTGTGTTGCTAAAGCCCGCGCTATGCCTACGCGTTGTTTCTGGCCGCCGGATAGTTGATCAGGATAGACTTGAGCTTTGTCACCTAAACCAACGAATTCAAGTAATTCTGAAACCCTTTGTTTGATTTGATCCTTAGGAACTTTACTTAAAATAAGCGGCATGGCTACATTTGCATATACTGTTTTGGAATTGAGCAAATTAAAGTGTTGAAATACCATACCAATGCTTTTCTTTACTTCGCGAATTCGCTTTTTGCTAATGGTTGTTAAGTCATGGCCGTCTACTATGACTTTTCCGGAAGTAGGTTTTTCTAGTGAATTTACACAACGAATTAAGGAGCTTTTTCCTGCACCACTGAAGCCGACTACGCCAAATATTTCACCTTTATTAACTTTTAAATTAATCGAATTTAATGCTCGTATCTCCTTTCCTCCGCTGTTATACACTTTAGAAACATTTTGGAATTCTATCATCCGTTCAATCTCCTTCCGATTTTTTCAACAAAAAAGTCCTTCTCCATGGAAGAAGAAGGACAGTAAGACATATGACTTCATATGTACGGAAACGTCTTCTTATCTTCCAAGCTTAATCGCTTGCTGGAATTGGCACGGTGCAAAAATGTCCGCTGCCGAGGTTTCAAAGGGCCAGTCCCTCCACCTCTCTTGATAAGAGCAATATTTAATTAAGTATATGTGGTACATCTGCTAAACTGTGTTTTTAATTCCCCCTTTCAAATTAATTTTGCCATAAAAAAATCCTTCTCCATGGAAGAAGAAGGACACAAAGACATATGGCTTCATATGTACAAATACGTGTTCTTATCTTCCAAGCTTAATCGCTTGCTGGAATTGGCACGGTGCATATGTCCGTTGCCGAAGCTTCACAGGGCCAGTCCCTCCGCTTCTCTGGATAAGAAAAATGATTATTTGATTGATTTTTACTATACATGGTCATTTTTGAATTGTCAATATAAAATAATATTTTAAAAGATTTTTATTTTTCTTATTGCTGTTTCTTTTATTATTTATATAGACTAACGAGGTTTATATATTTATTATTTTTATCTATTTTCAATGATTATTTATCTAATAAGCACTATATATTTTAGAAAATTTTGTTAAAATGTTATTACCCACATTTTACAAAGGAGTAATTCTATGAAAAAAATACTGACTTTTTTTTTGCTTGTAAGCTTTGTATTTCTTCTTAATTTTCTTATTTTAGGTCTTACTCGTACATTGCTACCTTATTGGACTTCTTTCTTTATCATTTGTTTAGTCATTTTCTTAGTTAATTTCTTCCGATCAATGAATAAAAATTTAACAGTAACATTTATTTTTATGGGTGTTGCATTGGGTTGTTTAGGTTTATGTTTATTTTCTTTTTTGATTACTAGTGGATATGAAATTTACAAATAAAAGTGGAAAAATACTCTTTCCAATTTAAAAGCCGATGAAATTTTACAGCTAAGTAGAATTTCATCGGCTTTTATAGATGTTTATAGTAAATAAAGTAGAAGAAAGAGACTTTAGTAATTTCGTTTAATAATTATTTTCCAAGCTTATAATCATACTGATAAACTACTTTCCCTGTCTCTTTGTTGATTTTATATTGATAACGCCCCGTCCAAGCATAGACAAACTTTGTGTCAGCGAATACTTCTAATGAAGTGGTGGCATTTTCAAGTGGAGCATCTAAAAGTTGCTCCCAAATCAAGTCTCTTTTCGTAAGATCAAGCAAGGCTAAGGTCTGACGATTATCGTTTCGCTTTTTCTGATAAACAATGAGCTGCTTTTCAACAGGTTTACTTTCAACTAGCCTTACGCCCATTAGCTCGGGGTAAAGTTTTTTTATTTTATCGCTTCGCTTTTCAACGCCAGCTACACGTTCATCCCATCCTACAGGTAAAGTACGTATTTTATCAGCATAACTCGGATCTTCTTTTATCTCATTCGTAGCTAAATTTAATTTAAAATAACGACCATCTAAGCCGTAAAGATAGACTTTATTTGGACCTTTAATGGAATAGTCAGTATACATGTAGCTTAAATTATCTGCTAATACAGGGAATTTATGCAGAAAGTCTTTTTCATCTGCTTGCTTTTTCCCTGTCTTGGGATCTATAAAATAAAGGGTTTTCTTTTTATTATTTAACACCAACAGGCCTTCACTAGTCTCTCCTATTAAGTATTCTTGCCAAGTAGAGATCCTACTCCACAGCTTTTTACCAGTATGAAGATCAATAGCACTCATTAAGAAGCCTTTGCTGTTGGTGGTTATTCCATTTTCTGTTCCATTGGGAGTAGTTTTACTTATTTTAACGACGGATATTGGCTTTCCTTTTAAATCGAATAGTACAACAGGTGATTCTAATTCGATTCTTTTAGGTGCGAAAAGTCCATTAAAACCCCATAACAAGCATGAAAAAACGAAAAACACCGTTATTAAAAACGAGCTGAATTTGAAGAACATTTTACCTAAGGTTTGTTCTTTTTTCTTCAATTGATAAATTTGGCGAGGTATAAAAATAAATAATAATAGGATAACTAAGGCAGCAATCACTGTTAACAGAATGTAATCAGACCGCCAACCTGTTGGCATCCAATTGGCTAGATAATTTGGCTGCAGGAACTTGAGTAAGGCCGAACCGAGTAGAAAATTAAAGAACAGTACAATAATTATTTTTTTAAAAATCTTAATTATTGAAGAAGGCACAGTTTCTTCGTTTCTCTTCTTCGCTACTATATAAATCATCTTGATAGGTAAATATAATAAACGGAGGTAGAGTATGATTAGAGCCGTATTATGTATTATATTAGTATTAAAGTTTAGTAGTATTAGCCACTTTTCAAAAAAATTTGTTATTATATCCATTTTCCAATCCTTTTAATTAATATTTTACTTAATTATATCATTCTCTTCCTATTTCTCACAGTTTTCACATGTACATGACCCAAGATTTGCCTCACCAGCCTCTACCAACTCTCATCTGTTGTTGCAGAGCACCTATAGCTAGAAAAATAGCTGGCATATTTCCTGAAGCCAGCTATTTTCAACATACTTTCGCACAAAAGCTGGATCTCTATTAAAATAGTCCCTCCCAAAAATTTTTTAACCAAAATACCCCTTCTTTACAATATCTTATCTTTCTATCAATATCTGCTTAATAATAATTGATTAAAGTATAGTTAGACCAAATAAAGGAGGAAATGTTATTGATGAAATCATTCTTATCAAAAAAGCTAATCTCGATTGCAGCCGTATCTACTCTAGCACTTAGCAGCTTTACTACTGCTGGGTCAGAGGCAGAGGCAAAAAGTACTTCTAAGAAAACAACGCCTAAAAATGTCATTTTCCTAATCGGTGATGGTATGGGGAACTCATATACTTCCGCGTACCGGTATTTGAAAAATTCTTCAAACTCAAAGTTTAAAAACCAAACATCATTTGACAGGTACTTAGTTGGTCAACAAATGACTTACCCAGAAGATCCGTTACAAAATGTAACCGACTCTGCTTCTGCAGCAACGGCTATGTCAGCAGGGGTAAAAACGTACAATAATGCAATAGCAGTCGATAATAATAAGAAAGATGTGAAAACAGTCCTCGAATCAGCAAAAGAAATGGGTAAGGCAACTGGTTTAGTTGCTACTTCTGAAATTACACATGCTACTCCCGCTGCTTTCGGATCACATGAGGAAAGCCGTAAGAATATGAACGGTATTGCAGATGATTACTTTGATGAATTAGTAAAAGGAAAACATAAAATTGATGTATTACTCGGCGGAGGCAAATCTAATTTCGTACGTGAAGATCGTGATTTGACAAAAGAATTTAAAAAAGATGGCTATAATTATGTTACCTCGAAAGCTGAATTACAAAAGAATAAGAATAATCAATTACTCGGATTATTTGCTGATGGCGGTATGGACAAGATGATTGATAGAAATGCCGAAACCCCTTCTCTCGCAGATATGACCAATTCAGCAATAAAACAGCTCAGCAAAGATAAAGACGGCTTCTTCTTAATGATTGAAGGAAGCCAAATTGATTGGGCAGGCCATGACAACGACATCGTTGGCGCTATGAGTGAAATGAAGGATTTTGAAAAAGCATTTCAAGCTGCTATCAATTACGCTAAAAAAGACAAAAACACATTAGTTGTGGCAACTGCCGATCACTCTACTGGCGGATTTTCGTTAGCAGCAAATGATGACTATAATTGGTTCCCTGAAGCCATTAAAGCTGCAAAGAAAACCCCTGATTTTATGGCAGCACAAATTGCTGGTGGAGCCGATGTTGAAGGTACATTAAAGAAATATAGCGGTTTGTCTTTAACGGAAGATGAAATCAATTCTGTAAAAGAAGCCAACACAGGTAAAGTAACAGATATCGATAATGCCATCGAAAAAATTTACGATAAGCGTTCAAACACAGGCTGGACTACTGGCGGGCATACTGGAGAAGATGTAAATGTTTATGCATTTGGTCCAGAATCAACAAAATTTGCAGGCCAAATCGATAATACAGATCAAGCGAAAATTATCTTTCATCTAATTGAGAAAAATAAAAAGAATAAAACAAAGATTAAAGATAAATAATACTCAGCTTTTAATATCTTTTCATCCCAAAACAGGTATATTTTCTATTAAATCTGTGAGAAAGCAGGCGTCTAAATGGCGCCTCTTTTCATAAGTTGGAGGGTTTTCTTTGAAAAAATTGTTATCTATGACCTTGATATGTCTCTGCTTTGCCACATTAACTGCGGGCTGCTCATTCCAATCAAACTCTTCAACTGATACACATGTTGAAGCTGCAAGTAATAAGGATTACCTAAAAACTTATCAACCTAATCCTCAAGTAACAGACGATCGTACACTTTTAAAAACCGCGGATGATATAACTGACAAACGTGGATATGCAAAATTAGAGAGTCTTAATCTAGCTCAAAAAAACTATAAACTTGGAGACATCACATTAACCATTCGTGATGTAAAAAAAATTCATCTTGAACCAACGTATAGCATGATGGATTATTTTCATGTTTTAACACAAGATGAAACATTTAGCGTAGTAAAAGCATTCGTAGAAATCACGAATAATAGCGATAAGAGTTTACTTTTCTCCCCTGTTGGATCACTGACTGCTAATACCGGACAAAAGTGGACGTTTGAACATGATATATACCTGGACGATTTAACAGGAGAAATCAAGCCGCATGAAACGAAAAAAGGTAATATTGGTTATATTTTAGAAAATGGTAGCAACCCCAGGGAATTCACCCTTCAAACGAGTGATATTTTTGATAAGAAAGAGCAAAAAGTAGCAGCTGGCACTAAAATTATACTTACTTTGCCAAAGTAAGAGTTTATGCCAGAAAGACAAAAAAAGGAAAAATAAGGTGATTCTCTTTTAGCCATTTACATATTCGATATACGAACCAGCTAGCAATTCTATATTGTTTGCTGGCTTTTTTACAATAATATGTAATGAAACGAAGGAGATTTCGATATTGTTTTCTTAGTTCTCTCCGGCATCTAAACTAGAAAAGAGATTTTTGCGTTTTTTGAAATTGTTTTTCTAGAAAAGGTATCTTGAAGCACACTTATATCTGTTGGTAATTTATTTTCTTTCGGAATTATTTTACAATAATCATCTTTGACAACACTTAAGCGAAGACATAATATAAATGAAGCAAAATTAAAACTACAATTGATTATTCGTTAAATTGGTATTTTGCGAACAATCGAATTTCTAACATCTTAATCCCTATAAATTTTCTCCCCTTTTCAAAATCTAACTTTTGTGGACTTACAAAAAGAAAACCCAGAGATTTTACTCTCTGGGTTCATGGGAAGTTCAATGTTCATTAATTAACAATTCATATGAATTGAGCTAGGATTTCACTCTTACGGTTTTGTGAGAGTGCTTAGGAATAAAACGCTACTTAGATGCTAATACTCTATCAGAACCGGCGAAATAAGTTTTCACTGCATAGATTACTACTGTCTAATGGTTAATAATATATCAAAAGGATTCTATAGTATTTACGGTCTTCAGCCTTTTAATATAGTCATTATTATTATAAATATAAGAATGACTACCAAGACGCTTATCCATCTATATGCACTTTTATTAGAAATTGGCTCATTTTTCTTTAATAATACATTAACAACAAATAGACATAATAAATAAATCCAGAGTAATAAAAAGCTAGCTTTATACAAAGTTTCAATCATATAAAATGTGTCTCCAATCCATTATTTACGCTTACTAAAATTTATATATTCAACCTTAGTTATTGGTCCCCAATATAAATATTTTTTCTGTTTCTTTTTATAAGTTTTAAAAAAATATTTCTTTAGTACTTTAACAGCTATTCCACCTACTGAGGTATCAAATATAGTTAATATAGAATTTGCAATCATGCCTGAAATAGCTCTTGCAAGAGTCCAACTTAGACCGAGACGTGTAAAAGTATTTGTAACTGTGGTTGTTACTCTAATTTTATTTCCATTCCATAATCTATAAACGGGTGTCATCTTTCTTAGACTCATAAGTCTATTTATTCCCCATAAAGCGGGTATAGCCGTAACTGCTAAATCAATTACAGTCTTAATTACTCTTGTTGGTAAACTCCATGCACCATTGTAATCAATATTAGCAACTGGATTGTTATTTGCATAAGTATAACCGTTCTGTGATAAGGGCTCGTCTTCATCACCAGGATGTGGATCCAAGGCAACGAAAGCGCCGTTTGCTGGATTATAATATCGTGCCTGTAAGTAATAATTCTTTGTTTCAACATCAAAATAGTATCCCGCATATCGAAGAGGATTTTCTTTTGCTATATCGCCTTTTATTGATAACACATTCCCATACGCATCATACTGATAAGAACCCACTTCTTGATCTTGTTCATCATGAATACTTAAGACATCGCCGCGATGGTTGGTAATAAACTGATAAGCTTTTTCTTCTCCATCCTCTTTAACAATCATTCCAAGTGGCGTATAGCCATTCCACTCATAATAACGATATTGCGTCTTTCCATTTGTATTAACGACTTCCATGTTTAATACTTCATTATTGTAAAAGTATTCATGTGTTGTATCTCCAACTGTTTTGGTTAAACGTAGCCCATTTTCATCATAGGAATATGTTGCCACCACTTTACCTGTAAGAGTTTGGACCTTCGTCAATTGTTGGGCTGGATTGTAAGTATAAACATAATTCTCATCCTGTGTTAAATTACCATCCATATCATATTGATAAGATACACTATTTTTTGTTTTGATTTGGTTAGCATCGTTATATTCAAATGTATTAGTCTGCCCATTTACAGTAGCCTCTTTACGGTTACCTACTTCATCATACTTATATGAATTAACGTGACCATTATCGAATATTTCTGCTTTTAATTGATTATTGCCATCATATTCATAGGTTACAGTATCCCCTTGAATATTTTCTTTTGAAATATTGCCGTTATTTGTATAATCATAGGTAATTTCAAATGGCTGTTGTGCTTTTGTTGTATATGTTAATGATGTTAATAAGTTGACGCTATTGAATTTAACTTCTTGTTTAAGTAAATCATTGTTAAGAGTAGTGGTAGCTTGATTTTCAGTAGTATTATGATCAAATTGATAATCATGTATTGTTTTTTCACCAACTCTGTATTTCACATGATCAATATCTTCACTATCTTCTTTGAAAGTAGTATCTTCAGTGATGCTTACGTTATTATAAGATGTTTGGCGTTGTGTTTCCCGTTCTGGGTGTTTTTCATCCTCGTATTTATATATACGTGTAAATGAACCTAAGGTATATTTCTCAAGTAAGTTTGCAGGTGTATAGCTAAATGATTTTATTTCTTTGTCATCTAGCATAATTTTACTTGTATTGCCGTTATCATCGTACTTATAGGCTGTCGATGTTAAGATTTCATCTGATGACTTTATTTGAATAGTATCAACCAGACCATCAGTGTAGCTATATAAAGTTTTAAGCCCTGAAGGTAGAATCGATTCATCCAATTCCCCATTTGTGTCATAGTGATATTTGAATGTCATTGTTGGCATTTCTACCATTGTTAATTGATCATTTTTATCATACTCATACACCTTATTACGTCCTAATGCGTCTGTTAGGATGTGTAAATTATTATTAGCATCATATTCGTATGTCGTCGTATTTTCTTTTCCATCCACAATAGATGTTATAGATGTTATGGTATCAGGATAGAGAGGGTCATAGGTATAGGATGTAGTGTTCCCTACTGCGTCTGTTTCAGCTTGTTTTTGACCATAAACGGTATACGTAATGGATGTAGTTTTATTATCATCCATTTTACCCTCTATCATTGTCACTTTACGCTCGTTATCCTCAAATGCTGTCTGCGAATATGTTCCATTTGGATATGTCGTTTTTGTCATGCGACCAAACTCATCATAGTCATAATGAGTAGTTTCATCATTCACCGTAGAGGATTTTAAATAAGGACCCTCATAATTATTGTTCGTGATTTCACCATTTGTGGCAATTATTTTTTCCACTTTGTTTTGAGCATTATATTCATAGGTTTCAGTGCCCTCTGAAGAAGAAGAGCTTAGAAGATTTCCATTTTCTTTGTTGTATTCATTATTTACTGTTGAACCATCTGGATTTGTTACTGATAAAATATTATAGTTTTCATCTAAAGTATAAGATGTTGGTATTTCGGACTCTTGCTCAGAAGGCTCTGTTACTTCTTTGACTACGTATGATGCTTCATCCCATACAAACATTGAATTTATATCGCCATCCGTCTTAATTGTGGATTGATTATCTTTTTTATTAAATTGATAAGTGGTAAAAGCAGTTCTTTCATTTACTGAAAGTTTATCGTAAATTGTTAGTTCATTTCCTGCATACGTAAATGACTCTCTGGGCTCATGGGATGTTCAATGTTTATTAATCGACAATTCATATGAATGGAATGTCGTATTTGTATTTTTATATTAATATTTTTAATTACTTAATCTCTCATAAATAACATCAAAAGTACTATAAATGGTAAAACTTTAATAGTACACTAATGCAGCATGTTGTAGGTTGCCATAGGGAGAGCAACATAAAGTGTTATGCTTCTTATTAACAAATAACTATGCTATATTGATTGGAGTAGCTATAATTATGATCTATAGGTTTAATTTAAAAATAATGTTTTTTCTGTAATCAATTTAAAGATAGAAAAATAGGTATCACTTTAAATGAAAGTTAAATAAATTGTAAAATGTGGAGTGTGTCTTATGGAAATAAGTCTCTTGGTAGAAAAGTGTATTGAATCAGCTATTGACTATGGTATTTCTGCATATGAAATTGTTGAGCAACCAAAAAAAACAAATAAGTTATATGATAAATGTTTCAAAAACTTTAAAGAACTAAAAAGTGTAAAAATAAAAGGTATTAATGAACTGGAAAAATTACTTGAACATCCAAATGATTATGTTAAACTCAGTGCAGCAACGCATTTCTTGTCAATAAATGAGGGAAAAGCAAAAAAAGTATTAAAACAATTAGAGAATAAACCTGAACTTTTTGGTTTTGCCGTAGAAATGTTACTTAGCGAATGGGACGAAGGAAATTTAAAAGAGTATCTTAAATAAATAGATAATAAAAATTAAAAGGACCTTTAAAGGTCCTTTTAATTTTTATAGTATCCTTAGTTTGTGAAATTTTAGGACAAAATTCTCTTTCATTTCTTTAATATTCTAGAGTTATGGTAATTTTATGTTTTAATAAAGTTTGAAAAGCTGTTTAAAGTATTTCCCCTTTATTTGTCCTAACTTTAATATAAAGGTTAATAGATTTTTTCTATACTGTTATCATCTGGATTGTCATTTTATTTTCACACCATACTTCTTAAGAATTTTCACACCATATTGATATTGGTATTTATATGATTTTGTTTGTAACCATTGCCTTACTGTTTTACCATGAGTAAAGCTTTGTTTGGAAGAATAATGAGCACTTATTTTTGAGTGTATACTCCCCTTACCATGTGGTACCTTTATAACGTTTAATGTATTATGAATATTTTCAGCACCAAATTTCTTCATATTCGAAGGGTTTTGCTCTACAATATGATGCCAAGCATATCCTTTTCCAGCTGACCCTAAAAATCTTTTTAAACTACTAAAAGATTTTGCTCCTTTAGCAACATAACTTCCGGGTAATCCAGGTATAAAGACAGACGCTGTATCCCAAGCTAAGTATCCAAATGTTCCCCAAGAAGGCTTCGAGACAAATTTAAATATACTATAGCCTACGCTAAATACGTCTAAAATAGTTTCAGCAAATCTACCATTATTATCTACATACATAACAGGACTATTATTCCCATAAGTATAACCATTTTGCGATAATGGTTCATCATCGTCCCCAGGATGTGGATCGAGGGCTAAGAAAGCACCGTTCGCTGGATTGTAATATCTTACGTGTAAATAATAATTTTTTGTCTCGTCGTCATAATAGTATCCTGCATAACGAATTGAGTTTTTCTTAGCCATATCTCCCTCAACCGACAAAACATTCCCATATGCATCATACTGATAAGAACCTACTTCTAGATCTTGTTCATCTCGGATGCTTAATACATCGCCGCGCTGGTTGGTAATAAACTGATAAGCCTTTTCTTCTCCATCCTCTTTAACTATCATACCAAGGGGTGTATAGCCATTCCATTCATAATAACGATATTGCGTCTTTCCATTTGTTTTAACAACTTCCATGTTTAAAACTTCATCGTTATAAAAGTATTCATGGGTTGTATCGCCAACCGTTTTTGTTAAACGTAGCCCATTTTCATCATAGGTATATGTTGCCACTACTTTACCTGTAAATGTTTGGACTTTCGTTAATTGTTGAGCTGGATTGTAAATATACACGTAATTCTCATCCTGTGTTAAATTACCATCCGTATCATATTGATAAGATACACCATTTTTTGTTTTAATTTGGTTAGCTTCGTTATATTCGAATGTATCAGTATTCCCGTTTATAGTAACTTCTTTACGATTGCCTACTTCATCGTAGTGATATGAATTGACTTGACCATTATCGAATAATTCTTCTGCTAATTGATTATTTCTATCGTATTCATACGCTGTTGTTTGACCTTGAATTGTTTCTTTCGAAATATTGCCGTTTTTCTTATAATCATAAGTAATTTCAAACGGTTTTTGTGTTTTTGTTGTATAAGTTAAAGAAGATAATAAGTTAGAAGTATTAAATTGTGCTTCTTGTTTCAGCAAATCATTATTAATTGTAACAGTTGCTAGATTTTCTGCTGTCTTTTGTTCAAATTGATAATCATGGACCGGTTTTTCACCATATCCAACTCTTACATGATCAAGATCATCACTTTTTTCTTTAAAAGAAAAATCTTCTGTAATGGAAAATCCTTCTTTACCGTAGAGTGTTTTACGTTGTGTTTCACGTTCAGGATTCTCCGAATCATTGTAGTTATACCCTTGTGTAAATGAACCTACTGTATATTGCTTAAGTAAACTTGTTTCAGCTGTATAGTCGAATGTTTTTAATTCTTTTCCATCTAGCGTAATTTTACTTGTATTGCCGTTTTCATCATACTGATAGGCAGTCGATGATAAGATTTCATCTGTCGATGTTTTTATTTGGACAGTCTCAACTAGTCCATCAGAGTAGCTAAATACTGTTTTAAGACCTGAAGGGAGAATAGATTCATCCATTTCACCATTTGTGTCATAGTGATATTGAAATTTCATTTTTGGCATTTCTACCATTGTTACTTGATCATTTTTATCATACTCATATTTCTTAGTACGTCCTAATGCGTCTGTCAAGATGTGTAAATTATTATTAGCATCATATTCATATTTCGTAGTATATTCTTTTCCATCCACAATAGATGTTATAGATGTAATGGTATCAGGATAGAGAGGGTCATAGGTATAGAATTTAGTGTTCCCTACTGCATCTGTTTCAGCTTGTTTTTGACCATAAACGGTATACGTAATGGATGTAGTTTTATTATTATCCATTTTACCTTCTATCAGTGTCACTTTGCGCTCGTTATCCTCAAATACTGTCTGCGAATATGTTCCATTTGGAAATGTCATTTTTGTCATGCGACCAAACTCGTCATAGTCATAATGAGTAGTTTCATCATTCACCGTAGTAGATTTTAAATAAGGACCCTCAAAATTATTGTTCGTTATTTCCCCATTTGTGGCAATTATTTTTTCTACTTTGTTGTTTTGAACATTATATTCATAGGTTTCAGTGCCCTCTGAAGAAGTAGAGCTTAGAAGATTTCCATTTTCTTTTTTGTATTCATTATTTACTGTTGAACCATCTGGATTTGTTACTGTTAAAATATTATAGTTGTCATCAAAAGTATAAGATGTTGGGATTGCAGAATCTTCTTCAGAAGACTCTGTTACTTTTTTGACTACATAAGATGCTTCATCCCATACAAACATTGAATTTATATCGCCATCAACTATAATTATGGATGTATTTTTCTTTTTCTCATATTGATACGTATTTGAAGCAGTTCTCGTATTTGCTGAAAGTTTATCGTAGATTGTTAGTTCATTTCCTACATAGGAAAATTCCTTCGTCTGGCCTTTACCATCAGTATATGACTTCAGCTGTCCATTTTTGTCATACGCAAATACTTCCGATATAGTTTTAGTGTTAGGGCTATTACTGCCAATTTGAGTACTGGTAAGTAATTCTCCATCATATTCAAATTTTGTCCAATGATCTGCAAAAGCTATTTTACTCACTTTTCCGTTTTCATTGTAAGAAAGATGAATCTTCTCTTGTTTTTCAATTCCTTTTGCTTCTGAGACCTCAAGTAATTGGTTTTGACTATTCCTTGTGAAATCAATTTTATTGCCGTATTCATCTTTATATGATGCAATGAAATATTGCGCTGAATTATCCCCTAATTTGAACGTTTTCACGAATTGATTTTTATCCGCCATGGTATAAACTGTACCGTCTACGCTTTTTAAAGTTTCATAAAGACCTGCTGGTGATTCATATCCATCATCTTTTTTTATAAATAGATGGACTGTTCCATCTTCATCTGTGTAAGATATGTCTCCATTCTTTAAAGCGGTCAATGTCTCATTTCCGTCAAAAGTCCACCCTATTCCTAAGGCAGATTCTTTAGTTGAGCGAGAGTTATACGTACGTGTGAAGTCATATCCTAAATCACTGCGTGTATAGAGTGACTCATCTGTAAATTGCAACGCCATATTCCCGGTTGTTACATTGACATTTGCCGTCGCATTACCAAATTGGTTTTCATCATACGTAAAATAATTTTCTAAACCCAATAGGTCTTCTCGTAAATCTAGATTGGCCGTCACTTCAGAAGAATCAGGGCTTATTCCTCGTTGTATGCCATCCATTAGAGGATTATCTTCTTCGTCAGCAGGAGCTTCCTTATCATCATAAAAATAAGCTTTTACGGTAACCTTATTTTTATCATTTAAATTAAACATCTTTTTGGTGGTATAAGTTGTCGCACTTTTAACTTGGGAAGTTTCTATGACACCGGATTTAGTCCCTGTCACATTCACTTCATAATATTTAGCATTCTCTACTTTATCCCACTTCACTGATAAACTTGTTTTATTTTCAGTTAAATCATCGTCATTTGAAGCAATTGTCACATTTTTAGGAGCATACAAAGGTATATAACCATAATTTA
The DNA here is from genome assembly GCF_052928305.1 of Rummeliibacillus sp. BSL5. NCBI lineage: Bacteria > Bacillati > Bacillota > Bacilli > Caryophanales > Caryophanaceae > Rummeliibacillus > Rummeliibacillus sp. BSL5. The sequence goes on from NZ_JAVGCV010000001.1 coordinate 692,140, forward strand.
TATCTGAACGTTCAGAATCACCAGCTGGAGAAGTGGCAATGATTCGAATGCTGTAACGTTTCGATGTATTACCATATGTTAGACCTGGATACATTGGTAGCTCAGCACCTGTACCACTACTAGTCGTTTTATCTAAAGCAGTTTGATGAAGTGTACTTTTACCTGCTGCAATCTCAGCGTCAGTAGGCCAGATCTTTTTCCCTTTTGTGCTAATAGAAGTGATATCTTTCCCTACTGTAAATTCATCATATTTTGTTCCATTCCAAATTAAAATTTTATAACCCGTTGCATTTGCAACTGGCTTCCATTTAATATCAAGCCAACCGCGTCCGGCATTTTCATTATCAGTTTCAGGATATTGATAACCAGTTACAATTGGTCTCTCTGGTGCATTTGAAGCAAGGGGTATCACCTTTTTAGCAAACTCCGACTGTGGACCGTCTCCTGTTGGATAGACTGCGACAACACGGAACTTATACTCTTTATAATTAGCTGTTCCCTTTGCAGCAAAAAAGCCAGATGGATCATCAGGAAACTCTACGCCAGCCCCTTCTGCTGTAAACGTAGTAGTTGTTTTATAAGGACTTTTAGGGAATATTTTTTTGCCTTTTGAAGTCCAACTGTTAGCTGTCCCTGAATAGACTTCTTCGTACTTTGCTCCATCATATAACAACAATTTATAGCCTTTAGCTCCATAAACAGATGGCCATTTCACATTTGTATAGCCATTATTTGAACCATCATTATAAGCCGTTGCCGTAACAGTTGGTTTTGGACTGTCTTCATAATGATAGGAAACAGTGATTTTTGGTTTGTTTGCATTTTCTTCAGCGCTAATTTTCTTCCAATATGTTTTTCCGTGACCATTCGTGTGTAATTTAAACCCGTTGTTACGTGTTTCTCCAGACATCCATGATTGTACTGTGCCAGTAACATTAAAATTTGCCCATTCATCTCGTCCTACATTTACACTTGTAATCTTTGTAGAAGATGGTTTGTTATTCCAAGTCAAATCAGCAGTATGCCAAATATCATTGACAGCATCAACCCAGAGTCCGTTCTTTTCACTTGCATAATAAGCGTGTGTAACATACGTACTTAATTGTGCTTGATCAATAGTAGCACCTTTTAAATCATTTATGTCGAATTTAATAAAAGCATAGTTAGTACCAGATGTTGCATCATAATAACCTGTTTGTAAAACATATTCACCCTGTGTAGGATCCCACGTTTTATTGAAATTCGCCGTAGGATATTTACTTGTTACATACGTATCCCCTAGCGCAGTAGCGGTCATTTTAGTGCTGACGGATGGATCGATATAAACTGGATAAACCCTTTTAGAAGAAGCTAACCAATCTTCATTTGCATTTAAAGTTAACTCATAAGTATTATCTTTTTGTTTCGTAAGTTCGTAATGAACTTTGTCTGAGTAAACCCCTTCCCCTTTAGCTTCATCTATATTAGAATCCATCATCATAGGACGAGGAAGAGTAAAGATGGCGTCTACATTGTTCGCATTCTCTTTAAATGATATGGAACCATCGGATTCTAATTTCGCAATTAAATCCGTTTGAATTGTATATTTAAATTGGTGAATACCTGTATATTTCTTGACAATCCAATCTTCTTTTACTTCTTCATTAAATGTAATGTGGCGTAAATCAATTTGAGGATAGATGTCTTCATAAGTACTTTTATTTTCTTCAGTGATATTTTTCGTTTTGAGTGTAGGAGCAATGGATTCACCATCTTTTAAAGCGGAGTTTAATGTAAATTCTAGAGAATGATCGCCTTTTTTATACTCAATTGTCGAATCACTTTTTATTGATTGAGGAAACATAGATTCTAATGATGTCTTTTCAGTAGATACATAGCCCGTTCCTGTAGAAGTTAGATTCTCAGAAATGTCTTCATAGCCAGTTGCATCTTTCTTATGAATTGGATCTGAATATATTTCCTTATAATAATTTCCGTTATTGTCTTTGAACGTCTTAGTGGTTTCTGTTCTTTCTTTTTTAATCTCTCTGAAAGCTGATGTGTCCAACTTATCAGTCGCTTCAGTTCCTTTTGTTTCTTCTGAATCAGTAGAAGGTTCACTATTGCTTTGAGCAAATGCATCGATTGCAAATTGAGGAATAAAGCTTACTAACATTGCAAGAATAGTAAAAACAGAAACTGATTTAATAAATTTTTTATTCATTTGTTACCTCCATGGAATATTTATGTTACAAATAACAAAAAACCATCATATATTAAATTTATTAATAAATATATATATATTGTAAAAAAACAGTATAAAATGTTAAATTTTTAACCATTAGTTTGAAATTAATACATATTTTTTTAGATGTCATTAGGAAGTAGTACAATTTGTATATTTAAAGAACAAACTCAAATACAGTAACTAATAAGTATCAGTCTAGTACATTTGACTTGGTGGATATAAATTTCTCTAAACGGCGGTAAACTCCCTCCATGTGATATTTTGCTCAATAAAAAAGCCTTTTCATCTATCGAAGATAGATAAAAAGGTTCCTTTACTATGTTTTTTCTATTTCAGTCACTATCTGTTCTACACAACGAGAATGGCTTCAGAACTTTGCACTAAAGACTATTATTCAACGCGAAGACCTCACAAAGTTGTTAAGGATGTAACGACCATTGAGAACTCGATGTGTTACCTGATAAATCTTCTATTTCCTTTATTTCTAAAGTGTGTCCTGCGGTATTTTTATTCAACTGAGCTATGATGGTGACATTATTTTTATCCACTATTACTTTAGAAGGCACCATACCATCAACAAGGAAATTTTCTTCAGTCGCAATTACATCTTCAGTGAATGTAAGTTCAACAGTTGCCATTTCTGTTGCGGCATCTTTTGTTGTTTTAAATTTCATTGGACCTGGCGGTTCCGTATCATTGAATAGGATTTCTATTTCACCATTTGGCACAGCTTTGCCTACAGCTGACTTTACGTTTTTAACACGTATGGTATAGTTTTGGTCTACTTTCAATTGCGGTACACGCACTTGTAGTGTTTTTCTATCTTTTGACAGCACATAACTCGACGTGTTCTCTACTGTGATATTGTCTATGGAAACAGAATGATTCACAGTCTCTTTATCCATCGGTGCACTAAAACTGACTTCAATCAATGTAGGATTCACTGCTCGAATTTTTTGTATCGCTGGATGTTGTGCACCTTCTAAAGTTTTATTCACCTCAAGCAACTTTTCTGTTGCTGCTACGCGTGTATCCTTAGACACTGTCTCTTCTTTTCCTTTATTGCGCAAAAGCTCTGCCTTTGCATCTGCTAGGCGAGACTGTGCGGATGCCAGATTGCCATTAGCTATATCTTTTTCCGCTTTCATTGAAAGATAATATGCTCTCGTTAATGGCTGCACTTCTTTTGGCAAGGAAAGATATTCATCAACCACTAACTCTTCAGCATTACTGCCATAAACGAGCTGTCGTATCTCTCGTTCAGCATGTGCCATTTCTTTTCCAAAATCCGCATAACCATCGCGAATTTTTTTCCTTGCTTTTTTTTCATAAACACTCGTCTCAATACGTAAAATCCCATTAAAGTTTGAACCTAGCGCATTCATATGTTTGCCGTATTTTAACGCTTTTATATAATTCTTAGCATGCAATAGATATAAATGTGCTTTCTTCAGATCTTTCACATACTTTTCTTTATTCTTGCTCTTGTCTTTTTCTACAAGTTTTTTGGTTGCCTTATAATAATTCATCCCTATCATAAACCTAATGTTAACATCTGATCCTGACACTACTCTTGGCGAATTGATATAAGTATCTTGTGCAACTTTTGCTTTTTTCACGGCTTTAGATACAGATGCCGAGATATTTGTTGCTGCTTTTGCCTCAAATGTTGGCACGGCGGTAAGTGCAGAGCCCAGAAGCGCAGAAGCAACAACCCACTGAATAACCTTACTCTTCATGTTAAAGTCTCCTCCCATTATACGAACTGATTTGATTCACAGATTATATTTCTACCATTTTATCATAGAAGGTATCTGTCCATAAATACTTATATTCTATAAAGTTCCAACCAACCCATTTTTTAAAAGTCACTTAACAAGATGCTTTGTAGAACAGATTGAATAGCATCTGCTTGGTACAGGAATAAATATTGTTCCCTGACACAGACCATCCTCATGGGCTCTTTATTAAATGTCCCTACCGTGCCGTACTCTACAACTACTTAATAGGAATAAGTTACCCACCAATCAACAAATAGAGAAGGGTCGTAAAGACGTTACGAATTACACTTAAATATTGTTCCCTTTTGCAGTAAACTTGCCAGACGGTTGTAAATCGCTCAGTAGTTATAAATCCTCGAAAAGGAGGAGTAAATTAAATCATCTTTAGGTATTTCAGGTCTCGGTATTTTAAACCAAACAAAAAACCCAGCCTATATCAGACTGGAATTTTATCTTCTATCTTCTCAGAAAACTGGCTAGAAGTCCTTATAACTCTATATCCTCTTGATTCTATTACTACTAGCAAATAAATTAAAAATAAAGCATAAACAAAGGCTCCTATTGTATTCAATACTTGATTATAAGTCTCCAGCTTTGCAAAATAACTAGAAATATCACTATCTAGTCATTTACTATAACTCACCATCCTACTTATCAAGAAATTTACGATAAATTTTTATGTTTTTTTCTTTGTTTTTAATTACTATTAAGGACGATATCCATTAATAATAATTTCATATAATCCTCCAATCAACATACCAAGTGTGCCTAGCAAAAAGAAAATAGAAACATATTTAATAATTTTCCAAAGAATAGATTTTTCTTGAGAACTAATATAGATACTGGATATCAAAAAAACTAAAGCAAATAATCCTTATAAAAAAAATTCTAAATCAAGCATTATTCAAGAATTCCCCCTCTTCCTATTCCCTAATTACTTATTTCTAGGATCTAACACTATATTTGATACTACATCTACTAAATCATTCTTTAATGAAATATACATTAAACCAAAAAAAGAGTTACTAATAACAATTCTCCATTTGCTATGGATCAGCAAATGGAGAATTAGCCATCTTTACAAAGCAGCTATTAACAACCGTATAAAATGACGGGATATGTTACAAACTTTTTAAATCACTCTGTTTTATTTTGACCCATCGATACTTCAAGGTCAAACTCTTCTAAGAATGATAGTACATTAAAAACTTCGTATACAACCAGATGGCAAGGTTGCAGCTATAAGAAATATAAAGCTCACTACTTGTAGTGAGCTTGTATTGTGATTTTTACATTATGACGCCTCGCTCAATTAGAAAAACAAATAAATCAAACTTTTCTGAATTGTTAAAGACTTACTAACGAATTTTGCTTGACGAGTCTCTATGAATTTATTTCTATCTTTTGTAATACATAATTGAACTATTATTTGCACTAGAGACAAGAATAATGAAATGCCAATACAATTGTATTTTTAGCATCTTCTTTTCCTTCTTTAACTTAAAAGACCTTAATCCCCTAAGAGATTAAGGTCTATATATATCTTTTAAAATAATAGAGTAAACCAAGTTAATTATAATTAATTAACATAAATATCATATTCCTTTTCATAGTTAACAATTTAGAATCCTTTTATTTTTTATATAACCATATTTTGGTAGTGTTCATTTGCAATTCTGATAGCATAACTTAGTCCAGCTCTGTATAAGAATTATCCCAATTGTCTTTCAAGAATCTATAAAAATATTGTAATATTGAAAGAATATCTTAATCAAGAATTGATGCGTCATACAAAATTTTAATTATCAACACAATTATGAGAAATATGGATCCCCAAAATAGAAAGTTAGTCCATAAATAAAAGTTAAATTTTGTCGAAAAAGGAGTTATCTTTCGAAACGGTTCCCATTCTGGGTCATAAAAAAATTGTTCCTTTGTTTTCTTACGGGTTGCAAACCAGATGGTGAAAATTGGTAATAAAAGAAAAAGTATACTCCATATAGGGTTATCATGCATAAATTACCACCACCATTTTTTTCGTGTTTTTACTTTCTTCTTTTTTCACTTATTATATACTTTGTTCATTATAGGTATTGCTTCATTCCAGATTATGTTCTTCTTGGTAATAAAGGCAGAAAAACTTGATTTTCAGTAAAATCGCCTCTTCATAGTCTCGGCTGTAAGTAATAATTCTTTGTCTCGTTGTGATAATAGTATCCAGCGAAACGAATTGGGTTTCTCGTAAATCAGGAATAATTAACGGGTCTGGATTAGCTTGGAAAATAGATTCCACGCTAATGTCACCTTTTTCAACATTAAAGAAATTATCTAGTTTAACCATTATAAATATATCATTCAGAATGTCTCACCATGGGTAGTAAAGACATTTACTTGAATTTCATTTTTCAATAGAATAAACTATCTACCGTTTAATCTTTATTAATTTGTATCCAATGTAAAGAATCAAGAACCAAATCGGTGCAACAAACAATGCAACCCGCATACCAGGAATGAACGCCATTAAGACAACGACCATTAATAAGAATGCTAGGGCAATATATGAAGAAATTGGATGCCAAGGCATTTTGAATTTCAGCGCTGCAACTTCTTCTTTTGATTTTGCTTTACGGAATTTAATTTGTGTACATAAAATTATTGTCCAGCTCGTCACAACGGCAACAGTTGCCACCGCTGAGATGTATGTGAATACTTGCTCTGGTACGACATAGTTTAAGACAACGGCTATTAACAACATCGCAGACGAGAATAAAATACCACGGACAGGTGTACCATTTTTGCTTACTCGCTTGAACACTTTTGATCCCTGATTTTGTAATGCTAAGTTGTATAACATGCGGCCTGAACCATATAGTCCACTGTTGAATGCTGATACCGCTGCTGTAATGACAACGAAGTTAATAATATGTGCTGCTGCGGGAATACCGATTGAATCGAATATTTGAACGAATGGGCTGCCACTTGAACCAACTTCATCCCAAGGATAAATGGCCATCATAACACCTAAAGCGCCAATGTAGAAAATTAAAATACGCCAAACGATATTGTTAATTGCCTTTGGCACTGATTTACTGGGATTTTTCGCTTCTCCAGCTGTGATACCAACTAGTTCTACGCCACCAAATGAGAACATTACTAAGACGAAACACATTAACAATCCTTCAAGACCATTTGGCATAAAACCGCCATGTTCCCAAAGATTACTTAAGCCCATTGGCTCGCCATTATTACCGACACCGAAAATAATAATACATAAACCTACAATAATCATTGCAACAATTGCTACAACTTTGATCATCGCGAACCAGAATTCGAATTCACCGTACATTTTTACATTCGCTAAGTTAACAAGTGTCATGACGACAAGAACGACAAGTGCTGTCACCCATTGTGGTATATCTGGGAACCAGTAGTTAATATATACGCCTACCACTGTTAATTCTGCCATCCCAACGACAATCCACATGAACCAATATGTCCATCCTGTTAAGAAGCCCGCGAATTTCCCTACATATTTATCGGCATACTTGCTGAATGAGCCAGAGACAGGTTCAGCAACAGCCATTTCGCCCAATGCACGCATGATCGTAAAGATGACTAATCCGCCAATTAAATACGCTAGCAATACAGCAGGACCTGCTAATTGAATCGTTGAACTTGAACCATAGAATAACCCGACGCCAATCGAACCACCGAGAGCAATTAATTGCATATGACGGTTACTTAAACCACGTTTCAACTGTGAATCTTGATAATTTTCTTTCATACTTCCTTACTCCTCACCCTGTGAAATTTTCAAAATGTTTTGTGCAAAAAGGATAAAAAAAAACGCCCTTTTGGATTAACCAAAAGGACGATTCAACTCGTGTTACCACCTTTAATTTGTAAGCAACTCACATTGCTTACCTTAGAAAGTACGGCCAGTCATTTACTGACGATACTCTTGCACATGATTACGGATGCTTACCGGTATAGCCTACTAAGAAAAATCTTTTCGGTACACAGCTCCAAGATGAATTCTCAATCTTTTTACATGCACCTCTCAACAACCGGTAACTTTCTGTTTGTAAAAATGAATTGATACTATTTCTTTTCATAGCCTTTGTTTTATACAAATGTTTTTGAATTGTTTTTAATTTTATACTTAATAAATTTTTTGTCAATATAATTAATAAACTTTTTTATAAACCGATTAAATTATTTCTGCAATTTTACTATATAAATACAATTCAAATTATAATACAATTTAACCCTATTGAAAATAATGAGAGGGGCTTACATGTTTAATGAAAAAAATACCGTCGTAATGGTTTCTGATGATCATACGGTCTTCCCAATATCCTTGATTTAATGCAGTGATTGGTTCGAACATCCACTCATTATATTTCTCTTTTTTCTGATACTTTAAATCAATGAATGAGTAGTCATAAGGTATCTCATTTAGGATAAATTCAAGACTATTCTTGCTATACTTTTTATCAAAATTCACTTGATTAGAGACTGTAGCATATCTTTCTGCTATTGTTCCATCATGCATATAAAAACCCATTATATAACTTTTCTTTTTATAATCGCTTGGTAGATTCTCATACATAGATTGTATTTTCCATTTCTGAAAGATATTCCTATCAATATCTTTTCCTGCAATTTCGATTTGACGGTTTCGGACATGATTGTTGTGTCCCCACACTATTATTTTTTTATCTGGGTAAACCTGAGTAGATAACCATAGCAAGTTTTCTTCCATCATTTTATCTCTAATTATACTACCGGTTTCCTCTGTTGTGGTTTCCTCTGTTTTTTTAACCTTATAATATTTTTCCAACATCACAAAGCGGTTTTCTAAAGTTTTTACTATTACTTTTTCAAGATTTTTTTCGTTCGGATATTCACGCCTTAATTCTTCTGAATGGGCATGTATGAATGCTATTAACTCTTGATAGGATTTCTTATAATTACTTAATATTTCCTTTGAGAGGCTCATTCCCTCTTCCATTGTATTATCATATGTTTCACGCCAGTTAAATTCTAGCTTTTTATATTGCTGCGCAAGATCATTATTATAGGTTTTAATCCAATTACTTAGAAATTGAATAAAATAACCTGAAACCCTCATATCAAATCCTCCAAAAGATAGGTCATTTGTGTTTCGTTGTTGTATTAAATAATCAATTAAGGGTTTTGTTTCTTGATTATTCCACGGAGAAAGAAATGCAGATAATATTTCATTTGAATTCATATACTGGTTGATTGAACTTTCTGCAGAAACAGCAGCTCCCTCACCAATATTTCCTTCGAATAGCACAACATCAAATCCTAATTCTTCGTGCAAGTATTTTATTAATCTTACTTTGGACTGGTTATATTCAGAGATGCCATGTGAACTTTCACCGAGAAAAACATACTGTTTGTCCTTTAATATTGGCGACAAAAATTTCAAGTCTGAATAATCATTGGATGTCAACGAGCTAATTTTATGACTATGGGTTATTAACCATGATTTTTCAGCATTTTTATGAGTATAAATGACAGATATTACTACGATAATAAGGAGAACTATAATCGTAAACGAGTATTTATAGGAGTTCTTAATGACTTTTCATCCCTCCAAATTTAGCATTCTTTGTAATTTATTCTCATATATAGGTTCGTTATGAAAGCGTCTATATCCTTCATGAGACTATATAAATAATCATCCGTCAATTTCAAAGACTAATTTCAAAGGGAGCAATGATATGAAAACAATTTCATTAATCCAATTCGCTCTTTTTTCAACGTTTTTTGGTGATATTTCACATAATGATTTGGATCAAATTACGAATAATAAACATACGATTTCTACTTATTACAAATGGGGACAAGTTGCTATTCAAAAAACAAAAGAGCAATATCCTCATGCTAAAATTATTGATTATTTTCATATTGGAAAAGTTTCCATAACAGATTACTCTATAGAAAAGTTTAGATTTTGGATAAAAGATAGTAATAAAGAATTTGGAGTGTATGTTGATCTTAAAATTGATAATACAACTGGAGAATTAATCGGAATTAAGTTTAAAGAAACCAATAAGTGATACTAAAAAAACCGAACTGACCCAAGGCACTTTATCAGCACCGTGAATAGTTCGGATATTTTTATGGATGAATAAGTACTTATCAGTTTTGTATTTGATTGCAGTAAAATATAGGTGGTCAATATTGTAAAGAAAGGTTTTCTTTCATTTTCATTGCATGTTTCCCTTTCTTCTAAACGTTCCTCCCTTTTTTACTATTATAAAAACTACAGGAACTAATATAGGTATCATTGAAATAATAGCCAGAGACACCGCTAAATGGTTTTCAACCCACTTAAGATTGCCCAAAACATAGCCTAAAGTAACCCAAAAGAACGTCCATAGAACTGCGCCTATACTATTGAATTTTAAAAAAGTATAAAATGGATAATTTGTATACGCACTTACAAAAGGAATGGTTGTTCGCATAAACGGAATAAACCGAGAAAAGATTATAGAAATATTTCTGTAACGTTGGATAAATGCTTCTGCTGATTGAACTTGGTTCTCCTTTAAGAAATTCAGCCTCGGTTTTTTTTGCTGCCATTTTCTTATTAAAGTACCTATATAATAGTTCTGACTATCTCCGCTTATTGTTGCAAATATAAAGAGAGCTAATAATATCCATAGATTCAATTTCCCTACTGCAGCTAGTGCAGCGCTTGCAAATACTATAGAGTCCCCCGGCAAAAATGTTAAAACAATAAACGCGGTTTTTAAATAAACAACTAGAAATAAGAAAATGTAAATTTGCACACCATATATATCTGTTAAATTATCTAAGTTTTTATCTAAATTAGAAATAATATGCCCTATGTTCATTATTCCTTCTCACATCCTTGTTATTTAAAGTATAGTATATGATAAAGAAACTTATTAAATCCTTAAGTTTACTCCTTTACACCTCTTAATAAAATAAGTCAATTTAGATACATATTTAATTGCGTATAGACTTTATTATCTGATAATATAAATTAGAATATTAAACATCTATAGTAGTCCACCCTGTTTTAAATTGAGTGGATTTTATTTTAACTATAATCCTAGTAAACCTCTAAGTCTTATTTATTTTAATTGTGGGGTGTATATATGAAAGAGATATTTATAAGAACTGATCTACAGCGTAGCTGGCTGCACAAACTTGAAACATTACGAGCCGAGCTTTCCGCAGATTCTTTAGAAATTGATAAAAATGCTCTTTTTCCAATAAGAAACCTTGAAACTCTCAGAAAAGCGGGTTATCCCAAAATTACTTTACCTAAAGAATATGGCGGAGAAGGTTTTTCTGTGTATGACATGATTCTTCTTCAAGAAACGTTAGCAAGCTATGACGCAAATACTTCGTTAGCAATTGGCTGGACACTAGGCATTATCGGCGAGCTTTATGAACATAAGCTATGGGATCCAGCACTATTAGAATCATTTTCAAAAGAAGTACAGAAAAATATCTTTATTAATCGGGCCGTAAGTGAAGCTCATACCGGTAGCCCAACGCGGGGCGGCCGTCCTGCTACACATGCTGTACGTGCAAAGAATGGTTGGACTATAAACGGCCGTAAAATTTTCACAACTGCTTCACCAATTTTAGACTATTTCCTAGTAAGCGCTTGGATTAAGGAACAACAAGTAATCGGCTTTTTCCTCATCGATAAGGATGTTCCCGGGTTATCAATCGAAGAAACTTGGGATGTAATGTCCATGCGAGGTACGGGCAGCCATGATTTAGTGCTTGAAAATGTCCAGGTGGAAGCTTCAGCACTTGTTGAATATCCGCAAAGTCCCTTTGGAGGCACGCATATCAATGGCTGGATTTTGCAAATCCCTGCCACATATCTTGGGATTGCCCAGGCTGCACGTGACTATGTAATAAACTTTGCCAATCATCATCAACCTAATAGCTTGAATGCGCCGATTGCTACTCTTCCTAACGTACAGCAGCATATAGGAAATATTGAATTAAAGCTGGATCAAGCACGCTTTACTTTATATGGGGCTGCCGAGGCATACGATGATTTAGAAAGGCGTCCATATTTAACAAATGAACTGGCTGTGGCGAAACACACTGTTACTAACGCAGCAATTGAAATTGTAGATATTGCTATGCGAATTGCAGGCGCAAAAAGTCTTCAAAATTCAAATCCTTTACAACGCTATTATCGAGATGTCCGAGCTGGTCTTCATAATCCACCAATGGATGACATGACTATTACGAAGCTGGCACAAACCGCGATTGACCAGGGTAAACAATCAAAATCATAATCATAAATTCAATATAAACAAAAATAAAAAAGCCTATAAAATCTTAGTAAAAGAATTTACAGGCTTTTTATCAACTTTTATCTTGTTCATCTATTGTTTCACCAGGAAATATTGTTAATTCATTTATAAAGATCTCTTTGGCCAAATAAAATATGAAATCGATATTACAAAGTCAATACCTATTATCAAAGTCCATAATTGTAGGATTTCATAAAAAGGCGCATTTTGCACGTGATTATTCGTTATTAAAATCATACCAAATAATAATAATGCACCTATTATATAAGCAAAAACATGTTGTCCAAATGATTTCATACCATGACGAGCAAATTCCATCCCATATCTTTTAACAGGTTTAGAGCCATCTTTCATAATATAATACCGAAATTTCTCATCAAGCCAAGCAATCATGCTTTTACCAAATGCGATAGAACTGCCAATATAAACAGCGGCGATAGCATGTGCAGCTGTAGGCTTAGCACCAAAGTAAATATCCAATCCTGCTACAACCAGCAATATTAAATCGATTAAAGGGACAGACGTAAAAAACAATAGGCTTAACTTTTTTCGCTTAAATACATACCTTAAAGTCAGTCCGACTAATATAACCACCCAAAATGCGATTTCACAAGCAACGATCAACCAGGCGATCAAGTTCAATTCTTCACCTCCACTTTTTCTCTTGTACATCGTTCAATGTTACAAGTTACGTTCTCTTATAAATTTTCTTTGAAAAATAGTTCTGTTTACTTCATTATTATTACTGTATTTTTCAAATAGCAATTTTACAATCGTTTTTTAAAAGAATTTAAAATAATTTGTTACTGTCATTTTTTTTATTTTTATATAGACTAGCGAGGTTTATAAAATTACTCTTATATAAATAAACTAGATAAGGTTGATTGAAATTAAGCAAATAATTGTAAGGATTTTTTTAATCTAAAATGGTGCCTGCCCATTTTCATGAAAAATGGGATCAGACACCATTAAATAATGTTCTAAACTATTATTTCTCTTAGTCTTACGCAGCTACATCTCGTTTTGTAAATACACCAAATGCAAGAAGCATAAAGACAATGAAGTAAATTAATAACATTGTAATAGAGAATCCTAGCGTCATACCATCAACCATTGGGATTCCATCGAAGTATTGAGATAGATCTGTATTGGCAAATAAGATATATTTAGCCCAATTGTATTGAGAAGCAATGATTGCTGTAACTGAACTTCCCATAAATAAAAGGAAGATGGATAAGCCTGTTGCTAGAGAGCTATTTCTAAATACAGCAGAAATCATAAATGCCATAGTAGTAATCATGATAACATCGATTGAAGCTAACAAATATCTCTTAATTAAATACAGCAGCATATTTTGTTCAACAACTGTACCGTTGGCATATGCAAGGTGCGCATTATTTCCATCACCTGTACCAAATAATGCAAATCCTAAAATGGCAGCGGTGATAAATAAAATAGCTAATAAAAATACATCAAATAAAATAACAGTTAAATATTTCGAAAATAGAATTTTCGTTCGTTTGATTGGACGTATAAGCAATAGCTTGATCGTTCCCCATCCAAACTCGCTTGCCACAATTCCTGCTGCGACAATGATCGTAAACAATCCAGCAAAGGAAATGAACGACGCACTGTCATAAATAAATGACCACCCTGTTTCCTCTTGCTCAGGAGGTAAATTATGATCTAAACGATATTGATTAATAGCTATATCTCTTTCTAGGCTTTGTTTATAGGTGTTTGCTGATTTCGGAAGCTCTTTTATTTCTTTCTTATACTCTTTTGTTTCCTGTTGTAATTCCTGCTTCCACTGCGGATTTGTACTCTGGCCTGAATCTCCGTAAACTTTTGTCAGGATGCCAGTCCCTAGCACTGCAAGGACTAGTAGCCCGATCATCACGTAAGTTCCAGGTCGTTTAAATATCTTTATCCATTCATTCTTAATAAGATTAAGCATGCTTCTCCCCCCCTGTTGTAACTTCTATAAATCGATCTTCTAATGATTTAGCTATTGGTTTTACTTCATATATTGCAATACCTGCTTCAATGAATTTTTGAATCATTTTCGGTACATCTTCTTTTTCAAGCTCGATCTCATATCCTTTGTCTACTCTTTCATATGGAATGTTTTCTAGTATACCGTCATTTTCCAAATTGACCTCGAAGAAGTATTTTTGCTTTGTGTCATTTACATAATCGTGAACTTTTTGAATGTCTACGAGCTTTCCATTTTGTATAATCGCTATACGATCACACATCATTTCCATTTCAGATAATAGATGGCTAGAAACAATTACCGACATTCCTTTTTCTTTCGTCAGCTTTTTCAAATGATCTCGAATTTCTCTTATCCCTGCTGGGTCAAGACCATTTGTAGGTTCGTCTAAAATCATTACTTTTGGATCGTGAAGTAAACTTTGGGCCAGGCCTAATCGTTGTCTCATTCCAAGTGAATACGTTTTAACTTTATCGTGAATACGTTCTTTTAAACCAACAAATTCGACTACTTCGTCGATCTTTTGCTTAGATATACCTTTTATCATACGAGCATATTGCATAAGATTTTGATAACCAGTTAAAAATTTATACATCTCTGGATTCTCTACGATGCCTCCAATATTCATCAGAGCCGCTTCGAATTCTTTTTCTACATTTTTTCCGCAAATTAAGATTTCGCCTGATGTGATTCCCATCAATCCAACCATCATACGAATAGTTGTTGTTTTTCCCGCTCCATTAGGACCAAGAAAACCAAATACTTCTCCCTCTTCAATACTGAAGCTCAAATCATCAATAATTTTCTTCCCTTTGATTACTTTAGTTACATGGTTCAATTGCACAACCGGACTAGCCATTCATCTTCGCCTCCATATTCTTTGCAGTATCCTTAAACCAATCTAATACCGATAGTCCTTCTTCTTCTCTTAACTCCTCTACATTTTTCTGACCAATTATTTTCCCGTGGAAAATGACAATCGCTTCATCAAGTAGAGGTTCGATTTCGTCGATTTCATGTGTCGCAATAATCACTGTTTGTAAATCAAAATTAATATAGGACAATAAGCTCTTCACGATGGAATCGCGAACCATTGGATCAAGACCTGAAAATGGCTCATCTAAAAGAAGTACAGGTGCATTTCTTGAGAGCGCCAAAACAAGTTTTAACCGGCCCCTAGTTCCCTTTGATAATTGTTTTATCTTTTTTTCTCGTTCTAGCTTCATTTCTTTCAATAGTTCTTCTGCTTTTACAGGATCAAAATCAGTAAATTGAGTAGTATAAAAATCTATCATATTCGCTACTGTAAAGCCTGGATAAAACATATCAAGTTCTGTTAAATAAGCCACATTTTTAGAAATTTTTCTTGATACTTCTTCATTTCCAACTTCCACTTTGCCGCTATTTGGATAAACAAGACCAGCAATCATTTTTAGAGTAGTGGACTTCCCACTGCCATTAGGTCCCAGTAGCCCATAAATTTTGCCTGTTTCGAATGTAAGAGAAACATTCTTTAAAGAAAATTCTTTTCCATACTTTTTCGAAACATTGCTTAGTTTAACGGCCATCCTGCTCCCCCCTTAAATATTGCTTTAACCCTTCCGTTATATCTTCTTCCGAGAGCCCAAGTCCTCTCATACTTTGGACAAAACGATCAATAATTTCTCTTTGTAACTGAGTTTTTAATGAATCCACAATCTCTTCATTTTGTATGACAAATGTTCCTTGGCCACGCTTCGTTTCCACAATTCCCATCCTTTCCATCTCACTATACGTTCTTTGGACTGTGTTAGGATTAACACCTGATACGATCGCCATTTCTCGTACAGACGGAAGTTTCTCGCCTGGTTTGATCTCTCTTCTTACGATTTGGGATGACAAATGATCGGCTATTTGGATATAGATGGGCTTTGATGCTTGAAATTCTTTTGTCATCTTCTACACCTCAACTTTCCGGTCGAGAAGCAGGCAGGATATTACAAATAATCCAACAGAAATAGCCACATACAAAACAAGAGTTAAAACCGGTAAATTCATTGTATTTAATCCAAGCGTATAACCCGCATGACTGTATTTAAAACTCGCACCCATTATAACGGGGATCTTCCATTTAGTTAATATGACTTGTAAAACATCGATACTTTCTAAAAAAGAAGAAATTAGGCTCAGCAGTATGAATAAAACAAACACGAAGAGCCAGCGCCAATTTTTCATTTTCGGATATTTACCTAATGAGTGATAAACCGTCCAATAAAACAAACACCAGAGAGAAAAATACAAGCTTATCAATACTAAACCGGCATTTAGTGTGGTCAATTCGATAAATAAATCTGCTTTATCCAAAATAAATAAATCTTTGAAGAACAGATAGATCACTAACCCAACGCAAGTTATAAATAATTGAGCAATCAGCTGATATGCAATGGAAATAACTATCTTTGACAGAATCAATAATTTGCTGTTTTGAGGGTTATAAAGCCATAATTGGGTTTTCCCTTCTAAACGAAGCATAGATAGTAGCATCCCCGGCAAGAAAAATACATGAAAACCAAGTAGCATGATGACGGCTATTGGAAGAAAAGATAATGGCTGGTGAAAATAAACTTCTAGTGCGAATGGTAAAATCAAAAACAACGCAAGAAATCCAATCCATAAAAAGAACCAATTTTTTGAAATATGAAAGTCCTTTTTCAATAGCCCTTGAAAAGCTAACATGTAATACACATCCTTCTGTCACTCTGTCTTAGTGTCCTAATTAAATAGTACACTAAGACAGAAATAAAAATCAACAGAAA
This sequence comes from Rummeliibacillus sp. BSL5, assembly GCF_052928305.1. Classification (NCBI taxonomy): domain Bacteria; kingdom Bacillati; phylum Bacillota; class Bacilli; order Caryophanales; family Caryophanaceae; genus Rummeliibacillus; species Rummeliibacillus sp. BSL5. Next base: position 709,287 of record NZ_JAVGCV010000001.1, read on the forward strand.
TTTGAAGAAAAATTATATTACTGGAAAATAAAGTATTAATCTATAGCAAGCTACAATTCATTTCTGATTCTCTTTAATAAATTTAGTGCATCTTGAGTTGATTGAATTAAAGCTGGTTTACCCTTCTTGACTCTTAACTTCATAGCTTCTATAAAACAGGCTTCTGCTTCATCTAATCTCGTTAATTCTAAGAGACATTTCCTTTGTGCTGCAAAACAAAGTCCAGATATTCATCGGTTTTATTTTCTTTGCTTAATTTCATCGCAAAATTAAAATGCTCTATAGCTATTCCATGTTCATTATCATACTTATACGCCTCGCCAAGTCGAATGGAAGTAATAATTTCTTTTGTTGTGCTTTTTTCTTTCTGAGCATACAAAAGACAGTATTTTAAACAAGCAATGGCCTTCTTTTGCTTTCCATTAATTCTATATAAATTGCCTAATGCTCCATTTAAAATATATAATTCCTCCTCTTTCAAATCCTGTTTCAATAAGTATTGAGCTTGAATAATCAATTCTTTTACTTTGGAACGGTTAGTGGGTTTTTCTCTTAAATAATCTGTTGAATCAAAATATGTTAAATTAATTATCTCATTCATTTCTTCCCTAAAATTTAGTATCGTCAAGTTGAAATCCCCCTTGGAAACTCGTTCAGTCTATATATTAATACAATATCTCCCAATTAAAAACCTTGTTTTTTCAGAAAATAAAATAATTTCTCCACTAGTATGTTTTACAAAGTAGTTAACATATGATACAGTACTATTATGTTATACAAAGTAGTGAGGCGAGCAAATGAAAGAAACCCAATTGTTAAAGGGCGTATTGGAGGGCTGTGTTTTAGCCATCATTAAGCGACAACAAGTTTATGGCTATGAGCTAGTACAAATTATGAGGGATTATGGATTTAATACAATTGTAGGCGGGACCATCTATCCTTTACTGCAGAAATTAGAAAAACAAGGGCTTATTAAGAGCAAGGAGTTAACTTCACCAGATGGGCCTAATAGGAAATACTTTTTTATCACAGCTTATGGTGAAGAGCAATTAATGAATTTTGAAGAACAATGGAATTCATTAATAATAAAGGTTAACCGAATAGTAGAAAATGAGGAGAGTGAATAAAGTGGCAAATTCTTCAGCCGAACAATTGGTTGAACAAAATAATCATCTTAGAGAACTGTTGTCCAAAGAAAATAAGGCGTACTATGAAGATATTTTAATATATATGCGTACTCTTGGTCTTTTCTATAATGAATTGGAAACAGAAAAGCAATTAATGATGATATTACAAGATATATTAGAAGCACAGAAACATGGTGAATCTGCAGAAAGCTTTTTTGGAAAACATCCTAAAGAATTGGTAGACCAAATAACAAAACAGTATGATAGACCCTCTTGGAAATCCATCTTTAAAATGAGTGGCTGGCTATTCTTAATTAGTTCTTTGTTTGTATTCATAGGAAGTTTTACAGCTCCCCTTTTACAAATAAACATCTTTGTTCTTTTAATGAACGGGGTGTTTTCAATTGCTTTGATCTATGGTGTGTTTAAATTAATACATGTGAGTATTTATATGAAGGCAAAATTACCGAAGTTTATACAATTTTTCATATTATGGTTGATATCTATGCTATCATTCGGCGTCTTTTTCCTCATTCAGTTTTATGCACCTAAGCAAGGTATCGTGAAAGTTGGTCCTCCAATAGATTGGATTCTGATCATTGGTGTCGTTTTGACTGCTGTCTTGTATATCTCTACCAAAAAAAAACGAGAATTCTATGGCGCCCTTGCTTTTATCTTAACCTTAGGAATCTTTGGTCTATTATTAAGAATTCCTCAAACAAGAGAGTATCTGCAAAATGATCAAAATCAGATTTATATGATGCTTGGCGTTATTCTCCCATTTGCTTTATTTATATTGATTAATTTGTTTACACTCTGGAAAATGAAGGATGATCAAAAGGCTTAATTTTTTTAAAATTTGGTTGAAAGGCAGAAAATCTTTTGAAATCTTTTTATATTCTTTGTAGAATAAGAAGAGTAAGATTTAACGAGGAAACGAGGTTGTCTCATGTCATTACAACATCCAGATAAAAAAACTTATTCACCTGAAGAACTACTAAAGGAAATACAGCGATTAGCAGAACTCTTACAAAAAGAGGATTTAACAGAAGAAGAGTATCTCAAAGAAAAAGAGAAACTCATGGAAAAATTAAATAAATAATTAAACAGGCAATTCTTAAGTTCTTCGGACTTAAGGATTGCCTGTTTTCTTTTCTACTACAATACTTTTTCTAAGAAATCCTTTGCACGCTGTGTGGAAGGATTGTTAAAGAAGTCTGTTGGTGCAGCATCTTCAATGAGTTGGCCACCGTCCAAGAAGAATATCCTGTCTGCCACTTCACGAGCAAATCCCATTTCATGCGTGACGATCAACATGGTCATCCCTGTTTTAGTCAACGATTTCATTACATCTAGCACTTCTTTGACCATCTCTGGATCTAGCGCTGATGTAGGTTCATCAAATAACATAAGATCAGGTTCCATCGCCAATGCTCTTGCTATGGCTACACGCTGCTTTTGGCCGCCAGATAACCGATTTGGGTATTCATCTTTTTTCTCCAAAAGACCTACTTGCTTTAACAGCTCTTCTCCCCTTTTTTCAGCATTCTCCTTTGAAATTTTCAATACTTTCATGGGAGCATACGTCAAATTCTCCATTACCGTCTTATGTGGAAACAGGTGAAAATGCTGGAATACCATGCCTACTTTTTCACGGATTTTCATTAAGTCTGTTTTTTTCTCAGTGATCAACTGATCGTTAATTTGGATATCACCGCTGGTTGGTGTTTCTAGCATGTTGATACAGCGTAAAAATGTTGATTTACCAGAGCCGGATGGGCCGATTATCGCAATTATTTCTCCATCTTGAACAGTTGTTGAGATTCCTTTTAGCACTTCATTATTGCCAAATGTTTTGTGCAAGTCTTGTACTTTAATCACCTATTCTCATCCTTTTCTCAACCAATTTTCCTGCATATGATAGTATCAGAACAATAATGTAATAGATTAAACCTGCTACTAGCAATGGCTCGATGTAGTGGAATGTAGCTCCACCCACAATATAAGCCCGTCTCATAATATCGAGTGCTCCAATTACTGTAACGATTGCGGATTCTTTTGTTAACGAGATGAACTCGTTCATTAAAGCAGGAATAATATTTTTTAATGCTTGTGGCAAGATAATGTCTTTCATCATGCTCGTATAGGATACACCAAGCGCTTGGGCAGCTTCACTCTGCCCTTTATCTACGGCCATAATACCGCCACGAATAATTTCTGAAATATAAGCAGCTGAATTAAGTGAGAAAGCTAATATTGCTGCTGGCATAGGGCTTATGTCAATGCTTGGGAACATTTGCGGAATTCCCATATAAATAATGATTAATTGCAAAACAAGCGGTGTACCGCGGAATACAGATGTATAAAAATCTGCAAGCCATTGTAACGGTTTTATTCCACTTAACTTAATGAGTGATAATAATACACCCAAAATAAAGCCAAAAACACATGCGAACGCGGCTATCTCAAGCGTCACGCCAATCCCTTTTAATATATAAGGGATGGAGTCTGCAATGGCTGAAAAATCTAGATTCATCTAAACTACCTACTTCCCTTAATTAATCAACTTTGAACCATTTGGCTTTCATCTTATCGATTTCGCCAGAGTCATTTAATTCTTTTACAGCTTTATTGAAATCTTTCACTAATTTGCTACCTTTAGGGAAAGCTGCTGCTTTTTTCTGGTTATCGACACCGTCAATCGTCGAGAATTTTAGATCTTTATTTTGTTTAACATAATTTTTAGCTACAATATCTTCTAGTACAATGGCGTCTAGTCTTCCTAATTTCACTTCTTGAATCAATTCTGGTACTCTGTCACGCGTTTCTACTTTTACGCTTGGCACTTTATCTGCAATTTCGTTGGCTGTATCTTCTTCAATGGATGAAACCTGCGCACCGACTTTTTTACCTTTCAAATCCTCAAGTTTGTCGTATGACACATCTTTTTTAGTAATGAGATAATCTTCTGTATCATAGTAGGAATCCGTAAAGTCCACCACTTTAGCACGTTTTTCATCTGGTGTAATGCCCGCCATCGCAAAATCAATTTTTTTTGCTTGTACGGATGGAATTAAACTATTAAACTCCATATCTTGTATTTTCAATTGATAACCCATTTTTTTAGTTACTGCATTGGCGAAATCAACGTCAAATCCAATAATTTCATCTGACTTTGCTGCATCGATGTATTCAAATGGTGCGAAGTCTGCTGATGTGCCCATCACTAAAACCTTTTTTTGATTGTTATCGGAAGATGAACCATCCTTGCTGGAATCTGATCCGCACCCTGCGAGAGTTAATGATAAAACTGCTGCTGCTGTAAATAACCATTTCTTTTTCATTGTCCAAATCTCCTATCTCGTCATTGTTTCAATAAAACCACTCTATGTAACGTCGTGTTTTATTATGAATTCAAATGAATAATTATAGATTTTAATTTATAATTATAATAACATATTAATAAAAAAATAAAAGTATTTTTTGCATAAAAATAAATAGATTCTATTAAAAATATATTAACAGAATCTTTAAATAATTACAATTACATTTGTATTATTTTGTCTAATTACCTTATTCCTCAGGCAATAATCATTTCGAATTCAATAGATAATGTTATGAAGGCAGTCTAAAGCAAGATTCAGCCAGGTTTCTATCAGAAATCTCATTTAGTCGTGATACTCTGTATTTCCAATATGTATTTTATGATATCAGCGAGTTTATCACCTTAATTTATTGGCTTCCCATGCATTAATAATTGATGGCATATTCTTCATTATCTTGCATGAAATTTATTTTATACAGCTAACCAATTAAATATAACTACATTTAAAAAGCCTTCTTCAAACTAACCACCATTCGGACACTCATTAAACCGATAGCTTCCGTCAATGAATGTTTTTTGTATGAGAATAGTCAGATTAATACAAACTGATATTAACATTTACTTCGTAAAACCTGATAATGCGGAAATTGAAAGGAGTATTCATAAATGCCACTTGTCACAGTATTTGGAGGAGAAACATTTGAAGTTGAAGCTGGTAAAAAATTAGTTTTAGCCCTTGAAGATAATGGAATTGAAATCTTTCACCAGTGTGGCGGAAAAGCTAAATGTACTACTTGTAGAGTGGAAGTCTTAGCTGGCGAATACAAAGATATTTCGAAAGTAGAAAAAAACGCCTTTGCTATTAAGAATATTGACGAGAATTTATATGAAGATTGTTTACGTTTATCTTGTCAAATTCGTGTCATTGAAGACATAACTGTTAAGCCAATTATAACTTCAGAAATTAAACAAGGCTCTAGAGGACCTAGACCTGCAGATTAACTATGCTAAGATAAAAAACGCGGTGTTAAAGCTAAAACCGCGTTTTTTTATAATTCCCTAATATTATTTATTTAGTTATTGTAACCTTTCTTAGCTTTTCATAGCTACATAACGTTTTGATAGCCAGGTAGTTGGATATCAATAAAGCATCAATTGGCTTCTTGCCAATTTCTTCTCGATTACTCTTGCAAATCTAAACCTATTCATTAGCTATATGCATAGTAAAATACTTTTTAACCTCGTTTAAAGTGTAATTCTTAATCAACTAAGGCACTTCTATATCTCCTGTTTTTTATGCATAAAAAACCAGTTCCATTTAGGTACTGGTTAAATGCTTTATATTACTTCTAGTGGAATCTGTAAATTTTTACCTTTAATAAATATCTTACCATTAGCATGGCCTCAAACAAAAAGAAACCAATGACCAAATATTTCCCTACATCGATAATGTAATATCTAATTGAACTTAATGGACCCGTCGGCAAATGCATCGTAAAGCTTAAGTACATACCAAATGTAAAGTTTCTTGCCCATTGTGAAGTTTGGTATTGAAGTACTCCCTTTTTTATTCCATATGCCTTCAACCGTTCAATTAAACGTAATATTTCAATACTCTCTACTATAAGAAATATAAGTGAGACAATAATCCAAAGTACAAATAAGCTTTTGCCGTCTGATATTTTCGTAATACATAGAGATAATCCAGTGATTGAAAGAGCTCCGTGAATAATACAATTTGTGCTTTTCCACTCTTTTATCTGTTCACGAAATGATTGTGAACGCATCGCTCTTATTAAAAGCCATATGCTCAGGCAGTAAAAGATCAGATCTATAAGCAAAATGAATGAAATACTCCCTTTATTAAATAGGTCCGGGAATAATGTAAAACCTGCAATCACTAACGATTGGGTCGCTACGCTTGGCAATAGTGCTACACCATTTATCTTATTTGCAAAAGATTTATTTTTAAATAAAAATAAGTAATTCCGAACTACTATGACAATATATCCTACATACAGAAGAATAGCCATAGAATAGAGAAATATTTGATCCCATTTCATCTGAGATAAGTGATTGTCCATATTCAATAAAACAATGGATGTAGCAGCAATCCATGTCCCTATTCCAAAACTGTTGACTGGGTCTACAATATGTTTCTTTGCAAAATCTCCTCTCTTTAGATTGAGAAGCAATAAAACAAATAGTAAAGTATAGATGATGAATAAAACACAAGCATATATCAAACCAATCACTTCATGATAATGGGGAAATAACTGAATAATACCGATTGATAAAATCCCCATTGCCATCACTACAGCTCCTGCAGGTGTAGGAATAGAAACTTCACTTACTTTAATAAATAAATTCAAGAGAATAAATATACAGACTATCGTAGTTAGTACAATCATAATAACACAACCCTTAACAGAAAATACGTCTTCTAGTATACCTCCATTCTTAATTAGATACAAAAAAGCCCCGCTCTCGTTAAGAAAACAGGGCATACGATTACTTTACTTTAAACCATTTATTCTTCAATTCTTCTACTTTACCTTCCTTTTCTAGCTCTTCCATAGCACGGTCAAATTTCTCTGTTAGTTTACTACCTTCAGGAAAAGCAGCTGATTTGGATTGATCTTCTTGCTCCTCAATAACATAATAGGTTAAATCCTTATTATCTTTTAGATAATTGTCTGCTACTATATCTTCTGTTATGATCGCATCTATTCTCCCTAACTTTACTTCCTGCACAAGTTCAGGAATACGATCTCGGCTTACTAATTTAACACCTTTGTACTTTTTCGCTAATGTTTTCGCTAATTTCTCTTGAATAGATGCAGTTTGAGAACCCAACACTTTCCCTGCAAGATCTGAGTCTTTTTCTATACCGCTTCCTTTCTTCGTAAGAATGTATTCCTTTGTATCATAGTAGGAACTTGAGAAATCTACTACCTTATCACGTTCTTCATTTGGCGTCATACCAGCAAGTACAAAATCTACTTTGTTCGCTTGAAGCGCAGGAATAAGGCTACTAAACTCCATATCCTTCACTTGAACTTGATAACCTAATTTCTTCATAACCGCTTTGGCTAGATCAATATCGAAACCTATTATTTCATCAGAAACTTTCGCATCAATGTATTCGAAAGGTGCATAGTCTGCTGCTGTGCCCATAACAAGAACTTTTTCTTTATTTTCTGCTTGTGCATCCGAATTTTTCTCCGTATCTTTTGTTCCACAGCCTACCAACAATACCGCTAGCAAGGCTATTGCAGCAAATAACCATTTTTTCATTCTACTCACTCCGTTTATCCATATATTTTTGTATTGCATGATCAAGCATTGTTAAGCCATCATCTATTTGTTCTTTCGTTACTGTTAAAGGAGGTACCATTCGTATCACATCATTGTCATTACCACAAAGATAAAAGAGGACGCCTTCTTTGAGTGCATTATCCAATATCTCCTTTAATGCTATCCCATCCCCTAACCCTGTTTTTGGATCGATTATGTTAATACCAATCATTAAGCCAATTGCTCGAACTTCCCCGACCACGTCATATTTTTCTTGAATGCCTTTTAAAAAATCGACTGCATAAGCCCCTACTTCTTTTGTATTCTCGAGCAAATTTTCTTCTTTCATTACTTCAAGCGTTGTTAATGCAACTGAGCATGAAATTGGATTACCACCGAATGTCGTCCCATGTGAGCCCATTGGCCACTTCTCCATAAGTTCTCGGCTTGCAACAGTTGCACTTAGAGGCAGACCTGAAGCAATCCCTTTCGCTATTGCCATAATATCTGGTGTAACACCGAATGTTTGTGCAGCAAACCATTCTCCTGTGCGCCCAAAACCAGTTTGAACTTCATCAAAAATAAGCAAAATACCATACTCATTGCAAAGTTCCCGGAGTTTTTGTAGCCATTCTTTCGGCGGTATAATATAGCCCCCTTCACCTAGCACAGGCTCTACGATAAATGCCGCCACTTCTTCTGGTGTAACCTGATGCTTAAAGAGTGTCTTTACATTTTTCTCAAGCAGATCCACTGTATATTGCACTGGATCAAAGCCCGTGGGAGCATCATCTACATTGGCATACGCTATCGAATAGACATTAGATGGGTTCAAAAATTTACGATATTTACTTTTGGATGTTGTCACACTTAATGCACCAAGAGAACGGCCATGAAAACAACCTGTGAAAGAAATTATATAAGGTCGCCCTGTAGTAAATTTCGCTAATTTTATTGCTCCTTCAATTGCTTCAGTACCACTATTTCCATAGAAAAAACAATCTAAATTTCCCGGTGTGATTTCCGCTAGATTCTTCGATAACTTTAATATAGATTCATACATAATAACGCCAGATGGACCATGGACTAATTGATCTGCTGCATCTTTTATACTTTGAACAATTTTCGGATGACGATGACCAGTATTTGCTACAGCAATGCCTGAAGTGAAATCAAGATATGTCTTGCCGTCTGCTCCAAAATAGTAACACCCTTCTTCCTTTATCACCGGTAAATTTGGATGATCTTTTGCCATACTAGGAGCTAGATAATCGCCCATCTGTTCATATAATTCTAACCAACTCTCCATGATGACCTCCTTATTAACTGAATTGACTTTATATTATATTTATAAACATAATAGCATAAATATTCATTTAGTAAAGTGTTTTTTAAATTGTTAGAAATAGGGTTATAAAAAAACGCATCTCTTTTTTGAAATGCGTCCTTGTTACTTTATGTTAATAATCTAAAAGTGTGCCTAAGAAGTTTTCTAAAGATGAAGCTATTTACTAAAAAAGCCACACTTATAATAAGTGTGGCAGTGTTCTTAATCTATTTTCCTACGATTAATAATAATTCACGAATCGTTTTACATGCAATAGCAGTGGATGCGCCTGTTGGGTCATAAGGAGGGGATAACTCCACAACATCTGCTCCTACCACATGATTCAAATCATCAAGTACCTTTAATCCAGCTAACAATTCTTTATACGTAATACCACCTGGTTCAGGTGTTCCAGTGCCTGGGAAAGTGCCCGGATCTAATACATCGAGATCGATAGTTATATATATAGGAAGATTCTCTAATTTTTTTACGATTTCAGGTAAAGTTTCTATTGAAAAACGTTCCATATAGGTATGGTATTTCGCCCATTCGAATTCTTCTTTAAGGCCTGAACGAATGCCAAATTGAAAGATGCGTCCGTCGCCTAAGAATTCATGGCAACGTCTAATAACAGAAGCATGTGATAGTTTTTCACCCATATAGTCTTCTCGAAGATCTGTGTGTGCATCAATATGAATAACATGTAAATCCGGGTATTTTTCGAATGCAGCTTGGATGGTTGGGTAGCTTACCAAGTGCTCTCCACCGACCATTACAAACTTTTTCCCGTCATCAACAAGGCCTCTTGTAAATAGTAGAATTTCATTCATTGTTTTTTCAGTATTACCAAGTGGTAAATCAAGATCGCCAGAATCATGCACAGCAATATCTTCTAAGTCTCGATCAAGGTAAGGAGAATACGTTTCTAACCCATATGAGTCAGGACGAATAGCTTGCATTGCAAAACGGGTACCTGGACGAAAACTAGTTGTCCCATCAAATGGAATCCCAAATAGAGTCAGTTCAGACTCCTCATAGCTGTTGTCACAGCCAATAAATGTTGATATATTCATTGTTTTACTTTGCAATCTTCAATGCCTCCCTTACATAGCTAGGCAATGCAAAAGCTCCAAGGTGTAAATCTGTATTATAATATTTCGTTTTCAAACCGAATGCATTCCACTTTTGTGGATCTATATTAGTAATCGGGTGTTTTGTTTTTGATGCAAATCCGAATAGCCAATGGCCTGAAGGGTATGTTGGCATATGATATTGGTAAACTTCAGCAATTGGGAAAATGGTTGATAGTTTATGCCGTGCTTTTTTCATATTGTCCGCATACTCTGCAAAATAAGGTGATTCATGTTGATTGATTAAGATTCCATCAGTATTTAAAACTCTGTAGCACTCTTGATAAAAGGCAGTTGTAAACAAACCTTCTCCCACAGAAATTGGATCTGTTGAGTCCACAATAATCAAGTCAAATGATGCATCAGCTGCTTCTTTTACATAAGCTAGGCCGTCTTCAAATTTTAGAGACATGCGTGGATCTTCTTCTACCCCTTCAGCAGTGACAGGTAAATATTCTTGGCACAAGCGAAACACCCGCTCATCAATTTCCACCATAACTACTTCTTCAACTGTAGGATAACGCAATACTTCACGCGCAGTACCGCCATCCCCTCCCCCAATGATCAAAACCTTCTTGATATTTGGGTTTGTAGCAAAAGCAGGATGGACAATCATATCGTGGTAGATGAATTGGTCTTTTTCATTTACCATCATTAGTCCATCAAGTGTGAAAAATGTGCCAAACTCTTTACCTTTATAGAAATCGATTTTTTGAAAGGGCGATTGCTCACTATGCAAATGCTCATCATAGGAAATTGAAAACTTACAGTCCTCGCTCCATTGTTCTGTATACCAATTCATTATTTTGCACCTTCTAATTCATATTCTTCTGGTTTCACTTGAATTTTGCCTAATTCACGATTAGCAAATTGGCGAATTTTTTCAACCGTTCCTCGAGGAAAATCAAAGGATTCCACTTTTTTTGCTTTAAGCTTTTCAGCTAAGTAATCTCCGGCTTTCCATGGGCTAACTGACTCTCCGCAAGTATAAACATCTACAGATGCAAAACCATACTCAGGCCATGTATGGATGGTTAAATGAGATTCAGATATAATCACAGCTCCCGAAACTCCATACGGATTAAAATGATGAAAAACAGATTCAACTATTGTTGCACCAGAATAGTCTGCTGCTTCACACATATATTGTTCAATTAATGCGTTATTCTCTATTATTTCACTTGGACACCCGTATAACTCAATTAATACATGTCTTCCTAAAGTATTTAATTCTAAACCCATTTACTTTTTCTCCTTTACGACCGTAATATGATTTTTTCTAGGTGAATCTGATAAAATATTACCAAAATTCTGGATATAATAATGATACTGTTCGATAACTTCTTTTGAAACGTATTCTCCAGGTATAACAAGAGGTATTCCTGGTGGGTAAATCATGAGAGAATCAGCACTTATTCTTCCTATTGCTTCGTGAATGGGTATTTCTTCATGTTCTGCATAGTAAGCCTCTCTCGGTGTTAAAAGTAAAGTGTTTGCACTAAAAGGCGTAACATGCGGGTATCGGATACTTTTCCCTTTGCCGTATTTGCGCTCAATATCAATTAAAGCAGTCACTAGCTTTTCTAGAGATTCTTTTGTATCAGCTGGAGTGATTACAGCCATAACAACATAACCTTCTGCTAATTCCATTTGAATATTATATTTTTCTTTTAGAAGCGTATACACTTCAAAACCTGATAGTCCGCTTTCATTCACTCTGATGACAAGCTTTGTATAATCATGCAATTGACTAAATCTATGTTTTACATAGCTATTCTTTAATACTTCAAAGGAAGTATGTTCTTCTATTTCAATGATTGTTTGTTCAATGATTTCTTTTAAAGAATGATAACGAATGGCACCATATAATACTAATTCATGCCTAGCAACATCCAAGGAACTCATTAGAAGATAGCTAGCACTTGTCGACTGGAGCATATTCAATGATTTTTGAATTTGTTCTCTCGAAATTCGATCGCTGTTTAAAAGCAAGATAGAACTTTGCGTTAGCGAACCACCAGTTTTATGCATACTCATTGTGACCAAGTCTGCTCCTGCTTGGATGGGGTCGGGCAAAGAGTCAACAAATGATAAATGCGTTCCATGGGCGCTATCCACAATCACTGTTATATTTTGCTTATGTGCAAGTGTGCAAATTTTCTCCAAATCATTCATCGTCCCAAAATAAGTTGGATACGTAACGAGCAGAGCTTTTGCGTTTGGATGTAATGTTAATGCCTTTTCAATCGTTCTAACAGAGACACCATGGGAAATTCCAAAGTGTTGATCCACTTCAGGCTCTAAAAATACTGGACAGGCGCCGCTCAAAATTATGCCATTCATTACTGATTTATGACAGTTTCTTGGAACCAGTATATGATCCCCTGGCTTACACGCCGATAGAATCATAGCTAAGATACCAATCGATGTTCCATTGACTAAAAAATACGCCTCTTTTGCCCTAAAAGCTTCTGCTGCTAACTGTTGTGCCTCTTGAATGACTGATGACGGATGGCTTAATAAATCCAATTCTTTCATCGAATTGACATCCATTTTCATCGTAAAGTCACTAAAGACATCGTTTAATGGGCTTTTTAAAGCTCCCATTTTATGCCCCGGCACATCAAAAGGGGTGGTATTTTTCTTTGCATAGTTAACGAGCGCTTCAAACAACGGCATCCGTTCTTGGGAACAAATATCATATTTTTCGTTAAGGATTTCTTGCAGCACTTGTGCCATTAACGAGTTGCTCCTGCTAAATCGCCTGCAACGGCTTCCCTTAAAGCACTTACTTTATCAAGCTGTTCCCATGGCAAATTTAAATCATGTCGCCCAAAGTGTCCATATGCTGCTACCTGTTTGAACTGAGGATTCCGAAGATTAAGCATATTGATAATTCCTCCAGGTGTTAAATCGAATGTCTTGCGAATAGCTTGCAGTAGTTGATCTTTGTCTACGGTTTCTGTTCCGAAGGTATCAATCGCGATACTTATTGGCTCACTAACCCCTATGGCGTAAGACAGCTGGATTTCACAACGTTTGGCAAATTTAGCAGCTACAATATTTTTAGCAACATAACGAGCTGCATAAGCTGCTGAGCGGTCTACTTTTGTACAATCTTTCCCTGAAAATGCGCCGCCTCCGTGTTTTGCTGCTCCTCCATAAGTATCCACGATAATCTTACGGCCGGTAAGACCTGCATCGCCATGTGGTCCTCCAATAACGAAACGTCCTGTTGGATTGATTAATGTATTTACATCTTCATTCATTCCAAATGTGCGAATTGTTTCTTGTACAATCTGTTCGTTTATATAATTCTTGAATTCAGCCATATTTACATCTTCATCATGCTGAATAGAGAGTAATATTGTTTCTATTCTTGGTTTAGTCGGATTTGTATAGTCGATCGTCACTTGAGATTTCATATCTGGGCGTGCCCATTTAAAGTCTCCAATTTTTCTTAAGAAAGAAGCTTTTTTCATCAAGGTATGAGCGATTTCAATTGCAAGCGGCATATATGTTTCTGTTTCATCCGTTGCATAGCCAAACATTATCCCTTGATCTCCTGCTCCAATCTCCTTTAGATCACTTGAAGAATCGACACCCATTGCAATATCTGGTGATTGTGTATGAACAAGTACTTGAATGTTGCAAGTATGTCCGTCAATACCGAATTGTGCATCACTGTAACCAATCTCAAGTAATGTGTCACGAGCAATTCTCTCAATATCTAATATGGCAGAAGTTGTGATTTCTCCCCCGATAATAACCATATTTGTTGTCGTAAACACTTCACATGCAACTCTTGAAAATGGATCTTGAGCTAAAGCTGCATCTAATACAGCATCCGAGATTTGGTCTGCGATTTTATCGGGATGTCCTTCTGACACCGATTCCGAAGTAAATAAAATTTTTTCAGTCAATATAATCCTCTCCTACTAAAAAATGTAAATATTAGCATACAAAAAAGCTCTCCAACCATTAGAAGGAAAGCTTCGATTAATATCAACTGCTTATCCTCTTATCGTTCACAAAACTTTGTACATTTTGTGCTCAGGTTGAGCCCCATGAACTGATAAATATCAGTTTGGTTTGCCACCGTATCTTAGACCCCTCGTCTCAACGGTTTTTAATAAGAGCAACTTTATTTTGCTAAGGCTTATAGTAATTGAATTTTTTTTGACTGTCAATCTATTTTTAAAACTTTTTTTATTTTGTTGAATTAAAAATCTACTAAAAAAGCCCTCAATATTGATAAATAGAACCCTAAAACTCTTTTAATACTTAGAGTTTTAGGGTTCTTGCGGTAGAAAATTAGCGGTTCGGTACTCGAAGGACACGCATAGCATTTAACACAGCTAGCAATGTAACCCCAACGTCAGAGAAAACTGCTTCCCACATAGTGGCAATGCCAAAGGCACCTAATAGCAGGAATATACCTTTCACACCTAATGCAAAGAGAATATTTTGCCACACAATCACTCGAGTCCGTTTTGCAATACCTATAGCTGCTGGTATCTTAGAAGGTTCATCGGTCATTATAACGATATCTGCTGCTTCAATCGCTGCATCTGATCCTAATCCTCCCATTGCCATTCCGACATCAGCACGAGCTAATACAGGTGTATCATTGATACCATCCCCAACAAAAATTAACTTTTCTTTAGAATTTTTCTGGGCATCAATTTTTTCGATTTCTTCTACTTTGTGTTGCGGCAATAATTCAGCATGCACCTCATCAAGCCCAAGTTTCTCGCCCACAGATTTCGCTACAGATGCTGCATCACCAGTCAGCATGATGGTCTTTTTTATGCCTAGTTCTTTTAAAGAACGAACTGCTTGAACAGAATCTTCTTTTAGTTCATCTGCTATAACAATATACCCAGCATAATTACGATTTAGGGCAATATGAACAATCGTTCCAATCTCACTAGGTTCCTTGAATGCTATGTTTTCTTTGTTCATTAGTTTTGCATTTCCAGCTAAAATTTCTTTTCCATCAACTGTTACAGCAGTACCGTGGCCTGAAATTTCATTGTACTCTTGTATCTTGTCAACGCTTAATTCTTTCCCATATGCATTTCGTATTGACTGTGCGATTGGGTGATTGGAATGAGTTTCAGCAAAAGCAGCATATTCCAATAGGTCTTCTTTCGAAATATTACCATATGGGCAAATGGTCGTGACTTCAAATACGCCTTTGGTTAAGGTACCCGTCTTGTCGAACACAACATACTTCACATTATTTAGAGCTTCTAAATAGTTGCTTCCTTTGACCAAGATACCCATCTTAGATGCTGCTCCTATTCCCCCAAAGAATCCTAATGGAATAGAAACCACCAACGCACAAGGACAAGAGATAACTAAGAATACCAGCGCCCGATAAATCCAATCCGAAAAAGTTGCGCCATTTAACAATAGCGGTGGTATGAAAGCTAATGCAGCAGCTACAATAACGACAACCGGTGTGTAATAACGAGCAAATTTCGTAATAAAATTTTCGGTTGGTGCTTTTCGACTGCTAGCATTTTGTACGAGATCTAGTATTTTAGAAACAGTCGACTCGCCAAATACCTTAGTTACCTCTACACTCAATAGCCCACTTTTATTGATAAACCCACTTAGTACATCAGAACCAGACTGCACTTCTCTGGGAACTGATTCACCTGTTAGCGCGGATGTGTCTACCATGGAGTTTCCTTCTAAGACCTTTCCATCTAATGGAACCTTTTCGCCTGGTTTAATGACAATGATATCCCCAATCTTTACTTCATCAGGGGAAACTTTTTTTATTTCATTTCCGACTTTTATATTGGCATAGTCCGGTCTGATATCCATCAAATCGCCAATGGATTTCCGAGAACGGTTTACAGCAATGCCTTGGAATAATTCGCCCACTTGGTAGAACAGCATAACAGCCACACCTTCTGGATATTGCTTGATTGCAAACGCGCCAATGGTTGCGAGAGCCATTAGAAAATGCTCATCAAATACTTGACCACGCAAGATATTCCTAAAGGCCCTATAGATGACATCCCCACCTACGATTAAATAGGCGAGAAGAAATATAGCTAACTCATATATACCTGAAACAGGAGTAAACATGCCAAGCGAGCCTATAACTATACCAATTCCCAGTCGAACCAACACTTTTTTTATATTTCCAGTTTCATGATTGTGTTCATGGGGATCTTTATCGTATTCTTCTATGGCTTTCACGTGTGGTTCAATCCGGTTAATTAGCTTCACTGCCTCATTTATCACCAATTGTTCCGAAGTGGCGGATTCGGAAACTTCTATTATTAATTTTTTCGATACAAAATCTACAGAGGAACTGGTAACTCCTTCTAATTCTCCTACACTTTTTTCTATCTTTGCTGCGCAATTTGCACAATCAAGTCCATCCAAGTACAGAGTGTGGTTATGAGTATTTCTTGCTTTCCGTCCTTTTTCTAATATATTGATGTGTGGCTCTAGCCTATGAATATTACGCCTTGCCTCTTCAATGGTATCTATTTCTTTTGCCTTATCCATCTCCATCGTCAATGTTTTCGTGGCAAAATTAACATTACAAGAAGTAATGGATTGAATACCATTTACACTTTTTTCAATTTTCATCGCGCAATTTGCACAATCAAGTCCTTCTAACAGAAATTTATGTTTTACTTTGTTTTCCAATTTACTCATCCTCCTTTCTCTTTTTTCTGTTCTTTCATACAATCCCTACCCTTTTTAACCAAGCTATTTACTTTTATTTGCATTCCCATCACCTCTCAATAATATATGATCAAATATTCATATGTTAAATGTATGCAAATTTAAGCCCTTAATTACTTCACTAGCAATATATGAACAAATGCTCATATATAGTATTGACTACATTATATTCATTAACATAAAAAACGTCAATGAATAAACAGAATTTTAATTAAAATACAAATAAAAAGGATTTCGGATAAAATAAAAAACCTACACAAAAGTGTAGGTTTTGCCAAAGGAAAGGATTTTCCCAGCCTATTATAAGGAAATGACAAGGAATACTAGTTAGAATTTTGCTTTGAATTTTTAATCCATAATGGTGATTTTGTGTTCATAAAGTTCACCAGGATATTCAATCGACAGAAAAGAAAGTAAAGGCAATCGCAAATCCTTCGTTATACGAAAATGCACATCGTTAAGATGAATGTTGCGACCTAGCTTGTAAATAGATTCGTAAAGGGAATCCTTAGAGAGCCATAAAACCCCTTTTTCTTTCTTAGAAAGGTACTCTACTACATAATCCTTATTCTCCTTATTAATAGTTAACGTTAGCATTACATCAATCCCTTCCTCTAACTACTATTCAGTAATGAATAGCCATATTATTATTTCGCAAAAAATGAACCTTATAACTTGTCAGGCCACGTAACTGCGATTTAAGTTTTCTATAATATGGTATGAACGCTAAAAAATTGACTGTTTTTTGATAAAAAAGTATTTTTGTTTAAATTTAAGAATAAATCAATAAAGCAAACACTAATACTCGAATACTTGTAAAAAAGAAAAAAATACCCGTACCAATTTTGCTTATAATACCTATTTTCTAAAATGTGCCTTGAAAAGTAATAATAAGAATCAATCGAGCTTTCATATCCAGTTATTACTATAGGCACCTGTTTCATATCAACAGTAAACAAAAGGAAAAATCCTTCGCATTATTTTACAATTACCATTTTACGAAATATTTATAATTGATCTTGCATTTATTGAATTAGACAGATGGCTATACTATTCCAACTGGTTCTATTGGAAATTCATCATTTTTTTTGGAGGATGATGAAAATGTTATGATTGAAATTATTACTAATGCTTCTAGCCTTCATGATATTTTTATCCAGTTAGAACACAGGGAATGTAGAATTTATAAAGTTTCAGTTCGAGCGTATTAGGGAAAATAGAATTAAAGTTAATCCAATAAAAGGAAAATTAATTATTTTATCAGAACAACCTGATATTCCTTCCCCATTATTTGATCCAAACGAAGTTGACATACAATAGAAGTAGTTATTTAACAATTACTTAACCACTTTGAAGAAGCGAAAGAGAAACTTGGGGATAAATACCTCACATTCTTGAAAAGGCCTTCTCCCTCTATGCAAGCCTAAAAGAAAAACGGCCCATATTATTTTAAGACAATGATGTGAATAGCTTTTAAACTATAAGGAGGTATGGATATGATGGATAGAAAATACCCAATTGGTAAACTAAATGTCCCTGATAAAGTAACAGTTGAAAATCTACAAGAATGGCTGAGTAAAATCGAGACTTTTTCAAATCGATTAAGAGAAACAGTAGGAACATTAAACGATCAGGAATTAAGCAGAACCTATCGTGATGGCAGTTGGACAGTTCGTCAACTTGTGCATCACATCGCAGATTCACAGTTGAACATGTATCAACGACTAAAACTAACTTTAACAGATGAGAATGCAACAGTTCCTGCTTTTGATGAAGAAAAGTGGGCGATACAACCAGATACAAAACTTCCTGTAGAAGCTTCCATTAAAATTTTAGAAGGTATAAATGAGCGTATCGTATACTTAGGAAATAGTTTAACTGAAGATCAATTAGATCGATACTTTACTCTTCAGACTAACGGTGTAATAACAGTTGCGACAAAACTGGCCAAATTAGCTTGGCATGAAGAGCATCACTTAGCTCATATACAAATCGCATTATTACAATAATACAATTTGTATGGAAGTGGCTTATCAGTTCGATGAGCCGCTTATTTTTGAGGAATGTTTAACCATTCGCTACTTTTCACCTTACATATACTTCTTCAGGATGTTTGCTTTTATTGCATCATCTCGTAGGATTATACATACTCTCAAAAGTTCTTAGCCCTACAAATAGTACATATATAGTTCCTACAGGTAAGTCCTCTCTCTACCATAACTAGTATCCATATTTGAAATAAAGATGCAACGACAATTATCAGCCATTCTATATTCTTTTGTAATTTCTCTAAAATTTAATTCCAAAAAACAAAAACCCTGAGAGAAAACTGAAAATCAGTTTCTCACAGGGTTTTATCTTTCTGTGGCATAGCAAGCTCAGGTTTTCTACTGGACCAGCCCATTACTATCATTGCGTAATCCTAGAAAAATTGGCTAGAGTGGCAACTTAAAAATGTCAGCTAATTTCATCCATATAATAAGTGATTAATGCTTACATATTTATTTAGGATTTCCCTCTTTAGCTGATAGTTTTAAAATATGAGATATGAAGCCGTCTGTTTTAACATCAATTACATAAGATACATTTGAATATCTTTCCGACAAGCTATAATTTTCTTCTCGCAAATCTTCTTTTAAGCCATTCTCAGTAATTATTTGAATGCCTTCACCTTTTTCTACATAGACAACCGTATAAATACGGTGTGGTTGCTTTTTGAGCTCTCGAAGTGTAAGTACACCACGTAGTGCACGATTGCCTGTCTCTACTTCATCAAGGGCCATCTTTTTAACGCCTCCGCGTTCTGTAACAATCATTACCTTACCTTTATGGTTTGGCGGAATGATATTTGCTGCTTTTACCATATCCCCATCCAATAAATTCATCGCTTTTACGCCAGCAGTCCTTATGCCTGCCACCGGTACTTCGTCGAGTTTAAATCTGATAGCATAGCTCAGATAAGATGTTAAATAGACTTCCGCACCCGAATCTGCTATTCCAGAAGCTATTATAAGATCATCTTTCTTAAGATTCATCATTTTAAATGGCTTATTATAGCGTTGTACCTGGAAATCTGCCAAAGCAGTTCGTTTAATTTGTCCATTCTTCGTAATGCTGACAACATATTGATCTGTATTAAAATCTGCAACGCCTTCAACATTTATAATTTTTTCTTCAGAGTCTAAAGGAATTATACTTGAAATATGCTGTCCCAAATCTTTCCAACGAATATCTGGCAGCTCATGGACTGGAAGGAATATATAATGACCTTTATTTGTAAAGGCCAATACATGCTGTTGCGTATTTAATTGTGCCTCGTACAGTAAATGGTCGGACTCTTTCATGGCAAAATCTTCACCATTTGAAGCATTATACGAACGAATACTTGTCCTCTTTACATAGCCATCACTAGTAACTGTCACGACTACGTCTTCGCTTGGCACTAAAACATCTAAGTCTACTTTAATTTCTTCAATTTTTTCTTCTATTTCTGAGCGTCTTGGTTCTTGAAACGTTTTTTTCACTTCTTTTAATTCCTTTTGTAGCACGCTCACAAGCTTCTTCTCGCTCTCTAATATACTCTTAAGTTCAAGAATCTTTTCTTCAAGTTCTTTCTGTTCTTGCCGAAGTTCTGTGATATCTGTATTGGTCAATCTGTAAAGCTGTAATGAAACAATTGCTTCCGCTTGAATTTCAGTAAAACCAAACTTCTCTTGCAAATTATGCTTAGCATCTTTTTTATCTTTTGAAGCACGGATAGCTGCAATAACTTCATCTAGAATTGATAGTGCTTTCATCAACCCTTCTACAATATGTAAACGGTTGTTAGCTTTATCTAAATCATACCGAGATCGTCTTACAATAATTTCTTTTTGGTGAGCAATGTATGCGTCTAATAGCATCTGTAAACTCATCATAGTTGGACGACGATTGTATATAGCGATCATATTGAAGTTATATGTAACCTGTAGATCGGTATTTTTCAATAAATATTTTAAAATCGGTTCTCCGCTGATTTCTTTCTTTAATTCAACTACTATTCGTAAGCCTGAACGGTCAGACTCGTCACGTACTTCTGCAATGCCATCTAAGCGTTTATCTAATCGCATTTCATCCATTTTTTTAACAAGATTTGCCTTGTTTACATCATATGGAATTTCAGTGATAACAATTTGCTCTTTAGCACCCTTGAGCTTCTCAATTTCTGCTTTAGCTCTGACAATGATCTTTCCTTTGCCTGTTTCGTAAGCTTTTTTAATCCCGTCAATCCCTTGAATAATGCCACCTGTTGGAAAGTCAGGTCCATGCAATACCTGCATTAGTTCTTGAACTGTAGCTTGAGGATTTTTCAAACGCATTAATACTGCATCTAACACTTCAGCTAGATTATGCGGTGGGATGTCAGTCGCATAGCCTGCGGATATCCCTGTCGACCCATTCACTAATAAATTAGGAAAACGTGAAGGCAGTACAGTTGGTTCTAAATCTTGATCATCAAAATTTGGCACTAAATCCACTGTATCTTTTTGAATATCCCGCAGCATTAGAGCTGCAATAGAAGATAAACGGGCTTCTGTATAACGCATAGCAGCAGGCGGATCACCATCGACAGAACCGTTATTGCCATGCATTTCTATTAACATATGGCGGGCTTTCCAGTCCTGGCTCATACGTACCATAGCTTCGTAAACAGAACTATCACCATGTGGATGATAGTTACCGATTACATTTCCGACTGTTTTAGCCGATTTTCTAAAGGGCTTGTCGTGTGTATTGCCTTCCATAAACATTGCATATAGAATACGGCGCTGTACTGGTTTAAGACCGTCTCTTGCATCTGGCAAAGCACGGTCTTGAATAATGTATTTACTATAACGACCGAAGCGATCACCGATGACTTCCTCTAAAGGCAAGTCTTGAAATATCTCGGACTGCGTCATGTAAGATCCCCTCCATCATGTTGTATAAATTCGCTTTCTAATATCGTACTGTCTTCTTCAAGGCCAAAGTCCACATGCGATTCAATCCATTTTCTTCGTGGTTCTACCTTATCACCCATCAATGTGGCAACGCCTTTTTCTGCTCTTTCAACATCATTGATTTGAACGCGAACCAATGTCCGTGTTTCAGGGTTCATGGTTGTTTCCCAAAGCTGCTCAGCATTCATTTCACCAAGACCTTTGTAGCGTTGAAGAATATACCCCTTACCAATTTTCTTAATTGCTTGTTGAAGATCTTTCTCTGTCCAAGCATATTCAATTACTTCTTTGCGCCCAGTCCCTTTAGATACTTTATAAAGTGGCGGCAAGGCAATATATACTTTTCCTGCTTCAACAAGTGGTCTCATATAACGGAAGAAGAAAGTTAATAGTAATACCTGTATATGAGCGCCATCCGTATCGGCATC
The DNA here is from genome assembly GCF_052928305.1 of Rummeliibacillus sp. BSL5. Taxonomy (NCBI): domain Bacteria; kingdom Bacillati; phylum Bacillota; class Bacilli; order Caryophanales; family Caryophanaceae; genus Rummeliibacillus; species Rummeliibacillus sp. BSL5. The sequence goes on from NZ_JAVGCV010000001.1 coordinate 731,617, forward strand.
CGTCATGATTATAACTTTATCGTAAGCAGCATCTTCAATATTGAAATCTGTACCAACTCCAGCACCGACTGCATGGATAATGGTAGCAATTTCTTCGTTTTTCATGATGTCCTGAAGCTTTGCTTTTTCCGTATTGATTACTTTTCCTCGAAGAGGCAAGATGGCCTGGAAAGAACGGTCACGGCCTTGTTTAGCTGAGCCGCCCGCAGAATCGCCTTCGACTAAGTATAATTCATTTTTGGCAGCATTCTTAGATTGTGCTGGCGTCAATTTTCCTGATAAGATGGTTTGTTTTTTGGATTTTTTACCATGACGTGCGTCTTCTCTTGCTTTCCGTGCTGCTTCGCGAACTTGCTGTGCACGAATAGCTTTACGTACAAGCGATGCACTAAGCTCCGCATTCTCTTCCAAAATGTACATTAATTTTTGGGATACGACACCATCGACAGAGCTACGTGCTTCAGCTGTGCCAAGTTTGCCTTTAGTTTGACCTTCGAATTGTAATAGATTTTCAGGAATTCGGACTGAGATGATGGCAGCTAACCCTTCACGTATATCCGAACCATCCAAATTTTTATCTTTTTCTTTTAGGAGTCCGACTTTACGTGCATACTCGTTAAACACACGCGTCATTGCAGCTTTTGCGCCTGTTTCGTGTGTGCCTCCATCACGCGTGCGAACATTATTAACAAAGGAAAGGATAGTTTCGGAATAACCATCATTGAATTGAAAAGCAAATTCAACTTCAATTTCATCTAGTTCGCCTTCAACATATTTAACTGGATGCAATACATCTTTTTCTTCGTTAAGATAGGCTACAAAGGCTTCAATTCCATTTTCATAATGATACACTTCTTGTCGCTCGGTTTCTTCATCAATAAGCTCTATTTTTAAGCCCTTTAATAAAAAAGCTGATTCACGTAAACGTTCAGCCAATGTATCGAATTGATACTTGGTTGTAGAAAAGATTTCTGGATCAGGCTTAAAATGAATAAATGTGCCTGTTTCTTTCGTTTTGCCTAGATTAGCAAGTGTAGTTACGGGCTTACCGCCATTTTCAAAGCGCATGCTGTATTTATGGCCATCTCGGTAAATGGTTACATCAAGCCATGAAGAAAGGGCGTTTACAACAGATGCTCCTACACCGTGCAAACCACCACTTGTTTTATAACCACCTTGACCAAATTTACCGCCTGCATGCAAAATGGTAAAGATTACTTCAGGAGTTGATTTCCCTGTCTTGTGCATCCCAGTTGGCATGCCTCGTCCATAATCTCTAACACTAATACTTTGATCTTTATGGATTTTCACAACAATATGTGAGCCAAAACCCGCTAATACCTCATCTACAGCATTGTCGACGATTTCGTATACAAGGTGGTGCAAGCCTCTGCTGTCTGTAGAGCCAATATACATACCCGGACGTTTTCTTACGGCTTCTAAACCTTCTAATACTTGAATATCATCTTCACTATAAGAGGTGATTGTTTGTTTATTTGTCAAAAAATATTCCCCCTAAACACAAACATCCGTTCTACTTTTATAAATCATATACACAATAATAGATACTGTCAACTTCTTGTTCAGTTAGACTCAGGTTTTATTGTATCATTCGTTTAATCTATTGGACAATAAGAACCGGCAATTATTGAGAAAGTTGGTCATTGTGTACGCTTACAGTCTCGTGATAAAATATTATTATAATCTAATAATACCAACTACTAATGTTGGAGGGAGTTTTAAATGAATAGTATTTTAGTTGTTGTATTGGCTTATCTAATTGGTTCCATCCCATCCGGTTTATGGGTTGGTAAAGTTTTTTATAAAACCGATATCAGACAGCACGGAAGCGGAAACTTAGGTGCTACTAATACCTTCCGTACGCTTGGAAAAAAAGCGGGTATAGCCGTTACACTTATGGATATATTAAAGGGCACACTTGCAACTATACTTCCTATTCTAGCTGTTTTCCAAGGAAGTGGTATCCACCCACTAGTTGCTGGCATCATTGCTGTCGTCGGGCACATGTTCCCTATCTTCGCTGGCTTCCGAGGAGGCAAAGCTGTGGCTACGTCTGCAGGTATTTTACTTGGCTACCATTGGCCAATCTTTATCTTGCTCCTTATCGCCTTCCTTCTTTGCTTAAAAGTGTATAAAATGGTGAGTCTAGCATCTATGTTTGCAGCTGTTGTAGCTTTTATTTACGCACTTATTTATGGTATTTTATATAATGAATATCTTTTACTTATCATTATTTCCATTATTGTAGTCTTTATTTTTTATCGCCATAGATCTAATATATCGCGCATAAAAAAGGGAACTGAACCAAAAGTAACATGGTTATAAAAAAGGAGTGTTCTTATGAAAATTATCATGTCTGAACAAGCATTTCAGTGGTTTTCTGATGAAATGGATGTAGCGCAAGGAGATACCATTCGTTTTTATGCTAGATATGGTGGCTCAAATCCTTTCCACGAAGGGTTTTCTCTCGGCATGAGTCAAGACTCGCCAATTAATCCAAGTGTTGTATTAGAGCATAATGGAACTACTTTTTTTATTGAGCAAGACGATACATGGTTTTTTAACAACCATGATTTATATGTAGATGTAGATCGCCAATTAGATGAACTTAAATTTGACTACAAGTAGATAACGAAAGCAAAAAGCATGCCTAATTCGGGCATGCTTTTTTAAACTACTCATCCAAGAGTTATTTGATTTCTGCAATTTCTTTATATTTATTAAACCACACCGGATTAATCCGTTCAAAAGCAACAGGTCGGAAATTTTCTTTTTTCACCACAATATGTTCGGATGTTGCTGTTGCTGCAATCGTTCCATCACTATGTACGATTTCATAGCCATACACGGTACGAAGACGTTCCTGTGATACAATCCATGTACGTATAATCGCTTTTTCACCATAACGTAGTGCAGCTTTGTAGCTAACATTGACATTCATAACAGGCGATACATAGCCTGCTTCTTCTAATTGAGTCACGCTAAAGCCTAAATCATGAATCAGCTGCGTCCTCCCTAATTCCATCCATATAACATAATTAGCATGGTATACAACGCCCATTTGATCTGTCTCCGCATAACGAATTTCAATTTCTTTTTCACTTACAAACATGTTGTTCACCTCATGTTAAGTATACCGTTATTTTGGGAGAAAATCCTTCCATAGCTTTTCTTCTTTCATAAAATCTCCTTTGTCTTATAAACTAAAACAAGTGCACAAAATTATTGTGCACTTGTTTGAACCATATTATTTAGATAATTTGTTACGTAAAACCATTTGTAGGATACCGCCGTTACGGTAGTAATCTACTTCTACTTCTGAGTCAAAACGAGCAAGCGCTTTGAATGTTTTAGTATCGCCATCTGGAGATGTAGCAGTCACAGTTAGGATATCACGAGGTTTAACTTCATCTGTAATATTAACTGAGAATGTTTCTTCACCAGTCAATCCTAGTGATTCTGAGCTTTCACCATCAACGAATTGTAGTGGTAGAACACCCATCATTACTAAGTTTGAACGGTGGATACGTTCGTATGATTCTGCGATAACTGTTTTAACGCCAAGAAGGTTAGTACCTTTAGCTGCCCAGTCACGTGAAGAACCCATACCGTAGTCTTTACCAGTAAGTACAACTAAGCCTACACGGTTTTTAGCATATTTCATTGCTGCATCGTAGATATACTCTACATCACCTGTTGGCCAGTAAGTAGTGAAGCCGCCTTCTGTACCAGGTGCGATTTGGTTGCGGATACGGATGTTTGCGAAAGTACCGCGCATCATTACTTCATGGTTACCTCGACGGCTACCATAAGAGTTGAAGTTTCGTGGTTCTACGCCATGTTCACGCAAGTATTTTCCGGCAGGTGTATCTTTACCAATTGCACCAGCAGGAGAAATATGGTCAGTTGTAATAGAGTCACCAAATTTCGCTAACACACGCATACCCATAAGCTGTTGAATTGCTTCTGGTTTTGCAGATAGGTTTTGGAAGAATGGCGGATTTTGAATGTAAGTTGAATTCTCATCAAACTCGTAAAGTGAATCTGTAGAAGTTTCAATTGCATTCCATTTTTCATTTGCATTGAATACAGTTTCATATTCTTTTTGGAACAATTCACGTGTAACAACTTTTGAAAGAACGGCATTTACTTCATCAGATGATGGCCAGATGTCATCAAAGAATACATCATTTCCATCTTTGTCTTTACCGAATGAATCTTTACGTAGGTCTACATCTACAGTACCAGCAAGCGCATAAGCTACTACTAATGGTGGTGAAGCCAAGTAGTTAGCTTTCACTAAAGGATGTACACGGCCTTCAAAGTTACGGTTACCTGAAAGTACAGAAGTCACGAATAAATCTTTAGACATGATTGCTTCTTCAATTTCTGGTAATAGTGGACCTGAGTTACCGATACATGTTGTACAACCGTAACCAACTGTATTGAAACCTAGTGTATTTAGGTAATCTTGTAAACCAGAATCTTCTAAGTAGCCAGTAACAACTTTTGATCCTGGAGCAAGTGATGTTTTAACCCATTTAGGAACAGTTAAACCTTTTTCTACTGCTTTTTTCGCAACAAGACCTGCAGCGATTAGAACGTAAGGGTTAGATGTGTTCGTACAAGAAGTAATTGCAGCAATTGCTACAGCACCTGCTGGAATTTCAACATCACCCTCTGCAAATTTAGCAGTTGAAGTTTTTGTGAATTCATCTGGAGTTAAGCCAAAACCTTGAACGCCAGCTGGAGCCACTACTACTTCGTGGTAGCGTGTTTTCATATCTGAAAGCGGAATTAAATCTTGTGGACGTTTAGGACCTGAAAGATTAGTTTCGATTTCATCTAAGTTAATTTCTAATACATCTGTGTAAGTAGGTTCTAATTCTGGGTCAAAGAACATGTTGTTTGCTTTTAAGTAAGCTTCTACAATATTGATATGTTCTTCGTCTCGGCCTGTAAGGCGCATGTAGCTTAATGATTCATCATCGATTGCGAAATAACCACATGTAGCACCATATTCAGGTGCCATGTTAGAAATTGTTGCACGATCCGCTAAAGGTAATGCAGAAACGCCTGGTCCGAAGAACTCAACGAATTTGCCGACTACACCTTTTTTACGCAATTCTTGAGTTACTTTAAGTGCTAAGTCAGTAGCTGTTGAACCGCTTGGCAATTTGCCAGTTAATTTCACACCAATTACTTCAGGAATTGGGAAGTATGATGGTTGGCCTAACATACCAGCTTCTGCTTCAATACCGCCAACACCCCATCCAAGAACACCAATACCATTGATCATTGTTGTATGAGAGTCAGTACCCACAACAGAGTCTGGGAATGTTTCGTAAGTGCCATCAGCATTTTCATTCACGTGAACTACTGGAGCCAAATACTCTAAGTTTACTTGGTGAACGATACCTGTTGCTGGTGGAACAGCACGGAAATTATCGTAAGCTGTTTGAGCCCATTTCAAGAAATTGTAACGCTCAGCATTACGTTCGAATTCAAGATCCATATTCGCTTTAAGAGCTGCTTCGTTACCGTATTTGTCAACTTGAACAGAGTGGTCGATAACAAGGTCAACAGGAATTGCTGGATTGATCTCGTTTGGATCTCCGCCCATTTTTTTCATTGCATCGCGTAATGATGCAAGGTCAACTACTACTGGTACACCAGTGAAGTCTTGAAGAACAACGCGAGAAGGTTTGAAAGGCACTTCAGCATTTTCGTCTGCATCTTTGCCCCATTTCGCTAAGTTTTCTACATGGTCTTCTTTAATTACATAGCCATCATATTGACGTAATACAGATTCTAATAAAACTTTGATTGAATAAGGAAGGCGTGATACTTGTGCAATACCAGCTTCTTCGATTGCAGCTAAACGATAATAGTTGTAAGATTTACCGTTAACTTCGAATGAAGAACGACTGTTGTGCAAGTTATTGTTTGCCATGTTCGGTTCCCCCTTTAATTATCTACTGAAAAGGGCTTCATATAAGCTTCTTTTCTCCAATACCAATAATAATAGAAAACAACACATAAGTAAATAACATTAATTTTATAGATTGATATAAATTTTTCTTATCACTTCTCAATTTTCATAAAAAAGCATGCTTCCTCATTATGTCACTACCCTGTTACAAGGATGAATACACCTATTTTTTAGAAAAATATATATAGAAGATAGGGCTTATATGGGAATATAGAAATAAAGAAGTAATATAAAACAAATAACCGCAGTTTTATTTATATGCGTTAATTTAACTCATACAAAAATTAAAGAGTTTGCACAAGAGGTTTTACTAATAAAAAAACGAACTAAGTATGACATTTAATCTCATACTAGTTCGATTTCTGATTATTATTTTGCTTGATTCCTATTCATTAAGAAAAATTATCACGAAAATTTAGTTTTGTGTTCCATTCCAGATGGCGCTTTCCGCGGGCTTGGCTTCAATCTCGCTTTCCTGCAGTGCTTTCGGTTTAAGCTTTTACCGCAGCAGTCATTTTATTCAAAACTCTTAAGGAAAATATTATCGATCAAATGTAACTCCCTCTGTAACACCATCTAGCATGATTTTCGTATCTCTAGGCTTTGTTTCAGCTATTATTTCACCATTCCTAATTGAATATAGAACGGAAGCTTGTTTGCGGATTGCATCGTATTCACTAGCTGCTTCTAATACAATCAAGTTTGCTGGCTTCCCTTCTTCTATTCCATATTGTTCTTCTATATCAAGCGTTTTTGCACTGTTGTTTGTGATTAAATCAATTGAATTCACAATTTGGTCATAGCCCATTAGTTGAGTAACATGCAAGCCCATATGTAACACTTGTAGCATATTGCCTGTACCTAGCGGATACCACGGATCAAATATATCATCATGGCCAAAGCATACGTTGATCCCCTCTTCTTGCAGTTCTTTCACACGAGTAATGCCTCTTCGTTTCGGATAAGTATCAAAGCGTCCTTGAAGGTGTATATTTACCAGTGGGTTTGCAACAAAATTGATATCTGCAAGCTTTAATAATCTAAATAACTTTGATGTATAGGCTCCGTTATAGGAATGCATAGCTGTCGTATGGCTTGCAGTTACTCGGCTGCCCATTCCGAGGCGGTATGCTTCTGCCGCAACTACTTCCACAAAACGAGATTGTTCATCATCTATTTCGTCACAATGTATATCAACAAGGCGATCATATTTTTCAGCTAACTGAAAGGCAGCTTTTAATGAATCCACACCATATTCACGTGTAAATTCATAGTGTGGAATACCGCCAACCACATCAGCACCCATTTTTAATGATTCTTCCAACAATTCATAGCCATTTGGGTAAGAAAGAATCCCTTCTTGTGGGAAGGCTACCAGCTGTAAGTCAATAAACTTCGCCATCTCTTCTTTTACTTCTAGCATAGCCTTTAGTGCTGTCAGATCTGGATCTGTGACATCAACATGTGTGCGGACATGCTGAATCCCCTGCGCTATTTGCCATTTCAATGCTGTTTTTGCTCTTGTTTTTACATCTTGGGCTGTTAAAGATTCTTTTCTCTCCGACCATCTTTGAATCCCTTCAAACAATGTACCGCTTACGTTCCAGTTTGGTTCGCCTGCTGTCAATGTGGTATCCAAATGAATGTGTGGCTCAATAAATGGAGGAATCACTAGGCACCCTTGCACATCTATAATTTGTTGGTCGTTGTTTTCAATTTTTTGAGCTATTTTTACTATCTTCTTATTTTGTATATGGATTTGCCATAATCCTTCTCTTTTTCTAAGCTTCGCATTTTTAATGATCATGCTTCTTTCACCTCATTGATTGTCATTGGTTTTACACTTGCAGTAGATTCCGCTTCCTTATTTAATAGAAGGGATAACACTAAATAGATTAGAGCTGCGCTGATAAGTCCGTTCAATGGTGGTATGCCTGGTATGAATTTCGCTGCTACAAAACCGATTCCCCACGCTATAATTGCATTCCAGTTAAACGCTTTAAATTTCATTGTTTCAAACTCTTTATACATGCCTCGGTGTACGATAAAGAAATCTGCAATAATAATCGCACCAATTGGCGGCAGTGCAGCTCCAAGCATAGTGAGGAATCCAACAAAATTGTTGTATAGCCACATAGCTAGAAATGTCCCAACAATGCCGTTAACAATAACTACCTTACTTTTCTTTATTTTTGTAATGTTAGATATCCCTAAACCTGATGCATAAATGGCATTGTCATTCGTTGTCCAAATATTTAAGCCTAGCACGATAATTGCTGGGATGATTAGCCCTTGTAAAAACATCACTTCTGAAATATCTGATTGCCCTGTTGCAATCGCTCCAATCGCCCCAAACAAGAACATTAACGTATTCCCAACAAAGAAAGCTAGTACTGTAGTGATCACACTTGTCTTTTTCGTATTTGAGAATCTTGTAAAGTCTGGCGTTAAGGTACCACCACTGATGAACGATCCTACACAAATTGTTAGAGCAGCTGCAAAACTCATTGTTTCTTTTGGCTGATGCTGCATGAGAGCGTCAAATCCGCCAAGCATGTCCACTGCATCCCATGCTGAGTAGCTTCCTAATATAACAATCAAAGGTACCGCAATAAAACTTAAGATCGTGAGTGCTTTCATGCCGAAAAAAGCAGTTGCCGTCATGAGTAACCCCATTATAATGATTAAAAGATACGTATCTATGCCAGTTGCTTTATGAACAGGTACAGCGAACATCGCAACCCCTACTCCAAACCAGCCAATTTGGGTTAAGCTTAGGATAAAGGAAGACAGATAAGAACCCTTTAATCCAAATGCGTAACGTGTCAATAAATGTGTAGATAAACCTGTTTTCGCAGCTATATAAGCGAGAGTACCTGTGTATGCACCTAGTAATAGATTACCTAAAAGAACAATGACAATAAATTGTTTCATTGATAAGCCTAAGCCAAGTGTTCCTCCAGAGAGCATACTGGCTGAGAAGAAAGTAAAGCCAAGCATTACTACCAACATTCTAAAGAAACCGTTTCGGTGTGACGCGGGCACCGCCTGCAATGAAAAGTCTGCGTCTACTTTTTTGTTTTCCATACAAAACATTCCTCCTGTTTTAGAACAATCTAAAACTGGTACCGAGAATAGGATCTCCGGTATCGTACCTGCAGGGAAAACAAAAGAGGCTTCTTGCCATAATTCTGACAAGAAGCCTCTTTTTCAGCATAGAAAAAGGGCATAATCTAACACCATCTTTTTCTAAGCAATTCCGCTGTCCTTGTCAGCCTCTCTGGACTGATTTAAAGGTACCAGTATTAAGTTAAATCTATTATCACAAATAACAAAGCTATAGTCAATAGATTTTTTATTTAAAGCGAAAGTGATTTTATTTTTAAAACTCTAAACTATATGGTAATGTCGTTAGATTCATTAGCGTCCTTCCGTTTCTCTAGAATCAAAAGTGCACCGATGACACCAATTAATGAGAAAATCACCGGTATAATAAAGCCGTATTGATAACCAGTACTTACAGACGACGAATGAAAATGATCTAAAACACTACCAAAAATGCTTGGCAATAATACAGCGCTTAAAAAACCACCCGTATTTGCAAAGCCTGATACTACGCCCACTTCTTTTATATCGAAAGAATTTCTTACCACGGCGAATGTCAATGCACTCGCTCCATTACCATATCCAATAATAAAGAAAAGTACATAAAGCATGCCCATGGGAGGTTTACCCCCTAAAAACAAGAAAGCGGTCCAGCATGCAAAGACAAACAATTGAACAATTATATAAGGTCTTTTTATTGTACCTATACGGCTGGTTATCCAGCTTGTTAGCGGAGCGCCGATTATTGCTCCAAATAACCCAATCATGACTAGCTGGCTCGCATCCTGACGACTCATACCATATAGATGCATTCCAAATGGAACTGCCCACGAACCAATGAAACCGACATAGGTACCGACCAACCCAAAATGGCATAAGAAGGTTGCCCAAGCTTGGCGCTCGGTAAAAATTCTGCGCAATAAAATCAAAGTCTTTTCTCGCTGTGGCTTTTCTTTTTTAATTGACTGTGTGGTGTCTCGAGAAATACTCTTCTCCATCTTTTTAGGATGTTTAACTAGCACTAAATAGAGAAGAATCCCACATAGGCATAGCAATATGCCAACTGTTAAGAATGGAGTTCTCCATCCTGTAGCAGTAATCCATGATGAAAATGGAACAGTTGCAAATAAAAATCCAAGACTCCCGCTCATACCTGCTAGCCCTAGCAAACCCACAAATTCTTTCAACTTGAACCATTGACTTAATATGAGTACTAGATTAATCCAGATAGTAGCGTCACCTATTCCTACTAATAACCTCGCAAAGAAAAGGAAAAACTCATTAGAAGATAGACTATACATTAGGGTGCCTAGCCCATTTACAATAGCTCCACCAACCAAAAAATAGTTTGGGCCAAATCGATCAGAAAGAATTCCTACCGGTATTTGCAGACCGGCATAGGCCATAAACTGTATGCTTGTCAAAAGGCCTATTGTTGAGGCAGGTATACTAAATTCACCCATCAATTGATCTGTTATTAAGCCTGGGGCAGTTCGCTGGCTTGCTATTAAAAGATATGTAACTAAAACGGTTGTGAAAACAACCCATCGGAACTTGCTATCCTGCTTTTTCAAAAGCAACCACTCCTGGCTTTATAGATTTACTTTTTTCATTTTACTATACATTCTATGCAAAACTGTAATACCATTTTTTATCTTTATATCGCTACTGATAAATAAAAACAGACGGAGAAATATGAACTCTTCTCCGCCTGCTTTCACTTTAAATTTTTATAATGTTACACGAGTACCTGTTTTACCTTCAAGAGCTTCTTGAAGTTTGTCGATAGAAGTGATTACGACATTTTTGCCGCCTTTTTTCAAGAACAAAATAGCAGCTTCAATTTTTGGACCCATGCTTCCTTTAGGGAAGTGACCTTCGTCCATGTAACGCAATGCTTCATCAATAGTCATTTCTAAAAGGTTTTGTTGTTGTGGTGTACCGAAGTGAATCGCTACTTGTTCAACACCAGTCAAGATGAATAGGTAATCAGCATTGATGTCAGCTGCAAGCAAAGCACTTGCAAAGTCTTTATCAATAACTGCTTCTACACCTTTAAGCATACCATTTTCTTCAATTACAGGAATACCACCGCCACCAGCAGTAACTACTGTGATATCTTTTTCTAATAATGCTTCAATTGCTTCTTTTTCTACAATGCGAGTTGGTTTTGGAGAAGCAACTACGCGTCTGTAGCCTCTGCCGCTGTCTTCAACGAAGCTAACATTTTCTTCTGCAGAAATTCTATCAGCTTCTTCTTTAGTAAAGAAAGGACCAATTGGCTTAGTTGGATTTTCAAAAGCTGGATCGTCTTGAGAAACAACTGATTGAGTGATAACAGTTGCAACAGTTTTATTAATGTTTTTCTCTGTCATTTTGTTTTTAAATGCTTGTTGGATTAAGTAACCTAAGTTACCTTCAGTTTCGGCATCTAAAACATCAAGTGGATAGTTAGGAATAACAGATTCTGCCATTTGAGATTTGATTAATGAATTCCCAACTTGTGGGCCGTTACCATGTGTGATAACTACTGTGTTACCTTGTTCAACTAATTTAAGAACTGGTTCACAGCTTTCATTGATATTTTGTTGTTGTTCTTCAATTGTACCTTTTTGGCCTTCTTTAATAATCGCGTTACCGCCGATTGCTAAAACAATTTTGTTCATTAATTTCTCTCCTTAAAGTAAAAATAATAATATTCTTGTCAGAAAGAAGGAGAGGACGATGCCTCTCCTTCATCATTTGATCAGACTATTGTGGGTCGATAAGACCTAATTTAACTGCATAAGCATCGATTGCTTTTTCGAAGCAAGCTAATGGTGCACGAACAGTACCTGCGCCGATTTGGCCAACTCCAGCTTCTTTGTGTGCAATACCAGTGTTGATGACTGGTTCAATTCCTAATTCAACAACTTTTCTTGCATCGATTCCTAGGCAAGAACCTTGGAAATCCCAAGTTGGAATAGAGAAGTTAGGGTTTTGGTCAATACAAATTTCAAGCATTTCATTACTTGTTTTTAGTGCATCTTCAAATCCGCCTGCACCTACAAAACGTGTAACACCAGGAGCAGCGATCATAGCAAAACCGCCGACACCGAATGTTTCAGTGATTGCACTATCACCCATATCTGAGCATGCCATGTCTTGTGAATAGCCAGTAAAGAACAAACCTTGTGGTGTGTTTACAGGAGCAGTAAACCATTGGTCGCCCATACCTGCGATGCGGATACCAAATTCGTAACCATTACGGCACATAGCTGTTACAACAGTACCATGTTCGATAGTTCTAGCAGTATCCATAATTGATTTACCTGTTGCCATTGCAATATTTAGGAAGAATTGATCTGTATCTGCTAAGAATTTAATTACAGCTTGTTTTTCTTCTTCGCTTGCATCTGTTTTTAAAATATAAGGAGCGATTTCTTTTAAGAAAATAAGTGAACCAGCGATATTACGTTGGTGGAATTCATCACCCATTGTGATAGCTTTAGCGATCATTACGTTGATGTTCATGCCATCTTCAGTTTCTTTAAGAGCTTTAGAAAGAACTGGTCCAAGAACATCTCTCATCCAAGCTAGACGATTTGTTACTTCTTCAGAGTAAGCACCGAAACGAAGAACTTTACCGATACCTTCGTTCATTGTGCAATAAGCACGGTTTCCACCGTCACGGTTTTCTACAACTAGAACAGGCATGCTTCCAGAAGTGATACCGCCCATTGGTCCAACAGCATTTACGTGGTGGCAAGGAATGAATTCTACTTCACCGTTTTCTAACATTTTGAAAGCTTCATCTGCATTAGATGCCCAGCCTTCGAATAATGCAGCACCTACGCAAGAACCTTGCATTGGGCTTGGCATGTTTTCCCATTTAGTCGGAGGGCCTGCATGAAGCAAGACCTTTCCGTTTAATTCTTCAATAACTGATTTTGCTGGAACCACATCTAATAAGAATGGTGCACCTGCAACAATTTTATCTAACACGGCGCGGTTAGCTTCATCGATTGTATTATATTGTCCGTACATACTATTTTTCCTCCAATTTCAAGAACTGTACTTCCATTTTTTGATTCTCTTGCTTAAGCAGATTAACGAAGAACACTTAATACTTTGCGCATTCTTTCATTTCCGCCAGCAACTGGACGCCAGTCGAACTGAACAACTCTACCATTATTAGCAGTAATTGCTTCTGTGAATTTTTTCAAACCAACATTGACTACGCTTGGTTTTTCTTTCAATAATTTTTCAATTGCTTCTGAAACAGTGAAGTCTTTTGAAGCTGTTTCTTTACCAGCAACCACTTCTTTATCTTTTTCTTCAATTTGAATATCAAGCATGCCAAGTGCAGTGCGAACAGCTTGGTTGTTACTGTCTCTTAGAATAACGCCAGCACTTTCAAGTTTTGCTTTTTGATCTGCAATATCTTGAGGGTCTTGGTTAGTACCGCAAACAGTTGCAACAAAGTAAATTTCTTTGCCTTTTGCTTTTGCTTCTTGTTGAATTTTTTGGATACCAGGAACCAAAGCGCTTGCCATATCTTCATGAGAACCATAACCAAGTACAACGTCGAATAAGATAATTGCAGTTGAGTCATCTTCTGCAGCTTTTTTGAAGAATTGAATTCTTGTATCTGGATCAATCATTGGGTGTGGTTTACCTTGTGTATAAATATCATCACCAAGGTCAGCTACTTCAAATCCATCTGCACTTAATAGGTACCCTTCATCATGATGACCACTTTGAGCCAATCCAAGGCCTCTGCTGATAAGAGTAGCAGCTTCATAACCTAATGTACCGCCAGAGTATAAACCTTTAATTGTTTTTTGGTCTGCATTTAGGTTCACAGATGGAACTTCAATAGCTGCACCATAGTAATTAGGTTTAACTGTATTACCACTTGCAAGATCTACTGCGATAGCTGCAGTTTCTTCAAGTGTATTTGCATAATAGATGTTACCTTCATGGTTGTGTGGTTCTTCACCTAAGAAGATAGCAACTACTGGTTTTGAAACGCTTTGTAGCAATTCAACAACTTCATCACGCACTTCTTTTGCTGGTGGCTTAGAAATCATTGTGATGACTTCTGTATCTTTGTGGTTAGCCAATGCTCTGATTGCATCCAACATTGTAATTGCACCAATCTTATCTGAAAGGTCACGTCCACCTGTACCGATAGCAGAAGAAACGCCTCCGCCCAAACGATCGACTTGTACAGATACTTCTTGGATACCAGTACCAGAAGCACCAACGATACCGATGTTGCCTGGTTTTACAACGTTAGCAAATGCAACTGGAACACCTGAAACAATAGATGTACCGCAGTCAGGACCCATAACAAGCAATCCTTTATCATGTGCTTTTTCTTTTAGGCGACGTTCGTCTTCAACAGTTACGTTGTCACTGAAAATTAAAACGTGCAAACCGTTATCAAGTGCTTTGTCAGCTTCTTCAGCAGCGTATTGACCTGGTGTAGAAATAAGAGCCATGTTTGCATTTGGCAAAGCTTTCATTGCTTTATCCCAAGTTTTTACTGTTTGGAATTCTTCTTTGCTGTTGTTGATAGATTGGTTATTTAAATAAGTGTCAATCTCTTCAAGAATTTCTTCGATTTTTTCGTCTGCATCTGTATCGACAACGATACACATATCGTTTGCAGCTGCTCTTTCAAGATCTTCAGAGTATAGACCTGATGATTTGAAAATGTCTTTATTCGCAGGAGTCCCCATCATTACTTGGACTTTATTAACGCCTTCCATTGTAGAAAGTTTGTTTGTGAGAAGCATTAAGTTTACTGAATCCTGGTAGGAGTTCTGTTTAATAATTGTATGAAGCATGTTGTTATGCACCTCTTTATAAAATTTGCTTTTGTAATAAGGGTGGCAAATAATTGCCCCTTATTCATCCTTTATTCCGCGAAAGGATTTTTATGATCATATGCATTATTGTGAATGACATCTGAAGTTAAGTACTCATAAATATCGTCAACAATTTCAATGCCATTTTCTTCGTATTTCTTAACTCTTTCAGCACTTCTTTGTCCTGGATAATAAACTTTGTCATAACCAGGTGCAGGTTTTATGTTATTCAAATCCTGCATAGTAGTAGAAATGCCTTCTTGGAATGCACTTAAAGTTGTGAAGAAATCTGGATTAATGACAATATGCAATTGGCCAAGATTACGATACTCAGTCAAATCGTGGTACATAGAAGACACCTTGCCGCCAAATGGAAGGCCCAGCAAGATACCTGAAAGCACATCCACCATCATCATAAGACCATAGCCTTTAGGACCTGCAATAGGCAATAATGCATTAACTTTAAATGGATCAGTTGTAGGTTCACCATTGCTGTCTACTGCCCAAGTTTCAGGTATTGGTTCATTTTTTGAACGTGCATGTAAAACTTTTCCCCAAGCTTGAACGGTAGTAGCCATATCAAATGTGATTTGGTCTCCATCTTTACCAGGAGCAGCAAAGGCAATAGGATTGGTACCATAGTAAGGTTCCGCTCCGCCAAATGGCACAACCATAGGATCAGATTGACAAACAGAAATTCCAATTAAATTTTCATGTGCTGCTTGCCCCACAAAGTAAGAAAGTGCCCCACTGTGGCTTATTTTCTTAACACCAACAACAGCAATGCCGTTTTCTTTCGCCATTTTGATAGCTTCATCCATAGCTAGCTTAGCAGCTACATGACCTACCCCATTGTCGCCGTCAAAAACAGCAGTACAAGGACCTGTTTTTTCGAACTTGAAGTTAGGTTCATTATTAATTCCGCCTTTAGCGATTCTTTCGGCATAATACTCAACTCGCATAGCTCCATGTGAATGAACGCCTCTAGCATCAGCATGAACAAGAACGTCCGCAACCCCATTGGCATGCTCTTCTGTGAGTCCAGCTTTATGAAGTTTTGTTGAGATTAAGTCTTTTAATTTTTCCTTTGTTACTTTCATTGTGCTCCACCCCTATGATCCCCATTTGATTTTATTCTGCAAAAGGATTTTTATGGTCGTATTGATTGTTATGAATAACATCCGATTTTAAATAATCATAAATATCATCTACAATTTCAATACCATTTTCCTTATAATCTGCAATCACTACATCATTGTTTTGTCCAGGATACAATACTTTGTCGAAACCTGGAGCAGGCTTAATGCCATTCAAGTCGTCCATAGATTGTGCAATATCTTTTTGGAAGCCTGTGATTCCCATAAAGAATTCTGGATTAATAACAATGTGAAGTTGACCTAATTTACGGTATTCTGAAAGGTTTTCATACATAGAAGACACTTTATTACCGAATGGAAGGCCTAGTAATACACCAGATAGTACATCCACCATCATTGCTAAACCATAGCCTTTAGGACCTGAGATTGGCAATAATGCGTTTACTTTGTAAGGATCTGTTGTAGGTTCACCGTTTCCATCTACAGCCCATGTATCTGGAATTGTTTGATTTTTAGAACGAGCATGTAGAATTTTACCCCAAGCTTGAACAGTAGTAGCCATATCTAATGTCATTTTACGATCGTCTGTGCTTGGTGCAGCAAAAGCAATCGGGTTTGTGCCATAATAAGGCTCTGCTCCGCCGAATGGAACTACCATTGGGTCGGATTGACAAACAGAGAATCCAATTAGGTTTGATTCTGCCGCTTGATTTGTGAAGTATGAAATAGCTCCACTGTGTGAAATGTCACGTACGCCTACAATAGCGACGCCACTTTCTTTAGCCATTTTAATGGCTTCATCCATAGCAAGTTTAGCTGCTGTGTGGCCATTACCGCCATCACCATGGAAAACACCTGTTGCAGGACCTGTTTTTTCAAATTTGAAATCAGGATTTGTGTTCATGCCGCCTTTAGCAATTCTTTCAGCGTAGTACTCTACACGCATTGCGCCATGAGAGTGAATTCCTCTTTCATCCGCAAATACAAGAACGTCAGCTGCTGTTGAGGCATGTTCTTCATTTAACCCTGCTTTATGAAGCTTATTTTTGATTAAACTTTTTAAATCTTCTTTGCTAACTCTCATCGTAGCACCTCTTTGCTTTCGATATTATCTCTCATTAACGGGCTTTTAACCCACCTCAAGCTATTAGGCTCAGGTGGAGTTCCGTACAGCCCGATTGCTATATTAACCCTCAGCAAAAATTAAAATGCGCTGAGCATAAGGCAAAATGATATTATAGTGATGCGTCACGGTTGCAGTCTTTAGAGTATACATAAGTTAATGGTTCTCTACCCACTGCATAGCCAGCTTGTTGTACATAAGGACCCATGAAAATGTAGTCGTCTTTTTTAACTGGAATCCATTCGTTGTCTAGGTTATACATACCTTCACCAGACAACAGGTAAGCGCCATGTTCTTGAACATGAGTTTCGATGAATGGGTGGCTTGCTGCAGGATCGAATGATAAGATATGGAAGTTCATATCGAAATCAATATCCATTGGTAGCAAGTCTTTGATATGAACATTTGTCATATCATCGTAGTCTCTGTAGTCGATATCGTTTGAATGGCCAGATACAACCCATGGTTTACGACCTTCAAGTGGTCTATATTTTTGTTTATAAAGGAACAAGCGAGAATCGCCAGCTTCTACATTTTCTAAATACATTGCAACGCCTGGAGGGCAATATACATAGCCGCTTTCTTTTAGTGTGTACTCTTCATTGCCAGCTTTAACTTTCACTTGGCCGCTTAGTACATAAACAAAGCTTTCTACATCGTCTTGGCCGCAGAAGCCTTCGCTGTTTTTGCCGCCTTCATGCATTGTTACGATGTAATCAACGAAGCTTGCGCCTAATTTTGGTGAACCTAAGATTGACATAGAGCAGTTTTCAAAACCAGGTACCACATTATTTACTAAACCTTCTGGAGCGATTAATGCATATAAACCATGTTTAATAATTGATCTGCTTGAAAGTAAGTCTTTAGGATAACCCATTTAAATACATCCCCTAATCTATTTTTTATATTATTTTTGAAGATTATTTATAGCCTAATTCATACAATGCACCAATAAGAGCTTTTACGCCTTCAGCTAAATCAGCAGGCTCGGTAAATTCCGCAGGGTTGTGGCTGATTCCTTTTAGGCTCGGTACAAACAACATAGCTGTTGGTACAAACGGTGCAAAGATTTGTGAATCATGGCCTGCACCACTGTGCATTACTTTATAGTTCAATCCATTTTCTTCACATTGTTTCTCAATAAGTTCAACCACGTTTTTATCCATTGGAACAGGATCTGCGTCCATCCACATATCAATATCTGTTTCCACACCATGCTCTTTTGAAATCTCGTTCATTCGAGCAGTCATGCTTTCTGTAAAGGATACAATTGCATCTTTATCAGTATGGCGTACATCAATTGTGAATAGAGCTTTCCCTGGTACTACATTGACAATGTTTGGCGTTACTTCCACTTTGCCGACTGTAGTTACAAGAGGATCTCCAACTTCTTTTGCCATATTAATGATTTCATAAATCATATGGCTTGCAGCATACATAGCGTCTTTTCTGTAGCCCATTGGTGTTGTACCTGCATGGTTTGCTTCACCAGAAATTTCGATTGTATATCTTCTTTGACCGACAATACTATTGACAACTGCCACTGATTTCTTTTCGGTCTCAAGAACGCTACCTTGTTCTACATGCACTTCTACAAATGCTTTTAGATCTTCACGAGGTCCTTTGCTTTCATCTCTGAAGCCAAAACCTGCATTTTTCATTGCATCTACAAAAGGAACGCCTTCGAAATCGCTAATTGATTCAACTTCTTCACGTTTAGCGCTTCCAACAATGTTTTTAGAACCCCAGAAAGCATAAGGGAAACGACTTCCCTCTTCTTCAGCCATTGAAACAATCTCAATGTTTCGAAGTGGCTCTCCGTAAGTTTCTTTTAAATATTTAATCGCAATAATACCAGCGATAACCCCGTATGCTCCATCGTATTTACCGCCGTTAACAACGGAATCAACATGAGAACCGGTTAAAATTGTTTCTGATTCATCTTTACCTTTTAATGTACCGAATAGGTTGCCGACTTCATCAAAGCGAGCAGAAAGACCAAAGCTTTCCATCCACTCTTTTAAAGCGTGTTGTGCTTCGACCCATTCTTTTGAGTAAAGCAGACGGGATACACCGCCTTTAGCATCCTTACCAAAACTGCCTAGCCATTCTAGCTTTCCAGCTGTTTCTTCAGGTAATGCAGAAAAATCCATTGCATCTATTGCCAAATCACTCATCTTCCTTTCTATCTTTATAGGGAAATCACCAGTACATATTCTCCAAAAATGGGGTTGAACTGTACTATGTAATTTGCGCATAGCCTGTAAAAAGCTGTGTTTATAAAATGCCGCATTTAATTTTGGACATTCGTACTTGTTTATTTTTACCCTATATCGTGATAAAAATTCCACTTCCTATTGTAAGTTTTTTTATCCAAATAGTCTTTATGATACTTGGATAAATATTATTTATCTTTTTATCCTCATAAGACAAAAACCCTACCAACATCCTTGTTGGTAGGGTTTTTAAACACAATGTGATTACTTTTCTCTTTCGCGTTTCAAAAAGTTGATGATTTTTAGACCAACTTGTACAGACAGAGTTTCCTCTGAATCATCAAAATTAATGCCAGTTATTTCTTTTATTCGATCCAACCGATACATTACAGATTTATAATGGATAAAAAGAACTTTTGCCGTCTTAGATGCATTTTGTTGGCATTCCAAGAATGTTTGCAATGTAATCAGCAAATCTGTGCGATTCGATTGGGGATATTCAAGCAAGCGCTGTAATGATTGTGGGATAAATTGAGTTAACACTTGTGGATCATCAAATTGGCTTAAAAGCCTGAAAATCCCTAGCTCTGCAAATGCAGTAATAGATTTTTGACCATTTAGCTTTTCACCAACATCGAGAGCATCTTGCGCTTCTTTGTAGCTTTTTGAAATTTCGATAATACTTTCTGCAACATTTCCTATTCCCACCTGTACTGCTACATCTTGAATTTGTTTCTCGATAATGTGTTGAATATTTGCAGCTGTTTTTTGAACGCCCTTTCGCCATGACTTATCATCATATTCATTTTTCTTTTTAACTTTCCACAGCACAGTTACCATATTGCCTTTGTTAGTAATAATTCCCCCAGGGAGATAATGATTTACCGCATCATATAGCGCTGCATGGCTTCGATCTAGGAGATTACTTTTGTTGCTCTCTTTAGAATACGACGTCTCAGTAAGTGGATGAATTTTAAATAAGACAGCTACAAAAGAACCTTCAAAATCCCAGCTGATGACATTTGCTTTTTCGTATATGGATTGCATTGAACGGATTTTACCGCTAATTAACTCATCAACCAAATCGTTTTTAAATTTCTTCTCAACTTCGGAGACCGCAAATTGTTTAACCAATTCAAGCGATAATGCATTAGCAGAGTTTTCAACAGCGATAAAATCAAGTTCTTCTAACGACTTATTGATTTCACCAATTAGCAGATATGTCTTTATATGATTGATGGTTTCAAGCGGAACAACGATTTGGTGACTTTTTTGATTTGGGATCTCTTGATATTTTACGATTTGACGATAATGCGGATATTTAATATTGATCGTTTCCTCATAAAAATGAACCTTTTCCACCAATTCAAACGTTTCAAGGTAAGGTACAGTTGAAACAATGCAATGAAAGTTTCTATCGAAGAGCGCAACAGGATTACCGATCAAATCGGAAAGAGTCGCAATTATACTATCAATACCTTTATCAGCCAGAGAGATTTCAGTAAAACGGTCATGAATTTCTTTATAGTATTGCAATTTCTTCACTTGACGATTAAATAGTTCGCCCATTACAGGATACATTACATCGATAAAAGGAATTTCTTTCGACATCTGTATGACTGGCATGCCTAATTGT
The DNA here is from genome assembly GCF_052928305.1 of Rummeliibacillus sp. BSL5. Lineage (NCBI taxonomy): Bacteria > Bacillati > Bacillota > Bacilli > Caryophanales > Caryophanaceae > Rummeliibacillus > Rummeliibacillus sp. BSL5. The sequence goes on from NZ_JAVGCV010000001.1 coordinate 752,662, forward strand.
TCAGCAGCACCAACCAACGGATTAGAGATATCTGTATCAAGATTCTTAATGACGAGAGCACTAACTTTCTTTCTTGCCAAGCTTTCAATAAACTCAATTTGTTCTTTGTCATTGAACGAGCGAATGGAATAGAGGCTAGTTAATATAACTTCACCGCCTTTAATCCATTCAACGATATCAGGTCCTTCCATAATGGTAATACCTGAAACATCATTATTTAAAAAACGCTCACCACCTAATACGATTGCATTTTGAAGTGGGGCTAAGTTTAATAGGTCGGATACTTTAAATTCCATTTGCCATGGTCCTTTACATTAGTTTATTAATCATTAACCTGCTAAGCTTTTAAGCAGCATAGCCTAGTTTTTGATAATGCACGTTTAGTTAAGAAACGACTGCTACATGAATTTTGCTTTATACATGCAAACATTCATCATATTATTATACAATAATAACACAGCAAATGAAAAACATAGTTCATTTAGCTATAATCAAATGATCGTTATAGCCAGTATATGGTTATACGATTTAAAGAAAGTGTGAGTGAAGTACATGTTAAAAACGACTGTTTCCTTTAAAAAGGAATTTAACTTCGAGTTGAAGGGAGACTTCTATCCAGCTGATGAAGCAAATAAACCAGTAATTGTCTATATACATGGTGGTGGCTTGTTTTGGGGCTCACGCGAAGATTTGAAAGCGGAACAAATTGAGTTTTACCATGAAGCAGGCTACAATATTTTTTCTATCGATTATCGTCTAGCACCTGAAACGAAAATTTCAGAAATTCGTACGGATATCGAAAGTGCTCTCTCATGGCTTGAAAATAAAGGCACTAATGAATTTAAATATGATCCAGAAAGAATAGCTGTTATTGGTGGTTCTGCTGGTGGGTATTTAGCTCTCTTATCTGGATTATTTAATCAAAAGCCTAAAGCAATCGTTTCTTTCTATGGCTATGGCGACATTACAGGCAATTGGGCAACAAAACCTAGCCCACATTATCAAAAAATGACAGCTGTTCCGGCAGAGCTTGCAAAAATGCTTGTTTCAGACCAACCGATATCAGTAGGACCTATAGAGAAACGCTATGCGATCTACATGTATGCTAGACAAAGTGGCAATTGGATTGAACAAATCAGCGGTCTTCACCCTGTAATATTCAAAGATAAACTACTACAGCATTGTCCTGCAGCTTTAGCAAATGCTGAATTTCCACCTACTTTGTTGCTTCATGGCACAGACGATGAAGATGTCCCATATGAACAATCTGTTGTAATGCAAGAAAAACTGCAAGAAGCTGGTGTACAAAGTAAGCTAATCACCATTCCAGGTGGAAAGCATGTTTTTGATGAAAATTGGGGTAATTCTGACGTCCAAAATGCCTTTAAAGAGGTTGTTCAATTCTTAGATCAATACCTATAAGAAAAAGAGCTAAAGAATTTTCATTCTTTAGCTCTTTTTAGCATTACATATATTTACGCTTTTTTACTATCGTCTTCTACACCGTAACGATCCCATTTGATTAAGTTTTCCATTAAGAGTGCTAAAATAATTCCCATTAGCAAACCACTGCTAAGCAAAGGTCGGATAACACTTGGAATACTTTCAAAATAAGAAGCAGGAAGTGTCATTATGATTATACCTACGAACAATGGAACCGCAGAACGGTATGCATTGATTGTATTGAACTTAACTTGTCTGAAGAAAGCGAAAGAAGAATTCAAAAGAAGCAAGTAAGAAACAAACAACGCTGCACTACCAATGCTCAGCGGCAATAATGAGAAGAAATGACCAAGCGGCGGTATTAACCCCATAACTAAGAACATAAATCCACCTAAAATAAATGGCATTCTTTTCAAGATACCTGTTTGGCTTAAAAATCCAATAGAAGACACATATGGAGAATAAGGTACAAGTCCAAACAAACCCGCAATAAAAGTGAATATACCTGTAATAACGAATGAAACTCTATATTCTGAGTTCGTCGTTTTCACCTTATACATGCTTTCTGTCCCTTTTAGTGCTCCAAATGTATTGGCTGAGTTTAATAAGCCTGCTAAGACAGCAGTTATGATAATACCTGGATCCCATGCTGGTTTACCTAAAGGAAACAAATCAAGACTAAATGAACCTGATTCGCTTGTTGTATTACCTGAATGGAAAATCAATGAATAAGCAATCCAACCAACAATAATACCTATTAACAAACCATAGCGTCTTATGCTGACCGGAGCTTTAACACTAATCACAATAACAAGTATAGCAATAATGATAGATAACAAAGAAATCGGCAAATCAATATGTGCATTATCTGCTCCGTTACCAAAAGGAATACCTAGCATTCCCTTTAAGAAAATCCGAATAATTTGGCATCCAAATAAAAACATAAATACGCCCATAACAGCAGGGGTAAATAACTTTGCAAGATGTGGACCAAGACCAGTAATACCAATAAGAAATGTTAAAATAGCTGATATAATGACACCTACAGTTAAACTTCCGCCTAAAACGTCCAAAGGCATTCCTTGAGCAGCTGCAGTAGTGCCAAGCGCTAAAATTACGCCCCACCATAGACCTGATTGCCCTTCCATGATTGCCCGTTTATGTCCTACAAGTGCCTGAACGATACAAGCAAGACCCGTTACGATAAATGATAGTTGTAGCATACTGACAATTTTACCTTGTGGTAAATCAAATGCTGCACCTACCGTAATCGGGATTACTACTATATTTGTAAAAATAAAAAAGAGCCATTGCAAGCCCGAAATCCAGTTGCTAGATTTTAATAATTCTTTCATGTGTACACCTCTTATACAATATTATTCCAAAATAGAAAGAGCTTTAATGCCAAGTAACATCCCTAATAATGTGTCTGTACCGGATGTATGCCCTAACTTTTTCATTTCCAAAAGCGCGTCGTGTAAATTTTCATTTTGTGGATTTGTCATGATTTGCATCATGTTTATAAGATGGGAATGAAATTTGCCTTGTGTGGCGTACATTAAGTATTCTAAGGCAATAGAAGTTGTTCGCTTCATCCCATATTCCACTAAATACGAGTGTAGCTTTTTTTGGAAACTATTCTTTTGACTACCGAGTGCCGTAAGAGCAGCACATAAACCAGTTAATAAATCATCTCCACTAGGTGTTAAGCCCAATCCTCTACCAATCCAGAAATCGAAAACGCTTTTCGGTTCTACTGATTCATCACCAGAGGCAAGCAAACTTAACTTATCCAATTCCTTTAAAATCGGCTGAACCGATTTGAAATTCTTGGTTAAGATATACTCCTTAATAAGTTGATTATCTTCTAGGTTTTGTGTAAGACCCGTTTGCCAGTTGTCTGTAGTAAGCTCTACTGCAATTGCCCGGATAATTTCATTTATGCTAGTAGAATTAACCTCTGTATGTTGAAGAACAGGAATTGTTATAGCTGCCTTCTTCAATGAAATGGAAAGATTCGGTGCTAAAACAAGCGCATCCAATACGGAATTCCACATTACTTCTTCGTTTTGGATTACCTGTTGGGCAAGCTTTTGGGCTCCTTCCTTTAAGGTAATACCAAATGGAGGGGTACCGTTCTCCGATGTCCCAATATGAATGAGATGTCCACCGAACGCCAAATTAAAACTGTTGTTAAATACACTATGGACGTTACCTTGCGGATTATTTTTAAGTATAGGATGAATCTCAGCACTTATTGTGCGAGCTTGCCACTCCATGATCTTCCCTCCTATCGATATATTGGCCTATATATTAAAACATCCTTATAAGTTTAGTACATTACTACAAACTTGTCATTGTTTAAAATGACTAAAAAACCATTTGTTTTTTGTTTATTGTTAACGTATAATAGTTACCTACACATAACCTTACAATGAGGGATTAACTATGAAAACAATGAATGACTTATTTATATTAGATGTTATGAAGGATTGTGTTGTGCTAGCTGGACATAGAGGTCTTGGCCGTTCAGTACAATTTGTGAACATTTCTGATACACCCGATGTGATACAATTTTTAAACGAAAACCACTTGCTTCTAACAACTGGTTACGCTTTTAAAGACGATACAGAAAAGCTATATGAACTTATCCAGCAAATGCATACACGTAACTGTTCAGGTATTATTATTAAGACACATCGTTTCTTAGGCCAATTGCCTGAAACGGTTAAAATGCTGGCTGATGAATTAGCCTTCCCTATTATCGATTTGCCAACTGAGCATACATTAGGAAATGTATCAAGACATATACTAAATTATTTAAATGATGCGGAGTCAGAACAATTATATTATGCCATGCATGTGCATAAAGAGTTCTCTGATATGTTGATTAAAGGGTACACTTTGTCAGCTCTTGTGGAACAGTTAGGATTTTTCCTTAAACGCCCTGCCTTATTATTAAATCATCGTGGAGAAAAAATTGCTCATACACATGAATTTAATAAAGAGCCGATGAAGATTGTTGAACAGGAAATCATCCAACTGGTAAAAAATAATCTTTATGAAGCGCGACATGGAACAACGTATACCCTCACTTCTGAAAGCTATAAGTCAGCTGCAAGCTATCCTGTTAAAACAAAACGACAGCATGAAAGTATGCTAGTAATTGTAGATGCTTTGACCCTTCCCTATCCTGCTTCTAAAGTGGCGATTGAACAAGCAAGCAATGTCATCTCTTTCACTCTGGTTAAGGAGCAAGCAATTGAGGAAAACTCTCGATTATTTAAAAATAACTTTTTTGCAGATTTAATTGAAAAAAGGATTAGCTCAGAGGAAGAGATTATTGGAAGATGCCAATATTACGGATTATACCCGCAATTAGAAACTATTTGCATTGTTTGCAACATTGATCCTGTGGGAAGAAATTATGAAACGCTTCAACTGTATGAAAAAAAGGTAAGCGATTTGCATAATAGTATTTATGATCAGTTAGAAGATGAAATGGTTAACGGTGAAATGAACGGAACATTATTTACGAAGGAAAAGTATTTTGTGCTGCTCTTGCAATTTGAACAATATTCAGAAGCTGAAAGACAAAAGTTACTGAATATTGTACAGAACATCCAAAGTATTGACGGAGATTTTTCATTGTCGTTTGGAATTAGTAACCCAACTCCATCGCTCAATGACATTTCACTGATCTACCAAGAGGCAGCCGAAGCTATTTCAAATGGGTACGATTTGAAAAAAACTTCTTTTATTCATTTTTATAAAACAAGAGAAATAAAAGAATTATTCAATATGATACCAAAAAAGAATTTAAAAGAACTATATGAAAATACACTTAAAACCCTTGCTTATCCTAAATCAAAAGAAGATGTGGAATTAGTCAAAACTATCCAAGTTTATCTCGATTCACATTGCGAGATATCTGAAACCTCTAGAAAATTATTTATTCATCGAAATACAGTAAAGTATAGGATTGAAAAAGCAGAAGATATGCTAGGCCGTTCTTTTCACGATCCGCAAGACTCTCTGCGAATAAGAGTGGCATTATTGATTGGTACCCTTCTTGAAGAAAATGAAGATCCGTCAATATTATTTTAAAAAAAGGATTGGAGATAAATCTCCAATCCTTTTCCTTTTATTTCTCGAATATTGTTCCTTTTTTGAAAGGAGAATTTTTAAATCCAAATTTCGTGATTAAGTAATAAGCAATACCAGCTACGAAGAAACCAATAATCCAAGCTAAGTCTACTTCAATAAAGGCTGCTGCTGCACCAACCAGCATTGCAATGATTGCTGCAGGGTTAAACCCTTTATATGGACCGTTCGCATTATATAAATCCGCAACGTCGACTTTACCTTTTCTAAAGATATGGTATTCAACCAATAGAATAGCAACGATTGGTCCTAAGAATGCTGAGTAGATTAAAACAAACATATTTAAACCTTTTGCTGAAGATTCTTGAACAAGCATCCAAGGGAATGAAACAAGTGCAAGTACCCCAGTTACAGTAACAGCTACTTTGTATTTCGCTTTTGTTAACAATGTAATAACGTATGCAGGCGGGATAATATTAGCAACCATGTTTGTTGCAATAACACCTAACACAATGAATGCTGAAACACCGATTGTGATTGCATCATTATTAATAATGATTGCTAATGCTTTTGAAGGGTTTGTAATACCAGTTACTGATGCAAGCATTGCACCAATTGTAATAACAAATCCATAAGCAATCATGATTGGAGAAAAGTATAAGAATCCTCGTTTTGTATCACTATAACCTGCTTTTAATTCACGAGAATAGTCAGCAGCACTTAGGAAAATCGCTGCGTAGTTACCTAAGAATACCATGATGAAACCGAAGAAATGTAGACCCCAAGAACCTTGAACATGGATCCAATTTTTCGCTACTTCAGTACCATGTGAACGCACTAAAATGATGAATACGTACAATAATGCTACCATGATAACGACAGAAGCAAGAGTTTCTACCCATTTAATAGCATGGAAACCGAATAAAGATAAAACAATTTGCAATAATACAAGAGCAACGAAGCAAATAGCAATATTATCAAAAGCACCATTCGTTGCGATTGTTAGGATTTCGTTTAATGCAGTACCACCAATCCAGCTTTGAATACCATACCAGATTATCGCAGGAACTCCTCGCAATAAGGATGAAATGATTGTTCCTTTAAAACCGAATGACATTCTTAGTTGTACAACATAAGGAACGCCTTCTTTGTAACCTAGTCTGTCATTTAAGATGAAAATGGTTGAAATAATTGCGATGGCAATAATAGCTGCCGCAAATGTTTGGAACATGTTTAATGTTGCAGCACCTGCTACTACCAAACTCGCTCCCAAAGTCATATTACCAAGGTTAACACCATCACCAATCCACATAAACATATATGAAAGTGGATTTACTGTTCTTTTGTCAGCCGTTTTCGGGTGTAGAGTTTCGTCTTCACCGCTGTGTGGCTGTACCTCATTTGTATTATTTGTCATTCTAAAATACCCTCTCATTTAACACGGGCATTGCACAGCAATACCCGCGCCCATTTCACTTTTTTAATTTAAGGAATTATTTTTGAGCAGCCATCAATTTTCCGATTGGCTCCCCGACAATACCTTCATTTAAGTCGAACACAACGTTACCGCGTACAATTGTTTTAGTGACACGACAATCAATTTGTCTGCCTTCATAGGCACTAAATTTGTTTTTATAGTAAAGATCTTCTCTTTTCACTACATAAGATTGGTCAGGGTCAACAAAAATAATATCCGCATCTTTACCGACAGCGATTTCACCTTTGTTTGGCAAGTTAAAGCGTTCAGATGGATGCGTCGCAATTAAGTCAACGAACTTGTTAACTGGTAAACCTCGTTGTTTTACAGCTAAGTCAAACATCAAATCGACATTATTTTGAACACCACTAATACCGCCCCATGCTTCAAATATGTTGCCTTGTTTTAAGTCTTCAGTACAAGGAGAGTGGTCAGATGTAATCCAGTTAATATTGCCTTTCATTAGCTCATCCCAAAGTTTTTCTTGGTCTTTTGCTTTTCTTAGTGGCGGCTGACATTTTGCGCGTGGCCCAATTTCTTCCACTTGTTCAGCAGTAATAGCCAAATAATGAGGACAAGTTTCTAGTGTTACGTCCACACCTTCTTGTTGTGCTTTTACGATAACTTGTACTGCTTCAGATGTACTAATATGCACAAGGTGAAGTTTACAGCCTGTCTCTTTGGCAAAAAGGATTGCACGGGAAACTGCTTCTACCTCAGTAAAGATAGGACGTGATTCCACGTAATCCATTGCAGTAGTACGGCCTTCTCTTACCATGTCTTCAGCAAGTTTTTTCGTTACAGATGGATTTTCTGCATGTATGCAAAGCAGTTGGTCTAACTCAGCCAATTTTTGCATTCCTTTATACAATGTATAATCATCTACATTTGTAAAGTCACCAGGAATATCACTCGTTATGTCAGATAAGAAACATTTAAATGCAAGTACTCCAGCTGCATCTAATTCTTCTAACTTGTCCAAGTTATCAGGAACAAGACCTCCATAAAACGCATAATCCACATAGTTTTGTGTTTTGGCTGCTTCCAGTTTAAGATCTAATGCTTCTTTATTAATTGTAGCAGGAAGAGCGTTTAACGGCATTTCTACATAACTTGTAGTACCACCGGCTGCCATTGATTTAGAGCCTGTTTCAAAACCTTCCCATTCTGTACGACCTGGTTCACTGATATGCACATGCGTATCAATCATACCCGGCATTACAAATTGTCCTGCTGCATCAATCACTTCTTTAGCATCTTCAGTGATATGTTCTGCAATGCAAGAAATTTTTTCATCTTTGACTCCAATATCTACCTTGCGTACGCCATCATGAAAAACAACGTTACCGCCTTTTATTAATAAATCAAACATACTTTAAGAACTCCTCTCTCGAATAAAGAATAAGCTTATTGCACTTTATCGACTATAATTTTGCCGTTTTCAAAGACTACTTCGCCATTAACCAATGTGTTTTTAACTTTCCCTTTGAAAGTCATGCCCACATATGGAGAGTGTTTGTGGCGATAGTATAAATCTTCATTATGAAGGGTAAAGCTTTCATTTAAATCAACAATTGCCAAGTCAGCATCATAGCCTGTAGCTATTTTACCCTTTGTAGAAAGTCCAAAGCGTTTCGCTGGGTTTTCAGCTGTTAGTTTTACGATTTTTTCTAATGGCAGATTGCGTTTATAGTACCCTTCTGTAAGCAAAATATTCAGTGTGGATTGTGCACCTGAGATTCCGCCCCAGCCTTCAAAGAAATTATCTGTAATAGTTTTCATAGAAGCTGGTGCTGGAGAATGGTCTGAACCGATGACATCAATTTCGCCATTAGCTAGTGCAGCCCATAACTCTTCCACTTCATCTTCATCGCGTAAAGGAGGAGCACATTTTGCTAAGCCGCCTTTTTCTTCTAAATCTTTTACTGTTAATGCAAGATAGTGAGGACATGTTTCAACTGTTACATTCACGCCTCTTTGTTTTGCTTCTTCAATGATTTTTACAACTTTACGGCTGCTCGCATGTACTACATGTAGTTTACAACCTGTCGCTTCTGAATAAGAAATAATTCTTCTAACTGCTTCAATTTCAGAAATGATAGGTCTAGACTCTACATAGTCTCTTGCAGAAGTTTTACCTTGACTAATTTTTTCTTCAGCAAGCTGCTCACAAATGACAGTGCTTTCAGCATGCACAGCAAGAATAGAACCGAATGAAGCAATTTCTTTCATTCCTTTAAAAATGGTTTCATCATCACTGTGATTAAAATCAGCAATGCCGCTTGGAGACATGAAAGCTTTAAAACCGATAACGCCATTGTCATGCAATCCCTTTAAATCTTTAATATTTTCAGGGACTAGGCCACCCCAAAAACGAGGATTAACAACAGCTTTTTGATCCGCAAGTGCTTTTTTCAAAGCTAAGTTTTCAGCGTTAATTGTCGGAGGAGTACTATTTAACGGCATATCGAAAAATGTTGTTGCACCACCTGCAGCTAAACTCTTGCTACCTGTCTCTAAGCCTTCCCACTCAGCTCTACCTGGTTCATTAAAATGAACATGTGAGTCTATTAAACCCGGAAAGACATGAAGACCTTCTGCGTTAATTTCTTTAAGGGCATCTCCGTCAATTTTTCTTCCGTATGCCACTTCTTGAATTTTTCCGTCCTTAATCGCTATATCTCCTAGCTGAACAGAATCAGCACTTACTATATTGCCGTTTCGTATAATCAAATCATATGAAGTCATAATTCCTTCTCCTCTCAATGTCTGTTTTGACTATTTCTAATATAGTTTGCATGGCTTAGCTAGTTTAATACGCAAACACTTATTATTCAAGCAGCGTATAAAGAGGCAAAGTCTTTACTAATATTCTTGAAATGTTCAAAGATTCGTCGTAAAAACGCTCGAATTTTGTCATATACTAGATACATAGATTATTATAATCATTTTGTATTAGTTGGTCGTTAGACACTTTAAACAAATTACACAATAGCTAGTGTACATTTTTTCTAATAGATTTTCAATTTTTGTTCACTTTGAACAAATCGTTTATTTACAATAACTATCTTAAAGTAATATTTAATTTTGTTTTGTTTACCCGTTTTTGCTAAATTTTACGTAATAAAAACCAAAATATTCTATTCTTTGTATAATAAAAGCCTCCAATTCTAAAAGAATTGGAGGCTTCGTAAATTTCTATTTATATAGTTGAAAGCCTAGCAGCAGCGTGAAACTTTACCATCTTTCCCATTGTAACATTCTTCCTGCGCTTCGCAGAAAAACTCCTTCCTGCTTTTTATTTGCTGATCTGGATTTGCCTCTATCATATGTTTTACATATGTTTCATAGCTCGGAACTCCAACTAAAAGCGAGATAAATTGATTTCGTTGTTCTAGAACCTTTTTTAAAATAGTTAGCATATTAGCTCCTCCTTTATGCACTTCGTTTATACACGGTTTCATGGAGCGTTACTTTTTTATTACCTAATACTTTGAACCAAATTCGTAGAGCGGAAATAAAGACAGTAATCACGACAATCATAAAGATTGCACAAAGGGCAGCATCTACATAATCATTGACTAAAACTTGACGCATTTGAGCTATAGTAGCTGCTGGTGCCAATACTTCCCCTTTATCAAGCGCATTTTGAAATACTTTCGCATGTGATAAGAAGCCGATTTTAGGGTTGTCATGAAACAGTTTTTGCCACCCCGCTGTCATTGTTACAACTAACAATAGAGTGGTCGGTAACAATGTGACCCATGTGTAAACTTTTTTCCCCATTTTAAAGAGAATAGTTGTTCCCAAGACGAGCGCAATCCCCGCGAGCATTTGGTTGGCGATACCAAATAACGGCCAAAGTGTATTAATTCCACCTAATGGGTCTACAACACCCTGATAGAGGAAATACCCCCACCCTGCAACACATAGTGCCGTAGCAATAATGTTCGGTACCCAGGCATCAGTCTTTGCGAATGGTTTATAGAAGTTCCCTATTAAATCTTGAATGATAAAACGGCCAACCCTAGTACCTGCATCAATAGTTGTCATAATAAACAACGCTTCAAAAAGAATGGCAAAGTGATACCAGAAAGCCATCATAGTCGTTCCGCCAATTACCTTCGAGAATATGACTGCCATTCCGATTGCTAATGTAGGCGCTCCACCCGTTCTTGAAAGAATAGAGGCTTCACCCACCTGATCGGCAAGCCTTGTTAAATCATCAGGAGTCAATTTAAAACCCCAATCACTTATTGTAGCAGCTACAGTAACAGCATCAGTGCCAATTGCAGCTGCAGGGCTGTTGATAGCAAAATAGATACCTGGTGTAAGAACACATGCTGCTATCATGGCCATCACAGCTACAAAAGATTCAGTTAGCATAGCTCCATAGCCGATTGCTCTCGCATGTGATTCACGCTCAATCATTTTTGGAGTAGTACCTGATGAAACTAATGCATGGAACCCTGATACCGATCCACAAGCTATAGTAATAAATAGGAATGGGAAAAGGTTACCTGAAAAGACAGGACCAGTACCATCAATAAATTTGGTTACAGCAGGCATTTCTAATGAAGGAGCTACAATTAATATCCCTAGCGCCAGGCCGGCAATAGTCCCTACTTTTAAAAACGTACTTAAATAATCGCGCGGAGCCAGCAAAAGCCATACCGGCAATACAGAAGCAATAAAACCATAAGCGATCATCATAAGAGCAATTGTTTCGCCTTTAAAGGTAAACATTTGCGCTAACGTTTCATGTTCTGATACATATTGTCCGAAATAAAGAGATAAAATTAATAGAATAATACCAATAATTGAACCTTCGCCCACTCTTCCAGGACGGATATACCTCATATAAATCCCCATTAATATAGCAATAGGAATTGTTGCTGCGATGGTGAACATACCCCAAGGGCTACCCGCTAAAGCCTTAACAACGACTAGAGCCAATACAGCTAATAATATGACCATAATGCCTAAAATTCCTACCATTGCTATAATGCCTGTTACTTTGCCAATTTCATCTTTAATCATTTCACCTAACGATTTTCCGTTGCGTCGCATTGACCCGAATAGAATAATAAAATCTTGAACTGCTCCGGCTACCACCACGCCTACCACAATCCATAGTGTTCCAGGCAAATAGCCCATTTGTGCAGCTAAAATAGGCCCAACTAGCGGACCTGCACCTGCAATAGCTGCAAAATGATGTCCAAATAAAACCCATTTATTCGTAGGAACATAGTCTTTTCCATCGTTGTTCACTACTGCTGGCGTTTGTCTAGAATCATTGAGCTGAAAAACCTTATTCGCTATAAATTTACTGTAAAAACGATAGGCAATAGCATAAACGCAAAGAGCTGCGGTCAAAATCCATATTGCATTGATACTTTCACCACGTTTTAAAGCAACATAACCAAAACTTATTGCCCCAATAGCAGAAATTACTCCCCATAATAAGATGGATCTTAATGCTTTCAACTTTCCTGCCCCCTTTTGATTCTGATTCTGTATAAATCTCTTTTTCTCTCCTCCTGACAAATGATTAATATACAGTTTATTCTGAATTATATAATAATATAATCTGCAAAACAAAATAATTTTTATATTTATATATATAAAGAAGAAACTCGACAATTTAAAAAATATTTCTCAAAAATAAAAGGCCTTAATCATTTAGATTAAGGCCACTCATTTTCTATTCTATTTATCTACTTTGTTGATACTTAAAGTTGATTGTAGTTGACAGCTATTTTTGCACCAATCACTGCATTATTTTTCACTAATGCAATGTTGGCATCAAGACTTTTACCTTTTGTTAGTTCTTTTACCTTTCCTAATAAGAAAGGAGTTACATTTTTACCTGTAATTTGTTTTTCTACTGCTTCTTTTAATGCAGATTCAATCACTTCATTAATTACAGATTCGTCCATTGCATATTCTTCAGGAATTGGATTGGCAATAACAGCTCCGCCTTTAAGGCCTAAATCCCACTTCACTTTTAATGTTGAAGCAATTGTCTCGACATCTTCTGCTTTAAAGTTGACTGGGAATTCACTTTTGCGTGTATAGAAAGCTGGAAGTACGTCCGTGTTATAACCGATTACTGGTACACCTTTTGTTTCAAGATATTCCATAGTTAATCCTAAGTCTAGAATAGATTTAGCTCCGGCACAAACTACTGCTACATTTGTTTGACCCAATTCCTCTAAATCTGCTGAAATATCCATAGTATTCTCAGCACCTCTATGAGCACCACCAATACCACCCGTAACAAATATATTGATTCCAGCTGCCTCTGCACAAATCATTGTTGCAGCTACAGTAGTAGCTCCAAGTTTTTTTGTAGCAAGTAAATAAGCTAAATCACGACGTGACGCTTTCGCTACATCCGAGCTCTTGCCGAACATTTCTAATTCCTCATCTGATAGGCCAATTTTTATTTTTCCATCCACTATAGCAATCGTTGCTGGGACTGCCCCATTATCACGGATTATTTGCTCTACTTCACGTGCTGTTTTTACATTCTGCGGATAAGGCATGCCATGAGAAATAATGGTTGACTCTAAAGCCACAACTGGTTTCCCTTGTTCTTTTGCTGCACGTACTTCCTCAGATAAAGTGATGTATTCATTCATGATAATTCCTCCATGTCTTTTTGTAATTGTATTGCGGATAAATTTTGTCTAACCGTATATGGTGATGCCAATGTTTTAGAAGCATTCACACTTGCAGCTCTAGCTATTTCGGTTAAAGGTTTTCCTTCCAACCAAGAGTAAATAACAGCAGACGAAAACGCATCTCCAGCTCCTGTTACATCAGCAATTTCTTCGACTGGTATGGGTGGGATATGTAGGATTCCTTCATTTCTATTACCTATCATAGACCCCTCTTTGCCATTTGTGATGACTACATTAGCAATACCTAAACCTAGCCACTTTTCAACAGCCTTTTCCCAATCTTCATTTGTTTTAATTTCAGTTTTAAAGTAAGTTTCCGATTCATCTCGGTTGGTAATAATCCATGATACCCCTGCCAAATCATCTGGCAAGCGATTCATTTTCGGAGATGAAACAGGAATTATCACTATTGGCAAGTTATGGATTTTAGCAAAGCTGCACAAAAATTGAATGGTCTCCTTAGGGCAATTTAAATCTGCCACAATGCATTTGGATTGACTTAATAAAGCTTCATTTTTTAACAGCAAATCAGGCGTGATAGCTTCATATACTTCCATATCTGCAAGGGCTATGATTAATTCACCCTGTGCATCCAAAACAGCAGTGTAAGAACCTGTCGCCTTTTCAGGGAATTTAGCTACTGTATCAAGCTTCATATAAAGAGATGATGCGTCTTCAATGAATGACCAATCCATATCGAGACCACTTGCAGAAAACAGCGACACATCACAACCAAGCCTTCCTAAATTCTCTGCAATATTACGGGCTACTCCTCCAGCATTTTGTGTAGTATAACTTGGATTCGAAGTGCCTAATTGAGCGTTATCTTTGATATGAAATTTCCGATCTATATTGGCTCCGCCAACACATATGATCTGTTCGGATTCACTTAAAATATAGGCCCTACCCAAAATATTACCTCGTTTAGTTAACCCAGAAATCATATTAGCAATTGATGGACGAGATAAGCCTAACATCTCTGCAAGCTCTTGCTGAGACACATAAGGATTCTTGCGTATCGCATTCAAAATCAACTGCTCTTTATCAGTTATTTTTTCAGGCATCTTATCACCTTTCAAACATTTGTTTATTAATCAAACATTTGTTTAATCATAATATCTTTTCTATCTGTTGTCAATAAAAACATGAAAGCCTTTTCATTAAAATCAACAAAAAAAGAAGCAGGAATAAACCTGCTTCTCTGTATCGTTAATCTTTAAACGTAAAATCCATTTCCTCTGGTTTAACAACTTTAGACTTTCTGACAAATTTATAACCAAAGAACAAGACTAAAAATAATGGGATACCTAGATAAGCTGCTACCACACTACCCCAGTCAACTTTATCAGCTAAAAAGGCTTGGAAGTTTTGTGCAATAATCACAATTATACCGCATGCAACCGCGAAAATTGGTCCAATCGGGAACCACTTTGCACGATAAGGCAATTCATCTAACGAATGTCCTTGCGCTAAAAATCCTTTCCGGAAACGATAATGGCTTACTGAAATACCTAACCAGAATATAAACCCAGTAATACCAATGGCATTCATTAACCACAAGTAAACAGTTCCATCACCGAAAAATGATGCTAAGAATGCAAGTGCGCCAATTGCACAAGTGAAAATCATACTCACTACTGGTACACCGCGTTTATTTAATTTACCAAAAATTCGAGGCGCTTGTCCCTCCTTCGCCATTGAAAACAGCATACGAGTTGAAGCGTAGACACTTGAATTTCCTGCTGATAATACGGCAGACAATATAACTGCATTCATAAGCGACGCAGCGAAAGCAATCCCTGCTTTTTTCAATACTAATGTAAATGGACTGACCATAACTGAATCATTTTGTAAATTGGCATTTGTATATGGTATTAATAATCCTATTACAAAGATAGCGAAAACGTAGAATAACAAGATACGCCAAAATACGCTTTTGATTGCTTTTGGAACATTCTTGGCAGGGTCTTCACTTTCCCCTGCTGCTACACCGACAATCTCAGTCCCTTGGAAGGAGAAACCAGCCGCAATAAAGACTACGAATACTCCTAGGATGCCACCTGAGAAAGGAGCGTCACCCATTGTAAAGTTTTTAAACCCTACTGCTTCGCCGCCCATAATTCCGAAAATCATTAAGACTCCGACAATTAAGAAAATAACAATAGCACTAACTTTAATTAACGATAGCCAATACTCACCTTCACCATAGCCCTTAACTGATAAATAATTTAGCAAGAATATAATAGCTAAAAATCCGCCGCTCCAGATCCATGAGGGGCTATCCGGAAACCAAAATTTCATAATCATTGTAGATGCGGTCAATTCTGCAGCAATTGTCATCGCCCAGTTAAACCAATATAACCAACCTATTGAAAATCCAAAAGCAGGGTCAACAAACTTGGAGGCGTACGAACTAAACGATCCACTAGTTGGCATATATGCAGCCATTTCTCCTAAGCTTGTCATAACGAAATAGACCATTGCTCCAACTAACATATAACCGAGCAGTGCTCCACCTGGTCCTGCTGTATGAATGGCTGAACCACTGCTTAAAAATAAACCAGTACCAATTGCACCGCCAATTGAAATCATCGTCAAATGGCGAGATTTTAATTTTCTCTTTAAATGTGTTTCTTCCTGTGCTCCCGCAGATATTTCCCCTTGTTTAACCAACACTTTTTGTTCATCTTGTTGCAAAGTCAATCAGAACACCCCTTTGTAAGCGGTAACATTTATTAGTATGAGGCTTTAAAGCAGCAAATTTGCTAATCATTGTGTTCTACAAATATAGTTTTCAAACCGCTATACAATAAAGCGACCTAAAATAAAGTGTCAGCCTACTGATTTCTAAAACTTTATACTAGAAATATAATTTAAAATTGTCGAAAGTGTCAATGTTTTTTTCGACAACTTTCGCTTCTGTACAAATAGAGACCTATTAAAAAGGCTGCTCTTATGCAGTATTTTGCATAAGAGCAGCCAAGAAAATCATTTTATATTCACGTTTTTTTAATGAATTGGAATTTCGATAAAATCAAAAGCAAGATTTAGAAAGAAGATAGAATGTATAAAAACAAAGAGCAATGCTTGCTTATTTAACTTTTTCCCTACATTATGATCCATTAGCTCCAACACCCTTCTTGTTTTTTGTTATTATAGTCTAGATAATATAAATATGCAAAATATTTTTTATTTTAAGTTTTTATACAATTATACTTTAATTATGTCATGATATATGTAAAGACACAAAGGAGCTGTTTATTTAATGGAGAAAGCATTAATTATTATTGACTATACGTATGATTTTGTAGCTGCAGATGGGCTGCTTACTTGTGGTGAGCCTGGACAAAGGATTGAAGAAAAGATGATTGAACACATTAATGAATTTGTAAACAATGGCGAACTAGTCATCTTTGCATGCGACTTACATGAAGATAACGATCCATTCCATCCAGAAACTTCACTTTTCCCTCCACATAATATTAGAGGAACAAAGGGCAGAGAATTATACCATAGCGTCCAGACTCTGTATGAAGAGATAAAACACCTGCCTAATGTCAAATGGATGGACAAAACACGTTATAGCTCTTTTGCCGGAACCAATCTGGAACTGCTGTTACGAGAAAGAAAAATTAATGAATTATATTTGGCTGGCGTGTGTACAGATATCTGTGTATTACATACAGCTGTCGATGCTTACAATTTAGGATATCACCTTCATATTTATTCTGATGCAGTTGCAAGCTTTAACGAAGATGGCCATACATGGGCTCTAAGACACTTCAAAGAAGCTTTGGGAGCGAATGTTTTATAAAAAAAAAGAACCCATTAAACAATTACTCGTTTAATGGGTTCTTTTTGTTATGCTTCGGTTTTTCTTTTAGCGATAAAGATGGAGAAAATAAATCCTATAATCGCAAAAATAAATGCCCCTGTATAAACAGAGTGAATGCCGCCAGCTATAATATTTATAATACTTTCGATTTGTTCTGGTGAAAATAACTTCGTGTCAAATGTACCGTTTAAATTGATATGGCTTGCATGCATGTCAGCAAGTTTACTACTTGTAGCAGTATTGAACAATACACCAAATACCGCTGCGCCAATAGATTGGCTAAATGTATTCGTGAATGAATTCAAACCTATTCCAATTCCAAACTGTTCTTTTTTAACAGAAGCTTGTACTGTAATAATTAGCATTGGTGCGATAAAACCCATGCCAAGTCCTAAAAGCCCCGTTGATAGATAGACAAATAACGGTTGTGTTGTAGAAGAAAAGAACATCAGCATAAATGTCGCAATCAATAAAAAGACAGTACCTGTCATAATGTTTGTTTTACTGGTTATACGTCCAATTAAATTACCTGCAATGATGGCGCCAACTGTCCACATCACTGATAACGGCGTTAGCATTAAACCAGCTGCAGTAGCGTTTTTCCCTAAAACAGCTTGTGCATATACTGGCAAGTATGCCGATAGGCTGATGACGATACCAAAGCAAAATAACGTCAAGCCATTAACTATATTTAACTTCTTATTTTTAAATAATGAAAGCGGGATAATTGGCTCACTTGCCCGTCTCTCAACAGCAATAAATAAACCTAGGAATAATAAAGCTAGAATGTACATAATAATTTGTTTAACTGTAAGCCATTCTTGTGTATTACTCCCTGTAATCAAAGCATATAGCAAGGAAACCATTCCGACAGAGAAAAGAAATGCTCCTGCATAGTCGATTGAACGTTTGACAATTACACGTTCTTCTTCGTAATATTTAGCAATTAAAAATATAGCGCCGAGTCCGAATGGAATATTTAGCAGGAAGATAAAGTGCCATGTTAATTGATCGACTATGAAGCCCCCAATCAACGGACCTACAACTCCTGCAACTCCCCATACCATACTGATATACCCTTGGCCTTTTGCGCGTTTTTTCTCTGTTTCGAAGAGTTCACCAACAATAGTTAAGGTAATCGGTAAAATGGATCCTGCTCCAATCCCTTGAATAGCACGGAAGATGATGAGCATTTCCATTGAAGTTGCGATACCACACAATAAGGAACCTAATAAGAAAATACTAATACCTATCATAATCATTCTTTTTCGGCCAAATAAATCTGCTAATTTACCAAAAATAATAGCGGCAATCGCGGATGTTAGTAAATAAGCAGAATAAATCCAACTAATTAGTTCAGCCCCCGAGAGGTCTGAGGTAATACTTGGAATGGCAGTCGATACGATTGTCCCTTCAATCGCTGCCAGCGCCGTTGCTAATAAGACAGCGGCAAAAACTTTATTCATATATACAACCTCTATTCTAATAAATAATCGTCAAATATTAATATTATCATGAAATAAGTGTTTTACCTAGAGGTGAATTACTAGATTTGATATGATGGTTGTGACTTTAAATAGAAAGAGGAAATTAGTTTGTGGGAAGATTTTAAGAAGTTTGCTTTAAAGGGTAATGTCATGCAATTAGCTATAGGGGTAATAATTGGTGGAGCTTTTAGCAAGATTGTTTCTTCTTTAGTGAATGATATTATTATGCCTATTTTTGCACTTTTCCTTGGAAAAGTAGAATTTAAAGAGTTACATTACCATAAAATCATGTATGGTGTTTTTATTCAAAATGTTGTAGATTTCTTTATTATCGCTTTTTCCATCTTTTTAGTAACAAAGATAGCCTCGAAACTTGAATTTCATAAAAAAGAAGAAAAAGCAGCTGATGTACCAGTGGAGACTACAGAAGATGTTTTGAAAGACATAAGAGATTTGCTAAAAGAAAATGAAAAAAAGAATAGTTAAAAAGCAACTTGAAAGGCGAACATATACAATCTGGCTTATATGTTTCGCCTTTTATTTATGCTTGGTTTAGTAAGAAATAAATAAAACCCAACCAACGCGCCACTTGTACGCGAAGATTGGGTATTATCTGCTTTAAAAATATTTATTAAGATAATTTCAATTTACTTATTTTCCATCTTCAATAATTGTTTCCATATCTACAGAAATCGTATCATATGGTACTTCTTTATAACCACTATAACTCTTAACAACGACGCCTTCTTGGTTTACTAGGAAAAAACTTGACCCGTGAATTACTTGATTGGAGTTAGGATCATCTTTGACAAATGTTTTAAAGGATTTAAGTCCAAGATTAGCAATATCATCTTGTGAGTACCCTGTAAGTAGGTCCCATTTAGAAGTGTCTGGAACAGGATATTGTTTTAAATATTTTTTAAGCTTTTCAGGTGTATCTGTTTTAGGGTCCACACTAAAGCCGACAATATGGTAATCCTTTAATCCCTTTTCTTTAAAATCCTTTTGAATCGCTGTCATATTCATGGTCATCGGTGGACACACTGTTGTACAGCTCGTAAAGATAAACATGGCAAGCCAAGGTTTTCCCTTTAAGCTGTCTAGTGAAACTTTCTCACCATTTTGGTTGGTATAGTTAAAATTTTGTACTTTCCAATCCGTCTCAGCCTTAAAATTGCCACCGCCGCATGCAGATAATAAAATCGCCGAGACGATCAATAAACATGGTAAGAATAGTATTTTTTTCATATAACTTTCACCTCATGTACGATATTCCTAACTAAATTGTATCATAGAATATGACTCGCACAAAAAAATTCTTTGGTCAACTTTGTGAATCTTCTACTTCAAATCTAAGAGTGCCTCGTGAATTGCTTGTAACTTGGTTTCCACTCGATGCATGAGATAGAATGACACAAAAATAGGAAAACCTATTTCTTGTATGAGTGAGACCCATTCAGCCAACGCATTTCCTCCTCCCTTATTAAAGCGCCTACCCCTTTATCACAAATAGCTTCTTTAATAATTTTGAAATCCAAAAAATCCAATCTTCATCATTGAGCAACTTAACTTTCATGTAGTTCAATTATCAAAGATATTCAATTACTCCCCCTACTCATTTCCTATATAGACATTTCTAGTGAAAAGGAGACTAATAGATGCAAATTTATTACTTTCCTTTTATAATGGTGATGAGGTGAATAGTGTGTTAAACGGCTGGTTTTTAGTCTTTATATTATTTTGGGTAGTTGTACTCGTTGGTCTATTTGCTATTGGTGGTTTTTTCATGTTCCGCAAGTTTTTAAAATCTATGCCAAAAGATGATGGCAAATCCACACTTGATTGGCAAGATTACTATGTACAAAAAACTTTGCATATGTGGCAGCCAGAAGAAAAAGCGTTGCTAAATGAGCTAGTAAGCCCAGTTCCAGATTTATTCCGAGATGTAGCAAAACAAAAGATAGCTGGAAAAATTGGTGAGCTTGCTCTTGAAGAAAGAGCAAAAAAAATTAACATGGATCTCATCATTAGAGGATACATACAAGCCTCGCCGAAAAGGGATCATAAGTTTTTGCGCAAAAAACTCAATCAAATGCAAATTGATATATCCCCTTACGAAGATATTTTAGAATAACAAAAGGTTCTTTTCCTTTAAGGAAAAGAACCTTTTGTTATTTACGGCTGTTGCTGTAAGTGTAATTGTTTTTCCAACTTTTTGTATTGGATCAACATAGCTATACGCCAAGGTGCAATCATAGAGTAAGCAAGCAAGAAGAAAATTCCTCCAAGCTCTCCTAAATGGATAGTATTGCTTAAATAAACTTTAACAACAGTTCTTATTATCAACAGCCCTATTAAAATAAAGAAGAAAGCTTTTGATGGTTTAAGATATACTTCCCCATCGACGATATGGAATTTAGAAGTAGCTATTAGAACGGTTGAAAAAATAACTCCAACAATAACTACCTCAAATACTTGCGGCCACGGCACTCGGAAATAATCAAAACAAAACATTAAAGCACCTGTAGACATTGCAATTGGCGGTATAATTATCTTCCTTGCACTTGCAGGCTTTTTAGCAGATCTCGCACGGATAAACATCATCATGATGCCCATGAATACGACAGCCACTGTTGAGCCTACCAACATATATTGAGAAGGTATGGATTGTAGCATAAAGGTCACCTATCTTTTAATAATTATTCGGTCATTTGACGTATAGTTGCGGCTAAACGTTCCCTCTCAAAAGGTTTAATAACAAAATCCTTTGCTCCATATTTCAGCGCTTGAAGGATCATTTTTTGTTGACCTAATGCACTTACCATGCAAATTTTAGCATTAGGATCTTCTTTAATAATTTCTTTCGTTGCTTCCAAACCAGACATAATAGGCATTGTCACATCCATTGTGACAATATCAGGGTTCAACTTAAGATATTGCTCAATTGCTTCTTTGCCATTTACTGCTTCACCAATAACTTGAAATCCGGCTTCTACTAGCATGCCTGATATCGCTTGACGCATAAATGCTGCGTCATCTACTACTAAGACTGTTGACACCTTTTCACCCCATCACCATTCCTAAACTAGAATCCTTGGAAACCACCAAATAGTGGCGATATTAACCGGTTAAAATAAGTCATACCATCAAAAAATAGAACTATGCCGACTACTATCATAATATAGCCACCGACTTTAACGATTTTTTGGCTATTTTTTCTAATCCAATTCATACGAGAAACAAAGAACGAAAGAACAAAAAATGGAATAGAAAAGCCTAAAACATAAGCCAACATATACCAGATTGCTGAATCTGGATGAGTAGAACCCAATAGCATAATAGACCCCAGAATTGGACCAGTACATGGAGTCCAGCCTGCCGCAAATACTAACCCAATTAGTATAGACCCAATGTATCCTGATGGTCTACTTTTTAACTCAAATTTACGGTCTTTCATTAAAAATTTCGGCGTAAAAATTCCAGTAATCACTAAACCAAAAACAACAATAAGAATTCCGCCTACTTGGCGTATTAATTCATCATATCTTACAAATATGCCTTTCACAAATGATGCTCCAAAGCCTAATGCAATGAAAATCATTGAAAATCCAATTAAGAAAAAGACGGTATGCAAAATGGCTCTTCTTTGCATCATTCCTTTTTGATTCTTTAGTTGATCAAAGGATACACCTGTTATGTAAGATAAAAACGCTGGATAAAGAGGCAGCGTGCACGGCGAAATAAAGCTTAAAAATCCGGCTCCGAACGCCAGAAAAACATTAACGTCAGTATTCATTTATGTACGTCGCTCCTTTTGATTATTGTTTCTATCGTAACAAACTTTGTACGAAATAACATAAATTTAGGTTGTGACATATTTTTGAACTTTGTGATGATACACCTATTGATTTAAGTTATAGTTGTTAAAGCGATCTCCATAGAGTAGGCTTTTCTCGATTTAACACAATACTTTTGGCCCTCATTTGGATACTTTCAACAGAATATTTCTATAATGAGGCAATCTATTGCTATTATTATAAGGCGGAATGACAAGAAAAGGGAAGTCTTTTTGGTGCAATATCTTGAAATCGAAGAAAAACCAGCCTCCCATTGGAAACTGGTCATGAATTTCATTACATACTTATTAGTGAACTTAAGATATCTTGTGCTTTTTCAATTTGCTTCCGAACTTCTTCAAAGCCTGTTCCACCCTGAGAGTTACGGCGCCTAACTGCTGTTTCAGGAGCTAATACTTTGAATACATCGCTTTCAATAAGAGGACTCGCTTGTTGCATCTCTTCTAATGATAGATCCAGTAAAAAATTGCTACTTTCAATACAGTAGTATACTAACTTACCCGTAATTTCGTGTGCTTCCCTAAATGGCAAACCTTTTGTCACTAAGTAATCTGCTAATTCAGTAGCATTTGAAAAATCATTATGAACTGCTTTATTTAAACTATCTTTATTTATGTTCATAGTACGAATCATTCCCTCAAATATACGCAGTGAGCCGGTAATTGTATGAAGTGTATCAAACATGCCTTCTTTGTCTTCTTGCAAATCTTTATTATAAGCAAGTGGCAAGCCTTTCATTACCGTTAGCAAACCGATCAAATTGCCATATACACGGCCTGTTTTTCCCCTTATTAACTCGGCCATGTCTGGATTCTTTTTCTGTGGCATAATACTCGAGCCAGTTGAAAAAGAGTCATCTAATTCAATAAATCGGAATTCCTCGCTCGACCAAAGGATAATTTCTTCCGCCAATCTAGATAAATGTGTCATCAGCATTGAGCTATTGCTTAAGAATTCGATTATAAAATCACGGTCGCTTACAGCATCTATGCTATTTTGGTAAATATCTGAGAATCCCAATAGATTCGCAGTCAACTCTCTATCAATTGGAAATGTAGTTCCAGCCAAAGCTCCCGCTCCTAGAGGTGATAGATCAATTCTGCTGATTGACTCACTAAACCGTGATTTATCTCTTTCAAGCATCCAAAAATAGGCCATTAAATGATGTGCAAAAGAGATAGGCTGAGCACGTTGCAAATGAGTATAACCAGGAGCTACCGTTTCAATATGTTCTTTTGACTTTTCAATAATTGTATTTTGCAAAGATATGATAAGAGCAATTGTTTTCTTTACGTGTCTTTTTAAAAACAGGTGCATATCCGTTGCAACTTGGTCATTTCTACTTCGTCCCGTATGAAGTTTTCCACCTACAGGGCCTACAATATCGATTAGCATTTTTTCTAGATTTAGATGAATATCTTCTTGCTCAATGGAATAGTGGAGCCCTTCTTCTTCTGCCTTCTTCTGTAGTGTATGAAGTCCTTTTTTGATAGCGACAACTTCTTCTTGATTAAGAATTCCCGTTGTCCCGAGCATAGTTACATGGGCAATACTTCCTTCCAAATCTTCCAAGACTAATTCTTGATCGAAACTAATGGAAGCGCCGAATTCATCTACCCACTTTTCGGCTGATTTTTGAAAGCGCCCTCCCCATAGTTTGCTACTCATACTTGCACCTTCTTTGCTTCTTTGTTGTTGATCATCGCATTAACTTTTGTAGGAAGGCCAAATAACTCAATAAATCCAATCGCTGAATTATGATTAAATGCATCATCTTTTGTATAAGTAGCTAGCTTTTCATCATATAGAGAATTGGGTGATTTACGACCTTCGACAATTGCATGGCCTTTAAACAATTTAACGCGTACGGTACCGTTAACAAACTTTTGCGTTTCTTTAATAAATGCTTCGATGGCAATACGTAATGGTGAAAACCAAAGACCTTCATAAATTAATTCAGTTAACTTTTTCTCAACTACTGGTTTGAAATGGGCCAATTCTTTTACCAGCGTTAAATCTTCCAATTCTTTATGAGCAAGAAGAAGTGTGTGAGCACCAGGCACTTCATATACCTCACGTGATTTAATCCCAACTAAACGATTTTCCACATGGTCAATGCGTCCAACTCCATGTTTGCCTGCTAGTTCATTTAGTTTTAAAATCAGATCTGCCAACTTATACTCTACTCCATCGATTGCAACAGGTACTCCTTTTACAAATTCAATTTCTAATGTATCTGCTGTATCAGGCGCATCTTCTAGGGATACAGTCAACTCATACGCATCTTCTGGCGGTGCTGCCCATGGATCTTCTAAAATACCACATTCATTTGCACGTCCCCAGAGATTTTGATCAATTGAAAAAGGGCTATCTAAATTGATAGGAATAGGAATGTTTTTAGATTTTGCGTAATCAATCTCTTCCTCTCTACTCCATGCCCATTCTCTCACAGGCGCTAATACTTCTAAATCTGGGTTTAAAGATTGTATAGATACTTCAAAACGAACTTGGTCGTTCCCTTTTCCTGTACAACCATGTGCCACTGCAGTTGCGCCTGTTTTTTGTGCAATTTCAACGAGTTTTTTTGAAATAAGCGGTCTTGATAACGCTGATACAAGCGGATATTTCTGTTCATACCATGTATGACCTTGTAATGAGAGCAGCGCATATTCCTCTGCAAATTCATTTTTCGCATCTACCATATACGACTCTGAAGCACCGACCTCGAGTGCTTTATTCTTTACAAAATCCAAGTCCTTACCTTCCCCTACATCTAAACAACAAGCAACCACTTCATATCCTTTGTCCTTCAACCATTGGATTGCTACAGATGTATCCAAGCCTCCTGAATAAGCTAATACTACTTTTTTTGACATTGCCCATTCCTCCTTTATGTATTTTTATACACATTTAATTTATATTTATGCATTCATAGTAACATGTAATATTTATTAATTCAAGTGAATGTTCATACATTTTTATAAATTATTTGTTTTTTCACTTGAATCAGTCTTCTTTACTCAAATTTCATTCAGTACTATCAACATAGGAAATCTTCATTTTTAAAACACAAAAATAGCGGTAATACGCATAGTACGTATCACCGCTGTAAGAATAAAACTCTTACTTTTTATAAAAAAAACTCTTCCCCAGCTTCTCAATCAACGCCGGTGCTATAGCATAAAATTTGCTCGTAATGCCCATAACACTCGGCAAATTGACTTCCCTTATTCTTGTTCCTATTGTACGGATTGTAGCATCCGCCACTTTCTCAGGTTCGAGTAATATGTTTTTCATAGCACTCCTATAGGAGGCTGTACGGTCCGCTTTATCTAGAAACGGTGTATCAATAGGACCTGGATGTATGCAGGTTACAGCAATGCAATAGGGTTTCAGCTCCATACGCAGTGCATTAGTATAACCAATGAGTGCATGTTTTGTCGCTGCATAGATAGCAGACTTTGGAGTTGCTACTTTTCCTGCTTGCGAGCCTATATAAATCAGCTGCCCGCTTCCTTTTTCTTCCTTCATTTTTGCAACTAAATACTTTGTTAATAAAATGGGTGCCTGTACGTTTACTGAAATCATATCCATAATATCCTGATTCTCTGTTTCTGTGGCATACTCAAACGTACCAATCCCAGCTGAAAAAATTGCCACATCTAGCTCTGGCAACTGATTTACTAACCCCAACACACCTTCTACATTTGATAAATCACTTTGTATTACGGTAATATTTTTTGCACGGACCTCTTCTAAAGCTGATAAATTTCGGCCTGTTGCAATTATATTATCACCACGTTCTGCAAGCTTTAATGCAATAAGACGTCCTACTCCAGACGTTGCACCAGTAACCAAAATGGTTTTACTTTTTTTCATACCAAAATACTCCATTGGAATCCGTTTCTTCTCTAATTAACTCACAATCTAGCAAATAATCGATTTGGCCGATTGTTTGGGAAAGTGTCAGACCCAGTTGTGATTCATAATGTGTAGGGAAGATTATTTTAGTCAGCTCAAATGTATTTTGAGGCTTTCCTTCTAGTAAACTTAATACTTTCATTGCTCGAAGATGCTGCTTTTCTAGCCTTGCATTCACTAGTTCTGAAACATTATGAATATCGCCACCATGTCCACTGTATAGGACATCTATTGGTAATGTTAATAGTTTTTTCAATGAATTGTTATATTGCAACAATGATTTAGCTCTTTTAGACTTTGGATTTAACGGTGGTTCTATTAACGGATTAGAAGCGATACGATCGAGGAGCAGATCACCACCAAAAATACTTCTCTTCTTTTCGTTCCAAAAAGCAAAATGGCTTTGTGCATGACCTAGTGTTTCTATTGCAACGAGTCCGGGATGACCTGGTATTTCATCTCCCTCGTGTATAAGATCGGTCAAGGTACGCTCCCCAAGCATTTCTATTGAACGTGTCATTTTTTTTACCCATCCAAAGTATTTTTCTGGTACCCCTTCTTCTTTCATTCGCTCAAGATAAAAGTCATTATGAGAATTTAAAAAAACAGGATCACGGCGAAGCCATGCATCTATATAAACATGTCCAAATACTTTGGCGTTCGGAAATGCATCTATTAAACCAATATGGTCAGGATGGTGATGCGTTAGAATTACTTGTTCAATATCAGTCATTTGATAACCGGCATTTTTTATTCCCGCTTCCATTGCTTCTAAAGCAATACTTGTTTTGGTTCCCACATCAATAATGGAAAGCGCATCATCTTTTAGTAAATATGAGTTAACTGTTCCTTCTGGGTATGGAACAGGTGTCGTTATTTTTTGTATCATACGAAAACCCCTTTTGCTTAAATGAATTACTATTCACTTTATTGTATCTCTTTTTAGAGGAATCGTCATTCTTTTGATTTGACAGATTTAACAATTTTGCCTATAATCTCATTTACATATCTAAAAGCGAAGACGAAGAATAGTACACAGAAAATTTGTTTCAAGAGAATGCGGCCACGTGCTGAAAGCTGCATATTCAAATTTCTTTGGAACCTGCTTCCGAGCTGCTATGCAAACATAGCCGTAACTCTGCGATAAAGGGCAATAGTTGTGCTGCACTCGCAGCGAAACAAGGTGGTACCGCGGATTCTGCATTTTCGTCCTTATTAGTTGGGATGAAAATGCTTTTTTATTTGCAAGTATAATTTCCGCGCTTATAGAAAAATTACATGTAGGAGGCGATTTTATGGAGACAATTGTATTTGCAGGCGTTGGAGCAATGGCAGAAGCAATCATTCAGGGCTTTGTGAAAGAAGGTGTCGTACCGCCGAGAAACATGTACGTTATGAATAAATCGGATAAAGAAAAGCTACAAAAAATTGCTCATAAATATGGAGTCCAAATCGTTTGTGAAGATCGCGCCATTTTAGCGAAAGCAGATCTTTTAATCCTCGCTATGAAACCAAAAGATATCCAAGGAGCCATGGAGAATTTATTTCCTTATCTAGGTGTAAATACCACTGTGTTATCGGTGGCAGCTGGTGTCTCTATGCAGTCCATTGAAGAGAAACTTGGCAAACGGCCCATTGTGCGTGTTATGCCAAACACATCTGCTTCAATTGGCATGTCTGCAAGTGGTATAGCGTTTAATCGCCTAGTCACTGATTCACAAAAAGACGTATTTATAGGCATGCTTGAAGCCATTGGATTAGTTATTGAAGTCGAGGAAGATGAATTGCATGCAGTCACGGCATTATCGGGCAGTGGTCCTGCCTATCTATACTATTTGGTGGAGGCTTTCGAACAGGCTGGTATGAAATTTGGTTTAAGCCAAAAAACAGTACGCAATTTAGCTGTTCAAACGATTGCCGGCGCTGCAGAAATGTTAAAACAAACCAATGAAGAGCCTAGCGAATTAAGAAGGAAAGTGACAAGTCCCGGCGGAACAACAGAAGCAGGCATTAAAGCATTAGAAGAGCATGATTTCAAAGAAATTATTATGGCCTGTGTACAAAATGCTGAAGCTAAATCGCGCGAACTATCAGCTTTATTGGATAAATAAAAATGCAAATCTGTAATAAAAAAGCTGTTGATGTATATATACATCGACAGCTTTTTGTCTTAATTAGACTATTTTATTTATTTTTAGTTTTTTCATTGCTACGATTTGCTGTTTTAGAACGGCTTGTAATCAAAGCCAATAATAAAAAGAAACCTGCAATTGAAAAATATAAACCTGAATGGTTTGCTTCTACACCTGTTTGGGGTAGTGTATTTTGTACAAATTCTGCTTTATTACCTTCATGTGAGCTAGCAACAGTTGTTGAATTACTTTCCACACTCATTGAATTGGTAGAAGAAGCCGTTTGTGCATGGGCATAAGAACCTTGTCCCATCAAAAAAGTGAGTCCTATAATACCAGAACATACTAGATTTATACAATATTTCTTTATCATTTTTTTCACACCTCAACATTAATATACAAACTTGCTCTTTGTAGACTTTACGTCCCATCGCCCCATTATATACCTAACATCGAGATTAGGCTATTTTTTTTCTTATAAGTTTGCTATTTTAAAACGAATTTTGTATGACTATGCCCTTCCTTGCTTTTCTTCACTTCTAATAGAGCGGGCATTGCGTCTTTTAATTCGGACACATGTGAAATAATACCAACAATCCTACCATTATTCTGCAGATCAATCAGTGTTCGAATTGCTTTGTTTAATGCTTCTTCATCTAAAGTGCCAAATCCTTCATCAATAAACATCGTGTCAATTTGAATATTACCTTGGAATGATTGAATAACGTCGGACATACCAAGAGCTAATGATAAGGATGCGTTGAACTTTTCGCCACCTGATAGAGTTTTTACATCTCGTTTTTGTCCAGTATACGCATCATAGACATCTAAGCCTAAACCACTCTGTTTTCCCCTTGCTTCTTGTCGGTCACTTCTAACAAGTCGATATTGTCCCCCTGACATTGGATGCAATCTCGTATTGGCTGCATGGATGATTTGCTCTAAATATTCAATTTGCAAAAAGCGTTCAAAAGAAATCTTCAGTGAATTCTGACCACGTAAGACATTATACAAATCTATAATTTTCGCGGTTTTTTCTTCTAGCTGTTGTATCTCTTTACCGCTTTCTTCTATTACTTTTACCAACCGGTGCCCATCTGCTTGATACTTTTTAATAGCGTGGATTTGTTCATTTAAATTCTTTGCTTCCAATTGAATAGCTGCAAGCTGACGCTCTAAATTAGTTTCATCTTTTGTTTGTTGGCCTGCATATTCTTCCAAGCCTGCTTTAATTTGCTCCTTCAATGCGTATAAATGCAATTTATATGCTTCATAGGAAGATTCCAATGTTTCAATGTCTGAAAGTTTTATTCTCGCTGCTTGATAGGCACTTCCTTGATCAAAACCCGCAGAATAGACCGCTTCTTTAAACTGACTTTGTGCCTCTTCTAAGGCTTGTTTAGCCAAGATATAATTTTTCTCAGCACTATCGATTGTTGCTCTAAGAGAGACGACCTTATTCTTCGATTGTTCTATTTTCTTTTCTATTACTTCATAATGCCTAACTAACTCATCTTTTTTAAGAGATAGCTCTTTAATTTTTGCGGTCAATGCTTGTATAGAGGAAAGGCCAGCTGGTATCTCCTTTTGTAAGCTTTCGTATTCTCCTCGTACTTGATAAAAGCCCTCAAGATTAGCATTTTTCTCTTGTTCAAGGGTTGTGTATTTTTGTTGTAACATTTCCCTCTTATCATCAAGTAGCTGCTTCTCTTGTCGAAGTACTTCTAACTTCTTCTTTTGTCTCTTTAAATCATTAACTTCTTGCTCTAATAGTTGAAACTCTTGGGAGATTTTTTCACCATCTGTCGGCGCCATACCCAATCTACGTAGCTCTTCTTCCCACTGAAGACTTTGTTGTCTACCGGCATTTACACTGGCTTGGTATTCAAAGTAAGCTGTAGAAGCTGTATCCGCCTCGTATTTCAACGCAGACAATTGCTGCTCTGTTAGCGAAATATCATGATTGCCTTCTTGCGATCGATGTTCCAAGCTTCCGCAAACAGGACATGGTTCACCATCCACAAGCTTCGTGGCAAGGACACTTGCTTGGTTATTGATCCATTTCTTCTCTTCACGCTCATAGTTTTCAAGTTTTGATTCATACATTTGCTTTTTGGTTTTTTCATCTATGAGCAACTGTTCTAAAGATAACATTTGTCTCTGCCACTTTTGCCAAGTTGATTGTTTTTCTTTTAATTCTGTTAGAGTGACGACCTTTTCATCATAGGTTTCTAATGGTTTAAGAAGGGCAGTAATTTGTGTTGCATGCTGATTTCGTTGATTATCAACCGTCTCTAAGTCAGCTGTAATCAACTTCAATCGATTAGCAAAGTTTTCAACATCTAGTTGCCTTTTCGATAATTTTTCAGAAACCTTCTCAAGTTCATTGAGCTTCACCTCAAGCTTTTGCAATGTTGAAAGCTCAATAGTAAGCTGCTCTATCCTTGGCATATTCTGTTTTGCTTCGTTGAATTCCACTTCTTGCTTTTGATGCTCCATTGCTGTAAGTCGATATTCTTCTTCCAACTTGGCTAATTCTTGTTCTTTCTGCTTCTTATCTTGTAATTTTTCATAGTACCTTTCTTCTATCGGAATAATATGGCTGGCTTTTTTAGCATTTTCAATTCTTTGCTTTATTTGTTCAAAATGCTCTTTTTGTTCTTCTAACCGTTTCAGCTCTGCTTCTTTTCCCTGATAGGATATTAGACGTTTGTTAAACTCTTTTGTTTCAACAAGAAGGGTATGATGTAAGTTGATTTTCAAGTTAAGCTCTTGGGTTAGAGCTTCTTTTTCAGCCTGCTGCTCTTGGTAATATTGTACCTCTTCAGCTAACGCAAATAGCAACTGATAAATATTAATATGTTCTGCGCTTAACACTTCGTTGAGATGTGAATTACGTTCAGGTATTACGGATTGAATTTGTTTAATATATAAGTCTCTCTTAGCGTGCGCTTTTTCTAAAGAATTCATTGCTAAGTCTCTTTTAATTTTTAAACTATCCGCTAAATGGCGATAGGATTCCGTTTTAAAAATTTTCCGCAGAATAGCTTCTTTATTCTCCGTTTCTGACGTTAGCAACTTACGGAATTCTCCTTGTGGCAACATAACTATTTGTTTAAATTGATCCTTCGATAAACCTATCAGTTCTTCCATTTTCCGATTTATTTCTGTGAGTTTTTGTGATTCAACTACTGGCTTTTCACTATCAGATTCTACTTTAACAAATTCCAATTTATCGCCCGTAGCATTTTTATTTCCTTTTTTCTTGTGAGCTAATTGACGAAAAATGCGGTAAGTACTGCCCTTAATTGTAAATAAAAGTTCAGCCGATGTATGAATATCTTCTGCTGCAAAATGGCTACGTATTTCCCTTATTTCTGCTCTGTCTTCCCCACTAGCAGAACCATATAAGGCAAAACAGATTCCATCAAAAATTGTTGTCTTCCCAGCCCCAGTCATTCCTGCAATAACGAAGAGTCTATGTTCCCCAAGCTCCCTAAAATCAATGATTTCCGTTTGTTTGTATGGACCAAATGCGGTTAATTTTAGCTGTAATGGCTTCATTTGGATTCCACCTCAATTTCTTGCTTGTGAAGTAATTCTTCTTGTAATACTTCTTTGAACAGGTCAAGCGTATCCGAATCTGGTTCTTGTCCCGTAATTTCATAATAAAAAGACTCGAACAATGTCACATCATCCATTTTTCTCTTTGATATATTTTCTTCTAATGGTTTATTTCTATAATCCAAAAAGGATATGCGTTCCACATGCATCGCATTTGGATAGACGGATCTAATCTTTTCCATTGGAGATATAATGGGACTTTCATCTAACAACTTGATAAACAAATAATCTTCGCAAGTCGGTGACACTAATATTTGTTCCATTGTATTTTCGATTGTTCTCATATCACGTTTTGGCATTAATGGTTTCTTGGTTGTTGTAATTTGCCCAGCACCATCTATTTCAACAATCAAATAACTCTTTTTATGATTTTCTTCAGAAATAGAATACTTCAACGGCGAACCCGAATATCTAATTTTTTCTGAATCGACAAAGTGTGCTTGGTGCAAATGCCCAAGAGCAGTGTAATGAAAAGGCTCAAAAAGCTTGGCATCAATGCATTCAGATCCCCCTATAGATAAAGGCCTTTCAGCGTCAGAAGGATTTTGTTCTTCCGCCCCATTCTTTGTAACGAAAGCATGTCCAATAAAAATATGTCGGGCTTTAGGATCCATGTTAGGGACAATTGAATCGATAATCTTTTCCATCGCTTGTTGCTGTGTTCTTATAGCTGGATCTTGGAAAAGATATCGAACTTGCGTTGGATCTGTATATGGTACAAGGTGAAAATGAACTTCTCCCGTATCATCTTTTAAAATAACCGGTGTTTGATCTAACGTCAGATTCCCAATTAAATGAAGCCCACGTGAAGCCATAAAACGCGCACCAAAGTGGATACGATTAGGACTATCATGATTACCTGCTATTGCAAGAACTGGTATCTCACGTTTGATCACTATTTCAAAGAATATGTTATCTAACAGTTGGACTGCCTCAGTTGGTGGAACAGCACGATCATATAAATCTCCTGCTATGATAATAACGTCGGGTTTTTCCTTATCAATTTCTGCAATAAATTGTTGTAGTATATATGCTTGGTCTTCAATCATGGAGACCCCTTGTACATATTTTCCTAGATGCCAATCAGCCGTATGGAAAATTTTCAACAGTCTCACTCCATTCGATAAATATTTTCTTTATCATACCATATATATTGCAAACGAATGTTCTGAAATAATAGGGCTTTTTGATGACTCTTTATATAAAAAAAGAACATCACGTTATAAAAGTGATGTTCTTTCTCTGTATAAATATTTTCACCGCTATAATACTAGGCATGAAGAATTTGTGCTTCAGTAGACCAATCTAATTCATCAAGGAAATGTAGAGTATCTTCAAACACTTTTTCACGTTCTTTACCTAAAGTTATAATATGGCCAGAATTTTGATACCAGATGATTTCTTTTTCATCTGCTTCAACAGTTTCATATATATATGGTGCACTCTCTTGGTATAAAGAGTCATCCAATTTGCCTTGTAGTACTAATGTAGGTGAATGGATTTCTTCTATTTCATCAGAAGTATGCTGAATCATCTTTTGGACCTCATCCAAAGCCTGTCTTGGCATAGCTTTTAATGCGTCTAATTCGATTTGAATTTGGTTCTCGTCTTTACCCTCTAGTTTTTTATATACTTGCGCATAATTGTATAAACGTTCGAAAAGACCTTCTTTTGATTTACGTTTGATCGGTGCACACATTGATACCACACCTTTAACAGGAAATTCTGCTCCAACTTTTAAGGTGAAGACTCCTCCTAAAGAAATACCTGCTACTGCAATTTCCTGATAGCCAAGTTCTTTCAAGTGATGATATCCCCGTGTTACATCTTCCCACCAATACTTCGCACCATATTTCAAGATTTCTTCAGCGCTGACCCCATGACCACGATACATAGGCGCATGGCAAGTATAGCCTTGCTTGTTTAAAAATTGGCCTAACTTTTTAACGTCTTTTGTGCTTCCTGTAAAACCATGCAATAACAAGACAGCCCTGTGGTCCCCTTTTAATGTAAATGGTTGAGGTGCTAATAACTTCATTTTTTAAAACTCCTTTTTATATAATGAGCATATAATAGTTAATTTCTTGTCAAATAAAAATCACAATTTTAATCTTTATTTTGAGGAAAACGCTCAATATTTGTTCACAATTAGATTACATCAAGACTAACACCTTTTATTTATAATGTACAGTATATTATCTTATGTTTTATCATGCATTTTTGTAATGATTATTATGAGAAATATGTCTTGTTACACTGATGAGTTAAAGTCTCTAATAATTCTACAAGGTGTATTGTATACGCTATAAAATGCATATTTTTTCACAGTCAAAGGTTGAGAAAGAAAGACAATAAATTTTGCTGTTGAACGTGAAAATAATAAACTACGATTTGAATCTCCTAATAACATAGACTTGTTTTATTCAGGAATCTTTTTATACATGTTTTTCACAAATCGTATATAGTAAAAAAGAAAACCTCGGAAGAAGTTAATATCTCACGAGGTTTTCTTTTTCTTCAGTTTTTAATTATTCCACTATTTCTTATACTCTAAATTTATAGGTCAGATCTTGGAGACCTGTCGCTTGTTTATTAAGTTCTTGTACAACTCCATTAATTTCTTGCAGTGTTGCATTTTGCTCTTCCACAGAACCAGAAATGTTTTTTGCTGAGGTGGCAGACATTTCTGCTCGAGTGGCTATCTCTTCTACAGATGCGGTAACTTCTTCAGCAGCAGCTGAAAGTTGCTCTGATGTTGTAGTTACATCTTCTAAGCGTGTCGTCATTTCATCTACTGACTCTACGATATCATCAAAAGAGTTTGCAGCATCCGTTATTATATGAACACCTTCGTCTACATTTTTAAGATTCGAATTTACCGATTTTGCAACTGTCTCAGTGTCCATTTGGATTGTGGTAGTTAGTTTTACAATTTGCACAGCTGAGTTCTTGGATTCTTCTGCTAATTTTCGAACCTCATCCGCTACTACTGCAAAACCTTTACCATGGTCACCAGCTCTTGCCGCTTCAATAGCTGCATTTAAAGCTAAAAGATTAGTTTGTTCTGCAATATCTGTTATTAAATTCGTCATATGCTGAATCTCTTCAGCTTGTTTTTTCAAACCGATTATCAAGTTATTTGTCTGATTAGTAGAATCTGAAATTAACTGAACTTGGTTCTTCGCAACATTTAAGATTTTACCGCCCTGATTTGCTAGTTCTGTTGCATTTTTAGCTCTATCAAAGAGTGTCTGTGAAGCCTCTGCGATTCGTTGAACACCAAGTGAAGTTTCTTGCATGGCTTTCGCTGCTTCCTGCGCTACATCTACCGAGTCCTGTGCTCCTCGGGATGTTTCATCGACATTATCAGAAACTTTATCTGCTGCATGTGAAATTTCTTCTGTGGATGCAGCTAATTCTTCAATCGAAGAAGAGAGCTGGTGAGATCCCGCTGCAATATGTCGAATAATACCTTGCAAGTTCTTTTTCATTTCATTGAAAGAAGCAGCCAATTTTCCTACTTCATCGTTAGATTTTATAGGAATATCATCTTGCAACAAATCACCTGCTGCAATTTGTTGTGCACCTTTAACGACATCCAACAGTGGCTTAACAATAATTCTTCTTACATTATTAATAAATAGCAGGGCTGTTAAAATACCGAGAATTGCTATTACAAAGTTTAAAATTTTCGCATTTTTCGCGATATAATCTACCTGATCCTGTGCAGCCTTCAGCGAGTCTTGTTCATACTTATCGGCTGATGCTACAATCCCCATTAAATCATGACTTGCAGATTCTGCACTCGTTAATTGTGAAGCTGCATTATCATCCATATTTTGTTCTTTAGATTGAACAATCCCATCAATAACTTTGTTGTAATCTGTTGTTAAGTCATTCATCATCTCTGAATAGTCACGAAGCTTTTTAGTATTAGCATTCTTTTTTA
Organism: Rummeliibacillus sp. BSL5; assembly: GCF_052928305.1. Classification (NCBI taxonomy): domain Bacteria; kingdom Bacillati; phylum Bacillota; class Bacilli; order Caryophanales; family Caryophanaceae; genus Rummeliibacillus; species Rummeliibacillus sp. BSL5. The sequence continues at coordinate 789,177 of NZ_JAVGCV010000001.1, forward strand.
AATCATTAATCGATTTGGTTGTTGCTTCTTGGTAAGACAATAATTTTTGCTTATTAGATGCATTGCTGTCTAACAAATAACTTCTCACATATAAACCTTCAAAGGCAAGATTTGATTTAATTGCATTGATTTGGTTAATCGTATGTATATTTGTATTGATTAGTTCATTAAACGAACCAACCAATTTGTTCATTCTATTTGCATTTACACCCATCAGAATCAGTAGAAAGAGTAATAAAGCAATAAATCCTACACTTATTTTCTTTTGAACAGACATAATTCTCTCATCCCCTTTATTATTCCAAATAGAAGTACAAATAAAGTCCAGTAATTGTGTTACTAACTTCTACTTATAGAATTCCCACCCTTCAATATCTACCTAGAGTTATAGTGACATATCTAAGTACTAATATAATAGCATTATTTCATACGAAATATATTAGTCCAAAGTACCCAAATTTATTGATTTATTAAACTTGAATAAATTTTTGAACTTTTTATACAACATTCTATCAAATTCCTAACAAAACCGAGATATTTAATATAGCTTATCGAAAAATATATTTACAAATAGCAGCCATAGTAAACTCGATGAACTAGCATAAATTAGAGCTTGAATACGAATGGCCGTAAAATAATATTAAAAAACAAAAACCACAGACACCTGTAAAAAATTTACAATGAGCTGTAGTTCCATGTTAGCTATCTTCAATACGAATAATATTACCTTTTGGCATCCCATTCAGCATAAAATTGTTCTAAATAAGTTTCTAGGAATTGATGCCTTCCTTCTGCTAGGTCCTTACCCATATTAGTATTCATTGTGTCTTTCAGTTTTAATAATTTCTCATAAAAATGCATAATAGCTGTATCTTTACCTGAACGATATTCTTCCAATGTTAAGTTATCTCTAGGTTTCATATCAGGGTGATGTATTGGTCGCCCTTTAAAGCCCGCATAGCACATAACTCTAGAGATACCTATGGCACCCATTGCGTCTAATCTATCTGCATCTTGTACAATTTTACCCTCTAGAGTACTCATTTCTTTTTTCTGTGTTCCACCTTTAAATGACATAGTCGTAATGATTTCTAGAATGTCAGCTGCAGTGACATCATCCACTCCATTATCTTTCAACCATAGTTTAACTTTATTAATTCCAGTTTCTTCATTTTTATTTAATTTTTCATCTGCGACATCATGCAATAAGGCTGCAAGCTCACATATAAAAATATTTGCACTTTCTTTTTCAGCAATTGTCATCGCCAATTCTGTTACTCTGTGAACATGCCACCAATCATGGCCACTACTATCTCCACCCAGTTCTGCGTATACAAATTCTCTTGCTGAGTTAATAATTTTTTCTTTAGCAGCACTTCCGTATGTATTCAATTTCTTTACCTCCTTTAAAGCTTACTTATATAAAATAGCCATTTTTATATTTCTGAATAACATAGTCTTTTATAGACTGAATGCATTCAGCTGATAAAGGACTCTTGTTTTTGCTAATTATATCTCCATATGGTGTACCATCCACCATACGTATCATTCCTGAAAATTTTTGTTCTTTTGTTTCGTCATATCCTTGAACATGAATAAAACAGGTTATCGGCCCGTGAAAGGCATAATCAATAATGGTAATTTGTTGTTTCATTCTGCCACCCTCTTTTGTTTAAAAAAACCGACTTCCATTAAAGAAGTCGGTTTTGCTATCATCGGCTTAGTAAGCTAATCCGTATAATGCTTTAATATGTGATAAGTAGCGAATATTACTTGCTTCTTTCATTAACGTAGCTGACAAACCTTTTAGTTGTGTATTATTAGCACCAACTGTTGCTACGCCATCTTTACGGCCTAAAGATGCAAGTGTACCAGAGTTCACTGCTACAAATGTTTTCATTGGTTGACCTTTCAATAGAGCAAACAAGTTATAACCCGCTGTTTCACCCATTTGCCATGCTACTTGAGCTGTTGGAGCATACAGTGGACGTGCACCTGGCTCAGGAATCATAACAGAAGAGTCACCTACTACGAATACATCAGGATGTGAAGTAGATTGTAAGAATTCGTTAATTGTTGCTTTACCACGATCTACTTCTAAGCCAGACTCTGCTACTACTGGAAGTGCTGCAACTCCGCCTGTCCATACAAATGTATTGGCAACGATCACTTGACCATCTTTTAATGAAATTTGGTTACCTTCTACAGAAGTAACAGGAAGTCCTGTTAAGAATTCAACACCGCGTTTTGATAAAGATTCAGTAGCTCGTTCAATTAAAGTATCTGGTAATACAGGAAGCACTTTTGGACCTGCTTCAACTAATTTTACATTGAACTCTTTAAAGTCTACACCATATTTTTCAGCAACTTTTGGCATATTGTCGATAATTTCACCGACAAGTTCAATACCAGTCAAGCCGCCTCCACCGATTACGATAGTTGCATCTGCAGGATCTTTTGTTTCTGCATAAGCTTTAATTTTTGATTCAATATGGTTGAAGATATTGTTTGCATCGTTAACAGATTTAAGTACCATACTGTTTTCTTCAAGTCCTGGAATTCCGAAGAATCCTGTTTGGCTGCCAAGTGCAACTACAAGGATATCGAAAGAAAGAGATGAACCATCATCTAATTTAACGAATTTGCCGTCTGGAGAAATTTCAGTCACTTTAGCAATGTGAAGGTCAATGTCTTTACCTTTGAATAATTTTTCAAGTGGGAAAGAAACTGCTTTTTCATTGATTGTGCCGCCAGCTAAACGGTGAAGTTCTGTAATAATTTGATGAGTAGGAAATTGGTTGACAACCGTTACTTCCGCGTCATCTTTTGTTGCGTATTTGCGGAATGTTAATGCAGCTAAAACGCCACCGTATCCTCCGCCTAAAATGATGATTTTTTTTGACATAATAAATCCTCCATGTTCAGAATTAATAATTCTATTTTAAATGTTTATGTTCTTCGTTCACTTGGATGAAAGCATTCGCAAAACGGAAAAGTTGTTGTACTTGAGGTTCTTTAATCAAGCGAAGCATACCGAAAAGGCCAATTGTTTCAGTGCTAGCATCAGCACGGTCTTTCGCTTCGATTGCTGTTGCTGCTAGTCCTTTAGCAGATTTTACTACTGGGTTGGCCATTTCACTAACAGCACCAACGATATCGTTTTTCAAAACTTCATCTGTTGTTAAAGATTGAGCTAAGTCATAAACTTTTGTAAGAGTAGTCATCATTTCTGTCAATTTTGGCAATTCATTAACCAAAGCAGTGATTGATTCTTGTACCTCAGGTTTCAATAATTGATCCAATACATCCAGTTTTTCTTGGCTTACAGCTTTTTGTTCAGCTTGTAATTGATTAGTCGTTTCTGACATATCCAATTCTCCTTTGCAATAACTATTATTAACTACATATTTCAAAGTAACCTAAAGAAGCATTACTTGACAATCCTTAGACATCTAACAATAAGACGCTTTTGGCCAAGCATGCCAAAACACATCCAAATTACACACTTTCACTCAAAAAGTGTGTTTGCCAATCATGTTAAGCGCCTTGAAAATCAGTATGCTTCGAATATTTAAATGGAGTATTCTCCCCACTTTTAACCTACATAATGAATAATACACCTTTCTTCACAGACTTTCCATCTTAAAAGAGTATTTTCTGTGAAAAAAGTCAAAATGCATAGTTTTCTTTTGGTAAATTTTATATAATTAATTTCTTTATATTATTGAAATCTATTTCAGGAACGAAATGTATATGATAGAATAAAATAGTAGAAATAGAAATAACTTAGAGTACGATAAAGGCTAGGAGGCAGTTGTATATGAAAATGAATTACTTTGTCCCCCCTGTACTAGCTTATCTGATTGTTTGTATAATTTGTACCACCCTCCCAGCTCCTGAAGGATACAATTCAGTCGGCTGGAAATTATTTGTTGGTCAAATTTACGCAATACCCATGTTGTTCATTGTTTCCTTGATCATGTTCATTTTAAAGAAAAAAACACCAGAAGCAAAAAAAAGAATGGATTGCTAAAAGCAATCCATTCTTTTTTAAATACATACGTGTATGTAAAACCTTCAAATACTGTTTTCTCTTATACGTGTACTAAACCGATCCGATTAGCTACACGATTCGTCAACATACTTGTTGCCTTTGGCAGAACAGCTTGGAAAATCGGGTTTAACACAGGTGCAGCAAACCCTCCAGCTTTCACCTCTAGATAACCAGTCATTTTCGTTTTTTCTTCACTAATTGCTTCTCCTTCAAAGTAACCGTTACCAGTAAACTTATCAGTCAAACCTGTTAATGTAAATGAAATTTTATTAGGCTCATCCCAGCTTGTGATAGTAATCTCCACTTTTACTTCTTTTTTCAATACACCAACATTTCCTGCAAATGTCCAATTTGAATGTTGCTCATCGATCATTTCATGTTCTCTATAGCCAGGCACTAAAGTTGCCCAATTTTCCATTTTGCTAACAAAATCCCAGACATCTTTTTGTGGAACATTTACTTCTACTGTGTGTGAAGCTGTTGCCATTATGATCACTACTTTCTATATTTTTAGTCCATCATCATTATACATAAAAACATTTCAAAGGAATACTGCAAAACCATAATTCGTATAGCAATACAATTATTGCACAGTTTAAAAAGACAAATTCAATTGAAAAGAGTGAATGATGTGGCATTAATCTTGAAAACGTTGCTTCTCATTTTATCAGGTGTAATCTTATTAAGAATTTCAGGCAGAAAATCCATTTCACAGATGAACTTAAGCACCACCATCTTAATGATTTCTACTGGAACAATTCTTGTCCAACCGATTGCAGGTCAAGGAATCACTCATACAATTATGGCTGTAGGAATTCTTGTATTATTAGTTCTTTTTTTAGAATATCTTCAATTAAAGTTTAATGCCATAGAAAAACTTATTACGGGAAAAAGCAAAGTGGTGATCGAAAATGGAAAATTAAACATTCGTAACATCAAGAAAGTTCGATTGACAATAGACCAGTTGGAAATGCGACTTCGCAACCAAGGTGTATCGCGTTATCAAGATATTAAAACGGCTACTATTGAACCTAATGGTTTGCTTGGTTACGAATTAATGGATGAAGCCAAACCCTTAACTGTTGGAGAATTTAAAAAAATAATGGAAACTTACCAACGAGATATTTCTTCACAAACAACTACTGATGCTGCAACACAACAACCCACTATTTTTGATGAATTAACTGAAAAGCCTAAAGAATATGATCATCCTGATTATCTTCAATAAGATTACTTCACATTAAAAGCTTAAAAAAGTGCCCAAACGGTACAATAAATAAATTGTATCAAATGGGCACTTTTTATTTAATCGTTGTTTTTAGAAGTATCTGCCTCAGTTTGTTTACCTACATTATACGTATCACTTTTCGCCTTGGCAGCATTATCATGTTTTGTTTCCTCAAAATCATCTGGATTCAAATCAAAACTCAAACCAGATTCCTCACGATCTTCTTTCTTGGTAGATAAATTTTTCTTTTCATTGTTTGCCATGTTTCTTCACCTCCACATCTAGAATGCTCGAAAAGCACTCATTCATGCAGATAAATGCCCACAAGTGGACAAGGGGTATATCTGCCGTTATGCATATATACCCCTTGAATCGATATTCTATAAGCTAATATCAAAAAAATTCTTATTTTATCCTGGCCAATCTTGCTACCGCAGTTAAATCCTGCTATAAGTTCTTTCCTCTAAGTTAAGCAATGCGAACCCTAACTACTTTCGAGTTCTTATACCTGTAGAAAAATTGCCTAATTGGAACAATACATTGAATCAAATAAATACTTTTAATTATTCGTTGAGACGTGAAGGATTTGTTTTATTTGTTGGTCTATCCTTGTTTTCATTATCATTTTTAGCTTTTGCTGAGTTATTTTGCCCTATTACATCTAAATCGTCTGGACTTATATCATAGCCGTAACCAAATTCCTCACGGTCTAAATTGTTTGACTTTTTCTTTTTGTTGTTAGTCATGTTTTTCACCTCCACATCTAGAATGCACAAAAAGCATTCATTCATGCGGATAAACTCCCTAAATTGGACAAAGGGTATATCTGCCGTTATGGCAAATATACCCTTTGGATTTGATATTTTATTAGCTAATTTAAAAAAGTTCTTATTTCAACCCGATCATCCGGGGAATATCTATCACGTTTACTGTTGCCGCGGTAAAATCCTACTGGAAAGTTCTCTAACTTAAGCAACGCGAACCCTACCTACTTTCGCGTCCTTGTAGCCCTATAGCCACGCCAGTATGAATAAGTATCTTCAAAAACACATCGTAGAATGCCAATAACTTTAAAATTAGCTAATCAGCATAAATTACATTATCTCTTACTTTTCTCGAATTGTCAACCCAATTGAATAACTATTAAATTAACAAATATGAAACGACCAGTATATCTATCGATTTCCTTTTAATAACAACCACTAATTAAATACAAAGGTTACTTTCCCTTGTTCAAGCTTTAACTGAGCCGAAAAGGTCGTACCTTTTTTGGATTTAAAACCCTTGATTTCTTTCGTGATTCCATTCTGGCATAGTTCTTTAATCTGGTTTGGTGATAGCATTTTGCTGGCCACTCTTTTAGATATAATTAAGCTACAACCTTCTTTATAGTGAGAACAACCATAAAAATTTTTTTGCGAGACCAGCTTGCCCTTATGGCAAAGTGGACATAGAATATCTATTTTTTCTTTACGCAAAGATTCTTGTGGGATCTGAATTGCAGTCTTCTCCACTTTATCAGGCGTGGTCTCTATCAAATGATGTAGGAATTTTTTCACACTGTTTAAAAAAGCTTCTTGCGTGCCAGTATTATTTCCAATTTTACGCAAATAGTTTTCCCATTTAGCAGTCATAGATGGACTTGCGAGAAGTGAGCCTTCTAATGTTTCACAGAGTATGCGTCCTTTATCTGTGATGGAAACAATGTTTTTGGCGACATCAATATAACCGTGTTTTTTTATTGTTTCAATAATACCTGCTCGCGTAGCCTCTGTCCCTAAACCCTCCACCTCTTTCAAAATATCACTTTCTCCTGAATCCTCGATTATTTTACCACAGGTTTTCATCATTTGAATTAGTTGGCCTTCTGTATAAGGTTTTGGGGGTTGGGTAGTACCTTCATGGATATGAAGAATAGCCTCCACACTTTCATTCTTTAAAACTTTAGGCAAATACGGTTCTTCTTTCTTTTTCGCTGGAGCTGGCCATAATTCCTGAAAGCCTCGAACAAGTTCAATTTTTCCTGTAGTCTTAAACTCAATACCAACTACATCTGTAATAATGGTTGTCTCTTCATATAGATAGTCATGGTGGAACATTGAAATAGTCGTACGGACTACCTCTAGGTAGAGATTTTTTTCTTGAAGCGATAAGCCGTTTAACTTAGCTGAAGTAGGAATCGTTTTAGTAGGAATAATAGCATAATGCTCTTCCACTTTAGATCCATCAACATATCTTCTTTGTGGTTTAGTATGAGTTGCTTTAAATTGCTGGCCGATGAGTTGTTGATATCCTGATAGCCCTCCAGAAAGATAGTTAAATTCTGCATCCGTAATGTATTGGCAATCTGAGCGTGGGTAAGAAATCAGTTTTTTTTCATACAAGGATTGAGCGATTTCCAACACCTTTGCCGGGCTATATTTCCACATCTTGTTGGCTTTTGCTTGTAATGTAGAAAGTGAATGCAACTTTGGCGGTCTAATGGACTTCTTTACTTTCTTTACATCTTTAACAATACCATTCAACGGAGTATTTTCTTGCACTCCTGCTTGCTTCAACAATTCTTCTACTTCTTCACGCTTGTCCTTTTTTATATTAGCTTTCCCTTGGTATTTTCCTTGCTGCGAAGCAAATTCACCAGTTAGCTCATAAAATTTGGCAGGCTTAAAATCTTCAATCTCGAGGTGTCTCTGATAAATCATAAAAACAGTTGGTGACTGAACACGGCCAATGGACATCGTTTCATTGTACCCTTTTGCTTTCAGAAGCATTGTATATAAACGGCTTGCATTCATGCCGACTAGCCAATCACTAATTTGGCGTGTTTGCGCTTCTTGATAGAGCAACAGATCTTTTCGGTTATCGCGTAAGTTTGAGAAACCTTTTCTGATTTCCTCTGCTTCTAAGGAATTAATCCAGAGCCTTTGAACTGGCTTATTTCTTACACCTGTCTGTTTTAATATAGAATAAAAGATATTAGAACCTTCCCGATCGACATCACAAGCATTAATTAAGAGGCTCGCCTCCTTGAACAACCGTTTCACCTCTTGAAATTGTTCCCACTTTCCCTTCCCTACTCTAAATTCATAGCGATCCGGAATCATGGGTAATTGTGAAAGCGACCAGCGCTTCCATTCAGCTTTATAATCAGCAGGCTGCTTTAGTTCTACCAAATGGCCGATACCCCATGTAATCGTTGCTCCATGAGGTAAAACTGGAGAAGGTTTTAATTCTATGTAATGTTTTGTTTTTCTAGCAACTTGAAAAGCCTCTGCATAAGCCTTAGCCTGCGAAGGTTTTTCCGCGAGTATAACAACTTGTTCTATTGTCATTCAACCTCCTGTCTCTCTCCTTAACTTTGACTGTCAGCCCTTGAAAGAACACATATTCTTATAATGCTACTCTTATAGAAATAAATCAATATATGTTGTTTAAGAAATAACCTGCCAATTGCGAATTTCAAGACGCCAATGTTCTGGTAAATGTTCTACTTGTTACTAAGCTGGTTGTCATGCCCGCAAAGAAGATAGCCACAATCGATAGCAAGAATGTATTCGCAGAAAGCAATAACCCGCCAAGCGTGATGACGAAACTATCAAAGATAAAAATGAGCAGGCCTACATTTAGACCGGTTTTTCCATTAATAAAGAGAGCAAGCAAATCACTACCACAAGTACTGATACCCGCACGTAACATGATTCCAATGCCAAGGCCTATAAGTATACCTCCGATTATTGCACTAAACATGGCATCCATCCGCATAAGTACTCGTAAAGGCTTAAATAAATCAATCATCAAAGAAGAAATAATTAAGCCATGGATACTATTATAAAGATAAGCACGATTTTTAAACCATGCAATAATAAAGACAGGTATACTTAAGATGATTATCATTAATCCAGGTGTTAAATTGTAAAGATAATAGAGAATTAATGATAATCCAATAAAGCCACCGTCCAATATTTGATTAGGTGCCAAAAATAAATTAATTCCTATGGATAGTAAGATACTGCCACTAAATATAATTTTCATCTTTCTAAGCAGAACAATGCCGCCTCCTTGCAAATATTTATTAGTTAATCTTATGAGTAGATAAATTAATATAGAATTGCCTTCCCACCCTTATGATTTTTGGTTTGTCTTTTCTGAAGTACACCATGAAAAAAAGTTACAGAAGATTAATTTAAAACAGGCCCTATCATGGCTGCTCTTTTAGGAGAAGGGATTGTCGGTCTTTTTAGCGAAACAGCAATAAAAATTGCCTTTAAAGAATTGAGTCACATTTACATTGTTATCCAATGGTTAGTCAGGATATTACGGCACCTAGTGAATCGTTCTTATTTAATCTTGAAATATTTTTAAGAAAAATAAATGTTTATCTTTCATGATTTATAAAAACCCCATAGCAATTAATTCTAGCCTTATAAAAGAGACATTGTCTGTTCTACATTAGACAATGTCTCTTTTTATATACTCTTCAAAAATGTAGTTCTGGAATAGTTTGATATATGCACTGAGTCCTTTAATTCAACCCCTTTTATGAGTATTGATGCATTGCCATTTAACCCAACCTCTGAGCAATGAACAAGCATATTATACAAAGAATAGGAGGTGAAAATGTATGGTTTCTAGTTGGTTGAGAATAGCATCTATCTATTTTGCAATTAGCGTAGGCTACGGAATCTATATGTATGCAACCGACACATATGATTGGGTGATTTATGCACACCTGCTTATACTCGGATGGCTTTCTAATGCAGTAATTGGCTATGCATATCAATATACTAATTCCGGAGAATTGGAAAATTGGCAGTTTTACCTATTCAATATAGGGCTACTCTTATTATTTATCGGGCTAATATTTAGTTCAGTCGTCCTTGTTTGGATAGGGCTTGTGTTAATCGCATTATCTATCCTTCTCTTTTTAGTTCGGTTGTTCTTGTAAAGCTTAACAGTAGATTCCTTTTAAAGGAATCTGCTTTACATAGTTTATTTATGATTTAATGGAATGAATTTGAACTCTTTCGTATTAAATAATCCTTGATCAGTCAGTCTTAAAGCTGGAATGGCAGGTAGTGCAAGAAACGAGAGTGTAATAAACAAATGAAATGATAGGTTTGTATCTATTTTACCTAGTGCCTTATGAAGATCTTTCATTTTATCCGCTACTGCTTTTGCGTCTAGATCTGACATTAATCCACCGATAGGCAGAGGGATTGAACTCAACACTTCACCATCTGCTGTAATCGCATAGCCGCCTTGTATCTTATTTATTTCATTTATAGCTAGCAGCATATCTTCATCATTCGTTCCACATACAATCAAGTTATGAGAATCATGTGCAAATGTTGTAGCAATAGCTCCCCTTTTTATCCCTATACCTTTGACAATGCCCTTTCCTATACAATTTAGATTATGATGACGTTCAATGACAGCTAATTTTAATAAATCTTCTTTAAGTGAAGGGTCAAATTCATTATTTTTCACAGGAACTTTTTCTACTTTTAATTTTGTCTCTAATTCATTTGGGATAATTTCAATTATATGCACTTGCTCGTTCGGGTTAAGTGGTATCGCCAAATCTTCCTTTTTCACGAGTGGCAGTTTTACGGAGTGTAAAATTGAATGAGGTACAGGGATTCTTTTTTTTCTCTCAGTTAGCATTTTTCCATTTTCAGCGACTTTTTTTCCACTTTTCCATACAGCTTGAGATTCGCATTTTTTTAAATCCTTTAAAAGCACAAAATCTGCTAGATATCCCTCTGCTAATGCACCTTTTTTATTTAGCTTATAGCATTCAGCCGCATTTAACGTAGCAATTTGTATTGCTAACAACGGCTCCATTCCTGCTTCAATCGCAATTGATACAGCATGATTAATACTGCCTTCTTTCATTAGTTCATCAACATGCTTATCATCGGTACAAAAACAAAATCGCCTAGCGTTAGTTGCGGTAACAGCGGGTAAAATAGATAAAACATTTTTAGCAGCGGACCCTTCTCTCATAAGAACATACATCCCTTGTTGTACACGAATACTTGCTTCTTTTGCTGAAATACTTTCATGATCGGTATGTATGCCAGCCGCCCGATAACCTCGAATTTGAGTCTTCGTCAATTCAGCTGCATGACCATCTACAAGTTTTCCAAGGTTCTTGGTTTCCACAATCTTTTTTAGGATATCATCTTCTCTCTTGAAAAAAGCTTCATAATCCATTACTTCAGCTAATCCAAGCACATCATATTCATTCATAAACAGCCCAACAGCTTCTGCATCTAGTTTAGCGCCAGCATGTTCAAAAGAAGCAGCAGGGACACTGGAAGGGACCATTGTATATATATCCATTTCTGCCTGACGTGCACTTAAAAGCATATATTGAACCCCGAGCGTACCTGCAACATTTGCAATTTCGTGGGGATCTGTAATAGCAGTCGTAACGCCAAATGGTAAGATTACACGGCTAAACTCAGAAGGGGGTAGTAAAGTGGATTCTATATGGATGTGAGTGTCTATCAACCCAGGAATAACATGTTGGCCTTTCGCATCTTCTTCTTCTAAAGCTTCAAATTTACCCTCTTCATCAATCGCTACAATCATTTCATTTTTCACTACGATGTCAGCCTTTCGCCAAACAAGGTTAAACACATCCGCTACTTTTGCGTTACGTAAAATAAAATCTGCTTGCTTTTTATGCTGAGAGCTTGAAATCTTATCTTTAACTTTTTGTATTTTGCTATCCACTTCTTCTTTATTCATCTAAAAACCTCCTTTTATAATTGATCAATCACTACCTTTATATGCCACCCTTATAAAAAAATGAATTGAAAGAAAAAAATGTAAATCCATTTATGTAAGAAGAGTTCACTTCAAGAGAAAGTGAACTCTTCTTACCATCATTTATGAATATGAGTGCTATCTGAATAATTAGTGCGCAAATGCACTTTTTGAATTTTGCCAGAAGCTGTTTTAGGTAATTCATCAATAAATGTAACACTTGTAATTGCTTTAAAATGCGCTAATTTTGATCGAGAGAACTCAATTACCTCAGACTCTGTTAATGTGCTACCTTTCCGTAATACAATGTATGCATGTGGGGTCTCTCCCCATTTTTCATGCGGAACAGCGATTACAGCAGCTTCAAGGATATCTGGATGGTCATACAAGACGCCTTCTACTTCTATAGATGAAATATTCTCGCCACCGCTTATAATGATATCTTTTTTACGATCCGTAATAGTTAAATAGCCCATTTCATTTATATGGCCTACATCTCCTGTATGCAGCCAACCATCTTTGACTGTTTGAAGTGTAGCTTGTTCATTTTTCCAATATCCTTTCATTACACCATTGCCTCGAACAATGACTTCTCCGACTGTTTCCCCATCGTGTGGCACTTCTTCACCTAATTCATCTACAACTTTTACTTTTGTGCCAATCATGGGTGTTCCGGCTTTCGCCTTTAATTCATACTTTACCTCTTTTGGTAGATGCTCATATTGAGGTAATATACGTGAAATTGTACTTAGTGGCGAGGATTCTGTCATGCCATATACTTGGACAAATTCCCATCCGATTTCCTTTTCTACTTTTTCTACAAATGCTACTGGAGGAGCAGAACCCGCTATTACTACACGAAGTTTATCAGATCGTTCAGGCTGTTCTTCATCGAAATATTGAATTAAACTGTTTAATACGGTAGGAGCCATATGGACAACGGAGACATTGTGTTCAGCGATTTCATCAAAAATTGCTTTTGGAGAAGATTTTCGTAAAAATATTTGGGTTGCTCCATTGGCTGTATAATAAAATGGTGACCCCCATCCATTCACATGGAACATCGGTAAAACATGAAGGAGCACATCTTCATCTGTCACTCGTAAATGGTGCATTGTTGTAATTGCATGTAAGTAATTGTTTCTATGTGTTAGCATCACACCCTTTGGATCGCCTGTTGTTCCACTTGTATATAAGAGGCTTGCTATGTCATTTTCTTCAAGCGGCTCTCTTGGAAAAGGAGCTTCACTAAAACCAGTAAGCCACTCATCATAACTAAGTTCGGATGTTCCATTCTCTTTATAATGAACTACAATATGCTCTACTGTTTCTAGTTTATCTTTAATAGGTAAAATTAAATGATAAAAATCTTGATCAACAAACAATATTTTTGATTCACTATGATTTAGGATAAATAGATAGTCTTCAGGTTTCAGTCGAATATTAAGAGGTACCATGACTGCTCCCAATTGATAGATGGCATAAAAACCTTCATACATTTCAATCGTATTAGAAGCTAAATAAGCAACATGATCGCCTTTTTTAACTCCCATTGAATGCATCCCCCGTGATAATCGGTTTACCCGACCATTCAGCTCATTGTATGTAAGCTCTCTATTTTCATCTATAATCGCTTTTTTCTCTCCATAAAAATCCACTGCACGATCTAAAAAATCTGTAAGCACTAATGGCACATTCATCGTCCTACACCTCATTATCTTTTAATATACCATTTATTTTACAATATTCAGATAATTATGTCATTAAAAACCTTGCTTACGACTTTTTATAGTGTAAAAAATACTCTTCTAGTATAATGCATACAAAAAACCAGTGAATTATTCGCACTTGTTTATGATATATACCTTTCTATTATCCGCCACTCTTCTATCTTTTCATTGAATGATTTGATGTTCTTTCCAGGTATTGGACTAGTGGAAGGCATTTTTGCAAAATCAACATCTACATCTTTTAAAAAATCTAAACCAATATACTTTTTAAATACATCAAAAGACTTTCCTCCATTAAATAAGATCAAGCGAATAGATGGATATATTCTAAGTATTTTACTTAAATCATTCGGAACGATCTCTTTAATCGTAGAATCAAGGCTTCCCTGCCGTTCACAGGATTGTATAGTGTCCCACAAGCCAATCCTGTGCTGAATAAGAAGTTGGATTTTCAGTTGATAGTCATTTGGAATATCAGAACCTAGAATTTCACCTATAATTGGCCAAAAATGGTTGCGGGGATTGCCATAATATTGCTGCTTGGTAAGCGATTGTTGGCTGGGCATAGAACCAAGAATCAGCACACGGGTATCTTGGTCGATAATTGGCTCCAAAACATTATGAATTGGCATTCTTCAACCACCTTTTCTAAAATCTTTTGGCATCTAGTCTGCGGTCCAACAAATTAAATTCAATAACCATCTCATTATAAGAAGTGAAGGTTGCTTCATAAATAGAATCTACTAAAGAAATATCCATTGTTGCGTCAAAGTCTGTACTAACTACCTGGAAGGTATCTCTAAAAGCTTCCATATTCTCTTGGAAATCCTTGATCTCACCCATCTCTTGTATAGCTGGATCAGTAAATGTATATACGCCAAAAGAATGTTGGTTCGCACAAAATTTTTCGAACGCATCAAATCTAGCTTTTCCTTTTTTCTTGGCGAGACGTTTTAATTCCTTCATGCTTTTTAAAACATTTTCACCCTGTTCAGCCAGTAAGGTATTGATTGTTGAATTCATAAAATAACGGCCCTTCTATTTAAATATTTTTGCTTACTTTTATCATATCATAGCGAGGATTTTTTCACATATGAGCTGTTTGATTCCACTAATTAGTGTATTAAAAAGTAATTCTTTAGCCTGAATACCTAATCTATTTTCTTTAACTAAAGAATTGTCAATAAAAATCGAATTAGTAGTATTGACTACATTTGCCAATCTAGTTTATAGTAATAAAGTTGTTTAATAACTACATTACAGAAAAATTTTACTAAGGCAGGAGATAAAATTGAAAAAAAGCAAGTTAGCGCTTTCATGGCTGAAAAAAAGTATTTCAACCAAATTGTCACTTTCACTTCTAGTTGCAATCATCATTGTTTTTTCAGTAACTGGCGTGATGAATTATACCTATACGAAATCTCTTCTTATACACGATGTTGAAGAAGAGCTTTCAACAAAAAGTAATGCCACTGCAGAGTCCGTTAATAGCATGTTTTCTGAAAAACAAGCGATTGTCCGGCAAATTGCAGCAAACCAAGAAATTACGGACTATTTACATACTACTCATTCACGTAACGAAGCTAGAACAGATTCTCATTATAAAACGGTCATGCAATCACTTGACAGGATACCTAAAGCTGATGAGTCTATTGCTATGGTATGGGTTGCCAGTATCGATGGGAACTTCTTAATTGGGAACAACGATTTATTGCAGGATAAAAGTTTTGATATTAAAACGCGCCCGTGGTATCAGCCTGCTTTGGCAGATGATGATGTATACTTTACTGAACCTTATATGGACCAAGTGTTTGGCAAGGTTATTTTAAGTGCCATTAAACAAATAAAAGATGGCAATAAAACGTTAGGATTTGTTGCAATTGATTTGTTTTTAGATGATCTTCCTGGAATTATGCAGTCCTATAAACTAGGTAAAGGTGGCTATTCATTTTTACTAGATAATAATGGAACCATTTTGTATCATCCTGATAAAAAATTAATTTTAGAAAAGAAATTGTCTGATTTAACAGGCGATATGGGAAAAATCGGGCAAAAAATGGTAACTGGAAAAGAAGGTCTACAATTAGCTTCAGTTAAAGGACAGAAACAATATGTCGGTTACTCTCAGGTACCAGCTACAGGCTGGTCAGTAGGTACGTCTATACCACAAAAAATAGCACTTGCTAGTCTAGATGAGTATGTTAAAAAGATGATTTTATTCTTTGCAATCGGCGGCTTGCTTCTTATTTTAATTGTCTATTTGCTTTCTAAAAAAATGCTTCAATCAATACCGTATATGTCCAAAGTTATTAAAGTGCTAGCAACTGGAGATTTGACACCTAGATTGAAAGTACAATCAAGCGATGAGCTTGGACAAATGGCAACAGATATTAATCTTATGATTGATTCATTTGCTGACACCATTAATCAAGTGAACGACTCTGTTGGACAATTAGCCGCTTCTTCAGAAGAATTGACTGCTATCTCAGATGAAACCGTGAAGTTTTCAAATGAAGTAGCTTCTTCGACTCAGCAAATTGTAAAAGGTTCTGAACAACAAATTGAGGGTGCAGACCAAACATCCTACTCAATGGAAGAAATGGCTAACGGCGTTCAGCGAGTTGCAGAGTCAACAACAAATGTTTCTGAACAGACAAACATGTCAGCAAATGAAGCAACAGAAGGCTATAATAATATCCAACATGCCATGGACCAAATGGAACAAATTAGAAACTCAGTTGGTGATGCTTCAAGCGAGATCCAAAAGTTAGAAGTGTATTCGAAAAATATTGATGAAATGGTATCAGGTATCACCAATATTGCCTCACAAACACAATTATTATCTTTAAATGCTTCAATTGAAGCCGCTCGAGCAGGCGAACACGGTAAAGGATTTGCAGTAGTGGCAGCAGAGGTGAAAAAATTATCTGCAGAATCACAGGAATTCTCTTCTCATATCGCTGCTATCATTCAAAAAGTGCAATCGTCTACAGCGACTGCTGCCAAGTTAATGAATAAAGGCGTAGGAGATGTCGATGAAGGCTCTGCTATTCTTAATACAGCGGGAAGTTCATTTAAACAGATGACAAATGCATTCCAGACTATAGCTGACCAAGTTTCTGAAGTTTCAGCTGCAGCAGAAGAAATTTCTGCCGGTACAGAAGAAGTCACTGCAGCTATGAATGATATTTCATCAGTAACCAGAAATACCTTTGAACATACTAAAGGCATTGCAAGCGCTGCGGAGCAGCAATCTGTCTTTATGGAAGAAATCTCTTCTTCAGCTAAGACTCTAAGTGAAATGGCAGAAGATCTACAAACAGCATTAGCTAAATTTAAAACTAATCAATAAAAATAAAAAGCAAAAATATGAGGGGCAATGCTCTAACATATTTTTGCTTTTTTTCTCTTTTAATTTCTTCATTTTCTGTAGCTTCTTTTTGTATTTATTTTAAATAGACTATCGAGGTTTATCTTTTTAAAAAAATTCAAGTAATAACAATATTATTGGCTATCCCCCATCCTTTTCATCATAAAATCATGTATAATATCGTTAGCATAGAGAAAAAGAGGCGATCAATTTTGCATAGTTTAGCAAAAGAATTAAATGAAAAAATTCAATCAGAAAATCCATTTGTATTTGAGATGCTATCGGATTTAGGAAAAGCATTATATTATCCAAAAGAAGGAATCCTAAGCCAATCAGCCGAAGCTGGGAAAAAGGCTCATAAATTTAATGCGACTATCGGAACTGCTCTTGAGAATGGACAGCCGATGCATTTAAATGTAATTCAAGAAACTTTATCCGCTTATAAGCCTTCTGACCTTTATCCTTATGCCCCACCTGCTGGCAAACCACAACTTCGTGCAGAATGGCGTAAAAAAATGCTAGTGGAAAATCCTTCATTAGAAGGCAAATCCTTTGGCAATCCCATTGTGACGAATGCATTGACACATGGTTTGAGCACTGTTGCTGATTTATTTGCAGATCAAGGCGATGCGCTTATTATCCCTGATAAAAATTGGGAAAACTATGATATGGTGTTTGGCATTCGACGCCATACAAATACTGTCACTTACCCTTTATATAATAATGAAAATAAATTTAATGCAGATGGATTGTACGATGCGATTATGGCGCAAAAAGAGAAAGGCAAAGCCATAGTCTTATTGAATTTCCCAAACAATCCAACAGGCTATACACCACTAAAAGATGAAGGCGATGCGATTGTGGCTGCTATCCATAAAGCAGCAGATGCTGGTATCAATGTTGTAGTTGTTACAGATGACGCATACTTCTCCCTTTTCTTTGAGGATTCTTTACATGAGTCTTTATTTGGTGCATTGAGCAATTTGCATGAACGCGTCCTAGCAATTAAAGTAGATGGCGCTACAAAAGAAGAATACATTTGGGGATTCCGAGTTGGTTTTATCACTTACGGAAATAAAAGTGAAGCAATCTTAGCTGCTTTAGAAGATAAAACAATGGGGATTATCCGTGCAACAATTTCAAGCGGTTCGCATCCTTCTCAAACATTCTTGCTTCATGCTTTACAAAGTCCAGAATTTGAAGCTCAAAAACAAGAGAAATTTGATATCATGAAAGCCCGCGCCAATCGTGTTAAGGAAGTCTTAAATAATAGCAAATTTAACGCTGTATGGGATTACTATCCATTCAATTCTGGCTATTTCATGTGCTTAAATCTAAAATCTGTTGACGCGGATACACTCCGCTTACATTTGTTAGACAACTATGGAGTAGGCACAATCGCGCTTAGCGATACAGATTTGCGCGTTGCATTCTCATGCATTGAGGAAGAAAATATTGAGGAATTATATGAATGCATCTATCAAGGAATTAAAGATTTAGAAGCGACTAAATAATTTATAGAGGCAAAACCAAAATAAAAAACCGAGCTTCATGTGATAAAAATTCACATATGCCCGGTTTTTCTTTTTATTTTATTATAATTGAATTCAATCATAATAGAGAACTTGCAAAAAACTTCCGCTGTAGATGCGATTACCAATC
This sequence comes from Rummeliibacillus sp. BSL5, assembly GCF_052928305.1. Taxonomy (NCBI): domain Bacteria; kingdom Bacillati; phylum Bacillota; class Bacilli; order Caryophanales; family Caryophanaceae; genus Rummeliibacillus; species Rummeliibacillus sp. BSL5. Next base: position 807,995 of record NZ_JAVGCV010000001.1, read on the forward strand.
AATTAAAATTGATTTTGTAGAAGGACTAATATTTTTTCTGACAAACATCTGTAATAGTCATAAAAACTACCACTTTTTATTGAGCTTGCTGCAATTGAGTTTCATTTACAGCACTCTCCTCTCCCAAATCACTTTCTGTATTGGCCACATACATTGCACACACGGCATCTCCTGTAACGTTTACAGCTGTACGCGCCATATCTAGAATTCGGTCAATACCAATAATGAGAGCAATCCCCTCTACCGGCAAAGAAACTGCATTTAACACCATTGCGAGCATAATTAAGCCTGCTCCAGGAACAGCAGCTGTACCAATACTTGCCAAAACTGCAATGATAACAACTGTAGCTAATTGCATAATTGTTAATTCCACCCCGAATACTTGTGCGATAAAGACAGTTGCTACTCCTTGCATAATAGCTGTTCCGTCCATATTGACAGTTGCTCCAAGTGGCTGTACAAAACTTGAAATCGATTTAGGTACACCTAGTTTCTTCTGTGCAATATCCATTGCAAGCGGTAATGTTGCTCCACTACTTGATGTACTAAATGCGACAGTCATTGCTGGGAAGAAATCTTTGACAAATTGAATCGGATTCCTCTTCGCCATAAATTTTACCGCTCCACCATAGACGAAAATAAAATGCACAATCAACCCTAAAATAACAACTATCATATAAAGGCCCATTGCTTTAATTGCATCAAATCCTTGTTTTCCAATGGCCGACGCAATCAAGCCAAAAGTACCGAACGGAGCAAATTTCATCACTAATGTCACTAAGTACATCATGATTTCATTACCTTCATCAATAACTTTCCATGCAGTTTTTACCCGGTCACCTAAGAATGCCAGTGCAATACCGATAAAAACAGAGAAGAATATGATTTGAAGCATATTGGCTTCAACAAATGCTAGAACAGGATTTGCAGGTATAATGTTTAATAATGTATCAGTTACTGCAGGAGCTTCATTTGTTTCGTATTGAAGCCCATCTGTTGCAAAAGTGCCGACTGTTCCTGGTTTTATAACTGAAGCCAACACAATTGCAATAATAATAGCAATCGCCGTTGTCGCTAAGAAAAAGACAATTGCCTTTACGCCAATTTTCCCAAGTTTCTTTGGATCGCCAATATTTGCCGTCCCGAGTGCAATAGAAAAGAATACAAGTGGAACAACAAGCATTTTAATTAAATTAATGAAGATCGTTCCAAGTGGGGAAAAGAAATACTGATCAACTTTAGGAAAAATGGATGGGGCTGCAAAATTCATCACTAAACCGACAACTGCGCCGACAACTAACGCGATTAAAATATTTCTAGCCAACTTCATCTTTACGCCTCCTTTTATAGAATATTCTAATATATTAAAATATTAATAAAATTATATATCATTACATCGAATTTTGTAAACAAAAATCCAAATTTTCTAATCATATTCTATAAAAGGATATATATTACATTCACTCGGCTTCTTATAAGAGCTTAAGTTTTTCTCTTGCTTCTTGATCTCCTTGTAACGCTGCTTTTTGGTACCAATATTTTGCTTTCTTAAAATTAACTGATGTACCAATCCCTGCTTCGTAGCAAAAACCAAGATTGAACTCTCCATCTACATCTTGTTGATCTGCCGCAAGCTGATACCAGCGCATCGCTTCTACCCCATTGCCATTTTGAAATGCCTCATGACCTAGACGATTAGCAGCAAACACATCCCCTGCAAGTGCTGATTGTGTAAACCAATGATGCGATTTGGTTTTATCTATATCGACTCCCACTCCATTTTCGTACATATAACCAAGCGTATACATCGCCTCTGCAACGCCCCTATCTGCAGCAATTGAAAAGAGTTCAAATGCGCGGTGTTCGTCTTTTTCAACAAACTCTCCTCGTAAATACATATCTGCATAGTTATTCATCGCATCAGCATGTCCTTTTAAAGCCGCTTCTTTATAAGCAAGGTAAGTCTTCTCCCAGTCTTCTCTTACAACCACTCCATCATAATAAAAATTGCCTAGCCAATAGATCGCATCCAGATTCCCTGCAGCTGCAGCTTGTTCATACCATACAAATGCCCAATCATCTTGGCGAATAGTTTTATAGAATCGACCGAGTAATAATTGTGATACAGAATCGCCGTTCATGGCCTTTTGATATAGATGACATGCTTCCTGTAATTCTTTTGTGTTCCAATAGCTGTTAGTTTCAGTCTTTTTTTGCTCAAGAAAAGCCTGTAACAATAGAAGAAAATCACGATGTATAATTTCACTATATTTTCTATCGTATACAGTCAGTTGAATGAACTGCCGGAAGAGCAATATGTAGTTGTTATCGAGACTTTCCTCTTTGAAAGATGCTAATATCTCTTTTAACTCATTAAGTGAGCATTCTTTCAATTCTATTTGTGAAATATTGTTAAGGATAGTTTGGTATTCTTTTATTTCAATTAACCGTTTCAATTTTTCTAAATTCATTTGGGGATTGTTCTCCTTCTTATTTACATAGTAAAAGGCTACGCAAGAATTCCATACTCACATAGCCTTACCTTTATTTGAGTTTCTATTACTAATATTAAGAACTAAGTATCTTCCGCTGTTTAAAATTTTTTGAACAATGGAAGCCACGGTTTTTGGCCTTGAGTTTTTTGTTGCTGTTCCATAGGTGATTCATCTGATACTTCATCCTGTGTTATTGCTTTTGTAGCATTTGGCTTAAATGGAGGCGGCCCCATTGTTGTCTGAACTGCTTTAATGAGCGGCGGAGGGGGTACATCTGTAACATTCTTATATTCTTCGCCATTAAAGGGTGTCATAGCCAATCCAATCCCTCCTTTCTTCATACCATAATATATGAATGAAAGGAGTAGGGATTCTTGGCGACCGCCCGGCAGCACGTATGCATCTGATAAATGAAATAATAAAATGGATTGTGTTATCACAATTTGTTTAACTTTTTTTAATCACTTGTTTGTGGAACTAACGAAGTATTTATATATTGATCAAAAAATTGAATTAAATTTTCAAAAGCTACTTCAAAATCTGGTCCGATAGTGGAAATTTGAAAGATATGCCTCTCCTTCAAGTATACACTTTCATCATGTAAAAAGAATCCGTTTAATTTAGCATCATCACTAAAGTTTTGAAGAGAATGCGGAAAAACAAAGGACATAATGGTCGGATAATTTGAAGAAACACATATTTTATAACGAGATATACTGGAATCCTCTACACTATCTAAGCGACTCTTCAATATTTTATATCGTTCTGGATATTCCTTTAATGCCTCCACTGTATTAGATACGAGGAATGCTGGAATTGTAAATGGGATTGGATGATAAAAATAATGTGCTAAATTTAAATAAAGTGGCGCATCGTTAGTTTGTGGTACCTGATTTAAAAATACAAAGGAAAGGCCACTTAATGCACCGAGTGCTTTCCCACTTACAGCAGATGCCATATAGAGACCTCTCATTGAGAAAGCTAAAGCGCCAAATGTACTAATACAATCTACACAAACCTTTACTTGGTATTGTTCCGCTAACCTCGTGATTGCTTGGAGATTATTGCATTCACCTGTTGATGTCTCACCATGTACAAGGGCTATCCACCGATACTCACCTGTTTTAAACCTTTCTTCAATTTCCGCTAGTTGAAATGTCTCACCCCATTGATATAAACAACTATGAAATTGTAAATCCCAGTGTCTTGCTTGCCTGATGAGACGTTCTCCAAATTCCCCATTTGAAAGAATGATTCCCTTTTGCTGTTGGAAGTCAGCTTTCATTTGTCCAAGCATTGCATCGTTTGCTAATGTTCCAGAACCAACAATTGTTGTAACAAATTTCGCTTGTGCTTCTTGTAAAAGCCGATCCAATAACTCTTGATAAAGATTCTTAAAATTCCCCGACCTATGAGACAAGCTAGTGTTGGTCAAAGAACTTGTTTGTAAAACTGGACCTGGATAAAAATAATGTTGTTTCAAAAGAATTTTTTCAGCCATTTGAGCACAATTTTTTCGAGTTAAAATCATAGGTATAAATTTCGCTTGTGATGTTCCGACTTCAGAACCAAAAGGTGTAAAACCTAAGTGCTTATAAAGCTTCTCTTCCTTTGTAAAACCTGAAATTATAGCTCCAGAATAATTTCTTTCATATACGTACGTATAAATAGCTTTTGCTAACTGTCTGAATACACGGCCGTTCCTAAATTGTTTTTTCACTGCTAATAAGCGAATTTCACAAAGCTTTTCGCAGTCACTGCTATCTAAATAATCTTCCACATTCCCTATTTTCTCATCTAATGAAAAGGGACGTTGATCGCGAAAAGCGAGCATACCTACAATATCGTTATTTCGATATACTAATATATATGTATTTTCATTATGAAATCGATCTTGTAATTTCCCATCATTATTTGGCGAATGTTGAGAGATTTCTTCAACAAAAGTTTGATAATTAAACCGAGCAATTTCATCGAATTCTTTATCTGTTCTTGCTATTTTGCAATAATACATGATTAACTCACTCTTTCCCTAAGGTTTTTGCGGTGCTTATATGTAATGAGCAAAAAGCTCAACAATAACGGTGTATAGACAGGTATATGGAAGGTGAGAATAACCAAACTGCAAGCCACAAAACCAAAAATCATGCCCCTTGTAAGGTTTTTGAAAAATGGCAGAGCGATAGCAGTAGAAGTAGCCAATATCATTAAAAGCATTGGATTCAATACGGCCACACCACCAATCAATGCTGCTACCCCTTTCCCGCCTTTAAAATGGAGCCAAACTGGAAAAAGATGCCCTAGAATACATAGACATACACCACAAGCAATTACAAACTCATCAAGCACTAGTATATGACCTATCCTGGCTGTTACAGCTGCTTTAGCTGCATCTCCTATAAAAGTGTAAAGGAACGCAAGCTTCCCCAATGTTCTACCAGCATTCCTTGCTCCTAAATTACCGCTGTTTAGATTAGCAAGAGATACACCATACCATTTGCCGATAAACCATGCTGCCATGATACTTCCTATTAAATAAGAACTCAAAAGATAGAAAAGTATTATCATTTAATTCAGCAATTCCAATTATAAGGATAGTTGCTTTTTCACCTGCCTTCTAGGTTCTTTTTATATTTATTCGCTATTAGTACCCTAAACCCTTGCTTTTACAATAAAACTTTCGCAAATTTTTTCTTTTCGCATATGTTGTATATGAGAATGAAAGAGAAGGTGGGGGTTATTTGTTTATTTATGTTGTAAAAACTGGAGAATCTATTTTTTCTATCTCCAGAAAATATCAAGTAACCATGGATAGTATAAGAACTATCAATGGATTATCGAGTGATACAATCGTTCCGGGCCAAGATTTATTGATTCCAACAGACCAGTATGTAGTCCAACCTGGAGATTCACTTTTTACAATTTCTCAAATGGCGATGGTCTCAGCTGATCGAATAAAAGCTTATAATGGACTTCAGTCTAATGAACTATCTGTCGGGCAAACATTGTATCTACCTCCAAGAGAAAAATACAGCGCCTATAGTTTTGGCTATATTACTGTTTCCACTCCTGAAAGTAATCAATTAATTACACAAACATATGCTCCACTGAACACCTATTATGGCATTTTCGAACACCATGTTCTAGCGGATGGCAGCTTGAGCGAGCTGAACGATCAAGGCATCGTTAATATGTCCCGGGACAATTTTGTTGCACCTATAGCAGTGGTTACAAACCTGACAAGCACAGGATTTGATCCCGAATTGACCGTCACTATATTATCAAATGCCACAGTTAGACAGCGTTTGATTACAAATATTTATAACCTACTCCGAAGCAAAAATTATTCAGGCGTCAATATAGATTTTGAACAAATCCCTGCTTCACAGCGTGATAACTTTACAACTTTTTTAAGAGAACTTCGCACTCGCATTCAACCAGGAGGGTTTTCACTATCTGTTGCTTTACCGTTTAAAACAGAAGAAAACGATCCGCCTTGGAGAAGAGGATATGATTATAGGGGAATTGGAGCAGCTGTTGATTTTGTATTCTTGATGGCTTACGACTGGCATGAGCTTGGTAGTGATCCTGGTCCTGTAGCTCCTATTCAAGAAGTAAGAAAAACGGTAAATTATGCGATTCAAACAATCGGGGCAAGAAAAATTCTCTTAGGCGTCCCTAGATATGGGTATGATTGGACTGTTGCAAACGGCCAAGTAGTCAGTGCAAAAGCTGTATCAGTGGCTGAGGCAATCAAAACGGCTATGCGACATAATGTACCTATCTCCTATTCAAGAGAGTACCAGCAACCGTTCTTTACTTATTGGGATGCAACTGGTGCTGAGCATAGGGTATGGTTTGAAGATGCAAGGGCACTTGCTCAAAAACTACAAATGATTGTTGACAAACGATTAAGAGGAATTGGATCATGGCATCTTGGCCTGCCATTTACACAATCAGCCGTATTATTTAATGAATTCTTCCGCATACGAAGAATTTTATAAAGAAAAAAGCAGGGAATCATTTCCCTGCTTTTTCTATCTCGATTTTTTCATTAACTATGAAGGGAAATTCTGAATAATATCATTTATAACCGCAATACTTTCAATAATTAAAATAACAAGTACAGCGGCCAAAAAGATAACTAACATTCTATTTTGCTTGTTGAGCAAAATGAGAATCAGAATGATAATAATCAGCACGACAAGCAAGAGTAAATACATATTCCCCCTCCCTCAAAATTAGAATAAAAACCTACTACTCTAACTATCATATGAAGGATATATAATTCTTGTTGATTATTTTTAAGACTTTAACCTTTATTATTGAGTGAAAAAATTGGATACCGAATTCTGCTAAATTCTGTATCCAATCAGATTTTATTTTATCAAAGAAAGAATTAGAGATTTAGTCCTCTTTTTTTATAAACGGCCACCAGTTAGCTTTCCCAAATGTTTTAGTAAGCACTGGAATAAACAACGGTAAAATCACTAGTGCATACAACACTAGGCCAATTAAAATAACCGTTGCTATTTCTAACAATGATAGAACACCTGCTGGCATCATAGCAGCAAACGTACCTCCAAGAATAACGGCCGCTGAGATGATGACAGTGCCCATTTTGCGCATGGACTCTAGCATTGCTTCACCCACTGATCGATCTTTGTATTCATTGAATCGGTCCATTAAGAAGATACTGTAATCAATGCCGAGCGCGATTAAAATTACAAATGCAAAGAATGGGACTGCCCAGCTAATACCGTCATAGCCAAGCAAATTCACGAATATAGATTCTGTAATAGCCATTGAAGTATAGTAAGTTAGGATTAATGAAGCAATCAAATAGAGCGGCATAATAATCGATCTTAGTAATAAAAGAAGGATTAATGCAATACCAGAAAGCATAAGAATGACCGTCCTAGTATAGTCCGCATCTGACATTTTGCCCATATCGTTATAGGTGCTTGTAATTCCTCCTACTGCAACTTTAGCATTTTCAAGCTTCGTATCTTTTGTAGCATTGGCGACTGCTTTTTTTATAGGATCAATTTGCGCAATCGCTTCGTTTGAATAAGGATTTTCTTTAAAGACAACATCCAATGTCATAGTTTTGCGGTCTTTTGACATATAGGCATTAAGAGATGGTTCAAACTCTTTACTGTGAATCGTTTCTTCTGGTATATACACGCCTGCCATATCATCTGGCGATGAAGCTAATCCATCTAAATAACCTTGAGCCCCTTTGAGCCCTTTATGGACTTTATTTAATCCAGTAGCACTTTTATTTAGACCATCTGTCAATTGACTCATCTGTCCGCCTAAATTTGAAAATCCATTTAATAATTGTTGCTGGCCATTTTTCAAATTAGAAAGCCCACCTTCAAAAGTAGACATATTTCCAATAATTTGGTTTTGACCATTTGCAGCTTGGTTTAAACCACTTTGTAGTGAACTTACTGCTTGGATAAGCTTTCCAAGCCCCTCCGCCATTTGCTTTTGACCATTTGCCATTGGTTCTAAATTAGCATTAGCTTGATTTAGCCCAGTTTGTACTTGCCCCAAGCCGCCGGTTAATTTTCCAAGACTTCCGGCTATTGCTGTCGTACTCTGTTGTACAGTAGACACTGTTTGTTTTATTGTAAGATAATCTTTATTTTGATTTAAATCTGGATTTCCCTTCTCTAAATTAGTAAATGATGGGTTTAATGCTCCCATAGTTTGTGCTAGTTTAGAAAGATTATTCCCTATTGCTTGGTAGCCTTCTTTCAATTTTGATAAACTCTGTGCACTTTGTTGATAGCCTGTTAGAAGCTTTTTACTCCCATCAGACATAGCAACCAAATTATTTTTGATATCCCCAAGCCCTTTATTAATCTCGCCTGCACCCATTGATCCGTCTCGGATGCCCTTCTCAATCTTTGTTAAACCTGTTTGAACTTGACCCATACCATTTTTTAATTGGTCTGTACCATTGATAAGACCATCAATACCATCTGTGGCTTTTTTCAATTGTGGACCAGATTTTGATAACTCTCCACCTGCAGATTTCAAGCCGTCGCTGATTTTTTTGATGCCTTCGTTGCTTTTCCCCACGCCCTCTTTCAAACCTTCAGCTTGGTTTGCAACTGCTAAATCTTTTATTTTTTCTCCTGTCGGACGTGTAACAGATCGAACAAAGTCAACATCATCATTTTTAGCTACTTCTTTACTGATTTTTTCTGCTAATCCTAAATACTCCGCAGAATCCATTGCTTCATCATTTTTAATAACAATTTGAGTTGGCATAGATTGGCCTGGTCCAAAGCTATCCGCAATAATATCAAATGCTTTAATTGAAGGCACATCATCACCTGCTTCATTCAGCGAATTATAAGAGAGATTGCCATCATAAGCTACTAAAAACGGAATAGATACGGCTCCTACTATTAATAGAGCAATTAACGGTCGTGTTAATGCAAAGCGCCCGACAATCCCCCAAAATTTACTATCTTTGTGTTCAAGTTTTCCTTTTGATGGCCAGAAAATCTTTTTTCCCATAACCGCCATAAAGAATGGGACGACTGTAACGAGGGCAAGCAAAAGAATAGCTACTCCAATAGCAACAGCAGCTGCAGATTGATACAGCTTGAATGTTGATAGCCCAATTGCTGCAAAACCTATCATTACGGCAAGGCCACTAAAGAACACCGTCTTTCCTGCAGTTTTATACGTAGCAACTATTGCCTCTGCAACGCTTTCTTTTTCAGCAAGTTCTTCTTTAAAACGGCTAAAAAGCAAAATACAGTAATCCGTTCCGATACCAAACAAAACTGCTACAAGGAAAATTTGTGTATATTGAGAAATTGGGAAATCCCATTTATCAACAAGGAATGAAACGATAGATTGAGATACTAAATAACTAAATCCTACTGTAATAAGCGGTATTAATGGTGTTATGAGAGATCTGAACACTAATAACAATACAGCTAGAATAAATACAACTGTGATGCCCTCTGTTTTCTTTAAACCTTCTTGCGAATTTGTATTAAGGTCTTCATCGATCATCCAGCTGCTCGTATAGTAATGTTCTATTTTCACACTCTTTAGTTCTTTATAGAGTGCTTTCATTACCTTTTGAGGATTGCGGTCACCAACTTCCATCGACAGTGAAGCCATGATTGTTTTCCCATCTTTTGAAACGAGTTGATCTTTTAAAGCTTTTTCATCAAAATGAGTAGTTATATCAGTAATACCCAGTTGTTTTTTATCCTTTTCTAACTTCTGAATGGCTTGCTTTACTTCTTTTGTGTCCTCTGTGGACAATTTTTTCTTATTATGAAATACAAGTGCTACTTGTGATTTATCATTGTCTTGCATATCATCTAACATACGCTTTGCCATGGAAGAAGAATAACTGCCCGGAACATCAATGCTACCTTTCTCTTTTACAAGATTAGCCATATTCGGTGCTGTCATCATTAATACAGCTGCAATTGCTATCCATGCAATGATAACAAACCATCTTGCTTTTATGATTGCCTTCATTCTTTTTCACCTTCTTTATTATTCATATTGATTAAAATATGGGAAAGCTTTTCATATGTATGCATAAAGCTCTCAATTTCTTTCCTATCAAACTTTGTAATGAAATGCTTGACTAGCTGATGAATTTTTTCTTCTGTTTCAAGATAGAGCTCCTTGCCTTTTTCTGTTAGAGATAAATATACCACTCTCCGATCATTCTCATCTCGAGTTCTCTCAATTAGCCCCTTATCCGTCAAGCGCGTAATAATTGCCGTAATGGCACTTTTATTGACATGAAAAGCTTCTGCTAGATCTGTTGATGTACAGCGGTCATGCTGAAATATAAATCTAAGCGTATAATGCTGGTCATTCGTCAATTCTTTACTTAGCTGGTCTTTTACAAGTGACTCACCCATTCGATTCACTTGGAAAGAAGTTTTGATATATTGGTCAATAAGCTCTTGGATATTGTCATAAGCCAATCTGTTCACCTCACTATTTAGTTCAACAATTTAACTATTCATCTGTTAAACTATAAAAAGAAACAATAAAATTGTCAATTGTTTTTCAAAATATTACATCTTTGAACACAGCAAAAAAAAAACGGCAAGCCGAATTTGGCATTGCCGTTTTTTAATGGAATTTTAAATACAGTCCAACTATAGAGTATATAATAACCGTTGAAAATAGGACCGTCATATGAAGAAGTGAATAAACAAATAGTAAAGTTGCCCACTTTTTAGGATCTTTTTTATGGTAACCATAAATATTCATAACAAGCCAAGCTATGCTTAGCAATAAAGCTACTAGCATTAAACCCTTGCTTAGAGTTCCAAGCAAAAAGCAGCTTGCTGTGAGAAGAATTAAATAAATATTTGTTGTTATATATGTGCGTTTCATACCTTTCGCTACAGGAAGCATAGGAACCCCAGCAGCACTGTAATCGTCTTGTTTACGAATTGCAATTGCATAGAAGTGCGGCATTTGCCAAATTAAAGTGATTACAAATAAACCAAGAATAGCCGGATGCATAATGTTTGGATGGATTGCTGCCCAACCAATTAACGGAGGCATAGCTCCAGAGATGCTACCGACTTCTGTATTATAGACTGTATAGCGTTTCGTCCAAATAGTATAAGGGAATACATAAAAGAAAATTCCCGTAAAGCCTAGCAATGCTGCAAGCGGTGTCGCTAAATAAAGCGCGAGCAACCCAACAATCGTTGATCCAATAGCAATAAACCACACTGTACCGATTCTAATATCTCCAGTCACTGTTGGCCGTTTTTGGGTACGCTGCATAATAGCATCTATATCCCTATCGTAGATATTGTTAAAGGCCCCTGCTGCAGCAATAACTAAAGCAGAGCCAATGATTGCTGAAACTATACGAAGCCAATGATCAAATGGATTAATTTTATACGTATATAGTGCGAGTGTTAAACCGGCAACCATTGGAATTAAATTCGACTTAATTATCCCTGTTTTTACTGTCTGCGCTAAAATTTGCATGAAAGAAGGAGGCGTTTCTGCTTCTCTCTGTTTATATTTATGTTTGCTCCCCATTATTCTATTTTCATTCCTTTACTAACTAAAATAAACTATATATAAGAATAGTAATGACAACAATACTTTTATTGTAACAAAATTCGCCTTTGATATATATCTTTTTATTTTAATTCACAAGAATGCCATGAATCTATTTCAAACTTGATTATATTTCTTTTGTCTGGAATACTCAGTAGCAAAAAAACGCTTTAAATTATTTAAAAATTCTGTTACCTTATTGATGAAGATATAATTGTGATTAAGGGGGCATTCATAATGCAATGGATAAAGTTAGATTCCTCAAAATTAGAAGCAGTTGGATATGACGAGAGCGCAATGATTTTACGGATTCAATTCATAAAAGATGGTATCTTTGAATATTATGGCGTTCCACCATTCGTTCATAAAGACTTAGTTGAAACTAATCACCCTGAAAGAATTTTTAAACAATACATTAAAGATAAGTATCGTTACGTTCGACTTCAAAACCAATCCTAATCATTCACCCAAGCAAGTTCCACCCGCTCTACATAAGATAAAGAACAGTCAGCGGGATGTGGATGTAGTTGGTGGTGCATTATTTAGAATACTAAATGCATTTTAGCCTGAATACTTACACATTTACCCAATGAGTGTAAAGCGAGATGCATATTATATTAATACCTTTTCAAAAGGAGGTGCATAAATATGGGCTTTACATTACTAGTTGTTCTATTCATCTTGTTAATTATTGTCGGAGCATCTTACATGGGTTACGGTTACGGCGGCGGTGGAGCTTGTTAATTATTCCAAAGTCATCCACAAAAATAGTAGTGTAGTCGTTTAACTGCGCTCAAACTAAACACATATAAAGTTAATATGGCACTCTAAATAGGGAGGAGAGCGATAAACGCTCTCCTTTTTATTTGTTCTTTCAACCTGAATTTTTTAAAAGGGGTGTAACGAAAAAAGTGCTATAAAACATCCATAAAGTTATGTATGATAAAGAGAATATAATAAAAGGGGTGATTCGTTGAACAGTTCAGTAGAGAATGTCCAATATGAGCATGTAAAACATCCTTTCTTGCAAGGTATACGAGACTGCATTCCTACACTGTTAGGATACATAAGTATTGGGGTGGCATTTGGCATTGTGGGCTCATCATCACAATTAAACATGATAGAAATTGCTTTATTGACCATATTGGTCTATGCAGGTTCAGCACAATTTATCTTTTGTGCGCTTGTTCTTAGCGGGACTCCACCTCTTGTGATTATTTTCACGATTTTTATTGTAAACCTTCGACACTTTCTTATGAGTCTTTCTGTTGCGCCCTATTTCACGAAATACAGCTACCTGCGCAACATTGGTTTTGGCTCATTGTTGACTGATGAGACTTTTGGCGTCGCAATCACCAAGTTAATGCAGACAAAAGAAATGAGTGGAAGATGGCTGGATGGGCTTAATATTACCGCCTATGCAGCTTGGATTGTATCATGTCTTGGAGGTGCACTGCTTGGCAAATGGATTACAGCGCCTGAAAAGTGGGGGCTTGATTTTGCTTTAATAGCAATGTTTGTAGCGCTTCTCGTATTGCAATTGCAAAGCGCTGGAAAAACAAGGCTCGCAAAAAACTTATGTTTAATCGGAACTGTTGCAATTCTAATGTATGTTTTTTCCTATTTTATGCCATTACATTTGGCTGTTATACTTTCAACAATCTTCGCAGCTACTATTGGGGTGGTGATGGATCGATGAGTATGAATATAATGATATGGACAATTATTGGCTGTGCAATTGTTACATGGCTCCCAAGAATTATTCCATTTCTTTTTGTAAAACACGTAAAGCTTCCGGTCATAGTAATGAAATGGCTCTCTTTCATTCCAATATGTATTTTAAGCGCGTTAGTTGTAGAAAATTTGCTTGTTTCTGGTGAAGGAATAACTTCTCTTAACTGGTCTGTTGTAATTGCTTTTATTCCAACGCTTCTCTTGGCAATATGGACAAAGAGTTTATCTGTAACTGTATTAGGTGGGGTAATATCTATGGCAATTATACGAATATATCTGCCAATCTGAGTGTTTATTTTAGTCAAAGGTACACATTATATGATATTATTGAAACATAATGTTTTAACTAGATAAAATAAAAGTACATAAGGAGTCTTTAGGTATTCAATTATTCGAATCTTTAAACTTCTTTTTGTTAAGGGGGCAGATTATTGGAGTTACTACTTCAATTAGTAATTATTATACTCGCAACAAAAATAGCGGGAGCCATTGCTGTTCGATTTGGACAACCAAGTGTGCTCGGTGAAATAATTGTGGGGATTATTATCGGACCTGCAGTTTTGGGATTGATAGGCAATATCAATGATAATGAATTATTACATACCTTTAGTGAACTTGGTGTTATATTTTTAATGTTCTTCGCTGGCGTTGAAACAAATATTAAAGATTTAACCTCTAACACAAAATCCGCATTAACAGTTGCAGTTTTCGGAGTAGTGCTGCCACTTGTGGGCGGCTATTTAATCGGTGAAAGCTTTGGCATGGATCCTACACATTCATTATTTTTAGGTATTGTGTTGACAGCTACTTCGGTTAGTATCTCCGTACAGACTTTCCGTGAGCTCAATCAATTAAAAACACGAGAAAGTGCTACAGTGTTAGGCGCAGCTATTGCTGATGATATACTTGGCCTGATTTTACTGGCAATCGTTATCAGCATTACTGTCGGGGGAGATGTATCGATCCCAACAGTGTTATTGAAGCAAGTAATTTTCTTTGCGGTCATTATTCTTGCGAATTGGAAAGTTGTTCCTGCCATTTCTAAAATTGTAGCAAAATTTAAATCTACAGATATTTCGCTAGTTTTTGCAGTCGTACTTTGTTTTGCTTATTCATATTTCGCCGATTTCATGGGTATAAGTAATATTATCGGTGCATTCTTTGCAGGTCTTTCTCTCGCAGCAGACAAATCTCGGATCGAATTTGAAGAAAAGCTTTTACCAACAGTAGGTGTTTTATTTATTCCCGTTTTCTTTGCAGGCATAGGTCTTGCCGTTACCTTTAAAGGAATTGGCGAGCATATTGGGCTGATTGTTATTCTATGTGTTGTTGCTGTTCTAACGAAAATTGTGGGTGCAGGCATTGGCGCACGAATTACAGGTTTTAAAACAATATCAGCGATTTTAATTGGGATTGCCATGGTTTCTCGAGGAGAAGTCGCGTTAATCACATCTGGTATTGGTTTAGAAAAAGGGTTATTTACTCAAGAATACTATACACCACTGATTATTGCGGTTGTCTTTACTACTGTTGTAACACCGCCTTTATTAAAATGGATTATTTCCATTAAAGAAAAAAGAACTTCAGTTTAAAACCATTATAAAATGCTAAAACCCAAGAATAACTATATTCTTGGGTTTTCTATCATTATTAAGCTGAAAATACTAGGTAAAGAAACGTATGAGATGTTTAAAATTGAATATCTGATGCATGTTCTTTTAAATAAAATTCCACTAATCTTTTAAGATCTTTATGTTTGATCTTTACATACTCTTCCCCATCAATTTCTTCAATGGGTAGTTCTGAGATCGCCTCTTCCATCGTTTTGCAGAAATATGCTGTGCCGTCTACCATAAATGTCCATTTCTCTTGCAAAAGACCCACTCCTTCTATGCTCCTGAAGCTTATTATATAATCTCTTTGGAGCCAGGTCAAAAACTTAGTGGAGCTCTAATAGTCTCATTTGATCAAAGTTGATAAAGCAACTCGCCAGTAGCTGGTATTGGTCAATCAAAACAATTCTTGGATTCTCCCTTTTGATGGTATGTAAGTAGTTTTTGGTTGCAAGAGTTAATCCTTCAAAAAACAAATCATATTGGCACAAGTGTTTTTCTATCTCTTCTTCGCCACTATATTTTACGATATAAATTGTTTGATCCGATTGTGAAATACGATAAGAAATGGTAGTACCAATAGATTCGACCATCTGTGTTTCTTTTGTCTTCACAAGATTGATCAATGCTTCGCCTAGTTTAAGTAGAAAAGTGCCATGTACTGCTGATTGAAATACTGCCTCTGTTGTATCCTCCTCATTAAAATAAATGATGATATTTTCATAGAAGAAATCTGCATAATAGGGTGTTTTTAAAAGCTCGAGATTACCGGGTACAAATTGAATTTCCACTAATTATCAACTCCATATTTTCTATTATATGCATATTTTTTCTCCACTCAATACCATTTTATCTTAATTCAATTAGAAAAGCCGCCTGAATGTTTCATTCAAGCGGCTTCTTTTTTAAAATGGATATTCTCGCGGTTTTGTTTGAACAGAAATCCATTTTTGATACGTAAATTCTTCCACAACACTTGGATTACCGAATCGACCTACACCACTGTCACGCATACCTCCAAATGGCACTGTTGGTTCGTCGTTGACAGGTTGATCATTGACATGAGTCATACCAAATTCCAAATATAATGCATAATCTGTTGCTTTTTCTATATTACTGCTGAATATAGAAGAGCTTAGCCCATATCGTGTGTCATTTGCCATCTCAATAGCCTCTTCATCACTATCAGCTTTGATAATTGGAGCAATAGGAGCAAATAATTCTGTTTGTGCGAGTTCACTGTCATTTTTAACATGTCCGAAAATAGTTGGTGTTAACACGTTCCCTATTCTTTCACCTTTTAGCAATACCTCAGTACCTGCATCAATCGCCTTTTGGATATTATCAACACCTTTTTTTACTTGACCTTCGTTAATTAACGGTCCAATGATTGTTTTAGGATCACTCGGATCTCCATAAGGAATATTTTTAACTCTTTCAACGAATTTTTCTACAAACTCATCATACAAATCTTTGTGAACAATAATGCGGTTGGTAATCATACAAATCTGGCCCGAATGTAGGAACTTCCCAAATGCTGCCGCTTTTACTGCTTGGTCAATATCTGCGTCCTTTAATACTACAAATGGTCCGTTTCCTCCTAATTCTAGAGCAACACCTTTCAAAAGACCACCTGCAATAGAGCCAATCCGTTTGCCGACTTCTGTAGAACCAGTAAAACTAATTAGTGCTACATTTTTGTTTTCGATCATTGTATCGCCAATCGTAGAGGATTTCGTCAATATTGATTGGAAAACACCAGCTGGCATTCCCGCTGCTTCGAATGCTTTAGCAATCAATGAACCTGAGCAAAGCCCCACTTGCAAGTCTGCTTTATGAACGACCGCATTACCAAGCGCAAGCGCTGGAGCAATCGTACGCATCGATAAATACATTGGAAAGTTAAAAGGAGCAATGGATGAAATGACGCCAAGCGGTAAACGATAAGAATAATTGACCTTATTCTCAATAATGGAAGGCGTTTCAGTAACTTGTCCTAATTTATCAACCATTTTTAATGATTCTTCCATTACGGCGACCGTATTATTATATTCAATATTACTCTTTAAAACACTGCTTCCTGACTCAATAACTAAAAGATCGATTATATCATCCTTATTATCTTTGTAATATTGGATTGCTTTTTTCATGACATCACGACGTTTTTGTGAATCTTTTGCCCACTCTTTTTGCGCTTTTTTAGCATTGTCAAAGGCTACTTCAACTTGGTTTTTTGATGCCAGTTTGACGGTGGTTAATACATCATTGTTGTATGGATTTTCTATATCGAAAGTGTTGTTTTCTTCCCCTTCTTCCCATTGACCGTTTAAAAAGCTCTTATTAAGTTCAGTATATTTATTCATAGTTGTATAACTCCTTTTTATAGTCTCTGCATCGATTGTAGTATGTGATATATAAAGGATGTAATACTACAATACAACTAGACGAGTAGCTTTTCTTGCTTAACTGTGCTAGTATAAACTTCTATTAATGTAAGAGGACGTGAATTATTTTGATTAAAATTGAAATGCCAAAACCTGATGTAGTGATTCGCCAACGTGAACAAAATCCAAAAGAAGGAGAAGCAATCATCCCTTCAGTCTTTGGGTTTATAGACTTCCATAAGGTTCCTCGTGATAAAGGTGGGTTATTGCTATTCTTTAATGATGCCAACGAGCTTTTATTTGTAGGTAAAGCACGCAAAATGCGCCCACGATTAAAAAAACACTTTGAAGATAATGTATCTCCACTAAAAGATCACCGTGATGAAGTGCACAAAATTGAAGCATTCATCATTGATGACCCAATGGAAAGAGAAATCTACGAAACATATGCAATTAATAAGCTTCGCGCGAAGTACAACACGGATAAAGTGTTCTATTAATCATTTGCCTAATAAGGGAAAATATAAACATTTGAAAATCATTTGAAACATATACACCTCCTAGTACGTAATACGTTAAAAGGAGGTGTTTTTGTGAGAAAATGGATAGTTTTTCTTTTTGCCTTTATCGTCCTATACTTTGTCTGCCACTTTACATCTGGTATCCTTCTTACTGCCTGGTATACGCCTAATTTAACGGAGGCATGGTTAGCAAGCGAATCTTTGCCAAGCAATGTTGTATTTTCAGGTCCTGTATTCTTCCCTACTTTTTTACTTGGGGCGATTGCTGCTGCAGGTGCATTTTTTATAGCAACAAAAGTAAAAAGGAGCGCATAAAATGCAGCTCCTTCTTAATCTGTATTCAATTCTAAAAAAGGTGGTGGTGGTTCTAAAGGCATTCGTATATCCCCATCTTTTAAGGACAAAGCATAATAAGGATTTTTTACAACAACAAGAGACTGTACTTGGCTTGGTTCTTTTAGTTTCAAGTTTTCATACTCTTGTATAAAAATTGAATAATCTAAGCGTACACTTTCAATTGCTTTTATATCCTCTACTACTCTATCTCTTTCTTCTATTGTCTTCCACATTGAGTTATTTAATAACTCTTCTTTAGCCAACATAATAACCAATTGCTTTGCTTCTACAATATCATCAAAAGTATTTAATTTCTTAATAGCTTGCTGAATCTTTGTATGAGCTGCAAGTCTTTCATATTCTACAGCTGAAATACTTTTAAGTATCTCTTCTAATTTATTGCGGACCGTTTGGTTGAGCTGAGTTAATATTTTAGGAACCAATTCTATCAAAAGCTCTTCTTGATGTAGCACGGACTTGTACTTTCGTTCAAGTAGTTGTTGAGTTTCGTTCAGTTCTTTCGCTTGATTAATAAAATACTGGTCTTCTTCCCGTTTGCCGAATAAAAAAGATAAAATAGATCGTCCATTTATCCTTTTGTATTTTTGATCTAGCATATCAAATTGAACAGTATACTGATATCGCATTTTCCGATAATCTCTTACTTTTTCAAGATAATGTTCTGCCAATTCCTTAAATTTTCTGAAAGTACTGTCTTGTTTAAATAAATCGTGTTGTTTTAATGCTTGCACGAGCTGATAAAGTGTATGAATCTCTTTAAATAAGCAACTTAATTTTTCATATTCTGATATCATCTTAGCGACAAATTGATTTTCTTTATACTGAGTATATTTTATTTCATCAATTTCTTCTATAAAACTTGTTAATGTTTGCAATGATGAGTTATAGGGTTCTCTTTCTTCTATAATTTCTAATTCGGCTCGAAATCTTTTGAGCCAATGAGCCAAACGTTGAATAATAAAAGGTATTCGTTTTGAACGATCGCTCGCTGATTGCTCTATTTCTTTATATATCATGTCAATATTGCTATACTGCCACTGATCTTTGTCATTATGAGCGAGTGCTTGATTTGCTTGTAATGCAGATACAGATACCCTTTTTCTTATATAGTTTTCAATCTGTTGGTCTTCTAAAACCGAACCAGTTGGGCTCATAAAGTTAGAAATAAATAACGGCTTTATATGGTTTGAGCTCTTCTTTATTAAGTTTAATTCCACTTCCTGGATCTCACTATTAGCGTTTACAATCCAGAAAATATCCTCTGCCCGCTGTAAAAAGCTCTCTTTTATATAAGCAGTTCTATTCCCTTTAAACTGTACTAGCGTAGCATCCATAATGGTCACAGTCTTTAAGAGCGGATTTTGAATAAATATTTCAATAAAATCCAACCCTTCACGCAATATATTGGCACCTGAGGTATCAATAGAAGTAAATAGCCCCACATGTTCAATGCCAAATGACGCTACTTGTCCATCATAAAAGTGAGCACGTACCTCTTCCTTTTCGGCATATCGAAAAATAGAACTCACTGCTAAATGCGCCTCTTTCAAATGACTTAAAATAGGTCTTTTTAATAAAGTGTTCAAGAGAGTAGTTTTGCCCGTTCCTCTCATGCCAACAAATAGAATGGTCGGATTTTGGACCGCATCATCAATAATATACCCTAATGCTTTTGCTGTATCTTTTATGTATGTATTCTGAGTGAGTAATAGGTGGATTTTTTTTATCTTGCCTATGAATTGGTGGATATCATCAAGGGGTTTTTGAGAAACTCCATGGGTAGGCACATTTACTTTTAATTTACTCACATTTTGTAGGTCTTTATCCACCATTTTTCATCCCCTCGCTCTTTTTCTACATTATATAGTATACATGATATATCAGTAAATTCGACATTATTTTTCGAAATTTGTTTCTAAATATGTTAATTAAATGATAAACAAACCTATTTTTATGATATCTCATTGCTATAACTTTATACTCTTATTAAATCAATAAATTTTTACTAGCATGTATTACTATCCAAAAAAACATCACCGATTTTTTTAATCGGCGATGTTGGTATATCTTAATTTTTTGAGAGCTTCGTCTTCATTATGGATCGCCAGTTGACATGCATAATCCTCGCATATTTGCATTTCAAATGGTCCTTCATCTTTTATATGCCAAACATCAAACGGTCGATAGAAGGAAAAAAGAGCATTCTTTATACCTCTAGTTGGATTGTTGATGTGGATTTCACTTGATGGCCCTTGGTAGGCAAGTAAAGCTTGAAGCAGCCAAAATGTACCTCCAGGATAACGATTAATGTCAGAGGCAAATGTTTGAAGAATCCCTTCTCCCAAATTACGATATTTATCATCTTCCAAAAGCTTTCCTAGTCGAAACATTTGAACGGCAAGCGTACTATTCCCTACCGGATAGGCATTATCGATTGCCGTTTTTTCTCTTACAATCAAAGGGCTTGCAGCATGACTTGTAAGGAAAAATGCTCCTTGTTCAGCATCATGAAAGTTCTCAATTGTTTGATCTGCCATATGATGTGCTCGTTTAAGATATTCATTTTTACCAGTAGCAAGATATAATTCATTAAGGGCCCATAGATAGTTTGCATAATCATCTAAAAATCCAGGTTGAGAAACTTTTTGTTCTCTATAGCTAACATATAGTTCGTTTTCTTTTACTACGTTTTTTTGTAAAAAAGCATCCGCTTCTTGCGCCAATTCAATAAAGGTTTTTTCTTCAAACACTCCACCAGCCTTTGCTAATGCGGCAATCAACAACGTATTCCATGCAGTCAATATTTTATCATCTACATGAGGATAGACTCGCTTTTCTCTAGCCTTTAATAATTTTAATCGGCATTCTTCTTGCTTTTCTGTTGATAATTTTCTATTCTGTGTATGAATTAAATTTGGTATATTAACCTCTTCGAAATTACCTCCTAGTGTCACATCATAATCCTCTGCGAATGCCTTTCCTATTTCTGGACCAAGGATGTCTATAACTTCATCATAATCCCATGTATAATATTTACCTTCAACTCCTTCGCTATCTGCATCAATTGCGCTATAAAAACCGCCATCTGGATGTTGCATTTCACGTTTTATAAATTTAATTGTTTCATAGACAATCTGTTTGTATTTTTCGTCTTTCGTTATTTGATATGCTTCTGTGTAGCACTGTATTAGAAGCGCCTGATCATATAACATTTTTTCAAAGTGTGGTACAAGCCACATCCGGTCCGTTGAATATCTTGCAAAACCAAAGCCGATATGATCATATATCCCGCCTCGATAAATTGCATTCAATGTTTTAGTGGCCATCTCCAAAGCTTCTTTTTCTCCTGTCATATTATAATACCTTAGTAAATATAATAGTTGGCTTGGATTTGGAAACTTAGGTTCTGTTCCAAAACCGCCGTAGACTTTGTCGTACCCCTGCTTTAATTGGCCATATGCTTTACCAGCAGCATCCTCATGTATTGCAGACTTCTCAGGTTTAGACAGATCTGAAAGAGCATCCATAATTTGCGCTCCTACTTCATCAACTCTATCTCGTTCTTTATGATATGCCTTTGCGAGATAAGGCAGAATTTCCATCATCCCTGGCCTTTTATACATACTGTATTTTGAAAAATAAGTCCCTGCAAAATAAGGTTTCTGATCTGGCGTTAAAAAGACATTAAGTGGCCATCCGCCGGAGCCGGTCATCATTTGACAAACATTCATATAGATTGAATCAATATCCGGTCGCTCTTCTCTATCGACTTTTATACAGATAAACCATTTATTCAATAAAAATGCAACCTCTTCGTCTTCAAATGATTCATGAGCCATGACATGGCACCAATGACAAGTCGAGTAGCCAATGCTAACAAGGACAGGCTTATCTTCCTCTTTAGCTACGGCAAAAGCCTCTTCCCCCCATGGATACCAGTTAACAGGATTGTATGCATGCTGTAGTAAGTAAGGAGAAGTCTCATTTATCAGTCTATTAGCTTTTTTCTCATTTGGCATTTTTGTTCATCACTTCTTTCATATAAAAAATAGAGAGGCATTGCCTCCCTTAAATAAAGTTTACCCAATAATCCTATCATTATTCGCTTCATATTTGTCCTTCAATTCAATACTATATACTGATTTCTTTAATGAGATATATGAAAATTAATTTCCAGTTCAATGTTATAATCTATAATTATTTGGAGGTATTATTATATGGACTCAACATATAATTAACACTTCTCCTGGTACGTTTGAATTTTTCAAGATGGAAACAGGAGCTCCTTTATGTAATACGCATCAATTTATAGAGTTTAATGACGCCTATACCCTTTTCACCCTGTTGATTTAAAGTGAGAGTACAGGCTGAATTCTACATCCTAGTATTAAGTGAACTGTATTTAAATAGTTAAAGATTAGTAAGATTATCTTTATCATTATTAAAAAGCCTTATCAAACTATTCAGCCCTTAACGTAGATTTTCCTTTTTCAGTAATTATTTTGTTTTCTCAATGAACTAAAACCTATCAAACCAATAGTTAGTATAATTCCTCCACCAGCCCAAAATACACTAGTTGTAGAAAGAATCGCTAAGACACTACTCATAATACCCAACGATACTGTGTCACTTGTATAATTAATAGATGATGATATACTAAACACTTTACCCAGCATATTATTTGGTACTTGTTTTTGGATTAATACAATTCTTCCAAGTCCTTCACTTGCCTGACCTACTCCAATAAGAATCGTTGCTAGATAGATCATAAAAATCGTTGGTGATAAACCAATTACTAACAAACCACTCCCCCATAGGATAATCCCTATATTAAAAATTATTAATGGATTAAGTTTTTTCAATGTACCAAGCATAATAGAAGTAGCAAATGCTGCTGCACCAAGTATACCTGTAATAATTCCGTAGGTTGAAATATCTTTCTCTAAATTTTTATCTAAATAAATAGGTAATCCCACACGCCACAGCCCTGTATTTATCAGTATGCTTATAAATTGAACAAGTATAATAATGAGAATACTTCTGTTTGACTTTAAATAAGCTAAAGTCGATTTAATTTCACTTACTGTTCCTTCTTCACTTTGACTAGTATTAAACTGAGGAACTTGATAGTTAATTAACAAATGAAATACAGTCGAAATACTCATTAAAATGAATGCTAGAGTGAAAATGTGTATTTGATCAGTAAATTTAACAACTATTCCTACTGAAGCTGGGATTAGAATACTAGCTCCACGTTGAATTGAATCTAAAAGAGCGTTGCTTCTCTGTAATTTAATATCTGTAACTAGTTCAGGTAACAAAGCACGAAAACTTGGTTCTGAAAAGCAATTAAGAATGCTAATTAGGACGGCTGTACATATTAAAATAAAATAATTTATAAATCCTAAAAAAAATAATATTGGAATAGCAAGAATTAATATCGCACTAAGAGAATCAGATATAACTGTTATTTTCTTCTTATTCCATTTATCCGCCTTTACTCCACCATAAATACCAAAAACAATAAATGGTAAAGTTTGCGCCATAATCATCAAAGACAAATAGAATGGTGAACTATTAGTCAGCTTTATTGTTAACCAGATTAGTTCCAGACTAAACAATGTTAAAGAGCTTCTTTTAAAGAGTCTTCCAAATAACAAAAAAGTAAAGTTTTTTTCACTTAGAATATCCTTATAGGGAATTTTCAATCGCTAGTATCCTTTCATTGAATAGGCTTTATTTGATAAATAACAACAGATTTTCGAGTCGTATTTATCATTTCCCCATCTTTTAATTTGTAATTTGCATACTACTTTGATCATCTATCGAATTAGAATTAGCAAAGATATTTGGTTTTTCCCTTCATAAACTGGACTAAGGTCTACAATATATTAGAAACTACTTCTCATGATCAGTTTATACCTGATAAGGTTGGTATTGGTAAAAGCTATATTGTCTATATGGATGCGTTCAAAACAGTACCGCTTACTTTGATTATTTAATATAAAAATTATTGTCATCATTGACCCCAATATTAATTTTAGAATCTAACATTATATCTAAAGGAAACACAGTAGCTACTTTATTAGAGAAAAACCATCTTCTTTTCGGATTTACTAATAATAAATAGACTGGCAAATCTCCTTTTGTCATAAAAGATAATGTATTATCATTCGTTACTTCTTCTCCATCCCTTTCAACAATGGAAAGTTCCCTTAATTGTTTTGCAGCCTGCACTTTATCTTTAACAACTAAGCTTATTTCAGACATTTTTATAATATTTGCTGCAGTAAAGGGAACATGGGTCGATGGATTATCTAATCTTGCAATAAATTCTACTATGTTCCCCGATGGATCTTCAAAATATAAAGAATTTGCTTTTATACTTGCGAAATATACTTCATCTTGATCTTCTTCTTTTAAAAGCGTTACTTTTTGTTTAACCCACTCCTTAGCAGCTTGAAATTGATTTTTAGGGATATCAAATGCAAAATGGTAAAAAGGTTCTTCTGCCTCATGAACATTGGTAAACTCAACTATTGTAAGACCAAATTTTATTTTAAAGCTACCATTTGTAACGATTTCTATAGGTAATTCTAGAATATCCCTATAAAATTTTTTCATTTCTTCTAGTCGCTTCGTCTTAAGTATTACTTGATTGATATTCAAATATTCTTCCTCCTTTCGATAAATAAAATATAACATTCTATATTTTCAAATAATACTAGACCTAAGACTGAACAAAGTCAGAAGAATATTCTTCATAATTCCTTATTTCATTATTTTGAGATTTTCTATGATACTCTATTATTTGTAAGCAAAAAAGCATTCCCATCGAGGGAATGCTTTTTGCTTACGAGATACACTGTTTATTAGTCTATATCCGAAACTTTAACCAATTGCTTACCTAAATTTGCTCCTTTAAATAGATCAAGAAACGCATCAATAACATGGTCAAACCCTTCTACGATCGTCTCTTCGTATTTGAGTTTCCCTTCATTTAACCATGCTGCAAGTGCACTATACCCTTCTCCAATTCGGTCGGAGTAATCACCTAGTGTAAAACCTTTCATAAGGGCACTTGTTTTGATAAGTGCTGTTTGAACTCGAGGCCCCATATCCACTTCTACATCATTATAGGTTGATATAGCTCCACAAACAGGAATTCGTGCAAATTTATTAAGAAGCGGGAATACAGCATCTGAAATTGTGCCACCCACATTATCAAAGTAGATGTCAATTCCTTCGGGACATGCTTTAGCTAAAGCTGTTGGAACATCTTCTTTTTTATAATTAATGGCTTCATCAAATCCTAGTTCATTCAATAAATATTGACATTTTTCATCTGTTCCAGCAATTCCTATTACTCGTGTTCCCTTTATTTTAGCAATTTGTCCAACAGTCGACCCCACTGCGCCTGCAGCTCCAGATACAACAACAGTTTCACCTGATTTTGGCTTCGCAATATCAAGTAGACCAAAGTATGCTGTTAATCCAGTCATGCCTATAATACTTAGATTAGCTGTGACTGGTGCTAAATTTTTATCAATTTTTTTTATTTCTTTCTCATTAACAATAGAATATTCCTGCCATCCAAGATTACCTAGTACTACGTCACCTTTCGAAAAACTTTCCGACTTAGAATCAACTACTTGGCCAATAACACCCGAAGTGATTACCTTATTTAACTCAAACGGAGCTATATATGATTTGGTATCCTGCATTCTACCGCGTAAATATGGATCAACCGAAATATAAGCTGTACGGATTAATACCTCCCCAGCTGAAGTTGTCCCGATTGGCGTATCAATAAAATCAAAGTCATCCATTTTCGGCATCCCAACAGGACGTTGTTTTAAAGTAATTTGTTTTTGCATTTGTTGATTCATATTCATCCTCCATTCAATTATTACATATTTCATTCATATTGTTTTTTAATGCAATATTTTTATCATACGTTAAAATAAAAGTATACTCTTGTCCATTAAGAAGTCAATAAACGTGCTTTGGACATTGATAATCTCTAAGCTAAATTACAAATTATCCTTCCAAGAGTTTGTTATACAATAATACTCCTTACTGAAAAATCATAAAAAAAAGACACTCATTCGAGTATCTTCCTTTCATTCTTGTCATTCAACAACTGTATAGTTACTATTTTCCATGCTAATAACATACTCAGGTTTTGGGGGCTTGCCGCCATGTTCTTTAATTTGCTTCTTATGACCGGCAATATGCTCTGGACTTTTCTCCCAAGCTTTCCATGCCTCTTCTGAATCCCAACGAATAATCATCACAACTTCTTCTTCGCCACGCCGTGTATTTTTCAATAACAATTCTCTACTGATAAATCCTTCGCGTTGCTCAATTAATGAAGGTCCTTCACCTGGTTTTTTTGAAAAACGATCAATAATATTATTAGCATGTCCTTCAGTTAGAATCCATCTGCGTATTTGTACAAACATTTTTCCGCCCCATTTCTTCTATATGATTTTTGTATCTTATTCATCTAAAAATTTTCATCTATCAATATAGTTAGTGTATACAAATGTATACAGAAAGTCAATTGAATCTATCACTTGGATAATCATTTAGTTGAAATAGAGAACAAATATAAAAACCGATTGAAAAGATCAATCGGTCTTATAGTCTTTATGATTTTCTAAAATTTCTTGTAACTCATCTGCCTTCACAGGTCGGCTAAATAGGTAACCTTGGAATTCATGGCAGTCATTGTCGCTTAATAAAGAGAGTTGTTCTTCTGTCTCCACACCTTCAGCTATCACATTTAATTTGAGGCTATGGGCCATATTTATGATTGTCTTAACAATAGCCTCGTCTTTTATTTCTTCATTGATATATCGAATAAAAGACTTATCAATCTTTAACGTATCAAGCGGGAATGAGCGTAAATAACTCAAAGAAGAATAGCCTGTCCCAAAGTCATCTAAAGACAGTTTAACACCCATTGCTTTTAGCTGTTCCATCACAGGGAGCGCAGATTTTGGATTTTGAACAATCGATTCAGTAAGCTCTAATTCAAGATTTTTTGCTGGCAATCCTGTCTCTGATAGTATTGTCTGGACAGTTTCAACGAAATCAGGTTGTTGAAATTGCCTTGAGGAAATATTCACGCTCATTCTTAAATTATCAAAGCCTTGGTCTATCCATTTTTTTGCTTGCCGTGAGGCAACTCGTAGAATCCAATAACCCATCGGAATAATTAACCCTGTTTCTTCAGCGAGTGGGATAAAATCGTTTGGCGGTACCAGGCCAATTTCTGGATGATTCCATCTGATTAGCGCCTCCACTCCTGTCATCTTGCCTGTATTCACACCAATTTGTGGTTGATAATATAACTCAAATTCATGATTTTCTATAGCTTTTCGCAGACCTATTTCTAAATTCATTTTCTTCGCCATCATATTATTCATCTCAGCTGTGAAGAATTGATAATTGTTTTTTCCAAGCTCTTTTGCTCGATACATAGCTGTATCTGCATTTTTAATAAGAATCTCATGCTCCATTCCATCTGAGGGATACATACTTATACCAATCGATCCAGTAATAAACAAATCATGCTCGCCAAGTAAAAACGGACGGTTGAGTTTTTCCAAAATCTCTTTTGCCAAACTTACGACTTGTTGATGTGTAGTATGCGACACAACGATAATATATTCATCGCCCCCTTGACGTGCAAGCATATCTTTTTTTTGTATACATGTTTCCATTCGTTTAGCTACTTCAATCAGAAATGCATCACCTACATCATGGCCTAATGTATCATTGATATATTTAAAGCGATCTAAATCGATAAACAATACTGCTAGCATTTGACCGCTTATTGCAGCTTGTTCAATGCACATCGTTAAATGCGTATTTAATAGCCTACGATTCGGTAAATTTGTTAACGGATCGCGATAAACTAATTCCGTTATTTTTTCTTCTGTTCTTTTTCTTTCTGAGATATCGCGCAGAATGCCGCTGAAATATGTTTCATCGCCTTTTTTTAATGCAGAAAGAGACAATTCTAATGGAAATTCTTCATTATTTTTTCGTAATCCTTTTAATTCTACCATTCGACCTATTACATGCGGCTCTTTTGTTCTAAGATAACGATCTATTCCTTTACGATGTGCTTCACGATATTCCAAGGGAATAATAATTTCAAGCTGCTTTCCAAGGACTTCCTCTTCTTTATAACCAAAAATGATTTCTGCTGCTTTATTAAAGGAAATAATGATGCCCCTTGAATTACATAAAACAATAGCATCACTGGCAGTAAGAATTATCGACTGATATATGCTATCTTTGAACTCCAATTCAGTAGACGTTTGTTGAAAACGACGATCTAAATAAAAACCTCCGATAATACAAGCAAAGATGAACAGCATACCGCCGGCTACTGTATAGGCTAAAACACCACTATCAATAGCCGTTCTCTTGAAATGGAGCATCTCATGGTTTGGTTTCATTTTCATAGCTGCCATTCCTGTGAAATGCATGCCTGCGATTGCACCCGCCATGACTACAGAGCTCATCCATTTTTGCAATTGCATCCCAACTGTTTTAGATTGGAAATAAAAAAATAAATATAAGGATACGACTGAAGCTGCAAATGCTATCAACCATGATAATAGATATAGAATAGGGTCATATGAAATATCCACCCCCATATTCATCGCCTTCATACCTATGTAGTGCATCGATACAATACCGGTTGTGATAAATAATGAACCTATTAGTATATAAATCTTTCTTTTAAGTCCTCGGCTAACAATTAGAAAAGCAACTGCACTTGCAAGGATTGCTAATATAAAAGATAAAGATACCCAAAATACACTATAGGATACTGGCATAGGCAATTTAAGCGCAAGCATTGCAATAAAGTGCATTGACCAGATGCCTGCACCAAAAGTAGCAGCTCCAACCCACCACCATAACTGCTTAAGCCCTCCTTTTAACGACATAAGCCTAATAATAATATTTAAGGCAGTATATGAAGAAATTATAGCTATACTTACAGATAACACTAAAAGGGCACTATTGTAATGTCCCATCATATTCATATATTAAATCCCTTCTGATAAAAAATTGTTTACTAGTCGTAATAATCTTTTTCATATGCTAAAATTGCACTTTTTTATTATACAGAGTTTTTCCGCTTTTGAAATCAAAATCAAAATATTTTGTACGTAAAAACAAGCAGCAATCATTTGCTGCTTGTCTTGTTTTCCTATTTTAATCGAAGCTATCGCGCCAAGCTTTTTCAGCCGCTTTTTCTCTTTTTTCTTCTTCTTTCCGGTAAATCTCTGTTCGTCTGCGCTCATTTTTTTCTTGAAGATGTTCTAACTCTTCTTTCCCTGCAAATTCCATACTAATTTCTGCTTCTTGAATATTCTTCTTTGTATTTTCAATCATACTGTTAATTCGCGCGCTGCTATTTGATCTTCTGTGATTTGAATTATCCTGTTTTGCCATAGTTATCCTCCATTCAAATGTGTTCACTAGTAGTTTGTTTTTGAATGGATAAGTTATACCTCTTTCGTTCTATTCTCTCTTAAGTCTTACATAAAATAAAAAGAGAATTTAGCAAAAAGGAGTGCATGAATGTATACGGTTCATTTTTTAGACGGAAAAAATATAGTATTAAGCCAACTTTTAAGGCAACTGCCAAAAGTTGGGGATGATTTGCGCATTAAAGGACGAAAAGGTAAAGTGTTAGAAATTATATACAATAACGAAAAATCGGTGAATGTTAATGTTCATTTTGAGGTAAAAAAGAAAGCTTCTGCTGTCGCTGTACAATTCGGAAAAAAGAAAAAGTAATTGTTGGATGCTATAGTTATGAAAGAAAATCCCCCATTTATCTCAATGGGGGATTTTCTTTATTCTTTCAATTGAAATTGCATTACATGATTTTCAAGTTGGCATGCCATCTCATTGGTGGTACTTGAACGAGTGGATACTTCATCAATCCCAGCAGTCGTTTCTTCTGCAGCCGCAGAGATACTGTTCATCGTGTTTTCAATACCGCGAATGGAAGTAGCAAGTTCCTGGATCATCTCAGCTACATGCTGTGCCTGATCCGTTTCCTTTGCCATTAAATTAGATATTACCGTTGTTTCCTTTACAGTTTCAGCAACTGAGACTGCTATTTCGCTTAATGCTGTGACAGTTTGACTAACCGTTTCTGCACCTTGTTCTATCTGCTTGGTATTGTCTTCTACTGATTCCAGTACATACTGAATTTTTTTCATAATATCTTGTACGAGCTTTTCGACTTGTGATGCTTCGCCATCTGATTGTTCGGCAAGCTTACGCACTTCTTCCGCTACTACCGCAAAACCTTTTCCATGTTCACCTGCTCGAGCAGCTTCAATCGATGCATTCAGCGCCAGCAAATTTGTCTGTGAAGCAATGCCTGAAATGCTTGTCGTAATGGTTTGGATTTGTGAAGCAGATTCGACTAAATCAGATATTGTTTGGCTTACTTCTTGGGAACCGCCCCTGATTCTCTCCATATCACGGCTGATTTCAATGGCACGTTGCTCACCTTGCTTGGCCACTGCCATTGTTTGATTTGATTTTTCTACAGTTTGATCAGCTCTTTGCTTCATTTCTATCGACTCTTCTGCAAGCGATATTAATACAGTCGAAGCGTTTTCTGTATGGTGCATCCCATCAGTTACAGCTATCGAGACGTCCTCTATATTATGCGCAACAATCTGTACGGCATTATTCATTTCAGTTAACGAACTTGCAGTCTCTTGCGCATTTTCACTCAACTGATGTGATGTAGTATGCATCGTGGCAATCATCTGTTCCAAATTATCGTTCACTTGATTTAGTGTTTGAGCAAGATCGCCAATTTCATCATTACTTTTAATTTGGTTATTGGCAACAGAAAGATTACCTGAAGCAATTTCTTTTGCCTGTGAAATTAATTGGGAAATTGGCTTCGTCTTACGGCGAATTAAGAAAAATGTTACGATTGCCGCTAAAAGCATAGGAATTATACTTACTAGAATTCCTTTACTCACCACACCCCATGTTCTCGTACTAACAATATTTGCATCAAAATCTATTACACTAACAGCAATAATTTCTTGCGTCGGATCATTATCCTTATAGATAGGGGCATAACCAGATAAACGTTTCAGCCCTCCGTATGTATACGGCTCTGTATAAGTGGAATGTTTCATACTAAGTAGGGTACTCATTGCACTTTTGTCAATGTGAAAGGAATCTCCCGTATGAAAACCCTTGTCCGTTAAATTTTGATCTAATGCTAGAATGTTTCCTTCTAAATCAAGGATATACTGTGATTCAAAAATATCCTTATGTGCTGTTGTCCAATTAAGCTGTTCACTGATCCGGTTCTTTGCTTCTTGATTCCCGGATAATGCTTGATTCACGTCTTCTGGTTTTATTAAACCAGTTGTAATATTAGCACAGCCATAAGCCTCTATGCCTGCCGCTTCATATAGTTTATCGTAAGCAGTTTTATATGTAGCGATTGAAGAAATCACCATCATCACAATCAATATGCCAGCAATGATAGAACCTAGTTGAAAGGTTAATTTTCTTGTAAACTTCATAGTTGAATTTTCCTCATTTCTATTAAACAGCCAATAATCATAATCAATTGGATAATTTCCAAATTTTATTATAACGAAAGTAGTGCTTAAAATATAGCTTTTATGTGAGAAAAGTTTGTGACAACTCATACAATCGTCTCGTTTTCATAAAAAAAGAGAGACTGGATTTCCCAATCTCTCATATTTTTATATTTTATTTATTAAAATGCTGTTAATGTTGATAAGAATACATGCCACTCCAGCTTTTTAAGAAATCAATTGTGCGTTTCTTACCAATGTCAATTAGTAATTCTTTCGTTTCTCCATCTAAAGAAAATTGTGTAGCGCTAAATTTCTCAACTGGTAAAAAAATAATGTTTTTTTCATGTACACGAGAAATATATCGCTCATCATGCGCATCCTTCATCGTCGCAAAAAGCGCCTCAAATAGCTGTAATCCATTTCGAATTTTATGTGGCTCCATATCCTTTCGTGAATTACTTAGCTTAATGCCAATAACAGGCCGCTCCTTATTGACCTCCTCATCGAACAGCCAGATTGGAAAATTGCTGAGCACTCCGCCATCTACAACAATAGATTCGCCTTGCCCAACATATAGTTTGACAGGCTCAAAGAAAAACGGAACACCACAACTCATCCTTAAAGCTCTAGAGACTAAAAAAGATCCAGGTTCTATATTATAGGTGTTCAAATCATCTGGAAACACAATCATTTTTCCATTCGTTAAGTCGGATGCTATCAAGCGTAGCGAACCTTCTGGAAGATCACTAAACGTATAAATGTTTTTTTCTGATAACTTTTCATAAAACCATCTTTCAAGCTCTACCCCTTTGTAAATCCCCATTCGAAAATAGAGATTAATCCATTTCATGAAAGGTAGATTAAACATCATTTTTCTTTGATCCAGAAAAGTACTTACATCTAATTCATCAAGCATGGTTTCAATTTCATTTGCTGTATATCCGGCTGCCAAAAAACAGGCCACAATAGCGCCTGCACTTGTACCTGCTACACGATGGAAATATATATCATTCTCTTCAAGCATTTGAAGAGCACCCACAAAAGCAAAGCCTTTAATTCCTCCACCCGAGAAAACGCCATCAACTAGCAAAGTGCAGTCCCTCCTCATTACACTGTAATAGAAGGTAAGTGATTTTAGAACAAATAAAAAAAGATTTTCTTTAACAGAAAATCTTTCTAGCTTAAAAGATCTATTACAACAATTTCGGGTCGATTAAACAGACGAAACATTGACCCGCTATTTCCTAATCCACGAGAGATTACTTGAATCATATTTCCTGTTTTATGGACACCTTCCACTCTCGAAGGGAATAATCGATAGCTATGATCAATCAAACCACCGATAAACGGAATGCGGATAATGCCGCCATGTGCATGGCCATTGAATGTTACATCAACTCCACGCTCTGCATAAAGTTTATGGTGTTCTGGACGATGTGCAAGCAAAAGAATAGGTAAAGAATAGTCAATCCCAGCAAGCGCATTATCTAACATTACTTCTGGATCTTTCCCGCCTGCTGGGTCTTCTATTCCGGCGATTTGAAGATACTTGCCGTTATGTTGGAACAATTCATAATGATTAGCTAAGATATGAACGCCCATTTCTTTGAGGTGGTCGCGAAGGTCAAACCAGCCTTCAATTAACTCTTCGTGATTGCCTGTTATGAGATAAACAGGTGCAATGTCTAATAAGGACTTTACTGTGTTAAGACCTCTCACTTCATTGAAAAAGAATCGGTCCACCAAATCACCAGTGATAAAAATTATATCTGGATTTTGACCATTCACATGATCGATTAGATGTCTTTGATTCTTTCCAAATCGAGCATGATGCAAATCTGATATTTGAACAATCCGCAATCCTTCCAATTCACTTGGAAGCTTGTTAACTCGAATCCTATACGTTGATAATTGGAGCCACTGCTGATTTAGATAAAGGAATCCCTCAATCAAACCAAATGCTGCCAAGAGTTTTAGAAAGCGTTTCATCTCTACTCAACCTTTCATGCATTATAGCACTATTGTTCCTCCTAAATAGCTGGACGAAACATGGCCATTATAGAATATGAAATTTTAACACTTTCTATCACGGAATCGTACAGGTGAATTATTAATTTTAAGAAGCGCTTCACCAGCTTACTTCTTATTACCAAATAACCCTGCTGCCTTTAATGCTAATTGCACTGATTTACGATTTAACGTAGCCTTTTGTACTTTCACTTCTTGTTGCAGTGTATTGATTTCTTTTTGAAGCTGCGGGATTTGTTTTTGAATTTGTTTTTGAAGCTGAGCAATTTTTTTTTCGCTTTTACTTTTTTCAACAGCTTTTTCTTGTTCAAAAATTCCTGCCCATCGTCCAATCAATTCTTCATGTGAACATGCAACAAATGATTTGACTGCAGGGTAGTAATCTACCTTTTCAATTCTTTGATCAAATACTGTATTTTTTACATTTGGATCTTCTTTAAATACGTGGTCAAGCCCATTTTCATTCAAAAAGTTTATATAGCGATCAAAGTTTTCTGGCGCCCTTCTACTAACTTTTTGGAAATCTGCTTTCTCCACCACATCCAAAATATTAGTATTATCATCTATATCATTGGCCCATAAGTAAGTGAAATCATGATATTCCGCCAGTTCTCTCATACGGCCGTCCTTAGGAATGATAATGCTAGGCGTTCCAGCTAAGATTGCTGCTACATTACCATGAAGACGAGCTCCAAAGCTTAGGTCAGCTTGTCCCACAAACTCAAGCCAGGATGGAACATTCGTAAAATAACGGACACGATCTTCTTGATATAGTTGATGTGCTACTTTATAAGGGAAGTTTGATCCTTTACCAGGCAGGTCAGGTCCGCCTAAATAAATCATTCGAAGTTCCCGTAGCCATTGTGGAATATAATAGTGGTCAGGGAAAGCGTGGGCACTGCGGTCAATAAAGTCTAAAACATGTTTAGGAGATTTTGGCGAGTTATTAATCGTTACCATTGAATCCTGCGTGATTGTAGTATTGCGGATCGGCAAATCTCGACCAAAACCAAACATTGATGGGCAACCAATTACTGTATGGTCTTTCCCTTCTGTAAACCCTAATTTGGTTAAATATCTTGCAGTAATATCGCCTCGGACACCAATAATCGAAGATTTATTAAGAACTGCTTTTACAAAATCCTTAACGTCTTGATCAAATTCAAACGACTGATTAAGATTTGGTTCAAAATCAATGCTAAGCCCTACCCCAATTACATAGACAGGTATCGTCAAGCGATTAATCAATTCGGCATATTTCTTAAGTTTCGGTGCGAAGCTTGGTCTGAAAGCATCCGCAAGCGGTATAATATAGCCATCATAATTTGCATTGATATAATCTGCTCTATTTGGATTGATTTTATAGTAATCAGGCGTCAGTTTGACGTCCTCTGTGGTTAATGTTCTGAAAATACTATAGGCATACACTAGATTCCCAACGTTGCTGCCAATCGAATTATGGACAATTTCATAAGCCGGAGTAAAGTTTTCATAAGGAGACATACCAGCTCTTATTAAATAATGTTTCATTCTTTTCTTGATCTTCCTTTCAAAAATATGCATTATTCGACATGTTTACTACGTTATCATATATTCAAAGTGTTGTCTAACTAGCTCAATTGCTAGAGGCTTTATTAAAACTAAGTACCCAATAAAAAAAGACAGCATTAAATCAAACTTACTGGTTTAATACTGTCTCTTTTTTTGAGATGCTTTCATCCAATCCAGCTATCCCATTTTGTTTTAAAATATTCTGTAATTTATGTTTAGTATCCTCATCCGTAACAATACAGCTAACTGAAAAAAGCTGCTTTTTTATAACTAATTCATATCCGTTATTAATCTCCTTACTGTACCCATAATAAGGATGGTTAAAGTCGATAGGTTGGAAGTTAAATGATTTCATTTTTCTCCAAGGAATATATTTGTTTCCTATTACTAAACCTTCGTCAACTATTGCAAATAGATTAAGAAGGTTTTTTATATTTATTATTGGGATAACAGCTAAAATAAATGTGTTGATTGAAATTAAATAACTATAGATTAACGCACCATATGCAATCATTAAAGCTATTACGTATAAGAACGCACTTTCTTTTATTGCTTTAAGGGATTGACGAGCATTTTTTCTCTGTGGAAATATTTTTATATTCTCTTGGTCTTGAATGGTTAATGGAAAAATTACAGGACCCTTCAATTTATATACAAGTCGTATAAAATTTGCAGTAAAGTAAAGGAGGACAGCTAATAAGATAAGATAAAGCAATAACATGAATAACATCATAATAATCACCCCCGAATATGTATTATTTTAATTTTACCTTATTTTCCTTTATGTAGAAACTAAAAATCCTCTTATCATTGACTGATAAGAGGATCTGTTTTATTGAAGGTATCTCCCATAGTCTGGTACGGCGATTTCATCAAACTCTTTCACAAGCTTTTCCAAACTCTCCGTTAATAATTCGCCTGCCATAGGAAGACCATGCCCTGTCACAGCAACTGATGGTTTTAATGCTGCTAATTTTAAAACCGATTCCTTTGCGGCTTTCCAATCCGTTGTTAAGTATCTTGGCGGACCACTGATCTCTTGTTCTTGCGTCAGTACTTTATTCAAATATTCTTGCTTCACTGTAATGAAAGCATCGGCTGCGATTAATGCTCTATCACTATCTCTAAAGAAGGATACTTGTCCAGGTGAATGCCCAGGTGTATGAATCCATCTGAACTCTGGCATATGCGGTACATTCCCATCAGAAGGCAAAGCATGTACATGATCTCCTAGGTTTATTGGTTCATTTGGGAACATAGGTGACATTTTGGCCACCATACCACCTTCCACAGTCGAGTCTGGCTCTGGATAGCTTTGTTTTCCAGTTAAATAAGGTAATTCTAGCGAATGAGCATATACCGGAACATTCCAATGCTTGACTAAATCGACTACTCCACCAACATGATCAAAATGACCATGCGTTAAAATAATTGCTTTTGGCTTTTTATTTGAACCAAAGCGTTCCTCTGTAAGCTTTATGATTTCATTTGCTGCACCTGGTGTTCCAGTATCAATTAATACAAAGTCATCTGAGCCTGCTTTTCCCAAAAGACATATGTTTACAATTTGAATTGTATAACAGTACAAATCTGAAAGCACTTCTAAACCCAAGCCATTGCCCATTGAACTCATTGGTATATGCTTATAGTCACTGCCATAGCTTAATTCTTTATCCACTATAACTCCTCCTATACTTGTTCAATATTTGTTTTACTTTTTGGGTTGGCTTTTAGACCTGATAGTATGTACGTATTGATTTAAATTTTAGGGATTATTGACCAAAGCAAAGAAACTGGCTGTAAGGCAGCCAGTTTCTTTATCTACTATTTTTTTATGTGCGATCCCAGAAGCGTTCCATCGCAATTGCATTTACAAATTCTTTATGGAAGTTTGGATTATTTGCAGCAAATACTACACCTGATAAGTTATTATTTTGAGTTGTTGGAATGTAAGCTTTACCTGTTGATGCTACTCCTATTGGTTTGTAATGTTTGTAAGCTTCCTGAACGAATATGGCCATTTCGCCATCAAACATAGGTTGGTCTGTTGAAGTACCACCAACAACATATAGAGAATCAACTAAATATGGACTTGAAGTGAGGAACGTTTTATTGACCATAATTGACGTACCGTCATCTCCCTTAACTTCTCCAAGCTTATCACTAATAACATCCACAAATACGCCGTTTTCCTCTAGTGAACTCAACGCCTCTGATACTTCTTTTCCATTGAATCCATTGCCAATTAATACACCTACTTTACGCGTATAAGCTGAACTATTCATATTCGTATATTGACTAAGAGATGGATAGCTTGTGTCTACTGGAACATGTGTACCACTTGGACGATCTACGCCTAGATTGTCTGCTACAATATAGGCCATTTCTTGGTCAACATTTACAAGTTGATCTACACATTGTTGACGTACAGATTTACTTAATACGCTACCAATTTGGAAGCTCAAGGCTTTAATTGTATGTTGTTTTTCAATCTCAGTTAAACTATTCCAGAATATTCTTGTTTGCGTATAGTAATCAGTAAACGAATCACTTCGTGCTCTCGTAATTGTTCCATCTACCTTTTGTGGGTAATGCTCATAGCCGCCTTCTTCTGGTGGTGTTGTGTAAGGCGAATTATCATTTAATGAATTATTATGATATTTAGTTTGATCTACATCAATTGGATACCGCATAAAGCCTTGTTGCGAGTTATTATGGAACGGACAAACCGGTCTATTTATTGGCAGATCTTGGAAGTTAGCACTACCAAGACGGTGGTATTGTGCACTTTGATATGCGATTAGTCGGCCTTGCAATACAGGGTCGTTGGAGAAATCGATGCCTGGAACTACGTTTGCTGGATTGAAAGCAACTTGTTCGATTTCTGCAAATTCATTATCAACATTTCTATTTAAAGTCATTTTTCCTATGAGCTTAACTGGTACAAGCTCCTCTGGCCAGAATTTTGAAGGGTCGAGAATATCAAAGTCGAATTTGTGTTCATCCTCTTGTGAAATCAGCTGTACTCCTAATTCGTATTCTGGGTATGCACCTTTATCAATCGCTTCTCTTAAGTCTCGGCGATGGTAATCTGGATCTATCCCGCCAATTTTTTGTGCCTCATCTTGCAATATTGAGTGTACGCCTAGAACAGGTTTCCAAACAAATCTAACAAATGTAGCGACTCCCTCATCATTGACAAATAAGTACGTATTGATCGACCATGATTCCATCATACGATAGCTTCTTAGAATACCGCGGTCCGACATTACCCATAAAGCCATATGAAGGGCTTCTGGATTGTTTGCAACATAATCCCAAAATGTATCATGTGCACCTGCCCCTTGAGGCATACCCGTACGAGGTTCAGGTTGATATGCATGAATTACATCTGGGAATTTCATAGGATCCGTATTAATTAAGACAGGCATCGCAATTGTTGTTAAATCATAGTTACCTTCCTCAGTATAGAATTTAACACCTAAGCATCGTAAATCTCGTGCCGTATCTTTTGATCCTCTGCTCCCTTGAACAGTTGAAAAGCGAACAAATAATGGTGTCTTTTTGCCGGCCTCTTGCAAGAAACCCGCTTTTGTCAATTCCTTCATTGATTCATAACACTCAAATTCACCATGCGCTCCATATCCTCTCGCATGGACCTTTCTTTCAGGAATCGGCTCATGTACAAATTGAGTCATTTTTTCAAAATAATAGTAGTCATGGTGCAAAGAAGGTCCACGAACACCCGCAGTTAATAATTCTGCATCATTCGCCATCTTTCTACCTTGATTTGTTGTTAATGGCTTGCCGCCATTTTTTACGCGGTATTTTTCCAATTGTTCATGCTTACTGTTTTCGTTTACATTCATTTTAGTTGATTTATCTTGTTCCACAAAATCACCCATCCTGTTCCTGAAATATTTTCTTCTACATTCTTGAATTTACCCTAAATTTTGGACAATAAACTTTTTCAAAAGAATGAAATCACCTGCCCAACAATATTGTTTATATTACTAGCTCAATATTTTTTACCCAGCTATGTTCTTTTAAAACGCATACATAAATATTTTACTATCAAAATTTTAGTTGTTTAGTTATTTAACTCTAGAAACAAACTCGACATGCACCCATCTATAGGCAAAACATATAGTAATATCAACTGATAAATAGGGGGTAACTATATATGTCTAACCAAAACTTC
The DNA here is from genome assembly GCF_052928305.1 of Rummeliibacillus sp. BSL5. Lineage (NCBI taxonomy): Bacteria > Bacillati > Bacillota > Bacilli > Caryophanales > Caryophanaceae > Rummeliibacillus > Rummeliibacillus sp. BSL5. The sequence goes on from NZ_JAVGCV010000001.1 coordinate 847,591, forward strand.
ATAGAGCATTCTTTGTATTTACAGGGGTATCCTTTTGCACCAACAGAATTGCCATATATTGAAAGTATCCTTACTACTATCCGTCATTCTCAGATCTCTCTTCAAGCATTTCCTGATCTTCACGCAGTATCACCAATAACTATTTTCGATAAGGAGGTGATCTGTTGCCAGAACTTTTCAAAATGACAGCCACTGAACTGGCTCCACTTATTCAAGGAAAAACCATATCCCCTGTAGAGTTGGTTTCTCTATTTCTCCATAGGATAGAGAAATATGACACAGAACTAAGAACATATATCACGCCATTACCTGAACTCGCCTTAATTCAAGCAAAAGAAGCTGAAAATGAAATTATGCGGGGAATCTATAAAGGTCCCCTACATGGTATTCCAATTGGGATAAAAGATAATTATTGTACAAAGGGTATTCGAACTACCGCTGGCTCTAAACTTCTTGAAAACTTTATTCCTAATCAATCCGCAACAGTAGTAACAAAATTGCTCAAATCAGGTAGCATTATGTTGGGTAAACAAAATATGCACGAATTGGGAGCCGGAGTTACAGGTACTGATTTAACGTTTGGCTCAACAAACAACCCATGGAATAATGATTACATGCCAGGTGGCTCCAGCAGTGGAGCTGCTGCTTCTTTAGTTGCTGGCCTTACAACGATTGCAACAGGTTCTGACACATTTGGCTCTATACGTGTCCCAGCCTCCATGTGCGGCGTTTATGGTCTAAAGCCGACCTATGGTTTAATAAGCAAGTACGGTATTATTCCTACTGCTATGTCATTAGATACAGCAGGTCCTATGGCACGTTCTGTATCAGATTTAGCTCTTATGCTCCAATACATGGCAGGCTATGACCCGCTCGATACAGCAAGCATTCGGGTGGAGATACCGAACTATACAGAAAACTTAACAAAGGGAATAAAGGGGATAAAGATCGGCATTCCTTCATACTATCTCAGAGGATTAGATCCTGAGGTCGAAAAACTATTCCTTCTTGCGGTGAACAACTTAAATGCTTTAGGTGCAAATATAGTAAACATTGAGATACCAGAATTGGAATTGACAACTTTTGCAGGTTTCACAACAGTAGTAAGTGAAGCGGCTGCTTATCATACTGACTGGCTTAAGACTCATCCAAAAGATTACTCCACCGATGTGCATGCCACGCTCTTATCTGGAGCCTTAACCAATTCGACACAATATTTAGAGGCTCAAAAAGCAAGAAGAAAAATGACTTACGCTCTTCAGCAAATATTTGAAGATGTCGACCTTCTAATAGGCCCAGCCATACCTATAGAAACACCTGCTTGGAGTATGGATTGGGTATCTCAGAATTTAGATGTGGAAAATCGTTGTATGCCGTTTACTGCTCCTGTCAACCTAACGGGTACTCCGAGCTTAACTGTGCCGATAGGTTTTGATCCCAGAGGACTTCCTGTAGGCATGCAAATCATCGGGAATCATCTCTCTGAGGAATTACTATTACAAACAGGGCATGCTTTTGAAACTATAATATAAAAAAGGACATGAAATGAGCTTCATGTCCTTTTTATTTGTTATATAGGGCGTCATCTGAATTGACTGTATATTGGCTGCCATCATTTGTTCTTCGCAGATAGTCATAATCCACAAAGTATCTTCTCAAAATAGCAAAGTCATCATACATTTGCTGTAGGTTTTCATTTACTTCTTTTTCTGTGTATATTTTATTTTTTTTAAAGCGTTGAATGATGATTTCTAGAATCTGCAATTTGTTTTTTTCTTTTTTAGGTATTGTCAGCAGCTGTCCTTTTTTAAAGTAACGCTCTTGGATAGTTTTATTCATAAGCATTTCCCCTACTCACTTACATCTTTACTGGATTTTCTGTTGCCGTATAATCCCCGCAACTAATGGTATAATTGTGCATGCAAGAACGGCAGGGAGAAACCATATACCAAACCCCTTCCACCATCCCATCGCAATGGAAACGGACTCAAATGCAATCAGAGAGAAAAGAATTAGGCAGATATTTTTTATTTGGTTGAGCATTTGCCTACTGATTAAGTAAAAGCTTGTTGCATTTTCTTCGTTTAATCTTGCGGGGTAGTTATGGATTTCCGGGTGCTTTTCAATTGGCAACATAATAAGGAAGATGATCAAGCTAATCCCCGGCAATAAAAAAAGTTCCCATTTTGAGCCCATGCGGTCCACCTTGCCTGCTGCATTGTAATGAGCAGGAACCTGTTCCGGCAAACTTCCCCATACAAGCACTAGAAAGATAATTGACCCAGCAAAGAACAAATAGCCAAACATATCAAATATTTTTTCATTTTTAGTTTTAGGCAGGTGAATTTTTGGTCTTTTTCCCATGAAATTTCTTCTCACCCCTTTATTATGATTTAGTTGGAATTTATGTATGTATAATCCAATTATAACACAATTGATTAAAAATTTTGTTTTTATTTCAATATCCCCATACGAAAGAGCCCAATACAGCATAGTGTATTGAGCTCCAACTTATTTCAAATAAAAGATACCGCCATTAATAATTTCACATTTAATTTTCGCCGCATACCGTTCCTCTAGGGCTTTTTTTTCGATTTCGTAGCACTCAGGTTTATCTTCTACGTCATTATAGAAGTAATCGAGAACCCTTTGATCTCGAACCCATTTTTGTTTTGCTTTCTCTGCCCAATTATGGTCATCGCCTTGGATGATATTATAAAGTAACTCATCAAGTCGTTCTATTCCTCTGAGCGGTTTTATAATATATTGTAATGGAAATGCAGCATGCGGTATTTCCGGGACAAATGACAGTTCTTGAATCTGTTCATGGAATTGTTCGATTACTTCCCCAGTCATTAAATTCAAGCCAAAAGAAAAAAGCATTTCTTTTGTTTGATCACAGTAATAGGAAACTTTATAGTTTACACCGAGAAAAGGCGTTAAAAATATTTGGCCCTGATTATCATCAACAGCTTCATATAAATGGACATATGCACCGAGTTGCTGTGCTACACGAAAGATTTGATTAAGCCGATAAGAACCAAATCGTACGATCTCCCCTTTTACATCTTCCAAAACTTCTTCTGGATGTGTAATACATGTGAGTTGGGCAGGACAAGGAACCCCATTCGTACTCTCAACATATTTCCAATAATAAGGCCGATTCATAATTCGTTTGTCCATGTCGATTGTCAATTGAGCCGTAATATAATGAGGATGCCTTTCGATAATAGAACAGTCTGTTTCTTCAAAAAAATGGCTCAGATATTCGTTTACTTGTGAAGAATACATGCTTTTCCTCCTTTCTAACATTTTCCTAAACCTAAATTGGATGTTTATAAGTTAAGATATCATCTAACTCTCCGACAACTTTTTCAAAAACGTCAATTTTCAAATGCAGAAGATCCAATATTTTTTGTTCAATCGTATCTGCTATTGCCAAATTATAGATTTGGACATCGTGTTCTTGTCCTAAGCGATGTACACGACCGATCCGTTGTTCTAGTTTCATTGGATTCCATGGTAAGTCATAGTTAATAATATGGTGGCAGAATTGAAGGTTAATCCCTTCGCCTCCTGCTTCCGTAGCAATTAATACTTGCGCCTTTTCCTTAAACAAATATTTCATATAATCGCGTTTACTTTTATTATATTTACCGTTAAATAGTACACTGGTTATGCCGTTATTATGCAAGAACCATTGAAGAAAAATCTGGGTTGCACGGTATTCTGTAAAGATAATCACCTTATCCTCGGCACTACGTACAATCTCTAACACTTTTTCAGCCTTAGCATTCGTTTGGAGTGCCATTAATTGTTGTATTACTTCTTCGACGAATGCAATTTCATCTTTCGTATTACAGTTTTTCATCATATTTTCTAGTGTAAGACATGTAGCTTCTTTACTGCTGCACATTTCTTTTTGCAATGTAATCATAGAAAAGGAACCTGTAAAGACAGGTGAGATGTCTTTCAACTGAAGTATTAAATCATAAACTGCTCTTTCCTTTTCAGTAAATTCAACAGGGATATTATGCACTTTTCTTGTTGTCCACTCAATGCCAGTATCCTGACGCCTGTTTCGGACCATTACTTGATTAACAAGTTCCTTTAAAAACTCGTCATTTTCTAAATCATGCTTGCTTGCTTTAAATGATGATTGAAACATATCGAAGTTGCCTAGATGACCGGGTTTTAGAAGTGAGATGAGATTGAAAAGTTCAAATACGTCATTTTGAATCGGGGTAGCTGTTAATAATAGACAAAACTTTTTCTTTAAGCTTTGAACAAATTCGTAGATTTTAGTCTTATGGTTTTTAAGTTTATGCGCTTCATCAATAATAATCATGTCATATGCCTCTGCATAGATAGCCTCTTTATGAGGACTTTTTTTGGCAGTATCCATACTCATGACGAGAATATCTGTATGCTCAATGGAAGTGTTCTTTCTATAGGGGATGGCCGGTATATAAAATTTACTCGTTAACTCATCAGACCATTGATTGACAAGAGATGCTGGTGCAAGAATTAGAGCTTTTTTAACAAGGCCTCTCATGAGGTATTCTTTTAATATTAGACCTGCTTCAATTGTTTTACCGAGTCCTACTTCATCCGCGAGTATAGCTTTACCGTTCATCCTTTCGATCACCGTCTGGGCGGCTTCTAGCTGATGTTCAAGCGGTGTTACGTTGGGCAAATATTTCAATGACTTTAAGCCAGTAAATTCAGTGATAAGATTCGTTTTAACAACATCGTAGCACATTTTGTACAGTTTCCAGCTATCCCACTGTTGTGTGTTGAGCCTTTCAGCGAATTCTTCCTCCCAATTAGGCGATTTTTCCACATTCATGCGATCACCTCTTATATTCTTTTGTCTTAACATGTGCCAATATCGCATAAACTATGTTATTTCCTTAATAAATTAAGCAGGCATTAAACCAATTCATTTGTCGTCCTACTCATATACTAAGGAGAGGAAGGAAGCATAAATAATTATGTATTCATTTCGTTTTAATTCTTATTTGCACAATAAAAAGGAGGTGTTTTTTGAATGAGTGGAAATAATAATTCAGAAAACAGAAGAAAAAGCAGTAATTCATCCTCTTCCAACTTCAAAAAACATCCGGCCGTAAATGATTATAGCTTAGAAGATTTAACAAGTGGTAAACCATTGGATGTCGTGGTAGCTGCTTTATTACTTTCAGGGAAGTTAAAAGTGGATGGAGTTCAGCTATTCCGTGAATCACCAGCACTTATAGTGACATTAATAGGGAAATTTAAGACTGGTGATGATAATAAAAATAATAACCCTAATAATTTTTCGCATGGCACTAATGGATGGAACGATGTTTTTGATGTTTTTCAACAACGCACACAAAAAGGTGATGATTCTTGAATAATATGAATAATAATATTTTTGGAAGTGGAGCTTTTTCGAATGCTGTCATGCTAGTTGTATTAATGTTTTTACTAATTTATGGTTCAACTAAGGTAACTAGAGTACCTGTTATAACAGAATTGATTTGATATCACTAGACAACCGCACAAACAGCTTCTCGTGAAATGAATATACTACTAATAATCCAAGTGATAACAGCCATGGCTTTGGTGAAGCCATTTGCGCGTTTAGTCACTTGGAAAATTCCTCCTATAACTTCAGGCAACGCCCTTTGTCTGAAGGCTCAAAATATAGACACTCCCACCTTTTTCAGTTTCAATTTGCCCAAATGCATATTTGGGCATTTTTCCATTTCATTTGCTGAATTTCAGCATTCAACTAAAATTAATCATATTATTTTTTTAATGATTGTTTTAATTCTCCGTGTAGCCAGGTAAATTCATCGAGGTCCCTCACAATATAAGCATTCGGAATAATCTTTCTTACTTCATAAACCATTTTTGATGCGTCTTCAGATAAGTAACGCGCACTAATATGGTTTAATAGCAAATTTTTAACCCTTGCTTTTTGTGCAACCTTGGCTGCAATTAGATTGGTTGAGTGCCCGTAAGCAGCCGCTCCTTCTTCAAGAGAAGCATCAAACGTGCTTTCATGAATCAAAACATCGGCTTCTTCACTAAGTCTGATACTATTTTCAGAATACATCGTGTCCCCTAAAATGGTGACAGTAAACCCTTTCTTAGGCTCTTCGGTAACATCTATACTTCTGACAACTGTCCCATCCTCTAATACAATGTCTTCTCCATTCTTAAGTCTTCCCAATAATGGCCCTTTAGGTACGCCAAGTGCAACAGCTTTATCCATGAGAAGAGTACCCTTTTGCTGTTTTTGCTCAATTCTATAACCATAGCTTGGTACCACGTGCTCTAATAGCATCGCCGTAACTATAAATTGCTCATCTTCAAATATAATTCCTTCATTCACTTCTACAAAGCGAATAGGATAACCCAAATGTGTGCCTGTAATTTTGAAGGTAAGAAGAATCCATTCCTCAATGCCTTTTGGTCCATATATGGTTAAAGGTCCATCCCCTCCCAAAAAGGAGCGAGATCCAAGAAATCCAGGCAGTCCAAAAATATGGTCGCCATGCAAGTGTGTGATAAAGATTTTATCAATTTTACGTGGTTTAATTGTTGTGTGTAATACGAGGTGCTGGGTAGCTTCTCCACAGTCAAAAAGCCAAATAGTCCCTCTTTCTTCTAATAATTTCAGGGCAAGCGAACTCACATTTCTTCCTTTTGATGGCATGCCCGCACCAGTTCCTAAAAATTGGATTTGCATCTATTATCCCCTCTCTCGGTGATCATCTAAAAAATCTTTGCTAAAGCTTGTTTTTGATTCATAGGTAGGTTTTTTTGCCTGTTTAATGCCTTTTGTAATCATATCCTTGCCGAATTTATATTGCAATTGTTCAACAACTTTACGAATTGGCTCCTCTTTTGCGTATTGTTCATATGTAAAAAGAGATAGTTGTTCTACTGTGTTTGACTGATCTACTACATTGCTAACTGTCACACCAAGCAGGCGTACAGGATTTCCATTCCAATGTTTTTCAATGAGGGAGAGTGCGATTACTTCAATATCTTTTTTCTTAAAAATAGCGTTTTGTGAAGTTTTGCTACGTGTATAATTATGCCAATCAGCATCTCTAATTAAAATGGAGACCGTATGCCCTGCTAATTTCTTCGCATCCAACCTTTTAGCTACGCGCATACATAGTTCTTCTATAGCAGTTTGAAGCTCTGAAAGAATCATTAAATCAGAAGGAAATGTCATGGAGTGCCCAACTGATTTAGTGTCGTAGATAGAATTAGGATCGACTTCCCTTTGATCTATTCCTTGTGCTCTTTTCTTTAAACGAAGACCATTTTTGCCAAGATTCGCTTTCAATAAATAATCTTCGCTTCTCGCTAAATCGCCAATTGTTGCAATGCCGATTTCTTTTAGTTTGTTGGAAGTGCTAGAGCCAACACCGTGCATCTCAATGACAGGCAAATGCCATAGCATTTTTTCTACATCGCGCTTCCGTAAGATTGTAATGCCCATGGGCTTTTTCATATCAGAAGCCGTTTTAGCTAAAAACTTGTTAGGCGCTATGCCAATTGAACAAGGCAAATCAAGCTCATGCAATATACGTGTTTGGATCATTTTTGCAAGTTGTATTGCTTCAATTCCATGTGCAATTTCCGTTACATCTACATAGCCTTCATCGATCGATACAGGCTCAACAAGGTCGGTGTATGAGCGTAGGATATCGAACATCGCTTTTGACGCATGGCGATATCGTTCAAAGTTAGGTGGCAGCACAATAAGATTGGGACACTGTCTCTTTGCTTCCCATACAGCCATTGTCGTAAAAATGCCTTTCGCCCTTGCTTCATAAGAACAAGTAACGAGTATCCCTTTCCGTTCGCTAGGATTACCCGCAATGGCTACAGGCTTCCCCTTTAGTTCAGGATGGTATGCTTGTTCAACAGAAGCATAAAAACTATTCATGTCGATATGAAATATAATCCTTCCACGACCATTCATACAATCCCTCCATCGATCACACGTTCTCTCTTTAGTATACCAAATTTTTCAGTTTTATTTCGATAAAAAAGCAAGCGAGATTTCCGCTTGCTCATGATTTATTGATTAGGCTTTGCATATTCACCGTAATGATGGACAAAGTGATCCAGACCATCTCTTAATTCTTGACCTGACATTGCTACGCCGTGTCCTGTGATTGCCACTTCAGGCTTTAATTGTATTAACTTTTTTATCGACTTTAATACTTCATCAAAGTCTTGCGTCAGATATTTTGGTGGCCCGCTAATTTCCTCTTTTTGAGAAATCACACTTGTCAGGGATTCTTGCTTAACTGTTATAAACGCATCTCCTGCGATTAAGGCATGGTCTTTATCTCTGAAGAATGAGACATGACCTCTCGTATGTCCTGGTGTATGAATCCAACGAAACTCAGGCAAGAAAGGCACACTCCCATCTGTTGGCAATGCTTGTACATGATTACCTAAGTTAATCGCATCGTTCGGAAACATAGGAGACATTTTTGCAACTAAGCCAGGATCTGAGCTAGCATCGGGATGGGGATAATTCAGTGCACCTGTTAGGTAAGGCATCTCCAATTCATGTGCATATACTGGAACTTCCCACTTTTCGATCAGTTCAATAATAGATCCGACATGATCGAAATGGCCATGTGTAAGAATAATCGCCTTTGGTTTATTCTCTTTTCCGAAACGGTCCTCTACCTCTGCAATAATCTTGTCAGCTTGCTTTGGAACCCCGGCATCTACTAGTACAAACTCATTGCTATTCGGCTCGCCAACTAAGCAAATATTTGCGATCTGTGTTGTATACATATAAAGATCAGGGAGCACCTCGACCCCTTTACCACTTGCAATGGAAGTAGCAGGGATGAATTTATAATCATTGCCATACTTCATCTCTTGTTCCATACTTAATCTCCTTTCTAATTCTGTTTGTGATCTATTACCCTTTCTTTCAGAAAAGAATCATTGCCCCCACTGAGTCCATGGATATTAAATTTATTCTTCCTTTTTTCCTTGCTGCTCTTTTTTATCGTTCATTGAGCGGTAAACCATTGTCTTCATACTGCCCTGAACAACATTCTCCAAGAAAAATGAACCAACCAATTCTAAATATTTGTCATCATCGTACATTTTTTTATTTTGTAGTTCCATTTCAGCCAAGCCATCATATGTTGCTAAAAGTGCATACGTGTAATCTTCTCCCACAATCGGCAGTAGAATATCGACTATGTGATGATAATTTTCATTGCGGTATTTTTTTAATTCCTGCAAGTTCTCAACAGCTTCCTTGAATTTTTCTTGTTTGATTTCAAACGTTTGGTAAACATATAGTGGCATTCTATTTTCAACTCCCTTTAATTAATTTCATCATAGATTCTTCTAAATAATAGTTGTAGAATAGACAGCTTTTGAATAGCATGTACTAAACACTTTTCTTGAAGGAGATACTTAATGGGGATTTTTTTTAGCTATATTTTTCTAGGTTTATCCTTAGCTGCACCAATTGGTCCTGTAAATGCTGCACAGTTGGACAAAGCGTTGAAATTCGGCTTCTTGCATTCATGGTTCGTTGGTTTAGGTGCTATTCTTGCTGATGGGATTTATATGCTTGTGGTTTATTTAGGGGTTGTACAATTTCTTGATACGCCTTTTATGCAAACTCTATTATGGTCTTTTGGATGTTTTGTGCTTATTTATACAGGCATTGAGAGTATGGTTAGTGCTGGTAATGTACAAGTTACAACAAAAAAAAATAACGCTTCATTGTCAAAATCGTTCTTCTCTGGCTTTTTTATGTCCATCTCAAATCCACTAACAATCCTATTTTGGTTAGGTATTTATGGTTCGATATTAGCAAAGACCATTTCCGAAAATGATAATATGCACATTGCCCTCTATAGTTTCGCTATCTTTTTAGGATTATTGCTGTGGGATGTGACAATGGCTTTGACTGCTAGCAGCTTTAAAAAATTTGTTGCTGGAAAGCTGTTAGTGGCCATTTCTTTCATTTCCGGATTATCTTTAATTGGATTCGGTCTTTATTTTGGCATTCAAGCCATAAAACTAATGTTCTTCTAAATGCCTTTTGGATAACTATTTACTTTCTTTTTGGTACCTTTTTTCTGAGTGAAATGGCGAATAATCAGCACAATTGCAACAAAAGCTACAAATAATAAACTCATATAAAAACCCATTCTTGTTGACTTATGAAGCAATGTCCCGCTTATTGCTACAAGGATTAACGCCATGCCAACAAAGCGTTTGATATGATCAAAACTGGTTGCTTTCACGATCTTTGGCAAAGAAATTAAAATAAAGAGCCAATTGTATAAAAGCATAAGACCGGCGGCAGTAGTGATGTATTCATATACTCGGTCTGGCATAATCCTTGAAAATATAATAGAAGCTATCAATCCACAAATCGTCAATCCAAGAGCAAATGGAGGCACTTTCAGTTTTCCTTGTTTAGAAAAGATTTTTGGGGCATCTGAATCTTCAGACATCGTTACTAACATGCTTGTTACTGCAAATAATGATGCTGCCATTGTTGAAAAACCGGCAATAATAATAGCTCCGTTAAAAACATGTGGAAAAAAAGATAACTGGTATGGATCCAATGCGATAGCAAATGGGCTTTCTTTTGCATTGAATTTTTCCAATGCCGCTAACGAGGATGCGAGGAAAATGGATATTAAATATATAGTTGTAAGTATAGCTAACATCACGTTGCCTGATTTCTTAACATCTTCCTTATTTTTTAGCCTTGTGGAGAGGATACCCATGATTTCAATACCTCCAAATGCATAAAAGCCAAATATAAGTGCACCCCATAGCCCCATAAGCCCATAAGGAGAAAATTCTTTAAAATTACTCGGCATGCTAAAATCATTTTTGCTGCCGCCAAATAAGCCGAATATAACTGCGATGGCCAAAATAATAAACATGAAAATCGCAGCTACCTTAATGACAGCAAATATATTTTCAATTTTTTCAAAACCTTTCGTACCAATCACTACGACTAGCACACCGAGAATTGCATAAATTGAAGCAAAAATCCATAAAGGGATAGAAGGAAACCAAAAACGAGTAAGTAATGAAAGGGCAGTCAATTGACTACCGGTAATAAGAATTTCTGAAAACCAATATACCCATCCGCTACTAAATCCTGCCCAATTGCCGTAAGCTATCTTAGCATACGAGCGAAATGAACCTTTTTGTGGATTATGCGCAGACATTTTACCAAGAGCATCCATTACAATATAAGTACCTAAGCCTGCTAAAATGAAAGCAATCATAATAGACGGCCCTGTTTTTGTTATACCTATTCCCGAACCCAGAAAATAACCGGTCCCAATTATACTTCCTACTCCAACAAGTGATAGCTGCCACCATGATAGCTTCTTTTCCTTTTTATCATTGCTTTGCGACCCAATACGTGAAGGAATTTCCATCAGAATCCCTGCCTTTCTTATCACGCCTATTTTAAGCAATATATTTAAATTTATACGCTTTATTCTTGTTAGTATAGAAGAAGAAGCAGATTGGCTCATATCATCGCGATTAGTTGTATGAACTAAAAACAAAAAGAGCCATAAGCAATGGAAGCTTATGGCTCAAAATAATAATGGTTTTATATTTGGACTTCTTCGTCTTTAAGGTGTTGCAAGTAGGCTTTAATATCTTTAATTCCTTCCAATGTATCAACTAGCACATCTGGCGAAATCAATGTAATCAATCGATCATCTAGGTTTGCTACTGCCTCAAAGAATTGAGTTTTGGCATAATTAACAAGTCCAACTTGTTTCAGAGCAGATTCTTCAATGTCTAGAATTTCTTTAGCATCTGCCACCATCAAACCAAATATTAATTCGTCTGATTGAATGACTATCACTTTCGCAGTCGATAAATCGGCATTTCTCTGATATAAAATGCGCTCACAATCTAAAATGGGACGCAATTCGCCTCTAATCTTTGAAAAACCAACTAAATACTCAGGAAGATGCGGAATAGGCGTAATATGTTCCGCCTTTTCTATTGCGTCCACACGTTCAACCGGCACTGCATATTCTTCTTTTCCACATGAAAAAACGATAACTTTCATAGCTTGCTTTCCCTCTATTTCACTTTAGCAGAACATTTTACGATTTCTACAAGAAGCTCAGCCAATTTTTCTAGCTCTTCAATAGGCATTCTTTCGGATGTTGTGTGAATATTTTCATAGCCCAATGCCAAGTTAACTGTTGGTATACCAAAGCCTGCAATTACATTGGCGTCGCTGCCGCCACCTGATTGCATTAATTTTGGTTCACGGCCAATATTGCTTGCAGCTTCTTGTGCAATTTGTACAACTAAATCATCCGGACCAAATTTGAAGCCAGGATACATACGAGCAACTTCTACTTCTGCTTCGCCACCCAATTCTTTTGCAGCTGTTTCAAATGCTTCCTTCATATGATTTTCTTGTTGAATTAACTTTTCTTCTACAAGTGAACGACATTCTGCTAATACAGATGCTTCATCACAGACAATATTTGTAGCTTTACCGCCTTCAAAACGACCTATATTTGCAGTTGTTTCAGAATCGATTCGGCCTAACTTCATTTTGGCAATTGCTTTTGCTGCTATAGTAATAGCAGATACACCTTTTTCAGGTTCTACACCAGCGTGCGCTGTTTTTCCTTTTAATGTAGCAAAGATTTTTGTTTGGAATGGAGCTGCTGTAACAATGCCCCCTACCTTACCGTCAGAATCTACTGCAAAACCATATTTTGCAGTGATTTTGTTACGGTCTAATTCTTTTGCTCCTTCAAGGCCTGATTCTTCACCAGCTGTAATGATGAATTCAATGTCGCCATGCTCAATATTTTCTTCTTTTAAGCGTTTAGCTAATTCAAGCAGTCCAGCAATTCCTGCTTTATCATCTGCTCCAAGAATAGTTGTACCATCTGAATAAATATATCCATCTTCTTTAATCACTGGTTTAATACCTACACCAGGGACAACAGTATCCATATGGCATGTGAAGTAAATCGGCTGAACATCTGTTAATGAGCCTTTTAATGTTGCGATTAAGTTTCCTGATGCATGGCCGTTGCGGCTCGCTGAATCATCTTCAAAAACATCAAAACCTAATGCTTCTAATTTACTAATCAAAACAGGCGAGATTTTTTCCTCATGATATGTTTCGGAATCGATTTGAACTAATTCCATAAATTCTTCTACAATACGGCTTGGCATGTTGCAAGACTCCTTTATCTATGTAATAAAAATGGTACTTTAAACCCTTAACTTACTACGAAGTCAAAATTCCTAATGAAAAATAACTGCCTTAACTGTTAGGATGGGTATGCTTTAAGCACAGTGGAAAAATAATATTCCCACTGTGTAAAGTTTCAATAAATAGTTTATCATAATTCAGTCCAAACACCTATGTAGTTGCCTCAAGAGGCAACATTAACATTTATTATTATTTGTTATAGAGGAATATTGCCATGCTTTTTATATGGCCGTGTTTCTTGCTTGGAGCGAAGCATTTCAAGTGATTGCATAAGCTTTATACGTGTTTCTCGCGGATCAATTACATCGTCTACTAAGCCGTGTGATGCTGCCACATAAGGATTGGCAAACTTTTCTTTATATTCTTCTATTTTTTTCGTACGCATTGCTTCTGGGTCACTTGCACCTGCAATTTCAGCGGCATGGATAATATTAGCTGCTCCAGACGCTCCCATTACTGCGATTTCAGCATTTGGCCATGCATATACCATATCTGCTCCAATAGATTTAGAGTTCAGCGCTACATAAGCACCACCATAAGCTTTTCTTAGAATAACAGTTATTTTAGGTACCGTCGCTTCTGAATAGGCAAAGAGAATTTTTGCTCCATGACGAATGATGCCGCCGTGCTCTTGTTTGACTCCAGGGAAAAAGCCAGATACATCTTCAAATGTAATGATCGGAATATTGAAAGAGTCACATGTACGAACAAAACGTGCCAGCTTATCGGATGAGTCGATATCAAGCCCGCCAGCAAGTACTTTAGGCTGATTGCATACAAGGCCCACTGATTCACCATCAATTCGTCCAAAACCAACAACCACATTTTTCGCAAATTCTTTTTGCACTTCCATAAATGAATTTGCATCCACCACTTGTTCAATAACTTTCCTAACGTCATAAGCTTTTGTTTGATCAACTGGTACAATGTCTAGTAATTCTGAACGGAAATTATCGTCGTTTGAAGAATCTTCCCGTCGTTGAGTTGGCGTTTTCTCTCTATTATTTTGCGGCAAATAACTAAGTAACTGTTTCACCTGTTCCAATGCATCCGGTTCTTCAGACGCTCGAAAATGAGCATTGCCGCTAATAGTATTATGGACTTTAGCACCGCCGAGTCCCTCTGAAGTAATTTTTTCGCCTGTCACAGTTTCAATAACTTTCGGTCCTGTAATAAACATTTGGGATGTATTATCAACCATAAATATAAAATCCGTAATAGCAGGTGAATAAACCGCTCCCCCTGCACAGGGTCCCATAATAACGGAAATTTGTGGGATGACGCCTGAATAAATAGAGTTCCGATAGAAGATATGTCCATAGCCATCAAGCGATAACACACCTTCTTGAATGCGGGCACCTCCGGAATCATTGATACCAATAAATGGAGCACCATTTTTTGCAGCTAAATCCATTACATTAGCAATCTTTTTTGCATGCATCTCGCCAAGCGCACCGCCAAATACGGTGAAATCTTGAGAAAATACATATACCGGGCGTCCGTTAACCTTGCCGTAGCCTGTAACTACGCCATCTCCTGGTCCCTTTTTCTCTGCCATGTCAAAATCAACTGTCCTGTGATGAACAAAAGGATTGATTTCTACAAATGTACCTTCATCTAGTAGCAAATCAATGCGTTCACGTGCTGTTAATTTACCTTTTTCATGCTGTTTATCAATGCGAGATTCGCCGCCCCCAAGCTCAATTTCTCTTTTTCTATCATATAGTTCATTGATTTTGTCATACATATCCATGTGTTAACTCTCCTTCTTTTCGTTACGTTCGACTAATTCATAAAGAACGCCATTCGATGATTTAGGATGAATAAAAGCAACTTTAGCCCCGCCCGCGCCGTTCTTTGGCTTCTCTGATAAAAGGGTTGCTCCTTCTTTTCGCATTCTTTCCATTTCATCCTCAATGTTTTCTACTAAAAGAGCGATATGATGTATACCTTCTCCTCTCTTTTCTAAATATTTATATATAGCGCTTTCATTTGTAAGCGGCTCAAGCAATTCTATATGCGTATTGTTTGCATCTATAAATGCAACTCGCACTCCCTCTGACTCTACTTCTTCAATATTTAATAATTTCATTCCTAATACATTTGTATAATATGTAATACGTTCATCTAAATTCTTAACGGCAATGCCTATATGATCTATGTTTTTCAATGCTGACACCCCTTTTGTATTCTAGTCTATTGTAGCTGAATTATTCAGAAAACTCTACTAATACTTGTTTATTGAATGAGATTTGGTAAAATATTTTTAAGAGATTAGCGAAACAAGTGAAACTTCAACTTAGGTTCCGTTTTCCATATGTCGAGGGTAGGCTGTCTTTGTCCCTCTTGAGGTTATGGATTAAAGAATTTATGTATCGGTAAAAAGGAGAGAGAACAATGAGCAATAAAACTATTCAAAAAGTAGTCGTTATATTAATGGCTCTTATTATGGTCATGTCAATTCTAACATTCGGTTTAGCAATGATTCGATAATAAAAGAGCAGACTCTGTAAATAGCAGTCTGCTCTTTTTTTATAGTCCTAGCTGCTGCTTAACTTCTTGTATTTGTAGTATATGCCTTTTTTCATGGTAGCCAACAAAAGGAATCCATTGGTCGAGACTCATCAGTCCAAAAGCAGGATGAGGAAATGCTTTTTGTTTAAGTAATTGTACGTCTACTGCTTTTTCTAACTCTTCTAACTGCTGATGTGAGGTTGATAATTTCTCTTCCAGCTCATTTATGCTAGCAAATTTATCAGATGGTAATGCAGTGGCAGGAGCGTTGACTTTAACATCGCGATTAACAGTTGCTTCAATAGGTTTATGACTTACTGTAGCATTCTCCCCTTTTTCAGCATTTTGCTTTATCATCATCGCTACATTAGATTCCAACAAATATAAATGCTCTACAATTTCCTTGATAGACCATTGTTCTGATGAAGGTTTTTTATTTAAGTTTTCATCAGATATGCCACTTATTTCTGTTAATAGTTCTTCTCTTGCTTGGTCATTGATTTTCATTCTGAAAGCTCCTTTAAGTTTAGATTCACTTCTTTGCACTCATAGTTTACTATACTAGTACCTCTATACTGAAATGACAGGGCTCCGTTAATTTCTTACTACTTCTAAGATGTCGTTATAGTATTCTTTATGAGCTTCACATTTATGAATCTTTTCGTCTAGTATGGCAATTTCCTGATCCATCCCCATTATCAAATCTTTAATAAATAATTGTGTCATGGCACTGCTAATGCTATCAAAGCTTTCAATTAATAACCGTCTTTTTTGAGATAGAACTCTTTGTTGTTGAATAGATTTCACTGCTTCTTCCGTTAATCGTTGAATCTCTTGCTGTATATCCTTTATCAATAGAGTAGCCACATCATCTGTATATTCTTTTATATCTATCATTCTTTCCCTCCTCTACGATTTTCCGTTATTCATAGAGTATGGAGAGATTCATAAAATTATTCATCTTTTAATATATTCTTTCTTGAAGAAATGATAGATCTGAATGAGAAAGAAGCATACCACCTACCAGTTTATCAAAACAAAAAAAGCTTCCAATAGAGGAAGCTCTTATTACTTTTCAATTATACTTCATCACAAAATTCTTCAAAATACGCTTGGATTGAAGTGATTACAGACATAGGATCATGTCCTTCGATTTCATGACGGCCAATTTCAGCCACTGGCTGCCCGTCTTTCAGCATAACAAATGATGGAGATGAAGGGATATGGTCTTCACCAAAGTGCATACGTGCTTGAGCAGTAGCTTCTTGGTCTTGGCCTGCAAATACGGTTACTAGATGGTCAGGACGTTTATCATAATTAATCGCGTGTACTGCTGCTGGGCGGGCAATACCCCCTGCACAGCCGCAAACAGAATTGACCATAACAAAAGTAGTTCCAGGACGGTTGAAAGCATCCTCTACTTGTTCGGCTGTTTTTAATTCTTCATAACCGTTTCCAGACAATTCACTGCGAGCTTGGCGCAGCATATCTTGCATAAATAAATCGTAATCCATATTCATGTGTATTCGCTCCTTTTTTTACATCACTATTACTATAACAGGTGTTCGTCCACTTTTCAAAATGATCGTTTCAGGATTATAGAACACGCGCAGCTTCCGTTATAATATGATCAATTTCCTCTACAGTATCTTCTTGATTTTCGACAAGCAAGCTAAAGATATACATTTTGCCACTTTGTCCAATGAAATAACCGCTTAAAGTATTTACCCTTTCAATAGAACCTGTTTTTGCAAATACACGCCCATTTGTCAGAGGAGAGGTCAGTCGATTTTGAAGGGATCCACCTGTTAAGCGATCATTCTTCCCCGCGATTGGCAAACTATTAAAATACGTATTAAACCACTTTTCGTCTTTATAAATCTTATACAATAATTCAGTTAAATCCTTTGCCGTCAAACGATTTTCTTGCGATAAACCCGACCCATCGTCCAACACAGCATTTTTTATAGGGATGTGAGCAGATGCTGCATATTTCTTTATAGTTTTCAGTCCTGCAGGAGTACTACCCCTTTTTTTCACCTCTTTTCCGAGGGTCTTTACTAAAACATTGGAGATACTATTATTACTTAACTTCATATATGGAATCATTATTTCTTTTAAAGGCACCGACTGCTTCTGTGCAATAAGGTGTGCGTTTTTCGGAGGTACGGCTCTGTAAAATGTGGTATCTGTATAGTCTACTTGCTGACTTTTTAATGCCTCTTTAAATAATGTCATCGTCTGTTTTGTTGGCTGTGGAACAGCTATCCATTCTCTTACTGTCTGTTCCCTTGGCAAATTACCTGTAATATACACTTTACGTGTGCCAAATGCCCTTTCGATTTTGAGCGTATTCGGCTGTCCGTATGCAACTATTTTTGCCTCATTACGAATAATTAGTTCTCCTTTAGCAGGTTCTATGTGCAATGTAGGCTTTTTCCCCTCTTTGTTACCCTTTGCCTCTATTAGGACGGAGGCTGCATCGTAATCTTTGTTAGGTGAAATCATTAATGCTGTGACAGGGGCAGCATAATAATAAGATTGGTCTTCTTTTTCAATGTGCGGAGTAAGCAATTTTTGATCAAAATAGAAATCATCAGCTACAATACGTCCATTAATTTTCTTTAATCCTTGACTATGAAGAAATGCAGCCAGTTCTTTCAAGTCGTTCATAGAAAGAGTAGGATCACCTTTCCCTTGAAGATACAAATCGCCTTGCAAAACACCTTTTTTCACTATTCCATCCATAAAAACATTCGTTTTGAAACGATAATTTTCCCCTAGCTCACTTAAAGCAGCCGCCACTGTGAAAAGTTTCAAATTCGAAGCAGGTTTTTGTGACCTATCCCCATTATAATTAAATATAATTTGACCTTCTAAATTACGAATGACCATACTGACATTTGCAGCGGGCAATTCTTGTACTATGGTACTTCTTAGATTCCCATCTATTTCTCCATCATTTTCAAAATTAGCACTGGCTATATTTGTGAACGGCATTGCACTAAGACATAGAATAATTAAGAAGAATATATACTTTTTGTACATATTTCCCTCCCCCAATAGAGCTTTAGGGCAAGTATATGAATAAGTCGCGCGAAATATGTCGAAAAAAAAGAGTAACTGAGTTTTAAATTCTCATTTACCCTTTCAGCTTATTAATCCTCGTACATCATTTTCTTCGTCATCCCACCATCGATGGTAACATTCTGAGCTGTAATAAAATCGTTTTTAGGATGAGTAAGAAACATACATGCATTGGCAATGTCGTCTGGTTTCCCAACTCTGCCGCTCAAATGCATTGCATGGTCAGTTTCGGTTAGTGCCTCATAATCCTCTGTTTCAATCCAGCCTGGAGATATACAGTTGACCTTAATGCCGTCTGGGCCAAATGATCGTGCTAATGCATGCGTCAAAGCCACAATGCCTCCTTTTGTAGCAGCATATGCTTCTGTATTCGGTTCAGACATAAATGCGCGTGTTGATGCAATCGACACAATGGATCCGCCATTTTCTTGTTTTCGCATATATTTTGCTGCTTCTCTCGAACATAAGAATACACTTCTCAGGTTGGTATTCATTATGTCATCCCATTCATCAATAGTAGATTCATATGGTGATACAGGCACGAATTTCCCTGCGTTATTGACTAGAACATCAATCTTACCCCAATGGTTTACAGTTTCGCTCATTAAATGGATGATATCATCTAGTTTTCGCACATCCGTTTGCACAAATATGGCACGGCTACCCAATTCCTTAGCAAATTCTTCTCCTGTAGGATTGATATCAGCCAACACTAAATTTGCATGTTGTCTTGCATACATTAATGCGATAGATCGACCTATTCCTTTTGCGGCTCCTGTAATGACTACTGTTTTCCCTGCGAACATATTTATTTCCCCCAGTTATTACTATTTTTTTAATATTTAAAATATTTTATTTAGTAGATGTCTCTTTTAAATGTTTCCTACTATAATGAAGATTTTATTGGATTATTAAATTCAATTTTTAGAATGAAAACTACGATTAAGCGTTATCAGCTTATTTCATCCGAGAAGTACGAAAAAACCGAGCTAAATTCACTCAGTCTTTTCGTCAGAAAATAGTAAATCAACTGCCTGAGATACAGTCATCTGTCCTTCAGTTATTTGTTTTTCAAATTGAGAAACTCGTTGTTTTGTATCATCATTTGCATAAAAAGTGTCGATTAAACGATCTCGAATCATAGCCTGGAACCATTCAGTTGTCTGTTTGGTGCGACGGCTTGACCAAAAACCCGTTTTCATACAGGTTTCCCGAAATTCTTCAATCGTTTCTTGTATTCTTGATAACCCTTTGTTTTCAAGAGAGGATACAAGGTGTGTCCTCGTATCCCACCCAGGTGTGGCAGGCTGTAAAAAATGCTGTATTCGTTTGTACTCTGACATGGTTCTTTGCGCTGGACGAAGATTATCCCCATCAGCTTTATGCACAATAATTGTATCTGCTAATTCCATGATGCCTTTTTTCATTCCCTGTAGTTCATCTCCTGCTCCTGTCAGGACAAGAAGTAAAAAGAAATCTACCATACCTCTTACAATTGTCTCGCTCTGGCCGACTCCCATCGTTTCGATTAGTACGATATCGTAGCCTGCTGCTTCGCATAATAGCATGGTTTCTCGTGTTTTTTTATGCACACCGCCTAAGGTCCCCGCTGAAGGAGACGGACGAATAAATGCATTGGGCTCGCGTGAGAGTTGCTCCATCCTTGTCTTATCTCCAAGAATGCTACCTCCATTGACGGTGGAGCTTGGGTCAATAGCGAGTACAGCAACTCTATGTCCTCTTTCACAGAGCATTTTGCCGAAAGCTTCAATGAAGGTGCTTTTCCCCGCTCCTGGAACACCAGTTATGCCAATTCTAATGGAAGCACCTGTATAGGGAAGCATCTTTTTAAGTAAGTCCTGCGCATCCGATTGATCTTCTGGATGAGCACTTTCAAGAAGGGTAATGGCTTTTGCCAAATGCAGACGCGAGCCTTCCTTTATATTTTCAGCTAGTTCGTCTAGATTCTGTTTGACTTTCGTCTTTTTAACAAACTTCTTTCGTTTGGTTTCCTGCATCCCGTCATGTATCGATTGAACCCCTGGCTGGACAAATAATGCTGATTTTTTATCAGTCATTTACTTCCTCGTACCCTAAATTCTTATAGATAAGTTCAATCATTTTTTGAGATGCAATAGGCAATACTGTACCAGGTCCAAAGATTGCTTGGGCACCGCTCTGATATAAAAATTCGTAATCTTGAGCAGGAATAACACCACCGACAATCACGATAATGTCCTCTCTGCCTAGTTTTTTTAATTCATCGATGAGAGCGGGCACTAATGTTTTATGACCAGCTGCTAGAGACGAAACGCCAACAACATGAACGTCATTTTCTGCCGCCATTTGTGCGGTTTCTTCTGGTGTCATAAATAACGGTGATATATCCACATCAAAACCAAAGTCTGCATATCCAGTAGCAACAACTTTAGCTCCGCGATCATGGCCGTCTTGGCCCATTTTAGCGACTAAAATCCTTGGGCGTCTTCCCTCATTTTCTAAGAATTCCTCAGTCATTTGTTTGATCTCTTCTATAGCTTCCTTATCAGAATAGTTGGAAGCATAGACACCGCTAATAGAGCGGATGACTGCTTTATGTCGTCCTGCAACTGACTCAATGGCATTCGAAATTTCTCCAAGCGTGGCTCTTTCCCTTGCTGCATCTACAGCTACTGTAAGTAAGTTTTCCTCCCCTGTTTCTGCAGCTTGAGTTAAGCGATCTAATTCATAGCGTACTTTCTTTTCATCTCGTTTTTCTTTCATTAATTGAATTCGATCAATTTGAGATTGACGTACCATCGTATTATCGATATCTAATATTTCTATAGGATCCTCTTTATCTAAACGATATTTATTGACGCCTATGATTGTTTCTGTTTTAGAATCAATTTTAGCTTGCCGCTTTGCGGATGCTTCCTCAACTCTCATTTTAGGTAGCCCAGTTTCAATTGCTTTTGCCATACCACCTAGCTCTTCAATTTCCTCAATCAACGTCCATGCAGACTTTGTTAATTCGTCAGTCAACTTCTCAACATAATAAGAACCGCCCCATGGATCAATTGTTTTGGTCATTTGCGTTTCATTTTGCAGAAAAAGCTGTGTATTTCGTGCAATCCGAGCAGAAAAATCTGTCGGAAGTGCGATGGCTTCATCTAAAGCATTTGTATGAAGTGACTGTGTATGCCCCATGGTTGCAGCATTGGCTTCAATCAATGTCCGTGTCACATTATTAAACGGATCTTGTTCTGTTAAAGACCAGCCAGATGTTTGTGAATGTGTGCGAAGAGCAAGGGTCTTAGGATTTTTAGGGTTGAATGAAGACATCATTTGAGCCCAAATGCGACGAGCTGCACGCATTTTGGCTATTTCCATATAATAATTCATGCCAATCGCCCAGAAGAAAGACAATCTAGGTGCAAAGTTGTCAATGTCGATGCCTGCCTTCAGTCCTGTACGGACATATTCTAGCCCATCCGCTAAAGTATAAGCTAGCTCGATATCGTTTGTAGCTCCCGCTTCTTGAATATGATAGCCGGAAATAGAAATAGAATTGAATTTCGGCATAAATTTTGATGTATATTCAAAAATATCAGCGATGATTTTCATCGACATTTCAGGCGGATAAATATATGTATTACGCACCATATACTCTTTTAAAATATCATTTTGGATTGTGCCTGCAAGCTTATCTGGAGTGATGCCCTGTTCTTCAGCAGCTACTATATAAAAAGCAAGCACCGGTAGCACTGCACCATTCATTGTCATGGATACAGACATTTGATCAAGCGGGATTCCATCAAATAGTATTTTCATATCTTCAACAGAATCAATGGCAACTCCTGCTTTACCTACATCCCCCGTCACACGAGGGTGGTCAGAGTCATAGCCTCGGTGTGTTGCAAGGTCAAATGCAACGGAAAGGCCTTTTTGGCCCATTGCTAAGTTTCGGCGATAGAAAGCATTCGATTCCTCTGCTGTTGAAAAACCAGCATATTGCCGAATCGTCCATGGACGGCCAATATACATAGTTGGATAAGGCCCTCTTGTATTAGGCGCTATTCCTGCTACATCATGAAGATGAGCTGCGGTTTTAATATCATTGAACGAGTAGCTGGTTTTAACTTCTATATTTTCATTTGTCATAAATGTAGATTGATTTTTTGATGGAAGTTCTTCACGCAAAACTTCTTCTATGTGAATAGTTGAAAAATTAGGTTTCATCGTTGAACCTCCTTCAATGTTTCAGCAATATTCTTCAACTTTCGGATCATATTTTGGCCTTTGTATAAATATCCGTTTAAACCTTTTGTGTGCCAATCCGTATCAAATTTTCCCGCCACATCCAATATAATTGAGGCTGGTTTTTCTTCCAATAAAACAGGGATTGCATTCAGAGTATCCTCATCTGTTGCACAGAAAATGACATAATCCTCTTTGCTATTTTTTAACCACTCCTTAGCTTTTTCTATATCTGATGTAGGCTCTATTACGTTAGAAATCATACCGGCAGTAGCTAAGACTCCTGTAGCAAAATCTATACGCGGCTTAATCTTTTTCAAATCGCCAAATGGCAAAATTGCTGCTTTGATTTTTGCATCTTTCATTGTTCGTCTTAAACCTTCGAATGGTTCTGCAAGACGTTGAACCTTATAAAATGTTTCAACTGAAGCCTCTTCATTAGCATCAGCAAAATCGTTTGTGCCAACAAGTATAGTTTTCCTTGTTTCCACTTCAAGAAGACGTTTAGTCATTGTTTCTTCAAGCTCTTTTTCTAATCGGCCACTTTCTACATATTGTGTATAGCCACCCATTGCTTCAATTTCAACAAACTTTTCCCAGGCTTCTTTAGCTAAATCGTGCGTTAATGATTCGATATAATAAGCACCGCCAGAAGGGTCCTCTATCTTGGTAACATGCGATTCTTCGCGTATTACCAAGCCCACATTTCGTGCAATCCGAACTGATTGGCTTGTTGGCTTTGTTATAATATTATGAGGGTGTACTGTTAAAAGATCAGCTCCACCTATAGCCGCAGTAAATGCTTCATTCCCTGCCCGTAGCAAGTTTACGTAAGGATCTAATTTTGAGAATCTTCTAAGTGATGTTTCTGCATAAATTTTCACAGGTTTTGGATTTTCGATACCATAAGCTTTCGTAAACGCTTTCCAAAGTATTCGAAAAGCTCGTAGTTTTGCTATTTCCATGAAAAATTGTGTATCAACAGAAAAGGCAGCGAAAAATTGATTTTCAAGCTGATTGAAATCTGCTGCTTTTTCCATTCGTTCACTCGCTATAGCAAGAGCTATCGCTAATTCTTGTACAGCGTTTGCCCCTTTGTAATGAGCATCAATTATGTTAGCGCTTACCTTTCGAACATTCTGAAAACCGTTGATTTGACAGTGCTCATTAGATAATACAAAACCTTTGGCTTCTTTATTTTCTATAAAGTCAAAAACATTTAGGATTTCTGGATCTGCAGTCCGTATAAAAAATGGATGGTCATTAAGTAATCCTGCGAGTTTTTTCAGAGCCTCTTCACTCCACTCAAAGCCCGCTTGGTCAATCATTAAATATTGATTACCGAATGATACAGAATTCTTTAATTCAGAGATGTATTCATCAATACAATCAGCGTAGGCGGCTTGGGCGATCGCAAAAGCACCTTCACTCCTCATCTCTCGGACTGTGTTAGCTTGTGCATCTAATTTTCCATCTAGTGTATTTAATAAGTCTTCCATAGTATAAAGTGGTTCAATTGTAATACCTTCAATAGTTTTTGTGAAAAGAGACTCAAAAGGCTTCCCTTTTAATGCTTTAATCGAGGCTTCTTTCCATTCCTCATAAGATGGTTTTGGGAAATTTACTTCTTTCATATTTGTCATACGCACGCGTAGATGCTTCCCCCCTTTGTCATTCTTACTACTATTTTACACAATATGTACATAGCTTAAAAGTAAAAGAAGTCTGAAAACCATTTCAACTAGGTTACCAGACTTCATTTTAGTTTATTTCTTTTTGTCATATGAAAAGATTTTGATGGAAGGAGAAATGAGATTCTCAACCAATTCAAAAGTATTAATCATTAATAAATTGACATTGTATCTTTTGAATAGCCCTCAAGCAATTCTTTAACACGAGAAAGGAATTTGCCACTCACTAAACCATCTAGAATACGATGGTCAATCGATAGGCATAAATTAACCATATCTCGTGCTGCAAACATGCCGCCTTCCATAATCACCGGGCGTTTCACAATGGATTCAATTTGTAGAATCGCTGCTTGTGGATGATTGATGATGCCCATTGATTGGACGGAGCCAAATGCACCGGTATTATTAACGGTGAATGTGCCGCCCTTCATATCATCTGATTTCAGCTTGCCAGCACGCACTTTCGAAGCTAACTCATGAATTTCCTTGGCAATGCCTTTAACTGATTTGTCATCTGCATTTTTGATAACAGGAACAAATAGGGCATCCTCCGTTGCAACAGCAATGGAAAGGTTGATATCCTTCTTCTGGATAATTTTATCGCCTTGCCACTGTGAATTCATCATAGGGAATTCTTTTAAAGCTTGTGAAACTGCTTTTACAAAGAAAGCAAAGTATGTGATGTTATAGCCTTCGCGTTTTTTAAAGTCACCTTTAATTGAATCACGGTAATTCACCAAATTAGTGACATCAGCTTCCATCATTAGCCACGCATGCGGAATTTCTTGTGTGCTATTCACCATATTTTTAGCGATGGCACGACGGACGCCTGAAACAGGAATTTCAATATCGCCCGTAGCAGTTGGCTCATACGTTTTTTCTTCTTTAACAGGTACTGGTTCAGCCTGAACTTTAGGTTGCTCTGGAGTAGCAACTGGTTTTGCTTCTACTTCTGGATTTGGTTTAGTAGCTGGCATTTCTCCAGAATCAATGATCTTTTGAATATCTTTTCTTGTAATCCGACCAGAAGTTCCACTGCCTTCAACCATATTCAAGTCGATGCCATGCTCTGATGCCATACGAACGACTGCAGGAGAATACCTTTTTTTCATACTTTGATCGCTTGCTGATTCTTCATTCTTTGTTTCTGCAGGAGAAGAAGCCTCTGTTTTTCCTTCTGCAGCTCTTCCCTCAATTTCAACCTTACAAACAACTTCGCCCACCGCAATGGTGTCACCTTCGTTTGCGATTAATTCAATGATTTTGCCCGCAAAGGATGATGGGAGTTCAGCTGTTACTTTATCTGTCTGCACTTCCGCTAATGTATCGTACTTTTTCACTTCGTCGCCCGGTTTAACTAACCATTTTTCGATTGTGCCTTCCGTTACACTTTCTCCTAGTTGTGGCATTGTAATTTGTTCAATTGCCATTTTAAAACCCCCTTTGCTTAAAATGCAGCTAATTCACGCATTGCTACTTCTACTTTATCTGGATTAATCATAAAGAATTTTTCCATTGTTGGCGCGTAAGGCATAGCCGGTACATCAGGACCTGCTAAGCGTTTGATTGGCGCATCCAAATCGAATAGCGCATGTTCCGCAATAATCGCAGAGACTTCGCTCATGACGCTACCTTCTTTATTATCTTCTGTTACAAGCAATACTTTACCCGTTTTCTTTGCAGCTTCAATAATAGCCTCTTTGTCTAATGGGTAGATCGTACGTAAGTCCAATACATGGACAGAGATGCCGTCTTTTTCCAAACGTTCAGCTGCTTGCAATGCAAAATGCACGCCAAGGCCATACGTAATGACAGTCAAATCTTCGCCTTCTCGTTTCACATCAGCTTTGCCGATTTCAATTGTATAGTCCTCTTCTGGCACTTCGCCTTTAATCAGGCGGTACGCTCTTTTGTGTTCAAAGAAAAGGACAGGATCGTCATCGCGAATCGCTGCTTTTAACAATCCTTTCGCATCATATGGAGTTGATGGAATGACGATTTTTAAACCGGGTTGATTAGCAAATACTGCTTCTACTGATTGAGAATGGTAAAGCGCGCCATGGACTCCTCCACCAAATGGAGCACGAATAACCATTGGACAATTCCAGTCATTATTTGAGCGGTAGCGGATTCTAGACGCTTCCGAAATAATTTGATTGACAGCAGGCATGATAAAATCCGCAAATTGCATTTCAGCAATAGGTCTTAAACCATACATCGCTGCACCAATACCAACTCCGACAATTGCTGATTCGGCAAGAGGTGCGTCAATCACACGTTCTTCACCGAACTCATCGTAAAGGCCTTGCGTTGCTTTAAACACGCCGCCCTTTAAACCGACATCTTCTCCAAGAATAAAGACACGATCGTTTCTTTCCATTTCTTCTTTCATCGCTAATGTAATGGCATCAATATATGATAAATTCGCCATCTGCTACACCTCCTCATGGTTTCCGTAGACGTATTGCAATGCATGTTCCGGCTCCGCATATGGAGCGTTTTCCGCATAATCAGTCGCTTCGTCAACCTCAGCCATGATTTCTTCTTGCATCTTTTCTTCTATTTCTGAAGTTAGAACGCCTAAATCTTTTAAATATGCTGCAAAGCGAACAATCGGATCATTCGCACGGCCTTCTGCCAAATCTTCTTCTGTTCTGTATTGACGATGGTCATCATCAGATGAGTGTGCAGTTAAACGATAGCAGATCGTCTCAATTAAGCTTGGTCCCTCACCGTTTCTTGCACGATCTGCTGCTTCTTTCATCACTTTATACACTTCAAGTGGATCGTTGCCATCTACTGTTACGCCAGGCATACCGTAGCCAATCGCACGGTCTGAGACATTTTCACACGCAACTTGCTTGCTAAGCGGCACTGAAATAGCATAGCGATTATTTTCCACCATAATAATAACAGGAAGCTTATGAACACCAGCAAAGTTAGCCCCTTCATGGAAATCACCTTGGTTTGAAGATCCTTCTCCAAGACTAACAAATGTGACAAAATCTTCTTTTTGCATTTTCCCCGCAAGTGCCACACCTACCGCATGTGGAACTTGTGTCGTTACAGGTGAAGAACCTGTAATAATGCGGTTTTTCTTTTGACCAAAATGACCTGGCATTTGGCGGCCGCCAGAGTTAGGATCTTCCGCTTTCGCAAATGCAGAAAGCATCAACTCTTTTGCTGTCATGCCGAAATGTAGCACAACGCCCATATCTCGGTAATACGGTGCAATATAATCTTTTTTATTATTTAAAGCAAATGCTGCGCCGATTTGAGCTGCCTCTTGTCCTTGGCAAGATATAACGAATGGGATTTTACCTGCACGGTTTAATAGCCACATTCTTTCATCAATACGTCGGGCAAGCAGCATTGTTCTATACATATCAAGTACTACTTCATCAGATAAACCTAAAGCAGTATGTTTATTTTCTATCATTATGATCTCTCCTTAGAAATGAATTGCCATTCCATCAACAGCAAGGGCCGCTTCACCAATTGCCTCAGATAAGGATGGATGCGGATGAATATGCGCAGAAATTTCAAAAGGTGTTGCATCAACTAACATTGCAAGGCTTGCTTCTGCAATCAATTCCGTTGCATGTGCGCCCATAATATGAACACCGACTAGATCGTTCGTCTTTTTGTCTACAATCATTTTGACGAAGCCTTCAGTCTCACCAAAAACGAGCGCTTTACCAATTGCCGCGAATGGGAATTTACCCACTACCACATCAATCCCCTGTTCCTTCGCTTGTTTCTCTGTATAGCCTATACTTGAAATTTCCGGACTTCCATATATACAGCGTGCAATTTTATGGGCTTCCATCGGCAATGTGTCTTTGCGAGCAATATGGTCTACAGCATGAATGCCTTCGTGTGAAGCCACATGAGCTAATTGTAAGCCGCCAATAACATCACCAATAGCATATATATGAGATTCCTTCGTTTGGTAATGATCATTGACTTGGATGAATCCGCGCTCTACTTGGATATCTGTATTTTCAAGGCCAATGTTTTCTATGTTTGCCTGTCTTCCGACAGATAACAGAAGCTTTTCAGCTGTAAAAATTTGCGTTTTGCCATCTACTTCAGCAGAAATCTCAAATTCATCGCCTGTTTCTTTATACGTTTCAGGTAACGTTTTCGCATTTGTTACTATCTGAATGCCACGTTTTTTCAATGATGTTGCCATTGCTTTTTGGATGTCATGATCTTCTGTTGGCAATATCGAATCCGAATATTCAACAACCGTAACTTCCACTCCAAAGTCATGTAACATAGATGCCCATTCAATCCCTATAACTCCGCCACCAACGATAACAATTGATTTAGGTAAGGTTTCGAGCGACATTAAATCATCTGATGTCACAATTTTTTTACCATCAGGCGTTAATCCCGGAAGCGTCCGTGGTCTAGAGCCTGTGGCAATAATTACATTTTGCGGGATTAACATTTCATTTTCCCGACCATCTTTAAATTCGACAGAGATTGTGCCAGGCATTGGCGAAAAAATCGAAGGTCCTAATATTCTGCCATAGCCTTCGTATACATCAATTTTTCCTTTTTTCATCAATGCTTGGATACCTGCATGAAGTTTATCTATGATACTATTTTTTCTTTTTTGAGCCTGCTCAAAATTGAATGTGACTTCTTTTACATCTACACCAAAATTCTCTGCATGCTCTTTTGTTGTCCGGTATACTTCTGCGCTTCGTAGCAAAGCTTTACTTGGTATACAACCTTTATGTAAACAAGTTCCCCCTAGTTTCCCTTGTTCCACAATGGCAGTCGATAGACCCAATTGCGCGGCGCGAATCGCGGCAACATAACCTCCAGTGCCTCCACCTACTATGACAAGGTCATAATTCTTAGCCATAAGAACACACTCCCTATTTTATACTAATATCTTTTAATATTAAAAGAATTGAATAGCTACCGTTTTTCACGGCAGCTATTCAATTTTATTACCTGGTCCTAAATTATATCATAAAATGCTAGATTGTCATCTCTTGATTCTTATCCGCGTTGTGATAAGATATTTTTTTCGTTTTTCAAGAATGTGCCTCTTGATTTAGCCATTCTTTCAATTCTATCCTCTGCCATACGATTTGCAGCTAAGTATGTTGGAATATTATCACGTTCTGATATTTCAACAATTTTTGTAATGCTATCATAAATACCTTCAACTTTTTTCATAGCGCGATCATAGTTGTAACCGTATAATTCATCAGCTACATTGATAACACCACCAGAGTTGATTACGTAGTCTGGAGCATAGATAATGCCTTTTTCGTGAATGATCTCACCATGTTTTGAGTCTTTCAATTGGTTGTTTGCAGATCCTGCAATTACTTTTGCTTTTAATTGTGGGATTGTTTCATCATTGATGATTGCGCCTAATGCACATGGAGCAAAGATATCCACGTCTTGTGCATAAATTTCTTCAGGGCTAACAGCAACTGCACCAAATTCATCAACTACACGTTTGACAGCGTTTTCATTAATATCGGTTACGATAAGTTTTGCGCCTTCTTCGTGAAGATGCTTGCATAGTGAATAAGCAACATTTCCAAGACCTTGAACAGAAATACGTTTTCCTTCTAAGCTATCTGTTCCAAATGCCGCTTTAGCTGCTGCTTTCATACCTACATAAACACCGTATGCTGTTACAGGAGAAGGGTTGCCTGATGAACCGAATGCAGGTGAAATTCCTGTCACATAATTTGTTTCTTCATGGATTAAGTCCATATCAGCAACTGTAGTACCCACATCTTCTGCTGTGATGTAGCGTCCGTTTAAGCCTTGGATGAAACGGCCTAATGCGCGGAACATTTCTTCATTTTTGTCTTTAAATGGATCTCCCATGATTACAGTTTTACCACCACCAAGGTTAAGCCCAGCTGCTGCATTTTTATATGTCATGCCGCGCGCTAAACGAAGTGCATCTTCAATAGCTGCTTCTTCTGATTCATATGTCCACATGCGAGTACCACCAAGCGCAGGTCCTAGTGTAGTATCGTGAATAGCGATAATCGCTTTCAATCCTGAAGTTTTATCTTGGCAAATAACCACTTGTTCATAATCATATTTTCCCATATATTTGAAAATTTCCATCTTAATAATTCCTCCTTCGAAGTTATAAAAAATCTGGTTGTATCCAGTCAATAATATATAATGCAAGAAGCGTGCCAAAACTTTTTGCCTTATAAAATAAAAGTTTAAACAATTTCGACGTTTTTTTCAATGCATAGCCATGCAGATGTGTGCAGTTATTTGCACGCCATTTTATGCAAGTTCATATTTTTCTAATTTATAATACAAGCTTCTAATCGAAATTTGCAACGCTTTAGCAGTCTGAGTTTTATTATATCTATTGTCCTTGAGAGCGGTTTCAATAATTCTTTTTTCATATTGGGCCATTGCTTCATCCAATGTTCCGTTATATATTTCTTCTTCTACTTTGCCCTCTAATGTTGAAGTTTTTTGCGCCGAAATTTGCACATAATTTTCCTGTAATTCTGTTTCAGCAGCTGGCATAAAGATCATCGCCCGCCCAATCACATTCTCTAATTCTCTTACATTACCAGGCCATTGATAGTTTCTTAACTTTTGGATTACTCCTCTAGTCACCTTTGTTACATTTCGACCATACTCACGGTTGAGTTTTTGAAGCAGGCGATCTACAAGCTGCGGGATATCTTCAAGTCTGTTTCGAAGTGGTGGTATATAAATTGGCATGCGATTAAGCCTGTAGTAGAGATCCTCTCGAAACGTATGGTCATGAAGCGCTTTTTCCATATTGACATTTGTGGCTGCAATAATACGGACATCTATAGGAATGGGTTTTGTAGCGCCCACTCTAACAATCTCATGTTCTTGTAAAACACGTAAAAGTTTGGCCTGGGTGCTAAGCGACAGCTCGCCAATTTCATCTAAAAAGATACTACCTCCGTTCGCCTCTTCAAAAAGGCCACGCTTGCCGCCTTTTTTAGCTCCAGTAAAGGCACCTTCTTCATAACCAAACAATTCGCTTTCCAATAAATTTTCAGCAATTGCCGCACAATTGACTCTTATAAACTTCTCATAGTGTCGATTACTTTCACTATGTATTGCATGGGCAAATAATTCTTTACCTGTACCTGATTCGCCCCTTAGAAAGACCGTCACCGGCGTTTTTGCAGCGAGCTTAGCTTGTTCTATCGCAAGCTTCATTTCTTCTGAATCACCGATTATATCATCGAAAACATACTTTGATTCTAGTGTTCGTATAATTGTTTTCGCTTGGCTCAATTCTTTAGATAAGTTGCGCATCTCTGTTACATCATGGATGACCCCTACGCTGCCTTTAAGCTCATCTTCAACTAGAATTGGCGCCACATTGACGATAACTTCTCTTTTGGAAGGGCCCAGGCGCAAATTAACTCCGCGTATCGGTTTTTTGGTTTCAAGCACTTTTAAATGCATACTCTCACCTTCTGAAATATCAGTAGTTGCAGGTTTACCGATAATCTCTTCCGGTGACAGGCCTGTAATCCTTGTATAAGCTGGATTAACTACAATACCCCTTCCCTTCTCATCTACTACAGAGATCGCGTCGTCGCTCGATTGTATAATAGCTTCTAACATCTTTTTTACTTCTTTCAGATCAGTAATCTCTTCCGCTAAGGCAACAACTTCAGAAATATCTTTAAAAATTGCAAGTACACCAATTTGTTCTGACTTTTCATCTACCATGGGAATTTTGGAAAGCACGACCTTTTTTCCAGATGGAAGAATTAATTCTTGATTTGTCTCTGCTTGACCTGTTTCAATCACCTGCTCGAGTTCAAGAGCATTCATAACGTCTTTATAATGCTTGCCAACTGCTTTTTCTATTGGTGTATTAGTAAGTCGCATAGCACTGTGATTATAAAAAATAATTTCTCCTTTTTGATTAACGCTCATCATGCCTTCATCTATGGAGTTAAAGATAATTTGCTGTCTTCTAGAAAATGCTTGGATTTTTTGAATATAATAATCTTTCTCCTGCAAAAGTTTGATAATAATCTCAATCACGCTACCCGGTATCACAGTCGTATTATGTGGTAACTCCTCGATCAATTCGTCATAGACCTTCGGATTACCAGTCACATCAATCGCCATATCGATAGAAGCATTCTTAAAATCACGCCAGTCATTTGCTGTAGCAATTCCTGACTTTTTAGCTTCTTTTATGCCTTTAGCATTATCATTCTTATCGATAACAGCCACTGTTTGCCAGTCTGACGAATGTGCGAGTAATTGTAGAATTGCTGTACCTCCTTTTCCTGCACCTACAATCATAATCCTATGCATTCTACTTCACTCCTTCCAAATATGTATGAAAATTCTTTCATATGGTTAGCTATCATCTTATCGGAAGTTTCCTATCTTGACAATGTGCAGGATACAAGTAAAAATGGATTATATTAGAGGAGTTGAACCAAAAATGGGGCGTTTTATTGCTTTTGTCATTCTAGCCATACCCGCTATTATGGCAGCAGCGGGCATAAAATTAATGCGAGATACATTTTTCGCCAAGTTATTCGATCCGATTCCATATCTTTGGCTACAATTTGTAATAGGGATCGTATTGTTTTTAATCGGCTTTGGATTTTTTGCCGGCTTTTTATTAAACCGTGATCGTAGAAATGGACGAGTTGCGCCAAAATATACTAAAAAAAAATAAAAATGTGCAAAAAGCACCGACAAGAATGTAGTGTTCTCTTCGGTGCTTTTTGTATAATTATCTGAGCTTTATATTGATTTACTTAGTTTCTGCATCTTCCGCACTTTCTCTGGATAGTCAGTAATCCATCCGATAACCGCATCATGCGGTTCCTCCAAAAATTGTTCATCACCTGTAATGTTATAAAAGCGGCACTTTCTTCCTTGAGCAGTAAGTGCATCAAGATACCTTTTTTTATAATAACGGGATTTATTCGCATGGATTACATCTACGTATGGCAATTTGTCTAACTCTGCCCAGTTCAATTTCTTTGTTGCAATTAAGGCGGTTTCTATTCTTGGCGCTATTTCTTTTGCTTTTTCTAGCAATTCAGGATGAAACGATGAAATATGTAAATTTGGTATTTCACTACATTTCTCCACAGTCTCTCTTAGAGCGCTTTCATCTTGAAGCAGTGACTCTTTTAATTCCACATTAAGGGGGACAGAATGGACTTTGTGCCAACCTAAAAACTCATCAAACGTGCTAATTTTAGCTCCGTTAAACCTTCTAAAGAAAAATTTCCCAACATGTAATAGTTTAACCTGATGATAGTACAAATTCGAAATCAGCTCATTTTTCCCTGTAAGACGCCTTAAATTATGATCATGAATAACAACCGGAATATGATCTTTTGTCGCTTGAATATCTAATTCTATACCATCTGCCCCTGATTCTAACGCTAATTCAAAAGCATCTAGCGTATTTTCAATACCTCGAGCAGAAGCGCCTCTATGCGCAAAAACGAGCGGTCTAGACATTTAAAACACCACTTTCCAATTTAAATTCTCCTTTCGTCATTTGTTGAATAGTTGATCTTTCAGAACCTATTTGGAGAGTTGTCTCTGGATATGCAGCTTTGGTAATGGAAATTTTCTCATTACCACTCCTCTTCAGTAGATGCAAAATCTCATCCATTTCATATTCTAGTATCTCAATTTGAGATTCCTTTTCTTTTATATTACTAGCAATCTTATCGTATGTTTGGCGCTGAGCTGGCATCATTTTATGCAAGAACTTCTGCAATTGAGCTAGCTTTCCTCTTAAATCTTTCAGGTCATGCTCCAGATTCTCTATTTCATCACTTTTTTCTTTAATCTTTTTTAAGCTGTCTTTGCGATCCGGGAGTGAAATAATCAGGTCTGTTTTACGACCAAGCTGATTGCCAACCCATGCTGCATGAATCGAATTTTTTGCGCAAATTCTCCCACCTATAAGTTTACCCTTATTCTCATCGACTCTGATATTTTGAGCCTTCATATCTGTACTGATGGCATACGTACTTATAAAAATGGTTTCTTTCGCAGCTAAATAGCAGTCATTGGTATATTGTACATAAATATTTTGACCTGCCATCACCTTCGTTATTTTGTTGCCATATATACCTCCACAAACATAGACATCTCCGTGAGTAGATTGTATAAGTTCAGCTCCAGTTACACCTTCTTTGCTCTCAATCAATATGTCACCTGTCGCCTTGACTGTAAATCCAGGTAGAATAGTTCCTCGAATCGTAATCGAGCCTGTGAACTCCAGATTGCCTGTTTCGACTCCCACATCACTTGGTATTTGAAGGTGTTTCTGAACTGATAAAGGAGGATAAGGTTGCTCGATGACACCATCGAAAAGTGCATGGATGGTCACTATACCACTCGACTCTTTTTCATAAATAGATTTTTCATCATAAACCAACATAAAATCTTTACCATCCATTGCCTCTATTCGTTGGCCTAAAACATTTTTCCCCGGAATTCCTTTCTTCGCAGGAATTTTTTCTCCTAACCATTCATCTTTTTTTACTTCCTGAATAAAGTTGATATCATAATGGTTTGCACGGCCATTATCAAGGATTTGTGGTTTCTTTTTTGGAAAGCTTTTATATGTAATCTTCGCATCTTCACCCGTTTGGGGAGGCTGGCCTTTTGCTATGACTGTTGGTTTGCCTAATAGAACAGTTTCAAGCGAAAGGGTTAAATAACCATATTGGACACCCGCATTCTCTGCTGCTTCTTTAATTTGTTTATTCATAATTAACTCATCTTGAAATAAAGTTGCAGGATGATCATTAATATACATAGTAGCTGCCATACCGTCCCGTGCTATAACGATTTCAATTGGTGGCAGCCAATAGCCAATCTCTTGTTCTTCTTTTGAACAATTTAAAAAGACACTTCGCAATGCTTGAAAACCATTTAATTTAATTCTTTTGAATTTTTTTAATACAGGTTCAAACTCTTTTAAAGAATACCCTTCTTTTTTAACTATAACATAGACAATCGCTTCTTTTTCCACAAGCATAATCCAATCATTTTCAAAAAGAACCAACTTAAAAACCTCCCATCATCCTATAATTATAGCATTTATTTCCTAATATTATTTCAATAGAATACAAAAAGCACACCTCCAGTTGTTGAATTTTACGTAAACTCAATAAATGGAAATGTGCTATATAATACAATTATATTTAATAGTAGTTTATTGCTTTATAAATTTATTACAATGGCAATTTACTATTATTCTATATATCAAGGCTTTTAAACCTCTCTAAACTGCCACCATTTCAATACGAATCTTATCAGCAATCATAGCAATGAATTCTGAATTTGTTGGCTTAGATTTAAGGTGATGGACTGTATAACCAAACATCTTCGAAATCGATTCATAATTTCCGCGGTTCCATGCAACTTCGATGGCATGGCGAATTGCACGCTCTACACGTGATGGCGTCGTATCAAATTTCTTTGCAATATCTGGATAAAGAATTTTGGTAATGGAACCAAGTAAATCTACATCGAGATAGACCATTTGGATGGCTTCTCGTAAATATGCATAGCCTTTGATATGTGCTGGAACGCCTATTTCTTTGATTATTGCCGTTATGGTTGCATCTAATTGGCGCTGATCCATCTTTTGTGGAGTGGAGCTTTGCAGGACACTAACCCTTTTTTGTTTTTCCACTTTTTTACCGCCTACTTGCAGTATTTTAGACGCTAAACGTTCATATTCAAAAGGCTTTAGCATAAAGTAAGATGCACCAAGCTCTGCCGCTTGTTTCATTACATCTTCTTGTCCAAATGCAGTCAACATAATTACTTGCATACTATTAAGCTGTGGGTTTTCATGGATTGTTTCCAATACAGCCAACCCGTCAAGGTGCGGCATAATTATATCTAATAATAGCACATCCGGCACTTGGCTTTCCAGCATTTTCAAACATTGTTTGCCATTTGTCGCTGTACTGATTACATCAATTTCTGGTTGCTGTGAAAGATACTCCTCCAGAGCTTTCACCAACTCACTATTATCATCCACAATTGCAACTTTTACTTTGTTCATACAGGACTCCTCCTTCATTTTTCCCAAGATTCAATCTGATTTTTGTTTCTTGCATAAATCTAGACATACGTTTGATACAAAATGGTAAATTCGACATCTTTACGGATAGCCCTTCAATTTTTTGAAAAATGAGTATGAAGGAATATGAATAATTTCAATTTCGACAATATTATGTAAATTAATTCGTGGTGTTTATTGACTATTATTGTAACAGATTTTTTGTAAAAAGAATACCAAATAAAAAGAAGAAAAAGCTGCCTCTTTCTTAGAGACAGCTAAAAATAAATTTTATGCAGGTTGATTTTTAAGCATTTCAGTAATTGGCAACGCAGCGCCTTTTTCAGGGCTTTCAATATACATGTGAGTAACTGCCCCGGCAAAATGACCATTTTGAATAATTGGGCTTCCGCTCATCCCTTGCAAAATTCCACCTGTTTTTTCTTTTAACACAGGATCTGTTACTTCTATTTGAAAGCTTTTGTTGTTCACTTTTGTAATCGTGATATCGAAGGTTTCTACCTTTTTCCCTTGAATAGTCGTTAAAATTTTGGCTGGTCCTTTTTTAATTTGAGATGGCTGCATAATTTCAATTGCTTTTGGCAATGATGGTTGTAAAGTGTTTTGCCATTTTCCAAAAATGCCATATGAACTATTTAGCTCAATATCTCCAATTTCGCCATTTCCATTCTCTACTGAAGAAATTTTGTAACCCGGTTCTCCTGGAATACTTTTCTTAATATGTTCGATTCGCGCATAAAAAATGGACCCATCATTAAAATTCGGCGGTTCCTGCAAAATCTGGTCAATAATCTGATGGCCAAGCGCTCCATATTGTTTTGTTTCTGGATCTAAAAAAGTGAGTGTTCCAATCCCATCTGTCTCGTCGCGCAAAAAATTCATGACAGAAGCCATTTCTTCTTTCCGCACTTTGACGGTTTGATCTTCCCCATCTCGTCCAACTGTCATCTTAATGGCATCTTTAGATGAGCTTTTCAAGATTTGATGGATGTTCTCAAGCTTCTTGATTTTAGTCTTATTCACTTTCTTGACGATATCTCCTCTTTTTAGCCAGCTTCCTTCTTGCAACAAGACATCATTTGAAACCGTCACATTTGCCAACTGCAATTCCACACCGATTGAATCACCCATTGGTATCACCTTCTTAGCGGCGCTTGCCAATGTGGACATGGATACCAGCATTCCCAGCAAAATGATCAAGCTCAAGAAAGAGCGCTTTGCATTTCTCATATGCCACCTCCTTTTTTAATTATCATGGCTATAATTGAGATAGTTATGAAAGGTAAATATTTGTGCACCTATTTGGCGTATAAAAAAACACCTCACATTTATGTAAGATGTTTTGTTATTTTATGCATGCATTATTTTCTTTCTTTCATTTGCAATGTCGATCAATTCTTTAGCATGTTGGAAAGTCAGATCTGTTACTTCTGTGCCAGACATAATTCTGCTAATTTCGCCAATCCGATCATCATCAAAAATCTCAGTCAAAGATGTAAATGTTCTGTGTGCATCTTCTTGCTTTTGGATATAATAATGATGATCAGCCATTGCGGCAACTTGAGGCAAATGAGAAATACATAAAACCTGTGAATGTATTGAAACCGCTGCAATTTTTTCAGCAATTGCTTGAGCAACTCGACCGCTAACGCCAGTATCGACTTCATCAAATATAATGGAAGTAATACCATTAGATGAAGAAAAAATCGTTTTAAGCGCTAGCATGACACGTGAAAGTTCCCCGCCAGACGCAATTTTCGTCAATGGTTTAGGCGGTTCTCCTATATTTGTCGCAATATAAAAGACAACACGGTCAATTCCATATTGATCAAACTGACCAGGGGCCAATGTTTCAAAATGAACACTAAATTCAGCTTTTTCCATATACAATTCACGTAACTGCTGCATAACGGAAAAAGACAACTGTTCCCCTACATTTTTGCGAATACTTGTTAGTTTTTCGGCGGTTTTTTGCAATGTTTTTTGCAATGTCATTAATTGCTGTTCTTTTTTTTGGATATTTTCATCTCTGTTTAAGAGAGATGCCAATTCCTCGCCTATTTTTTCACGATACGCCAGAATTTCTTCTAAAGTATGCCCATATTTACGCTTCATTGATCCAATAAGCGCTAAACGTTGCTCTACTTCATTCAGCCTCTCTGGATCAAATTCAAGCTCATCAAGAATATTTTTCACTCCAAATGCAGCTTCTTGCAAATTGTAAAATGCGTTCGATACAGCTTCTGAATACTCATTAAAGCTTTCGTCAACAGTAGCGACATCCTCTAATGCGGACATAGCTTGGCCGATCCAATCAAGCCCTTTTGATTCACCTAAAATGGTTTCGTGCGCTGTACTTGCGCCTTCAAATATTTTGTTGAAGTTTAGCAGTCTTCTGCGTTCTTCCATTAATTCATCTTCTTCATTAGGCACAAATTTGCATGCATCAATTTCTTTGATTTGAAACTGAAAGAGATCAATTTTTTGTGCTACTTGTTGCTCATTAACTGAAATCGCAGCAAGCTCCTTTTTCAACAGGCGATATTCTTCGTATTGCGAAATATACAGCGTTTTTTGATCTGTAATTTGATCTCCTGCGAATTGATCAAGCAACGAAAGGTGATGCTTATCATCCATTAATTCTTGGCTTTCATGCTGGCCGTGAATGTCGATTAATGTTGCACCTATTTCCCTAAGTAATGATAGTGGGACAAGTTTTCCGTTGACTCGGCAAACACTTTTACCGTTATCATTTAAGTCTCGTCTAAGGATGACCGAGCCTTCTTCTATATCAATGCCAGCTTCCGCACATTTAGAATATGCTGTATGCATCGATGAAGATAGGGTAAAAAGTCCTTCTAATTCGGCTTTTTTCGCCCCATGGCGAATAAATTCCTGAGATCCTCGCCCTCCTGCAAGAAGTTGCACAGCATCGATAATAATAGACTTCCCTGCCCCAGTTTCTCCAGTCAAGACCGTTAATCCTTCTTGAAAGTCGACCGTCAGATCTTCAATAATAGCGAAATTTTTAATTGACAGTTCTTTTAACAAGTT
Source organism: Rummeliibacillus sp. BSL5 (assembly GCF_052928305.1). Lineage (NCBI taxonomy): Bacteria > Bacillati > Bacillota > Bacilli > Caryophanales > Caryophanaceae > Rummeliibacillus > Rummeliibacillus sp. BSL5. Next base: position 887,570 of record NZ_JAVGCV010000001.1, read on the forward strand.
TCACACCCCGTTTACAGCTATAACATTTCCAACAAGCGATCTTTAATAAGGTTTCTTTCTTCATCTGCTCTGCAAATAATAAGAATTGTATCATCGCCGCAAATAGTTCCAAGAATCCCTTCCCAATCTAATCGATCCAATAAAGAACCGATTGCATGTGCGTTTCCTGGCAATGTTTTCATCACAAGCATATTGCTTGTACCATCTATAGACACAAAGGCATCCGCTAAAGCTCTATGCAGTTTTTGGATCGGATTAAAGCGTTGGTCTGCCGGTAAACTATATTTATAACGCCCATCATGCAATGGCACTTTTATTAAATGAAGTTCTTTGATATCTCTTGAAATGGTTGCTTGTGTCACATGGTAGCCTGCTTCTTTCAGCATATCCACTAATTCATCTTGTGTTTCTATCTCATTATTTGCGATCATATCGCGTATGCGAATATGTCTTTGGCTTTTATTCAACTGTGATCACCTCGTGCATAATTATGCTTATCTTAAATAAGGTAACATTTTTCCTATTGTTATACAAGAAAAAACACGGCCGTGAGTCGTGGCCGTGTTATTTCAATTGTTGATGTGCTTCATTTACTAACTTGTTGAAATCAGTAAATGAATGGACTTCCTCACCATTCTGAGGATTGTATAGATGGAATAAAAATTCAATATTTCCCTCTCCACCTGTAATTGGTGAGTAGGATGCATCTTTAACTACGAAGCCAGTATTTTCAGCAAAGTTAGCCACTTTTTCTAATACTTCAAGATGTGTCTTAGCCTCTCGTACAATTCCTTTTTTCCCAACTTTATCTTTCCCTGCTTCAAATTGCGGTTTTACTAGCGCAATTACATCGCCCTTTGGTAATAACAATGTTTTCAAAACAGGTAAAATTAATTCAAGAGAGATAAATGAAACGTCGATTGTTGCAAAGTCTGGTAAACCAGAATCGAAGTTAACTGGTGTGACATAACGGAAATTGGTTTTTTCCATTACCGTTACACGTTCATCTGATCGTATTTTCCAAGCGAGCTGGTTTGAGCCTACATCTAGTGCATAACAGTGTTTTGCACCATTTTGCAGCGCACAATCAGTAAAGCCGCCTGTAGAAGATCCGATGTCCAACATAAGCTTTCCTGAAACATCTACATCAAATATTTTTAAAGCCTTTTCTAATTTGAGACCACCGCGACTCACATACGGCAATTGTTGGCCTTTAATTTGAAGATCAGCATCAACTGGAATTTTTTCGCCAGCTTTGTCTACACGCACTTCTTTAGAAAAAACTTGGCCTGCCATGATCAAGCGTTTGGCTTTTTCACGTGTTTCGCAGAGGCCCCGTTGTACAAGCAATACATCTACTCGTTCTTTCGGTATTTTCGTTGTCATTGTGTTTCTAAACCCGCTTGCTTCTTAGATTTTTTATTGATAAGATGAAGCACGCTTTCTACAGCGTCTTCTTCCGTCATATGCAAATCACGTAGCAATAAGTCCACATTCCCGTGTTCAACAAATACATCAGGAATGCCAATGCGGTCAACTAAATCCGTATCATAACCATGGTCGTTTGCAAACTCTAACACAGCGCTCCCAAAACCACCTTCAAGCATAGCTTCTTCTATCGTAAGAATAGGCTTTTTGCTTTCAAATAAACGATGAAGCATATCTTCATCCATAGGCTTAATGAAACGAGCATTAATAATTTCCGTTTTAATACCTTTAGTAGCTAAGAGATCAGCTGCAGCTTTTGCCATTGGAATAGTGGTTCCGAATGTAAGAATTGCTGCATCAGCACCATCCTGTAATACTTCCCAAGTACCAATGTCAATCGGTTGCAATTCTTCATCCAACGGTACTCCTAAGCCATTACCTCTTGGATAACGGAGTGCAATTGGACCTGCATCGTAATCAAGTGCCGTTTTTACCATATGCTGCCCTTCATTTTCATCTTTAGGCATCATAATCACCATGTTCGGCATGTGACGTAAAAAGGCGATATCAAATACACCTTGGTGTGTTTCGCCATCTGCTCCCACCAAGCCTGCGCGGTCGATACCAATAAATACATTTAACTTTTGTCTGCAAATATCATGTAAAACTTGGTCGTATGCACGTTGTAAGAATGTAGAGTAAATCGCAAGAAATGGTTTCGTACCTTCCGCTGCCATCCCAGCTGCCATCGTAGTAGCATGTTGTTCTGCAATCCCAACATCAAAGAACCTATTTGGGAACTCTTTTGCAAATCCCTCTAATTTGGAACCCACTGGCATTGCAGGAGTGATGGTTACAACACGAGGATCCTTACGTGCAATGCGTGTGACTGTATCAGCAACCAATTTTGACCATGCAGGAGCTGTTGTTGAAGATTTAATAAAATCTCCTGTTTCAATTTTATATGGTCCAGTGCCATGCCAAGTACCAACAGTATCGTTTTCAGCAGGCGTATAGCCTTTCCCTTTTTTTGTTACAACGTGAATAAGGACAGGCCCTTGCGTTTTTTTAGCATTTTGTAATGTGTCTTCAAGACTTTCAAAGCTATGACCATCAATTGGTCCAAGATAGGTAAAGCCTAATTCTTCAAAGAAAATGCCCGACACAAGCAAGTATTTCAAACTATCTTTCACACGCTCAGCTGTTGAAGCTAACTTACCGCCAACAGCAGGGATTTTCTTTAAAAGTCCCTCTAATTCATCTTTTGCTTTATTATATTGACTCGCCGTGCGAAGGCGGCCTAAAACATTATGCAGTGCACCTACGTTAGGCGCAATAGACATCTCATTATCATTTAGAATCACAATCATATTTTTTTGTTCATGTCCGATATGGTTCAAAGCTTCTAACGCCATACCGCCTGTTAAAGCACCGTCACCAATAATTGGAACAATATAGTTATGTTCACCTTTGACATCGCGGGCTGCTGCCATTCCCATTGCTGCTGAAAGGGATGTAGAACTGTGCCCTGTTTCCCACACATCATGTTCGCTTTCACTGCGTTTTGGGAAACCACACAATCCCTTATATTGTCTAAGTGAATCAAATTCACAAGCACGTCCAGTCAAAATTTTGTGGATATACGCTTGATGGCCGACATCGAAAAGTAATTTATCTTCTGGGCTATTAAAAGCACGATGCAAAGCTATCGTTAATTCAACAACCCCAAGATTTGGGCCAATATGGCCTCCCGTATGAGCGCACTTTTCAATTAGAAACTTACGTATATCTTCACTAAGGTCCTGTAGTTGTTTTGTTGTACATTCTTTTAGAAAGGATGGACTAGATATCTGTGTTAAATCCATCGCCATCACACACCTTTTCATTATAGATTCATCGCACATTGTTGTTTTACACCATTATAACAGTGATAAAGTAAAACTTCACATATTGGGTGTCTTTTTTCTTCCACATGAATTTAAGGATCATTCTATATGATCATTAATAGACCTAACCCAGTATAGAGTAAGAACTCGATTGGTTCAACTTAGTCTCATCATTTGAGACAGCTTCGTTCTGCCTATCTTCACTGTTATAAACAGCTTTAAGAGAATTCCCCCCAAACATACATGGAAAATTGCTCAATAAAACCATAGTAAACAATTGCACAAAATATTTTGAGCTGTTACTTGTTACGATGAACAATATATTCAGCAAATTCTTTGAGTAAAATACTATCAGAAGGCAATTTATCTAACGCTTCGATTGCTAGACGGAAATGTTGTTGCAATTTCTTGTTTGCCCCATCAAGTGTTAATAATGCAGGGTATGTGCTTTTGTCGCTTGCTACATCTTTGCCTGCTGTCTTACCAAGCTGCTCTGTGGTACCTACTACGTCTAAAATATCATCTTGTATTTGGAAGCATAATCCAATGTGATGGGCATATTCCGCCAATATGCTTCTTTCATCTGCTGTTGCATTAGCAAGTATAGCACCAGCTTCAATGCTAAAGCGAAGGATAGCACCTGTTTTATTAATATGGACTTTTTCTAGTTCTTCTAATGTCAGCTGCTTTTCTTCACCCTGAATATCTAGAATTTGACCGCCGACCATACCTTCTGCGCCAGCTGCAATACTTAATAGGTTGATGAGTTCTAAACGTTTCTCAGCATCCACATGTTGCATTCTAGCTAGTATGCCAAAAGCTAGTGTATTTAACGCATCACCAGCAAGTGTGGCAAAGGCTTCACCGAAAACTTTATGATTTGTTAATTTGCCGCGTCGATAATCATCATTATCCATACTTGGCAAATCATCATGGATTAAAGAGTAGGTATGAATCATTTCAATGACAGCACCGACAGTGTAAGCTGCATCATCTTTTACATTGAAATGATCCATAACAGCTAGCACAAATAAAGGACGGACTCTTTTACCCCCTGCGTTCAGCGAATAAAGCATTGATTCCTTCAGTATTTCCGGTGCTGTAATAATTTTCACAAGATCGTCCATATGTTTTTCGACGAGTGGAATATTACTTTTCATGAATGATTGGAGTTGTAGCGTCATTGTTTATTTCCCTCTTCTCCTGTAGGCTCGAACGGCTTTTCTTTGCCGCTGTCATCCATAATAGAGACAAGCTGTTCTTCTGCCTTTGTCAATTGATCATGACAAAACTTTGATAGTTTCATTCCTTTTTTATACATTTCAATTGCATCTTCCAACGGTACTTCACCTGTTTCTAATACTTGTACAATCTCTTCTAATTCATTGATTGAAGTTTGGAAGGTTTGTTTTTCATTAGCCATTTTTAGTCTCCTTTCTTCGTAACAGATACAATGGATGCTAAAGCTTTGCCATCATGCAAGTGTACTTCAATTTGATCTTGTGTTTGAAGGTCATCAACTGATTTAACAACAGTACCATTCTGGTATGCAATACTGTATCCTCTTGTCATGATAGAAAGTGGATTTAACGCTTCCAATGTTCTGATTGCAGAACGAAACTCTTCTTTTTTTTGATTGATTTGCCCTACAATTGCTTTTTGCAAAGCACTTTCTAAATTGATTATATTTTTCTTTTCTTGCTTGATTTGTGTTACCGGCGTGCGCATTGCCAAGGCTTGATCCAATCGCTGAATAAGCTGTTTTTGGTCTTTCACATAACGTACTGTCCCCTGTTGAAGCCTTTCATCTAAGCGCATGAGCTGTTCGGTAAACGGTCGATAGAGCCTGTCAGGCAGGCTGAGTGGATAGGATTTTTGTAAACGGTCTAACCGGCTCCGTTCGCTTCTAATTTTAGATTGAGTCAATTGAATTAGTTGAGCTTTTTTGGTGAGCAGATATTTCAAAAGTTCTTGGCTGCTTGGGACAGCAAGTTTTGCGGCTGCCGTCGGTGTTGCAGCTCTCGCATCTGCTACAAAATCAGCAATGGTCGTATCTGTCTCATGACCTACACCACTAATGATTGGCAACTTACTATTAAAGATAGCTCTTGCAACAATCTCTTCATTGAAAGCCCATAAATCCTCTATGGAACCTCCGCCACGACCAACAATTAATGTATCGATATTCGGTGTATTATTTGCCTGTTCAATTGCTTTTGCAATGCTTTTAGCAGCATTTTCCCCCTGAACAAGTGCAGGAAAAATAACAATATCCACTAACTTATAGTGTTGTTTAATCGTCGTGCAAATATCACGGATAGCAGCACCAGTCGGAGCTGTCACAACTGCTATTCTTTGTGGAAAGGCTGGAATTTGTTTTTTATGGCTATCAGAAAATAGCCCCTCTTGTTGCAACTTCTCTTTTAATTGCTCAAATGCTAAGTAAAGACTACCTATACCATCCGGTTCCATTTCTTCAGCATATAATTGATATTGCCCGCCACCTTCGTAAACCGTTACATCCCCTTTAATTAAAACTTTCATGCCATTTTCCGGCTTGAACTTCAATTTTTTAGCGCGCATAGCAAACATAACCGCTTTCACTTGCGACTTTTCATCTTTTAAGGTGAAGTAAATATGGCCAGACCCAATATGATGCTTAACATTGGAGAGTTCACCTTTAACGTAAACATTGCGCAAATGGGGATCTGCATCAAACTTTTTCTTGATATATTTTGTAAGTGCTTGCACTGATAAATAAGGCATTGCCAAAATACGAAAACTCCTTATCTATACACTGGTAAAGATACCAGCGTTTATTCCTATTTCCCATTTTACAAAGATAGTTGTACTTATCAGTAAAATGGGCTGTCTTTCGCTAGAAAAACAGCCCATGTCTTCATATTATTTGACTAAAGGTTGTCTAATTGACTTCTTTTTGGCAGATTGCAATGTATTGTAAAGAAGCATTGTAATCGTCATAGGTCCGACTCCACCAGGTACAGGGGTAATAGCTGAAACTTTCTCAAAAACTGCATCGAAGTCAACATCCCCACAAAGTTTGCCATGAATATCTCTATTCATACCTACATCAATCACGACTGCCCCATCTTTAACACCTTCTTTGCCGATTAACTTGGCACGGCCAGTCGCTACAACCAATATATCAGCTTGCTTTGTAATAGCACTTAAATCCTGTGTTTTAGAGTGGCAATACGTAACTGTTGCATCTTTTTTTAGTAGAAGCTGCCCCATCGGTATGCCAACAATATTGCTTCGGCCCACAACGACAGCATGCTTGCCTGCTACATCAACATTTGAGTATTCCAGCAGTTTCATAATTCCAGAAGGGGTGCATGGTTGGAATGAAGGTTCGCCAATCAGCATTTTACCTACATTAATTGGATGGAAACCGTCAACATCTTTATATGGAGATATAGCATCGATGATTTTTTGTTCATTGATATGTTTAGGCAACGGCAATTGCACTAAGATGCCATCAATCGCCGAATCAGTATTCAATTGTTCGATTTGAGATAACAGAGTATCTTCTGATATTTCGGCTTCAAATTGGATTAAACGCGAATAAATTCCTAGCTCTGAACAAGCTTTTTGCTTATTAGCCACATATGTATGCGATGCAGAGTCATCGCCGACCAAAATCACTGCTAAGCCAGGGATAATGCCTTCACTCTTTAAGTCGTTCACTTCCTGTTGAATCGTTTCTCGAATCTTTCCACCAATTTCTTTACCATTGATCAATTTGCCTGACATTCTTTCCACCTCTATTTAAGGATTTTAAGCAAATTTAGAAAGAACTCCATTCACAAATTTGCTGGATTGTTCATCGCCAAATGTCTTACTTAATTCAATTGCTTCATTTAAAACAACACTTTTTGGTGTTTCAGGTGTAAATAACAGCTCATATGCTGCTAAACGCAAGATAGTGCGTTCAATTTTTGCTACACGATCAAAAGTCCAATTTTCAAGTTTTTCAGCAAGTGCTGCATCAATCTCCTGCAAATGCTCAGTTGTACCAATCACTATCTTTTCATAGAACGTATCTGTCTCTTCACCCATGATATGCTCCATTGCTTCTTGTACTGTCAGCTCTGTATTTTCTAATTGGAAAAGGGTTTGTAATGCTTTTTCCCGCGCTTCTCGTCGCTTCATCTAAAATGTGCTCCTTTTACTACTACATCTGACCATTTTAATAATTGTCATTATGTGAAGTGTTTCATTTATTTACAATAGATTTATTTTATCACAAAACACCTATAGAAGCATGGATTCTTGCATGTTTTGAAAAATTCGACAATAGGGCTAAAATACTGTAAAAAAAAGGGCTCTTAAAAGCATAAAGATACCTTTAAGAACCCTTCCAAGAATGGTGTGAGTTCTCCTCCACCAGAAGCTTCTATTTTGACTTTTATTTAGTTTTTCATATCACTTTGATCAAATAGGATCCCTGTAATATGTACATTCACTTCTTTTGTTTGGTGAGAGGTCATATTTACGATGGCTTCGCGAATATGTGTTTGCACTTGTTTTGCAACTTTAGCTACTGATACACCATATTGGACAAAGCAATAAACATCGACGACTAAGCCTTCTTCTGTCCATTCAGTCTTAATGCCTTTGCCATGCACTTTTTTGCCGAACTTCTCTACAACACCTGTCGCAAAGTTGCCTCTTGTTTTTGAAATACCATCCACTTCAGTAGTCGCAATACCCGCAATCACTTCAATGACTTCAGGTGCTACCTCAATACGGCCAAGAGACGTCTTGTCAGCGGGTGTTTCTTGCGGTACTGAATGTACAATTTCGTCAGCCATTTAGCTTGCCCCTTTCTTTCTTATGAATTCATGACATCATTTTCTTCAAGGAATTTCGTATTGAATTTACCTGATTTGAATACTTCATGATCCATTAATTTTTCGTGGAAAGGAATAGTTGTATGAATTCCAGGACCCTCCACAATGAACTCCCCAAGTGCACGCTTCATCTTTTCGATCGCTTCTTCACGAGTATCGGCATGAACAATCAATTTTGCTACCATTGAATCATAGTATGGTGGGATCGCATAGCCTGGATACATAGCAGAATCAATACGTACGCCAATACCACCTGGCGCTAGGTAATTTTCCACTCTGCCTGGAGAAGGCATGAAGTTTTTAGATGGGTTTTCTGCATTAATACGGCACTCAATTGACCAACCGTTTACCACAATATCTTCTTGTTGGTATGTTAGTTTTTCGCCAGAGGCAATTTTTAATTGCTCACGTACAAGGTCAACTCCAGTAATTTCCTCAGTAACAGGATGTTCAACCTGGATGCGCGTATTCATCTCCATAAAGTAGAATCGATCTGCCTTATAGTCATAGATAAATTCAACTGTACCTGCACCGCGATAACCACAAGCCTTCGCTGCTTTTACAGCTGCTTCACCCATTTCAGTGCGTCTTTCTTCAGATAATGCAGGTGAAGGCGCTTCTTCAACAAGCTTTTGCATTCGACGTTGCACCGTGCAATCACGCTCACCTAGATGAATCGTATGACCATATTCATCTGCAAGCACTTGGATTTCACAGTGGCGGAAATCTTCAATGAACTTTTCTAAATAGACGCCTGGATTACCGAAAGCAGCTTGTGCTTCTTTTTGAGTGATTTGAACGCCTTTAATCAAAGATTCTTCATCGCGTGCCACACGGATACCTTTACCTCCACCGCCGGCAGTTGCTTTAATAATGACAGGATAGCCAATTTCTTGTGCTACAGCTACTGCTTCATGTTCATCAGCAACAAGTCCTTTAGAACCTGGTACTGTCGGCACGCCTGCAGCAATCATAGTATCTTTAGCAATATCTTTAATTCCCATAATATTTATAGCCTGTGATGTTGGGCCGATAAACGTAATACCTGCATCTTCACATGCTTCGGCAAAACTCGCATTTTCAGCAAGAAAACCGTAGCCCGGGTGGATACCATCGCAGCCTGATTTCTCTGCTACTGTTAAGATACGGTCAATCTTTAAATAACTATCGCTTGAAAACTTAGAGCCGATGCAATAAGCTTCATCCGCCAACTGTACATGCAGCGCTTCACTATCTGCTTCTGAGTATACTGCTACAGAGGCAATACCTAATTCTTTGCATGCACGGATAATGCGAACTGCGATTTCTCCGCGATTTGCAATTAATACTTTTTTCAACATAGAGCATAGCCTCCCTTAGTTTTCTTTTACTAGGAATAAAGGCTGGCCATATTCCACTAATTCACCGTCAGTCACTAGGATTTCGACGATTTCACCTTTAACTTCTGCTTCAATTTCATTGAATAACTTCATCGCTTCTACGATACAAACAATGGATTCTTCTCCAATTTTGTCTCCTACTTGGACAAAAGGTTTTGCATCTGGGCTTGGCGCTTGATAGAATGTTCCGACCATAGGTGAAACTATTTTATGCAATGATTCAGTTGAAGCTGTTTCAACTGTTTTCGCTTCTTGTTTTTCTACAGCTGGAGCTGCTTTAGCTACAGGCGCTTCAACAGCTGGTGCAGCTTGCACTGTTTCAATTGGTTTTAGTGCTTCGGGAGTATGATTTGAGATAACAATCCCGCTATTTTTTTTGAGTTTGACTTTTACTTCGTCAGCCTCATACACGAATTCTTCAATTGAAGAAGCATCTACTAATTTAATAATCTCGCGTATTTCTTGAATTTTCAACATATGTTACTCCCCTTATATTGTGATATAGTACAAGTTTTATTTTATCGTGTTTGGTAATATTTTTAAACAGTTATTTGGGAATATAGATATCTTCAACATTTTGGGCATAATTCCTCCTTTTCCTTGAAGATAATTCTAAACACTTATTAGAGCTGTATTTACAATCTGCATTCATCCATCTTTAAGGATATATCACACACAAAAAAAGACGGAAAAACAACCAGGTTGTTTCTCCATCTTTAGAAGACGTTTTATTTAGTTAATTGTTTCGGATTGGAAATCTACTACTACTTTTCCTTCATTAAACTCTTTTTTCACCATATACACAATCTCATTCGCTTTTTCTTTTGATAATTCATTTGCCTGTACTGTTACACGGATTTGATCGTCTTCAGCCCGAACAAATGCATCTGAGTATCCCAATGTCCGAATCAACATTTCAAGCATCGCTTCATTTGATTCATTTTTTGTAATCGCATCAATCTCATCGAAATATTTGTTCTTTTCATCTGCACTGTATTGAGAAGATGCAACTTTTTGAGTTAGTGTTTCTTTCAATTGACTGCGCTCGTTTTGCAGCTCCATTCGCATCTCTTCAAATAAGTGGCTTTCTGTAGTAACAGGAGTTGTTTTGCTTGTCTTACTTGCAAGTTCGCTAATCTTTGTATCTTTCAATGAATTATCACTGAAAATAGCAAGTCCGTTAAATGGCGTTACTGGATTAGATAAATAATAGACCGAAATGACTGCTGCCAAACTTAATAATGTTAAAAACCATACTGCTTTCTTTTTTACTCTCATGGGGTATCCTCCTTTTTTTCCATTGAACGTACGACAATACGATGAGTTGGTATTTCAAGTACACTTGATAAGACTGCTACAAGATCATTTTTTACTGTTAAAGAATCAGCTCCTTCAGCTACGACTAACACGCCGGTTACTTTCTGTTTACTCTCTCCATTTGTTTGCTGCCAGTTAAAATATTGTCCAAGGGATGACTCTTCCTTTTTAGGCTGGTCGTTTGTCTGGCCATAGTAAAAATAAATCATCACCTTACCAACACCTTCAATGGAACTAAGAATAGAAGTGAGATCCTGGGTCCCTGTTTGTTCGCTGCCAGCATTCGATGGATCTTTGTTGGTCTGATTCGTAAGCGAGAATATTCCGCTTACCAGAAGTATTGCGACTAAAATTCCTGCGGCAAGAAACGGTTTTTTAAAATTTGCTGCTTTTCCAAGGACATCTCCTCCTTCAAAACATTAACGACTAACACAATCTATGAATCTTGTTTCAGCAATATGCAAAAGTGTTACAAAAAGTATTGAATACTATATAAAGCAAGCACCATTTTTAATAATAGCGTGGCCTCCTCTTCCACATCTTTAGGAAGAATAAGAAGCAGGATTTTTCCGATGAGGCAATACACTAGCAAATTAAATAAAAAACTCGCCACTATGCCCCCCCTTTCCCCATCTGCATCTGAACCATAAGCACGACCATCATAATCGTGAAGAAATAGGCAAATGCAATAAGGAATGACACAGCACATAGAATGAAAAGTGTTTTGCTGACATCTTCAATTAATCCATTCACCTTACTGTCTGTGAACGGTTCTAGAACAGCAGCTAAAAAACGATAACAAAAACCGAGTATTAAAATATTGAGTGTCGGAAGAATCGTTACACTCCAAACGCTTACAAGTAAACCAGTACTCGTAGTAATTAAAGCTGTCGACGAATATTTTTTAAAGGTATTGAGAGATTCTGTGACAAGGGAACCGATGATAGGGATATTTTGTTGCAAGAGCCTTTTAACCGGCTCAGCTATTTCTCCTGAAAATGTACCAACCAAAACTCCATTTGTAGCAAGTAACATGGTATAAATTAGGACAGATACGGATACTACGCTCAAAACGGACATTCGCAAAAAATCTGACATTTTGGCAAACGAGAGCTCAGGAAGCATTCGCGTAATAAAATCGAAAACAAATGTGGCGATTAACATAGGGATTAAATATTTTGTAACGACCACTAAAATAGTCTGTAAGAAAATAAGGAAAACAGGACTAATGGAAAGCACTGAAAATATTCCTGAGCCAAGAAGCAAAGAGGATGTTAAAAGTGGCGACAGAACAAGATAAACATCCATTAGCTGTTCTGTTATATGTTGCATTTGTGTAAAAGCCTTAAAAACAGGTCGAATTGTTACCATTATCACAACTATTAAGAAAAAAAACCTTGTCCACTCTTTCATTGTTGGAAGCAGCCAATTAATACATAAAAACAGGATAGCGTAAAGAAAAAATGAACGTAGTGCGAAGAATTGTTCTTTAAATGGTTCGATTAAAAACGCAGCCACTTGTTCGATTATTACACCCCCTACGGTGCTACTAACTTTTCCCATTGTTTTAAAAATGATGCTAATTCATCGAGCCAAAGCGTGACAATCCAGATTTTTATAGCAAGATGACTTATAAAGGCAATGCTTTCATAATCGTTTTCATCTAATATGTGCGATACAATAAGTGAACATAGGTAAAGCAAGGAACTACCTAATATAAGCGGCATATATGGCAAATCAAATAAAAAAAAGGTCTTTAATTTCTGCCAAAAAGGTAATACAACTCGCATCATCAAAAAACTTAATAGAATAAAAAATAAGACAACTGCAAAGAATTGATGCATTGTCGGTATTACTATTCGTATACCAATAAGGAAGAGGAACGTCATTAAAACATAGAATAAGAATTCCATTATGACGTCATCAGCCATTGGAAGAAGGTAATAATCTCATCAAAAAAGAGACGCAAAAATCGAAGCAACTCGATTGTGATATATAAATAGGCAATAAAATTAAGAAAGAAAGAGAATTCTTTTTTACCTGTTTGTTCAAAAAAGATGTGTAAAAGTCCCAGGACCAGTCCAATACCAGCTATTCTAAGCAAATCTTGAAGTTCCGAAGTCGCCCCTCCTCTCTTTACAATTTATGAGAGGGAAAAGAATTTATGCAGGGAAATTATGAAGAAATCTTGATAGATCGCACAAAAAAAGCACTTAAGATAAGTGCACGAAGGATTTGTATTTAAATTTTCATTATATATGTTTGAATTTCCTGACAGTCGAGAACTTTTAAATTAAATAAATTTATGATAACAGTAGACTTTCTTTTAGTAAGTAAATTGTTAATATGTTAATTGACATTATTCGAGTAAAAATAAGAACTTCCTTCTCCGAAACTCGTAACCGTTCTTTCAAATTCCATTCTTATTGGCAGTTTGTGTTCTAGCAATTACTTTTGAAAGTTTTAGCAGCTTAGGCAATTAGCAGCTGAACAACTTCGCATGCCTTGAATTAGAATAGCGGTCAAAATAGGGGGCTTACTTCTTCTAGTACATAAAGACTTTATAATCATCAAAAAATCCCAGCAATATGCTAGGTAGTATGTTATATTGATACGGAATTAATAATATTTAATAAGAACACAGTGTATAATTACATCTAAAAATGAGGGTTGACTTTGCTTGTTTTTACACTTTTTCTTCTATTCTTTTTATCTTTAATGTTAATCGGTTTAATTTTCTCGATAATTTTCTTGGTATCGTTTATTAAAGAGATGATTGAAAACAAAAGAAATGGTCTACCAATTTGGAATGATCGTACGAAAATTGTAGTATTAGTAGCTATCGTTTTAATCGTCTCTATTTTTTTCTATGAAGTGAATCTTTAAAGTTTTGAATATTTAATGACCACTTATGTGGTCTTTTTATTATTCTTTTTCGAAATCAAGAAAGTCATTTATAACTTCTATTGCACAAAATACCTCATATCATTGCTTTTTTCCTCGTTTGGTTCAGTTCCTATCGCTAACCATTTGAGTGGTTCTTTTCAAACTCAACTTTTCCTCATCTCCTTTTTAAATAGGTAGCGTAGCATCATGGGAAGAAATTACAAAATTTAAAAGTACCATTTAATTTAGCTGAAGCAACACGAACATCTCCTGGTGTAACTTGCTCAACAAGTTGAATAAGTTGATAAGGAATAGTAAAATTCTCATAAAAAAAAAGCCATGCAGTTATGCATAGCTTTAATTTATAGATTAAGCACGAGAAACATAAGAACCATCAGATGTATTGATGATTAGTTTGTCACCTTCGTTTACAAAGAATGGTACGTTTACAACTAGGCCTGTTTCCATTGTTGCTGGTTTTGATCCGCCTGTTGCAGTATCACCTTTAATTCCAGGATCCGTTGCAGATACTTCTAGTTCAACTGTGTTAGGTAGTTCAACGCCTAGCACTTCTCCTTCATACATCATGATATGAACTTCCATGTTTTCTAGAAGGTATTTTAATTCTTCTTCTAATTGGCTTGCGGTCAATTCGATTTGCTCATATGATTCCATATCCATGAATGCATAAGCGTCGCCTGATGCGTATAGATATTGCATTTTGCGTGTATCGATTTGTGCTTTTTCCACTTTTTCGCCTGCACGGAATGTTTTTTCTGCCACGTTGCCATTACGTAAGTTACGTAATTTAGAACGTACAAAAGCTGCACCCTTACCTGGTTTTACGTGTTGGAATTCGATAACACGGAATAGGTTCCCGTCTACTAAGATCGTTAACCCTGTTTTAAAATCATTTACTGAAATCATTTCTGTATATCCTCCAATAATAAATTATAAGATGATTAATTCTTTTGGTGCATGTGTCAATTTTTCATTGCCAGTTTCAGTAATTAGCGTATCATCTTCTATACGCACGCCACCAACTCCCGGCAAATAGATACCCGGTTCACATGTGACAACCATGCCAGGCTCTAATGTGACATTGGATCTAAACGATAATCCAGGACCCTCATGTACCTCTAAACCAATTCCATGACCTGTAGAATGGCCAAAAGCATCACCATAGCCATGTTCCTTAATATAATCGCGGCATATTGCATCCGCTTCCTTACCTGTCATACCTGGTTTGAATTTTTCAAGTCCGAGAAGCTCTGCTTCCAAAACAATTTGGTAGATTTCCTTTAACTGTTCAGAAGGTTCGCCCACAGCGACTGTGCGTGTCATGTCAGAAATATAACCATTATATAAAGCGCCATAGTCTAAAGTGACGAAATCACCTTTTTCAATTATTTTATCAGTTGCAACGCCATGTGGCAATGCAGAACGTACTCCTGAAGCGACAATCGTATCAAATGAAGAAGAAGTTGCACCAAGTTTACGCATATAGAATTCAAGCTCATTTGAAACTTCAAGCTCTGTTTTGCCTGGTTTGATAAATTGAATGATATGTTCAAACGTTTCATCTGCAATTTGGCAAGCTGCTTTGATTGTCTTTAATTCATCTTCTGTCTTAACGAGACGAATTTTTTCGATCAAATCTGTAACGCCGACTAAGTCAGCTGGAATAACCTTAGAATACGTTTCGTACATGCTATAGCTAACTACATCTTTCTCAAAACCAAGCGATTTAATGCCTAGTTCTTTCACGACTGCAGCAATTTCTTCAATGATTGTCCCCTTGTGTTCAACAATGCGGTAGCCTGTAATTTGTTTAGATGCTTGTTCTGTGTAACGGAAGTCAGTGATAAACACTGCCTCTTTTTGTGATACTACCGCTACACCTGAAGTCCCTGTAAAACCTGTCATATAACGTAAATTATAATTATTGGTAATAAGCAAACCATCTAAATTTTGCGAATTTAACGCTTTCACTAATCTCTCTACTCTTTCCATTATAATCCCCCTTTTTATCCCTCTAAAAACATTCGAAGAGCTGCGCTATATCCAAATGTGCCAAGCCCTGTAATTTGCCCTACACATACAGGCGCTAAGTAAGAATGATGCCTGAATTCTTCTCTTTTATGTACATTTGAAATATGAACCTCAATAACAGGCACCGAAACACCAGCAATTGCATCTCTTAGTGCGATGCTCGTGTGGGTGTAAGCGCCGGGATTGAAGATAATGCCATCTACACCTGTATCTTCAGCTTCATAAATCCAATCAATCAACTGGCCCTCAACGTTTGATTGCTTGCAATCAATTGAAGCATTGAACTCAGCTGCTAGGACTTTTAATTGGGACTCAAGGTCTCTTAATGTTGTATGCCCATAAACAGCTGGCTCTCTCTTGCCGAGTCGATTAAGATTAGGACCATTCAAGCATAAATAATTCATCGTTAGCCCTCCTCCTGCACTGATAGCCTTATTTTAGCATAATCCTAGACAGATTGGGGCAGTTTATTTCGAGATTCTAAATTTCTCATTTTCGCATGATATGTGGCTGTTTCAAATATCCAAAGCAAATGAAGACCAATAACAACAGCAAGCGGGATTGAAAAGTGACGAATGTAGAAGGTATGTTGAACAGACCATTCAATGAGCCATACAATCACAATCGCAAGGAAAATAGCTACAATATCCATGCGTACTTTTTTCAATAATTCAGCGATCGCAAATAAGACAGCCGTAATAATTACAACAAATACCCAGAGAATAAACCATTTGACAAGACCATGGGAATCACTAAAAATATGCCATTTTTTTGCCCAACCTATCGGCGAAAGTTTCATAAAGGAAAACCAATCTAATATCTTTAAACTAAATATAAATGTAAGCGAACTGAATAAAACAGTCCACAGGTAAACGTTAATTCTCATCTAAAAACCCTCCTTCCCCCTGAGGATAGACAAAAAATAAATATAATATGCTTTCTCTAGTGCAATGTTGATTTTTTTAGTACAATAAAAACAGTTTTTATCCTGTGAGAAAGCGCGGTGTCGTATGTGAAAGGTCAACAAAATCTCCCTGTATACGGTGGACAAGCTTTAGTGGAAGGTGTCATGATGGGCAGCAAAAAGCATACCGTATCAGCTATTCGCCGCAATGATGGGTCTATCGACTATTATTATATCGAGCGAAAATACAATCCTACACTTCAAAAACTTAAAAAAATTCCCTTATTAAGAGGTATTATCGCCTTAATTGAGTCGGCCGCGAATGGATCAGAGCATTTACAGTTCGCCAGTGAACGCTTTAATGTCAATCCAGGTGAAGAAATAAAAGAAGAGAAAGAATCAAAATCAAAACTCGAGATGTGGCTGGGTGTAGCTGCAATCGGTATCCTATCATTTATTTTTGGCAAATTTATTTTTACGCTGATCCCTGTCTTTTTAGCCCAATTATTCCATTCTTGGCTGCCAGGAAAAACAGCTCAAATTTTATTGGAAAGTGGATTTAAATTAGTACTATTAGTCAGCTATATCTACCTAGTCTCACTGACACCTATGGTTAAGCGTGTGTTTCAATATCATGGCTCTGAGCACAAGGTAATCAATTGTTTTGAAAACGGCCAGCCGCTAACTGTAGAAAATGTGCAAGCACAGTCTCGGCTTCATTATCGATGTGGCAGTAGCTTTATGTTGTTTACCGTACTTGTTGGAATGTTAATCTATTTTTTAGTGCCAACAGATCCATTTTGGCTGCGTATCCTAGACCGCATCCTATTAATCCCAGTTGTTCTAGGTGTTGCTTTTGAGGTACTGCAAGCAACCAATGCCTGTAGGGACATTCCTATCTTACGCTTCCTAGGCTATCCTGGCCTTTGGCTGCAATTGTTGACAACAAAAGAACCGCATGATGATCAAGTAGAAGTAGCGATTGCTTCTTTTAACAAACTGTTAGACATTGAGAAAGATCCTGCAAATATACCAGCAGCTGATAAAGCTGTCTAATAAATAAAAAATGCAAAGGCTATTGAGCCTTTGCATTTTTTGTTTCTTTTCTTTTTCGAACCATCCAAATACCGAAGTAACCGATTAACCATGCTATCAAATAGTACATTGAAAGGCCCCATGCGAAATAATGAAAAAAAGATAGCATGATAACCCCAAAAGAAATGTACGAAATAAGCAATGCTATAAAAGGATTGATGTGGTTGATTGCACACGCTATTCCTTGAACTAGGAAAGCAAATGGGAAGATTAAATATAGTCCAAAGATAAAGAACGATTTATTGACATCCCCTTCACCGAACAATCCTAAAAACGACAATACTGATAACGTAAGGATTGTAAAGGCCGGGAACATCAAGCCGGCGAGTTTGTTATTCATCTTTTCACCTCTAGCATTGCTTTCTTTTTATTATTTTCTAAAATTCCATTCATCCGATTCATAACGTGTTTTCGCCAGATTTTCGACAAAGGATTGCTGTTCTTCTGTCAATTCATAAGGGACCAACTCAATATCAAGCGCCTCTTGAAACCCTTTATAGAAAGCTTCGATGCAATCTTCTACATCAACTGTACGGTTTGCCAATTGATTGATTGCCACTGCTTTTTGAGGCAAATGCTTTTGCATGCGTTCTCTGTCTCTGTCTGAAGAAAAGTTGAAGAGTGAAATTAATTTCTCTTCATCCAAATCAATTAAGATGGCGCCATGCTGCAATATTACACCTTCTTGTCTTGTTTGAGCACTGCCAGCAACTTTTTTGCCTTCTACTACAAGCTCATACCAGCTCGGTGCATCAAAACAAACTGCACTTTTTGGCTTTTTCAGCAAGTCTCGCTTCTCTTCTGTATCAGGAATTGAAAAATAAGCTTCCAACCCAAGGTTTTGGAATCCTTTCAATAACCCTTCACTAATAACTCGATAGGCTTCGGTTACAGTCTTTGGCATCTCTGGGTAATCCTCTGTCACGATTACACTATAAGTGAGCTCATGTTCATGCAAGACAGCTCGTCCCCCGGTGGGGCGTCTGACAAAGCCTAAATCTAGTTTATGTATTTGCTCAAAATCGATATCCTGCTTTGCACGTTGAAAATACCCAATGGAAAGTGTCGCAGGGTTCCACTCATAAAAACGGATGACCGGAGGAATCAACCCTTCACTATGCCAATGCAGAAGCGCTTCATCCATCGCCATGTTATAAGCAGGACTGCAAGGTCCCGAATTAATAAAATACCACTTCGTTTTCATGTATACCATCCCTTCTTCACAACTATTTATTTTAACAAACCCATTGGACTATCGCTAGTTCTTCTTTTATAATATGTATGATAGATAGAAAGGGGTAAGATTTTGTGAGCTGGTTATATACTATACTAATTATTGTAGGTGTAATTGTTATTTATACACTAATCAATGCACTTCGCTTAAAAAAAGCAGTCACTTCTTTAAATGAAGAAGAATTCAAAAAAGGTTATCGCAAAGCGCAATTAATTGATGTGCGCGAATTGAAAGAGTTCGAGGGCGGTCATATTTTAGGCGCACGTAACCTGCCATCTACTCAACTACGCAATCGTTATCGCGAATTAAGAACCGACCAGCCTGTTTATCTTTATTGTCAAAGTGGTACTCGCAGTTCAAGAGCCGCATTATTTTTAAAGAAAAAGGGCTATGACCAACTCTATCAATTAGAAGGCGGTTATAAAAAGTGGAACGGCAAAATTAAAGTTAAATAACAACAATTATACAAGTTGCATATGGTATTTTATTCTAGTGTGAGAGTCTGATCTACTAGCTATTATGCTAGCAAGAAGGGGTTGCATCTGACTCATTCTTTGGTAACGAATTTGGATATTGCTCACATTGATACTGATAAGAGCGTATAAAGAAGAGAATCTTCTTTATACGCTCTTTTAATGCAGCAAGATAAGCATTGAGAACAAAGTCCCTGATACCCCTAAAAAATAATTGCATTAATCTAATTCAGCTTACGAAGTTAAAAGTAGAAAGGGTTCTACATATTAGTCATGTCTAATATGTAGAACCCTTTAATTAGTCTATCTATATAAGATTAGGCCTTGCTAAAAATATCCCAATGCACTTTCTTATTATACTTCTACTAAATCTGTCTTTTTCACATATTTCAATACTGGGTGACGAGCCGCACGTGTTTCGTCTAGACGGCTAATAACAGTTGTATGCGGAGCTTCTTGAACGACTTCAGGTGTTTCTTCCGCTTCTTTCGCTATTTGAATCATGGCATCACAGAATGCATCTAACGTTTCTTTTGATTCTGTTTCAGTTGGTTCAATCATTAACGCTTCTTCCACATTTAATGGGAAGTATGTTGTTGGTGGATGGTAGCCAAAGTCTAACAGCCTTTTGGCAATATCCAACGTACGGACACCCAATTTTTTCTGACGGCTGCCACTTAGAACAAATTCATGCTTGCAGTGGCGATTGAACGGCAATTCATAATAAGATTCTAATCTGCGCATCATGTAATTGGCATTGATTACCGCATTTTCAGTCACCGCTTTCAAGCCATCAGGGCCCATAGTACGAATATAGGTATAAGCTCGTACGTTGATACCGAAGTTACCGTAATATGGCTTTACACGACCGATTGATTTTGGACGGTTATAATCAAATGTATAGCCTTCCTCTGTTTTGATTAATACAGGTTTTGGCAAGTAAGGCATTAATTCTTTCTTAACGCCAACCGGGCCAGAGCCAGGTCCGCCGCCACCATGAGGTCCTGTAAATGTTTTATGCAGGTTCAAGTGAACACAGTCAAATCCCATATCTCCTGGGCGAACTTTTGACATAATGGCGTTCAAATTCGCACCATCATAGTAAAGCTTGCCGCCAACACCATGGATAATCTCAGCAATCTCTAGAATATCTTCTTCAAACAAACCAAGTGTATTTGGATTAGTCAACATTAAAGCAGCCGTATCTTTCCCTACTACTTCGCGTAAATGTTCTAAATCAACTAAACCATTTTCGTCAGAACGAACAGTCACTGTATCGAAACCAGCTACAGATACAGAAGCAGGATTCGTACCGTGCGCTGAGTCAGGAACGATTACTTTTGTACGTTCATGTTCCCCGTTCGCTTCATGGAATGCGCGAATCATCATAAGCGCTGTCCATTCTCCGTGTGCACCAGCTGCAGGCTGTAATGTCACTTCATCCATGCCTGTGATTTCAACTAAATGTTGTTGTAGATCATACATAAGTTCAAGTGCACCCTGCACTGTTTTTTCGGCTTGCAGTGGGTGAATATGTGCAAAGCCTGGGAAACGTGCAACAGTTTCATTGATTTTTGGATTATATTTCATCGTACATGAACCAAGTGGATAGAATCCAGAATCAACACCATGGTTTCTGCGTGAAAGTGCCGTATAATGTCGCATAATATCTAATTCCGATAGCTCAGGGAGCTCAGCTTCTTCTTTCCTAATCAAGTTTTCTGGCAATAAACTTGAAAGATCCATATCAGGTACATCCAACTCAGGCAGGCTGTAACCTACACGACCCTCTTTCGACAATTCAAATACAAGCGGTTGGTTTTCCTTATGCATGTTGTAATGCCCCCATTTCTTGGACAAGTGTATCTATTTCTTCTTTTGTCCGTTGTTCAGTGACTGCGATTAATACATGGTTAGCAAGTGCTTCTGAAACCTTGCCAAGGTCAAAGCCACCGATCATTCCCTTTGCAAACAGGTGATCGTTTAATTCATCAACAGAACCTTCCACTTTAACAACGATTTCATTGAAATGCGGCCCTTTGAAAGGTAATTCAAAACCTGCTTTTTCAAATGCTTCTTTAGCATAATGTGTCTTCAAGATATTGTGCTTCGCCATTTCTTGAACACCTTTTTTTCCTAGAGCAGTCATGGCAACAGAAGCCGCTAACGCATTCAACGCTTGGTTAGAACAGATATTTGAAGTTGCCTTTTCGCGACGAATATGTTGTTCACGCGCTTGTAGAGTTAGAACGTAACCACGGATACCATCTTCATCGATCGTTTCTCCTACTAGTCTTCCCGGTACTTTACGCATCAGCTTTGTTGTTGTTGCAAAGTAGCCACAGTGTGGTCCGCCAAAACTTTCCGGTATACCAAACGGTTGTGCATCACCAACCACAACGTCTGCACCCAGTTTTCCTGGAGGCGTCAATATGCCTAGCGCTAATGGATTACTACTTACAACAGAAAGTCCTTTAACCGCATGGATTGCCTCTGACATCGTCGCTAGATCCTCGATTTGGCCAAAGAAGTTTGGATATTGCACCATGATGGCTGCTGTATCTCCATCTACTAAGTTGTTCAATGCATCCATATCTGTTTTACCGTCTTTAAGCGGTACAGTCACCACTTCAATAGACTGACCGTATGCATATGTTTTTACTACATCTATTGTAATAGGGTGAACGGCTTCAGAGATTAATAGTTTTTTACGGCGTGTATGCGCACATGCAAGCATACCTGCTTCTGCCATTGCTGTTCCACCATCATACATAGACGAGTTAGCCAAATCCATACCTGTTAATTCTGCTATCATTGTTTGGAACTCGAAGATAGCTTGCAATTCCCCTTGTGAAATTTCAGGTTGGTATGGTGTATAGGCTGTATAAAACTCTGAACGGGAAATAACATGGTCAACAATAACTGGCTTATAATGGTCATAGACGCCTGCACCTAGGAAGGTTGCATATTCATCATGATTGGCATTTTGTCTTGCAAGGCCAGCTAATTCTTTCAATAGTGCCGTTTCAGCTTTAGCAGGTTTAATATTGTATTCACCTTTAAAACGGACTTTTTCTGGAATGTCTGCAAACAGCTCGTCAACTGTTGAAACACCAATCGTATCAAGCATTTCTCGTTGATCTTGCTCTGTCATAGGTAGATACCGATGTAACATATCTCATAAGCCTCTTTTCGTTATTTTTTTAATCTTTTATAGAATGGAGTTGCAACTGTCTTTGCTTTTACGCGTTTATTGCGAATTTCAACTTCCACTTCTTGGTCCAATTCAGCGTATTCACTTTTAATAAGCGCTAGCCCAATATTTCTTTTCGTCAAAGGCTGCTGTGTACCAGTAGTAACTTCGCCAACTTCTAAATCCCCGACAAACACTTTATATCCGTGACGCGGAATGCCTTTGTCGATCATTTCAATGCCAACTAATTTTCTAGGAACACCATTAGCTTTTTGATCAGCTAAAACAGATTTCCCTATAAAATCGCTTTCTTTATTGATTTTCACAACGAAGTTAATACCTGTTTCAAGCGGAGAAATCGTATTGGATAACTCTTGACCATATAACGGCAGGCAAGCTTCAAAACGCAATGTGTCACGTGAACCTAATCCACATGGCAAAACGCCTTTTTCTTTCCCTGCTTCTAAAATCTTATCCCATAATGCTACAATGGCATCATTTGCTCCATAAATCTCAAATCCATCTTCCCCTGTGTAACCTGTGCGAGAGACTAATGTATCAAATCCAGCTACTTCAACATGTTGTTTGAGGTGGAATGGTTTGATAGTCGACAAATCAACATCTGTTAATTGTTGCAATACTTCTTCTGCAAGTGGTCCTTGAAGTGCCAGTTGGCCAATTTCGTCTGATTGATTAGTAATTTTTACATCTCCAGACTCATGCTTCAAAAGCCATTCGTAGTCTTTTTCGATATTTGCTGCGTTAACAACAAGTAAATAATTGTTTTCTGCCAATCTATAAATCAATAAATCATCTACTACTCCACCATTTTCATAGCACATCGTCGTATATTGCGTACCGTCTATTGCAATTTTTGAAACATCGTTTGTCATAAGCTTTTGTAAATACGCTAAACTTTCTGAACCTTCAACGAAAATTTCGCCCATATGCGACACATCAAACAGCCCTGCTCTTGTTCGAACTGCTTCATGTTCTTCCTTTATAGAAGAAAACTGCACCGGCAAGTTCCATCCACCAAAATCAATTGTTTTACCACCATACTTTGCATAAGATTCAAATAATGGCGTGTGTTTTAAAGTCGTTTCCAATGTCATCCCCCTTATCCATAAAAAAGACAGAGAAACCCCTATAAAGGTTTCTCTGTCCTGTT
Source organism: Rummeliibacillus sp. BSL5 (assembly GCF_052928305.1). Lineage (NCBI taxonomy): Bacteria > Bacillati > Bacillota > Bacilli > Caryophanales > Caryophanaceae > Rummeliibacillus > Rummeliibacillus sp. BSL5. Next base: position 911,462 of record NZ_JAVGCV010000001.1, read on the forward strand.
CACCTGAAAGTTTAACCATAAAGGCTGGCCTCTTTGGTGGCTAAAATTAGCTCTCTCCAGAGTTGCGTCCCGTACGAGTCTTTTTGCCTGAGAGATTCATAGATACCTACTTGCTCCTTCGGCGACACTAAAAACATGTTCTCTCCCCGCACAATCATCCGCTTTTTATATTGGTACTCTTCCAATGTTGTATAACACAATTGCTTGAATATATCCTACCATTGAATAATCAATTCTGGCAATCATTTTCTAAAGATTGTTTGAGGAGAACTCCACGCTTTCTCCACACCAATGTGATCGCCTTTTAATCGGTTAATTTGGAACGCGGCATAGTCCACAATTTGTCTTAAAGACCTGCCTTCAGTTCGTACCGTTATATGTGCAGCATTTAGGTAATATTTTCGCCTTTTTAAATAAAGCTCTTCTAACTCTTCTTTTGTCGACTTTTGAACGATGGGCCTATTTTTATCTCGATGTACCCTTTTCCAGATATCAGAAAAAGCTGCGTCCAAAAATAAAACCAATCCTGTTTGCCGCATGATTTTTCGATTTTCCTCACTGATAGAAACTCCGCCACCTGTTGCAATTATACAAAATTCATCACGAAATTCTTTCAGGAATTGCGTTTCTTTTTGGCGAAAATAGGCTTCACCCTTTTGTTCAAATATTTCCGGAATAGTTAACCCTTCTCGCCTAATAATCTCCTTGTCCATATCATAGTAAGGCATTCGTAGAAAATAACTAAGTCTTCTGCCAATCGCACTTTTCCCGCTACCCATAAATCCGACAAGATATACTTTTTTCATTTTTTCACCTTCTTCGACTAGCGAATGCCCTATACCAAAAGTTCACTTTTAATTATAGTAGCATGAACACTTGTCGATTCCAATCACCTTTATTTTTTGACAGCATTACACAAAAGAACAGAATGGGTGATGATAGGCGCAGAAGCATATCTTCGGTCCCAATGAATGCTAAAAAAATAGTTATGAAAGAGAAATGGTGATTTTTAAACTTAAAAGGAAATTGCTAAAAAGAATTGTATAGAAGTCAATTATTTTATGTCATGATTCTTATTTTCTTTCAACGAGAGCAGGATAGACTTTGTTTGATTTAAATAGGCAATTTTTAATTCATCATACGAGCGATAATGCGATTCATATGATGCCGCTACAGCTAGCATCATGTTAGTGATGAAGAATAAAAAAATCATAGCTGTTAGCAGCAAAAAACCTTGTTCATTCCTGAGTCGGGACAATAAATTTTCTTCTCCTTTCACTTCCGCTTTTAAACGTAATAGTCGTTTCAAAGATAGAATCAGCATATTCAAATTCCGCATATTGAAGTCCAAATAACAAAGGTTGATATCCTCCCACTCTTCGAATATCCGAACCAACAGACTTTATGCCAATAATTCCTCGATTCGATGAATAAAGAGCTGTATATTTTTCGCTTAAAGAGAACTCTCTAGCATGTATAAGTTCCTTTGAAAGTTGATACACGAACATTTCATATTGCAATTCACTTTCACTTAATATGCCACTCTTTTTATGCCCATACCATACATAAAAGAGTAGGAAAAATTGAGCAAACATCATTAATATCATAAGCTGCAGCATAGAATCCAGAATGGTAAAGCCCCTTTGATTATTATTCTTCTTTAAGTATTTGTCTCTACACAGAGCTGTTCTTCTTCTATGCCCGAATAACGAATACAAATGGAGGTTTCATCCCCTTTCCAATGGTAGATGACATCATCAATTTCTACATTTCCTTGGTACTTTTGAAATCGAACAATATTTCCAGCTGCATACAATGCTGCTTCTGCCGCATGCAGGCTCAATTTCTTTTTATAAAGCGATGTCTCTAATTGATAGTAAAAAGGCAATAATGTACCAAAAATTATAAAGACTATTACAAGAGTTAATAATGATTCCGGCAATGAATGACCGTTTTCATTGTTCAATTTGCACCCTTCCTTCACCTAAATAAACAGTTAATTTGACGATCCTATTATTAATAGAAAAGTACATAGTGCCGGATTTTTGTACTGTTAATTCTTTTGTATAAGTAACTGATTGAATAGTACTGTATGGAAGTAATTGAATGTTCGTTGGATATTTCCTTACTAGATAATCCTTATTGCCATGCGCTGGCACCTTGATTCTTACTTCATTGAGCCCTTGCACAATAGTGAGAGTAGCATAATCTTGATAACGGAAAGACAATGCTTGAGTTAGCTCAATATCTGCTTTCAATTGCTTAATGAAACGGTCCTCTAATTGTCGATCCATGTGACTTTTGCCCAAAGTAATACCAATCAATGAAATGAGCATCGTAATGGTCAAGACCAACAACATTTCGATGAAAGTAAAGCCCCCTTGACTATTTACAGATCTATTTAGAAATTTCAACTTTACCATCCGTGATCGTTAACTTCTTGCTTTCACAAGCTTTAGAATCCGTTTGTTTTAAATATTCATTTGTTTCTAATTCAGTTGTGGAACTTGGATAATTGCCATGATCGATTCGATAGGCTTCTACTTGGCCTTGCACCATTTTGACATATGCATCGCAGCCTTTTTTATCAACTGTTGCGAAATGTTTTGTTACATTAGGAATAGCAATCAATATGAGTATCGAGATGATAAACAGCACAATTAACATTTCTATAAGCGTAAAACCTTTCTGAAAATGCTCTTTCTGCATACCTTTCTTCCTTTCTAGACTAAATCCATCATTTTATACATCGGCAATAAAATCGCAAGATACGCGCCTAAAATGCAAAGTGCAATTACAACAAACAAAAGTGGTTGGACGAATGCTAAGCTTCGCTGAATAGTATTTTCTGTCCGTTCAATTAAAAACTCACTATAGATTTGCAGCTCTCTCCCTAAGTTGCCACCTTGCTCACCATGAAGCACATGCGCATAAAAACCTTTATAAAAGTACGGTTCTTGTTGAATCGCAGTTGACAATGACTCACCATAAACGATCCTTTTTTGAAGAATCTCCGCTACTTTGGCTAAATAAGGTTGTAATGTTTGGGTTTTCAATAACTCTAAGGCTTCTTGCATTGACATTCCACTTTGAATGAGACCGCCTAATTCATAAGAGATCTGCCGCGTAATCTGTAATTTAAAGTGTTTGTTAATATAAGGGATTTTTAATAAAAAAAGAATTTGACTTGTTACCCTTTTCTTTTTCAACCAAATGAGGAAAAGGATCAGCATTGATATAAATGAAATGCCTAATACTATAAAGAAATCTGGCAAGTGTAAAAACAGCTTGGATAATGTTAAATCGAAACTTGTTTCGGAAGATTGGTTTGCCATCATAAAAGACATGTTAGGCAGAAAATAAGTCCGAAATGCGAAAAAGAGCAGGATTAAAAAAACAAACAGCACAGCAGGATAGACAAGCAATTTCTGTAGCCGTTCTCTATTTTGTTCCTTTTTCTCTAGCTGATTTGCCACTGTTTTTAAAGCTTGGATAGTTTTACCGTGTTCTTCTGAAACTAGAATGGTCATTAAATAAATTTTAGAATAGCCCAAAAGACGTAGTACTTCAGTCATAGATGAGCCATTTCGTAGCTGTGCTCTTATCTTAACCTCACCGTCTGTATCCTTTTTAAGATGGTGAGGTAGCAGCATAAAAAGGGAATCAGAAAATGTAAAACCCTCTTCTAACAAAACGCTCATCTTTTTTAGTAATTGCGCTGAATCCTTTAAATGGATTTTTCGCTTTAGCAACAAAAAGTCAATCCATTTTCTTTGAAGAATGTTGGGAGGCGATTGCACCAAATTGAACCCCCTTTTCAATCTGTCCTTCTAGCGTTTTTTCAAAAGGAAGCTCGTAACTAATTTTACTTTCAATCGCTTCAAAAGATTGGTCTAGGTATTGTTCAGATAAAATCTCAAAAATAGCTGTTAACTTTTTGGTCTCCTGCAAGGGGACAAGACGCTGAGCTACAATACCGATGACTGTCTGCTTTAACTCTTCCAATGAAATCCCTAAATCCAATAAACGGTATAAACAGCCAATGGTATCCTTACTATGAATGGTCGACACGACTAAATGTCCTGTCAAAACAGCTTCAATGGCTATGTGTGCTGTTTCACGATCCCGGATTTCGCCAATCATAATGACATCTGGAGAATGGCGCAAAATAGCTTTTAAGCCAACAGAATATGTGACTCCTGCTCGTTCATTCACCTGTATCTGCAAAAGATGAGACTGGTTGTTTTCAACGGGATCTTCAAGTGAAATAATATGTTTTTGATGCATAGTAGAAAGATGATTGATTAAAGAATAGAGTGTTGTCGATTTTCCGCTTCCAGTTGGTCCAGTCATCAGCAAGATACCTTGTGGCTGTTCTACCAGTTGTATTAAGTCTTTGGCCGATTCACAGAACATGCTTAATTCAGTAATTGGTACTGTTCGATTTTGAAGCATTAAACGTATAACGAGGCTTTCTCTCATAAATACGGAAGGAAGCGTCGATACACGAAAAGAAACATTTTGGTCGTTGAAAATATGCTCGAATGAGCCGCTTTGGGGTTTGCGTTTTTCACTAATATCTAATGAGGATAAAAATTTTAAGTAAGAGATCAAACGATCTCCTATATCTAGGGGGAGCCCACTTATAGGGACAAGTTTTCCATATTTGCGAAAATAAATTTCATAACGATCAGTTGTAGGCAATAGATGTAAATCTGTAGCATTAAATTCCAACGCCTTTTTTAATAATTGCATTGTCTTCTGTTCAACAACAGTTTCTGTATCAGAAAAAAGCATTTTACCTCCTCTTCAACCAACAAGCAAGGACCGCTCTTTACCTGTTAACACTATTATACAAGTAATCTATCAGATTTGAAATGCTATATTTCTGAATTTTTCGATATAATTCTCTCTTTCTATCAGCATGAAATATTTAACTCGCTGTATAGAACAAGTATCTCCATAAGTGTTTCAATAAATCTCGCGAAATCTACTGTCACTATTCCATAATTGCTTTATAATGGTAGTATTCTTATAGGAGGTGGCTGTTTTTGATTAATCATAATCCACTGAAAGTGACTAGCACTTTATCAGATGAAACTCGTTTTTCAATTTATCAGTATATGTTGCAAGAGAAGAAGCCTTTCTCCGTGCAAGAGATTGCCGACCATTTTCATATTCATCCAAATGTTGCGCGACTCCATTTAACGAAACTAACAGAGATAGATGTTATTAGCGCAGAGTATGAAAAAACAGGAAAGGGCGGACGTCCAGGACGGCGTTATAAAGCTTTAGAAGAAGGTATTTCGTTATCTTTCCCAAAGCGAAATAATGAAGAGCTACTAGATTGGGCGATCGACATTTTAGGAGAATTCGGCGAGGAAGCTTATATAGTTGGCCAAAAGATTTGTTATAAAAAAGGACGAAATGAGATTGAAGCAACCATTCAAAAACAGGGAAAAGAAATAACTCACTTAACTTTTGAAGACAAGCTGGAAATTTTAACTGATACAGCTGCATTAATTGGATATATCCCAATGATCAAAGAAACCCCTGCTGGGAAAACCCTGTCTTTTGCTATTTATAACTGCCCTTTCCATACTGAAATCAAGCATAATGCAAGACTTGTTTGTGCATTACATGAATCTTATTTGAAAGGCCAATTTGATGCATTGTTTAATGTAAGCGATTTTGTGCAAGTAGAAAGTATGATGCAAAACTGTGAATACTGTACTTATCAAATAAATATATAATTTTTCGTAATGTTAATGGAATTTACACTTCATTGTCACAAAGTCTTTACATCTTGCAGTTTACAGGCAAAATTCAATCATTTATAATGAGTATGAGATTATTGTGTCGTCGAAAAGGAGGGAATCGTACATGGATAATATGTATAAGGTGCTTGGCTTCTGGACAGGTATTTTCGCAGTTATGTTTTATTTAGGTGGTATGAAAGAGGTTTCGCTATTATTCGTAGCTAACACAGGGTTTTTCCTTCTATTAGGCTTCTTAAACCTTACAGAACGCATGTATATGTACATTTTCGGAGCATATTTAACTGTATTCTTTGCTGGATTTACTTATTGGACTACATTCATTCACGTTCCTGGCATGGAATAAGAAACAGACAATATGTAATAAAGAGCTATTGATATTAGATCTTACTAATATTGATAGCTCTTTTGCTTTTTATAAGACATACTTTTTGGCTATTCAGTTATTTATATATAATAATCTTCTAAATACCAGGTTGGAATAGGGTCATCCATTCCGTTGAACCAAGTAAGCACATCTTTTGCTTGGTTTTTCATAATTGTTACTTGGTCTTCTCCAAATGGGATAGACCATGGAATGGATGAAAGCATGTTACTACAAATATAAAAAACCAAGAGTTTGAAAAAGTCTATTGGCGGCCTTCCGTTGAAATAGCCATTAAGCTGTCCTGTTGCAAAGTGAGGACTAATCGTAGCACTCCATACAATCCGGTTAAACTCTTCCCAAGGATCACCATAATCATAGCGATTAAAATCAATAATACTTCTCTCCTTTAGATGAAATTATCATATTTCCTACATGGTAATCACCGTGTTGAAAACATTGAGCCCTTCCTTCTAACAGATGTTTGTTATTTTGGATATAGGAAATTATCTTTTCCCCGCCTTCTATTTTCAGCCCACAGTCTTGGTACATTTTTATCTTGCTATCAGCTTTACGTGAAAATCGAGCTTTCCACTCCTCTTGGCTTTCTGGCGCTGGTATTCGATGAATCTCCTTCAATATTCGCCCCGCATCCTTACCAAGTCTGTATTGCTCTATTTCCGTCATACTTTTTAATGCGATTTCGGCATCCTCTCCCTCGCACCATTTAAAAAGGGAATATACGCTTTTTCCATCGTCGCATATTCCTATTTTAATTGGATTTGACACGGGAACTTTACATTCTGCGAGGTGTTTCATTGCTTCAAATTCCTTAACCTTCTCATCATATAGAGAAATTTCTGCAATCCGAAGTAACATGTTTTGATTCAGCTCGTTTTCAACAAAGTATTTTTTGTCGGTAGACCATCCTTTCATTATTGGCTTGATTAGCTTAAACTTCTCCCTCTCTTTTAAAATATGCATAGTTTCACCTCAATTAGCTCTTTTCTTGAACTAGGAATTTTTGTTTTTCTAAAATTATTTATTTTTTTGTAACAAGATAAGATTATGTTCTTCTTGAAATCCGATTTTCTTATACATGTGGATCGCATGTTCATTATCTGATCGAACACAAAGAGAGATTTCTTTGATAGAGGGAAACGAAAACAGCCATTGCAACCCTCCTGTTAAAAGAGTTGTACCTATTCCCTTACCGCGGGCATTGGCATCTACACCAAAAAATTCAATACTACCTTCACAATATGTAGGATTAGCTTCTGCATATAGATAACCTATCAAATTGTCTTCCTCAATTACTCCGAAAACTGCCGCTTCATCATTTAATCCTTGCAATATCTCCTCACCGGATAAATATGAACTTGGAAAAGTTGAATTATGCAGATTAATGAATGCTTCATTGTGAGATGCTGGCAACTTACTAACAGACTGAGTCTTTTTTGCCTTTAAAGTTTGGTTTGTACAAGTTAAGATTGTTTGTTTACTAACTGGTTTAAAACCCAAATACTTCCCTGTATCTATTACTAGTCTATTGCGAATGTCAGGAAAAAGTGTAACAGAATCTATTTGATCAGGAATTTTTTTCAGTAGCGCTTCTAGTAATATACTTGAAGTCTCTAATGCATCATTATTCTTTATAAAAGGTCCCCATATATACACAGTTTTTCTTTCATAATCTGCATCAAAACCGCAAACTCCTATTATATTGTTTTCATCTAAAGCTGATATAAATGTATTCTCTGCAGGCACATCTGTAAAATCTTTCTTCCATGTACTCATAATTTCCTCTGCATTTTTTCCGCAATATCCAATGTGGTTTTCAGGAATACAATTCATTCTCGCAATGAATTCGCAATCCTATTTAATTCTTCAATAGATGATTGGCTTAACGTCAATGTCATAAGCTTACCTCCTCCGTATGAATTATTAATATTTCTATTAGTATTAATTCTATAATCTACTAGTCTTTTCCTTTTAATCACGATTATAAGAAGTATCTTTCATTTAAGGGTTACAGATTATCCTTTAAAATATAAAAAAAGAAACAATATTTAGCTTTTGTTCAGCCAAATATTGCTTCTTTTCTTTTTAACAAAACTGTAGATATGGTGAATGGTGCTCAGTAAGCTTTAACATTCATACAATTCATTAGAACTTAAAAACCATTTAAAAAAGGATTCTGTTCTGTTTCAATATCCACTCGAGTGGGTTCACCATGACCAGGATAAATAATAGTATCCTCATCCAAATTTAATAAATGATCATGGATAGATTTAAGCAATAGTTCTTGATTTCCTCCCTCTAAATCTGTACGACCAATACTACCTTCAAATAGAGTATCTCCTACAATCGCAAACCGATCTTCTGGGAAGTAAAAAGAAATACTGCCAGGCGAATGTCCGGGCGTATGGAAAATATCCATCTTAAAGTCAAAAAGCTCTAAGGTTTGCTCCTTATCAATCAAATGGTCCGCAGCATTCACCGTCACATCTGGAATTTCAGCATATCTACCAGAACCGTTGTATGCTGGGTCCTGTAACCAATGAGCCTCTGCTTTATGCAAATATACTGGTATTTCGAAAGCTTGTCTCACATCCTCTACACCCCCAATATGGTCAAAATGGGCATGTGTTAAGAGTATGGCTTTAGGCTTAAGACCTAACGATCGTAACTTTCTAACAAATGCTTCTCCGTCTCCTCCTGGATCAATCACCAAACATTCTTTATTATTGTTGCTTACAACATAGCAATTGGCCTGAATGGGGCCAAGCGGAAAAGTTCGTATATTTAACATTTCAATCACCTCTATATCCATGATAAATCATTTCTTGCGAGAACCAAAGCCTTAATCTTTAGAAATTTTTAAGCTTGTTCATATATCCGTCACTTTTTGTTCTCGACAAAAACTAAAAATAGCTTTACAATAGAGAAGGAATATTGTTTGCGACATTCATTTTCTGATGTCGAAAGGAGTGTCTAACTTGAACTTATTAATGGTTATTTTTGGCCTAGTAGCAATTTTTGGGCTTATTGGCACAATCCAAAGCATTAAAGAAAAAGCTATTCTTGGCATCATCTTTAACTTTGCAGCATTTGCTGTTTTTGGTTGGTTCGTTTTCATGACGATCCTACATCAAGGTTTCCCGCCAAGCCTACATTAATCAACAAACAAAAAATGGTTGTCCTATTAAAGGACAGCCTTTTTTTGCATCTGCTGACAAAAACATTTTAAAAGCCGTACTGTCATCATTAGACAGTACGGCTTTTCACTCTATTCTTTTTCTTTCTTAACAGTAGCTTTGCCTGTTTTTGAATCATAGAAACGAAGTAAATCTCCATTAATAATCTGATCAGAGTACTCTAGTTTTTTGTTTGCTTGCTCGATATAAGGATCACATTTCTCTGCATCTGTTTTTTCTCCAGTTTTCTTGTCATAGCATACTTCACCTGCATATAACAATTTGTCTGTTACAAATCGGCCATCTCTGAATGTCACAAAGTCTTTGTGATCTTTAGAGAATAAATCTGCACCCAATTGTAAATCGTTAGATGTATCAACACCTAGTAAGTGTAAAACAGTTGGACGAATATCTAATTGACCAGCTACCTCGTGCATTGGTTTACCAATTCCTGAATGAGGAATATGGATAAAGAAAGGCACTTTTTGAAGCTGAGCAGAATCAAACGGTGTAATTGAATCTTTTCCTAAATACTGAGCCATCGCTTTATTATGGTTTTCAGAAATACCATAGTGGTCACCATACATAACAATAACTGAGTTATCATATAGGCCTGATGCTTTCAATTGCTTAAACAATTCTTTAATAGATTCATCCGTATAGCGGACAGTTTGGAAATAACGGTTTACTGTATTGTCACTAGATGTATACGGTTCAATCATTTGATCTTCTTCATCTGAAGTGAATGGATAGTGATTAGACAATGTAAGCATCCGTGTATAGAACGGTTGTGGCATTGTTTTCATAATCTTAACTGATTGATCCATGAATGGAATATCTTTTAAGCCCCAGTTAGCTGAATTGTCATCTGTAACATTGTATGAATCTACATCATAAAAATGTTTAATATTTAAAGCTTGATACATCATATCACGGTTCCAGAAACTTTTATTGTTAGCATGCAGAACAGATGTATAATAACCGTTCCCATTTAATCGTTCTGCCATTGAATTGAACGTATTGCCGCTATTTGTAAAGAAGACTGCGCCACGTCCAGTACCGTATAAGGAGTTTTCAACAATAAATTCTGCATCAGATGTTTTACCAAGCCCAGTTTGATGATAGAAGTTATCGAAGTAGAATGTATCCTTGTCTTTAGATAATTTGTTAAGGAAAGGTGTAATGACTTGGCCATTCACTTTCTTATTGATAACAAAGTTTTGAGTTGATTCAAGAGAAATAATAATCACATTACGTTTTTTAGCTACGCCAAATGTTTTCTTATTATTATCAGCTTGATTTGATTTCACATAATTTGTTACTTCTGTCAACTCACTGCCGTCTGCAAGAGCTCGTTGAGCATGTGATTTTGATTGCACAAAAATATCATATAAGTGATAGTTGTATGTTCCCATGTTTTTAACTAATAGTTCACGGTCAAAACTACGTGTTAATAGTTGAGGTCTTTCTGTTTCTGCTAATCCTAAATTTAAGAAAAGCATCGCAAAAGACAAAACAAAGTAAGTTCTGCGCAAGTTTGGTCTTACAACTGTTGCTTCTTTTGCAATTGGCAACAATTTAACTGCTAGTATTAATAAAATAACATCTGTAAAGAAGAAAATATCATACCAGTAGATTGAAGAAGCTGCTGAATTGCCTAAATCTCCGAAGTTATTTGTTTGGAATAGAACCGGCAATGTAATAAAGTCGTTAAAGAAGCGATAGAATGCTACATTACCATATACTACAATGGATAAAATAGCGCTAATTGTAATTAAATATCGATTCCGTACCTTTGCCGTCTTGAAGAACAATGAAATACCATATATAAATAATAAAAATGCAAGCGGGTTAATCAACAATATTAATTCTTGCATAGCATTTTCAATCTTCATATCAAAGCTCGTTTTATATGTGATATAAGTCTTGATCCAAGTAGTGACAATGGCTATCACTAATATCGTATGTTTAGGAAGCTTTTTGAGTTTCATGCTTATTATCCTCCTACTTTCTTTCTTATTCTTTTGTTCACAGTCTGAAAGAAACAAAATATATACTAATCCTTTTTTTACAGGAACGCAACATTTTTGTTACAGAATAATTTCCCATACTGTGTACTACCCATTAATTAACGATTTAAACCCTGAAAAGGTTTCAATTTTATTCACAAAAATTGGATTTAATACCCAACTGTAAAAGGACTTTTATTACAAACGAAAATTAACTGTACCTTCTACTTTCCAGTTTTTTCGTTTCAGTCCTTAAAATATGGCGTGCAGATTGAAAATCTTGCGCTTCGATTAAACCACCTTTATAGAGCTCTACTAAATCTATTTCCATCAGCTGCAAATCGCCAACACGGTTTTTTGTATAAACAAAAGTTCCAAAATGTTTTAAAAGCTGCATAACATCGTATACTGTCTCCAAGGGTTAATTGCCCCCTTTCATTTCTGCTCCACGAGAATTATTTCACGTTCTGTAATAATTTTTCCAATAGATAAATCATAATCATCTCGCGGGATTTTTTCAACCACCTGCAATTGAAATGCTAAAGAAATTGTTGAACCTCTATAATTCGACAAGTATCGGTCATAATAACCACCGCCAAAGCCAAGTCTAAAACCATCTTTATCATATGCAAGCCCCGGCACAATTAAGCATTGAATTTCTTCTTTTTTTACTACTTTTGTGCGATTTGGTATGGGTTCTGAAATTCTGCTGTAACCTATTTCAACTTGATCAAATGATGTAATTTCATAAAATGTCATCTCTCTTGTCTTGGGATGACATTTAGGTACTGCAACTGACCTTCCTCTAGCCCATAGCTCCTCAATAAGTGGCCAAGTATCAACTTCGGGAAAATTAGATAAAGTAATCCCGATAACAGACGCATCTTTAATTGCAGATTCATCCAAAAGTTTGCTATGTATAATGGCGGATTTTTCTTTATATGTATCAGCAGCAAGTTGTTTCAATTGCAGTTGCATTGCATTTCGAAGATCTTTTTTATCCATTTCGCCACCCCTTTAAAATTGAAAATGCCAAAACCACTGGAGGTTTTGGCAATGAGCATTATTTTGTTTCACGGTGAAGTGTCATTTTGTGATCACGAGAACAATATTTTTTTAATTCAAGACGTTCTGGATTGTTACGTTTGTTTTTCTTTGAGATGTAGTTACGTTCACCACATTCAGTGCAAGCTAATGTAATATTAACGCGCATTGTTATCCCTCCCACTCTATATAAAGAATAAAACTTTGTGAGCATGATTTATACGACTAACTTATTATATCACAGATTGCAAAAAAATCTACTGTCATTTCTAAATACTTGTCCATATGTTACAATAAATTGAGCAAATTTAAAAAGGTCGAAGGTGAACGAATGAATCTACCTGTACTCTTCATAATTGTAGGAACAGTTGTTTTTATTGCATCTTTTTTTATCGGCAACCAACCCAAAAAATTAGAAAATGAAGTGGAAGAGCTTTCTCTTCAGTTTTATCAAGAAACTAACCAATTAAAGCATCGTATAAAAGCAGTAGAAGAGGAGTTAATGATGGATTCCCCTCTGCTAAAAACTAAAACTATAAAACAGGATACTTACCAACGTCGTGAGAAAACGAACATAAATAATATCCATCAAATTCTCATTAGCCAGGTACTCGCATTACATCAACAAGGCTATACAGTGCCCGAAATTAGCCAACGTTCTTCTCTTACACAGGAACAAGTCCATGCAGTGATCACTTCTCGAGGTGGACGTTTATGAGAAAATCAACTCTTCGTTCATTTGCCCTTGGACTATTCATCGCTGGCAGTGCCATGTTTTTATACAATGAATTCACAGAAAAGCCCAGCAATGACCGGATTGCAGCGAGCTCATCTAAAGGAAATATAGTGAAAATACAAAAAGATAAGCTTGTCTCACTACAAAAAGAAGCTGCTGAAGCCAAAGAACAACTGGCAAAAATTCAAACTGATTACAATCAGCTGAAAAATGATTCTGCTGCAAAAAAAATTCATTCCTATACATTAGTTATCAATCGAGGGATGGACAGCGAGGACGTTAGCCAAGCTATAAAAAAAGGCGGCATAATTAAAGATGAACGTGCATTTGAACGGTTCATGGCTGATAAAGATGCATCTAAAAATATTCAAATCGGTGACTATAAGCTAACTTCTGATATGTCCAATCAAGAAATATTAAATATCATAACTCGAAAAAAATAATAAAAGATGCGGATAAGAGCACAGTCCTTCTTCCGCATCTTTTTGTTTTCGATTCTTTTGTAGGCAAGCCATTATCCGAATCTCCCAGAAATATAGTCGCCGGTTCTTCTATCAGCAGGAGATGAAAATAACTTATTGGTTTGGCTGCATTCTATCATCTCACCGTGCAAGAAGAAAGCAGTCTGATCTGAAATACGTGCTGCTTGCTGCATATTGTGTGTCACAATAATAATAGAATAGTTCTGTTTTAATGTCTGAATTAATTCTTCTACTTTTAAAGTAGAAATCGGATCAAGCGCAGAAGTCGGTTCATCCATCAGAATCACATCAGGTTCTATCGCGAGACATCTTGCAATGCAAAGTCTTTGCTGCTGTCCTCCTGACAAACCATATGCATGATGCTGCAAGCGGTCTTTCACATCATCCCAAAGTGCAGCTTTTCTTAGACTGTTTTCAACGATTTCGTCTAGCATTTTTTTATTTTTTATCCCATGAATTCTAGGTCCGTACGCTACATTATCATAAATTGTTTTAGGAAATGGATTTGGTTTTTGAAATACCATTCCTACTTTCGTTCTCAAGCGTTCTACCGTATATTTTTTGTGTAAGATATTTTCTTCTTTGTAAAGAATGTCACCTGTTATACGAACATTTGAAGCTAATTCAACCATTCGATTCAATGTTTTAAGATAACTTGATTTTCCGCAACCTGAGGGTCCGATGATAGCTGTCACTTCTTTTTCTTTAATTGAAAGATTAATGTCTTTCAGAGCATGCTGTTCTCCGTACCAAACATTCAAATGGTTGGTTTGAAAGATTTCTCTCGGCTTTTCTATTTGTATAATCTTGGAACCTTCTACTTTTCTCTTCTCTGGTTCTCTAACTTGGACATGTAACATTTGCTTACCACCCTTAATAGCGTTTTTGATATTTATAACGGATATAGACAGCTAGTGAATTCAATAGAAGTAAAAATACCATTAGTACAACAATCCCTGCTGCTGCGACCGTTTGAAATTCAGGTTGAGGCCTTTTTGCCCAATCGAATATCTGCATAGGCAGCGCGGTAAATTCACTCAATAAACCAGTTGGCAAAAAATACACAATTACAGGAATACCTAAAATAACAAGTGGTGCGGTCTCACCAACTGCTCTTGAAAGAGCCAGGATGCATCCTGTGGCAATGCCAGGGATGGCTGCTGGTAACACAACATGTAAAATTGTTTTCCATTTGGCAGCTCCCATTCCATAGGAAGCTTCCCTTAGATCACTTGGTACACCTCTGATTGCTTCTTGTGAAGAGACGATAATAACAGGTAGTACCAGTAAACTCATCGTTAATCCTGCTGCTAAGACACTTTTCCCTAGCATTAGTCCCCGTACAAAAACCGTTAAGCCAAGAAGTCCAAATATAATAGAAGGAACTCCTGCTAAATTTGAAATATTAATTACAATAAGATTTGTCAGTTTAGTCTTTGGCGCATATTCTTCTAAGTAGATGGCAGTAGCTACGCCTATAATAAGAGTCACTGGAGCAACCACTAACATTAACAATATGGAACCAACCAAAGCAGCTTTGATACCAGCTTTGGCAGCAAAACGTGAGGAATAATTCCCCAGGAAATCAAGTGATAAATGTCCCGCTCCTTGGCTAATCAGACGAAATAATAATAACGCGAGAACAGCTAAAACAAGTAATGTCGCTACTAGAAAAATACCTTTTACAAATCGATTTAGGTTTACCCTACTTTGGATTCTATGCAATATTTCTTTCTGGTTGATGAGGTTCATCAATATCCCTCCCTAAATCGCTTAGATAAAAACTGTGCCGCTATATTCATTAGGAAAGTAAAGAAGAATAGCGTAAATCCAATCGCATAGATTGAATAATAAATGGTCGTACCGTAACCCGCATCGCCACTTGCTACCTGCACGATATAGGCCGTCATCGTTTGAATAGAATCTGTAACTTGCATATCGAACTTTGGTGTTGATCCCCCAGCGAGCGAGACGATCATCGTTTCACCAATGGCTCTAGATACTGCAAGTACAACTGACGAAAGTATACCAGATAATGCTGCAGGTAATACAACTTTTAAAGCAACTTCAAGTCTTGTAGACCCTAATGCCAAGGCGCCTTCCCTTAGTGAATTGGGAACTTGAGACATGGCATCTTCTGAAAGAGATGCAATCATAGGTAAAATCATTATGCCAATCACAATTCCCGGACTAAGTGCATTAAATATTTTAAGCGATGGTACGATATGTTGGAGTAATGGAGTGACGAATGTAAGTGCAAAGAATCCATAAACAATCGTCGGAATACCCGCTAAAATTTCTAATATCGGTTTAATCACCTGTCGAATTTTGTCGCTAGCATATTCGCTTAAATAGATGGCAATCGCAAGGCCCAGAGGGGCCGCTACGATTATAGCGATTCCCGTGACCTTTAAAGTGCCCATTAATAATGGCCAAATGCCATATGTAGGGTCAGTGCTGGAGAAAGGAAACCATTCCTTTCCAAAAAGATATTCCCAGACACTTACCCTCGTGAAAAATTCACCTGTTTCTACTACCAACGTCAATATGATGCCTATTGTGGTCAGTACAGATACCAATGCTGCTATAAATAAAAGCTTAGGCATTAATTTTTCAGTCAAATGTGAGCTTTGATTCTGAGACTGCTCAATCAACTCCTGTACTGTTTTCTCTTCTAGCTTTTTGGTAGCCAATTCAAGCGCTCCTTTTTAAACTCTTATTTTAGACCTTCCAGTGATTCTAAATCTTTTTTATAGTCTTCATCTGGCGTTTTTACATAGCCTACTGCCTCAGCCATTTCGCCTGCATTTTCTATTGTGTATTTCATAAAATTGTACATAGATGCATTTTCTTTAACTGATTTATTTTTCACATACACGAACAATGGGCGGGATAGTGGCGTATAGGTACCGGATTTGATAGTTTCGTGTGTAGGTTCAATACCATCGATTTTCACCACTTTCAATTGGTCTTTATTCGCAAGATAATAGGCAAATCCAAAATAGCCAATTCCATTTTTATCGGATTCTACACCCTTGACTAAAACATTATCATCTTCTGATAATGTTGCATTTTTAACGAGGTCTTTTCCTTCTAAAATATCATTTACAAAGTAGTCATATGTTCCAGAATCTGTACCAGGAGAGTAGAATGAAATTTTTTCTTTTGGCCATTTTGGATTGATATCTGACCATTTTTTATTTTTACCGTTTTCTGTCCAGATTTCTTTTAACTGATCTACAGTAAGATCTTCAACCCAATCATTATCTTTATTCACAACTATCGAAATGCCATCATATGCAATCTTCATTTCTGTATAGTCGATTCCTGCTTCTTTTAACTTAGCTGCTTCCTCATCTTTTACTGGTCGAGAAGCATTTGAAAAATCTGTTTCTCCATTTATGAACTTTTCAAACCCTCCACCTGTTCCAGACACACCGACTGATACTTGAGTCTTCGGATGCGATGCTGAATATTCTTCTACGATTCCTTCTAAAATAGGCGCTACAGTAGAAGAACCATCACCCGAAATATTGCTTTCTGCTACTTCATCGGCTTTGGCTGTTTGCTCGGCTTCTGAGGACTTTGATTTTCCGTCTCCTTGACCGCAGGCTCCCAGTAATAGAGCTGATCCAATCATAGTTGCTGCCACTAAGTTTTTTGCTTTTTTCATCCGTATTGCCTCCCGTAGAAAATAGTTATTACTTACACTATCTACTATATCGATAGATTGTTAAGCTAGTATAAAGGGAATGTAATAGAATATTTAGATAATGTAAATGGCATGTAAAAGAGGACAAGACAAATTTTTTTCTGAAACAAAAAACAGTAAAATTTTACCTAAGGTAAAATTTTACTGTTTGTGATTATTTTTTTAGGTTTTATAAATGTGAAAGCACTTTTCATCCATTTAAAGTATTTATCTAATCCATTTTTTTGAATAGGCAGTTTGCATCAACTGAGTTTTATTATATCCATTATAAATTTTCACTTTTATTCGAGTAGATTTTTTAGTGACGTTAGATATATTATTGAAAGTAACATTTAAATTTTTTTTGTTTTCAAAACCATTAGTAGTATAACCTGATTTGGTACCTAGGTTTTTCCATTTACCTTTTGAATATCTTTGTAAAGAGAGTTTTACATAAACATAAGAATCATAAGCAGCCTCATATGTAGCATTCACTTTTGAATGGTTTTCTGAGGTAGTTAGATAGGCTTTACCCCCATAAGCAAACTTTGAATTCATTTTAATGGTAGTTGAAGTTTTTGCTGCGCTTGCCGTTTCACCTACCGACATCATCAGAGTTGCAAAGACTACAGTAACTAAAAAGAATAATTTAATAATTTTCATAAATTTAACTCCTTTTATAATTAATTACTTTTTTACTTTAACATCATTTTCATAGCAAGTATACATTTCCACTTATATAGAGTATTTTAATACTACCTTAAAACCAATTCATTAAAACTCAATGAGTATAAAACTTTAATTTTATATTAAGATTTTGCTATATTTTAACAATTAAATGAGCGTATCCTATTGTATTGTTAGATTTATAAATATAGAATTAAAGAAATATATTAATAACAACTTTTAATGAGTTTTACAATTTAATAACATAAATTAAAAGAAAGGTGAATTTGAAATTCAAATTCACCTTTCTTTCTTGTTCAAGTTTGTCTAATTTTAATCATTTTTTGACTCAGTATTTTTCGGTTTTGTAATTTTTTCTTTGGTCGACTGTTTTTGTTTTTGCATATGGTCTTTTTGCAAAGAGAAATACGTTTCAACAGCTTTACGTGCAATAATGTTGTTTATAGCTGTATATGTTTCATTGGTTGTAATCCACGGTACTACAACCGCATAGGCAATTTCAGGATTATTATATGGAGCAAATCCAATATGAGTGACACTAAGTGTCTGTGCTCCATAAGCCGCCCTTTTTGGTCCATAATAAACAACTTGGGCTGTACCAGTTTTACCAGCTGCATCAAATTTCGCATCACCGAAATAGGATTTAGCAGAGCCTTGACTGCCAAAATACACTCGGTGCATCCCTTCTTTGACATGATTAATTTCATATGGCGAATTTTGAATAACATTCAGAACTTTTGGTTGGAATTCTTCAACTAAAGGCCCTAACTTTTTGCCGTCAACCGAAGGCTCGCGAATTTCTTTAGCAAGACGCGGTTGTATTCTTTTACCGCCATTAGCAATCGTAGAAACATATTGTGCCAGTTGTAGAGGTGTAAATGTATCGTATTGGCCAATAACTAAGTCCAACAATTTCCCTGGAATTGTTTCTTGACCTTTAAATCCCGTAAACTCTCCAGGTAAATCAATACCCGTCTCTACCCCAAGACCAAACTGAGCAAAGGACTTACGTATTTTACTGAAGTCACTACCCTTTACAGACATTCCTGCACCTGGCACATAATTTACCCCCGCAATCTTCATGGCTGTTTTAAACATATAAACGTTTGATGAACGCTCAAGAGCTTGCAGGTCATTCAACCAAATCGCTCCATTACGGTTAAAAATAGAAGATTTAGTCGTTTGTCCAATCTTAATTGGTTGGTCTAGCAATGTTTCTCCAGGAGTAATTGCATTCAAAGAATAACCAGTTAATAATGTAGCAGGTTTTACTACTGATCCTACCTCATAAGCAGATGTGAAAGTACCTATCGCATAATCGTTCACTTTTGTTTTGCCATTTTCATCAGTATCAATCTTTTTACCGACCATCGACAGAACTTCTCCGGTATTCGGGTTCATCATTACTAGAAATGCTCTATCCAATAAACTGGATGCTCCTTGTGCTTTAGCACTCAGCAACTGTTCTTCAACTAATTTTTCGAGTTTTTCTTGTAGCTGGCTATCCACAGTAAGTACCAAGTCTTTACCAGGGGATCCAGGGAAAGTCGTTTTGGTATCGACCACTTGGCCTTTTCCATTCGTTTCGTTCTTTACAACGGCTTTTTGCCCCTGTAACAACTCTTCGTATTCCCCCTCGATATAACTTTTACCTACTCGGTCATTCCGGGAGTAATCACGCGCTAGATAATACTCTAACTTGTCTTTAGGAATCCCTTCAGAAGGTGAGGTTGTCGATCCTAGAATACTTAAATCAGAATTTTTAATACGCTTCCAGTCTGTAGCGGTGTTTACGTTTGGCAGTTCATTCAAATGCTCAGAGACAATCGCAAACTCCTTGTCTGTTACGTCATCGCTTTTGATAATTTGAGGTGAAAGATTATACCCCGCCACCATTTTGCTATAAATTGCTAGAACCTGTAGGTCACTTTTTGAAAAGCTTTTTAGCTCTGCATTTGTAATACGATCCCGCACTAAATCATCAATTTTTGCTTGTTTTTGAGAGCCTGTTAGCTTTTCATCTTTATTGATCGCTTTTTGCTCTTGTTTCGAAACTTTTTCATAAGCTTCTTCTTTATGGAGTTTAATCCAAAAATCTTGTTTATCCCGTAGTGCGATTTTGCTTGTATCCATCTTAATTAGTGTTGCGAGTTTTTTAGCTGTTTTTAGCATTTCGTCACTTGTAGTGGTTTGAAGCTTTGTATATGTAATCGCATTTTTCGGTTTATTATCAACCAGTACGCGCCCTTCTCTGTCATAAATCCTGCCGCGAGGCACACTAGTATTGACTGTAACTTCTTCTGTTTTTTCTAGTGTTCTTACATAATCCTCCCCTTTTACAATTTGCATATAGCCTAAACGTAAAATAAGGATGGAGAACAAAATAAAAATAGAGAAAAAGAGTACGTTCATTCGAAAAGAAAGGCTAGCTCGTTGCTTTGCCTTGACATTAGTAGAACGCTTTTTGGGATTTTTATTTTTTTGGCGCATCGAATACGGGATCCTCCTTTCCGGTTTCATTCACAACTAGTAGTATATCATTTTTCCTTTGAAAAAACATAAAACTATTAATTGATTGCTAGCCCATTTGATATGTGTTTTTGTCATGCTTATGTAATAAAAAAACACACCTACATAAACGTAGTAGGTGTGTTTTTTGTTCCAATTAGAACAGAATTATTTTGCTGCTTTGTATAATTCAGCAACTTTATTCCAGTTTACAACATTCCAGAATGCTGAAATGTAATCAGGACGACGGTTTTGATAATTTAAGTAGTATGCATGTTCCCAAACGTCCAAGCCTAATAATGGTGTTTTACCTTCCATGATTGGAGAGTCTTGGTTAGGAGTAGACATGATTTCTAATTCTCCGTTAGATAATACAAGCCATGCCCAGCCAGAACCAAAACGAGTTTTAGCTGCTGCTGCGAATTTTTCTTTGAACGCATCAAGGCTGCCGAATTTAGCGTCGATTGCTTCTTTTAATTCGCCAGTTGGTTCGCCGCCACCGTTAGCTGATAATAATTGCCAGAATAATGAGTGGTTAGCATGGCCGCCACCGTTATTGCGTACTGCTGTACGTACGTCTTCTGGAACTGCATCAAGGTTAGCAATGATTTCTTCTACAGACTTACCTTCGAATTCAGATTTACCGGATAAAGCATCGTTTAATCCTGTAACATAAGTATTGTGGTGCTTGTCATGGTGAATTTCCATTGTTTTTGCGTCAATATGAGGTTCTAATGCATCAAATGCATAAGGTAAATTTGGTAATTCGAATGCCATAATAAAAGTCCTCCCTGAAATTAAGTAATAATTACTACAAATCTAGATTATCAAAAATTAGAGTGTTGTTCAAACATTAGACACTTGTTTTTATAGAATTCAGCCTTTTGACTGAGCCTTCACTCAATACTTATACAACCATCACAAAGATGATAATCATAATGATTTGAATAACCCCTTTTGTAAAAACGGAAGTAAGAAAACCAACAAGTGATCCGATACCTGCTTTAAAAGCAGTTTTTAAAGAAGTCCTCTTAAAAATCAGCTCTGCTAACACAGCACCAATAAATGGACCGATTAATATACCTGCAAATGGGATAACAAATGGGCCTACAAGCAATCCAATGGTACTCCCCCAAATTCCTGCTTCACTTCCGCCAAATCGTTTCACACCAAATGCATTTGCTAATGTATCTGCTCCAAATAATAAAAGAGTAAACAAAACCTCAATCACCCAGAACCACCATGGTAATTCACTAAATGAATGGAACAAGCCATGAATGATGAATCCTAAAAATATAAATAACACCGATGGTATGATTGGGTATACCAAACCAACCATGGCGACAATAAAACTCGCAATAACTAATGTCCATGATATAAATTCCATTTAATTAACTCCCTTCTTAGAAACAATCACCTATACCCTTTGTCCAAAAATCCATGCATTTTCCCCAAGCATTGTCGAATCTAAATCGCTTCCATGGTACTATAATTTTGGAGGTAGTGAATATGAAGATTAAACACTGGCAGTTATTCAAAGATAGTCTATTCCACCCTAAAAAGCTAGCGGCATATAGATTGTTGCCCATTGGTAAAGTTATACAGTATGTATTAATGCTGGTCCTATTTGTTACGATTGTTTCACTTATTCAATTTGTAACAGGTAGCAGTATAGAAACCAGTCAAATAAATGGATTGAAGGAATTCTTTAATGAAGTGAAATGGCTCATCTACCCCGCTAGCTTTATTCTGTTATTTCTTATTAATTCATTCTCGCTCTTTCTTCAGATTAGTATTTACGCTTTAGCTGGAATGGTAATATTAATTATCCGTAAAAAACGCGGCGAATATCGGCATATTTGGCGTACAGCCGCCCTAGCTGTCACATTACCAACAATTATTGCGACTTTATCTGTATTCTTGCCGATACATACTTATATTATGACCATCTTTACAGCGCTTTTGACACTCCTATACGTCTTTATCGCTTCTTCAAAATATCCAAATCAACCACAAAAATAGTTCTGAATCTCTCTCTTATTCATATAGTAGATGATAAGGAGGGATTTTTTTATGAGAATACTAGTTTCCGCACTGATTATTATTATTTGTGCTTATTTTATAAAAGTAGATTTAATTGAAGGTACTGTTTCTAAAGCAGATTTTTATAAAAACCAACCAGAGCCAGTTTGTACGAAAACCGATGAAATCCAAACTATTAAAGTTACCGTAGCGTTAGGCGATACATGGGAATCTTTATTTGCCTTGTACCCTGCAGAGGATATGAATTTTGCGGATCGTCTAGAATTGGTCTATAAATTCAATCCCCATCTATTAAAGCAAAGCTTCAAAGAGAACGAACAAGTGGTTTTACCTTATCGTATAAAAGCCAACAACAACTGCACAAACTAGGTAAACAATGTTTCTCTCTTGTCATTTCCTTTTGAACACTGCTAAAATAGTGTACAGTAAGGCTTTTTAAATAGCCTATGAAGGAGAGAGTAATTCATGAATGAAATCACGCACCGTTCGAATACACGGAAAGTTCGTGTTGGTGATTTAACAATTGGCGGAAGCAATGAAGTAATCATCCAAAGTATGACAACGACAAAAACGCATGATGTGGAAGCGACTGTCGCAGAAATACTGCGTTTGGAAGAAGCAGGCTGCCAGATTGTCCGTGTTGCATGTCCTGATGAACGAGCAGCGAATGCATTAGCTGATATTAAAAAACGAATTCATATACCGCTTGTAGCGGATATACATTTTGACTATAAACTAGCATTAAAAGCAATTGAAGCTGGCGTTGATAAAATTCGTATTAACCCCGGCAATATTGGCCGTAAAGAAAAAGTTGAAGCTGTTGTAAATGCAGCGAAAGCAAAAGGTATTCCTATCCGTATAGGTGTAAATGCTGGATCCTTGGAACGTAAAATCATTGATAAATATGGCTACCCTACTGCTGACGGTATGGTAGAAAGTGCTCTTCACCATATAAAAATTTTAGAAGACCTTGATTTCCATGATATTATCGTTTCCATGAAAGCTTCTGATGTTAATTTAGCGATAGAAGCATATGAAAAAGCCTCTCGTGCTTTCGATTATCCGCTTCATTTAGGCATTACTGAGTCAGGTACTTTATTCTCAGGAACTATCAAGTCAGCTGCTGGCTTAGGCGCTATCCTTTCAAAAGGAATCGGGAATACACTCCGTATTTCTTTGAGCGCTGACCCTGTAGAAGAAATTAAAGTTGCAAGAGAATTGTTAAAATCATTCGGGCTTGCTTCAAATATCCCGACTTTGATTTCATGCCCTACTTGCGGCCGTATTGAAATTGACTTAATTTCCATCGCAAATGAGGTAGAAGAATATTTGCAAACAATTAAAGCTCCTATTAAAGTATCTGTGCTTGGTTGTGCAGTAAACGGACCTGGCGAAGCACGTGAAGCTGATATTGGTATTGCTGGTGCGCGTGGAGAGGGCTTATTATTCCGTCACGGGAAGACAGTCCGCAAAGTACCTGAAGAAACAATGGTAGAAGAATTGAAAAAAGAAATTGATATTTTAGCCGAAGAATATTACCAAAAACAAGCAGCAGAAAAAGCTGCAAATGTGCAACTTTAACCGTTTGGAGGGCGAACTGACTATGGAGAAGAAATATAGTTTTGGCATAGATATAGATGGTACCGTAACAACTCCAGAGTTTCTATTGCCCCATATTAATAAAGCATTTAACAGAAATTTATTATTAGATGATGTCACTCAATATGATTTAACAAAAGTATTGAATATAGATGCTCAAACTTTCTATGACTGGTATCGTAAAGAGGAACTTAATATGTACAGCAATCCTCCAGTCCAGCTCGAAGCTCAGCGAATTCTTTCAAAATGGCATAATGATGTGATGCTAAACTTTATTACTGCACGAGAGGAAAATTCTCGCGAGGTTACAGATCTTTGGTTCAAAACCAACTTACTTCCTTATGATTTGCTAGAAATAGTTGGAAATACAGATAAAGTAATCGCAGCTAAGAAACATGGCGTCCATCTTTTCATGGAAGATAAGCATGATAATGCAGTACGTATACATGAGGAATTAAAGATACCTGTCTTACTTTTTGATGCTCCATATAATCGTGATGCGATCCCTGATGGTGTAATCCGTGTCCAAAATTGGACTGAAGCAGAAAACTGGGTCAAAAAAGAGTTCGGCATCTAAACAAAACAAGAGCGAAAGAACAAACCAATTGTTCTTTCGCTCTTTTTAAAATTTAACACCTAGCAGTTTTTTCATTTCCTCTAACTTCTTAGGTTCTTTTTTCACAGTCATATATGTCATTTCTTTTTTCATGGTGTCCTGGAAAAAAAGTGTTCCATCTTTTAGCATATATATTTTATAAGTTAATTTATCCATTTTTTCCGTATCACCAAGTGCCACAATATAGCTTCCATGCTTGTCCAGTTGTTTTACTATAGAAGCTTGTTTTTCTGTTTTGGGTACCATTACAACACTCCGATTCACCATTCGAATGAAGTCTTGTACTTTTGCAGGTTCTTTAATCAATTTGCCTGTCTTTTCAGTAGATACCCCTTGATCATTTACACCTTGAATATAAAGATATTTATAAAATTCGGTTTTTGGGATAATGATCTCACGAGTATTTACTTTAGACTTTCCATCTCCGCCACAACCAGTAAGCACCATTATAATAGCTAGCATACATACTACAACTTTCACTATTCTCATATTAGCTCCCTCTCTTTCCTTTGCCACTTTTCGTACCTAATTATACAAGAGATTCCAAAGAAAAGATGGTTATGATTAAAGTTGTAACAAGATTGGCAAACCTATTGAAAAAGCGCTTACAGAATTTTTATTTTGCAGGTTTCAAACTTTATTGTTTTGATAGACTGCACTATAATACTATATATAGAAAACAAAAAGGAAGTGGTGGGAAGTAATGATGAGTTGGCAGTATTTGTTCAATTTATTTATGAATTGCTTTATATTCCTCTTCTTCATCCAATATATTTGCTCAATATTTAAAGCTTCTCGTAAAAGCGGCCTTTCCAAAATATTAATAAATTGTCTTGTCATATCTGCCCTTGTCCTTTTGTCCCTCCCTATACTGGAAGAGTGCGATATCAATTTAGGTTATGTTATTGAATTCCCTTTTGATGATTAAGTAAATTGATATGTTTTTTTCAATTGGAGAAACAGCTATTTTAAGATGCTAACACATAAGTGGTCCATAATTTTAAAATTACAAAAGCAATCTTCTGCTTAACAGCAGATGGTTGCTCTTTTTATGTCTTGATTGTTTCAATTCCTGTTTGTTCAGGGTATTGATCCTCAAGTAAAGGAGTGGTTAATATGTGGCATGCCGCATTTTGGGGGGCAGTGTCAGGTTCAGCTGTCCTGCTAGGCGCTTTAGGCGCATTATTCCTACCAATTAAAAATAGATGGATCGGTTTTATTATGGCATTTGGGACCGGTGTATTAATGGGTGCCGCAACTTTCGAATTGCTTGAGGATTCGGCTCATGATGGTGGTGTAAAAGCAACAGGAATCGGTTTCTTAATAGGTGCTATAGTATTTACTATTTTTGATTATTTGGTTTCTAATAAAGGAAAGATTCAGCGTAAACGATCGCAAGGTGATCTAGCAGCATCAAGCGGATTAGCTATTTTTGCAGGTACTATTATGGATGCAATACCTGAATCTATCATGATTGGCGCTAGTCTCATCGGACAGCAAAGTGTCAGTTTCCTACTAGTTGTTTCTATTTTTATCAGTAATATCCCAGAAGGTCTTTCAAGCACTACAGGTATGAAAAAAAGTAACTATTCAACTGCGAAAATAATTTGGTTATGGATTGCAGTTTTAGCTATATCGACATTTGCGTCATGGGCAGGATTTTTCTTCTTAGATGATGTGTCTGCTGCTACCCAATCAGCAATTGCTGCATTTGCAGGTGGCGGTATAGTAGCCATGATTGCTTCAACAATGATGCCGGAAGCCTATGAAGAAAGCGGACCAATTACTGGATTGGTTGCAGCCTGTGGTTTATTCATTGCTTTCTTGCTTGATCAATTCTCTTAATTTAATTGCCGCTCACTCTTCGGATGTGTGCGGCTTCATTTTATGTTTTATATTGCCCTTTCCATTTCCCTTTCATTTAACTTTATTCTAATTCACTACTATAATAGAAATTTACCTAGTAGAAATACTCTTAAATAATACTTTTTACATATAAACCTTCAAATTATTTATAAATTTTAGTTTGATTTATTCATAAAAATAACTTATTATAAATAGGAATAATTTCGAAGGAGTAAAATGAATGAAAAAGACCCTACAAATTGGTATAGCTGCAGCTTTAGCTACAACTACGTTTTTTGGTGCTACAATCTCTAAAAATGATGAAAATGTTCAAGCTCGTAGTATCTATTCAAATTGCACTGCTTTTAACGGAAAATACGCTCACGGAGTGAAAGTTTCGGCTAAAACGAAAAATACAGTACACAAGCGCAATGGCAGCGTAGTTTATGAATACTCACGCGCATATGTTTCCGCAAGTATTTACAAAAAAGCCATGAAACAAAACCGTGATTTAGATAGAGATAAAGATGGAATAGCTTGTGAACGCTAAAAATATCATATAACTTCTATTTAATTTAAAAGCCTGTCTCCGTGTATACGAGACAGGCTTTCATTGTATATCTAATTTAGAAAACGTCTCTTTGTAGAAATAAAAATTTTTACGAAATCTTTGTAACGAAAAGGTGATTTTTTAGATATATGAGTTGAAAGGAGGTAAAACATGAACGAGTTAACGGAAATTTATGAAAAATACGGCGAACAAGTTTTTAAATATTTATATGTCTTATGCCGTAATACAGACATTGCAGAGGAACTGACACAAGAGACTTTTTATCAGGCTGTTCGTTCAATAGATAGTTATAATGGAAAATGCAAAATGTCAGTTTGGCTTTGTCAAATTGCAAAGTATACATACTATAAGTACGTGGATAAGCAGGTTAAACAACCGCAATCATCTCACCTAACGAATCAAATACCCTCTGCAGAAAGTCAAATTATTGAAAGTGAAAATAAAATTACACTTTACCGGAAAATTCATTTGTTAGAAGAGCCATTTAAAGAAATTGTGTTACTTCGAATACTAGGTGCATTGTCGTTTAAAGAAATCGGTGATATTTATCTAAAAAATGAGAATTGGGCAAGAGTTACTTTTTATCGAGCCAAAGTAAAATTAAAAGAGAGTGAGTGAGTGTACATGAATAATGAATGTCCTATAGTGCATGATTTATCTTCATCCTATATTGACAAAGTATGTAGTGAGGAAAGTTCAAGATTTATAGAACAGCATATAAGCACTTGTAAATCCTGTGCAGAACTTTTAAAAGAAATGCATAATGAAATCAATATTCATAAACAACAAGAATTCTCGAGTCGTTTAGAACAAAAGAAACCATTTCAAAAATTAGCGTGCTATTTTAATGCACAGAACAGATTCATGAAATTTTCAGGTTATTCGTTTTGGATTACACTTATTATTACTTTGGGTTTTTTTATAAACTCTGTAGGTGTATTTACACAAATTAATCGTGAGAAAGAAAAAGTAAAACTAATAGACCAAGAACAACATGAGATCATGGAAAAGTCCTTCTCGATATTAACAGATAGTTCACACATAGATACTAAATCACTTCAAGATGTTTTCCAAGAATATAAAGGAAAATTAAAATTTCTAGCTGTATTTTCAGAGCAGAATATAGAGGATAGTACAGTATTGAAAGAAGGTCCGACGTATACTTACCCTATTGACTATTCACAAGCAAAACTTATTATCGGAGAAAAAGGAAAGATTACACAACCAATCAATCCACATAATTATGATATTGGAACAGTAGCTATGGCAGATGATCAATGGATAGTGCAATATGAATACAAGGAATCCTATCTCAAAACAGTTGAAAATGCATTTCAACTTAAACACTATGCCCCTTCTACCTGGACAGTCTTTCAGATACCAATAACGTTAATGTTTATACCTATAATTCTTGCAACGTACTGGTTTATTCAAAAACGAATTATAAAACAAATGAAGAATAATTAAACTAACTAAATATTCACTTCCATTTCTAAAATATTAAATTGAAGGTAAAGTCTTAGATTAAACTAATAATCTTAGGGTATTTAAAGATTAAGTTAGGAGTGTGAGGAAAAGATGGTGTTAACTATTACACTTAAAGTTATTCTAGGCTTTATAGCACTTATGCTAGTAATTCGCTTAATGGGAAAAAAGGAACTCTCTGAAGTTACTCCTTTCGATATAGTCTTTTTATTGATGCTGGGAGGTATCCTTGAAGAAACTCTTTATGATAACAAGGTACAGGTATGGCATTTTCTCTATGCAATTATTTTATGGACTGTACTGAGCTTTATTACAAATCTTGTCGTTAGGAAATATGATAAATTACGTCCGTTTATTAAAGGAGAACCATCAATTCTTATAAATAAAGGTGTCTTAGATATAAAAGAATTAAAGATAAATAAAATGGAAACTGAACAATTGCTTTCCTTGCTTCGTCAGCAAGGGATTTTTTCTATTAGAGAAGTAAAATATGTGATTTTGGAACCCGGAGGTCAAATTAGTGTAATGAAGAAGGATTCATCCGATCAAATATCGACTGATACATTGCCTCGCCTGCTTATAGACGAGGGACAAATCGTAAATAGAACATTAAATCAAATTAGAAAGAATGAACAATGGGTCATTAATTTATTAAAAAAAGAAGGCTACGAGGATATTAAAAAAGTTTACTATGCAGAATGGTCTGAGGGTAAAGGCCTTTATGTTCAATGCAACGAATAGTTAGTGCTGAAAGAGGATAATAGATTAGGAAATTAGGGAAATTAATAAATATCAAATAACAAAAGCCTGTCATATCTTGCTATGACAGGCTTTTCGCTACACATTCCGGACATTTTCCGTAAATTTCAAATTTATGACTATCAATTTCATAACCAGGCAACTGTTCTTGTAACATATCCATTGGGCAAAGGTGAATTTCTTTAATATTGCCGCATACCATACAAATGAAATGGTGATGATGGTGTTCGGTTTCACATTGCATACGGAAGTGGCGTTCACTATTAAGCTCGGTTTCTTCCAGTATACCTAAATCCACAAATGTTGCTAGATTGCGATAAATAGTATCAAAGCTCATGCCAGGATAATCCTTCTTCATCACATCCAACAAATCTCTTGCAGTTAAATATTTACCCGTTTTCGTGAACATGTCTAAAATCTGTTCACGTTTATCCGTTTTTTTGTAGCCACTTTCCTTCAGTATATCCCATGCTTTCGATATATTCATGAGAATGCCTCCTTAACTCTTTTTCGCACGAATAGCTATAGCAGCTTTCTTTCCGACAATAACGAATAGTAAAATGATAATAGATGTCACTACGATTGTTCCGCCTGGTGCCAAGTTTAAATAGAAGGCTGAAATCAAACCAATCATAACAGCCAGCTCCCCAAACAAAATTGCAAAGAAAATCGTTTGTTTAAATCCTTTGGCAATGCGGAGACTTGCAGCTACTGGCAATGTAATAAGTGATGACACCAGTAAAATTCCGACAATCCGCATACTTGCTGCAATGACTAATGCCGTCACAATCATAAAAAGAAAATGAATCCATTTTGCAGGAAGTCCGCTTGCTTTCGCATATTCCTCATCAAATGATAAAACAAATAGCTCTTTATAAAAGAAATAAACAAAAACAACTACTAATATAGCGATCGATAGGACTACCCAAAGATCCTGTCTACTTACAGCTGATACAGATCCAAATAAATAACTGAATAAATCAGTACTAAAACCTTGTGCAAGAGAAATAAAAATTGCACTAACACCAAGGCCAGCCGACATAATAATAGGAATAGCCAATTCTTCAAAATGCTTATATAAACGACGTAAACGTTCAATTACCATTGAACCGCCGACAGCAGACAGAATTCCTAAATAAATCGGATTTAATAAAGCCAATGCTGAGAATGTTTGGCTGAGATATAAGCTTCCAGCTATTCCGGCTAAAGTTACATGGCTTAACGCATCTGCAATTACAGATAAACGACGTACTACAATGAAAACTCCTAATAACGGAGCGATGACGCCAATAATCATGCCTGACAGAAATGCATTTTGTAAAAAATCATAATGCAATATAGATGAAATCATTATTTATTCTCCTTCTTCATATGAGGAAGTTGGCGTACCGAATGACCATACCATTCATTACGCTGATCTGCTGATATCGAATCATAGTTATCTTTATAGCCATGAAAATGAATCGTTTTGTTTAAACAAGCAACATGGCTGATCGTATCCGTCAGTGTGTCCACATCATGTGTTACCAAAATCATTGTAATTCGCAGTTCCTCATTTAAATGATAGAGCATATCATAGAATGACTGTACATTTTCGTAGTCTATTCCGACAGTTGGCTCATCTAGAATAAGCAGTTTTGGTTCTGCAATCAGCGCCCGTGCTATAAATACACGTTGTTGCTGGCCTCCTGAAAGCTCGCCTATATTGCGATTTGCAAATTGTTCCATGCCTACAGCATGCAATGCTTCGAACACTCGCTCTTCCTTATTGGGAAGATGTCTTTTGAACAATCCTATTTTTTTAGTTAGGCCGCTTGCTACTACTTCTTTTACTGTTGCTGGGAAACCCGCATTAAATGAATTCGATTTTTGCGACACATAACCGATCCACTCTCGATGTTTAAATGATGTACTCTTTTCCCCGAACAGTTTTACAGAGCCCTTTGTAGGCTTTAATAGACCCAAGATAATTTTAAGCAGTGTAGATTTGCCAGAGCCATTTGGACCAAGCAACGCAAGAAAGTCGCCTTCTCGCACAACAAGCGATATATTATGTAACACTTCCTGATATTCATACTGAAACGAAACATCTTCTAGTTCTATTAATGGCTGTTTCAATTAGCCTCACTTCTTTCTAATTCATAATCATTACGATTTATGTCAAATAGTATAGCGAATTGAAGGTGCTTTGTAAAGACAATTACATTAAAGGGGATAAGCGAATGGATTATTTAGCATTAATTAGTGAAATGAATCGAAAAACGGATAAGGAGCTTGCTGAATATGCCAAAGTTCATCAGATTCCACTTTCGAAAAAAGAAATACAAAAACTGCGCCCACTTCTTTCAAAATTTTCGTTTCAATGGGTCCTGACAGGGATTCCGGATAAAGTCCTGAGAGAAGTGGAAGAAATTCTAGGCAAGAAGAAAACAAAAGAATTATTAGGCAAATATGCAAAATATCTTTAATCATTAATAGAAGGCAAAGCAAAAGGCGAAATGCATGAAAAATGCATTTCGCCTTAATTTTGTTCTGTTGCTTTGTTAGTTTCATTATACTGGTCTAACCCCATGTTTACGTTCTGTAAATGATATATCTTTCGTTTTATAGGCTTCGAATCTCGCTTCTAATGTTGTCCGCAACTCATTTGGTTGTATAACATCATCAATTATGAGCTCAGATGCTAAACGATAAACATCAATTTCAGCGCGATATTCATTTCGCTTTTCTTCAATAAATGCAGCTTGCTCTTCTTTAGGTAACTGTGCGATTTTATTCGCATAGACTGCATTTACGGCTGCTTCAGGACCCATTACAGCAATTTGGGCAGTAGATAAGGCGATGCACGCATCTGGCTCAAATGCCGGACCAGCCATTGCATACAAACCAGCACCATATGCTTTTCGAACGATGACAGTTACTTTTGGAACTGTTGCTTCACTCATTGCAAAAATCATCTTTGCGCCATGGCGAATAATGCCCAGCTTCTCTACTTGAGTACCAATCATGAACCCTGGTACGTCGGCTAAGAATAAAAGCGGTATATGGAAAGCATCGCAAAGTTGGATGAATTTTGCCGCTTTATCCGCTGAATCATGGAATAAGACACCACCCTTAACTCTCGGTTGGTTAGCGATAATACCGACTGATTGGCCGTTAATTCGCGCAAGACCTGTAATAAGCTCAGCAGCAAAAAGCTTTTTCACTTCACAGAAAGATCCCTCATCAACAATTCGGTCAATCAGGTCATACATATTAAATGGTACATTCTGATTGGCAGGAATAATCTCTTCAATCGTTTTTTCAAAGTTCGCTGGCAGTTTAGGCTCTTCTACTACCGGTTTACTTTTAAAGTTATCAGGAAAATAAGAAATATATTGGCGTGCGTAGGCAATTGCTTCTTGTTCTGTTTTTGCTAAAACATCGCCACATCCAGATGTAGTGCAATGCATTTTTGCTCCGCCCATTGTTTCTAAGTCTACTTTTTCCCCAATAACCATCTCAGCCATCCGAGGCGATCCTAAATACATGGAAGCATTCTTTTCAACCATGACCACGATATCACAAAACGCAGGAATATAAGCGCCGCCAGCTGCTGACGGACCAAATAACAAGCAGATTTGCGGTATGCGTCCGGATAGTTTGACTTGGTTATAAAAAATACGTCCTGCTCCCCTTCTTCCAGGGAACATTTCAAGCTGATCTGTAATTCTCGCGCCTGCTGAATCGACTAAATAAAATAGCGGTACGCCTAGTTTTTCGGCAGTCTCTTGAATTCGAATGATTTTTTCAACAGTGCGGGCCCCCCATGAGCCAGCTTTGACTGTTGAATCATTAGCCATAACACAAACCGTACGTCCATGGATTTTTCCTATGCCTGTAACCACACCGTCTGCCGGCAAATCTTTCGCTAAAACATTGGCAAACGTTCCATCTTCAGCTAATATACCATCATCAAAAAGTAATTCAAGACGTTCACGAACAAAGAGTTTCCCTTGTTCACTATTTTTCGCATGATACTTTTCGTTTCCACCTTTTTGAATCGTCTCTTTCATCTCATCATGTTTAGAGCGTGTTGTTAGTTCTGCCATTTCTGTCATCCCCCTTATTTTCCTTGATAAACAGGTGTTCGTTTTTCTTGGAAAGCCTTTAACCCTTCTAAACGGTCTTCAGTGGGTAGCAATCTGCTATAGGCAAGTGATTCAATTTGCAAAGCTGTAGCAATATCTGTTTGCATCCCATGATTTATCGCTGTTTTGGCTTGTTCCAAAGAAAGTGGCGCATTTTTGGCTATTTCTTTCGCAAGTGCTACAGCTTTATCCCATACATTGTCCGGTTCTTCTACATATTCCACTATTCCATAGTCCTTTGCTTCCTCTGCAGTTAGACGGCGAGCTGTGTATATTAATTCTTTTGCTTTCCCAACACCAATCAATCGAGGTAAACGCTGTGTACCGCCAGCTCCTGGAATAATACCTAATGAAGTTTCAGTTAAGCCTAGCTTTGCCGCACTACTAGCAATACGCAAATCACAGGCAAGGGCTAATTCAAGCCCACCACCAAACGCTACCCCATTGATAGCTGCAATAACAGGTTTAGAAATGGACTCGAAATGAGAGACGGTTTGGCCAATAAGAGCCACTGTTTGTTTTGTTTCCATCTCCGTCATACCATGCCGCTCTTTCAAATCTGCCCCTGCACAAAATGCTTTCTGACCTTTTCCTGAAACAATCACTACACGAACAGACGGATTGTATTGAACTTCATCCAATACATCGTTGATTTCTTGTAGCATCTTTCGAGATAAGGCATTCGCTGCCTCAGCTCTATTGAACAGAATAGTGGCGATGCCTGCTTCAACCTCAAGCTTTACATACTCCGCCATGATTCTCCTCTCCTCTCGCTACTGCTACTAATTTAGAATGTAATGGTTTCCCCAGTTTTTCTTCCACATACAATGCAGTTTGCACAATTTTTTCTCGCTGAATCCCCGTTTGAATACCCATGCCTTCGAGCAAATATAGTAAATCCTCAGTGGCAACATTTCCCGATGCACCATGTGCATATGGGCATCCACCAAGCCCCCCGATAGAGCTGTCAAACTTTTGAATGCCATGTGCAAGGCTTGCCATTACATTAGCTAAGGCCATCCCTCGAGTATCATGGAAGTGCATCGCTAATTGATCTGTACTAAAATGGCGTGTCATTTCTTCTAAGAGAGCATCAACTTGAGTAGGAACACCTACTCCAATCGTATCACCCAGTGAAATTTCTGAGACCCCCATTTCAAATAGCTTCTCCGCTACCCTTGCAACCTGGACTGGTGAAACCAATCCATCATATGGGCAAGCAATAACAGTTGAGATATAGCCTCGAACTGTTTTCCCTGCAGCAAGGGCGCCTTCTGCTACTTCCTTTAACACTGGGTAAGTCTCAACAATCGACTTGTTAATGTTTGCTTTATTGTGCCCTTCGCTAGCAGACATAAAGATACTTACTTCATCAATGTCAGCTTCTATTGCACGTTCTAATCCTTTGCTATTCGGCACGAGAGCACCATATGTAATTCCTTTTTTACGTTTAATTCCTTTTAAAACTTCTACTGCATCAGCTAGCTGCGGAATCCATTTTGGATGGACAAAGCTTGTAACTTCAATGTAATTAAGTCCTGTTTCGCTTAAGCGATCTATCAGTTCAATCTTGTCATTTGTATTAATAAGTGTTTTTTCATTCTGTAAACCATCGCGTGGACCAACTTCTTTCACTTGGACGCTTGATGGAAGTTTAATCATTCTCAATCTCCAATAAGTCGTCTTCTACGTTAATAAAATTACCTTCCGCAGCGATTACATTTTTCACTGTTCCAGCTTCTTCTGCTGCTATGGGAATTTCCATTTTCATTGATTCCAGGATGACGACATCCTGTCCTGCTTCTACGCGCTCTCCTTCTGAAACTAAAATTTTCCACACTGTTCCTGCCATACTTGCTTTTACTGTTGTCATCATAAATCCCTCCGATTAAAATAGTAGATAGAGAGGTGGTACACTCCTAGTGAACGAAGGCAAAGTTCTGGATTTCTATGTGCCCCCTCTCTATTTTTTTATTTAGACTTTCCAACTGTTTCTTTTAAGTAATGTTCTTCTACAAATTTAGTAGTCGTTATTCCATTTCTAAACTGTTCATTTTTCACTATATCTAAAAGCATTGGAATATTTGTTTGAATTCCTTCAATTACATATTGTCCAAGCGCTTCCTCTAGCTTTTCGCAAGCTTCCAAACGATTACCTGCAAACACAACCAATTTTGCGATCATAGGGTCGTAGAATGGTGTAACTTCACTTCCCTCTTGGATCGAAATCTCGTGTCTAATCCCTTCACCCTCTGGTAACAAAAGCTTGGTAATTGTACCTGGAGAAGGGAAGAAAGTGACGGGATTTTCCGCATAAATGCGGACTTCAATTGCATGACCCTTGGCTACAATATCGTCTTTTGAAATGTTTAATACATCACCATAGGCAATTTTCAGTTGCTCCTCAACTAAGTCTAACCCTGTAATTTCTTCTGTGACTGGATGTTCAACCTGCAACCGTGTATTCATTTCTAAAAAGTAGAAGTTTTGATCCTTATCTACTAAAAATTCAATCGTACCAGCATTAGTATATTGGATGGTCTTCGCTGCATTTACTGCAGCCTCAAGCATTTTTTCTCTTGTCTCTTCTGAGATAAACGGAGAAGGAGCTTCCTCCAGTACTTTTTGGTGACGTCTTTGAATAGAACATTCCCGTTCGAATATCGGAATAATATGTCCATGCCGGTCTGCCAAAATTTGCACCTCTACATGATGTGGATCAGCGATGAATTTTTCGATAAACATTTGCCCATTTCCAAAGAAACTTTGCGCTCTCTTTTGATTTCCTTCAAAAGCTTGGCGGAGCTCTACTTCGCTATGAACAAGCTGCATTCCTATTCCGCCTCCCCCAGCTGATGCTTTTAACATCACTGGGTAGCCCATTCTATTGGCAATTTCGACAGCTTCATCAGTATCTTTTATTGGATCGTTCACACCATCTACAATCGGTACACCCGCTTTTTCCATTGTTCTACGCGCTTCCAATTTACTGCCCATTGCAGCAATGACATCTGAGGATGGTCCGATAAATACCAATCCCTCTTCTTCCACACGCTTAGCAAACGCAGCATTTTCAGAAAGTAACCCATATCCTGGATGAATTGCTTCTGCACCTGCTTCCTTTGCTACTTTAACGATTACATCGATATTTAGGTAACTCTGGGCTACCGGCGGCTTGCCTATGCAATAGCTCTCAGTTGCATCAGAAACATATAAACTATTCGCATCTGCTTCTGAATAAACAGCAATAGTTTCAATTCCAAGTTTTTGGCATGTTCTAATAATTCGCCTTGCGATTTCTCCACGATTGGCAATTAGTACTTTTTTAAACATTTGAAGCCCCCCTAGTTAATTGATTGAGAGAGTGCGTTGAATTGTTCTCTTAGTTTATACTTTTGAATTTTTCCGGACGCTGTCATCGGATACTCGTCGATAAAGAAAATATACCGCGGTATTTTATGTCTGGAGATCTTGCCATCACAAAATGTGCGAATCTCCTCTTCTGTTGCTATTTGACCATCCTTCAAAATAATCCAAGCTGCTGCTTCTTCACCGTATTTTTCGTCCGGTACACCCGCAACTTGTACGTCAAGTACTTTTGGATGCTGATATAAAAATTCTTCTATCTCGCGTGGGTAAACATTTTCCCCACCACGGATAAACATATCTTTCAATCTGCCGGTTACACGTAGGTAGCCATTTTCATCCATTGTGCCTAAGTCACCTGTATGAAGCCAGTTATCTTCATCGATTGCTTCATGTGTAGCATCTGGATTTTGGTAATACCCTTTCATAACAACATAACCACGGGCACAAATTTCTCCTTGTTCTCCATGTGGCAATTCTTCATTGGTGCCTGGTCTAGCGATAATTACTTCCACATTAGGCAATGCACGGCCGACTGTCTCTACTTTTAATTGAATAGGATCCTCAATCCTTGTCTGTGTAACAACAGGAGATGATTCTGTCTGTCCGTAACAAATTGTTACATCCTCCATGCCCATCACATTTATGACACCTTTCATAACTTCAATTGGACAGTTAGACCCTGCCATAACACCTGTACGGAGAGAAGAAAGGTCAAATTCATGAATATTCGGCAAATTGAGTTCACTAATAAACATTGTCGGTACGCCATGAAGAGCCGTGCACTTTTCTTTCTCAACCGTTCGGAGAACTATTTCAGGATGGAATTCCTGTACAGGAACCATTGTACCGCCGACAGATGTAATGGCGAGCGTACCGATTACGCAACCGAAACAGTGGAAAAATGGTACAGGAATACAGAGTCTGTCTTCATGCGTTAACTTCATACATTCTGCAATGTTAATCCCGTTGTTAATCAAATTAGAATGCGTTAGCATAACACCCTTTGGAAAACCAGTTGTGCCAGATGTATATTGAATATTAATGACATCTTCATAAGAGAGAGAATTCTTTCGCTCTAACAGTTGTTCATCTGTTATTTCATTGCCTTTGGCCAAAAATTCATCATATGAATATGTGCCAGGATAGCTTTGATCACTAATGACAACAACAGTTTTTAAATACGGCAAACTTTCACTTTGGAGTTTTCCAGGTTCACTTGTTTTGAGTTCTGGGCAAATATCATAAATAGTTTCAATAAAGGAATAGTCGCGATACTGATCAATTAAAATAATCGCGCGTGAATCAGACTGTTTCAGAAGGTACTCAAGCTCCTGTGAACGGTAATTTGTGTTCACAGTTACAAGTGGTGCACCCATCTTTCCAGAGCCAAACTGCAAACCTGGCCACTCTGGCACATTTGTTGTCCAGACGGCAAAATGATCTCCCTTTTCTAACCCAATCGCCATTAATGCTTTTGCGACGCCATTCGCATGGTCATTAAATTCAGCGTAAGTCATGCGGATATCTCTATCGGCATATACGAGCGCTTCATTTTGTGGAAGTAGTGCAGTTTTTTCATCCAATAATTCGCCTATCGTTTGGTAAACAAGTTCTGCCATCATAATCCCCCTTTATTCTCTTTTATGATAATTTAGCAGCCTAACAAGCGAGATATGACTACTCGTTGGATTTCAGAAGTACCTTCCCCAATCTCCATCAGCTTAATATCACGCAGATGTCTTTCAACATCATATTCTGCCATGTAACCATAACCGCCGTGAATTTGGATGGCTTTGTTACACGTCCTAAAGCCCATCTCTGAAGCAAAGAGTTTTGCAAATGCCGCCTCTTTTTTAAATGGTTTACCATTGTCTTTTAACCAAGCAGCTTTTAGAACCATGTTCCGTGCAAGTTCTATTTCCATAGCCATATCAGACAATTTGAAGCTGATGCCTTGGAATTTGGAAATGGATTGACCGAATTGTGTACGTTCTTTAGAATAAGCTAGCGCTTTTTCAAATGCAGCCTGCGCAATGCCGACTGATAATGCAGCAATAGAAATGCGGCCGCCGTCTAATGTATTTAAAAATTGGCCAAATCCTTTTTTCTCATCGCCTAAAACGTTCTCTCTTGGTACACGCACATTTTCTAAAATAATTTCGCATGTATTAGATGCACGTACACCCATCTTTTGATAGTTAGAACGAATCGTAACACCCGGTGTGTTTGTTGGCACAATGATAGCAGTAATAATATTTCTGCCTTTCTCATTTTGGCCTGTAACAGCTGTAACAACTACTTGTCGGGAATACTCCGCATTAGTAATCCAGCATTTCTCACCGTTGATTACCCATTCTTCCCCATCTATATAGGCACGTGTACGTGTTCCCCCAGCATCTGATCCAGCATTCGGCTCCGTTAATCCAAATGCACCCAGCGTTTTACCTTGTGCCATCGGAACTAAAAATTCTTGTTTTTGTTCTTCTGTTCCAAAATTATAAAAAGGTGTAGCGCCAAGGCTAACAGCAGCTGCATAGCTTAAACCAGTACCGCCGCAAGCACGTCCGATTTCTTCAACCGCTAATGCATATGAAACAATATCTCCGCCTGCCCCACCATATTCTTCTGGGAATGGAATACCGAGCAATCCTAATTCGCCCATTTTGTCAAAGCTCTCTTTTCTAAATGAATGTGATTCATCTAGTTCACGAGCATATGGCTCAATTTCAGCCTTTGCGAAATCGCGTACCATATCACGGATCATACGTTGTTCTTTTGTTAATTCAAAGTTCATCTTTATTTCCCCCTTGTGTATAGACCGACTAGTCGGTTTGTAAAACAGAAAATGAAAATCCCCTTATTCAATAATCAAAAGTTGTTGTTTTAATGCTTCCTCGTAGCCTTCCTTTGTTACAATTCCCCGTAGTATTATATCGTTAAAATAAGACGTGATTTGCTGCATTGTCATTGGTCCGTTCTGCCTGTACCATTTATATGTCCAGTTGACGAGACCGATGATTGCCATTGTGGTCATACTTGTTGAAATTTCTTTTCGAAATGAACCAAATTTCACCCCATCACTAATGACTTGCTCAATTAGCTTCTGATATTCAGCTCGTTTTTCGTTGATAACCTCCTTGTATTCATCTGGCAAATACGTTCCTTCGTTATAGAAGACAGTAATATGCCGTTGATAGTAATCAAAAACATATGTAAACGCATACAACATTGCTACCACTTTTTCAATCGGCGTTTCATGCGTATCATAAGCTTCCTTTGTTTTTTTTAAGACAACGGAAATAAAAACATCGTGTATCTCGTAGAGAAGAGCGTCTTTCGATTTATAATTATGATAAAAGCCGCCTTTTGATGTCTGTGCTGCTTCGACTATTTCGTCAATTGTGACGCCGTGGTAACCTTTCTCATGAAACAAATCTAACGCTGTTTCAAGAATTCTTTCTTTCACCGATTGCTTTGTCATTTAACCTTCACCTACAACTAGCTAACTAAATTTAATTCAGAAAATTTACTATTTACTGTATTTTCAATATAACATAACAGATAATTCAAGTCTAGTAAACAGTTAGTAATTTCTACCTTATTCGTAAATTCTCTCGTTTAGTTGATAATCTTAAAGTAAAAGACTATTTATCGTATTTTACTTTGCCCCACTTCCATTTAAAAAGCACACCCTAACCATTCTTGTGAAAATAGTTAGAGTGTGCACTTCTCTGTTCTTATATATTCTCTTTATTGATTTGATAATAAACGGTTTCAACAAATTCTTTATATGGTGAACCAGGCATTAGTTGCATATTTTGTTTCGCTATTTTTACCAGTTGCTTTGCTATTTTTTCGTTTCCAATTA
This sequence comes from Rummeliibacillus sp. BSL5, assembly GCF_052928305.1. NCBI lineage: Bacteria > Bacillati > Bacillota > Bacilli > Caryophanales > Caryophanaceae > Rummeliibacillus > Rummeliibacillus sp. BSL5. The sequence goes on from NZ_JAVGCV010000001.1 coordinate 952,242, forward strand.
CCTGCTCACATAAGGCCCTATAGGCATCTTTAACATACAGTATTGAGAGATCAAACGGATGGTGAATGGAATGATGAATGCAAACTCCTTTAAATACTTCAATTGCTTCTTCATAGCGCTTTAAACCATATAATGCTTTTCCTTTTTCAATACGTAAGAAGTCTAACGATACTTCATCCATAACATGCTCAACTAGCGCATTGTTAATAAGTTCTAACGCTTTTGTATAATCCTTATCATTGTCTATTACATAATGAATCTGAATAAAACATAAAATCCACTTCGTAATGTTATCTTCCGCAAAATCGCTGTATTGCTGTAGCTTCTTCTCATAATAATAAAAATCCTCTTGATCTTTATCATTCATTGCCTGAAATGCAGCTAATCTGTATAAATGGTCAATTCGATAAAAAATACGCTCTTTTTTTGAATAATGAATTGCTTTGTTCATGACACGGATAGCTTCTTTTGAATCCCCAACTGCAAATCTCATAATAGCTTCATAATAATCTAAATCCAGTTTTGTAAGTGCATCGATATAATCACCTTGCCGCTCTATCAACATGCGCTCATTCAATAGTTTTTGTAATGCTTCCTGATACTGATGTTGGGCAAACAATACATTCACACGAAACAACACCATGCCTGCTTGTCTAGCAGTAATATTTAGATCATCATAAATAGCTGATGCTCGATCTGCTGTATCCTGCCATCCCTCTAATTGCAGATAATGAAGGATTCGACTGTAAATCTCAAGCAGCCTTGCTGCCTCATACCCTTGTGTAAGCTTTGGTAAGAATGGCTTGATCTTCTCAATCCAAGCATTATAATCTGGATCAACTTGTTCTTTTAAGAGTTGCTCTCCTTCATGCAATAACTCCTGAAATTCCTGAATGCTTATTTCTCCCCATAATTCCGATATTTCAACTTCCAATCGTCGCGCTAGATATTGTAAGTTTTCGATAGATGGATTTGCCTTATTATTTTCGATTAAGCTAAGCATTCCCTTAGTCATTTGGTCTCCAGCACATGCTTCTAATGTTAATCGATGTTTTTTACGAAGATTGCGGATACGTTCGCCAAGAGTATTCATGCAATTCAGCTCCTATTATATTTAACTAGTTTAATTATATTAAACTTTTACTTTAAATGAAAGGTCATTTGTGATATCCTTTGTTTAATTAAATTAAACTTTCAGAAAGGAATGAATAATTTGAACGATGGTTTGAAATTAAAAAAAGCTACCTACCATTTGTGGACATTTACTGCGAGCAAGATGATCAGCACTTTTGGAGCTCAAGTCTACGCATTTGCAATCAGTTTTTATATTTTGAAAATGACAGGCTCTGCTTCCAGTTTTGCGACTAATCTAATTTGTAATATCCTACCGCGAACATTAATCGGACCTTTTGCAGGTTATATTGCAGACACCTATTCTCGCAAAGTAATTGTTATAGCAGCCCAGCTTGTTTCCACAGTAGCTATTTTTGGATTGCTGCTCTATAGCCTTTTTTATACTTTATCTTTACCGGCAATTTATATTACGACTGTTATTCTCTCCCTTGCATCTACTTTTTCCAGCGTTGGTTTTACTTCATCAATTACTGGGTTGGTCGATGAAAAGCGAATTCAAAAGGCGATGTCTTTAAACCAAATGGCTTCTTCTATGGCCGCTGTTGCGAGTCCTGCGATTGGTGGAGTATTATACGGAGCTGTTTCTATACCTTTTTTTCTTGCAATCTATGGGGTTTCTTCATTACTTGGCGCGATCATTGAATCAACGATGAATTTTTCACTTTTCGCAAATCGAAATGTAGAAAAATCTACAGTTGCTAAAGAATCCATGTTTGCCAGCATTAAAGATGGAATTTCTTATATACGGCTTCAGCCTATTTTAATGGCCATCATATGGACTGCTCTTCTTATAAACTTTTTCATGGGATCGCTTCAAGTAGGTTATTCATTCTTACTTATAGAGAAATTAAAAATCATTTCTTCTCACTTTGGTTTCATTGAAGGTGCTATGGCAGCCGGGATGCTTTTCATCTCTGGATATTTAGCTACAAGGAAGGAATTTCAATCACCGCTTATCATTTCAAAAAGGGGCATTGCTGGATTAGGCATTTTAATGTCATTGGTAACCCTACCATTGCTTGTTCCTCTCCCCTATCGCGGAATGTTTGCGTTTTATGCATCCCTATCTTTACTAAACGGTGCTTTATTACCATTAATAAATACGCCGCTGCAAGTTCTTATGATGAAGCTAATCGATGATGATTATAAAGGGCGTGTGTTTTCTATTTTAGAAACAATGGCTATGGCATTAATGCCAGCCGCCATGATTCTATTTGGATTTCTTTATGATGTTCTCCCTGCTCCTTGGATCTTATTTGGATCAAGCTTTCTACTTATACTAACTGTTTCTATTCTTATGAGACCTTCTGTCATTCGAAATGCTACAACCTTTGATCGGAAGCCCGTGAACGAGCAAACAAACAGGGCAATAAGCTGAATAATTTTTCACTCTTTTTACTTAACAAAAAATATGGCACAATTCATATAGTTGAATTGTGCCTCACATTATTTAATAACTTTTCTAAAACGATTTCATCTCTGATTGGTATATCATCGTATCCTGTAAAAGGAATCTGAGGTTTAATCTTTCTCGCAGTTTCGACAGCATTCTTTAATAATTCAGCTAGATAGTATCCTCTTTTTTGATAAAATTTCATGGCTAATAAATTATCATTTGTAGTTATGAGTTTTACGTGGGTACATTTATTTTCTAAAGCTTCTTCTTCCACTCTAGCCACCAATAAAGTGCCTATCCCCTTCTTTTCTTCCAAACTATTTAATGAAATTATTTCGCATTCTTTCTCAGTCATATAATAGGTAATCAAACCAGTGATTTGAGCGTTATCATTTAAAACAGCAAAACCATCAAGCTTACTACAATCAAAAACGCCAGAAGAAATAACCATTTCTGTGCTGCCCCACTGTTTCTTTAAAAAATCTTTAACTTTTTCTTCCGATATATCACATAATGCTAATAGCCTCATAAAAGTCTCCTGATAATTTTATTTATTCAGATATATTTAACCGTAACATTATAAACATTTTTTTCATAATTTATGATTCACTAATGCCTATCGCGATTAAAAGGAAATATGACAAAACCAAAACAGCGCTATTTAATAACACTCCTGATACTATGAACCAAAGTTTTTTTGATGCTATAGCAAAAATTATCCCAAGCACTGATAGTACAGTAAACACGCAGACACCTAAAGTTAGATTTGCATTTGGACCTCTTATACTAAAGAAAAAAATAATATTTAATATAACCGTTAATATTGATAAAACTCCTAAAATAGCTTTCTTGTACAAGATAGCACTCCCCCTTTTAAAAGTCTTTTTTAAGTACGGTGATTACTATATTAATTTCCTCTTTTACTCTTTTTTAATCTAAAATCATTATAGAAGAGGTACTGTTACAACATTTTTTATCATTTTGGACTACCTCTGCTGTAAGATATGCTGTTCTATTTCCTTTTCTTTCTATTTTAGCGACAACCTCAGCTATACCAGGAACTACTGGTCGGAAAAATGTGGTATGTAAATCGATTGTAGTAAACGATTGGCCTGGCTTTAGTTCAGTTGCTATTGCATAAGCCATCATTGTATCTGTAGCTGCAGCAACAAATCCACCCATTGTGACACCAATACCATTGACGAATTTTTCATCTATTGTCCATATTGCTTTCGCCCATCCATCTTCTGACAGTACAGGCTCGATTTGAAGAGTTTGGTCACAGTTAGGTGAGGGAATTTTTTTCAAAACTACATCTTTAAAATTTTCAATACTATACTTTCCCCCAGTTGCGTTCCTACCTTTTACTTCCGCATTATCAATCAATTGATTACTTGAATTGTTCATAGTTTTAACCCAACCCCTTTTACTATTAGAACAGTCATCTAGCTACCTGTTTTGGAACTACTTTACAAAAAATCATTGAGTTTTAGCAAGTGATGCATTTCATTAATGTAAGAGTAACCTAGTTATCTTCTTCGCAATACATTAATACATTATATTCATTTTTTAAAAAAGCAGTGAATTTGGATTAGCCATTTCTTTACAGAAATCTAATAATCCAGTTACTTTGGCCTCTCTATGATTCTATACAATCTGTGTAATACTTAATTAAACCAAACCCAACATATATTTCTTTCGAATAGTCCCATCGGTAATAATAATTCCAGTAGCTTATGATTCTTTGTGTAATAAGATAATGAAATGGTGGGTTTTCCAGCAAAAAATCCTTTATAAAAGCATCGTTTAATTGGTCTACCTGTTTTTGAATTCTGCTTAAAATCTCTATTACATACTCTCCTGTTAGTTTTATAATGAAAGGTGTCACCCAGTAGTCGTAGTGCCCCCTCTCCAAAAGGTTAGTAAGATATTTTTCTCGTACAAATCCATCACAATGTCTAGTATATATACAGTCGACTATTGTTTTTTGGGTAATGCTTAAGCTTTCATATACATCTTTAGAGATCTCATTAAAATAAATACGTTCCGGAATAAATAAATTTTCCTGATCTACAAATATCTGAAATGGATGTGAAAAATTATGATTAAATAGCTTTAAAGGTAATTTTTTTTGTATGTATTTTACTTCTTGCTTTAAAGAAATTGGAAAAGCTTTGTTTAGAATGTTTCGCATTAATCATGGCTCCTCCTCATTATTAGGATAAAAAAAGCCCTTACCCTAAACTAAAGGTAAAGGCTTTATTTTTCTAGTAACTAATCTTGCTCACCACGTAATGCATCGATTTTTTCTGGCATAAACTGCCCTGTACGCAGCATTTCAATTTCGTATGCATATGGCGCTTTTTTGGTTTTAGCATCTTTCCCTACCCATGGTGTTTCTAGGATTTTAGGAATTTGCTCGAATGCTTCATGATGAACAATACGGCTTAAAGCATCAAACCCAATATGACCAAAGCCTATATTTTCATGGCGGTCTTTTGCAGCACCACTAACATTTTTGCTATCATTAACATGCAACACTTTAATACGATCAAGACCTATAACCTTGTCAAAATTCGTTAATACACCATCAAAGTCATTAATAATATCATAACCCGCATCATGTGTATGGCATGTGTCATAACATATAGATAGTCGTTCATTATTTGTAACGCCATCAATAATTTTAGCTAGCTCTTCAAAAGTGCGACCACATTCAGAACCTTTGCCAGCCATAGTTTCTAATGCAATTTGTACCGGATAGTCTTGTGATAAGACTTCATTCAGGCCTTCAATAATCTTAGCAATGCCGACATCTGCCCCTGCTCCAACATGGGCTCCAGGATGCAATACAATTTGATTCGCACCAATAGCTGCGGTCCGCTCGATTTCTTTTTGTAGAAAATCGACACCTAGCGCAAAAACTTCAGGCTTGGTCGTATTCGCTATATTAATTATATACGGTGCATGCACTACAATATTAGATAAACCATTTTCTTTCATATGCGCAAGGCCTGCTTCAATATTTAAATCTTCAATTGCTTTTCTGCGCGTATTTTGGGGGGCACCTGTATAAATCATAAAAGTAGTAGCCCCGTATGAAGCCGCCTCTTCACTTGATCCCAGCAACATTTTTTTGCCGCTCATGGAGACGTGAGAACCAATTAACATAATGAAAAGTCCCCTTTCTAACGATTGCGGTTACGTTTACGTCGTTCTTTTTTCTTGATTTTATCCATTTCCCAACGCATATTACGTTTATATCCTGGTTTGACCTTTTTAGGCTTGCGGACACGAGATTTTGCAATTTGGTCGATCTCATCCACTTTCTTTTCACGATTTTGACGCGCATGACGCTCTTTCATTTCAATAATTTCGCCATTTTTAATATCTTTAGGTACAAAAGGAATCCCCATTTTTTCTACTCGTACAATCGCATCTTCATCTGATGGCTCAAATAATGTAATGGCAAGTCCTTTGTTGCCTGCACGTGCAGTACGGCCAACACGGTGTATAAAGAATTCTAAATCCTGCGGTAATTCGTAGTTTATTACATGGCTAACACCTGGGATATCAATACCACGAGCAGCTAAGTCAGTAGCAACGATATATTGGAATTCTAAATCCCGAATTTGCTTCATCATTTTTTTACGATCGCGCGGCGTCAAATCACCGTGAATCCGTCCAACACGTTTCCCATTGCTCGAAAGGAAATTCGCTACTGCTTCAGCTTGTTTACGAGTATTGGTAAAAATAATCGCTAAATACGGATTAATAGCATCCATAACCTCTAAGAGTTTTGTATTGCGTGATTTGCTTCTTGTTGGAATTAAGTAAAAATCAATATTTTCTGCTACTGGTTTTTTGTCGTTCATGTGAATATGAACAGGTGCTTCCATATATTTTCTTAAGAAAGGCTGTAAGCTCTCTGGCACTGTTGCGGAGAAAACATACATTTCAAGGTTTTCAGGCATTTGGGTCGCAAACTGGTCAATATCCTCAATAAAGCCCATATCAAATGCTAGGTCTGCTTCATCTACAACTAAAATAGATGCAGTATGCACAAGCAACGCTTGTTCTTTCACGAGGTCGCGTATACGCCCAGGTGTCCCTACTACAATTTGAGGCTGAGATTTTAATTTATCGATTGAACGCTGTTTATCCGTACCACCTATAAATAATTTAGCGTGGATATCAGTTTTTTCGATTATCTTCATTAACTCTGCATGTATTTGAGTAGCAAGCTCTCTAGTTGGTGCAGTAATAACTGCTTGTACCTTTTGCTCGTCTTGCTTAATACGCTCTACAATAGGAATTAAAAAACTATGCGTTTTGCCAGTTCCTGTGTGAGCTTGTCCGATTGCGCTTTTTCCTTTTAAAATCAGCGGAATCATTTCTTTTTGGATTGGCGTTGGCTCAGTAAAACCGAGTTCTTTGATAGCCTCTCGCAAAAATGGTTGAAAATTGTAATCACTATACTTGGACATTCATTTGTCCCTCCTAACTTCCTTCACTCATTGTAACATGATTCGTACATTAAAGTAGCCATTTGCATATGATATCTATTAATAGCACTTTCGTCAATTCTGTTGGCGATTTTTCCTATGGTTTTTTGTTTACCCCGCTTAAAGGAGGAGTAAATTTTCGTTCGATTAAAGGTTTACTTTATTTAAGAATATGAAAGGAGTAATCATATGGTTCACCCATCCTTTTTTCCATACGGCAATCCAGCTCAACGTAGTTATCCGATGTATACAACCAATCAGACGTTGAGACCGCCTTCACCTTACCAACCGAATATGTATAGGCCATACCCGATTGCAAATACAGGATTTCCGCAAGCACCAGGACAAAAACCTAGAAAGAAAGGCGGGGGCCTTTTACAAAATTTAAAAAACACATTAACAGGAGGTAACAAACAAAATAATAATGAAACTTACTACCCTGCGCCAGGTATGCCACCTTATGGTATGCGTGGACCTGGAATGATGGCTGGAGGTCCTCAACGGATGGCTCCTGTACCTCGTGGCCCAAGAGTAGCTACTGCATCACGGGGACCGGTGAACGTAGCAGAAGAATCAGTAGTTGCTGAAAACTTGGGTGGTGTAGAAGCTGGAGATGGTATAGGCGCTGGACCTGAAGTAGCTGGTGTCGCAGCAACTGAGGCAGCAGCAGCAACAGGTGCAGCTGGATTGTTTGGCGGAGGTTTTGCGAAACTTGAACAATATATGAATACAGCCGATCAGCTTTATAATACCTATCAAAAATATTCACCAATGGTAAAACAAATCTCGCCTATGTTCCAAAATATACCGGCTATGTATAAGCTTTATAAAGGATTCCAATCAATGCCCGACGCTAACCCTGGAGGTGGAGCAACAGCCAGGGCAGCAAGTGGAGGTACTTCAGGTGGCGCATCTAACTTGAATACAGGTAATACGAGTGCCTCCTCAACAGGTGGCCAGAATTTTATCCAAACGCCAAGAGCTTCAAGACCACGCATCTTTCAGCCTCCTTTCTAGTCGATAATTTTGTATTAGATTAAGGACTCCGTTATAATGGTAGTACTGAGCATTGAAAGGGGTCCAATTATGCAAGTCATTAAAATTACACCTAGAGGCTATTGTTACGGTGTTGTAGATGCGATGGTTATCGCTCGCAATGCTGCAATGGATAAAACATTGCCAAGGCCTATATATATACTTGGAATGATCGTTCATAACAAGCATGTAACTGATGCATTTGAGAATGACGGGATCATTACATTAGATGGAAAAGATCGTTTGGAAATTTTGGAAAAAGTCGATGGAGGCACAGTTATTTTTACTGCACACGGTGTATCGCCAGAAGTGCGAAAATTAGCCTCCGAAAAAGGGCTAATTGCTATTGATGCAACTTGTCCCGACGTAACTGTAACGCACGATTTAATCAAAGAAAAGTCAGCTGAAGGCTATGATATTATCTATATTGGGAAGAAAGGTCATCCTGAGCCTGAAGGTGCAATTGGGGTAGCTCCTGATCATGTCCATCTTGTACAAAACATTGAGGATATCGAGGCGCTCCAACTAACGAACGATAAAATACTGGTTACAAACCAAACGACGATGAGTCAATGGGATGTATCACATTTAATGGAACGTTTAAAGGAAAAATATCCTAACATAGAAGTTCATAAGGAAATTTGCTTAGCGACACAAGTCCGCCAAGAAGCTGTGGCAACACAAGCTGGTGAAGCAGATTTGCTCATCGTAGTCGGAGACCCGAAAAGTAATAACTCTAACCGCCTGACACAGGTTTCTGAAGAAATAGCCCAAACGAAATCTTACCGTATCGCCGATCTTTCAGAATTAAAACTAGAATGGTTGGATGGAGTTGAAAAAGTCGGCGTGACAGCAGGCGCTTCTACGCCAACGCCAATAGTTAAAGAGGTTATTAAATTCTTAGACCAATACGATCCTGAGAATCCTGCTACACATGACTTAAGCCGTTCTGTCACACTAGACAAAATTCTACCGAAAATCAAACAACCTTCACCTGTGACAAAGATCTTACCAAAAGGATAATTACGGGCAATCTCAGATTTCATGAGTGATCCATAAATAAGCCTTCTGTTTTTCTAACAGAAGGCTTTTTTGGTTAGATACGTGAGGCACAGCTTATACAGCTAGCGAGGTAAGCTATCTACCATAACTGTACTCTACAGAGGAATCAATTATCTCTTAAGAAGAGAATAAACATTCGTATCGTATGCTTTTCCTTGTTGATATATATAGCCTCTTAAAATTCCCTCTTTTTGAAAACCGACTTTTTCTAATAATTTATTAGATGCTTCATTTTCTAGGAAAACAATTGCTCCTATACGTGTTAAGCCCATCGTATCAAAACCAAATGAAATTACTTTTGATATTGCCTCTGAAGTGTAACCTTTCCTCCAGTACTCCGGATGAATCTCATATCCAATTTCAGCTCTTTTATGTTTTTGAGACCAAGCGTGATATCCAATTGTACCAATTATACCTTTTGTTCCTTTTCGCTCAATCCCCCACCTTATGCCTCTTTCTTCATTATAATTTTTCTTAAAAAACTCTACTAATTCTTCTGCTTCTTTTATGCTATTTAATGGTTCTGACCCATAAAAACATGTGACTTCTTTATTGGAAAGGCAAGCAAAAATATCATATACATCTGTATCCGTTAATTCTCGCAGAGTTAATCTATCTGTCTCTAATATAGGAAACATTTATTCTCTCCTTTATTTTAGTTTTGATTTTGACTTAATTGGCATACTCATTGTAATAGTTCTATTTTTATATCCCATTTTTTCATACAGTTTAATAGCTTGATTTCCTGCGTATACGCTTAAACGTGCTTCTAAATATCCGTCTCTTTCAAAATCTTCGGTCGCAGTTGCCATCAATTTTTTTGATATTCCTTTACCTCTAAATTCTTCCATTACAAACAATTCATAAATAAATCCATATGCTTTTTCAGTAAATTGATCTTTACTACTACCTATAAGAATCCAACCCATTAAGGTACCGTCTTCCGTTGCTATTAAATAGTAACTTCCCTTTTCCAATAAAGGCTCAACAAGTTGTTTGACTTTTACATCTGTCGGTACGCTCCCACCCATAGTACCATCGTGTATAGCTTGTGGTGTTAATAATAAAATCTTTTGGTATTCTGAATCATTTGGTCTTCTGATTTCCATTAATTTAACATTCTCCTTCACGAACAAATCTCACACCATTTAGTTGAAAAACTCTTCCTCTGGATACGCGGCAGTCCAGTGATAGGGTTGCATTTCTGATAACGGTTTATAGACAATATCTTTCCCTGCCACACTAACTGCAACCATAACAGACGGCCCCCAGTAGAATAGTCTTTCTTGGCACACTCCACAAGGTGATAAGACTTTGATGTCTGCAGCTGTATCATCTCGAACTAAACAGATGGAATGTGTTACCCTTTTGTTCAGCTTATGAGCTTCTAGTATTGCACCTGTTTCTATACAAAGTTCAGTAGATGCGTTAATCACTTCAGGCGCTATACTCGTCAAGATTGTACCATCGTCTAATGCCATCGCTGCGGCACCCCCCCAACCTGTTGGGTATCTATCCTTGATTAATTGCTCTGCAAAAAGATATAATTTTTCTTTTAACTCCATCATTACCTCTCCTATTAACAATCTACGAATCTTCGATGACTAAGCATACACCCTATGATGTAGGTCCTTTAATTTCTCTGCCATCAATTCTCTTATGCGACAATCTCCATATTTAAATCCAATCCTAAAATAGAAGGTTTTAATGAAGTTTGCGACATTGAACTTGGTCTGGAAAAATTTATTTGAGAATCCTTCTTTCTCAAATATCAAATCTAAGCTATTAAAAATTTGCAACACCCATTGTTCTAATTCCTTTTCGCTTTGTCCTTTTTCCAATAATGCTTCTATCACAAAGATTAACCGCTCATCTTCATCGTCAGTATAGGTTGCATCTTTAAACAAACACTGTTGGACTGTATGAAGGATTTTTGAAAATTGTAGTCCCTCTTTTATCTTAGGATGACTTGCAAGAGATGCTAATAAGTCCGCTCCATGTGCAATACTGTGAGCCCAACCTTTTTTTTCTACATATCCTCTTGTATCCAACTCGACATTCATATAAATAATGGCTCTGTTCATTACACATTCTAAATTTTGCAGCGTTAAAAAGTTCAATTCACTATCTTTTATTAATATCCCGGTAATGACTAAAGAAGAAAATGAGCGAGTGAAAACTGAATCTGTATTTAATTCGCCAATCTTATAGAACAGATGGTTCTCATCTAAACAGATTTCCAAAATAGACCAATATTGCTCAAAGGTTAATAAATTTTCATTAAATATTCTTATAAATGTAGGATATATTAGATTATCTCTTAGTACCGGGTCAACTGATCCTATATTATCCAACATATTTTGAATTAAATATTTTAAGTCTGCTCCAACCAAAGTTCCAATATTCCGACTCTTTAATTGATTAAGTTGTAATTTTAAATTCATGTTAGATACCTTTCGAGTCACCATTTTTTTAAAAGACTCCATTATATAACTCAAATAAACATGGCTGATGTATTTCCATGTTCATTTGAGTCTTAACTGGTTTAAATAAATTGAAATGGCTCAGTAGATAGTTTTGAAGGGATAAATGTGCAATCAATTTTTTGCTCTTTGCATAATTCGTCCATCTTTTTTGAAACGCCTATTTTCATGATTGATTCTACATGATGCCCAGGGTCAACCACGTGGAGGCCTAAGTTTTCTGCATCTTGTGCAACATGGAAATACAAGTCACCTGTTACAAAGACATCCGCTCCTGCTCGTTTCGCATCATAAATATATTTGTTGCCATCGCCACCCAGCACTGCTACTTTTGAAATATTTGAAGATAAATCACCCACTACACGTACAGCTTTTACATTCAGTTTTGCTTTTACATGTTCTGCAAAGTCTTTCAAGGTCATTGGATGAATCGTACCAATCCGACCAAGCCCCATTTCTTTAGCAGGTGTATCAAGAACAAACAAATCATACGCTGGCTCTTCATATGGATGAGCATTCAGCATCGCACGTAGGACTTTATTTTTCTTACCTTCTGGGACCACAACTTCAATCTTCACTTCTTCCTCTGTATGAAGCATACCGACTTTTCCTGCAAATGGATTAGCACCTTCTTGTGCTCTATATCTGCCTTCACCTTCAAGGGTATAACTACAGGAGTCATAGTCGCCAATTTGACCAGCCCCAGCTCCTGCTAGCGCTTGTCTTAATGCTTCAGCATAATCAGTTGGTATATAGACTGCTAGCTTATACAATCTTTCCGTAAATGTTGGTACAAGGGTTTCACAGTTTTCTAATTGTAAGGCTTCTGCTAATAAATCGTTTACTCCGCCTTCTGCTACATCAAGATTCGTATGCGCTGCATAGACTGCAATATCATGCTTGATGCATTTTTCTATCAGTTGGCCTTGTGGGGAATCAGTGCGCATATTCGCTAATTTTCGGAAGATAGGCGGATGGTGTGCAATAATTAATTCACATTGATTTTCAATTGCCTCATCAACCACTTGTGTATTCACATCCAAAGTGACCAATACTCTTTTTATTGGCTTATTTAAGGTGCCAATAGCTAAGCCGATGGGATCACCTTCCATTGCCGCTAACTTTTTAGGAGACCATGTTTCAAAAATACCAATGATTTGTTGCCCATTCGCTACTTTCAATCTTTCAAAACCTCCTTGACCAGTTCTATTTTTTGTTGAAGCTCTCTTTCTTTCTCTGCAATAGCTGTAGTTGGTTCTGCTTGTTTTAATGCTTCTAGTACTAATAGCCATTGATTTATTTCATGTTGCCACTTCTCTTTAAAGACAGCATTTTTCTCTTTATAGAGTACGGGGCCTAATAGTAATTGTACTGTGTTTAACGATTCTTCTCCTCGTTCTAGAACAAGCACTTCATAGATTTTTTCGTCTTCCTTCAGTATTTCCTCATTTATAATCTTCCAGCCATTTGCCATTGCCCATTCACGAATAGCTATCGCATGAATATTCGGCTGGAGGATCAGGCGCTCTACTCCCTGCAAACGTTCAGCGTCTTTTTCTAATATGGAAGCAATTAGCGGACCTCCCATACCTGCAATTGTAATAGCTGTGACGCCATCCTCTTTTTCTATAGCTTGTAGGCCATCAGCAAATCGAACAGCAATACTTCCTTGCAATTGTTCTTTTCTTACTTCGTTGCATGCGGATTCATAAGGGCCTTTCACCACTTCACCAGCAATGGCTCTATGTATAACCCCCTGCAACACTAAGTAACACGGCAAATAAGCATGGTCACTGCCTATATCAGCCACAACGGCTTTCTCTGGTACAAAAGAGGCTACTGTTTGAAGCCGTTTGGATAATTTTTGAGCATTCATATAAAGTCCCGTCCTTTCATCTTATATTGTAACTGATAATAGATAGTATTTGTATGCAAAAAACCCTTATCCACGTTGGATAAGGGTTTGCAAAATAGTCGAGAATTAATTATTTTAATCCAGAGATATATTTTGCCATTGCATCAAGTTCAGCGCCTTGAACTAAACCAGCTGGCATGCCGCCGCCTTTACCTTTAGTTAAGATGTCTTTAACTTCTGCTTCAGATAAACCTGTGCCATGTAAGTTAGGACCTACATTACCTTTAAGGTTGTCCCCGTGGCAAGAGATACATTTTTGTTGAGCAATTGCTTCAGGATCAGCTTCGCCTGAAGCTGATTTGCCTTCTGTTTGTTCAGTTTTTTCTTTGTCTCCGCCTTTAGCGATTTCAGCTTTTTTATCTGCTCCGTCAATAGACATGAAGAAGATTAAACCTAAGCCAAAAGCCATGATTAAGATATACGGAATAATAGGATTTTTCATCAATTTACCCTCCCTCATAAGTTCAATCTATTTCTATAAATAGAATCAGTCAACACTTAATATTGTACTTCATTCCGCAAGAAACGGAAAGACCTTCTGAAGAAGTTTTCAATCGTTTGTGACAAAATTGCCATATTTGACACAAAAAAAATAAATTTTTCTTGCATTTTCTCTTATTAGTATCACCTTCATCCATTTCCCTGTCCTATTTTGTAGGAAAGCCATTTCAATGGTCATACTCCTACATCCTTATTTTCTACACTTTATTCATCGTTATGCTTCCTAATCCAATTTTAAAGTCGGATATAAATTTTCTAGTTTCTATTACTATATGAAATAATAAATAATTAAAACTAGAAAGCCTAACCCACCTGAAATAAGGAAATAAACTAAGCGTAACCATATACCGGAGATAATCCATAGAACACAATTCCCTATCAAAACACCATATAACACCATTGATTGGCCTTCAAAGAAAATATTTGCTCCTTTTATCGATATCCCAAAAAGCAGAAGAGCGATTGTTGCGTATGCAAATGTTGTACTAATAGCTCTATTAGGAGACAACCGAAAAATCAATATAATGATCCCAATGATAGCTGCAATACTAATGGCAAGCGGAATAAAAACGAGAGGCGCTTGTAAATAAAAAAGTGCAATCAATAACAAAAGAGTACCTGCAATTGTTAGGCTTTTTTTCCAAATCGTTTTTCCTGAGCCTTTGGCTAATATGGACGTGGATGCGCTTACTTCATCCATAGAGGTATCCTTGCTATCTTCTCCAGCTGTGTAGAGAGTTGTGAGAAAATCACAGTATTGCTCCGGCAACAGCTTATTTTCTTTCCAAAACGCAATTTCGCTCAATATGACTTCTTTTTTTTGACTATTCATCCATTCACCTCGAACTTGTTAAGCTCTTTGATTTTCACCTTTAAAAAAGGCACCTAATTAAATAGGTGCCTTTTAATTATTGCACTCACGGGCAACTTCTCATGCTCTCCCTTGAAGAAATAGTTGAGCAAAGCTGCCTGTATAGCTTTGATAATCAGGGTCTAATTTTATGATATGATTTAAATCACTGTATAAGAAAGATGATTTAGAGAATTTCTCCTGTAAACGTCTGATTGATCAACAATCAGGTGCCCACTGTTATTCTAAGAAATCTTTTAATCGCTTACTGCGAGAAGGATGACGCAATTTTCTTAGCGCTTTCGCTTCAATTTGTCTGATACGTTCTCTTGTTACACCGAAGACTTTACCTACTTCTTCTAGTGTACGAGTACGGCCGTCATCTAAACCGAATCGAAGGCGAAGGACATTCTCTTCTCGGTCTGTCAATGTGTCTAATACATCTTCTAATTGTTCTTTTAAAAGCTCATATGCCGCATGATCAGATGGCGATTGTGCTTCTGAGTCTTCGATGAAATCGCCTAAATGGGAATCATCTTCTTCGCCGATTGGTGTTTCAAGTGAAACAGGCTCTTGGGCGATTTTCAAGATTTCACGCACTTTTTCTGGTGTTAAATCCATCTCTTCACCAATTTCTTCAGGAGTTGGTTCGCGCCCTAAATCTTGAAGTAGCTGGCGTTGCACACGAATCAATTTATTGATAGTCTCTACCATGTGTACTGGAATACGAATAGTACGAGCTTGGTCGGCTATCGCACGTGTAATCGCTTGGCGAATCCACCATGTAGCGTACGTAGAGAATTTGAATCCTTTACGGTAGTCGAATTTTTCTACTGCTTTGATTAAGCCCATATTTCCTTCTTGGATTAGATCCAAGAAAAGCATTCCACGACCAACATATCTTTTGGCAATACTTACTACTAACCTTAAGTTAGCTTCTGCCAACCGTTTGCGCGCTTCATCATCGCCTTGTTCAATACGTTCAGCTAAAGCAATTTCCTCTTTCGCGCTTAATAAGTCAACTCGTCCAATTTCTTTTAAATACATTCGAACAGGGTCATTTATTTTTACGCCTGGAGGAACACTTAAATCATTCAAGTCAAACGTTTCTTCTTCGGCATTTCCTTTTAGCAAGCGATCAAGATTCTCTTCGTCTCCGTCTTTTCCGCCTAGTTCGATGCCATTCGATTCGAGCTTGTCGATGAATTCTTCTACCTGGTCTGCTTCCATTTCATATGTTTGCAGCTTATCAGCAATTTCTGCATAAGTTAATTCACCATTTTTTTTACCTGTTTCAAGCAAGATTTTTTTGGTTTCTTCTAATGTATGTTCTAAATCCAATTCTTTTACTTCTTTTTCGTCATTTGAACGTTTAGACTTGTCCGCCATAGGTGTTTCCTCCTTCTGCCAATCACAATCAACTTACATACGAGAAAGTGATTTCATTAAATCAAAAACTTCTTTTGAAAGCTCCATAGCACCTTTGATATCGTGCATTTTTTCAGCTTCTTTAATTGCCGAAGTTTTATCATGAATTTGTTGTTTAATTCTAAATTTCTTTAAATGCGCCCGGCAATCTGCAATTTCTTCATCCGCATGATTCGGATCACGCTCGACAAGAGCAGCTTCCATTATAATCTTTCTAAGCTCTCTGTCACTGATAACTTCAGCGAAACGCTTATAATCCGCTTGTTCATATTCTTCATAAAACCCTATTAAGTGTATATATATCGCCATATAATCTTCCCGTACAAAAGGATTCTCATCCTCCTCTTGGCGAATTCGATCCACTATATCAATGTTATGGAGCATATGCGAAAGCAATAAACGCTCTGCTCTATCTGTTGCTGTAATGGGTTTTTGAAGAGTTGGCTGCATTAAAGGCTGTATTTTTTGCTTTTGATGCTGTGAACTTTTAACTACCTGAGCTTCTTTTTGCCGCAATTGCATTTCTAAAGTCTCAGAGGATATATTCGTATCCATCGAAATCTGTTTAATATATAATTCTTTTTCAATGGGCGATATTCCTTCTATTAAAAAGTTCAGTGCCTCATCGACATATTGCAATATGTCGTTTTGGTATTGAAAATTCTTATTGCGTCTTGCATGCATTAACATGAAGGCAACATAGCTTTGCGGCTCGCTTATTACCTTTTCCTTAAAAGCTTCTGGACCAAATTGCTGTATATATTCATCCGGATCTAAACCTGTAGGCAAAAGGGCGACTTCAACATTGAGTTTTTCAGCATGGAGCATTTCCGCTGCTTTCTTCGCCGCTTCCCAGCCGGCTTTATCACCGTCATAGCAAACAATTATGTGATCAGTTAGACGTTTAATCTTTGCCAAATGTTGCGTTGTTAGAGCTGTACCCATAGAGGCCACTCCATTAAACACTTCCGCTCTTTTGGCTGATAGTACGTCCATAAAACCTTCAAACAGGACAACTTTGCGTTCTTTCCTTATAATAGGTCTAGCCTGATCTAAGTTATAGAGCACTTGTCCTTTATGAAAAATAGGCGATTCAGGGCTATTTAAGTACTTTGCATCCTCACCACCGCTATCTAAAATTCGGCCAGAGAATGCGATAATTTTTCCTTGCTCATCACGAATTGGGAACATCACACGGCCTCTGAAACGGTCAAAGTAACCTGATCCGTCCTCACGTTTGATAATTAATCCGCTTTGTTCCATTTCATCTAAGCTAAAGCCTTTTCTCGCTAAAAGTTGAGTCAATGAATCCCAATGTGGCAAAGAGAAACCAATGCCATTAGATTCTATCTCCTCTTTTGAAAATCCTCGTTGCTGTAAATAGGAAAGCCCTTCTTCACCTTCTTCTGTATGAATAAGCAAATGTTGATAATATTCTGCTGCAAAGGCATGAGCCTCTTTCATTCTTTCCTCTTCCGGTGTTGCAGAAGAAACGTGATGATGATCATGTGAGGAAGATACATCAACATGGATACCTACTTGCTCACCAAGCTTAGCTGTAGCTTCTTGAAAGGTAAGATTTTCAATATCCATTAAAAATGTTATGGCACTGCCGCCAGCTCCACAGCCGAAGCAATGGAATATTTGCTTATCTGTTGATACGGAAAAAGAAGGTGTCTGTTCTCCATGGAACGGACATAAACCAAAATAGTTTCGTCCCCGTTTGGTCAACTGGACATAGTCTGATACAACATCGACGATATCTACCTTTGTACGGATCTCTTCAATAATCTCTTCTGGTATTTTTTGTGCCATTCCATCACCATCTTTTTTTGTTCAAATAACCAATTCGAGATTATCATTATAAATTCCTTCATTTTTCGACAAAAAAATAAAATTTTTAACCTTTATTCAAGGTAATAGTCTTTAAAAGGAAAAGATTAGGAATTTAGGTGTGGAATAAGTGCTCGTAAAAGTTAAATTGTTCATTCAACAAGCAGCAGATAATTTCTACCCACCGATTGAGGTATTATTTTATTTACTTTAGTATTGACAAAATCTCATTAATTATTTTTACCACAATTTTTTATTATAAAACATTTGTTTCGGAAATTCTACCACAATTTTGATATTTTTATTAAGCAAACAAAAAAACCTTCTGGAATATGAAGGCTTTATACCTCAAATATGGAGATTGAGTATGTTTGTGGATTTTAAAGCAAGACAACTTAGCCTATTGCTTTTATCCTTTTCATTTACCTTTTGAGTAGAATGAAGAATCTCCAATCATTATTGATTAGAGATTTGGATACGGTGCAATATATCATTTGCTGTTTCTTCGACAGCTTTATTGGTTACATCTATTACTTGGCAACCAATTCTGCCAACTACTTTTTTGAAATGGACAATTTCTTCATTAATACGTTCGAGACGAGCATAATTGGCATCATCATTTAGCCCTAAAGCAATTAAACGTTCTTTTCGAATATTATTTAACTTATCCGGAGAGATAACGAGTCCAAAACATTTTTTTGGATCGACCGAAAAGAGTTCTTCTGGTGGTTCTACTTCCGGAACAAGCGGGACATTTGCCACTTTAAAACGCTTATGTGCCAAAAATTGCGAAAGTGGTGTCTTAGACGTGCGCGAGACGCCGACTAAAACAATATCAGCCTTTAGTAAACCTCTAGGATCTCGACCATCATCATACTTAACAGCAAATTCAATCGCTTCAATTTTTTTAAAGTAATCGTCATCCAGTTTTCGAACTAAACCCGGTTCTTCAATTGGTTCAATTTGCAACGTATTTTGAAGCATTTCCATCATGGGACCCATTAAGTCTACCGCAGGAATCCCATTTGCACTGCAGCTCTTATGCAAATAATCGCGCATTACTTCTTTCACCAATGTATAAACTATCATAGCTCCCTGTTGATCTGCCAGAAGCACAATTTCCTTTAACTGTTCAATACTCTCTACGTGTGGAAAGCGTTGGATTTTAGTATCTTGCATGCCTGGTCTAAATTGGCTGATAGCCGCTTTCGTAACTAAATCGCCCGTCTCTCCTATAGAATCCGATATAATAAAAACAGATATATTATTCATGGTTTATCACCTCACAAATCATGATTTTCTGCGAGCGATAAAAATGCACGCGTTATATTTGTTTTTGTTAAACGACCAACAACTTCCAGGCCATCTGGGTGTTGCACCACAACGGGTAATGCGTCTATTTGTCTTTCAATTAGCTTGTGGGCCGCCTGTATTAAACTATCTGATTTAAAACAATAGGCTATATTCGGCATCCTTGTCATAATAATATGTACTGGAATATGGTTTAAATCTTGGCTGCCTATACTTGTACGAAGCAAATCTTTTCTAGAAAGTACACCTGTCAAATAAGAATTTGGATCCACGACAAATAAAGTGCCCACATCTTCTAAAAACATCTGACAAATAGCATCATAAACAGAAACATTTTCTGAAATCACTACCGGTATAGACTGGAAATCTTTCACCTTCATATTAGTCATACTGTCAACTACAGCTTGATTGGATTTTTTGCCAGAATAAAAATACCCTACTCGGGGTCTTGCATCTAAGAAACCAGCCATTGTCAAAATCGCTAAATCAGGCCTTAAAGTAGCGCGTGTCAATGATAGACGCTCAGCGATATGCTCCCCTGTAATCGGGCCATTTTCTTTGACAATTTCTAAGATTTCTTCCTGACGTTTGTTGAGCTCTATTGGACTCACCGCCTCAAAAAGTGTTATACTCAATACCTAATAATTATATACTACTTTCATTCTTATTGCTAAGAAAAGAATCACGTGGTACAATTGTCTTCATAATAAAGCGATGAACGGTCAATAAGTATGATTTCATCTTGACAAGCGAGTAGAGATGGTGAAAGTCTACACGAAATCAGAAAAAGGCAGCCGGGAGCTAACTTTTTAAAGTGGATTACTCAGGTAATCAATCGGGGTGGAACCGCGGGTATAGCACTCGTCCCCGGGTACAAATATGTGCCCGGAGACGGGTGCTTTTTATTATTTTATTGGAGGGTTTAGAATGGCAAAAACAATGGAAAGTATCGTATCTTTAGCGAAACATCGCGGCTTTGTCTTCCCAGGATCAGAAATTTACGGTGGTTTAGCGAACACATGGGATTACGGTCCACTAGGCGTTGAGCTAAAAAACAACGTAAAAAAAGCTTGGTGGCTAAAATTTGTACAAGAATCTGAGTATAACGTAGGATTAGACGCAGCAATCTTAATGAATCCAAAAACTTGGGTTGCTTCAGGCCATGTCGGCAACTTCAACGATCCAATGGTCGATTGCAAAAAGTGTAAATCTCGCCACCGCGCAGATAAATTGATTGAAGATGCAGCATTAGCACAAGGTGAAGAAATTGTTGTAGATGGTATGCCGTTCGACAAAATGGCGGAAGTCATGAAAAAATATGATGTGCATTGTCCAGATTGCGGCGCACAAGATTTCACTGAGATTCGCCAATTTAACCTTATGTTTAAAACATTCCAAGGTGTAACTGAGGACTCTACTAATGAAATCTTCCTTCGTCCAGAAACTGCGCAAGGTATTTTCGTTAACTTTAAAAACGTTCAACGTTCTATGAGAAAACGTGTACCATTCGGTATTGCGCAAGTCGGTAAATCATTCCGTAATGAAATTACACCAGGTAACTTTACATTCAGAACACGCGAGTTTGAACAAATGGAACTTGAGTTTTTCTGTAAGCCTGGCACAGAGTTAGAGTGGCATGCTTATTGGAAAGAGTTCTGCAAAAACTTCCTATTAAATTTGGCTATGCATGAAGAATCTATGCGTCTTCGTGACCACGATGAAGAAGAACTTTCACACTACTCTAATGCAACAACTGATATTGAGTTTAAATTCCCATTTGGCTGGGGCGAACTATGGGGTGTAGCATCTCGTACTGACTTCGACTTAAAACGCCATGCAGAACATTCAAGTGAAGATTTCACTTATATAGATCCTGCTACAAATGAACGCTTTGTACCTTATTGCATCGAGCCATCACTAGGTGCTGACCGTGTGACACTTGCATTTTTATGTGACGCTTACGAGGAAGAAGAGTTAGAAGGTGGCGATTCACGTACTGTTCTTCGCTTCCACCCTGCTCTAGCACCTTTTAAAGCAGCCGTATTGCCGCTTTCTAAAAAATTGGGTGACAAAGCTTCAGATGTATGGGCAGAATTACGCAAGGCATTCCCTGTTGATTATGATGAATCTCAATCAATTGGTAAACGATACCGTCGTCAAGATGAAATCGGTACTCCATTCTGTATCACGTATGACTTTGATTCAGTGGAAGATGGTCAAGTTACAGTCCGCCATCGTGATTCAATGGAACAAGTTCGTATGCCAATCGCCGATGTTCAAGCTTATATCGAAAAACACCTTGTATTCTAATAAAAAAGAGATGTGCTTATCGCACATCTCTTTTTTTATTTATTAAATTGTGGATTTCTTTTTTCCGCAACTGCCCTTACACCTTCTTTAAAATCTGGAAGTTCAGTTACAATACCCATTTGCGATGATATATAGTCTAGTGAAGAGCGCAAACTCATTGTTTGACTTTGATAGACAGCTCTTTTGATCATTTGAACGACTACCTTAGATTTACCTGCCAATTTCATTGCATAGTCGTTCGTAAATTCTTCTAAGTCATTATCCTTTACAACATATGTGACAAGCCCTTTTTCCTTTGCATCTTGTGCTGAAAGTATGCGACCCGTCCATAATAAATCCAACGCTTGATCAACCCCAACGATTCTAGGTAAATAGTAAGCTCCTCCATCTCCTGGTACTATACCAACGTTGATATAGCTTTCTGAAAGCTTAGTGGATTCTGCTACAATACGAATATCACACATTAATGCCATATCAAGCCCTGCGCCCATTGCAAAGCCATGTATTTGCGCTATCACTGGTTTATCAATCTCTTCCAACAAAAGAGGTATGCGTTGGATTTTTTTCCAAAGTGAATTTTTCCGTGCTAGTGCCGTAGAGGTAATATCCTCCTTGCTCTCAAAGAAGCCTTCTCCCGCCTTCATCGCTTGAATATCACCCCCTGCACAAAAACACCGCCCATTGCCTTTAACTACTAGCACATGAATATCCTCAGAATCTCTCACTATTTCAAGAGCTTCAATCCATTTCAGAATCATTTCTTCACTAAATGCATTCATACTTTCAGGTCTATTTAAGGTAATTGTTGCAATGTTGCCGTTTTGTTCAAACAATAAATCTGCCATCCCACACCTCTCCCTAATATGTCGTTAAGAATTCCCACATTGAATTATTTGATTGTAATAAATCTCTTGATAGTTTTTGGCTCCATTTAAGATGCCCTCTTCCTTCATCACGGTAAGACCATAGTCGGCGGGTATAATGATGCAGGTGGTGTTCATACGTGACGCCGATTGCCCCGTGCACTTGATGAGCGGATGCGGATACTGTCCGAATAGCTTCTTCTATACGTATTCTTGTAAGAGGAATTTCATGGCGATGTCGTTTTTCCACTAAAGCCTCCATCATATTATCTACAGCTGAATCAACTATAACTGTTTCTCCGGCTAACTGAGCTATATGACGCTGGATAAGTTGAAAGCGGTGGATGTAACGTCCAAATTGCTGCCGCTGTTTTGTATATTCAATGGTTGATTCGTAGATTTTTTCTAGTGTACCTGCAATGACAGCACATTTTGCTGCTGTTTCTAGTAAAATCATTTCTTCTAACTGTTCATTATCTATTATTCTGCTTTTTTCCAGGACAGGGATAGCCGTTAACTTAATATAGTCGCGCGGCTCCCCAGCTAAATTGGCGCCCTCTTTAACTAGAGCATCCTTTAACGGTAATTTTACTAGGTAATTTCCTCCACTCCCCTTAGCGATAGTAACAAGGTTACTAGCATACCTGCCCCATGCTACACGAGGAAACGCCCCACTAACTTCCCCATTTTCGGATAAGGTACAATCTGGCTTATCGGATAAATTATAAGTAATCATTTCATCGGTTGGCGCAAGATGGAACTTTTCCAGTATATAATTCGAAAAAATATACTCCATCAGGGGAATGGGCACAGCATATTTGCCACCCATCTTAAGAAGTGAAAATAAATCCTCTAAATCACCACCTGCACCGCCTGCTTTTTCAGAAATACATGCAGCTAGTAATCCATTCTCTTTCAATATTCTCCACACATCATCTGCCCATTGGCCTTCATCAACCAAATCTACGGTTTCTTTTGTAATATGCTTTTTAAATATTTTTTCCATCGTATTTACTAACAGCTCTTTAATCTCGCTCATCCATTAATCACATCCTTTGCAATGATGCCGTATAGTATTTCTGTCGTCCCTCCCCGAATAGTGAAGCCTGGCGAATGTAGAATAGACTGAGCCATATACCGATCTAACATTTTTTGAGCATCCATTGTTGGATATGTCTCTGTTAAAAGACGTACCATTTCAGGAATGCTTTGCTCGAATTGTGTACCCATTGCTTTCACCAAAGCCGCAGGTACAGCCACCTCACCGCCTTGTTCCAACATTTTCGCAACACCGAGGGATAAATTTCGTAGACTCCAAAGCTTCGCGACAAGCTCAGTTAGCTTGTTCATTGCTTCTTTATTTTGCTGTTGCTTAAGAATCGAATATATTTCTTCAAGGAGTGGGAATGTGCTGAGAATACGCTCAGGCCCACTTCTTTCAAAGGCTAGTTCAGCAAGTCCTTGTTTCCACCCTTCTCCGATTGTCCCGACTATACGGTTATCTGGGACAAATACGTCCTCAAAAAAAACTTCATTGAAGTGACGTTCCCCTGTCAAGAATTTAATAGGTTTGACGCTAACACCTTTATCATGTAAATCTATAATCATTTGGCTGAGTCCACTATGTTTAGAATCCTTGTCGTAAGGGGCGGTTCTCACTAAAGTAATCATAAAATGAGCGTCATGCGCGTTGCTCGTCCATGTCTTAGCGCCGTTCACCAGCCATCCGCCTTCAACTCTTTTTGCATTTGTGCTAACAGATGCTAGATCAGAGCCACTGTTCGGCTCACTTAAACCTATCGCAAAAAAACATTCTGCTTTTGTTATTCTAGGCAAGAAATAGCTTCGCTGCTCCTCTGTTCCATATCGCAATAAAAGAGGACCTGTTTGCCGATCCGCAATCCAATGAGCTGCAACTGGAGCGCCAATCGCTAAAAACTCTTCCGTTAAAATATAGCGGTCAATTGCACTTCTTTCTTGCCCACCGTATTTTTGTGGCCAGGTCAGCCCGATCCATCCCTGTTCAGCAATTTTTTTAGAGAATTGTGGATTACAGCCGCTTAGCCACGAATCACACGCGGTCTCGAATGTTCTATTCGCCAATTCCTTTTGTAAAAATGAACGCACTTCTAATCGGAACTTCTCTTGATCCTTCGTAAATTGTGAAGATGGTAATTTCATCTTGATCATGCTCCTTTGCCGATTTTCACGCCACCTTACATCTATATGCGTATCGTAACAATGGAACACCTATTAACACAAGAAGTTTTTTCTGAATATTTTGTCTAAACGGTAGGTCTAAAGATAGTTTCTAACTATTCATCTTATGTTTATTCAGGAATGATGATGTTGATAAAATGTATTAAATCATTATTTTAAATCGTTGTAATATGATCTTCTTCTAATTTAGAACTTAAGGAATCGATTAACCCTTAAAATAGAATCTCTCATTATAGATTAATTCTTTCTATGATAATTATTTTTTATAAATGTTCTTCTTATTGAAAAGTATGGATAAAATAGGAACACTTCTGTTAAAATCATAAGAAAATTAATGAATGGAGGAATACTATGTTTACATATATAGTTAATAATGATATTAGATTAGGCTTACTTGAGGTTCGACATGCAGAAGAACTTTTTGCTCTTACTGATCAATCAAGAGAAAGCTTAGAGAAGTGGTTACCGTGGGTAGCGTTTACGCGTACAGTACAAGACTCAAAAAACTTTATTGAGGGTACACTAAAACAATTTAGCGAAAACAATGGATTTCAGGTAGGCATTTGGTATAAAGATGAGCTTGCTGGCGTAATTGGTCTACATGGAATCAACTGGACGAATAAATCTACATCAATTGGTTATTGGCTTGGAAACAATTTTGAAGGTAAGGGATTAATGACCAAGGCATGTCAGGCGGTCATTCAATACTGTTTCGAAGAGTACGGTTTACATCGAATTGAAATACGGGCTGCCACTGGAAATCACAAGAGTATTGCCATTCCCGAACGACTCGATTTTACAAAGGAAGGATGTATTAGGGAAGCAGAATTTTTAAAAAGCGGTTTTGTGGATTTTTATGTTTTCGGTCTGCTTAAATCAGACTGGAAATAGTGAGCCAACATAATATTGGAGTGAAAATAAGGCATGCGTTTGGTCAAAATAATGATAGGGATGCTATCTATTTTTCTATTAACAGGTTGTTTTGGTGAAAGCTATGACTTTTCTCCACCCACTGTCTCACTTTCAACATCTAATGCTATTATTTCAAAAGAAAAATTAGCAGAGGCGAATATTAAATGGTACCAAGACAATGTTTTTAACAAAAAAATAGACAATCTTTTCGCTTTAGCAAGAAAGCAAGAGCCCATATTAGTAAAAAAAGGAAGTCAACTTGAACTTAATATAGAGAATGGGTATGATGATCTTGAAAATATAGAAGTTTCCATCTGGAAAGGCCAACAAGAAACTATTTTAGGAATTGAAGAAGATAAAACCTTCTATTTACCCAAAGTAGAGGGCGAATATATGATAGTAGTTGAACTTGATACATCTAAAGGAATGGCTCAGTACGTTGGAAATCTTATGATTACAAAATAATAAAAGATGTGGTGACTGCCTATACAATCACCACATCTATTTTAATTTGTTTCTGGGAAGAAGACTTGGGCTGTTTTGATATCTACGAGTGTCGGAGCATTAGTATTCAGCGCTTCTTCCAACAGCGCTTCTAATTCGGTTTCTGATTCAGCACGAAGTCCCTTCCAACCGCACGCTTCAGCTACTTTCACAAAATCCGGATTTGTTAAATCTACCCCTACTTCCTTCTTATCAGCAACTTTAAGTTTGTCTCTCTCCATTTGCAGAGCCTCGTTATTTAAGACAACGACTGTAATATTTAAGTTGTAGCGGGTAACTGTTAGTAAATCTGCTAGAACCATTTGGAGTCCGCCGTCCCCTACTATCGCTACTACTTGTTTTTCTGGATTAATAAGCTTAGCGGCCATCGCTGCGGGAAGACCAAAGCCCATCGTGCGCCAGTAACCTGAAACTAAAACAGTTTGATTCTTCTGTTTAAAATTACGGTTAGTCCATACTGTATTGTCTCCCGTATCAAGTGCAAGGACAGCATCCGCAGCTACTGTTCGGTCAAGAGCACGGATAATGCGAGATGGATGGTAGGGGTACCCCTCAGTGTTGCCTTCCTGCTCATTTTGCTGTGCCCATTTTTCTTTAATCTCCTGACAGCTTGCTATCCAGTCTTCAGAACGGGAAAATCCTTGAAGGCTATCTGTTAGAAGAGGAATAACTTCTTCCGTTTTACCAATTATACCAAGCTCTACAGGAATGCTTTTTACAAACTTATCGAATTGGCAATCAATATGAATTATCCGTGCATCAGTTGGCACATATCCTTCCGGCCACCACGTCGTTCCAGCTAAAAGCACAACGTCTGCCTGTTTAAACAAATCAGAGGCATAAGGGTTTCCGCCTTCACCAATCCCTTGCAATACATGCGGGGAAGATTCATCAAAAACTCCTTTACCACCTAGGCTTGCTAAGATACCTGCTCCCCATAAATCTGCTAGTTTCTCCAACTCCTCTGAAGCACTTGCAGCTCCAGCACCTGCAAGTATCATGGGACGCTTAGCTGTTTTCATGATGGTCGTTGCCTGTTCTAAGCTTTCTTCCGTAAAGTGGGCTGAGCCCTCTATAACGTTTGGCAACGAACGCGGTTTACCTTTGGCCGCCATCATGAAAATGTCTTTCGGTATAGACAAATGGGTTACAACCCGCTGTCCGAGTGATGTTTGTACTGCTTTGTGTAGAAGTTCTATCGTGGCATCTGGACTCGTTAGATTAGCAGAATAAGAAGCGAAAGGCTTCATTAACTCCTGCTGATCTATATATTGTGGAAACTCAGTACCTATTTTATTACTAGGTGCTTGACCTGTAATAGCCAGGACAGACGCTTTGTCTGCATGAGCATCACCTAGCCCATTCATCAGATTAGTAGCTCCTGGCCCCATTGTTGCCGTACAAACTCCAAGCTTCCCTGTTAGTTTCGCCTCGGCTGAAGCCATAAATGCAGCAGTCGACTCATGTTTGACCGCGATGAATTTTATTTTATCTTGCTTAGCCAGTGCATCGATGAGACCAAAACTAGCATCTCCAACAACTCCATAAATTCGTTTCACGCCAAATAAAGACAGTTGATCAAGCATTAATTCAGCAACTGTACGCTTAGTTTCTCCCATAACATGAACCTCCTTGATAAATCTTTTTAACTTGCCTTGAAGTAGCTATCCCTTATTGTTCATATTATTTCTTCCCCTAAAAAGCGTTGGTTAACCCTCATTTATCTATTTGAGGATGTTGCTGTTAAACGGATAATCTTTGCTTAGGATAAACACCATTTTAGTAATACAGATGTATATCATCCTTTGATTATTCCTTTTAGAAAATGCTGATCTATATTCTTTCCATTCACCCATTCATTTAAGTCAATATCCAACACCTCTGAGCTTTGGGCAATGGTTGTTAAGATCCTTGCATTGGCATAAGAATACGAAAAAGTATGAAGGGTGCCAAATAAGTTGTCATAGTCACTGAAAAACAATGGTGATGTAGTTTCTTTAAACTGTTCAAACATTTCTTCATGTGTAATAGCTTTTTCTTTAAAGCCCTTCAGGTATTGTTCCCGTTTCATTGAACCATCTATTGAAACTCTGTTTTGGTTTTTCATTTCAATTGTTCGAAAGTGATTTTCACATGACATTAAAGATTCTTCTCGTCTTATATTTACATTCAAAGGACTCGCTTCGACTACTGCTAAGCTTCCATTCTTATCTCCTATTGAAAAGTTGTAGCATGCTGAGTGTGGTATCTCTTTTAGCATTTCAATTGCCTCTTCAGTAGTAGAACAGCTATCCAAAACCATTCGAATTGAAATCCATGGAGATATGCCTACCGTATAATCATTATTACTCACAAAATGTAATCCTATAACTAGCCCTTTCTGATTTACACCATCATGTCTTCCCAGTCCCTGAAGGTTGTATCCTGCAGAAGCAAAGGTTCCTTCAGGTTGAACCAAACTAAAAATGCCATCATATAAATCAGGCGTAAAATCATAATTTCTAACATAATAATCTTTTGTTATGATGGCAGAACACCCCATTGCTTCTGTTTTAGGTACATCATAACCTGAAAATAAGGATGCTGCTTTTGGGAAGGAGAGATTCAAACCTTGAGCCATCCCTTCTAATTCTTCAAGCAGCTGCGGCGCAAAAGTGGTATAGATCGATTTCATATTGGGAATATCAATCTCTGGCTTTGTTATAACTTCAAAGGTCTTCAATATCGATGGCTTATTTTTAAAGAAATCCGCCAATTGAATTCCTATATTAAACGAATTATCTCTTGCTTGAAGAATATCTAAAGCAAAATTTGTCATTACTTATACACCTCTATTATTTTTTTATGAGCATAATTAAAGAATTAATCCTCTCTTAGAGTGCAACTCCTTAATTGAAAGATACTATTTCCATATCCATAAATCCTGCCATTAGTTGCTTTTATTAGACATTTTTTATTTGTATCTATTGTAAATAAAGATCAATTAAAATAATTTACCTCACAAAAAACCCAGCCTTATAAAAGACTGGGGCATTATCTACTCATTTTTTCTTTTTCCAAGTTTCCAAAGGCGAGCACAGGTTGTACATTTCTAACAAACTTTCAAGACTTTAACGAATGGTACAGTTGGTGTTGCATCCATACTTTGAAAGAGCTGAACCTCATCTCATAAAATACCAATTATAAGCATTCTTATATAGAATTTCCTCCGCTTCTTTTTCATTAAATAGCCCTTGAATTAATTCAATGTCTGCTGTTTCAAACGGTCTTGTTGCTCTCGTTGAGGGTAAATCTGTACCAAACATTAAGGCTTCGGGGTTAGCCTGGTAAATCTCTTTTAATGCTTTTTCTACATTTAATTCGACGCGACCAAATCCCGTGGCTTTAACACGTACTCCTCGATCCACAAGTCTTAATAAATGTGGCAATCCTTCCGCAGATAAACCCAAATGGTCAATAGAAATAGCCGGCAAGGTTTCTATCGTAGATGCAATGCTTGGCAATTCTTTGGCATCTATATAAAGCTCACTGTGCCAGCCTGCCAAATCATATACCCTTCTAGCTAGATAATCGAGCTTTGAAAGATCTTCTGAACCACCGCGCTTCACATTAAAGCGCAATGCTCTAACACCATCCATATGTAATTTTTCTATTTCCTCATCCGACACCGTAAAAGGCAATTGGGTCACACCACAAAAGGTTGGCCCTAATAATTTTAAAGATTTGACTAAATAGTCTTGGTCAAATCCTTGAAATGAACCAGATACAATTGCACCCCCTGCTATCTCAAAAGAGGCGGTATCTCTTTGATAATCTACTACATTGTAAGAAGGCGGAAGATATCCCTGATTTTCAAAAACCGGAAACTCGTAATCAATTATATGAAAATGCGCGTCGAATAGTTTCATTTAAACTCTCCTTTTTAAAAGAATTTAGAAAGAAAAAATCTTTTAATGCTATATAAATAATAATAAGGGAAGCATATTCAAACAAATACGTATATGAAATACTTCACATTATAAAGGTTACTGAAATTAAGACGCTAAAAACTTTATTTAATATTAAGTCAACTATCCAAGCAATTCTTTACGAACAATTTCAAAAGCTTGAGAAATTTGCTGATGCTGATTTGGAAACTTACGATTTAATTCCTTTTTCATATCATACAAGTTCTCATACTGATGTACGATTTGATTATTCATTACTAATGACCGAAATTCTTCAATAAACATATCTTTCTCCATTATTGTTCCTCCTTGAAATAGAAGTAACATACTCCAAATAAAAAACGCTATTCCTTTTCAGAAATAGCGTGGACATTTTTGCAAGTTTAAATAAGCGTAAAAAGAACTCTTTTTTCGCTTCTAGTCGCACAAAAACACCACCTATCTCCACGTAGGTATTTGGTGTGTACTTGAATCTTGGCAGGTCTCCTGACTTATCTTCAACGCCCTCTATGCCTTCCCGTTGTTCACAGTGGCTTTAAATATAGGCTCCAAATTACAGTTGCGGGACAGTGCCGGGTTCTCACCAGCTTCCCTTTTAAGTATACCTTCGTATGCACCAGTTCATGACACGTATGTTATTGTCAAGATTAAGCTGGTAGATTTCCTTTTAATAAGGGTTCAACACTCTTATTTATAAGGTAACTACTATGCTATCACATTACTTGATTACACAATATTTAAAAACAAAAAAAACAACTCTCATCCAATTTATGGTGAAGTTGTTAATAATAGACAAAACAAATAAACATACTGCAGAGGTATGTATACTGCCTCTCACTAACACCTCCCTATCCTCGTAGGTAAATTGATGCTCATCTATGGCAGGTCTCCTGACTTATGATCTTCATTTATAAGCCCCTTCCCATTTTCTAATTTATGAAAACAGTGGTACCGCTTATAAACTCCCAAATACAGTTGCGGGACAGCGCCTGAATTACACAGGCTTCCCTTTTAAACAATGAAAATATAACTCGTCTTCATCGTACCAATAAATGTTTGCTATTCAATTTTCATACTTAACATTATCAAACTACTTTTTATTTTACAATAAATAAGTATATTTTAAAATTTATTGTCTTTTACTCAACTATATTATTTTAACTAATTTTTATTTTATTAATTATTAGCTACTCTAAATATTCATCCCTAAGGTCAGAATTCAAATACCTAGCCATACCTGTTTTTAACCTTTTAAAACCAGATTTATCATAAAACTCTTCATTCCCCGTCGTAGAGATTAAGTGCACACATGATACATCTCTCAGTTGATTTAATATATACTCCATGACCTTTTTCGCTATGCCATGTCCTTGATAATCTTTGTGAACAACAATATCATAAATTGCAGCATTAAAAATGCCATCTGACATCGCTCTGCCAAATCCGATAATTCGACCATTCACATACACTAAAGCAATTACGTTACTTGCTCCGAAGACTTGTTGAATGACTTCAGGGTTATGCTTTTTCCATCCAACAGAGGCATAAACTTCTCTCATCTCGTCAAGATTTGCATGGGTGAAATCATTACAAATCAATATATTCAATTAATATACTCCTCTCCTTGTTTTCTAGAAATTGCTTTAATTATCGCCGCCTTTTATTATTTATTTTTACCTATATTTTATCTAATGTTCACCTTTATTACATCACTTTACAAGAAGGAAAACGAGGTACCTCTATAGAATAAGTAAACAATTGAGTGGAGGTATAATCATGTTTATCGTAAATGTCGAGGGTGCTATAAGAAAGGAAAATAAATGGCTAATCATAGAGAGAAGTAAAAAAGAAGAGCATGCTGCTGGATTGCTATCCCTTGTAGGCGGCAAGGTAGAATCTGATGGTCAGTCAGCAGATATATTAGAAAGAACTATAAAACGAGAAATCCTTGAGGAAATCGGTGTAAAAATAAAGGATAGGCTTCATTATGTACATAGCAGTATATTTGTTTCTGATGTAGGTGATAGCGTATTAAATATCGTATTTCTATGCGAGTATGATTCTGGTAGTGCCTCACCTCTTAGTCAAGACGAAGTAGAAGAAGTTTTTTGGTTGACTACTGCGGAGATTTTAAACCATCCAATGGCACCTATTTATTTAAAGGAAAGTATTAATCTTGCTGAGAAAGTAATTCCTAACGGTTATTGAAAGGAGTGATTTGATTGAAAAAAATTTATATTGTAAGGCACTGTGAGGCTAAGGGTCAGTCGGCAGATGCAACTCTTACAGATAAAGGTTATAAACAAGCCACAGATTTATGCGAGTTTTTTTGTGATATTGAAATAGATCATATTATTACCAGTCCGTTCGTCCGTGCAATTGAATCCGTTCAACCACTAGCAAATCATTTGTATTTACAGATAGTTACTGATAACAATTTAAAGGAACGTGTATTGAGTTCAGACAATTTTAATGATTGGCTAGAAAAACTTGAAGCAACATTCAACAATCATGAATTAAAATTTGAAGGTGGCGAATCGAGCGCTGAAGCTGGAAATCGTATAATCACTGTTGTCGAAGGGATTTTTAACAGCAATCATCAAAATACTGTAATTGTTACACATGGTAATTTAATGTCCCTGCTGCTTAGACATTTTAATAAAAGCTTTGGTTTTAAAGAATGGAGAAGTCTCAGTAACCCTGATGTGTACCTTTTAGAAAACAGGGATAATAAAGTAACTTTTGAACGGCTATGGAGAGAGCCTTCTTGCTTATAGAGATGTAACGCTTGCTGGCTTTTCAGTGTATCTTGCCCCAGAAAGGCCAGCATTTTATTATTTTCATGCCGTTTAATGAATCGACAATGCTTAATTTTGACAAAAAACAAAGTGATCATCGGGATCCAATACGTGCAGGTAGTCAGCGATGTACCCTCGTAACCACAGTTCCCCATCAATTCTTCTCAGATAAAACCCCTTCGGAAAATTTATGTCTTCAGATAATATCTCTGATGCTATTGTAACGGAGCCATATGGTGCCTGATGTTGCAAAGAAGACTTCCCCAAATTCCCTTCAGGCTGATCAAGATATGCCAACCTTAAATATGGTCCAAGCTCTACAGGACATAAGTCTAAACCAACTTTTTTTGCTTTATTAAAAAGCTGAGGTATTGTTGCTCCTTCAGGGAAGCCAAGATTGCGTACTTTGAGCTCAACTGTTTTCACCTTGTATGCCTTCTCTGAAACAGTAAATTTATCATTATCAAAAAGTTTTTCTCCATATTTATTCAGCAAAATAGAATGTTGTTGTAACTTCTGAAGTAGCTGCGTTTTCGTAAAGCCGCCAATTTTGATCATCCTACTAATAGTTGGGCACTCAGGATATATTTTATCTATTTCTATTTCCATTTGATATCACTCCATACTTAATGAAAATAATAGTAAATAAAAGTTTGGTTACTAACCACGAAGAGAGTATGACTAGTTTAACCTTGAAATTAATGTCTTTAGTTCAATTAAATCATTTATAACAAAATCGGCATGGGAAAGTTCATTTTCATTAGCAAAATCAAAATTACATCCAATAGAATGCAGATCATTATCTTTTGCGGCATTGATATCAGATAAGCGATCACCTACTACTGCTGCATCTTTAATATTGTATTTCTCTACAATACATTTCACTAAGTCTGATTTGTTCAGTGAATCGATTTGTTGAATACTGAACGTTTCGGTTACCCATTTATCTAAATCATAATAACGGATGATGGCGTTTAAATACTCCTGCAATCCATTACTAGCTATGTAGATTGAAAGTCCTTGCTCCTTTAAAAAATCGAAGACTTCCTTTACCTTGGGATATAAAGAACCATTTCCTCGTTCTATATTGTTTATTAATACCTTCAAGAAATATTGATCTGTGTATCTTCTTTCTTCGCTAGAATGATTGGGCAATAGCGTTTCCCATACCTTAGGCAAAGGAACCCCCATTATTTCACGATATTTATCGATAGGTGTTGCTCCCTCCCATTTATTCATTGAACAAAGATGTTCAAAAGTTTCATCAAGCGCTAGCTCTAATATTGTGTCTGTTTGAAAAAGAGTACCATCCATATCAAAAATGATTGAGCGCAACATTACCTTTCTCCTTTTCTATCAAATTTCTAGGGTTTATTAACTTCTACTTTATTCCTTTTAAAAATCATCTTTATTTATTTGTTCCCATTCACTTAAATACATACGTGTAGCAATTTCTTTAGGATTCTTAAGTTTGCAAATAAACTCTAAACTATTACCATCCGGATCATTAAAATGGATTTTAGCATGAGCATATTGTTGGTGGGGCATCACAAAAGGTTCAATCGGTTCAAAACCAAATGCTTCTCTTGGTTTAACACCTCTATCACTAAGCCAAGCCACTGAATTCTTCAAATCATCTAGAGTTACTTGAAAAGCCACATGCCTGATGGAAGGATGGTATTCCAGTTTTACATTGTCAGTTTCCCATAAACCTAACCAACTTTTATCTTTTTCTATCCACAAAAAAGCAATTTTATCGTCAACAATATGATCTAGTTCTAAACCGAGCTCTTTGTAAAAAAGTACAGATTGTTTTAGATCGCTAACTGGTAAATGTGCTTCATATAATCCTTTTATCATTTCGATCTCCTTCTTACAAAATAATACATTCATTATAGCATCGCATAGAAACTAATAATCAAAATTTTAGAAATTCTCTTAATGTAAATAAAAGCCCTCTGACTGGTAAAATTTTTCATGTTATACTAGTAGTCTATTCAAATAATTTATTGGTTATTAAAAATATAAATTGTATACACGTCTTCATCATAAAGAAATTAAAATAAAACATATAAAAGGATGAAGTGTTATGAAAAAAATCTATTACACATATTTTTCCTTACTTATTTTATTTTTAACTATTCTTCTTTTCGTATTTGCCCCAGAATTTATTTTACTTTTCCATTTTATTATACCATTATCATTAGTCTTAATAGGCCTAATAAGTGCTTTATTCGGGAGTAAAGGTGAAATTCGAATGGTGGTCGTTGTCTTACATCTATTTATTCTAATTGTATTTACTAGTATTTATATATTGGGAATTTATGGATTCAATGAACCTTAATATTTTATGTGCCCTCGCTTATGGCAGGGGCTTTTTTATTTTCGTTTCAATGGTTTATATCTTATAATCAGTGCTCTTCTTTCTTAAAACAAGCCTTAGTTTATTTCTGAATTCTCTCATCAATAACTACTTCGCTCTACTTCATATTCTGGCGCTTGCATAAAAGAAGTATAATTATACATTCATTTCAATCTCTTAAAATCACTTTCTTTTTATAGAAAGAAGAAAAAAATGCCACTTCCCCCTTTAATACAGCTAAGCAAAATTTAGCGGGAAATGACGAAATATAAGAATTAACATAAATAAACTCTCTATTTCCCCTATTTTTCGCTATTTTTCATCTATCGTTAACTTTCAATAAAAAAGCCCTTCATCTCAAAAGAGATCAAAGACTTAATGATTAAAAGGCGATTTACTTAGATTTGTTTGGGAAATAATCAGTAAAAAACTTAAGATAAATTGTCGATCCAACTAGTAGAAGCTTTTATTCTTTTTTAATTACGTAAAATACTCCAACTTAGCGTGGGGAAAGAATTTTTCCATATAACTATAGAGGTGGTTTTTTATATCTTCCTCTTCGTCTTTTTGATAAATATATTTCCCTATACCATATTTTCCCCACTTATATCTTCGTCTTTCTTCATCTAACTCCAGCTTTGTCATAGGATAATTTTTTTCAATAACCCGTTTGGCTGGTTTCGTAAAACGATGCTGGATGAATTCAAAGGTTAAATCTTTCTTCGCTTCATCAGGAAGCTCTGCATCTAGGCGTTCGAACATATGGTAATAACCTTCTTCCCATCCTTCATGTAGATAAATAGGAGCCACAATAAATCCAAGTGGATATCCTGCTCTTGCGACTTTGCCCGCCGCTTCAATTCTTTTGGCTAAGGGTGAGGTGCCAGGCTCAAAGTTCTTTATTACATAATCAGCATTAACGCTAAACCGGAATCTTGTTTTTCCGTTATGTTTGGCATCTAGCAAATGATCGACATGATGGAACTTTGTCACAAAGCGCAATTTACCATATTCAGATTCTCCAAAATGTTCAATTGCATGTTTTAAGGTATGCGTCAGATGGTCAATCCCAACAATATCTGATGTACACGAAGCTTCAAAACGCGTGATTTCAGGTGCCCGCTCTGCCATATATTGATCTGCTGCTTCTAAAATTTCTTCTACATTGACATACGTTCGAATGTACGGCTTGCTTCCCATTGTCGTCTGCAAATAACAATAGTGGCAATGACCCATACAGCCTGTCGCGAAAGGGATCGCATATTCAGCTGAGGGTTTAGATGTATCAAATTTTAGCGTTTTTCTAATACCTACGACAAGCGTAGATTTTGCAACCCGATACTTTTGGAAATCATTTTCACCTGGAAGATTCCTAATTTGGTTATGAGATGTGGTGTATCGAATTTCCACACCACTGTTTTCGAATTTCTTCAGCAACTGTTGGCCGAGCGGATAGTCAAGGGCTTTTGGTTCAAAATAGACTAGCCTTGGTGAGAATGGTTTATTCATTGTAATGGTCCTTCTGAAGATGTTCCATAATAATAATTAAAAGCCCTCTTTGCTTCTTCTTCTGTTGTATAGACTGCCATTTCATTTGATAGTGGATAATAATTTTCATATAAAAAGAGTGCGAGCTCATTTGGATTTTCAGGATGGTTTACAACTGCTGCACTTTGTAAATTGGCAACATCTTGCGTGTGAGGATTTCTATAAAATACATAGACGATATCACCTGGATTATAAGACTCACTGCTATTCATCTCGTTCATTTTCGTACGTCTCCTTTTTACTATTACTTAGTGATCCTATTCCTATTTTGCTTTACATAATAAAAATTATGTTACTTATTTAGATGAAATAGCAAAAGTTTGTTCAAGATGCGAATAAATAATTATATATACAAAAAAACGGCGCTAAAAGATGCTAGCTGCCGTCTATTCCAGTATTATTACCATTCAACCTTTCCTCCTGCAACACGTTTGACACCTCGAATGTTTGAAATATTTTCAACCAATTGCAGCATAGCGAGATTCTTTTGCTTGGCTTCAATCATTACATCAAAGTCACGGTTAAGCTCTTTTGCCATTTTTAAAAAGGGCAACACAAAATCCAACGAGACAAAGTCTGCATGTGAACGAAAAGCACCTTCTGATTTGGGAGATGATAAATGAACTTTCGGCACTACGTTTGTGTGATTCCATGTATCAAAAATGCGCGGTAAATATGCCTCGAGTTCGATATCCCCTTGATTCGCCATATAATGATGATAATCAAGGATCATTGGAACGTTTTCTTTTTCACAGGCTATCAGTGTTTCTTCAACATTATAGGTTTTATCATCATTCTCAAGCGTCATATGTTTTTTAACCTTACTCGGCAACATTTTTAAATTTTCATGGAAACGTTTTAACGTAGCAGTCTTATCCCCATATGCTCCACCGATATGAATGTTGATCAACCCTTTTTCCAATACATCCATCGCTTCAAGCATGTTGAAATGGAATTCCATGTCCTTTACAGCATTTTGCGTTACTTCTTCACGTGGACTTGTAAAAAGGGTGAATTGGTTCGGATGAAAGCTTGGCCGCATGTTGTATTGCCTGATGAGTTCCCCCAGCTCTTGCCATTCATCTTTGAAGGGTGTTACATAATCCCACATCACTTCTGGATGTGTAGCCAAAGGAACAAGTGAGCTTGAAAGACGATATAAACCAATTTCGTTTGCAATATTATAGTGAAGAATTCTTTTAGTGTGGTGTAAGTTTAAAGCAGTTATAGCTCTTAATTTGTCCATTCGCTCATACTCTGAAAGAGCTGAATAGCGAGCAAAGGTCATTGTCTTTGAAGGACTCGCATCCCATAAACCTAATGCATTTGCTACAAACCCAAAATTAATTTTCATGTCGTTATCCTCCATTACATGTCACTACATAATGAGTAATTCCCTAATTCCCCTATCTTTTACCTACCTCTTTAACATTTTTGACTTCTTTTGTTTTCGCTTAAACATTGTTATAATTCAGAAAATAGTTTTTAAGGAGAGATTAAGTTGAACCAACATCAACTCGTGATCACTCAGTATAAACCTGAGTATGCTGAACAGACTGTTGACATGTGGCGAAATAGCAAGGAACGAGCTATAGGTCAAAAAGAAATTCATAGCTTTGAAAATCACATTTACTTTTTAAATCATATTTTACCTGAACAGCACCAAATAGAATTAGCTTTAATTGATGACAAAGTAGTCGGAATGATTGCCTATAATGACAAGGAGGTAAGCCAGCTTTATATTCATAACGATTATCAAGGGTTAGGGATAGGCAGAACGTTACTTGATAGGGCTAAAGAACAATCAAGCGGTAGTTTAACTTTATTTACCTTTGATATTAATAAAAACGCATAACGGTTTTATGACAAGAATGGATTTAAAATAGTAGCAAGAGGCCACGAAAATGAGGAAAATTTGCCTGACATTCAATATAAATGGATTCAAAATAATAGTTTTTAAGAAGCTTGAGGTACTATTCAAGGGTTAAAAAAAGGTGTGAACATTTCTCACACCTTAATTCCCTAATACATATTCAATTATATTTAAAACAAGAAAGGAATCATTAATACAGCAATTGCACCCAAAGTCGTCACAGATATGACTTTAATTAGATCCTTTTTCAAAAAATCTCCCTTTCACTTTCGTATTTATGAACTTTGCTACAAATTTTGTTTCTGAGAATACTTCTAAAATCATTAAATTAAAGTTCTAATCGGTGAACCTAACAAATATGCCCGGATATCCTCCAAAGCTTCTCCATAATATTTTTCATAGTTTGATCGTGTCACATATCCAAGATGCGGTGTAGCAAGTACATTGGGTAAAGTTCTAAAAGGATGATTTTCACTTAACGGTTCTTCTTCATAGACGTCTAATCCCGCTCCAGCTAACACTTCGTTTTCAAGCGCTTCTATTAAATCACGTTGATTTATAATGGGTGCTCTTGATGTATTGATTAGAAAGGCTGAGGGTTTCATTTCCTTCAATTCATTTGAGGTGATTAAGTTTCTTGTCCGGTCACTTAAAACCAGATGAATCGATACATAGTCGCTTTGCCGCAAAAGTTCCGCCAATGAAGCCGCTTTTCTTACTCCCAGCGAATCTGTCTTTTCCTTTGTTAAGTTTTCACTCCATGCGACTACATCCATTCCAAAGGCTTGGGCTATCGTTGCCATCTTTGTACCGATTTTTCCAAGTCCAATTATCCCAAAGCACTTACCATAAAGATCTTCTCCAACCGACAATTGCCAAGATCCTTTCTGTCTAAAGTTATTATGTTCTTCTGTTATGTGGCGTGCTAAGTTCAGTATGAGCCCCCAAGCAAGTTCAGTCGGCGGTTCTGATCCGCTTGATGTGCCGCACACTGTTACTCCGCATTTCTTAGCTGCTGTTAGATCGATAGATGCATTCCGCATACCTGTCGTTACTAACAATTTTAGCTTTGGCAGTCTTCCGAACATGGCTGCATTAAATGGCGTTCTCTCCCGCATAATAATGACAATATCAAAGTCTTTAATTTTATCAACAATTTGATTCTCAGTATGAAAATGTTGGTGAAATGCAGTTACTTCAACCTGATCCTCTATGGAACTCCAATTTGCAAAATCAAGTGCCGTTTTTTGATAATCATCAAGGATAGCGCATTTTAATTTCATATGTACCTCCAGTAGTTTGAACTATTTCCTTTATTACTCATATTATAAGATATTGAACACCAATTTGGTGTATAAAAGGCAATTAATTTGATTTTCATATTTTAAGTCTTAGAAAGCGCTCACTAGTTTAAAACTAACAAGTCAGTGGTATATTTTTCAAATGAACCTCTAATACTAAAATATCTTTAAAGAACAGGCGGTTAGATAAATGAAGACAATGGATTGTATTATTATTGGCGGAGGGATTGCAGGCTTGCAAGCTGCCATCCAATTGGGAAGATATAAACACTCAATTATGGTCATTGACTCTAATCAAGGACGGTCCACTATATGTAAAGGCTATCAAAATATTTTGGGTTGGCCGGATGGTGTTAGCGGAGAGGAATTGCGTAAGCTAGGTAAAATCCATGCAGAGAAGTATGGTGTCGAATTCTTGAATGGTGTTGTAATATCTCTTCGAAAAGAAAAGGACCACTTTCTTATACAAACATCGTCAAATCAAACTTTTCAAGCGCGCACCGTTTTTCTTGCAACAGGATTAGTTGATCATCTTCCTAAGCTTGAAAACTTGCTTCCTTGCCTAGGAAAGTCTATTTATGTATGTCCTGACTGTGATGGCTATGAAGTATCTGACAAAAAAACGATCGTTTTAGGCAGCGGGAATACAGGCGCTTCTATGGCCGCAACCCTCACTTATTGGACTAATGATGTAACATTTATTAATCATACCAAAGAGCAACCTGACTCAGAAAAAGTCAAAGAGCTAGAAAGTTTAAATATCGAAATAATCAATGAAACATTAACGCGCATTCTTTTAGATGATAAAGGCAATTTTGCTGGTGTAGAGCTTGAGAATGGTAAAACTATTTCTGGCGAGAAAGGCTTTACAGGTTTTAGCGGCAATAAAATAAATGCAGAGTTGGCTGAACAAGTGGGTGTAAATCTTAATGACAGCAGCCATATAATAGTCAATCCTCGAACAAAAGAAACCTCGGTTGATGGCATTTGGGCAGGAGGAGATCTTACCGCCCATTCTGAACAAGTCACTATTTCTATGGGAGATGGTTCCCAAGCCGCTATTTGGATTCACAAACGATTATTGAAACAAAAAAGGGAAGCCTAAACGGCTCCCCTTTTATCGATTTGCCATGCCTTTAATCAACTTTACTATAATCAAGATGACTGCAATAATTAAAAGAATATGAATCAAGCCTGCGCCAATTTTAAATATAAGACCTAGCACCCAAAGTACAATCAGTATTCCTATAATGGTCCAAAGCAACTTCATTCCCTCCTTCCTACA
The DNA here is from genome assembly GCF_052928305.1 of Rummeliibacillus sp. BSL5. Taxonomy (NCBI): domain Bacteria; kingdom Bacillati; phylum Bacillota; class Bacilli; order Caryophanales; family Caryophanaceae; genus Rummeliibacillus; species Rummeliibacillus sp. BSL5. Next base: position 993,618 of record NZ_JAVGCV010000001.1, read on the forward strand.
TACTTATTTACTAATATACCCATTAAATAAAATTGAATACGGTTGTGTTTTGGCACGTAAACCAAGAAAATGAATGAATTCTTATGCCCTGATCTTATGTATTAATAAAAGAACAAAAAACAAACGTGAAATTTTCTTCCACGTTTGTTTGAGTTATTATTTTACCAGAAAAATGCAGCTGAAAGAGCGATCCCTGTAATAGCACCTAATGCAATGCCATAGCCAAAGCCGCCTCCGCCCCAGCCCCAGCCCCAACCAAGTCCATAACCACCGCCGCCCTGAGGGCGAATCCATACCATATTGCGGTCTACTCGAGTAATATGACCTTCATGCACTCTGCCATCACGATCTGTAATCCGCACATGTCTTCCATGGTAACGACGACACATATTATAAGCTTCTGATGCGTTCATCCTATGCCTCCTCCCATTCATTTCTACATACGTGTATGCCTCCATATTATATGTCTCGCCCTTTTCTCCCTTTGGACAAAGGTCTAATTTCAAAAAATATTCAGCATACCTTAGGAGTCAACATATGATAGTTATAAAGCGTAACGCCATCTAAAGGAATGGCATTTGGTTAATTCCTTTAGATTTTATGATTTTGGCTAGGATGATAGAAAACATGTAAAGGAATGATTTGATTGGCAGTAATCGAAACACAAAAATGGCTTCATACTTTTAATGAAAGATGTAAGGAAACCTCTATAAAAGAAATAAATAATAACCATATTGATTTACTTTGCAAACCATTGGAGAATGTATTTGAAAAATTGCCCCCTCAAGCGATTCAGTATGAACTGCTTCAGTATGGGTTATTTGACCCGAAAGATTGGTACAGAATAGAATATGTGATGGAAGAATTAGAAAAACAAAAAGTATGGAAAAGGATTGAACACGAATTTTTGAAATTGAAAAAAAGATGGAAAGGCCCCGATATACCTATATATATTTTTCCTATTAAAAAAGGAAAGCGGCGTTCAGAAAAAGAACAATTTCGAAAAAACGGAGTGGCTTATAAAAATGCATTGTTTTTATTTGTATCGACAGAATTGCATAAAGAAGAATTAAAAGCAATGCTTGCCCATGAATACAACCATGTGTGTAGAATTAATCTAATAGATATTCCACCTAAAATAACACCATTAAAAGAATCGCTTGTCGTGGAAGGGCTTGGTGAATATGCGGTGAATGAGTTATATGGCGAGAAGTGGCTTGCCCCCTGGGTTAATCTGTATTCGCTAGATTCTTTGCAAAAAATATGGAAGGAGCATTTCATCAATTCTCTTAATCTGACAGGTATTGATGCCCATCAAAAATTCTTATATGGTCAAAAAAGAAGCCCATTCACTAAATGGATCGGTTATGCAATCGGTTATCATATTGTTCATTCTTATGTTGAAAAAAATGGCCCTTTTACTTCTAATGAACTCTATCAAAAATCAGCGGATACGCTTATCAAAGGTTCTGCTTTTATATTGGAGTAGCCTATTATTTAGAAGCAAGATAAACTATATACCCTATATGCCCATGCACTTTTTCTGTCATTTCATTATGTTCATCCCATACATCATAGAGCGACATTGGAATAGATTCAGATAGATCCATTTCATTAAGTTCACTTGAAATAAGAGAGGAATGTGTTTGGATTTCCTCAATAGTAGCAAATCCCGCTTCTTCTAGAATGGAACGCCATTCTTCTCCTGTATAAATATCATGAATTCCATAGAGCCTTTGAACTTCTTCTTTCATTGATTTAGGAATAGAAGCTTCTGCCGCCATTTCAATTAAAAGCAATTGACCCTTTTCTTTGAGCACGCGTGCGAGCTCCTTTATCGTCTCTTTTGCATGAGTAAAGCTAATAACAGACTCTGAAAGAATAAAGTTAAACGTTTGGCTTTCGATATCTAACTTTTCTGCGTTACCAATAATCACTTGAACAGGTAGATCTTCTTTAGCAAATCTTCTTTTCGCTTTTTCTACCATGAGAGGGTGATGGTCAATAGCTGTTACACTACATTTAAATTGTTTGGCTAAATATTGAGCTGTTTGGCCAGTACCACAACCAATATCTAAAATCAGGTCGTCCTGATTAATTGATACCTTTTCAAAAATAGACCTCGTCAAACTCGCCCCTCCAGGATGTGCACTCCCGATACCAAAGTATGCAAGCAAATCAATATACTCATTCATAGTTAGTTCTCCCCCATTTTAGTCATATAAATTATCGTATGCAGGAATGAAGAGGTAGAAGCCATACATTAACCTAGAATAAGTACCCGTATTTAAAAAGCTCTTCCCTCATATATGTAGGGAAGAGCTTTTTAGCGTTGAGTTAACTTAATTTATGGTCATGTGGTTTTTCTGGATTCACATTTAAGTTACACAGGATGTCGTCACCGTGTTGATGTCCATCATTTTCAAGTTGAATTGTCATATGGCCAATGCCCATATGTAGCAATTCGTGCTCTAAGTGTTGTAGGATTCCTTGGCTTTCTTGCACTGTTAGTGAACCATTCACAACTGCATGGCATGAAAGCGCATTTTCACCACTCGTGATGCTCCATATATGCAAATCATGAATGGCTAGAATCCCATCGGTTCCTTCTATAACTTGAATAATCTTTTCAATTTCCACATTGCTTGGCGTTCCTTCCATCAAGACATGAATAGAATCTTTAGTTACACGCCAACCACTGACTAAAATCAATATTGCTACAATAATACTTGCTAATGGATCTGCCCAATCCCAGCCAAATAGCATGATAAGAATTGCTGCCAACACTGCGCCGACTGAACCAAGCATATCACCAATAACATGCAAGAAGGCAGCTCGCATATTAAGGTTACCGTGCGTATCACCGCCACGCATTAGGATCCAAGCCACAAGAATATTGACAAGCAGACCAATAATAGCTATCAGTAGCATGCCATTTGAAGCAACTTCCGGTGGATAGGCGAAACGTTTGACTGCTTCTATACAGATAAAGATGGATATAACAATTAATGCTACACCATTAAATACAGCTGCCAAGATTTCAAAGCGTTTGTATCCAAATGTATTACGATAATTGGCTACTCTTTCACTAAAGCTAAAGGCAACTACGCCAACTCCGAGCGATATTGCATCACTTAGCATATGGCCGGCATCAGAAAGTAAAGCCAAACTATTGGTCAAATAACCGCCAATAACTTCTACAATCATATAAACTGTAATAATGAAAAAGGCTATCAGTAAAGTTTTCTTATTCGCACCATGGGTATGGTTATGCTGATGTCCATCATGTGAATGAGCCATAATACTCCCTCCTAATTGTGCGTCGCATGGTCAATCGTCTGCTGCAGTATCTGCATCACATGATCATCATCCTGTGAATAAATGATGGTCGTCCCTTCACGGCGAAATTTCACTAAACGTAGATTTTTTAAAAAACGTAACTGATGGGATACAGTAGATTGTTTTAGGTGCAGCTTTTCGCTCAATTCATTGACCGAGAATTCTTTTTGGCAAAGTAAATTTAAGATTCGTATCCTTGTTGGATCACTTATAGCTTTAAAAGTTTGCGCTACAAGGAATAGACTTTCTTCATCCAAATCTTCTGGTTCTTTTGATAGCGGTTCCTCTTTCAATGGAAAAGCCCCCCTCTTGTTATATATAATATGTGCATATACTCATATATACACATATTATATTGTTGTTAAACATGCAAGTCAAAGATATGTACGGAAAATCAACAAAATTTTCTTTTCCGAATAGTAGTTCAGAATAACTATAACAAAAGAGAACCTTTAACAAAAGCTCTCTTTCATTCTTTATTTATCTTTCGCCTTCCAAACAACACTGTATAAAATAGTTTCTTCTACATCCTGAATACCTTGTGGCAGCTCCCCATTTTTACTGCTGGGCGAACTTAAATGATTTTCAGAAGTCCCGTACCAAGCAGCTAAATAAATGGGTTTGTTCTTCTTTAACGTAATACGCTCGTTTACTAGTGATTCAAAAGAATACCCTTTCATATTATTAGAGAAATTCGTAGTGGCAACTCCAGATGGCGTACCCATAATCAACTTTAAAGATGTTCTTTTATAATCTATATTATTATCAATGGCAAAGGAGAAAAGAGTATTTTTGTATTTACTTTCTACCATGTTTGACAGGGAAGTTAATTCCCCTTTAAATTTCCCTTTTTTATAATGCTCAATTTTGAATTCTAAATCATCCTTCTGCCCCAATTCACCATCAAACTGAAAGAATTCTATTTGGCTTACTCCAGCATACATCATTAGTGATTCTTCTTTATCACTTAATGAGTAGGGCTCTATTGAGATTTTTGTATGTCCATTCGTGCTTACTTTTTTTTCATTTGAACATCCGATTAATAATAAGAAACAACAAATGAATAAGAAAAACCATTTCTTCATATTTTCTCTCCTCGGAGTTATTTTCGTCTTTTAATTGTCTACATCGGTAAAGCACTCTTTTATGATCTTCAGCAATCTTTCCAATGAATCCTGGCCTTGTATTCTATAAACTTTGTCTTCATATAGTAATACACCATTCTCATAAATAGAGACGTAATTCGGTAGATGATTATGGCGGATGATAAACATGTATTCCGTACCTGAGGGTTCAGCTTTAACATTTCTTTTAATATTCAAACCTTCTAATACATTTAAGAGGCTTTTGAAATTTGTGTTGTTTTCATCAATACTCACTATAAGATCTTCAGTTTTTATCTTTTCATATTTTGTATCATCCATTATCGTTATTCGATCTTTATTTTTATACTGTTCAATATGTAATAGATCTTGCAGTAGATTTTTTGTTTTGTATTCATTATAAAAATAGATACATCCGCCTATCACTAAAAAAAAAGCAACAATGCGATAAATTATTTTCTTTTTCAATCCATTGCTCCTTTTTCTTATTAGGTATATGAAACTTTTGCCATCCATTTTTAAATGTATATTCCTCGTTTTTGCTATTGAAAAATCACCTATTTATAACTATTTAGCTCTCCCTTAATAATACAATAAATTACTCCTATATCTATATATAATTTTATAAATTCCAAATTATAGTATATAAATACTTTAAGACTTGTTAGACTAAATGAAGCAATTAATGTAGGCATGGTTTATTTTAATCTTTTAAATATAAAGTATATGGTGAGGGATTAAAGGAGAGAACATAATGGGGAGTATGATAAAGATAGCAATTTTCGGATATATACTATTGTTTTTTATAAGTGTAATTTACAGTCTAAAATTCCAATTCAGTCGAGAAAATCATAACGAGCAAGGCGAAAAAATATTGAACATATCTTACAGAATTGCATTTCCATTAGTTTTATTGGGCTGGTTTGTTATAGATTTAATCGATAGCTATGTTTTACCTTTTTCTTTAGAAAGCTATAAAACAGCTATATGGTTATTGGTAACTGGCACGTTTGTTGTTCATGCTGTATCGTTATTTATTTTAAAGAATATAAATACAGGCAAAAGGTGATTATGGAAAAATAAGAGTCACTCTTACAAAGAGTGACTCTTATTTTTTATTTAATCTATAAACTCAATAATCTCTAAGCATTTATTCATTATCCTCATCAGTTTGTAATGCTGTATCAGGCTGGCCCTCATCCGGTTTTTCACTGTCCATATGCTTATTAAATAACAATGGCGTTCGTTCTAATTGTTCAATAAAAGAGCGGCTCTTAAAACGCATACCTGTTTGTTCTTCATAAATGGTCGTCACAATTTTACGGATAAATTGCTTTGTCTCTTTTTTTAATGTCAGTTTACCAATTTGGTCGATCGGTACTGTATAGAACATGCGTATGAGTTTAACCTGTGTTGGCGTTAGTCGAATGAGATACGGATCTAGATGAAAACAGCGATGGCATAGAAATCCACCTTGAGAAAAGGAAAAAGCAAATTCCCCTTCCACTGCTCCACAGCTAGCACAAGCATGTAATACTGGCTGTACGCCTGTATAGGGAAGCATTTTCCACTCCACAAACATGGCAATCGATTCAGGATCGTAACCTTCCTCAATCGCATGGAGAGCTTGCACCATTATATCGAATGCATAAGGCTCTGGACGGTCTGATTCAATCAATCGGTCGATGATTTCAACTACATAGCTTGCATAAGCTGTAGCCGTGATATCTTCTTGTATATGACGCATGCTCTCAAGGGGTTCTCCTTGCTGCAAAGTCCCCATACCCCGACCTTGTTGAATCATGAAAATACCATGAACAAATGGTTGGCTAATGGCAGCTAAACGGCTTTGCGGCTTTTTTGCTCCCCTTGCCATAGCTGCTGTTTTGCCAACTTCCCTTGTCATAATAGTTACTACTTTATTTGTTTCTCCGTATGCTTTGGTTTTTAAGACAATCCCTTCCCATTTGTTCAGCAATTGTCCTCACTTCCTAGTCGTTTAGTATTCATCATCGCGATAACCATAATCTCGCAATTGCGATGCACGATCTCGCCAATCTTTTTGAACTTTGACCCATAGTTCTAAATATACTTTACTGCCAAGCAATGTTTCGATATCATGCCTTGCACGTGTACCGATTTCTTTTAATAGAGCTCCGCGCTTACCAATGATAATTCCCTTTTGCGAATCGCGTTCAATAATGATAGATGCGTTAATACGCACTAGGTCTTTATTTTCATCTTTTGCAATCTTTTCGATTTCAACAGCCACTGAGTGCGGTATTTCATCACGAGTAAGATGTAATACTTTTTCTCGAATTAACTCAGCAATGATAAAACGTTCAGGGTGATCAGTCACTTGATCTGCTGGATAATATTGCGGCCCAGCAGGCAAGTATTTCTTCAATGTTTCTAATAATTTATCCACATTATTGCCTTGCAGTGCAGAAATAGGTATAATTTCAGCAAAATCAAACTCAGCTTTGTATGCGTCAATTATTGATAACAATTCATCAGGATGTACGGCATCAATTTTATTAACGATTAAAAAAACAGGTGTTTTTGTCCCTTTTAACATTTCCATGACAAAACGGTCACCCGCACCCATCTTTTGTGTTGCATTGACCATAAACATAATGGCCTCTACTTCACGTAATGCGTTTTTTGAAACCTTTAACATAAATTCGCCTAGCTTATGCTTTGGCTTATGGATTCCAGGTGTATCGATGAAAATCATTTGGGTATCTTCAGTTGTATAGACACCTTGCACTTTATTACGTGTTGTTTGAGGCTTATCGCTCATGATTGCAATCTTTTGCCCGATAACTCGATTCAAAAATGTTGATTTCCCTACATTGGGTCTCCCTACTATAGTAACAAACCCTGATTTAAATTCTTTATTTTCCTGCATTCACTAAATCCTCCGGTGAAAAGGCGCCTGGTAACAACTCAGCAACAGTTGTTTCTAGTACATCGCCTTTCATATTAGTTAAGTATACTGGCATATCTTTTGGAAAGAATTCAGACATTACTTGTCTGCATGCTCCGCATGGTGCACAAGGTCCTTCTGTATCTGCAACCACTGCAATTGCCTTGAAGTTTCTTTCTCCCTCTGAAACTGCTTTGAAAATAGCAGTACGTTCAGCACAATTCGCCATAGAGTACCCAGAATTTTCAATATTACAGCCTTGATAGACTTTGCCATCTTCTGTTAATAGGGCTGCTCCCACTTTAAATTTTGAATAGGGAACGTAAGCCTTTTCTCTTCCTTCTTTCGCAAGGTCCATTAATTGTTGTTTCTCCATTTTATACACCTCAAATTCATAGATTCATCCACTTTGGCAAAAAGATGAGTATTCCGATTATAACACTCGCACAGGCAAAAACAAATACAGCACCCGCCGCAATATCTTTTGCAGCGCGAGCTAGCGGGTGAATATCAGGCGAAGCAAGATCTACTATATTCTCAATCGCCGTATTAATCATTTCTAAGCTAAGCATCAAGGCAATCAACAGGATAACGACAATCCATTCCATCTGAGATAAGCCAGTAACAATACTTAAAAAAATGGCAAGCAATGCTGCAAATATATCAAAACGAAAATTCTGTTCGCGCCATGCTTGCTTAACCCCCGCTGCTGCAAATGTAAACGAACGGAAAAATTTACGAATGTCCATTCTCGTCGCGAGTCAAACCGAATGAATTTAAAATCTCATCTTGTTTACCGAACATTACGCGCTCATCTTCAGGATCCATATGATCATAACCAAGCAAGTGCAAGAAACCATGAACAGCAAGGAAGCCTAGTTCACGTTCAAAAGAATGTCCATACTCCTCTGCTTGTTCAATTGTCCGGTCGGTTGAAATAATGATATCTCCTAACACGCGAGGCATGCCTTCCGCAATAATTGGTGTTTCGCCCTCGCCTATTTCTTCTAATGCAAATGAAATAACATCTGTCGGTGCATCCTTTTGACGATAGGTGCGATTAATTTCATGGATCGCTTCATTAGTAACAAATGTTACTGATAATTCAGCCTCATCCTCAATCTTTAAAATCTTTGCAGCGTGCTGCAATAGTTTTTCAACCAATTCAATATCTTTTTCTTTCACGTTTTCTGTTTCATCTAAAAAGTCGATGTTCAAGCTCATATGTTATCTCCTCATCTTATTCTGGCTTCGGGTATTCAATTCTCGAGTGGAAGATCCCCTTTAATGTTTCACAAAATACATGTTCAATTCGTTGCAACTCACGAAGGGAAATATCACATTCATCAAACTGGCCGTCTTGTAATTTGTCTTGGATAATGCTGTGGATCAGCTGTTGAATAGCATCAGCAGTTGGATTTTTCATCGAACGTACTGCTGCCTCTACACTATCTGCTACGCTTATTATAGCAATTTCTTTCGTTTGTGGCTTCGGTCCTGCATAACGATAGTCCGCTTCATTCACATCAGGGTTTTCTTTCTTCTCCTTATAATAGAAGAACTTCACTAAGCTTGTCCCATGATGTTGTCTTGCAATGTCGACAATTTCTTTTGGCATTTTATGCTTTTCTAATATTTTAACACCATCTTCTACATGGGCGATAATAATATCTTTACTTGTTACTGCAGGCAAGTTATCATGCGGATTACTGCCCATCTGGTTTTCAACAAAAAAGCCTGGCCTTCTTGTTTTACCAATGTCATGATAATAGCATCCGACACGTGCTAAAAGGCCATTCGCCCCCACTTCTTCACAGGCAGCATCAGCTAAATTTGCAACCATTACACTGTGATGATATGTGCCTGGTGTTTCTACTAAAATTTTCTTGAGCAATGGATGGTTTGGATTGGAAAGCTCCACTAGCCTATAAGTTGACAGCATACCAAAAGCTGATTCGACGAATGGCAATAAACCAAGCATTAAAGCGCCAGATACGATTGCTGAAACAATGGCGGCACTTAGATAAAACAACAGTTCTTTCGGTCCATAATTCGACTGCGATAAAAGCAGATAAAATGCGATAAATGCAATATTCACACATGCGACTCCCAAGCTTGTTGTCATTACGCTTGACCTTTTTCTTACATTACGCATAAAGTAAATACTCGCCAAACCGCTAAAAATAATGTAAAGCGAAACTTCCATTTGCAGTACAGAAGAATAGCCTTTTTGAAATATAATTCCTGCCACAGCTGCCGACATAATTGTTGCTAATATAGCAATACGCTCATTAATTAGGATACGGAACATCATAGGCAAAATAGTAGCCGGGAATAAAAAGCCTACGATTACATCAAACTCGCTAGAAATTAGGTTTAACAGTTTCATTACGATGATAGACGCCAAATAAATAATCATTGTAATCATAGCATGGCGCGTTTTAGTTTCCTTATCATCTCTCTCATGATATAAAGCAATATAAAAGAAAGCCATTTGCAATAGAACGAATAATGCTAATCCTAGAATTGGTTTTGGAGATTTTTGATTAATCAGCATGCCTGTAATTTCTAATTGATGATAGACTTCACGGTCAATTAATTGGCCTTCCTGTACAATAATCTGCCCTTGTAGTATGCGCGTTGGATCTACATTTGCCTTCGCTTGCTCAATACGTTCTTTGGTCAACCTTCCATCTCTTTTATCATTCGCAACTATCGACGACCTTGCGAGTGTAATGGCGATCGTACGAACAGCATCAGGTATTGAAAAGCTTCCTCTAACAGATCGCTCCACACTTGCCTTCGCATCAGTCAGTTGTTCTTCCCTAATCGGTTCTGCCATTTGCTTGCTAACAATTGAAACTAAGGCATCTTGCGTATTCTTTAAACCATCTTCATCCTGTGCAAGCAATGTGACAATTTCTTGTTCAGTCAACCTTACACTTGGCCCACTTTGATCAATTTTATCTAGTTTTGCTCTTAATTTATTAATTTGATCCTCTTTTTTAGATTTTTTTGTTACTTTTTCAACCTTTTGCTTTGCTTCTATTATGTAATCAAAGGTAGTTTTCAACAGTGTTACTTGATTCTTCCCTATTTCTGTTGAAAAGGTATAGACAGGGTTTACTTCAGCTGCAATTCTTTCTCGATCTGCTTCTGTCTTTTCGGTATCCTCTACCGTTTTGGCAGATCGTATTGTTTCAGGTGATAGCTGAAATAACTTTAGATCATAATGCTCTCCCTTTATATCATTAACTGTCAAAGCAAATTGAAGAATGCCAGCTACTATTAACAGAATCGCTAAAAGTATAGGAAAACGTATATATCTGTTTAATGTCCGAATAAAATTACTCATTAAAGCGCCTCCCATCTAATATTACTATACCAATTAGGCAAATATTTTCCAGCTTTATTTTGGAGATAAAGGATAATATATTAAAAAAATTAAATAAATTTCCATTTAAATTAAATAGAGTTTCTTCCATCTTAATGAGCTCTCTTATTGGTTGTGCGTTGCTTTTTATAATCACTCCAATATTCATTATAAAATAAAAAAGAATGATGGATTCACCATTCTTGATATTTCTTGTTTTATGCTCTTTCAATTCCCGTTTTCATATCACTAACATTAGTGCTTACATTATGCTAAACCAGTTACTGAAATTCAAAAATCCCTATTTTTAATTTTTAATCACATTATCTTTTCCTGGTGGACATTTTTATGATTCTTGCTTTTTTATATCAATTGAAATACATGACAATGATAATTACATATAAACACTCTCCTATTTGCCTTCAGATAGAATTTCAGCGCTCTTTAAATTGACTAATTACCCTTTAGGCACATTTGTGTCAAAAAAGTCATAAGATATAAAAATAAGAAAAGCATCGAGGTGTATGATGAGTTACAACTCTTTACAATATATTGCAATAGGTGATTCCCTTACTGCTGGAATCGGCATCCCTTTCCTCAATTCAGGATTCCCAGAGTTTTATAGAAAACTGAGTGAGCATACATTGGAAAAGCGTATTTATCTTCACAAATTCGGAAAGTCTGGCGCAACAACAGGAGATATATTAAATATGCTGGATTCCCCAACTGTTAGAAGAGCTATTAAGTGCGCTAACATAATCACGATCACAGCAGGTGGAAATGATTTAATTAATGCAGCTAAAAATCTTCTACGGCATAATGACAAAAAAAGTGTGATTCATGCGATGCAACAATCTCAAGAGAACTACTCTAAAATCATTAAAAAGATTCAGATAATAGATAAAGAAAATCCATCTATCCTGAGATTAATGAACTTATATAACCCGTTTCCTCATATACCAGTGGCGGATGAAGCAATTAAAACATTTAACATCGCCATTTCAAGATTCGCAAAACAAAAGAATATCAAAGTCGCAGATGTCTATCATGTCTTTAGCGGTAAGGAAAAGGCGCTCTTATCAAAAGATGGAGTTCATCCTAACCAAGAGGGCTATCATCAAATGGCTTTAACTTTTTCTAAGCTTGGCTATGCACCTTTAGAGTATTGAATTCCAGAAAAAAAGAGTAGCGAGAGATTCGCTACTCTTTCTTATTTTTGTTGTTCATATGCTTGGATAATCTTTGCAACGAGTGGATGTCTCACTACATCAGCTTGCTCTAGAAACTTAATTTCAAGATCTTTTACATAGCGCAATGTTTTTTCAGCGCTGATGAGACCGGATTTTGCCCCTTTAGGTAAATCAATTTGTGTCTCGTCTCCTGTAATAACCATTTTGGAACCAAAACCCAGACGGGTAAGAAACATCTTCATCTGTGCTTCTGTTGTATTTTGTGCTTCGTCTAAGATAACAAACGCATCATCCAGCGTTCTTCCTCGCATATAGGCAAGTGGAGCAATTTCAATTGTGCCACGTTCAATCATACGAGCAGTTTGCTCAGCTCCTAGAACATCATGCAATGCATCATAGAGCGGTCTTAAATAAGGATCTACTTTTTCTTTCAAATCACCTGGCAAGAAGCCTAAACTTTCACCGGCCTCAACTGCTGGTCTTGTTAGGATAATACGTTTTACATGCCCATTTTTTAAAGCTTGTGTTGCCATAACGACAGCTAAATATGTTTTACCTGTACCAGCAGGCCCTATACAAAAAACTAAATCCTTATGGCGAATCGCTTGGATATATTCTCGCTGGCCGATGGTTTTAGCACGGATAATCTTTCCTTTTGTATTGCGGCCAATCGCCTCATCATATAGCTCAGAAAAGTACTCCATTGTACCACTTTTGGACATTTCAAGAGCTGAGACTACATCACGTTGATTGATATTTATACCTTTACGGATCACTTTCAGCAATTGTTCAACTAACTCGCTTGCTTGTTGTTTATTTTCTTCATCACCGACAATGACAATACTGTCACCACGGGTGATCATTTGGATTTGGAAAGCTTCTTCGATTAATTTCAAATTGGCATCCGATATGCCAAGTAGCATGACTGCCTCATTCGGATCTTGCATTTTGAGTTGGATCGGTTGTTGTTCTGTCATTCTCAATCTCCTTGGTTATCGCACTTTTTACCGCAATATTCTCATTTATTAAAAATAAAACTTTCCCTTTTACTGTATCATTATCAATGGTAACATTCAAAAGTTTTTCTTTTTTGATGACTGTTTTCGGCGGCAAGTCCCGTAGATATTTTTGATGTAGCAAGGGAACAATCATATCTTCTACCGCATTCTTATCAAGTGTTACTTTTTTGTCAATCTGTTCTTGCTCAATAGACACTTCACCTATTGAAGATAGCCATTTTGGTAATTTTACGACCTTCCATTCATTTGGGCTCTTCTTTTCATTTGCCCATCTAAAATGATACGTTTTTTCACCCATTGTTCCATATGTGATTTTCTTGGGCATAGTAAATGTTGACTCAATCCAATAATCCGCATACACTTCTCCATCTGCACCATAATAAATTGCTTTTTCACCTTGTTTTAAAATACCAGTTACTAAAAGGTCTCCTTTTTTTACTGCATCATTTTCATCGACTACACGCTCTCCCCTTTGTAGATTAAAGTGTGTAATTACGCCACTTTTATTAGCATATAATTCACCTTTCATTGAATTCTTTTCTTCTTCTTGATCTACAGCTGGAGCATTTAATGGCTCAAAACTCATTTTGCTGCCTTTCCGATGGATATGAACCCATGAAAGGTCGCGATGTTTTGATAGAATATATTGCCGAATCACTGAATCGTCTGGTTTGTCTTTTTTCATAATGGGGCCGTCTAAGTTTAAATCATGCAATGTTTCAGTTAACTCATCTTCTTGCTCAGGTGTCGCATTGTCGATGGACACCTGCCAAATCCATTGTGAAAAGAAAAATGGTATGAAGAGCAAAATCAAAATGCCTGCAAATACAGTCCATTCTTTCCTTAAAATTTGATTATCATCTAAAGACTCAATGTGAAAAGTAACACCGTATTGGTAACGCAATCTTCGAATCGTTTTTAGATGCTTCCGAATGGTTTCAAATCGGACTTCTTCTTCAGAAAGACGTAAATTTCTAAGTATAATATTATTTTTAGTTAGAGCATTTAAGAAAGCTTCTACTTTCTTTGTGCGTTTTATGCAAATTTCTATCATACGATAATCTCTGCTTTTTTTCATTATCCCTAATCCTCAATTCTGGTAAGCTCAATTTTTTTTACATTGCTCATATCAAGCGCCAATAATTCATCTCGGAGAAGATTGACATGAAATGAATCAGCTTCTATCTTTATCTTAAAATTTTCATGAATGAATACCATTTGATGATCATGAATAGCTTCTAGCAATATATCCCCTCTGATTCGAATTCCCTGGAAGTTTTCGATTTCGATCAGCGGCACTATTTGCAATAGCCTTTTCGACATAAAAAACCTCCTCTCTTTTTAGCATATGCTAGAAGAGAGGAGGTCATGTGTTATCTTTTAGATTTTGGTGGGCCTAAAATTTCAGCCATGATGATGGCATTTGCCATTTCATTTGTACTTTGAGGAAATTTAAAACCAGTTGATTCGCTTTTCTTGTCCACTGTTTTCTTCATTTCAACAGGTACAGTTGAGGTTTGTTTGTACTTTTCAAAAATAGGATTTTGCGTTCTTCCTACCGATTGCCTTTCAATCCATTCCTGAGCTTTTGGCAATGCCTTTTCAACCGTCTCTGCCCCACGCTTTTGCATAGTCCTAGGCATCTTGCCTTCAAGCTCGCCAATCGCTCTACGTGTATATTCTTCTGCTTTTTGAAGCGTCCGATTCGGTGTAGACTGATCAACACGCTTTATTTTTCGATTGATTGGAGGCGTTGTTTTTGAAGCTTCATCATCTTTATTTTTGAAAAGGTAACCCACCAGTGATGTAATAATCAAGAATATTAGTGCTTCCATTCAAAACGCTTCCTTTCAAAGGCTTAGCTTTCAGTAGATGAACCACCGTCATGTTGTTGATTCATTTTGCCAATTGAATCACGCATCCCTGTATCAGCTTGGATGTTTTTATAATTCATGTAATCCATAATACCGATGTTACCAGTTCTAAGCGCCTCTGCCATTGCCATCGGCACTTCCGCTTCTGCTTCTACTACTTTTGCTTTCATTTCTTGTACTTTCGCAATCATTTCTTGTTCGGATGCAACAGCCATAGCACGACGTTCTTCCGCTTTCGCTTGTGCAATATTCTTATCCGCTTGGGCTTGCTCGATTTGAAGTTCTGCCCCAATATTTTTGCCTACATCTACATCCGCGATATCAATAGATAAGATTTCAAACGCAGTACCTGAATCTAAGCCTTTTGATAATACCGTTTGAGAAATGGAGTCAGGGTTTTCTAAAACTTCTGTATGACTTGTTGAACTACCGATAGTACTAACAATCCCTTCGCCAACACGAGCTACAATTGTTTCTTCACCCGCACCACCGACTAGACGTTCAATATTTGCTCGTACTGTAATACGAGCTTTTGCCTTTACTTCAATCCCATTCATTGCAACCCCTGCAATAAATGGCGTTTCAATAACTTTTGGATTTACAGACATTTGAACAGCTTCTAAAACATCACGGCCCGCTAGATCAATAGCTGCACAACGCTCAAAGGTAAGTGAGATATTCGCTCGATGCGCTGCGATTAATGCATTTACAACACGATCTACATTACCACCTGCTAAATAGTGGCTTTCCAATTGATTGATGGTAACAGGAAGTCCTGCTTTGTGGGCTTTAATGAGCGGGTTGACAATACGAGAAGGAATAACCCGGCGTAGCCTCATACCAATTAATGTGAAAATGCTTACCTTAACACCAGCTGCAAGGGCTGAAATCCATAGAGCCACTGGTACAAAAGTAAATAAAATAATTAAAGCCAAAAAGACAACAACAATGCCGATAATTGTAAAGATAAAACTACCTGTAATGGCCATTCTAATCCTCCTATACGTTTTCAGACTCCCGTACAACAATACGGACGCCTTCTACTTTAATAATGATTACATTTCTATGCGCTTCAATGTAGCCGCCTTCCGTTACCACGTCGATTCTTTCATCCCCCAACATGGCAGTGCCAGAGGGACGGAGTGGCGTAGCGGTAACGGCCACTTTTCCAAGTAAATCAGTGCGATTCAGATTAGATACATAACCATGTTCTGTATCAGTTGAATCTTTTAACACCATTTTGTTCAACAAATTTAGTTTTTTGCCGAAAAATTTCATCATAATCACCATTCCTACGACTGCTATAATAAGAGCAATCAAGACTGCATAAGCCATATGCGTTGTATTTGCGCCTGAACTTATCAAGCTGACAATGATTGCCGCAAAACCAATAATGCCGACTATGCCGCCTGGCAGTAAAAATTCCAATAAAACAAGCCCAACACCAATTAGAAGCATTATAATACCAAGCCAAGATGCAAAGCCTGCAATAAAATGAACGACATAGAATATCAACAATGCAAGGATGCTGAGTATTCCTCCAAAACCAAAATGCGGTGAAAACAGCTGCAATACAAGGCCGAAACTGGCGAGCGACAGCAATACTGTTACCGTTATGGGATGGGTCATAAAAAGTTGCCAGCCTGGTAAAGAAGCAGCAGAGACTTGGGCTGCAAAGCTAGTTTCCGCAATAAATGCGGCAGATAGCGTACAAATAAATATAATGATGATCTTTTTCATTAGTTATGTATGTGATCCCTCCTATTCGCACAAGCTTATACTCTAACTTACGTTTGAAAGTGCTAGAAGTTTCATTTTATTTTCATTTAAAATTGGTCGATATGTAGCATAATTTAAGCTTGTGTATTATATTACGCAGTTATTAAACATGTCTTATTTGTCTAATATTTTAAGAGTTTGTAGATTAAAAACTGAAAATCTCACATCTGGCCAAAGTAATATCTAGTTCCTTTGAGTAATTTTATTGCTTCCTTTCAAAAAAATAAGCTGAGAAATCTAGTAAGACTTCTCAGCTTAGTTCATTTGCGAGTTTATAAATCATGATAGTGCGTGTTTAGAACGTAGGGATTGTCTAGGAATTTAAATTACCACTTACGTTTACGTGCAGCTTCTGATTTCTTTTTGCGTTTTACGCTAGGTTTTTCATAGAATTCGCGTTTTCTTACCTCTTGAATTGTACCACTTTTAGAAACAGTACGTTTGAAGCGGCGAAGAGCATCTTCAAGCGATTCGTTTTTTCTAACGACAGTTTTTGACATCTCTCTTTCCCTCCCTCCGAACACACGTCAAAACACAATAATAAAATCATACGTCATATCATTGTGTACTAAAAAAGTATAACTTATTAATAGGTTTTGGTCAATACTATTGCTTCAATTAATAGTCAGTTTTTGCACGGTTGCCCTTCATGATTTGGACGCCAGAGCTTGCACCGATTCTTGTAGCTCCTGCTTCTATCATTGCTTCTAAATCTTCTAGGCTTCGCACGCCGCCAGATGCTTTTACACCTGTATGTTCTCCAACTGTTTTACGCATTAATGCAACATCCTCAACCGTCGCACCTCCTGTTGAAAAACCAGTAGAAGTTTTTACGAAGTCAGCACCAGCTGCGATTGAAAGTTCACATGCTTTGATTTTTTCTTCTGTAGATAGTAGGCAAGTTTCAATAATAACTTTCACTAACACACCGTCTGCTGCATCAACAACAGCTTTTATATCTTTTTCTACTACATCATATTGTTCGCTCTTTAAAGCACCTATATTAATGACCATATCAATTTCGTCAGCACCATTAGCGATGGCATCTTTTGTTTCAAATGCTTTCGTTGCTGATGTTGAAGCCCCTAGAGGAAATCCAATTACTGTACACACCTTAGAGTCAGCACCCTTTAATTCTTCGGCTGCTAGACTAACCCAAGAAGGATTGATGCAAACAGATGCAAAGTTATATTCTCTTGCTTCTGCACAGATCTTTTTGATTTGTTCCTCTGTTGCTTCGGGTTTTAATAATGTGTGGTCGATATATGATGCATAATTTTTAGCCATTTGGAAATTCTCCTTTAAATAAAGTTGTACGTACCTCTAAAGTCTACCATGACTTAATATAGTTTATCCATAAAAAAGAAGAACTAAAACCACTTACCCAAAGTAGAATAAAAAAATCCATATGCTCGGCATATGGATTTTTTTATTCTTATTTTTGTTGTTCTGTCCAAGCTTGAACATCTGCAATAGATGGGTTTGCGATATAGTGACCGCCTTCAACTTGCAATACTTGTCCTGTCATGAATTTTGACTCATCTGATGCAAGGAATACGACAGTATAGCCAATATCATTTGGTTCACCATGATAAGGTAAAGCATTATATTTAGAGAAAATATCTAACATACCTTGTGGCATATTGTTCTTAGCAGCAGGAGTTAAAATTAATCCCGGTGCCACTGCATTACAACGGATTTTATCTTTGCCGTATTGAGTAGCAATATATTTTGTTAATTGAGCTACAGCTGCTTTTGATGCACCATATGCTGAACGTACCGCATCAGATGCAAAGGCAGCCATAGATGTTGTATTGATAATTGAACCGCCGCCCGCTTTTTGCATATACGGAATAGCAAATCGAGAACCAAGCAATACAGATTTTAAGTTAACGTTCATCAAACGATCCCATTCATCTAAATCCATATTCACAACATCTAAATCTTTACGTAGATTAGTTAGGCCTACGTTGTTAAATAAAGTATTGATGGTACCATAAGTGTTGACTGTGAATTCTACTGCTTCTTTAATAGAATCTGCGTTTCCAGCATCTAAAAAGATTGCTGTTGCTTCAAAACCTTGTTGTTGCAATGCTTCAGCTTCTTTTTTGGCACCTTCTATATTAAAATCACCAATAACTACTTTTGCTCCTTCTTTTGCAAGCAATTGAGCTGATGATAAACCAATACCTGATGCACCGCCTGTCACTAATGCTACTTTACCTTCTACACGTCCCATTTAAAAAACCTCCCAAATTAAAATGAAACCTATTCATCAGTGGGACCTTTATCCTCGCTGATCAGTAGTTTCAATCGACATTCCAAAGCTAATAATCCATAGTTAACTACTCTTTATGAAAGGTAGTGTGTGCCATTATAGGGTTGGTAATGTGATATAGACTTAATTATTTCTACTAATATATTTTAACACTTAAATATTAGATTTCAAATTAATTTGTTCGGTAATAGATAATTATTTTTTTCGTTTTGAGTAAACTTCAACACCTTTAGCAATATCGACTGTTAACTTATCAAGTTTATCGCTGTCTAACAGTCTTTTTTCGTCATTAGGGTTAGTTAAAAAACCTAATTCAACTAACACCACTGGTACTTTTGACCAATTAAAACCGGCTTGATCACCACGGTAGCTTATGCCATTTTGGTAAATATCCGTCCTGTGAGAGACTTGTTTTAAAATATCCTCTGCTGCCCTCTTGCTATCTTTATAGAAAGAAGCTGTATGTTCATTCTTTGCCGGCGCAATCACAGAAAAGCCAGAAGCATTTGGATTTTCAGCTCCATCAGCATGAATTCTAATATACAAAAATGATTTATTCTTGTTCGCTTGTTTGGTTCGTTCTACATTGGATAAATCCACATCATTCGTATGCCTTGTCAAAATCGTTTTAAATCCCTTTTTCTTTAGTTGTACAGATAGTTTTTTTGCAGCCTCTAATGTAACAGCATACTCTGGTCTTTTTGTTGTAATACCAATAGATCCTACTGTTGCTTTATATTTGGTTTGTAAAGAATGTGGAGCATCTGGCTCTTGTCCAACATTCGCTTTCAATTGATGTCCGGGGTCAATCGTAATGACCAATTGTTTTTTCTTTCTCTTGTGTGGAGCTTTTGTCTTTTTCTTTTCCTGTGATTTCATGTGATTTTGGGGGTTTTCTTCAGCCACATTTTTTTGGTTTTTTTGGTGAGTTTGTTGGGTGTTTACTAAACCTTCGTTGGTTTTATAATTTACAAGTAATGTAATGCCAGAAATAATAAATGCCAAGATGATTAAGGATAGTGCTAATTTTTTCATTCAATCGCCTCAATTCTTGTGTTACTCCTAACTATAACAAAAAGCCTAGCATTCGTCTCGCTAGGCTTTCTGTTATTTTCTTTATACTTCTACCGTATCCATTACACGCACAAATTGTGCATAAGAATGCGGGTAGTAGGCTTTTTCAATTTTAACTTTCACTAACTTACCAATCATGTCCTCACTACCTTCGAAAACTACTTTCATGTAGTTTGCTGTATAGCCCGTAAGAAGCCCAGTATCTTCGCCTTCTTGAACCACTTCTTCCGGGATGACTTCAAGGACTTGGTCTTCAAATCTAGAGGCGTATTCTTTTGCCAACTGATCATTTAATGTCAGTAAGCGGTGAACACGTTCATTTTTGATTTCTTCATCAATCTGATCTTCCATACGTGCAGCAGGTGTTCCTGTCCGTTTTGAGTAAGGGAAGATATGCAATTCTGCAAATTTATGTTTAGCAATGAAATTGTATGTTTCCATAAATTCCTCTTCTGTCTCGCCTGGGAATCCAACAATAACATCTGATGTAATAGCTAAGTCAGGTAAAACTTCACGCAAGCGATCAAGGCGCTCACCGAAGAATTCCATTGTATATTTGCGGCGCATGCGTTTTAATACAGTATCTGATCCTGATTGGATTGGGATGTGAAGATGGTTGACGACAATTTTAGAATCTCTTAACACTTCGATTACTTCGTCAGTCAACTGGCTAGCTTCAATTGAGCTAATTCGCAAACGTTTTAACCCTTTCACATTTGCTTCAAGATCACGAAGCAACTGCGCTAAATTGTAATCTTTAAGGTCCTGACCATAACCGCCTGTATGAATTCCTGTTAAGACAATTTCTAAATAGCCTGCATCCACTAATTGTTGCGCTTGACGAACAACTTCTTGCGGATCACGAGAACGCATCAGCCCACGTGCCCAAGGTATAATACAAAATGTACAGAAGTTGTTACATCCTTCTTGAATTTTTAAAGATGCTCGCGTACGATCTGTAAAGTAAGGCACGTCCAACTCTTCATAAACACGGTTTTTCATAATGTTTTTTACAGCATTGATAGGTTGACGCTCTTTTTTGTATTGTTCGATATAAGCAAGCAAATTCATACGATCCTGTGTACCTACGACAATATCTACTCCTGGAATAGCCATAATTTCAGCAGGAGATGTTTGAGCATAACAACCAGTTACACAGATGACTGCGTCTGGGTTTTGACGAATCGCCCGGCGAATCACTTGGCGACTTTTTTTATCGCCTGTATTCGTTACAGTACATGTATTGATTACATATACGTCCGATTGATGATCAAAATCTTTTCGTTCATAGCCTTCATCTTTAAACAGTTGCCAAATAGCTTCTGTTTCATAGTGATTCACTTTACAACCAAGTGTGTGAAAAGCCACTGATGACAAGGCTGCTCACCTCTTTCATTCAAATTCATATGATATAGCAGATAAAACGTATAGTGGCGCTGTCTCTGCTCTTAATATTCTAGGTCCGAGCGAGATACTCTGACATCCTAATTGTTGTAGTGCTTGGGCTTCAGATCTATCAATCCCACCTTCAGGACCGAAAATCACAAGCATTGATTCATAATCATACACCTTTTTTAATCTTTCGGCAAATCGCGTTCGCGAAGTTTCTTTAGCATCTTCTTCATCTGCAAGAAATACAACATCATAATCTCCTACAACTTGCAATAGCTGTTTAAAGCTATACTGTTCATGAATTGTTGGAATATGCGTTCGATGTGATTGCTCTGCTGCTTCTTTTGCGATTTTTTGAAGTCGTTCTTGTTTCTTTTTCCCTTTTTTCGCATCCCATTTTACAATGGAACGTTCTGCTTCAAATGGGATAAAATCGTACATACCAAGTTCTGTTGATTTTTGTACGATAAGTTCAAGCTTATCTCCCTTAGGCAATCCACATGCAATCGTTACATGGATTGGTAACTCTGTGTTCGGACGCACTTCGCCTGTTTTTTGCACTTCGACCGAACCATTATCTATCTTTGTTATCTTGCAGACGAATGCTTCTCCATTATGTACAGCGATTAGCTCATCAGCAACACGCATGCGCATCACATTGATAATGTGATGCGCATCGTCCTCTCGAATCGTGGCTATTTCATCATTAAAGGGTTGCTCTATAAAATACCTTTGCATTATACCACTCCAACCTATTAGGATTTACGACAAATAATTGTAACCCAGTCTTCCATCATCATCACTTCTTCGATGTCAAAGCCAGCATCAAGCAGTGATTTTTTTACGTCTTCTTTTTTCCCTTCAATGATCCCAGAAGTGATAAAGTATCCACCTGGTTTCACAATAGAATAAGCGTCATTCGTAAATGTCATGATGATTTCTGCCAAAATATTTGCAACAACTAAGTCTGCTGGTTCTTTTACTGTGTCTAGAAGATTTCCTTGTACCACATTAATACTATTTTCAACTTTGTTCAAAACAACATTTTCTTTCGCAGAGCGAACTGCTACTTCATCCAAGTCTAAGGCATGAACGCTTTTCACTCCTAATAGCGCCGCGCCAATTGCCAAGACGCCTGAGCCTGTGCCGACATCAATGACTGTAGAACTTGGCTTAATATACTTTTCTAACGCCTGCAAACTAAGAACGGTTGTCGGATGTGTTCCTGTACCAAATGCCATGCCAGGGTCTAACTCGATGATTAATTCATCACTCTCAACTGGCTTATATTCTTCCCATGATGGAACGATGGTGAAGCGATTTGATATTTTAACAGGATGATAGTATTGCTTCCATGCAGTTGCCCAATCTTCTTCTTGTACTTCACTCGTGGTAACTTCATTAGCTCCAATATTTATATCAAATTGATGGAGATTTGTGATTGCAAGCTTGATCTCTTCTACTGTTTCTGCTAAAAAACTGGTAACAGGCAAATATGCTTTCACGACAACTCCATCTACCGGAAAGTCTGACGGGTCTAAATCGTAAATTTCTCCGTATACATTTTCTCTTGTTTTTGCTAGCTCTTGAGAATCTTCAATAACTATACCGCTTGCCCCAGCTTCATATAATATATTTGAAATAGGTTCTACTGCTTCATTGGCAGTATGAATCGAAATTTCCGACCATTTCACTTGCAAATCACTCCTCTAATTATTCGCCTTTAAATTTTTTCTTCAATTTATCAATTAATGAACTGCTTTGTTCTTCTGGGATATCTCCAGAAATATTTGCGAACTCTCGAAGTAGTTCCTTTTGCTTCTCAGTTAGTTTACTTGGTGTTTTGATTTGAACGATGACGTGTTGATCACCATTGCCATAGCCATGCACGTTTTTAACACCTTTTCCTTTTAAGCGGAAGTGGTCGCCTGATTGAGTGCCTGCAGGGATTTTCATTTTTACTTTGCCATTGATTGTTGGCACTTCAATTTCGTCGCCAAGTGCTGCTTGAGGGAAGGTGATTGGCAATTTCAAATAAATATCGTCGCCATCACGCTCAAATTTTTCGTGTGCACGTACATGGAAAACAATATATAAGTCACCTGAAGGGCCACCATTTTTTCCAGCCTCTCCTTGGCCGCTTATGCGTAATTGTTGACCATCGTCTACACCTGCTGGTATATTGACTTTGATTTTTCTACGTTTTTTAACTGTTCCTGCACCATGGCATGTTGGACATTTTTCTTTAATGATTTGGCCAGTTCCTTCGCAATAGCCACAGGTACGGCGATTTGTCATTTGACCGAACGGTGTATTGACTGTTTCTGAAATTTGCCCAGAACCATTACAGTGTGAGCATGTTTCTTTGGATGTGCCCGGTTTTGCACCGTTACCATGGCATGTTTCACATGTTTCCTCACGAGGAATTTCAATTTCTTTTTCTTTCCCGAATACTGCTTCCTCAAAGCTAATAGTCATGCGATATTGCAAATCATCGCCTTTTTGCGGTGCATTCGGATCTCTTCTGCTACGGCCGCCACCACCAAAGAAGGTACTGAAAATATCTTCAAAGCCACCGAAACCTTCAGCACCTGAAAATCCGCCGCCAAATCCGCCAAAGCCTTGGTTAGGATCTTGATGGCCAAATTGGTCATAACGCGCTCTTTTTTGTTCATCGCTTAATACTTCATATGCTTCAGCGATTTCTTTGAACTTTTCATCTGCGCCTTCCTCTTTGTTGATGTCAGGATGATATTGTTTTGATAACTTACGGTATGCTTTTTTTATTTCGTCTTGAGAAGCCGTTTTGCTAATTCCTAAGACGTCATAATAATCGCGTTTTTCCATCTTTCACACTCCGCTCTTTTAACATAAATATTATTGTATCATGTATTTATAAAATGGCAAAAACACACTTTTATTGAAAAGGTGTATTTCAGCTCTCATTTAAAAAAGCCAAAGCCCGAGAGCGGTCTTTGGCTTTTGATTATCTTTTTATTCTACATAAACGAACTATTACTATAGTACCGGATTACAACCAAGAGCATTGTCTTCCTTTTTAATACTCTGATAAAAGGTACATTGCGTAAGTTCTGATTTTATATAGATTTTGCACAATTATTTTTTATCGTCTTCTACTTCAGTGAAGTCAGCATCAACGACACCATCGTCTTTTTTGCCTTCTCCTTCAGCGCCAGCTTGTGCTTGTTGCGCTTCAGCTGCTTGTTGATAAACTTTCATTACAAGAGGTTGTAGAACGCCTTCAAGTTTTTCTTTCGCTTTTTTGATGTTTTCTGTTTCACCAGCTTCAAGCGCATTTTGCAATTCTTGTTTTGCTTCTGTTACAGAAGTTTTTTCTTCATCTGTAATTTGATCGCCTAAGTCAGTAATTGTTTTATCAACTTGGAATACTAGTTGATCTGCTTCATTTTTAAGATCTGCTTCTTCTTTGCGCTTTTTGTCAGCTTCTGAATTTGCTTCAGCTTCTTTAACCATGCGCTCGATATCTTCTTCTGATAGACCAGAATCTGATTGAATTGTGATTTTTTGTTCTTTTTGTGTGCCTAGATCTTTCGCTTTAACATTCACGATACCGTTTTTATCAATATCGAAAGTTACTTCGATTTGAGGGATACCACGTGGTGCTGGCGGAATATCAGTCAATTGGAAGCGGCCAAGTGTTTTGTTGTCTGCTGCCATTGAGCGTTCACCTTGAAGCACATGAATATCTACAGCTGGTTGATTGTCTGCAGCTGTTGAGAAAACTTGAGATTTAGATGTTGGAATTGTTGTATTACGGTCGATTAATTTAGTGAATACGCCACCCATTGTTTCAATACCTAGTGATAAAGGAGTAACATCAAGAAGAACAACATCTTTCACATCACCAGTTAATACGCCGCCTTGTACAGCTGCACCCATAGCTACAACTTCATCAGGGTTAACGCCTTTATGAGGTTCTTTACCTGTTGCATTTTTTACTGCTTCTTGTACAGCAGGAATACGAGTAGAACCACCCACAAGAATTACTTGATCGATTTCTGAAGCAGATAATCCAGCATCTTTCAATGCTTGGCGTGTTGGTACCATTGTACGTTCAACTAAATCAGCTGTTAATTCATTGAATTTAGCACGAGAAAGAGTTACTTCTAAGTGTAATGGGCCAGCTTCGCCTGCAGTGATGAAAGGTAATGAAATTTGTGCTGAAGTCACACCAGAAAGTTCTTTTTTCGCTTTTTCTGCAGCATCTTTTAAGCGTTGCATAGCCATTTTATCTTGAGATAGATCTACGCCGTTTTCTTTTTTGAATTCCGCTACTAAATAATCAATAATTTTTTGGTCAAAATCATCGCCACCAAGACGGTTGTCCCCAGCTGTTGCTAGTACTTCAAAAACACCATCGCCTAATTCAAGAATAGAAACATCAAACGTACCGCCACCAAGGTCAAATACTAAAACTTTTTGGTCTTGGTCCATTTTTTCTAAACCATATGCAAGTGCAGCTGCTGTAGGTTCATTGATAATACGTTCTACTTCTAAACCAGCAATCTTACCAGCATCTTTAGTAGCTTGGCGTTCTGCATCGTTGAAGTAAGCAGGTACTGTAATTACCGCTTTTGATACTTTTTCACCTAGATAGTCTTCTGCATACTCTTTTAAGTGTGTAAGAATCATGGCAGATACTTCTTGCGGTGTATATTGTTTATCTTCAATTGTTACTTTGTAGTCTGTACCCATATGGCGTTTAATTGAACTAATTGTGTTTGGGTTAGTAATAGATTGGCGTTTTGCTACTTCACCTACTTGGCGTTCACCGTTTTTGAATGCCACAACAGATGGAGTTGTGCGCGCTCCTTCTTTATTAGCGATTACAACTGGTTCGCCGCCTTCAAGTACAGCGACGCATGAGTTTGTTGTTCCTAAGTCAATACCGATAATTTTGCTCATTAAAAATTCCTCCTAGTGATTCATTACTTAATCCGACTACTCGTTTACTTTTACCATTGCTGGTCGAAGCACTCTGTCTTTCAGCATATACCCTTTTTGCAGCTCTTGCAAAACAATACCCGGGTCTTTTGACTCGTCATGTTCTTGCATCACTGCATGGTGTATGTTGGGATCAAATTCAGCGCCAAGCGATTCAATCGGCTCAAGACCTTCTTTCTTAGTCGCTTCAACAAGAGAACGATAAATCATTTCAATTCCTTGTTTCATCGATACTGCCTCTTCCGTTGTCGCTTCAGCTTGCATAGCGCGCTCGAAGTTATCTAGTGCTGGCAATAAGTCTGTCAGCAGACTTTGAGCACGATACTTCTCTTGTGCCACGCGTTCAAGTTGCGTGCGGCGTTTTAGGTTATCAAAGTCTGCACGCAAACGAAGGTAACGCTCTTCTTCTTTAGCCAGCTTTTCTTCTAGTAGCGCTAGCTCGTCTACTTGTTCTTCTACCTTTTCATCAGTTTCATCGTTTCTAGCTGCTTCCGTTTTTTCTTCCGGTACAGCTTCTACGTTTTCATCAGTTTTTGGTGCTGCATTTTCTTTAGCTGTCTCTTCATTTGCAGCGAACTGTTCTTTTTCTTCTTCTGATTTAGACAATTAATATCCTCCTCTTCTACCGGCCATGCTAGTGGCGTTCGATAAATCGACTAAGACCACTGCTCATTAAATCTAATATAGAAACTACTCGCCTATAATCCATGCGAGTAGGACCGATGATCGCGATTGATCCTTTTTGCTCTTCACCTATAGTGTAGGTTGCTGTGATGACGCTGCAATCCTCCATTGCTATATGATGGTTTTCAGAGCCTATTCGGATTTGAATGCCTGATTGATGATGAGGGAAAATAGTCTGTATTTGACTTGTTTTTTCCATTAGCTCCATCAGCATTCGAACTTTATTTAAGTCATGGAATTCAGGTTGCTTCAGCATATTCGTTTTGCCACCGTAGTATATTTTACCTTCACCGTGGTACTTATTGAGGTCGAAAATTGACGTAAGCAATCCATCATATGAGCCAATATGCTGCGCAATAACAGCCGTTGCCTCTTCTTCCAGCTTTTTGTGAATCTGCTCCAGTGGAACTCCAACAAGCCGTTCATTTAATATATTAACGACTTTTTCAATATCCGATAGCGAATAGTTTTCCGGTATGGATATTAATCGATTTTCTACATGACCATGATCTGTTACGATAATGGCTACGGCAGATCCCACTGAAATCGGTACGATTGAAAATCGCCTTACTTTATGAAGCTGAACATCCGGTCCCAAAATAATCGACGTGTAGGTGGTCAATTCTGATAAAATATCAGCGGATTTGCGAATTACTTGCTCGGTTTCCATCATCCGATCTTGAAATAAGGATTGAATAGTTATGATATCTTGATTTGTAATAATTTGAGGTTTTAACATATGATCCACATAAAACCTGTAACCCTTTTCGGAAGGAACCCGACCAGAAGAAGTATGGGTTTTCTCTAAGTAACCAAGCTCTTCTAAATCAGCCATTTCATTCCGTATGGTAGCGGCGCTAAAACCTATACCTTCTTTTTTCGCAATTTGGCGAGATCCTACAGGCTGTGCGGTCGCAATGAAATCATCTATGATTACTTGCAGAATTTGCAGCTGTCGATTCGTTAGCATGATCATCACCTCACATTGTTAGCACTCAATAAGGAGGAGTGCTAATACAATTATTAATTTAACACCTCTCAAGAATGATGTCAACGGAAATGCCTAACCCTACAATAAAAATTGCTGAAATACTTCATTACCTACAAAACGCCCTTTTCGAGTGAGTTTGACAAAGTCGCCATCATCTTCAATAAGCCCTTTTTCAAGCAAATCTTTCAGTTGTTCTTCATAAACATTTTCAATAGTACATTGATATTTTTCGTAGAAATGCTTTTTGCTGACACCGGCTGTTTTGCGAAGACCAAGAAAGAGTTCTTCTTCTATTTTCTCTTGCTTTGTTTCAACATGTGTCTGTTGAATAGGCTTTTCGCCTCGAGAAATAGCTTCCATATATTTCTTTAACGGACCAATATTAGAATAACGTACACCATTCATATACCCATGAGCTCCTGCCCCAAATCCAGCATACTCATCGTTGTCCCAGTATATTTGATTATGGATAGAAGGGTAGCCAGGTTTGCTAAAATTACTAATTTCATATTGATGGTATCCGTGTTTTTTCATCTCCTCCATCAACACATCATACATTTCTGCTTCTAAATCTTCACCTGGAAGACTAAGCTTTCTTTTGACCATCAAATTATAAAATATTGTTTTTGGTTCTACGATTAATGAATATGCTGAAAAATGAGTGAGGTTTAAAGAGAAAGCATATGCTAATGTTTCTTTCCATTGTTCCATCGTTTGTCCAGGCAAACCATACATTAAATCAATGCTGATATTTTCAAAACCAATCTTTCTGGCATTCTTGATCGTTTCAAATACATGTTCATTGGAATGAGTACGCCCTAAGTTTCTCAAAAGCTCCTCTTGGAATGCTTGAACACCCATGCTAAGCCGATTAACGCCCCCATTGTATAAAACACGCAGTTTTTCTTCCGTCAATTCATCCGGGTTAGCCTCTGAAGTAAATTCTGTGACATGTTCCATTGGTATATACATGCGAATTAATGACAATAAACGTTGAAGTTGCTCAGATGAAAGTGCGGTTGGTGTGCCTCCCCCTAAGAAAACTGTTTCAATTTTGTGATCCTTATAGTCGCTTGCCCACATGCGCATTTCTTCACCCAATGCTTCTATATATTCATCGACTGGCTGGTTTTTAAAAAATACCTTGTTGAAATCACAATAGTTGCAGATCTGATGGCAAAACGGAATATGAATATAAATACCTCTAGCCAATCTGAAAACCTTCTTCCTTTTGAAAATTCTAAACTGCTTCTTAACTAACATCTTTTAATCCTGTCATATAGTTTAGTTTATTTTTACTGTTAATGAAAATCAGACGCGTTGATATAAAAAGTTTTATTTAGATTATAACTTGTAAAATTATTTTAATTTTCCTATAATTTGTATAAACAATAAAGGGGATGAGTGTATAATGAAAAGATTTTTGATTGCTTTATTGTCAATTTCCGTTTTAGCTGGTTGTGCAAGCAACACAGATACGGGAGAATATATTGCAAAGAAAAGTGATTTGGAAAACACCGTATTTAGTGGACAAACCGAAGAAGCCAACCAACTTATTTTTAATAAGGATAACTTAACGATTATTACAAATCCCACTTTGAACAATATTAAACCCTCTACTAATCCTCAAAAAAATACTAATGAAAAAAGTAGCGAAAATCATTACAACAATATAAAAATTAAAACAGCTGGCAACACGTATACGATTACCGGATCTAATGGATTAGAATTAAAATTAAAGAAAGTCGGCAAACGTGTCATTAGTGATTTGGATGGCAACGAGTATTCGACAGAACGTGATTTAGATTAATATAAAAGGCGGATGGAATCTAGCTGTCCGTTCTTTTTAGTACACAGTAATACTATAATTTAATAGAAAACTAGAATACTTTGTAAAGAAGGTGTATTGTTTTGCAGCCAATTGATATAAGTGAAATTCCTAATGAGATAAAAAAGTACATGGGTACCATCCATTCAATTCGTTTCCCAAAGCAGGGTTGTACATCAGATGTTGCCATTATTAAGGGTGAAAAGTCTATTTTCGCGCTTAAAAGAACAAAAGATCCTTTATATAATACTTGGTTGAACAAAGAAATTTCTGTATTACATTGTTTATCTGGTAAAACAGATTTACCGATTCCACAAATAAAAGCATTTAAATGTGACAAAGATCAATCTTGGGCTCTAATTGAATATCTTGAAGGACTAACTGTTAGAGAAGCTCTATCTAAAGAGAAGAATAAGGAAACTAGAGAGGAAATAATATTTGTCTTCGGCAAGACATTATCACGTATACATTCAACTTCATGTCCCGCTGAATTGAAATATAAAACGCCTTGGATTGATGAAATGCTACTAAAAGCCGCATATAACTTCACACACTATGAAGTAGATGGATCAGAAGCAATATTAAAAAAAATCCAATCACAAAAGCCTAAGGGTATTAAACAAACATTAATACATGGTGATTTTACAATAGATAATGTATTGGTCCATAACGGTACATTGTCTGGGGTGATTGATTGATCCGGAGGCGCTTAGGGTGATCCAAGATATGATGTAGCTCTTGCCATTCGTCCTAAACCCAATGTTTTTGAAAATAGCGATAGAGAGATTTTCTTTGAAGGATACGGCAAAAGAATTATAAATCAAGAGGAATATAAATACTTTGCGGACGGATTATATGAATTCTTTTAATCATATCCTGTCCAAGACAAGGCATCTCCAACACATTAGGTAACCTATCAATCATTAAAATCGGATAGCCCATGGCTATCCGATTTCTCGTTTCTAAGTACTTTCTCTCAAGTTGATTAGAAATAAAGCTAAGATTCTATTTAAGTTTCTTTTTCACCAATTCTACATAAGGTTTCTTGTCATATTCTTGATAGAGGCTCATTGACAATCTCACTGGATCTCCAAAGAAGAACCGTTCATATAAGGTCTGACGGGTACCAAATGAGCTCATTGTCGCATCCCAAGCGAGCCGGAAAAGTTTTACACGGTCTTCTGCATTATTTGTAGCAGATTGTAGATATAGGTCTATGTCTTTTCGAATTGATGAGTGAAATGCTTTTTCGGTTGGAATAGACATTAAGCCGCTCGCACCTAACAATTGAACTATCTCAGTAAAACGTGGATATACCTTAGGAAAAATACTGATGGCAACTCTAAGAGTCGTATAATCTGGCTGCATCAAACCTGCTTCGTTCATCTTTGCTTCAACTTCGGATTTGATCAACAAGGCTTTTAAAGTTTCAAGTGCCACAATAATTTCGGTAGCCTTTTCTTGTACGTGTTGAAAGCCTGAAATATTGATAGATTCTATAATTGATTGAACGATTCCCAGCATAAATTCTGTTTTCACAATTTGTCTGGATAAAACCTGATGTAGTCCAAAAGGTTGAAAAGAACTCCTACCTAAATAGGACTGTGCGACATCAATATTATCATAATAAAATACACGATCCCACGGTACTAAAACATTATCAAAGACTACGATTGAATCCATTTCTTCATAGCGAGAACTTAAAGGATAATTAAAGACAGACTCCCCTTCTATAAATGATTCTCTACAAATAAATTTGAGTCCCTTTGTGTTACTTGGAATGGAAAAGGCAAACCCACTCTCTTCATCAAATGGCTTCCCCGCTTTAATGAATAACATTTCATCGGTGATGCCACCCTGTGTTGCGAGTAATCGCGCGCCTTTGACAATAAGACCCTCACTCGTTCTTTCTACAACCTCAGCAGAAATTGGTTCACTCGTCGGTTTATCTAAAACGCTACCACGATCGACTTGAGGTTCAATAAACGTATGTGTCATCGATAAATCATTTTCACGTACGTATTCATAAAAGTTTTTAATATTTTCAGGAAAACAATTTTCCTCACCCTCCAATAAATGGACCGAAGAAGCCAAGGCCATGAGAGCTGTATTCATATAGTCTGGACTTCTTCCCATCATGCCATTGCTTTCTCTTGCTAAGAGCTGGATAGCCTCTCTTCTCTTGGCTAAATCTTCTTTAGACCTTGGCATGAGAAAGGAAAGTCCTATAGGATTACCCGTTTCCTCAGAAGGATAGGTTAATTTATCTTTTAGTTTCTCATCCTGTTGTAAATCATATAACCTAGCCTGACTCTTCATTACACCTTTAAATGCAGGATGTTCAGAAATATTGCCTGTCACCTGTTCTCCATCAACCCAAATATTAGCCTTCAATTGATCAATCTGTTCAATATATTGGGATCCAGTTCTTACGGGCATAACTCTCCTCCTACCTATTTAATCATCAACTTTTAGTTATTCGTCTAAAAGTATCATATGACAATTCTTTACAGGCGGTGACATTGTAATTTGATGGAGTAAAAAGTAAAGGGGAAGCTTCTACTATTTCTCTAACTGCGGAAGATAAAACCCTCCACCTAATGGTGAGGGTAAGGGTGAGGGAAAGAATTAAAGTTTACTATCATAGAAAAACGGTTGCACAATTATTATTTTAAAAAGATCAATCTTAATTCGAGTGGCCCATATTCAAAGGAAGAATCATGAAGCATCTTACCAAAAACTTTATGCTATCACTTTACTAAGATTTTGACGTAATTTTGCTATATGGCACAATTACGCCCTATGCAACTTTTGTTACTACCAATTCAGCATTATCATAAGTTATGGCTCCAGTTGAACTTACTATGGCAACTCGTATAACATCACCTTGGTTTAAGGCGATTTGGTCTGTTCTTGATATTACATCTACTTCATTGCTAGCACCAGCTACAAAGGTTTGAAATTCAATCTGTTTTGTTGGAAGAGGAGTTCCATTTATAGTGAGCTGAAAAATAATATTGCTAGATGTTCCTGCTGAGCTTGCTCTTAATTGAATTGTGAACGTAACAGTATATACCCCTTGACTATTAACAGTAATAGAATCATCAACTGTACTTGGTGTTGTTCCACTGGAAGGTCCGACAGTGTCGAAATCAACATTTGGATTAGTTGTAGGATTTCCTCCAGCTACGTTATATATTGAACCAAAAGCTGGGGTAAATAGTACTGGCTCTTCTTGAGTTGGTACATTGGGACAACTAGAAACCTTAAATTTGGATAAACTTTTACATTCTTCAAACCTCTCGCAATCATTGCAAATCTTATTAAATTCATTATTGTTAGACAAATGCATCCTCCCTTCTATTGTTTCGATTAGATTATTTTATGCTTGAAAAATTTAAATGTTTGTACTAAAAAGAACATCTTTTCGGATGAATACTAAACCCTTCCAATAGCCTTAGTTATCTTATCCAGCAGCATATTTTGTTTACGTAATACTTTCAGTCGAGACATAGAAGGAAGTATATTACATATCCATATTTAATATTTATAATAAAAGACCACTCTTTTCGAGTGGCCCATACCCAAAGGAAGAATCATGAAGCATATTATTCTTTTTTTCGTCAGAGATATAAATTTATTACTGCTACATTCTTTAAATCCGCAATTCCGTTCTTCTATTACTAAAGACAGAAACATTCATCTAACTAAAAAGATTGCATGATATGCTACAGACGACATTTTTGACTCATTTGCAAATGAATTAAAATTTGCTGGCATATAAAAAAGCGGTGGGAATACGGTGTCAAAATCCACCAAGTATCACCTAACCGCTTTATTAAATTTCTCAAAAGCTTTATTGTATCAACGTTACTTTTTCGGTTGATCATCATCCATTTTAAGTACAGCCATAAACGCTTCTTGCGGGACTTCAACGGAGCCGACTTGCTTCATACGTTTTTTACCTTCTTTTTGTTTCTCAAGAAGTTTACGTTTACGCGAGATATCGCCGCCATAACATTTAGCCAAAACGTTTTTACGCATCGCTTTAATAGTTGAGCGTGCAACAACTTTTTGACCAATTGCAGCTTGCACTGGTACTTCAAATTGTTGACGTGGAATTAACTCTTTTAATTTTTCAACAATAACCTTGCCTCGTTCATAAGCAAAATCCTTGTGAACGATGAAACTTAAAGCATCGACCTGTTCTGCATTCAAGAGAATGTCCATCTTCACTAGTTTTGATGGTTTATAGCCAATCAATTCGTAGTCAAAAGATGCATATCCTTTTGTGCTGGATTTTAATTGATCAAAGAAATCATAAACAATTTCGGATAAAGGAATTTCATACAGGATATTTACGCGTATAGAATCCATATAATCCATCGTCAGGAAATTCCCGCGTTTTCGTTGGCAGATCTCCATTACAGCACCCACATAATCATTTGGCACCATTATACTTGCTTTAACATAAGGTTCTTCAATACGATCAATCTTTTGTGGATCCGGCATCATTGAAGGATTGTCCACTTTAACTTCCTCACCATCGGTCATATGCACATGGTAAATAACTGATGGTGCTGTTGTGATTAGATCAATATTAAATTCACGCTCAATACGTTCTTGAATGATCTCCATATGCAAGAGACCTAAAAATCCGCAACGGAAACCAAATCCTAGAGCTTGTGATGTTTCAGGCTCATATTGGAGAGCAGAGTCATTCAACTCTAATTTTTCTAATGCTTCCCGTAAATCATTGTATTTTGATGTATCAATTGGATAAAGACCGCAATACACCATTGGGTTCAACTTACGATAGCCAGGTAATGCTTCTGTGGCTGGACGATTTGCAAAAGTAATCGTATCCCCTACACGCGTATCTCCTACATTCTTAATAGAAGCTGTGAGATAGCCAACATCCCCAACAGTTAAAAACTTCGCTGGCGTCATTTTTGGAGTATGCACGCCTACTTCGATGACTTCAAATTCTGCACCTGTTGCCATCATGCGAATTTTATCTCCTGGTTTCACAGTGCCTTCAACAACCCGAATAGAGGTAATTACGCCACGATATGCATCATATACAGAGTCAAATATCAGTGCTTGTAATGGCCCTTCCGGATCCCCTATTGGTGCCGGCACTTTTTCAACAATTTGCTCCAGAATATCTTCTATTCCAATGCCCGCTTTGGCTGATGCAAGCACAGCTTCAGATGCATCGAGGCCAATGACATCCTCTATTTCTCCTCGTACACGCTCTGGATCAGCTGATGGAAGGTCGATTTTGTTAATGACTGGTAAGATTTCCAAGTCATTGTCTAGCGCAAGATATACATTTGCAAGCGTTTGGGCTTCAATACCTTGTGCTGCATCGACAACTAAAATCGCACCTTCACATGCAGCCAAGCTTCGTGAAACTTCATAAGTAAAATCGACATGCCCCGGTGTATCGATTAAATGTAAAATATATGTTTCTCCATCTTTCGCTGTGTAGT
Organism: Rummeliibacillus sp. BSL5; assembly: GCF_052928305.1. Classification (NCBI taxonomy): domain Bacteria; kingdom Bacillati; phylum Bacillota; class Bacilli; order Caryophanales; family Caryophanaceae; genus Rummeliibacillus; species Rummeliibacillus sp. BSL5. The sequence continues at coordinate 1,028,952 of NZ_JAVGCV010000001.1, forward strand.
TCAACTGTACGGCATTTAGTTTAATTGTAATGCCTCGTTCTCTTTCCAAATCCATGGAATCTAGCAGCTGTTCTTTCATTTCCCTTGCTGTTAGCGCTTGGGTTTTCTCTAGTATCCGGTCTGCTAATGTTGATTTGCCGTGATCAATATGTGCGATAATAGAGAAATTTCGTATATGTTCTTGTCTGTTAATTAATTCTTCTCGATTCATTCGTTCCGCTCCTATAATCTATGCGCCTCATTTTTGAATCGTCTATTTGCATGCGTTGCCTTAGACTAATTCATTTTTTTCAGCTTCATTTCTCTTTCTATCACACCACTATAGAAGCGGTGATCTACTGAAATGTTGTTATTAAGAATTATAGCAGTGAAACGCCATATATTGCAATGTTAGGAATTAGTATTAGCAAACGCTTCTTCGATTGCACGTGCCAAAATCGCGACTGATCGATTTAACTCTTCTTCTGTATTATCCACACCACCTATTTCAACTAAGATGGATTGCTTCGACAAATCTTGATTATAAATTCCATTTACACCTGCACCCTTTTTAGCAATGACACCACGCGAGATACCAGGTACAAGGTCTGCCATTTTTTTAGACAACTTCTCAGCGTACGCTTCATTTGCCTGGTAACTTGGATTTTTTGTTCCAATGACAATGGCCATGCGTGCATAAGAAGTGCCATTATATGTGATAGTCGATAAATTTCTTTTTGCAGAATCTCTATGAATATCCAAGATTAAATCATAATCTTTTTTTTCAATTTGCTTTTTAACATACGGACGTACTGCATCATACGCCTGGTAAAATTTCATTTGTTTTTGACTCATCACTTTCTGAGTATCAACATCCAAAAGGTCCAATTGAATATTATTTTGTTTAAAATGATTGGTGAACAATTTTCCTAGGGATTGGATATTCTCGGTATTATGATACGCAGTTACTGCCTGTTGATGTTTTCGAAGTATAGGCGCATAAGCTTCATGGGAATGTGTAAAATATACCAATGCATCAAAAGAAGCTTTTGATTTTTTGTCCGATACTTTTGTAGCTAACCCCTTTTTAGCAGCATAAGCAACTTTTGTTTCTTGTACAGGGGACTCAATGACTGGCTTTCCATTTGGCTTTTGTTCAGCCAACACCGGGATCTTAGCTGCAATAATAGGTAGTGAAAAGAAGATTGCTAAGAATAATAAACTAAATTTCCATCGTTGTTTGCGTCTTCGCATTCTATATCCCTCCTCCTGTCAGCTTATGAAGGAGGAGAGAGAGATAGAACCGTTATGCATTACTAATCCATCGCGTACAAACACTCGATAGCATGTTGATATAAGCAGAGAGCCAATCATCAATATTTTTTGGCGTCACAAAAAGCCGTTGCTGGCCTGTTAGAACCTCTTGGAATAGCTGAAGTCGCTCTTCTTTGTCCCACTTCACCCAATCACCAAAGATAGGCATCAGTGCCTCTGTTTGTATCTTCGTATCTTCGTTTGGCGTATAGGCAGAAACAGATAAAGCTTTGGACGGCGACTTCCCTTCTGATATCTGTGCGGAGATATATTTGAACATGGTTTCAATTGCATCTGTTATCAATACAGGACCATCCACCACCGTTGGTAATCCAATTGCTGTGACAGGACATCCCATTGTTTCGAGCGAAATCTCTTTACGGGCATTCCCTACTCCCGCCCCAGGCTGAATGCCTGTGTTTGTAATTTGAACTGTTTTACAGAGTCGTTCGCTCGAATTAGTCGCGAGAGCATCAATTGCAATGATTAAGGATGGCTTAATTCGATCCGCCAACGCTTTGACAAACTCACTCGTTTCATATCCTGTTTGCGCTGTTACGCCTGGCGCATAAATCATACATCTATCTTGAATTAGTTCATCCTGGTTTTGGAGCTGTTCAATCGTCATTGGACCCACGGCATCTGGTGTAATCGTGCGATTGCCTAACCCTATTATCAATACTTTTTCAAGCGACTCTTTTTTATGAAGTTTTTGCAGTGTTCTAATGATTGACTCTTCGAACATCTCAAGACCTTCTTGGTCATAAGGGTCTAGCGTAGGTACAGATAAAGTAACATACGTGCCCTCTTTTTTACCGATATGTTCTTCTCCTTTTTGGGACACAATAACTTCTGTGACCTTTACAATATTTTCCCAAGTTTCTTTTATATCAATTCCATTAGATTCCCTTAGTGTCTCTCGCTCTTCCTCTGTCTTATGATTGATAAAGGCTGTTGTTTCATCGACTAAATCAACAGTTGACCATTTAAAATTTTCCATTCTATCACCTCTTCGTTAGTTTGACCATTGTGTCAAGTAAATATTCTTTGCGATTGTCTCTTGATTTTTATAGTAGGCATTTGCTATAATGATGCTTGTTGTATAGACACATACAGTTGAGAATTTACTCATCTCGATCCTTTTTAGGAGGTGAATTTGAAATGCCAAATATTAAATCTGCAATCAAACGCGTAAAAGTTAACACTAAAGCTAACGCACAAAACGCACAAGCTAAATCAGCAATGCGTACTGCTGTGAAAAAAGCTGACGCTGCACTAACTGCTAAAGAAGAAAACGCAAACGAACTATTAACTCTTGCTGTTAAATCTTTAGACAAAGCAGCTTCAAAAGGCTTGATCCACAAAAATGCAGCTTCTCGTCAAAAAGCTCGTTTAATGAAAAAAGCTTAATCCTTGATGGGATTCAAAAAGGCTAGAGAGAAATCTCTAGCCTTTTTTTATTGCATAACTTTTGAACATGTAAAAAGAACCGTTCGACTACGAACGGTTCCTTTATTTAATGCTAGAATTAACTTAACTTTCCTTTTTTACAACTTCAACTCTATCTTTCCCCATCAATAGTACAACAATGACAGAAATGGCAATAGGAATTAAAGCCATAGAAAATGTGAAAGTAACAGAGTCCGACAAAGCATGGACTATTTTATCAAGTATAAAACTAGGAATCTTTGCGCGTTCACTGGCTTCAAAAAGTTGCCTCGAATTATCTGTATCCGGTATATAGTTGCCATTCCCCATTCCCTTAAAGGCATCAGTCAATTTTTGTGAAAACCCACTACTTTGTATAGCACCAAAAATGGTAATACCAAGTGTCATGCCAAACGAACGCAAGAAAGAGTTAGTTGAGTTAGCTGTCCCTCTAAAATTCGGTTCAAGGTTATGGATAGAAGCTGTCGGCAGAAGAGAGAACGAAAAGCCAACGCCAAATCCCACTAAAATCATATAAACGGTCAAAAGTAGCCTTGCTGTATCAGGCGTCAATGTACTAAGAAGATACATACCTGCAAAATAGGATATAACAGAAATTATCATTAATCTTTGGAAGCTTGTTTTAGTAAGGAAAATACCACCCATCGCACTGCCTAATACTGACCCAAGCATCATGGGCATTAATATTAACCCTGCATTTGTTGCCGACCCGCCATAAACAGCTTGAACAAAAATCGGAATAAAAATCGTCAAAATAATAAACGTACCGCCATAAAAAAAAGCTAATATTTGTGAAGCAGCAAATAGACGTCTTCGGAAAAGCCAAAATGGTAATATTGGCTCTTTTGCTTTTATCTCGAATATAATAAATGCTATAAAAAAAATTATAAATCCACTAAACAAACTGACAATTTCAATGGATAACCAATCAAACTTCTTGCCGCCTAGCTCTAATCCAAACATTAAACAGATGATTGCTGCTACGAGAGTAATTGCCCCACCCCAATCAATTTTTTGATTTTCGAGTGCTGAGGATTCTTTATAGTAGCGAAGGATGATAAATAATGAAATAATGCCGATGGGCACATTCACATAAAACACCCAATGCCAGCTGATATACTCTGTGATGTATGCGCCTAATAACGGACCGAGCACACTAGATGCACCAAATACTGCACCCAACAATCCTGTTATTTTCCCTCGCTTCTCAGGTGGATATATATCAAACACGATCGTAAAGGCAATTGGCATTAAAGCGCCACCGCCTATACCTTGGATCGCGCGGTAAATGCTTAGTTGTGTCATTGACTGTGCAATTCCACAGAGTGCTGACCCAATTAAAAAAACGACTAATCCAAATATAAAAAATCGCTTACGTCCAAACATATCCGATAATTTTCCGAAAATCGGCATCCCGGCCATAACAGCCACCATATAAGCGGATGTTACCCAGATAAACATGTCAAAGTCCCCTAAATCAGACACAATCGTTCCCATTGCAGTTGCCACGATAGTATTGTCCATGGCGGACATCAAAATCCCTAGCAACAATCCCGCAACAACAAACCGGATATTACTCTCTTTTGTAATCATGTATTCACTCCCCCTTCTCTAATTCACAGTATATAGTAAAAAGGATTGTGGTATCGCTATAATATTCGTTTTTATAATAGAAAAAAGCTAGCTCAAGTAAGCTAGCTTTCCTTCTATAATGGTTTCATTAAAAAGAGTTCTAGGAATCTCTCTCGTCTACCGCTGACCGACTTTAACTTGAGGTCGACTTCACTCAGTCCATACAATGCTTTCAATAAAGCTTCTTCCGATATATTGCGTCTGTCTTCTACTATACGTTTGATCCGATAAGGATTGACCTTTAACTGCTTGGCGATTTGTCCTGAATGATAACCTTTCTTCAATAAATAATAGACATTAGACATCAACCTAATTTGTGAAGCTAAAAGCGCGACAAGCATAATGGGTTCTTGCTTTTGCCGTATTAAATCGTGATAAATAGAGAGCGCTTCAGAAACATCATGGCGGATATAAGCATTCAACATTTTAAATGCATCCTGTTCCAATGTCTTTGAAACGAGTTCCTCCACTAAAGAAGCTGTGATAGTTGTTTCTTCACCAAGATATAAGCAAATTTTATCAACTTCTGATTTCAGATGAAGCATATCCAAGCCAACGAGTTCAATTAGTTTAGCTGTTGCTTCATCTTCAATTAACTTGCCAAACCCGGCTACCTCATGTTGCACCCAAACAGCCAAATCTTGCTCTTTCGGGGTTTCAGCTAACAAATATACCGCATGCTCTTTCATTTGCTTTGTTACCTTTTTTCGTTCATCTAACTTTTCATACGGTGCAATAAAAATTGTCACAGATGTGTCCGATGGAAATTCTAACCACCTAGCAAGCCGTGTCAAATCATGTTGGATTTTTTCTTTTGTTTTATCCGTTGTCTTTAAAAACGAAGCATTCTTTGCAATAATCAACTTCTTGCTAGAGAAAAAAGGAATCGTATCTGATTCATCAATTACTAGATCTACTGGCTTCTCATCCAAATCTATTGTAACTGATTCAACCTCTCCTTCTTCTTCTAACTTATCTTTGATTCTGCGTATCGTTTCGTCTATATAATAAGATTCGAGGCCCGCTAAAAGATAAACAGACGCCAATTTACCTTTTTGAATATCAGCCCATAATTTTGAAAACATAATGATACTCCCCCTACTACTGCTCCTTTAAGTATACATGGGTTTTGGTGGATATGCACTGTCTTCGCTAAGGATATGGATAGTGGATTTCGCTAATTGTTATTTCTTATACTAAAAATATTCTTTACAAAGTCTTCTTTATACTTAGTATAATCATTGATATTTAACCCTGTAGCTGTATTATTAATATATTCTTGTTTCAGCTTCATATAGCGATGTTTAACTGCTTCATTCGCATTTAAATAATCCCTAAAGAAAAGGAGATTATGCCAAAGATCTTTTTGATAATCAACCAAATGTACAAAGTGGGTTTTTTCTTGATAAGTATCATCCGTAAACTTAGCCAACACCTTTTCTTCAGGCCGTTCTACTTTCAACCTTAAAAAACCAACTTTTAAAAAGTCTCTCAGCAATGATTCATCTACTTTTTTTAGATTGTCTACTCCTACTAAAATATCAATGATCGGCTTGGCAGGCATATCTTTAATTGCAGTACTGCCGATATGCTCGATACGCTCTGCAGCTAGACCTGTATGTTCTTCTATAGCTTTCCGTGTTTGCTGGAACTCTTCATTCCATTCAAGCGAATAATCTACCAACTTTACTTCATCCCGCTTCAATCCTAACTTCATGAAATGCCTCCTAATAATTTGTTTAAGTTTAAATTTAGTTGATATATTACTAATTTAAGCCCTATTTTAAATCTATTGCAGAGAATGCCATTTTCCGCATTCAATCTAGATTTTTCACAGCCGTTACCGTATAATTAAATCGAACTAGGAGGGATAGTAATGAATCCATTTGAACAAGAGGTACAAAGCAAAAGAAATGACGCGATCGATTCAGGCGTTGGATTCGGCGTATCATTCGCATTCTTCGCAATCATGTTCATCATCGCAACAGTTATTGAGTATGTGAATTTATAAGTCTTTATTCCGAAAAAAGCTTTGTCATTTGGACAAAGCTTTTTTCTTTTCAAGAAACTCTGCCGTTGTATGGATTTGCCATGAGTCTTCTTTCACTGACAACTCGATTGATCCTGATTCCGCTGTGTTTAAAGTAGTATAACCTAATCTTTGATAACGATCGACCACTTCCTGGCTCGGATGACGATACCGATTATTTAAGCCTGTAGAGAATATGGTAAGCAAAGGCTTTGTTATATTCAAAAAAGGCTCCGAGCTTGACGTTTTACTTCCATGATGGCCAGCTTTTAATATCGTTAGTCCCGCTATATCCGCTACGCTATTTCCGATGAGCTGCCTCTCCCCCAACTCTTCTAAATCACCGGTAAAAACGCTTTTAAATTTGCCAAACTTTAGCAGCAGGACAAGAGAATCATTATTACCCTCATAATTAGTATCCGTAGGTGAAATATATTTGAATTCAGTACGGTGTTCTGCCCAGCTATAACCTGCCATTCTTTCTTTTAGAGGAATTCTTTTTTCCTTGACGAGCTTAAGTACCTCTCCCATCACTGCCTTCTCCCAAGAGTTTGGACTTATGTGTATTTCTTTCACACGCAATTCCTCAATTACTTCTTCCGCACTTTCAACATGGTCTGCATCTGCGTGCGTTAAAATCATTGCATCCACTGAGCGTATCCCTCGACCTTTTAAATATGGGACCACCACCCTCCTACCTACTTCATACTTATTCTTAGGTTCCTTCCATTTTTCCTGGCCAAAACGAAGTAAACCGCCTGTATCAATTACATATACTTTTTTGCGATATGGTAGTTCAATCACTGCGCTATCCCCTTGGCCAACGTTTAGATAAGTAATGCGTAAATCTCGGTGCAAGCTTGATGCAAAATGAATGACCAAAATCGGGAATAAAATACATGCAACTGCTCGGACAAAATATTTTTTCTCTATATAAACAAATGCAGTTAATACACCTATCATTGCTAAGGCACAAAGAAGAATGTCCGGCCTGCCCGACACCCACATTTGATAGGGTATTTCCTTGCAAAACAAAATCCCTGAGGTTAACCATGTTCTCAGTGGTTCATATACTGCAAAAATTAGATTAGAAAGCGGTAAAGATATACCTGTTAATACAAGCATAATGAGATTAATTGGCAAAATCACAAACGAAAATAGGGGCACGAACACAAGATTAGCCACGAATGAAGAAAGGCTCAGCTCGAAAAAGTGGTAAATCAATAAAGGGTAGACTAATAGCTGACAGACAAATGTCATATAAAATGATTGGAGCAATACATGATTTGAAGATTGTAAAATCCTACTTGAATAAATTAGCGCAGCTGTCGCCAAATATGACAATTGAAACCCCACTTGAAATATCATAGCTGGCTGATAGGTAAGAAGCAAAATGAAACTTATAGAAAGTGCATCATCTACCGTTAATAATGATTTGCTTGCTCGACTAATCATCATTATTTCTACCACAGTCACAGATCGCCATACCGAAGGGGCCCCACCAGCTAGACAAGCATACATCGGAAGAACAATCATGATAGCCAGTGTTGCATGTTCTTTGCGGACATGGCACCTCAGCATTATCTCAAAAAGCAATAGCGTGATAAGGGCAACATGCAACCCAGAAATAGCGAATAAGTGTGTGATGCCCAGTTTTTGATAAGCACGACTGAGATCTTCATCCACATTCCCTTGGTCACCAATAATGAGTGCCTCTGCTTCAGCTGCTAAACGTTTAGGGAATGTCCTTTCTATATGCTTTTTAACTTTTAATCGTTGCTGTGCCAAAACGGAAGAAATACTTTTCTTTTTTCCGATATATTCAGCTTGTTCAATTTCATAAATGCCTATAGCACCTTGACTCTTCAGGTACTCATCCATTGAAAAAGCATATTGATGCGCAGGCATATTAGCTGGCGTAAGTTTTCCTTTAACACGGAACATAGCACCACTTAAAGAAATATTTTCGTATTCTTCTTTCTCTTCTTTGTTTGAAAACGTCATGACCGTATAAATTTTGGCACCACTGTCCGTTATAGAAAAACCACGCAATTTAGCGCCACTGATTGTATAGGAACCAGTCCATGTAATCACCGCATGCTCTGGAATATGTTCTTTTAAATCTTCATTTCGATTCTTTGTATAAAAAAAGGCAGAAAAAGAAAAAACGGCGATAATGGCAAGAAGCCATGTTTTTTCTTTTTTCCACCATAGAAAACAGCTATACGGAACGAATAGCCAAAGAAGAAAGCTATCTTTAAATGCTGCGAGAACAGCAAGCATAATAGCTAGAGCTATATATATTAATTTATGTCTAAAAGAGAATGGCCAAATAATTCTTCCACCTTCTGTTCATAAGGGGCCAATTCTTCAGGCGTTGCACCATGTTCACGCAATTTAGTAAGCATGTCCATATAGAGCATCATTTTTTCATCACTTAAAAAGTCTATTTTTCTCTCATCAAAAGGTACATGTACGACATTCACTTTCGCTTGCGCCAACAATTCGATGGCGTACGGGTTATTCTTGTAGTCTGTTGCATAGTATAAGTTTTGGATGCCTGCTTGTATGATAGATTTGGTACATGGCAAACAAGGAAAATGCGTCACATAGAGATCTGCTCCTTTTGTCGGCGTTCCATATTTCGCACATTGCAACAAAGCATTAACCTCAGCATGCACTGTTCTAACGCAATGATTGTCCACTACATAGCACCCATTATCGATGCAATGGTCATCTCCGGAAATCGAACCATTATAACCTCCAGCAATAATTCGTTTCTCACGGACTATTGTAGCCCCTACTGATAATCTTGTGCATGTACTTCTAAGTGCAAGCAAATGGCTTTGCGCCATGAAAAATTGGTTCCACGTGATTCGCTCCATATTATTGCCTCCTGTAATTATTACTTATTATATTCAGTGTAATTTTAAGAGACATCTTTTTCAACAGGCAAACGGGCTATTTAATTGACTGTTATTTGATCTTGTAGCGATTCAAATGTTTTGTCACCAATTCCCGTTACATTTTTTAAATCTTCAATTGTTTGAAAAGATCCATTTTCTGTCCGATAGGCAAGGATAGCTTGGGCTTTTGCAGGACCAATACCATTTAAGGTTTGCAAAACTGATTCATCTGCAGTATTGAGATTTACTAAATTTGAAGTACTTTGGCTACCACCGCTTGGACTGCTAGTATTGATAGACGGCTGGACTGCGGTTTTGTCGTTTGATGCAATGGCCAGCACTTCTTCTACCTCTTCGCCTGTTTGGGGCACGTAAATAACCATCTCATCCTGCAACTTTTGTGCATGATTGATTTGCTTAGATTGTGCATTCTTAGCATATCCTCCAGCCAGCTGAATAGCATCTATAACGCGACTATCACCATCCAGCTTGTAGACCCCTGGATTTTTGACCGCTCCTTTGACATCTACCATTATGGATGTAGATGCTACGATTTCAGGTTTTTCAATCGATGTGCTATTTGATTTGCCATTTGCATGATCAGCAGTATTTGGTTCGTTTAATTCGTTTGTTTTTTCAGCACGGGAAAATAAGTCGTCCTGTGGGGGTGTGGACGATTGTTTGGAAAAGTATATAAAAGTAAAGAAAAAAATAACGATGGCTATGGGGATGCCAAATTTTTTGCCATTTTTCTTCAAAAAAGAAGGAATTAGTCCGCACATCCTTTCTTTTTCAGAAGGCAATATACGAAGCTAATTCCAGTATATAGGATATTCATTTTTTTGAAAAGACTATTTTACAGCCCGGAAGAAAATTCTTTCAGAAAATTCTACAGGCTCTTTTTCAGCAAAATCAGCTGTGATAAAGATATCCTGAAAGCCGGCTTCTTTGAGCATATTTTTATACATTTCAACATCAAATGTACGCTGTGTATGAAATTCTTCAAATCTTTCATAATACCCATTTTCTAGTTGGGAATAGAAAACAATATCATGATGGACAGAATGAGTTTCTTCACCTTTTTCAGTCATCCACAAATAGCTGACTTCTCCGTCATCATAAGTGAAAGGAGAGTCCATAAAAAGTTCATCCATTTTGTAAATTGAATGCACATCAAAAAACAGCTGTCCGCCGCTTTTCAATGATTCATATATACGCTTAAGTGTTTCTCTTACCGCATCTTCTTCTAGAACATAGTTGATAGAATCTATCGGAATCGTAATGACATCGAGATGATTGAAACCCTCAAGCTCATCCATGGACATGCAATAGAGAGGAATATCAAGGCCTGCTTCTGCAAAGTTTTGAGAAGCTACCATTAGCATATCTTCAGAAAGATCGATGCCGCTAACTTTATAGCCAAGAGCCGCAAATTTTGCGGCCATTGTCCCTGTACCGCAGCCAATATCCAAGAGATTGGGATAAGAGGCAGGCGATGCATGTGAAGTGACCCAATTGACATATTCATCATATGGAACGTCTGTCATTAAGCCATCATATATTTGTGCGAATCGTGAGTAGCTACTCATTCTGGATCCACTGCTACAAATTTTTCAGGCGCGTCTCCCCATAGACGTTCTAAGTTATAGTAAGCGCGTTCGTCCTTGTGGAAAACATGACATACTACTTCACCTAGATCTACTAAAATCCATCGAGCCGAATCAAAACCTTCAAGCCTTTTTACTTCATAGCCTGCTTTATGAGCAACATCTGCGATTTCACGAGCAATTGCTTGAGTTTGGCGATCGGAGTTACCATGGCAAATTAAGAAGTAATCCGCCAAAAGTGAAATCCCCTCCATATTTAACGCAACTATATCTTCTGCTCTTTTGTCATCACAAGCTTTAAAAGCAATTTCTAATAAATTATTTGCCATATATTTGTTTTCCTTCTTTCCTTTGACTTTACGCCAAAACATATACTTATGTTACGCAAGTTTAGTCTATATTAACCGTTGATTTAAGTAAGAGGTTGCTGAAAAGTTCTTATATATTACTTCTTCTTTTTTGCAATATATCATTGTAGCACTGGAAAGAATCTGGGAACACAGGTTGACCCTTGCTGATAAGAAACCCAATTGAGTGCGTAATACATTTACTCATTAGTTCATCTAAAGGTAGCTCTTGTGCAGCTTTCCTCAACTCTTCAACCCCTGAAAATTGACGGTTCGGTTCAATCATATCAGCGATATAAATGATTTTTTCTAAATCACTCATGTTAGCGCGCCCTGTTGTGTGGTAGCGAATCGCATTGAGCAAATCTTCATCTTCTACATGGAATTCTCTTTGTGCAACATAAGCACCTACAGGACCATGCCATAATTCATGGTGGTATTCAAGGAGTAATGGATTCATGTTCTCGCCTTTAATAACTTCCTTCATCCAAACACGGTCCGCATATTTGCATGAGTCGTGCAGAATTCCCGCTGTTTCCGCTTTTTTTGTATCTAAATTGAAGCGCGTTGCTAATTCGATTGCTGTGTCTGCAACGCCAATGGTGTGGATATAACGACGCTCAGGCATACGGTCTTTCATTGCAGCTAATAATTCATTTCGTCCCATATAAACCTTCCTTTCGTATATACTCCTCCACCGCAGGCGGCACTATAAATGTAACTGGTTTCCCTGCATGTAATCGCTCGCGAATCATTGTTGAAGATAAATCGACCATCGGCGCCTCAATCTTTTGCACAGGCAACGACGTGCTACCAACTGAACCAGGGCGGTGTACACCAACAAAATGGACTAGCTTTGTCAATTCCTCAATATGATACCATTCATCCAACATATCTATCATATCTCCGCCAATGATAAAATAAAACTCTACTTCTGGCTCTAATGCTGTTAAGGCTCTTAACGTATCATAAGAGTAAGATACGCCGCCATGCTTGATTTCATACGGTTCTACCGTAAAATGTGGAACCATCTCTGCAGCGAGTTCTGTCATATGAAATCGCTGTTCTGCTGTTGCATCTTCTGGTTTAACTTTATGCGGTGGTATTGCATTTGGCATGAGGCGCACTTCATCTAAATTAAGCGCATAATACGCTTCATTAGCCATGATTAAATGCGCAATATGCGGCGGATTAAAAGTGCCGCCGAGAAGCCCTACTTTTTTCATGGAATCAAATCCTTATTTTGCTTTTGGCAATTCGATTTTGCGATGTTCACGTTTTGATGCTTGTTTATATAAAACAACTGTAAGACCAATCAATTGAACAAGTTCTGCATTTGTGCCTGAAGCTAATTGTTTTGCCACATCATGCTTATCTTCTTCACAGTTGTCTAAAATACGTACTTTTAATAATTCACGCACTTCTAATGCTTGCTTAATTTGTACAAGCATTGCTTCATTAACACCGCCTTTGCCCACTTGAAAAATCGGCTGTAATGAATGTGCTTCTGCACGTAAAAATCTTTTTTGTTTACCTGTTAACATAAAATCAATTTCCTCCTATTTGCCGAAGCAAAAGTTCTTCTACATCTTTCGCATTCGGGTACGAGCCCATCCAGTAACTGTAACTAAGTGCACCCTGATGGATAAACATACCTAGCCCTGTCACAATGGTGGCTCCTGATCGCTTTGCTTCTTTTAAAAATGGCGTCATCATTGGATTATACACAATATCTGCTACAATTGCAGTCTTAGACAGGCGTTTGAGCCCAATGGGCATTGAAAATTCACTTTTATTTAAACCTGCAGCCGTCGTTTGGATAATAATATCATATCGATCCAAATCCTCTGATGCTCTCTCTAAGGTAAGCGCCTTAGCCTCTATATCCAAATCATCACAAATAGCCTGTGCCTTGCTGATTGTACGATTGGCAATATTAATTTGCCTATATCCAGTTTGCTTTAAAGCAAACGCAATGCCCCGAGCGGCCCCGCCCGCTCCAATTAGCAAGACAGACTTATGGCGATGGTCTATGCCAACTGCTTCTTCTAAAGAACGTACAAAGCCAAGCCCGTCCGTATTATAACCTTTATACCGACCATCCTGCATCCTTACGACTGTATTAACCGCACCCATCTGTGCAGCTGTGTCATCAATCTCATCAAGGAATGGAAGAATGGATTCTTTATATGGTATGGTCACATTCCAGCCGCTGCAGCCAAGTAGTTTTAATGAAGTCACGGCTGCTTCTAAATTTTCTGGCAATACATGAACCGGGATATAGCTTGCATTTTTGCCCTCTTTTTCAATCCACGTACTATGCATTAAAGGTGACATAGAATGCTCAATGGGATTTCCTATAACGGCATACCATTTCTTCATCTTAGTTCCTCCCTATATCAATGACGGGCGAACTTGCACTTCGACTCCTTCTGGTGCATATGCCGCAATTACGACATTTGGATCTTGTATTGTAATCCAGCCAAGCCCAGAAAAAACAATATCAGTTTTCGCTTCTTTAATTGAAAATTCATGGCGTACCAATTTCGGAAGTGCATCCATATGTTGTTTTGTAGGCGGTGATAGCAGCTCGCCTTTATGGTTTTCGTAAAGTTCATCTGCATTTTCGAGCTTAGTACGATGAATCATCAGTTCATTAGCAATATGCACTGTAAAGGCTGCTCTCTCGCCTTTAATAAAATCAAATCGCGCAAGCGCGCCGATAAATAGAGTTTGCGCCGGATTTAATTGAAATACCTTTGGTTTAATTTCTTTTTTGGGCATAATATATTTAAGCTCTGATGGATCTAAGTAATGCGCCATTTGATGATGATTGATTATACCCGGCGTGTCATAAATAGCTTGTCCATCTTCTAATGGGATTTCAATCATGTCTAGCGTAGTGCCAGGGAAATAAGAAGTAGTGATGATATCCCCTGCTCCTGTTGCTCTTTTAATAATGCGGTTAATGAATGTAGATTTCCCTACATTTGTACACCCAACAACGAAAACATCTTGTCCATTACGATAATTCTCTATTGCTTCTATCGCTTCATCCATACCGCTGCCTTTGTGCGCACTGACAAGCAAGACATCGATTGGTTTTAGCCCAAGCGCTTTTGCTTCTCTTTTCAGCCAATTAATCACTTTTTGTTTTTTCACTGATTTTGGTAACAAGTCCGCTTTATTTGCGATGAGGAGTACCGGATTATTGCCGACAAAACGATGTAATCCAGGTAACCAGCTCCCATTAAAATCAAATATATCTACAATTTTTACGATTAAGCCTTTTTGAGTACCAAGGCCGTTTAAGATGCGCAAAAAGTCGTCATCTGTCAAAGAAACAGGCTGAAGCTCATTGTAATTCTTGAGACGGAAACAGCGCTGGCATATGATTTCTTCTTTCTCTAACGTTGCTGCAGGAGCATATCCTGGTGCATTTTTATCTTCAGTTTGGATGGTAGTACCACAGCCAATACATTGTGGCATGTCTTTCATTCTTTTTCCTCCCACGTTTTAATTCCTTTTTTGCTTAAATATTTAAAAACACGGCGTTCGATGAAACGATTGAATCGTGTAACAAAACCGTCCGATTGTGCGACAGGCTTTACTAAAATCGTATATAACCTACTACGGTTTGCTCCCATCATATCTGTGAGCATTTGGTCTCCCAGCATCAGCACTTCTTCAGGTCTCATATCAAGTAATGCAAGAGCACGTTTAAAACCCTTGCCAAGCGGTTTTTGCGCTTGGAAAATATATGGAATCCCGACCGGATCTGCAAATTTTTTGACGCGTGCCTCTTTATTATTCGACAGAATGACAACCTGTATTCCAGCATCCTTCATCTGCTGAAACCAGGCAATTAAGTCCTCTGTAGCATCTGCACGATCCCATTCGATTAATGTGTTGTCTAGATCTGTAATAATCCCTCGAATGCCTTTTTCTTTCAGCTTTTCCGGCGTAATATCAAACACCGAAAGTGCAAATTCGTGTGGCATAATCAATTTGTACATTTTTTCCTCCAATAAATCTATTCTCCTGCATTTACAGGCTGTTCCCCTAACAAATATATATGCTCAAGAAGCTAAGAAGGGGTGAACTCCTGTAAAAGCCCAATGGTTTATCTACGCTCTACAAATTATAGCATATGTGCAAATGCTTGACCCACTTGGATCTTTTGTCCGGGAACAGTTTGTTCTAAAAATTCTGCGCTATTGGGTTCAAAAAGCATCACAACGGTTGACCCAAAACTGAAGAATCCTACTTCTTCTCCTTTTTTCCACTCTGTTGTTGTATTCGTCAAATGAATGGAATTCACGAACATGGCACCAACTTTAATGAACGCGCAAGTGGCACCGTTTGCTGTTTGTAGCTCTGTGATTTGTCGGTAGTTTTTTGAAATCGGCTGATCCCCATAAGTCAATCCTAAAGAATTAACGGGATAAGATTTTCTTCCAAGTGTAAATTGTTTTATCACTTCACCATCAATCGGACTATGAAGCCTATGATAATCCGCCGGACTAAGGTAAAACACAATGTATTTTCCATTGATATACTTTACAATATTTTCTTCTTTGCCTAGTAGATCAACAAGGTTGTACTTTTTTTCCTTCACCAAAAATATACTGTTTTCTACAATATCGCCGCAGGATTCAATTTTTCCATCAACTGGGCTTGTATACAATTCAGCTCCTTCTGCAATCGGCCGAGCACCCTGTTTTAATTTCCGAGTGAAAAAGTCATGTAGATTGTGGTATGTGTTATTTTCTGTTTCTTGCGTATCAATTCCATATAATCGTATATAGGAAGAAATTATTCTTTTGCTAAAGCGAGAACCAGCTACTCCTCGCAGTATCGTAGACGACCACCTGCCGTTTGTTAATTCTACAAGTGACCGGTAATATTTTTCACGTAACATTGACAACCCTCATTTTAAAAAAGTTTTACACTCCCAATTAAAAGAAGTATAATATTGTAATACTGAACATAAAGGAATGATGTCCATTGTTTTTAATTGAAGTAGTGGATACCACAATTAAAAAAATGAAAGCACACTTAGCTAATACTATCACACTAGGGAATATCTCATTCGGCGGCGCCTCTATTATGGCAACCATCCATGAGTCCTTTAATTATGCTGTATTGTTTATTTTCATAGCTGCCTTTTTGGATCGTTACGATGGCAAAGTGGCACGGAAATTCAATCAAGAATCAGAGCTAGGAAAACAATTGGACTCCATGAGTGATATTATATCATTTGGTGTGGCTCCAGCGATATTAATGTATGAAATGACACTTGTCCATTTTGGCACGATCGGTATGATTGTCGCTGTATTATATATTGCATGCGGTGCATTTAGGCTGGCTCGTTTCAATATTACAGAATCCAATGGCTATTTCAGCGGTCTGCCAATTACCGCATCTGGTGCTATCTTAACGTTAACATTTTTCTTCATACCGGTATTATCCCCAGTTTTTTATATGTTTTTATTCCCACTTCTATCAGTTCTTATGATTAGCACGTTTACATTAAAGAAGGTTTAATTTGGCGAATAAGTATGACCTGCATTTGCAGGTCATTTTTTTGTTGTAAAATGACTTCTCTTGTCATATGATGTGTTACTCACATGTAAGGAAGGATGACGACAATTAGCTCCCTTTTAACAGCCATCATGCAACTGTGGGTCGATCTCCCCGTCTTACTTGGCTATTTAAAAGGCCAATCGTTTCCGCAACCCTTTTCAAAAGAGGAAGAAGCCGAGTGTCTCGAACGGTATATGAATGGCGATGAATCTGCAAAACTTGAACTCATTGAAAGAAATATGAGGCTTGTTGCGCATGTCGTCAAAAAATTCCATCCGAAACACGAACAGCTTGATGACTATATTTCCATTGGGACGATTGGGTTAATGAAAGCGGTAGCAAGCTTTACGCCGCAGAAAAAGACGAGGCTTGCTACATATGCAGCTCGTTGTATAGAAAATGAAATACTAATGCATTTAAGAAGCCAGAAAAAAGTTCAAAAAGACGTGTCTTTACACGAAACCATCGGCTCTGACAAAGATGGTAACCCGCTAGAAATTGCAGATTTTTTGCAAAGCGATGAACCTTCCACCGAACAACAGATTGAAAGGTGTGAAGAAGAGCAGCTTTTATATGAGCATCTAGATTTATTAGATGACCGTGAATTAAGCATTATTCAACAGCGCTATGGACTCGGCCAGCAAGAACCCAAAACCCAGAAGGAAATTGCAAAAGACATGAATATATCCAGAAGCTATGTTAGCCGCATTGAAAAACGTGCACTAGTCAAACTGTACCAGCATTTAAAAAAGAAAAATCATCGAAATTTCGAGCAATAAAAAAGAACTGCCATATATATGGCAGTTCTTTTCTATCTTTAAAATTCATTCATTCGGAAACTTCTGATACCATTATAAGGCTTAATACTGCTGTAATTGCCATAGCCGCCGCCATAATAAAAGTCATGAGAATCCCTCCCGCATCCTAAGTATGTAAGTATCTGTTGCTTTTATCTTACCACTTAAAAGAAGGCTTTGAATGGAACATTATGAACAACTGCTGTCTAAATTTTGGATAAATTGTGTCAGGCCACTGCCTTACGCTAACTTTGAAATAACCTTCAAAACAATCTCTGTTGAATGTTTTGCTGCTACTTGTAAAAATTCATCAAAGCTGATTGCAGATTCTTTGCCAGCAATATCAGAAAGAGCACGAATGACCACAAAAGGAGTATCAAATTGATAGCAAACTTGCGCTACAGCAGCTGCTTCCATCTCAACAGCTTTCATTGATTTAAAATCCCCACGTACTTTTTCCACACGAACAGGATCGTTCATAAACGAGTCGCCCGTTGTGATCAGACCAACTGCAAATTGGTGCTCGCCTATTTCTGTTACAGCTTCTTTCGCGATTTCGATTAGTTTTTGATCTGATTGGAACATAGCTGGCATTTGTGGAACTTGTCCGATTTCATAGCCGAAAATAGTAGCATCCACATCATGATGCCTTACTTCGTCTGAAATAACTATTGCACCGATATCAAGATTTTCATCATAGCCGCCTGCAGATCCTGTATTAATGACAATATCCGGTTTGTATTCATGCAGTAGCAATGTAGTTGTCATGGCTGCATTGACCTTGCCAATCCCGCTCTTCAGAAGGATGACATCATGGCCTGCGTATGTACCTGTCGTAAATTCACTATGCGCCATGGTTCGGCTCTCCGTATTTTCTAGTGTGTTTCTTAAATATTCTACTTCTTCTTCCATTGCGCCAATGACAGCAATTCTCATTTTTATACTTCCTTCCTTAAGATAAATCTACTCCGTACTGGGCCGTAATCTTCCCTTAGGAGATAGTCACTTATACTACATAACGCTTATTATATTACAACATAAAGAATGGCGATGCCTCACTTATTGGGGGCATCGCACATATTTTAATAAGCGCCTTGATGTGTTTTTAAGACTTCCAATTTAGTTGGTTTCCAACCTTTATTAGAAATCCACTCCATTGAAACACGATAGTTCTTGGTCTTGTCTTTTGAAGAAACAATCCCGATTGACGTATTCGGGCTACCACCGTTCTTAACATACCATATAATCATATCATTTTCATCTAAGCCTGTCGTATGAGCAATCGTTTTTATTTTTTCGTTCCAATCAAGTGAACCTTTTGTATAGCTTGAATTATGGACATCGCTGGATTCTTTTTGTTTTGTTTTAGTTGGCTTCCATTTTGAATCGGTAACAACTTTTTTCACGTTTGGATCGTTAGATTCTTCGACTTTAGCCGTATGACTGTATTGGTCACTGTCTTTCTTACTTTCTTCATTATCTTGTGTTTCATCTGATGCTGAATTATTATCTTCATCACTAGCCGTCTCTTCTTGTTCACTAGACGAATTATCGTCTTCCGCTTGTGCATCACTTTCTTCTTCAGCTGCGTCTGCTTTTTCTTTCTTGGCCTCTTCCGCTTGTTTTGCTTTCTCTTTTTCTAGCTCTTTTGAATCTTTTTCTACTATATTATCTTTTTCGGATTCATTTTCTTGCGGTGTTTGTTGGGCAACTTTATCACTTTTAGTGTCTTTGTTATGCGAGCCGCCAATGACAATGAAGCCAGCTACAACGAGTATAAGTGCAGCTACAACACCAATTAACACATTCAATATTTTATCCATTTTCTTTTTATCTGTGTTTTTTGGTTTTTTGCCATTCGGATTATATCGGCGTCCAATTTCAGCCATAAGTCTCCCCCTTACTTCTTTACATGATGACGCGCATCATCTGGTTTGGTTTCTTAATACTCTTGTCTATCATAGCATAAAAACAGAATACGCTTCTAGCTTTGCGAGTATACATGAAAAGCATTCCAGGTAGCCCTATAGCGTATAAAATAAGGATTAAAGTCTTATTCATTTCTTTTACAAGTAACCGCAGACCCAATAACATGCTTTTTAATTGTTACTGTCGTTTCATTTCCGTAGTTTTCAAAACAATCAGCTATAATTAATTGATTCGTATGGTACTGATATTTAATGATGATCATGAGTGATATACCCAAAGTTAAAATGCCAACGCTACCGAAAATCGCGA
Source organism: Rummeliibacillus sp. BSL5 (assembly GCF_052928305.1). NCBI lineage: Bacteria > Bacillati > Bacillota > Bacilli > Caryophanales > Caryophanaceae > Rummeliibacillus > Rummeliibacillus sp. BSL5. The sequence goes on from NZ_JAVGCV010000001.1 coordinate 1,048,836, forward strand.
TTAACTTTTTCTTTTTAGATGTTTTCAATTAAATCTCCCTTTCTTTCGTTTAATAATTCAGAATATAATTTATTTACTCTTTCCTCATTCAACCATTTAATAATGACCGATACGTTTACTTAATCTATTTATAACAAAAACCTCACTTGTTGAATACAATAATTTCCGTTTAATTGCGTTTAATAAAAAAAGAAGACAATACAAACGATTGTCTTCTTTAAAAGGATTTACTTTTTATTTAATAGAAATAATCTCGACATCCATGTCTCCACCAGGTGTATTGACTTTTACGCGGTCTCCTACTTTATTGCCAAGTAGGGCTTTAGCGATTGGCGAATCATTTGAAATGCGACCCTCGAAAGGATCTGCTTCTGCTGAACCTACGATTGTGTAAGTTTCTTCGTCGTCTTCCTCTAGGTCCTTGAATGTTACTGTACGGCCAATTGTTACGATATCAGATGTACTTGCGCCTTCTTCTATAATCATGGCATTACGAATCATTGTTTGCAAAAGCGAAATACGGCCTTCTACAAAGCCTTGTTCGTCCTTCGCAGCATCATACTCGGAGTTCTCCGATAAGTCACCAAAACCACGAGCTGTTTTGATGCGTTCAACAACTTCTTTACGTTTAGTTGAAATTAAGAATTCTAATTCTTCTTCTAGTTTTTGCTTACCCGCTGCAGTCATTGGGTATTGTTTTTCTGCTGCCATTTTATTCACTCCTCGGTTGCTTCTTCATCATCTTAATAAAAATACTATGTCGCTACTCGTTAAAGCATGCGACATAGTTTCTAACAAGAATATTTACTAATCATTTACAATGATATTACACAATACTATTTGTTTCAAGAATTGTTTTTATTTTTGTAACCATTAAATCAATTGCAACTTCATTTTGGCCGCCTTCTGGAATAATAATATCTGCATAACGCTTAGTTGGCTCAATAAATTGATTATGCATCGGACGAACAACAGAAAGATATTGCTCAATGACAGAATCCATTGAACGACCACGCTCATTGATATCGCGTAAAATACGGCGAATAATCCGCAAGTCTGCATCCGTATCCACAAATAATTTAATGTCCATCAATTCACGCAAGCGCGGATCAAAAAGTACCAAAATTCCTTCAAGAATGATAACATCTTGCGGATCAATATGAATGGTTTCTTTTGAACGTGTATGTAGTGCATAATCATACACTGGTTTTTCAATGGACTTTCTTTCTAATAAACGCTTTACATCACTAATTAATAAATCCGTATCAAAAGCATCCGGATGATCATAATTCGTTTCTAGTCGTTGATCAAATTCCAAATGGCTTTGATCTTTATAATAAAAGTCTTGCTCAATCACTACTACTGAATGTTCTTTAAATACATCATGGATGGCATGTGTCACACTTGTTTTGCCAGACCCAGAACCTCCAGCGATGCCAATCACAACTGGACGTTGTTTTTCCATCTATCGCATCTCCTTGCGCATCATATTCATTGGATACAGCTTCTCAGCACATTTGAAACGAACGATTTGCAATGGATGTCTAGCAGCATCAAGTGCTTGTCCATCTTCATCCCATACTTCGTCAATGACAACTTTAAAGTTTTCAATTTCAGGTCCGAAAAACTCTACTTCGTCGCCAGGTTTAAAGTAATTGCGTTGCTGTAATGTAACCATTTGTGTTTCTTCATTGTAATCTAAGACCATGCCAACAAAATCAAATTTCGTTTGCTTGCCATGTTCACCGAACATTTGTTGTTCATATCCAGGTTGTCCTTCAAAGAAAGAAGAAGCTGTTTCACGGTTTGCACATTTATCTAGCTCTTCAAGCCATTCACGTTTAATTTTGAAATTATCAGGATCTGCACAATATGCGTCGATTACTTTACGGTAGACACTGACTACAGTAGCTATATAGTGAATTGATTTCATACGGCCTTCCACTTTTAAAGAATCGATGCCTAAGTCAATAATCTTTGGAATAGATTCGATAAGCTTCAAATCTTTCGGGCTCATTGCAAAGGCTTCGTTGCCTTCTTCAAATAAAGGCTTTTCTTCACCATCTTCTACTGCATATAAATCATAATCCCATCGACATGATTGGCAACAACCCCCGCGATTAGAATCACGCGCAGTCATATGGTTAGATAAAACACAACGACCAGAATAAGCAATACACATTGCGCCATGAACAAATGACTCAATTTCAATATCCACTTTTTCTTTCATTAGTTTGATCTCTTCCGCACTTGTTTCACGTGCTAACACGACACGCTCTAATCCTTCTTCTTTCCAATACTGAACAGCTTTCCAGTTGGAAAGGGATTGTTGTGTACTTAAATGGATTTCTAATTTTGGTGCAACAATTTTACATGTTTCAATAATTAATGGATCCGCTACAATAATACCTGCTACTCCTGCGCCTTCCAGTGCTTTTAGATATTCATCAAGCCCATCCATATTATCATTGTGAGCAAAAATATTCGTTGTCACATAGATTCTGGCACCATATTTATTAGCAAACTCTACGCCTTCGCGCATTTCATCAATTGAGAAATTTCCTGCGTTTGAGCGAAGACCAAATTCTTGGCCGCCGATAAATACAGCGTCTGCACCATAGTGGACTGCAATTTTTAATTTTTCCAAGTTGCCTGCAGGTGCTAGCAATTCGGGTTTTTTAACGATGACTCTTTTGCCATCACGAATTTCGCTTATCGCATCGTCTTTTAATAATGTCACGGTCTTTATCTCCTTTCCTAGTATACAGTTTCCTTGAAGAAGAAGCCTGTATCCAATGGACGCAACTCTGGTTGAATTTCTTCAATTTTTGCGAGTAGTTCTTCTTTTATATCGAAGTATGCATCAGGAGATTCCGTGTATGCATCGATTGCTTTGCGGTAACACTCTGTTACTGCGACTACATATTCTTCTGTATGCAAAACACCCTCAATTTTGAAAACGTCGATTTCAGCTTCAAATAATTCGTCTAATTCATCAATAATACACATATCATTCGGACTGAAAATATGCGTACCGTTTAAATCCTCGTATATTGGATATTTGCTGTTTCGTTCTGGATCATGCAAGAACATATTGCGATTGTTTTTCCGTTTTTCAACTTCCATTGCTTTGCCTTCATACATGAAGTAATGGCCGAGCAGTGGGCGTTTCGACTGGAACATACATGTCATTCCGTGCACTTGGACTTCGATTTCGATTTCGGCATTTTCTTTAATTTCAACAATTTCATCCATGCTCAATTCACGAGCAAGGACAGCTCTTGTTGCACCGCGTTTGCCCCAATAATTAGCTTGGAACCAGTTTGTTGCAATTGTTTCTGGGTTCCAATGTAATGGAATGTTAACGTCTGCTTCGCGTCTAGCAATGATAACTGATGGATCGCCAAAGACGATGCCATCCACTCCTATTTCTGCTAATGCTTTCATATAAGGTGCTAATGCATCCACCCGATCATTATGGAAGATGGCATTCATCGCAACGTATACTTTTTTTCCAGCATCGTGAATGATTGCAGTAGCTTCACGTACTTCTTCAATAGTAAATTCTCCTGCTAATCGTAAACCAAATTGCTGTTCACCTATTAAAAAGGCATCTGCACCTGCTTCAATAAGCGCTTTAATATGTGAAAGCGATTGTGGAGTTACAAGTAATTCAGGTTTTGTCATTATGGTCACCTCTTTATACAAATCAATAATCCATCACCAACTGGGAAGAATGTGGATTGGTAATCTTCATTTTCTATCATCCAATCCGCAAATTGATGCAAATTACGAATCATCGTTCTTTTCCGCCTAGGTACCTCTGAAAGCTCTAGATCGGAAAGGCCGTGCATATACATATTATCGATATATATAATACCGCCTTGTTTTATAAGCGGACTATACTTTTCAAAGAACTTTTGATATTGTCCTTTTGCAGCATCGATAAAAATAGCATCAAATGCTGAGTGATGATTTTCTATATCTACTTCTAATGCATCGCCTGTGATGATTTCCACTTGCTCAGCAACAGAAGATTTCGAAAGAAAATGTTTAGCTTGCTGTACACGATTTTCATCTCGTTCAATTGACACTATTTTTGTTTCGGGCAATGCCTCAGCCATACGAATGGCAGAGTAGCCAATTGCAGTGCCAATTTCTAATATACTTTTAGGTTGTTGGATTCGGAGCATTTGCAGCAATAGTTCAATTGCTGGCAGTTGCATAATAGGCACAAAGTTTTCTTTTGCGAATTGTTCCATCTCAGTAAGCAATGGATTTCGTGGTTTTATAAAGGACATTGTATATGCATCCGAAATAGCCATACAATTCCCTCCTTATTTTTTCAAAAATACACTTTATCTTATCACAAAAATAGAAGAAAAGCGAGAGCCGCTCTTCTCCTATCTTAGTTATTCAAACCTAATTTCAATAAATCGGTTCAGCATCTTTTTCCTAGTTTACTTTATATATTTCTCAACTTTACCTAAATGTTCATCATACGTTTTAGAGAAGTGATTGTTGCCGTTTTTGTCTGACACAAAGTATAGGTATTCTGTCGTTGCTGGATTTATTGCAGCTTCAAGTGATTCCTTACCTGCGTTTGAAATAGGGCCTGGTGGCAATCCCTTAATCTTATACGTATTGTATGGATTTTTCACTTCTAAATCTTTATAAAGGACCCGGGATTTGTGCTCTCCTAATGCATAAAGAACAGTAGGGTCGGTTTGAAGTGGCATTTTGCTTTCTAAACGATTATAAAAGACACTAGCAATCGTTTCACGGTCTGTTTTGGCTGTTGCTTCTTTCTCCAAAAGGGAAGCAAATGTCAAAAATTTATGAACAGATAAATGTTTTTGCTTCAATTGGCCAGAGTAATTAGTGATAACCTCATTGGTCTGTGCAATCATTGGCTCTATGATTTCCTGTAATGTCGGCTTCTCTTCGAAATACGGGTATGTCGAAGGGTAAAGGTAGCCTTCAAGCGGATAGCGTATATCTTTTTGGTCAATTGCTTTTGTAACGGTGCGTGGATACGCTTTTTTCATTTGTTTAATGAATTTCTTGCTATTCACGAGATCCATAAACTCTTTTTTCGAGTAGTTTGTACTTTTTTCAACTTTTTCTGCAATTTGGTCAAGAGTTAATCCTTCTGGGATTGTAATCGTAAAGATTGGCGTACGGTACACTTTCCCTGTTTTCAGACTTTTGATAATTTCATCGATCGTCATAGAAGACGTCAGATTATAGGTACCTGCTTGAAATTCTGATTCATTTTTTACCTTTGTATAATACTTGAAGACTTTAGCATTTTTAATAATATTTTTATTCTCCAAGGTTTCGGAAATAGTATCAATCGATGAACCGATCGGGAGATTAACTTTGACTGTTTTAGTTGCATTTTCATCTACTGGCTTTAACGCATTATTTACATAAAAATACATACTTATCCCAAGAACCAGTGCAAGTGCAATAAATACTCCGGATGCAGCTAATACAATTTTACGTACAACCCTTTTTTCAGACTGACGCTCTTTTATTTTATTGATCTGATCTTGGTTTTTCTTCTTTTCCACGTAGGCAATTCCTCCTTAACGGATGTTTGCTGCACAAAAAAGCGGAATGCTAGTTGCTCATTCCGCTTAGGCAAACAATTACTCTTCGCCAAATTCAGCGTCAAGAGTGTTTAAAACTTCTTCCACCATGTCCCATTCTTCATCAGTTTCAATAGGAACAAGTTCTCCGCCTTCACCATCTTCAGCTGGGACAACAGCAGATGCAAAGATTTCAACTTCTTCGCCTTCTGCAGCGCCTTCTTTATAATAAAGTACATAGGAGCGGTCGAAATCCTCAGAGTCGAATGTATAAAGTACCGCGTATACTTGTTCGTTACCGAATTCATCTACTGCCACGATGTGCTCGTGATCATGTTCGTGTTCATGTGCCATTTAGGTCACCTCTTCTATATATTTTGTGCTGTCTACTACAGCAGCATCTTAAGTATTGCTTTTATAATGGATAAATACATATTGCTGAACATTTATTTTAAACTAAACTGCCAACTCTCTGCAATTATCCTTGTTCAATATCCTCATCCAACTCTTCAATAACAGATTCGATATAATCCCACTCTTCATCTGTTTCGATTGGAGTAAGTTCACCATCTGTTCCATTATCAGATGGTTCATAAGAGGAAGCGAAGATCTCAACTGTGCCATCTTCGTCTTCTGAACCCATAATAGAGTAAAGTACATATGATTTGCCGAATTGTTCGGAATCAAATGTATGAAGCACTTCGCAAAGTTGCTCATTGCCTTCATCATCTACAACTGTAATATGTCTTTCTTCAAATTCTTCCATAATTCCACCTCATAACTGTTTTCGATCTAAGTATCCTTGAAGAATCATAACCGCCGCCATTTTATCAATGACTTTTTTTCGATTTTTGCGACGTACATCCGCTTCGATTAGCAAACGTTCCGCAGCCATTGTTGTCAATCTCTCGTCCCAAAGCGTTACTGGCTTAGAAAATGTATCTTCTAAAAGCTTTGCATAGGCCTGTGATGCCTCGCCCCTTGGTCCAACGGTATTGTTCATATTTTTGGGGAAACCTACAACGAATTCAGCAATGCCATACTCATTCACCAGTTCTTGGATTCTTTCAATGCCGAATTCATTATTTTCCTCATCGATTCTTACCGTTTCGATACCTTGGGCTGTCCAACCTAGCGCATCGCTAATTGCTACGCCAATCGTTTTGGAGCCAACATCTAAACCCATTATTCTCATCATTATGCCTCGTTATTCTTTTTAATATAGAACTTAACCAACTCTTCTAAAATTTCGTCACGTTCAAGTTTACGAATTTTGTTCCGTGCATCCTGATGGCGAGGGATATAAGCAGGATCTCCTGATAATAGATAACCAACGATTTGATTGATAGGATTGTATCCTTTTTCTTCTAGTGCTGCATGTACTCGTTGCATGGTTTCTCTAACTTCTTGTTCCATCGATTCTTCAGGGAAATTAAATTTCATCGTCTGATCAAACTTACTCATGCAGGGCACCTCACTTTAAAATAGTAGAATAACGTCTTGTATCTATGTTAGTATACCCTATTCAACAAACCTTTTAAATAGATTTTACATAATTATACACGGAATCCAACGCTTCTTCCAATTTAGAAGCATCTTTTGCACCCGCCATAGCCATATCAGGACGGCCTCCGCCTTTGCCTCCGCAAATCTCTGCAACTTCTTTCACAATCTTGCCTGCGTGATAGTTTCCGTTTGCTAGATCTTTTGTTACCCCGGCAATCAGCATAACTTTGCCTTCAGATGCTGCGCCTAAAACAATGACACTTTGGTCCATTTTAGCTTTCAAATCATCCATTAGTTGGCGTAATTGATTGTTGTCTTTTGCTTCAACTTTTGTTGCCAGCACCGTTACATCGCCGATTTTCTGTGCTGATGATAAGATAGTTGAAGCTTGTGCACCTGCTATTTTGGCAGATAATGATGCATTCTCGCGTTGTTGCTCTTTCAACTCTTGTTGAAGGCTTTCTACACGTGCGACTAAGTCTTTCGGATTTGCTTTCAGCAAACTAGCTGCTTGTTCTAAAACATGCTGTTCTTCTTTCGTTGCTTGATACGCAGCTTTGCCTGTTACAGCTTCAATACGTCGTGTGCCTGCACCAATACCGCCTTCTGACATGATTTTAAAGAATCCAATTTCTGAAGAACGTTTAACATGGATACCACCGCATAGTTCAATAGAATAATCGGACACTTGTACTACACGCACCACATCACCGTATTTTTCACCAAATAAAGCCATTGCACCAATTTCTTTTGCATCCGCAATTGGCATCTCCTCAATTACTACTGCGATGTCATCCCAGATTTTTTCGTTAACGATCTGCTCTATTTTTTCTAACTCTTCTTTAGTAACAGCACCAAAGTGTGAGAAGTCAAAACGAAGGCGGTCTGGTCCTACATATGAACCAGCTTGGCTTACATGATCGCCTAACACATCTTTTAGTGCGCGTTGCAATAGATGTGTTGCTGTATGGTTCTTCACAGTCAAGTTACGTTCTGTGCGATCAACTTGTGCAAATACATCTTCACCTACATGCATTTCGCCAGATTCAACAATAACTGTGTGCAATGCTTGGCCATTTGGCGCTTTTTGTACATCTTTTACAAATGCTTTGAATGAATCGTTGCTAATTGAACCATGGTCAGCGATTTGCCCACCCATTTCAGCATAGAAAGGTGTTTCAGCAAGAATAATTAGTGCTTCATCACCCTCTGAAGCTGTTTTTTCGATTTGTCCATTTACTACCATTGCCGCAATTGTTGTGTTTGTCTCAAGAGTTTCATAACCCACAAATGTGCTTGCCTCTGTTAGGTTTGCAAGTACTTCTGATTGAACATGCATAGAATCGACATCTTGACGCGCATTACGAGCACGTTCACGTTGAACTTCCATTTCCGCTTCGAAACCTTCAACATCCACTGTCATGCCTACTTCTTCTGCATATTCCTCTGTCAATTCGACTGGGAAGCCGTAGGTATCATATAAACGGAATGCATCTACTCCAGGAATGCTTGTTTGTCCGTTCGCTTTTTGGGCTTCTACCACTTCATTGAAGATAGAAAGGCCGTCATGTAATGTCTCATGGAATCTTTCTTCTTCGTTCTTAATAACGCGAGCGATAAATTCCGCTTTTTCTTTCACTTCTGGATAGAAGTCAGCCATGATCTCACCAACTGTTGGTACAAGTTGGTACATGAATGGTTTTTCGATACCTATTTGTTTTGCATATCGTACGGCACGGCGAAGTAAACGGCGAAGCACATAACCACGACCTTCATTTGAAGGTAATGCTCCATCACCAATTGCAAATGCCACTGTCCGGATGTGGTCTGCAATGACCTTGAATGGCGTGTTTATATCTTCCTCGCTGCCAAAGATTTCATTTAAATCGATTTCATTTGGGCGTTTGTATTTACGATTTGCAAATTCTTCAATTTTCTCGATAATTGGCATAAACAAATCTGTATCAAAGTTAGTTGGCACATCTTGAACAACTGAAGCCATACGTTCTAGGCCCATACCTGTATCAATGTTTTGTTTTGGCAGAGGTGTATATGTGCCATCTGGATTATGATTAAATTGAGAAAAAACAAGATTCCATATTTCTAGATAGCGCTCATTTTCACCGCCCGGATATAATTCTGGATCTTTTAGGTCGTTGCCGTATTTCTCTCCGCGATCGTAGAAAATTTCTGAGTTAGGGCCACTAGGACCTTCTCCAATATCCCAGAAGTTCCCTTCCAAACGAATTAGGCGTTCTTCTGGAATACCAACTTCGTCTTTCCAAATCGTATAGGCCTCATTATCTTCCGGATGTATGGTAATGGACAATTTTTCACCTTCAAAGCCCATCCATTTTGGATCTGTTAAGAACTCCCACGCATAGTGGATAGCTTCTTTTTTAAAGTAATCACCAATAGAGAAGTTCCCAAGCATTTCAAAGAATGTATGGTGGCGAGCTGTTTTGCCGACATTCTCAATATCATTCGTACGTATTGCTTTTTGTGCATTTGTAATACATGGATTTTCGGGGATCACTGAGCCATCAAAATATTTTTTCAACGTTGCTACTCCGGAATTGATCCATAGTAATGACGCGTCATTGATTGGCACAAGCGGCATACTAGGTTCTTGTTTGTGTTTTTTCTCTTCGAAGAATTCGATAAACTTGCGACGAATTTCTGCTGATGTTTTCATTAATTTTCCTCCTTTTATATATAAAAAAACCCCCATCCACTGTAACAGGGACGAAGGTTTCTATTCGCGGTACCACCCTAATTATAATAGCTTTTGCTATTATCACTTAATTACCTTAACGCGGCACACGGTAGTTTTTGGCTACACTCAGGAATAGCTTTTCCAAATTGGGTAGTGAAGGTTCTCACAGCCTAGGAACCTCTTTCTGTACACGGACCAACAAGTACTTTTTTCCTTCAACGTATTGCAGTATTAGAGATCAATCTTGTTTAAATAGGATAACTCTTACTTATTTTAAGAAATGCTTTTACTTCTGTCAATTCTCATTATTCATAAAATCATAAGGGCTAATGCCCGCCATTCCAATCATTGGATGAATGCCTGAATAATTATCTAGCGTTAAAGCAACAGGTATCTTGTCCTCTACTGATTGTATTGCTTCTTTCTCAGTTGATTCCGTTTTGGTATCATTCTTTTCTTCTAGCGATTTGATTTCAGTTGTCTCATCCAATGATAAACGCTCTACAAGTGAGGTATGGCGTTTCATATCATCTGTTTTTTGAAAACCATACACAAATGTGTCTGGCTCGCCACATAGAATAAGAAAATTTTTAGCCCTTGTAATACCTGTATATAGCAAATTTTTCCGAAGCATTTTGGAATAACCTCGGACTATTGGCATTATAACCATCGGAAACTCGCTTCCTTGGGATTTGTGAATGGAGCAGCAATACGCAAGCGTTACCTGATTTAGATCACTTTTTTGATACGTTACTTCAATGCCATCAAACGATACAACCATTAAATCCGTTTTTTCAATCGTTTCTTTTGCCTTCACAATTGAAATGACTTCACCCATATCGCCATTAAACACATTGTTATTTGGCTGATTAACAAGTTGTAGCACTTTATCGCCAATCCGGTAAATCGTATCACCAAAAGCAATCTCTTTTGTCTTTTGGGATTTTTTAGGGTTTAGTAATTCTTGTAGCATTTTGTTCATTGCATCAATGCCCGCATTGCCACGATACATTGGTGCGAGCACTTGGACGTCATGAATAGAAAAACCTTTATTAATAGCACTCTTGACCACTTGCCCTACAACGTCTGCAATTTGATCTTGGGTTGCACGTATAAATGAACGGTCACTTGTTTTCACCATCAAGTCTTGAGGGACAGTACCACGTTTCATTTCATGTGCCAACTGAATTATTGATGACCCTTCTGATTGCCTATAAACATCTGTTAACTCCACTGTTGGAATGGCTTTTGAGGCAAGCAGATCCTTTAAAACCTGTCCTGGACCTACCGGCGGAAGTTGGTCTTGGTCGCCTACAAATATTACTTGGCAGTCATCATTCAATGCCCTCAAAAGTTGATGTGCGAGCCATGTATCAACCATTGACATTTCATCGACTATAATAAGCCGCCCCATTACTTCTCGCTCCACATCTTCTTCCTTTTCTTGACCCGTGAAACCTAACAAGCGATGAATAGTCATTGCAGGCAGTTCCGTTGATTCGCTTAAGCGCTTGGCAGCTCTACCTGTAGGAGCCGCTAGAACGATTGGAAAGGCCTCTTCTTTCTCTGCATAATCTTTAGGGTTTAGCGAGAGCCCATGAAGTTCTGCATAGACATCCACTATTCCCCTGACAACTGTTGTTTTCCCCGTTCCGGGGCCCCCCGTTAAAATCATTACAGCTGAATTAATAGCCGTTTCAATTGCCTTTACTTGTGTATCAGCATATGTAACACCAAAGCGCTCTTCTGCTTCACCGATTACTTTTCTTATCTCAGAAGAAGGAAAAGATGATTGCTCTTCATTTTTTTGAGCTAGCTCTGTAATCTTCGAAGCAATTCCTATTTCAGAATAATAAAGAGACGGCAAATAAACTCTTGTTTCTTCACCGCATACTTTACCATTCTCGCCTAGTTCAATTATTGCTTGGGAAATATCATCGTATTCAATCGTGCATGACTGACTCGATTCAAGCATCGCCTTGGAAGCAGGCAAAATTTCTCTTGCATCTAAAAAAACATGCCCTTCTGATAACGAGGCAGTGTTTAACAAGTGAAGTATAGAGGCCTTGATGCGGTCGGGATGGTTGCCGGTGATTTGTAGCCTAGCGCCCAGTTCATCCGCTCGCTGAAAACCGATCCCCTCAATATCTTCAATGAGGCGGTACGGATTTTTTTGTAGTACTTGTAGTGTCTCACCTTCATACATTTGATAAATCTTCACAGCAATTTGAGCACCAAATCCCCATTCGTTCAATTGAATCATAATGCGGTCAAGCCCTAAATTTTGCTCAAGTACAGAGCGCAGTGTTTGTTTTTTATCTTCTGTTAAGCGTGGAACGTCATCCAACACATCAGGATTTTCAATGATGGTTTTAATAGCATCTGCACCTAGCTGTTGAACAATCGTTTCAGCTGTACGGTGGCCTATCCCCGGAAATAAATCGCTAGATAAATATTGCACGACACCTGTTTCAGTTGCTGGAATCTCTTTTTCAAAAGTGGCAGCTTGAAACTGCAGCCCATATTTAGGATGCTGTTTCAGCTGCCCTGTATAACGGTATAACGCTTCTTCTGAGACAGCAGGAAAATAGCCTGCGACAATAATCTCTTTTTCTTTATAATCCGTATTTGTTTCTTGGATTTTCAATTTAATAATTGAGAATAAGTTTTGTGCATTATGAAATATTGTGACGACAGGCCGGCCGACAATAAAAAGTGGTTCATCGGAAAATAAAGATAGATTTTCAGCCAACGCTGCCACCACCTTTCTTTTTAATCTTTTTTCATCGCAAGCATGTCATGAATGTAACGTGCTTGATCAAACTCTGGCTGCAAAGTAAAAGCTTGCTTTAAATGATACTGTGCATCTTCTATTTTATCGGTAGAAACAGCATACAGGACACCCAGATTATAATGGGCATCGGCATTGTTCCAATCTGTATCGATTACATACTTCAGTTCTTTTTCTGCCTCATTAAAAAGCTCCAAAGTAGCTAACATAATGCCATAAGAAAGCCTGATCTGTAAATCTTCCGGTGCTAGTTCTGCAGCTCTTTGCATATAAGGCAATCCGAGTTTCGGCTCGTCGATATGTTCAAAGCTTTTGCCAAGCATAAAATAAGCGTCTGCTCCTTTAATACCATGGCGGATAGAACGTTCATAAAGTTTTGCTGCTTCTGTATAACGTTCTGAATTATAGTAAAGGTTTGCAAGGCCATAATAAGCAGTTGCCGCAGATTCATCCAATGAAATAGCTTTTTGGAAAAATCGCTCTGCTCGCTCGATATCATCAAGCGATGCGAGCAAATTCCCAAAGTTAATATAGCCAATTGTTTCATTTGGATTCTCTTCTATAGCTTCTGTAAAGGCTTTTGCGGCATCTTCATACCGTTTTTCTTGGATGGCTTTAATACCTATCTCATTTAAATCCATTTTTTCACCTCTATTACCCTACATACGTTAGTTTTTTACTGTCTTTAAATACTTCGTCTATTGTAGCGCCACCTAAACATTCATCACCATCATAAAGTACAACAGATTGGCCAGGAGTGATAGCACGTGTTGGTTCGTTGAATGTTACGTACCATTCATCATCACCAGTGATTTCAACTGTCACCGGCACATCTTGTTGGCGATAGCGGAATTTAGCGGTCGCTTGGAATGTTTTCGGCATATCACGATGCGTCGTGAAGCCTGTTTTTACAGCTTTTAAGCTTGTGGAATAAAGCTTATCATTGTGGAAGCCTTGTCCCACTAATAATACGTTGCGTTTTAAATCTTTCCCCAGAACAAACCAAGGATCGCCGTCTCCACCAATCCCAAGGCCGTGACGTTGGCCGATTGTATAATACATAAGGCCGTCATGCTTGCCTATTACAGTGCCATCGAATGTTTCCATATTACCAGGTTGTGCAGGTAAATATTGACCTAGGAATTCTTTAAAGTTTCGTTCTCCAATAAAGCAAATACCAGTTGAATCTTTTTTCTTAGCCGTTGCAAGGCCTGCTTCTTCAGCGATTTCTCTAACGCGTGGTTTTTCAAGTTCACCAATCGGGAACATAACTCTTGAAAGTTGTTCTTGTGAAAGCTGGTTTAAGAAGTAAGTTTGATCTTTATTTTGATCAATGCCACGAAGCATTCTTGTTTCGTCATCGCGTACTTCAACGCGTGCATAATGGCCTGTTGCTAAATAATCCGCACCTAGCTTTAATGCGTGTTCTAAGAATGCTTTAAATTTAATTTCTTTATTGCACATCACATCAGGATTCGGTGTACGTCCTGCTTTGTATTCTTCTAAAAAGTACGTAAATACTTTGTCCCAATATTGTTGTTCAAAATTGACTGCATAATATGGGATACCGATTTGATTACATACTTTAATAACATCTTCATAGTCTTCAGTCGCAGTACATACGCCTGAATCATCGGTATCATCCCAGTTTTTCATGAAAATACCGATAACATCATACCCTTGTTTTTTCAGTAGATAAGCTGCTACGGAAGAATCGACTCCTCCAGACATACCAACCACAACTCGGGTTTGTGAGGGGTCTTTCGTTGTATTCATATTGTTCACCTTTTTTCTATTATTTCGCTAATCGTTTTACGATCTCAATGGTCCGTTCTGCCGCTATGTCAATATCTTCTAGCTCTAATCCATAGCCGAAGCTATAACGAATCGAATTCCTAAGCTCATCTGCTTCGCTTCCATACATTGCAACAAGTACATGCGATGGATCTATGGAACCGGCCGTGCAAGCAGAGCCACTAGATGCTGCAATACCTGCCATATCCAAATTGACTAAGAATGATTCGACATCCATATTTTTAAAGCTAATATTCATAACATGTGGCAAGCAGTATTGCTCATTTCCGTTTATATGATAATCGATTTCCGCCTGATCTAATTTCTTTAAGAAGTGTTGGTGGAATTCTTTGTATGCTTGTTGTTTCTCTTCAAAATTGCTTTGCGCAATGGCTACAGCTTCAGCAAACCCAACAACCGCTGGAACATTTTCCGTTCCTGCTCTGCGCTTACGCTCTTGTTCTCCACCATAGATTAGTGGCTTTAGCTTTGTTTGATCGCGTTGATATAAGAATCCAATGCCTTTTGGACCGTTCAATTTGTGGGAAGATACTGAGAGCAAATCAACGTGCAAATCATTGACATCAATCGGTAGAATGCCAAACGCCTGTACCGCATCAGTATGGAATGTTGCACTATGCTCTTTCAACAACTCGCCGATTTCTTTAATAGGCTGTATAGTACCGACTTCATTATTCCCAAACATAATCGTTACTAAGATAGTATCATCGCGTAAGGCCTTTTTGACGTCTTCAAGAGAAACACGACCCGTTTCATCAACTGGCAAATAAGTTACCTCATATCCTTCTTTCTCCAGTTGTTGACATGTATGAAGAACTGCATGATGTTCTACTACAGTTGTGATAATATGGCGGCCTTTATTCTGTTTCGCATAAGCTGTTCCTGTAATAGCCAAATTGTCTGCTTCACTGCCGCCGCCTGTCACTATAACCTCCTGGTCTTTCGCCCCAATGCTTTTAGCTAAAGTATGTCGAGCGTCATCCAAGTGCTTTCTAGCAAAGCGGCCAATTCTATGAATGCTAGATGGATTGCCGTAAACTGATTCCATACTTTCTACCATTTTGGAAATCACTTGTGGATGCATGGGTGTTGTAGCCGCATGGTCAAGGTAAATTTCTTTCATCTTTAAAACTCCTTCTAAACCGGATTAACGGGCAGTAAGATAGATTTCCCCGTACAAAATTGAGCTAAAAAACAAACAGTTAGAGGGGGTAACTGCCGTCAATACCATCGCAGAACCTAATTCCATTGGTACTCCCTGAATAGATGCTGCTTATATATAAAACATATATCCTTTATCATCTGGCTCTTCTGTATAAGAAGCTAAATCTTCTAGGCTCGTTTTCTCTAAAACCTCTTTGACAGCGTCACGTACACGAAGCCATAACTGTCTTTGAGCGGGAGCTTCTTCCTCAATTCCTTCAACAGGTTGAATTGGGCCTTCTAACACTTTAATTACATCTGCCGAAGAAATCAAATGAGGAGGCTTGGAAAGCATATATCCTCCATATGCACCTCGAACACTCTTAACGAGACCCGAATTTCTTAGTGGTGAAACTAGTTGTTCTAAGTATGCTTCCGATAAATTATTCTGGGATGCGATTTGCCTAAGAGGAATGGGCCCTTGTCCATATTGTTTGGCAAGTTCGATCATAATGGTTAGCCCATATCGCCCTTTTGTTGATATTTTCATTTATACACCTCTATATTTAGCGAATTTGTCTATGCACAAGTATAGCATATTTCCCTTCATTCTACTCGGGTATGATTTATGAACATGCACATTTTGCTTTTATATGTTAATACTGAAGAGGAATTAATCAGTAGTGACAACAAGATTTAAAATGCCTAATCTATTTTAATGCAAAGCTAGTGAATATTTGAGAAAATAACAAAGTAGGTTTTAGATATTAGAAAAGAGGTGACCACGTTGCCGCAACAACCACTTGCATTTCGCATGCGTCCGCGCAATCTGGATGAAGTTGTCGGTCATCAAGACATCATTGGACCAAAGACTAATTTATATAAAATGATTCAAAAAGGTCATGTTCCCTCCATGTTGCTATATGGAGAACCTGGTATAGGTAAAACATCCATTGCATTTGCTATTGCTGGTTCTTCTAACTTGCCGTTCTTTGCATTGAATGCGACAAGGGCTGGAAAAAAAGATGTAGAGGATGTAGTAAATGAAGCGAAGATTGTAGGACAAGTCATATTATTCCTTGATGAAATACACCGCTTCAATAAATTGCAACAGGATACATTACTTCCGCACGTTGAAAATGGTGCTATTGTACTCATCGGAGCCACAACAGAAAATCCATTTCATGATGTGAATCCAGCCATTCGTTCACGCTGCGGTGAGATTAAGCAGCTAAAAAAGCTCGAAGAAAGTGATATAGTTTCATTAATTCAACGGGCTCTAGAAGATAAAGAGCGTGGCCTTGGCCAATATTCAATCCGCATAACTGAAAAGCAAATTCAGGAAATTGCTCTTGCAGCAAACGGGGATGCAAGAAAAGCTCTTACTCTGCTAGAATCTGTTTATTACGCCTCTGATGAAGAAAATGACGAGACAATTGTAGACGATACGACTATCCAAAGCTTAGCAGAGCGCATCGGTGTTTACGGAGACCAAAAGGGTAGCCATTTTTATAACTTATTATCTGCGTTACAAAAATCAGTTCGCGGAAGTGATCCTAATGCCGCCATATATTATCTAGCTAATCTCTTAGAAAATGGCGATTTAGTTGCTGTCTCAAGACGGCTTCTTGTCATGAGCTACGAAGACATCGGTCTAGCCGCTCCTGAAGTAGGCGCGCATGTACTTGCAGCTATCCAATCCGCCGAACGACTCGGTATGCCGGAAGCTCGCATACCGCTTGCATCTGCTGTAATCGAGATGTGTTTGGCTGAGAAATCTAATTCTGCCATCACAGCGATTGATGCAGCAATTTCTTCTATCCATCAAGGAAAAACTGGTGACATCCCGCTCCATTTGCGAGACGCTCATTATAGCGGAGCCAAAACACTTGGCGTAGAAGGTTATCAATATCCACATAATACACCTGTCGGCACATTTGGCGGTTGGGTAGACCAAGAATATTTGCCAGACAAGCTAGTCGGCTCAGAATTCTATAAACCTGTAATTGCCGGACAAGAAAAGCGAATGGCAGGCATTTATGATCATTTAAACCAATTAAAAAAGAAAAATAAAAAATGATTGAAAAGGCTATTGCCTCTTCAATCATTTTTTTCATTATGTTGTTACTTTTAAAACCGTTTTGATTTTTTGCATCATGCCGCCTGAGCTGTAAGTCAATACACTTCGTTTATAGAATGAAAAACTGATGTAGAACAATACGATAACAGTGACGATCAGGATAATAAGCGCAATCAGCGGCTCCATTGGTGAAAGATCTGTCGCACTTATGCGCAGCGGCATAACCATTACGGTCATAAACGGGATATAGGATGACACTTTTACTAGCATCGTATCTGGGCTAAACAAGCCGGACATCAAGATATAAAAACCCGCCATACCCATTAACATTGCAGGCATCATGGCTTGGCTAGCTTCCTCTACCTTTGATACAAGCGAACCAAAGAGAGCCCCCATAATTAAGAATAAGAAAATGGACAACAATAAGTATGCAATAGTGTATAAAATATAGGTTGAAGATAGATGGTCAATCGTATTCGTTACTTTATCCCATTTAGAACCCCCATCCACAACTAAAAACAGCGCTACTTGAACAACGATTAACACAATGAGCTGAGTTAGCGCCAGCAAATATGTTCCGGTAATTTTCGCTAAGAAGTGCGTGGAAGGCTTTATACTTGCAAGCATTACTTCAAGCACACGCGATCCTTTTTCAGATGCAACATCGGTGGTTATCATCGATAAGAATGAAATAACAAAAGAATAGACAATGGAACCGATTAAAATAGAAACACCGATACCGGCAGATTTTTCATCTTCACTTTTACCTGTGCCTTTTTGTTTATCTAAGTTTTTAGAGACAATCGTTGTATTGGCATCAAGAATATGTGCAGCCTGATCGCTTGTCAGATTCAACTGTTGTACAGCATAAATTCTGCCAGCATATTGAATCATCCCTGACAAAGCGGTTTGATCGTTATATTCAAGCGGTTCGAATGTCGCTATTTCTGCTTCCATTTGTTTATTCTTGCTTGTAAGAAAAACAGCTGCGTCGTACTTTCCATTCTTTACTTTCTTTTCGACCTCAGCCCTTGATTGATCTGTAAAATTAAATTTCATGTCTTTATCCGATTTAAACAATGGCTTGAAATCCTGTTCTGTCTCATTGACCATCGCAATTTTTACAGGCTCTTCAGAAAATAATGCAGCCTTAATATCAGACCAGAACATTACACAACTAATAACGGCAACATACAAAAGAATAGATAGAATAAATGATTTCGTTTTAATTTTTTGTTTATAAAGCTGTGTAACTAGAATCCAAAACTTAGACAACTATACCACCTACCAAATCTTTGAAAATTTCATCAAGAGTTAAATAATCCATGCTAAATTTATCCATATATTGTCCTCTACTAATTTGTTCAAATAGCTGTTTCCCGTACGTTTCGTCTTCCAGTGTAAGTGTATATCCATCTCTTGTTTTTTTAACGTTTGTTACGCCTTCTAATGTATGTAACTCTTTTTCTGTTAAATCTGTTCGAATGCTTAATTTCTTTTTACCATATTGTTCTTTTAAGTCTTTTAAACTACCAGTGAAAAGCGAAACGCCTCTTTTTAATATACACAAATGGTCACAGAGCTCTTCAACATTAGCCATTTGGTGGCTAGAAAATAAAATTGTGGTTCCTTTTTCTTTTAAATAGAGAATGGCATCCATCAAAAGCTCACGGTTTACAGGATCCAGACCACTAAAAGGTTCATCAAGGATTAAAAATTCAGGCTGGTGGATAAAGCTTGCAATCAACTGCACTTTTTGTTGATTCCCTTTTGACAAGGTCTCAGCTTTCGCCTTTCTTTTGTCGACTAGTTCAAAACGTTCAATCCAATAATCTACATCCTGTTTTAAATCTTTTTTGCCCCTACCACGCAAAACACCAAAGAAATAAAGCTGGTCTTCAACGGTCATTGATGGAAATATTCCTCGCTCTTCCGGTAAATAGCCCAGGACATCTCTGTTTACTTTATTGATAGGTATATCATTCCAGGAGATGTTCCCTTCCGTCGTTTCCTGTAAATCAAGAATCATACGAAAAGTAGTTGTCTTACCCGCTCCATTTTGCCCGATCAAACCGAATATCTCTCCTTTTTCAATCGTAAATGAAAGCTGGTTAACCGCAGTGAAATTTTGATACTTCTTCGTGACATGATCAATTTTTAAAGCCATAGCTGTCTCCTTTTATAAAAATTTTCCGAACATATTACATATACGTTTAGTACAGCATAAAGTATTCATTTATTTAACTATTTAAGTGCAGTACCACTGAAAAATTTTTGAAAACTAATTATCTTCATTAATATTGAGATTTTTTAGCTCCTAGCACTATACACATCTATTCTATCATATAATTTCCTATAACATCCTTATATTTCTTTTTTTAGAAAACTTACGTCCTAAAATATTAAAAAAACCGCATTCGCACAGTACATGCGAATACGGCTACAATTAGTCACGAACACGTTGTATTTTAATATCTTTTAGAATATCATTAATGACCCAGCTAGCTGCAAAGAGTCCTGCTGTAGATGGGGCAAACGCATTGGATGAAGGCGGCATTTTAGCTTTCCGAATCTCTGCGTCTGGATTACCAACTGTTTGAGCTACATCTTGTCGTATTACAATTGGGCTCTCATCAGAGAAAATAACCGGAACGCCTTTTTTAATACCTTCTTTTCGCAATTTTAAGCGAATCACTTTTGCAAGTGGATCAGTATGCGTCTTAGAAATATCTGCAATTTTGAAACGTGTCGGATCAGTTTTGTTAGCTGCTCCCATACTTGAAATGATTTTGATTTTGCGTTTTAGACATTCTTTAATCATATGGATTTTGTATTTGACCGTATCTGAAGCATCTATGACATAGTCTGGCTGATAGCTAAAGAATTCTTCGTATGTTTCTTCAGTATAAAACATATGAAGGTCAATTACTTCACACTCAGGGTTGATGTCGGCTATTCTTTCTTTCATAACTGCTGATTTGGATTTGCCGATTGTCGATAGATATGCGACTAATTGGCGATTAATATTGGTAATATCTACATCATCTTTGTCCACTAAAATAATACGACCTACTCCGCTTCTTGCACATGCTTCAGCAGCAAAAGATCCCACACCGCCGACTCCTAAGATGGCAACTGTCGTATTTTTAAGCTTGTCCAAACCTTCTTGGCCAATAGCTAATTCATTTCTTGAAAATTGATGCAACATGATATCGCACTCCTTCTACTTAAGTAAACCAAGTAACTTACTAAGATAAACAAAACAAATTATAGCATGAAAATGTAATTGAAAATAGACTCTTGATAAAAAAGAAGGCCTTAGAATCTAGGCCTTCTCTTTATCTAAAAATCCAAATCTGTCAAAACAATCACGTTTGAATGATTGTTTAAGACGGTTACTGGCACCTCTTCAGTCACATTACCATCGATTAAAGATTTGATCGCATCTCTTTTTTTCTCTCCCACTGCGATTAAAAGGATGTATTTCGCCCTCATAATGGATTTTATACCCATTGTAATCGCTTTTTCAGGTACTTCATCAATTGATTCAAAAAATCGTGCATTAGCTGTTCTTGTAGAAGGTGTCAAATCTACGACATGGGTTTCACTATCAAAAGAAGTACCCGGTTCATTGAAACCGATATGTCCATTTTCACCTACGCCTAATAATTGAAAATCAAGAGTTAGGTTTTGTAAAAGTTCCTCATATCGCTTAGCTTCTTTTTCTGGATTTGTAGCTTCTCCATTCGGTAAATGTGAATTTTTGAAAGGCTTCTCTTTAAACAATTGTTGCGTCATAAAAGAAAGGTAGCTTTCAGGATGTTCTTTTGGTAATCCAACGTATTCATCCAAATTTACACTCTCACAGTTAGAGAAGTCAATTGAGCTATTTCGGATACGTTCGTATAAAGGAAGCATTGTTCCTCCAGTTGCAAGTCCGAAAATTTTAGCTCCGTTGTCTTTCTGCTCCTCAATTAATTGAAAAGCTCGAGTATATAATTGATCTAGGTCCTTCACGGTTTCTAATTGAATAGCCAACTGGTCACTTCCCTTTTCTATTTAGGTTCCTTCATTAAATATTGTTTTACATAGCCTGAAACTTCTTTATTGGAGGAAAGTTGCAGAATTTTTTCTATATGCTTTTCTAAATCTTCTTTTGAAGATTTGGCGATTTGTGCACGTGCCCTAAGTATTGAAGATGCACTCATCGAGAATTCATCTAGCCCCATTGCAAGCAAAATAGGAATTGCTATCTCATCGCCTGCCATTTCGCCACACATACCTACCCATTTGCCTTCTTTATGAGCGCCGTCAATGACACTTTTCACAAGACGCAAAATAGCAGGATTATATGGTTGATACAAATAAGAAACTTTTTCATTCATCCGATCTGCTGCAAGTGTGTATTGAATTAAATCATTTGTGCCGATAGAAAGAAAGTCTGCTTCCTTTGCGAATAAATCGGCCATAACAGCAGTAGAAGGTATTTCAACCATCATACCGACTTCAATGGTATCGCTTACTTCTTTGCCTTCGGTTACAAGCTCCTTTTTCACATCCTCTAGAATGGCTTTCGCTTCTCTAAATTCATCAAGTGTTGCGATCATAGGAAACATGATTTTTAAATTGCCATAAATGCTTGCACGAAGCAATGCACGGAGCTGCGTTCTGAACAATGCTGTATCATCTAAACAAAGGCGAATGGCACGGTGGCCTAAGAAAGGATTCATTTCCTCTTCCATTTTCAAATATGGAAGCTTCTTGTCGCCACCAATATCTAATGTCCGAACTACTGTTGGCTTTCCTTTCATCTTTTCAAGAACAGATTTATAAGAAACAAATTGTTCTTCTTCAGATGGCAAATCGGTGCGGTCCATATATAAAAATTCTGTTCGGAATAAACCTACGCCGTCTCCGCCATTTTCTAACACAATATCTGCATCTTCAGGCTTACCGATATTCCCAGCGATTTCAACATGGTGTCCGTCTCTACTTATGCTTGGCTCGCCCTTAAACTGCTCAAAGTATGCACGTTCTTCAAGATAAGCTTTTTGAGCCGTTTGGTATGTACCAACTATCTCCGGCTCTGCATCTACTATAACATCGCCTTTTGAACCATCTACAATGACTAATGCTCCTTGTTGGATATCTTTTGTCGCTGTTTTGGCGCCAACAACCGCTGGGATTTCCATTGTTCTAGCAAGAATTGCTGAATGGGAGGTTCTACCACCAATATCTGTCACAAATCCTTTAACATGTGTTTTATCGAGTTGAGCCGTCATAGATGGTGTAAGGTCATTTGCAATTATGATTACATCTTCATTTAAATGGCTGTAATCTGGTATCTCTACATTCAATAATTTTGACAATAAACGCTTTGACACATCTCGTATATCTGCCGCTCTTTCTTTCATGTAAGCATTCTCCATTACCTCAAACATCTCGATAAATGTAGTTGATACCTCATGGAGAGCAGCTTCGGCATTCGTACCTTCATCGATCTTCCCATCAATCATACCGAGCATTTCAGGATCCTCTAATACTAGCAAATGTGCTTGGAAAATGGCTGCTTTATCAGGTCCAAATTTCCTTTCAGCTTCTGCTTTGATTCCTTCTAAATCCTTTTTAGCTTCGGCTACAGCATTTTTTAGACGCTTTTTTTCTGCTTCTGAATCGCTGACGGTGACTTTTTCAAATGACAAGTCTGGTTCTACTAAACAATACGCTTTAGCAATGGCAATACCGTTTGATACGGCAATCCCCTTCATTTCTAGCATTCTTCACCAATTCCTTCTGTAGAAAGAACATTTTTGACTTTGTTTAAAGCTTCTTCTGCATCGCTTCCTTCCGCAGATACTAAAATCTCTGCTCCTGAAGGAATGCCCAGTGACATCACACCCATAATTGATTTAAGGTTTACCGTTCTGTCATTATACGTAAGTTGAACCTCTGATGAGAATGGTGTTACAGCTTGTACTAAAACTGTACATGGTCTTGCATGTAAACCTTCTGATGCAGTAATGTTAAATTTCTTTTCCATTGTAAATACCTCCAAGAGTTAATTAAAATTGACCCGCTTTTGATATTGTTCTATCAAAGCTTCATTATTCTTTCCTGCTTTATCTACATTTGCACTAGAAAATACTGGAGCGCGCTCCTCCTTTTCCATAATAATCTCCACCACTTCACTTATCAAAGCATTCAACATGCAAGAACCGATGGTTGTAGAGACAGGACCATATTGCAGATCGCCTCTATAAAGGACGCCATCGCCAACAGGCACATGTGTATCTATTATCACATCTACTACATCCTCAAGCCGCTTGTGTGAAAGGTGCCTTGAAGATTCCCTTGAATAGTTAAGAGACTGAAGCGAAATGGTGGTGATTTTTAACTTTTTTGCTAAAAGTGCAACGTCAATTGGAACAGCATTTCGCCCAGATGTAGAAATAATAAGAAGGACATCTCCATCGTGAAAATCAAAACTTTCTATATGCTTTTCAACAAAATTTGGATCTTTTTCATTTTTAGAAGAAGTGAGCGCACCACTGTGAAGCATAAGGGGTTCTATACTAATTGGTTTGGCAGGAACCAATCCGCCTGCCCTATAAAATGCTTCTTGAGCCAGAAGGTGAGAATGTCCACAGCCAAATAACTGTAAAATGCCCCCTTTGTTCACGCTCTCTGCAATTAGCATCGCTGCTTGTTTTATGGCAGGCATTTCCTTTTCATATACATCTTTTAAAAGATGCGTGACTTCAGCAAAATAATTGTTCATGTGTCACCTCGTAATCTCGCTTATAAACTTATAACGGTCTGCGCGATACACGCTGCGCACAAGTTCAAACGGCCTTCCGTTCGATAAATAACTTGTTCTTTTGATAATCAAGACAACTGCTTTTTGCCCAACGTTTAGAT
Source organism: Rummeliibacillus sp. BSL5 (assembly GCF_052928305.1). Classification (NCBI taxonomy): domain Bacteria; kingdom Bacillati; phylum Bacillota; class Bacilli; order Caryophanales; family Caryophanaceae; genus Rummeliibacillus; species Rummeliibacillus sp. BSL5. The sequence goes on from NZ_JAVGCV010000001.1 coordinate 1,073,399, forward strand.
ATTTTGCATCCTCTTTTGAAACAATAGCGGCTTCCATCTGCTGTGTGGCATTGTGAATGTCTAGTCCATATTCCTGCTCAATCAATTGATAGAGAGATCCACTTAGCTGATCTTTGCTTAAGTTTGGGACAAGTTTAACAGGTATATACGTCCTTTCAATAGCCATGGGAAGATGGTCCGCATTTCGAATACGCACTATAAAGTATACCTCATCTTCATCGTTTAAACCTAAATCTTGCTTTATTTCAAAAGAAGGTAATTGTTTCTCAAACAGTACAATATCACTGCTCGGCTCCATACCTCTTGCGATCATATCCTCCGTAAAACCGGTCAAGCCATTGAGCGGCTGTTCAAATTTAGGATCAGCCACAAAAGTGCCTCTCCCTTTTTCCCTATATAGCAAACCACTATTAACTAATCCTGTAATCGCTTGCCTCACTGTCATCCTGCTGACGTTGTATGTCTCAGACAGCTCCCTTTCGGAAGGTATAGAAGATCCTTTAATGTACTCGCCAACCGCTATCTTTTCTTTGATGATATCTTCAATCTGTATATATATAGGCACATGCGAATTCCGATCAACCAAATCTATTCAACACCTTTAAATTAATGAACTTACACTACAGATTTTCAATGACGTTGCCTTTTTTAATCGTCTTTTGAATCTTTAAGTCTTTATCCAATAAAACGAGATCGGCGTCATAATGTTCTTTGATTTTTCCTTTGCTAGTCAAATTTAATTGCTTTGCCGCATTGAAGGAAGTCATAGCGACAAGTTCCTGAAGTGTACAGTTGGTTGCTTCTTTCATATTTCGAAGAGCTTGATCCATTTTTAATACGCTGCCAGCCAATGCGCCATTCTCTAAATGAGCGCCACTCTCTGTGACATGAACAAGCTGCCCACCTAAATCGTAGTCACCATAGGGTAAGCCTTTCGCCCTCATTGCGTCGGTAATTAAAATAATATGATCTGCGCCTTTCATTTGATAAGCAAGCTTAACTGATTCCTGATGTGAGTGAATGAAATCGACAATGATCTCTGCTTGAATTTCAGGCACAAGCAATGTACCTCCTACCACGCCTGGATCCCTATGATGGAAGGGCCGCATTTGATTATAAAGATGCGTTCCTTGTTTCACGCCAAGAACTACTGCTTTTTGCACTTCTTCAAATGTTGCATCTGAATGACCGATAGAAACTACAACGCCTGTCTTTGCGACATTTTCTACAAATTCAAATCCTCCATCTGTTTCTGGTGCTACAGTTACTTCTTTAATCCGGTATCCGCTAAGTTCTTGAAACCGTTGGAATAATGATAATTGGGGTGGAATAATATGCTCGAGCGGCTGTGCACCCGCGCGTTTTTTCGAAACAAACGGACCTTCCAGGTGAACGCCGACCATTTCGGCTTCATCTTTCCCACTTTGAAAAACAGCTAAATTTTTTAGTGCTTCTTCTATCTTGTCAATCGATTGAGTCATGGTAGTTGCAAGAAAACTGGTTGTCCCCTCTTTCAGCAGGGATTTCGCCATTATATGAAGCGATTCTGGCGTAGCATCCATTGCATCACTACCAGCTGATCCATGTATATGCATATCTATAAATCCAGGAAGAAGATATTGGTTAACGCCATCTATCACTTCATCTGCTTCTATCTCTATTAAACGACCGATGTGTTGAATAACCCCATCTTTTATATAGACGTCATAATTGTCCATACGATCATCGGCATTTACAATGGTTACATTTTTTATCAGGCATGTTTGCTTCAAATTTAACATCTCCTAAAGAAAATCCAGGTGTCTAACAGAAAACTTTAAATATAATGTTACATAGCTTTAAAACACTTTTTGATTGGAATGAAGTGAAATCAGCTTCTATTCCACATTTAGACCCAAGCTTTCTGGACTGTAGAGTTTTAGCTGATTTCACTTTTATTAAAGCTGCAATATTTATTGATCTGTTGTTATACCTGACTTAAATTTTATTCTTCTATTCTGATGATATTTGATGTTCCACTACGTTGGTAGCCTGTTTTTTCAAGCTTCACGTTTTTATTTTGTGAGTTTGTAAATATTATAGGTGTCGCAATGGATGGAGCATTTTCTTTAACATATGCCCAGTCAACTTTGATTAAATCATCCCCGCGTTGAATAAGCTGATCTTGTTTTACTAGCACCTCAAAGCCTTTACCATTTAATTTTACCGTATCAAGGCCGATATGGATTAAAATTTCAATTCCTGTATCCGTTACAAGGCCGATTGCATGTTTTGTCGGGAAGATCATCATAACTTTCCCGTCAACAGGTGATTGTATAACACCATCTTTTGGCAAAATACCGAAACCAGGTCCCATCATGCCAGATGCAAATGCTTGGTCAGGTACTTCTGAAAGTGGAATTACATCACCTGTTATCGGCATAACAAAGTCTTCCGGCAATAAGTTCGTATGACTAACATCTGTCTCTTCCAATGCTGCTTCACTTATTACATTTTTGGGAGCTGGATTTCCTTTGGCGATGCGTTTTTTCATTGCGTCTGCCAAAAATTCTACAGACGTACCAATGATGACTTGCAAGTTTGTTTTACTGATGCGCATAACACCACGTGCACCATATTTTTTCAATTCTTTTTCGTTCGCCAAACCCGCATCTTTTACAGTTAAACGAAGGCGTGTCGTACAGTGATCGACTTGCACGATGTTTTCCTTGCCACCTAGCGCTTCAATTGTATGATAAGCTTTTGCGTCAAGTACTTCATCTTCTGTTCCTTGCATTGTTTCTGTTTCCTCATCCTCGTCATCTTCACGGCCTGGCGTTTTTAAATTGAATTTTGTTATTAAGAAATAGAAAATTACAAAATAGATAGCGCCAAATGCTAAACCAAGAGGTATAAGCAAGAAAGGTTTTTGTGCAATACCGAGATTCAATAAATAATCTATTAGACCGGCTGAGAAACCAAAACCATCATGAATGTTTAATGCAGCCGCTATCATTAAAGAGATACCCGTTAATACAGCGTGCACTGCATATAAAACTGGAGATAAGAACATAAATGTAAATTCGATTGGTTCTGTCACCCCTGTAACAAAAGCTGTTAAGGCGATTGACAGGAACATGCCGCCCACAATAGCGCGTTTCTCTTTTTTAGCTGCAAAGTACATAGCCAAACAAGCTGCTGGCAAACCAAACATCATAATCGGGAAGAAACCAGCTTGGAAGAGTCCTGCTGCTGGATCTCCTGCTAAGAAACGAGGAATATCTCCTTTTACTACTTTACCCGCAGCATCCGTAAATTTACCAAAGTCAAACCATACTATTGTATTGATTACATGATGCAAACCAATCGGAAGTAACAAACGGTTTAAGAAACCGTAAACCCCGTATCCAATTGCGCCTGCTCCGATAATCCAGTTACCTGTAGAATCAATACCATTTTGGATTGGCCCCCAAACATAAGCAAGCAAACCCGCAAGTACTGCCATGGTTACAGAGGTTATAATGGGGACAAATCGTTTCCCCCCAAAGAAAGAAAGCCATTCAGGGAACTTTACATTATAAAATTTATTATATAAAAGACCTGCAACAATACCCGAAATTATCCCACCGAATACGCCCATATTCAAATGTTCATTAATTTTTTCTAATACCCCTGTTAAAACTAAATAGGCTATCGCACCAGATAATGCGGCTCCCCCATTGTTGTCAAAAGCAAATCCCATTGCGATACCAATTGCAAAAATTAAAGCTAAATTATCCGAATCTAAAATTGCCTCACCTGAAGCTACCATTATTTTTGCAACAATTTGAATAAACTCTACTTGACTCCTCCCAATCATATCAGGTGAACCAAGCCGGACGAGCAATGCAGCTGCAGGCATGGTTGCAATCGGGAACATTAGCGATTTACCAATCTTTTGCAAGAAACCTAACATTTCAATCACACTCCTTTGTTTTTTGGTATAGTTGTCTATACCAATTAGTATAAAGCGTTTTCACAGAAAAAAAAAGTACCATTCATTATATGTAATATAAATATGAAACTATTCATTAACTTAAAATAAAAAATAGGTTGAACCAAAAAGTATTCAACCTATTCAAAGTAACTAGTTTTAAAAATCTTACAGAAAACTGATACATTAAGTTAATATATAGTTCTTTAATACAAATGCGGTATATGGAAAATAAAATCAACAAATATTTTTCCTCTTATTATATTTTAAAGTAATTATTATATATGTTACAAATATACCGATTATTTGTAGTACAATTGATTCCCATGTAAACATTTTTGATAGTATACTTAAACCATTAAAAATTATTAAACCTATAATAACGCCAATTATTTGGTTACTATTCATAATTTTTATTCCTCTCTTCATAATTTTTAGAAAAAAGAATATAAATTACTTTTTAGTCGAATAGGTTGTTTTTATTAATACAAGCCGCTTTTCAGTCGTTACATAATTCCCATAAGAACTGGCTGTTTTAACTTCTTGCATTTGATAAGTCTTAGAAATTATTAATTTATTATGTTTTTTATTCTTTATTTTTTTTAAATAACTCCCAAACTTTTTTTCCTGTAATGATGAAATTTTTCCTATCCCCCATATAAATACGCTAACTCCACCAGCTCGGGCACCCGCTTTTACTTTACTTGAAGCACCGAAACCTGCAGCACCCGATATGGCTGGTCCTAAAGCCACATTCGATACCCCCTTTAAAAATTTATTAAATTCTTTATAGGTTTTTAATTCTTTTTTCGTATAAGTTTTTTTAATAGTGACTTTATGTCCTAACTCATACTTTTTCGCATTACAATCCTTAGCTGGATAACATGTTGCCTTTGCTTCACTAGGATTTTTACTCTCTAAAGTAGAGTACACTAATGCGAATGACGATAATGATAATAATAAAATAATAAACCCCTTAAATTTTTCCACATTTCTTCCCCCTAAGATATTTAACATTATTTCCATATGAATACATATGGATTAAAATTTATTTACCCAGCTTTTTAAAATATAAACCTTTTATAATAGCTCTTTTTAATAAGTTGAAAATTATTAGATATAATCGTGATAACGACATCTGTTAGACATTTCTCCAAAAAAAAAAAAAAAAAAATCCTCTGATTCTCAGAGAATCACAGGTTACCAATCTTACAATATGAACAAATCCCGATTGTGCCGTCGAGTAATGCAAATAGCCTTGAACCCGCACTCTAGCAGGTGGGTGTCGTATTCGAAACTTTAAAAGTCCCCCTACAAAGTAAAGGGCATGTTTGCCATTCCAAAATGAGCAACTCCCAAAGACGATATGTTCGGTCAAGACGATATGAGCTTCAACGAACACCTCAGGATTTGTTGTTAAATACATATTAACACGAAAGTTTTGAAAAATCAAAATAAAAGTTTTTACTCTTTAATTATTAATCTTTCATTCGTGCTTCTTACATTTCTATGACTTAATTCTCATCAGCCTTGAATCGGGCTGATAGTAATATTAAATCTTGTAAGATAAGAATATATACCACTGTCACACACGAGTTAAACATAAAAAAAAAGAGAATCGAGAAATTTTTCTCGATCTCTTTTTCAGCACTATTAGCTTTTAATTACAATTCGTCAGCAAGTGTTTTTGTTTTAATATGAAGTTCATCCAGTTGCGCCTCTGATACTTCACTTGGCGCTTCGGTCATTAAATCGCTAGCAGATGCTGTTTTAGGGAACGCAATAGTATCACGTAGATTATCGCGGCCAGCCAACAACATTACCAAACGGTCTAAGCCGAAGGCAATCCCGCCATGTGGAGGAACGCCGTATTCAAATGCATCCATTAGGAAACCAAACTGTTCATTCGCTTGTTCTTTTGTAAAACCAAGCACTTCGAACATTTTTTCTTGTAATTCTTTTTCGTAAATACGTAATGAACCACCACCCAATTCGTATCCATTAAGAACGATATCATATGCTTGGGCACGTACTTGACCTGGAGCTGTTTCCATTTTTTCAAGGTCTTCTTCAAATGGGCGTGTGAATGGATGGTGTGCTGCTGTATAGCGTCCTTCTTCTTCTGAGTAGTCTAGCAGCGGCCAATCAGTGATCCAAAGGAATGCAAATTGAGATTCATCAATTAGACCTAAATCTTTTCCTAATTTCTTACGAAGTGCACCAAGTGAATCTGCAACAACTGAACGTTTATCTGCTACAAATACTAGCGTATCACCTGGCTCTGCACCCATGCGTTCCATTAGTTTTTGGCCAAATTCATCTTGGAAGAACTTGCCGATTGGGCCTGTTAACCCTTCTTCTGTTACTTTCATCCATGCTAAGCCTTTTGCTCCGTAGCGGCCAACGTATTTTGTCAATTCGTCTAAGTCTTTACGAGAATATTTGTCGTTGGCACCTTTAATGTTCAAGCCTTTAACTTCATTGCCGGCTTCAACTGTTTGAGCAAATACTTTGAAGTTACAGCCTTCTACCACATCAGAAAGTTGGATTAACTCTAAACCAAAACGGACATCCGGCTTATCAGAGCCATAGCGAGCCATTGCTTCGTCATATTTCATACGTTGGAATGGACGTGGGATCTCAATATCCTTAATATCTTTCATTACTTTTTGAATCAATCGTTCATTTAAGTCTAAAATTTCCTCTTGCGTCATGAAACTCATTTCCATGTCTATTTGCGTAAATTCAGGCTGTCTGTCAGCACGCAAGTCTTCATCACGGAAGCAACGAGCAATTTGGAAGTACTTTTCAAAGCCAGATACCATCAACAATTGTTTGAACAATTGAGGTGATTGAGGCAATGCATAAAATTCACCTTCATGAACGCGAGACGGTACAAGATAGTCACGTGCGCCTTCTGGAGTAGATTTTGTCAGAATTGGTGTTTCCACTTCTAAGAAACCTTCATCTTGCAGGAAGTTACGGATGACTTTTGTTACGTCTGAACGCATTTTAAATGTGTTATACATTACAGGACGGCGCAAATCTAAATAACGATATTTCAGACGCAAATCCTCATTTACTACAATACGGTCCTCAATTTGGAATGGCGTTGTTTTGGCTTTATTAATTAATTCTACTTTGTCTACATAAACTTCAACCATACCTGTTTCCATATTCGGATTAATCATATCATCTGCACGGCGTTTTACCTCGCCTTCCACTTCGATTACATATTCTGTACGGAAGCTATCGGCTAAATCAAGCGCTTCTTGTGAGTTTTCTGGAGTAAATACGATTTGTACAATCCCTGAGCGGTCGCGCAAGTCAATAAAAATCAAACCGCCAAAATCTCTTCGGCGTTGTACCCACCCTTTTAAAACCACGCGCTCACCTGCATGTTCGCCGCGTAAAATACCACATTCATGTGTTCTTATAGCCATCTTTACTTTTCCTCCATTTGCTTCTGCTTCTGTTTTGTTAAATATTCTACTAAATCGAAGAACGGCACTTTCTCTTGATCGCCTGTAGCCATATGTTTTACAGCCACTTGTTGTTCTGCTAATTCTGTTTCCCCTAGCACGATAACCCATGTAGCCTGTTTTCGGTCGGCTGACTTCATTTGGGCTTTCATTTTGCGGTCCGTGTAATCAAGCTCTGTTGAAATGCCTTTTGCTCGGAATGAGCTAGCTAGCTCAACCGCTTTTAACTTCGCATCTTCATCCATAGCAACAATATACATATCTAACTGGTCTTCAATATCCAGCTCTTTGCCTTCTGCTTCCAATGCTAGTAGCAAGCGTTCAATACTCATACCAAAACCAATGCCTGGTGACTCAGGTCCACCAATTTCTTCTACTAAACCGTTGTATCTTCCGCCACCGCATAATGTTGTGATGGAACCAAAGCCTTTTGACGTACTCATAATTTCAAATGCTGTGTGATTGTAATAGTCTAATCCACGTACTAGGTTAGGATCCACTTCATAAGAGATGCCTAAGACATCTAAATACTGTTTTACTTTATTGAAGTAATTCGCAGATTCTTCGTTTAAATAATCTGTCAATGCTGGAGCTGTCGCCATTAATGGGTGACCGTGATCCACCTTACAATCTAAAATGCGTAGAGGATTTTTTTCTAAACGCGATTGGCAATCTTGGCAGAATTCATCAATATGTGGCTTAAAATGATTGACTAAAGCTTCTCTGTGATTTGCGCGTACCTCTTGATCCCCAAGTGAATTGATGACAAGCTTCACATCTTGAAGGCCTACACCACTATAAATATTCATAGCTAGGGAAATTACTTCTGCATCAATAGCGGGGTCTTTGCTTCCAATTGCTTCTACACCAAATTGAACAAATTGACGATAACGGCCAGCTTGTTGGCGTTCATAACGGAACATTGGCCCTAAATAAGATAGCTTAATCGGCTGATCTGGCTGACCAAACATTTTATGTTCTACATATGATCTAACAACGCCTGCAGTACCTTCTGGGCGCAGTGTTAATGAACGATCTCCTCTATCTTTAAACGTATACATTTCCTTTTGTACGATATCGGTGGTGTCACCTACGCTACGCGTATACAATTCAGTACTTTCAAAAATTGGTGTGCGGATTTCTGGATAGCGGTAAAGATGACATAGCTCACGGATAATCTCCTCAACTTTTTGCCATTTTTCTGTCACACCAGGCAATAAATCCTGCGTACCTCTAGGAACTTTAAAATTCATAGTAGAACTCCTTTCTATTTTAAAAAAGATCAACTAGTGCTTAATCCTAACAAAAAAGGCCCTCGCCCCCTGCATAAATGCAAGGGACGAGAGCTCTATAGCTTCCGCGGTTCCACCCTAGTTGATCTAGTATAATGACTAAATCCTCTCAAATCGGATAACGGCCGATACCGTTTCCCCCTACTAGAACCATGTCCGTTCGAAGAAAAGCCTCTCAAGTGTTATTCACAAATCAGTACAATGGAAAAGCTTGCAGCCACGGCTTTTTCCTCTCTAAAAAGTACTTGCTGATTGTTACTTTCTTGGTCTTTGGCGATCAATTTTTTAGATAATACCTATAATATCATTTCTAAGGAATATGTCAACTATTGCTCTATCTTTGTTTGATTTAGGTTTTCTTGTATATTTTATATTTTTTTATCATCAAAATTTTAACAAAATTTAAAAGCAGTATTTATGAAGTTTTCCCGAAAGATGTGGAATAAAGGAAAAATTTTTTATTAAACTATCAAAAAAGTTGTAGTTTTTTATGACTTTTCATCTTACAATGTAGAAAAGGAGGAAAAACATGGATACTAATAATCGAAAGAAAGCGACCATTGTCACACTTTGCTTATTGCTAGTGTTTTCATTATTTGCAGTCGTACCAAAAGCAGAAGCTGCTACAGTGAAATTGAAGGTGACAGCGAATGCTTTAAATGTACGAAATGCACCAACTACGTCTAAATCACGTGTCCTTTTTAGCATCAAAAAAAATACTGTTGTCACCAAATTAGCAAAAAAGGGTTCATGGTATAAAGTAAAGTACAAAAATCAAACAGGTTGGGCTTCAGCTACTTATTTAAAAGTGGTCAAGCAGAAACTACAGCCTCTTAGCAACACAACAAAAGTAGTTTTATCCAAAACAAATGACCTAAACATTCGCAAGAGTAACACTACTTCTTCGAAAATAGTTGGAAAAATGCAAAAGGGAGATAGTGCAACCTATAAGGCTAAAAAAGGCGATTGGGTACAAATTAGTAAAGGATCTATTACTGGGTGGGTAAACGCTGCTTATGTAACTGTTTCTACTAAACCTTCTATGACAGCAGCTGCAGCCAATTATTATTTCGCGGTGACAGCAAATTCTTTATCTGTACGCGCTGAACCTTATGCCGATTCCAAGCTGCTCACATATGTTAAAAAGAATGAATCTCTTTTAATTTCACGAATTGCCAGCAATGGGTGGATTGAGGTTACTTATAAAACAGGAAAAAAAGGATGGGTACTTTCAAAATACGGCAAACAGCAAAAGAAAGAACCAATTACAAATTCTGTTACAATTGTTGTGCCTGAACAAACAACCTACTACTATATTACAGAGCCAACAGGACTCACGATGCGTAACAGTTATAGTGTGAACGCAAAGTCACTTGGACAAACTATCCCCTTTGAAACTAAGGTACAAATCTTAAAGCAAGCTAGTAACGGGTGGATTTATGTAAAATATAACGATGTAGAAGGATGGATTAACGGGAGCACATATTATGGCTTTGCTTCGATAGAAAATATTTCATATACATCAAGCATACCATCTAAGACTTCTTACTTCGTAATGAAAGCTGATACATTGAATATTCGTTCACTGCCTTCTACAGTAGCACCTACATTAGGAAAAGCTTCAAAAGGCAATTACTTTAAAATCTTACGTATTTCAAGCAACAATTGGGTACAGGTTCAATATAACTCAAAACAAAAAGGCTGGATCTCAGCGAATACTAGCTCTAGTACCATTACAACAAAAAAACCAACAACTTCTGTATCGAATCCTTTAAAAGGCTCGCTAACAGGGTTGAAAATTGTAGTAGATGCAGGCCACGGTAAACAAGATTCCGGCGCTGTCGGCAATGGAGTCTATGAAAAAACATTGAATCTTTATGCAGCACAAGCTGTCAGAGACGCAATCCAATCAGTCGGTGGTACAGTTTCTATGACACGTAATAGTGATAATGAATTTTTGACACTGGATCAACGTTCGTTCTATGCTGCAAAGGTTGGAGCCAATGCCTTTATCAGTGTTCATCATAATTCTGGTCCTGCAGCAGCAAGTGGTTATGAAAGCTACTATACATCGTCTGCTAAGGTTTCTAGCTATAACTTTGCAAAAATAATTAACGATGAAATTACGAAAGCCATAAAAGATGAATATCCGAATTATAATATTCGGAAAGCAAACAATAGCGCGCTTAAAGATAAAAGTCTTCAAGTAACACGCGTGAACTCGGTTGTATCTATTCTCTTAGAGCTTGGTTTTGTTTCCAATAAGGATGACGTCAAGCTTGTGAACACAGATGATTTCCGTGAAACCGTTGCAGAAGGTGTTGTAAATGGGCTTTTAATCTACTTTGGTCGTAACAAGTGATAAAACGAAAATGGAATAGCATATAAAAAAACCGAACTATAGTGCGATTATTATCACACTTGTTCGGTTTTTATTTATCTTTGAATTCAAATTTATACTATAAATTATGATTATTTTGTTTTGAAAGGGACGAATTTTGTTTTATCCGATCCTCTTTATATATTAAACGATAACCGTAGCTTCTGGTTCATGCTGAAGCATTTGTTTAATCTGATTGTGCTCATTTAAAATGGCAACTGCTGGTTTATGATTCAAAGCTTCTTCTGCTGTCATATAGCCATAAGCGATAATAATGACTATATCTCCCGGTTGCACAAGCCTAGCAGCAGCACCGTTTAAGCATATAACTCCTGAACCACGCTCTCCAGCAATAGTATACGTTTCAAAACGAGCCCCGTTATTGTTATTTACAATTTGTACTTTTTCGTTTGGCAAAATGCCGACTGCTTCCAATAAATCTTCGTCAACTGTGATGCTGCCGACATAATTCAGATCAGCTTGTGTCACTGTTGCACGGTGTAATTTAGATGTCATCATCATTTTTAACATTTTTTATATCTCCTCAGTAGAAAAAAGAATATTATCAATTAAACGTACTTCTGAAAAATAAACAGCAGCAGCGACGATTAATTTTTCCGTATTCGCCTGTACTTCCTGCAAATCCGGATAGCTCCAGACTTCTATATAATCAATCCGGCCGCTTGTATTAGCATGGATGTATTCTTTTGCTGTTTCAATGGCTTGTTTTTTATCTTGATGTTGCAAGAAATCTTGCTTTGCCAAAAGTAACGCTTGTTGAATGTTAGGGGCTTCTTTTCTTTCCTCACTTGTTAAAAAAACGTTACGAGAGCTTTTGGCTAGGCCGTCTTCTTCTCGCACAATCGGCACACTGCATACTGTAACAGGGAAAAAGTAATCCCTTGCCAGCATTTCAATCAGCGCTAACTGTTGTGCATCCTTCTGACCAAAATATGCATTTGTTGGTTGCACAATATGGAACAACTTCGTTACAATTTGCAATACTCCATTAAAATGGCCCGGTCTGCTCGCTCCACATAATATAGATGTAGCAGGCCCTGCAGCAAATTGAATTCCGCCATCTGTTCCATACATCTCTTCCACTGAAGGAGCAAATAAATAATCTACTCCAGCCTTCTCTGCTATTTCTCGATCCCTTTCCAGATCCCTAGGATAGCTTTCGTAATCTTCATTGGGACCGAATTGAGTAGGGTTTACAAAATCACTCAACACCACTATTTCATTCTCTCTTCTTGCTGCATCAATCAGTGATATATGCCCCTCATGCAAATACCCCATCGTTGGAACTAATGCGACGCTTTTATGGGCAGAGTGAAACTCTTTTAGCTCTTCTTGCAATCCTGCAACTGTTGATATTACTTTCATCTTTTTATGCCTCCATACAATTCATCTATCGTCTCTTCAGACATAGTAAATTGATGTTTTGGAGTCGGAAATTCATTGTTTTTTACAGCATTGCAAAATGACGTGATACCCTTGCTTATTTCTAAAGCAACATCTGCATAAGTTTCTACGAACTTTGGCAAATGATGATTGCCATATCTTAATACATCATGATAAACAAGCACTTGCCCATCGACATCGCGTCCAGCCCCAATTCCGATTGTCGGTATGCGTAATTCTTGCGTAACAATTTCAGCTAATTGATGCGGTACACATTCCAAAACGAGAGCAAATGCTCCCGCCTCCTCTAAGGCTTTGGCATCTTGGATTAATTTTTTGGCTGCTTCAGCATTTTTTCCTTGTACTTTAAATCCACCTAAAATAGCAGCAGACTGCGGCTGCAATCCAAGGTGTCCCACAACTGGTATACCTGCATTAATCATTCTTTTTATAGAAGGGAGTAACATCCCTGCCCCTTCTACCTTTAAGGCATTTGCACCTGTTTGCTGAAATAGGCGTACTGCATTTTTCAAGGTTTCTGTTTCATCGCCATGGTAACTGCCAAATGGCATATCAACTACGATAAATGTATCTCTTGCTCCATTACGTGTTGCTTTTCCATGATGGATCATATCTTCCATCGTCACATTGACTGTAGAATCGTAGCCTAGGACTACCATCCCAAGCGAGTCACCAACCAAAATCATATCGACTCTGCTACTTTCCACAAGCTGTGCTGAGGGATAATCATAGGCCGTGATCATTGTGATTTTCTCGTTCATTTCTTTCATTTTGATAAAATCCGTTGTCGATTTCATTATTTTTCCTCCTTTTTGAAGAGGAAGAAAACAAAACCCTTCTATCTTAAAGGATAGAAGGGCAGAATTTTCGTAAAGCAATCGTTTTCTTCCGTCCCTGTCTAGTCGATCAAGGCAGATCAATTATTGTAATACTGTCGTTTCGGAGGTACAGTTCCGAGTTGGATACTGTCCTAGACTCACTATAACAAGTTCTATAACAATTGCCAATATTTATTTTTCTAATTCAATGTCAGCTGAGATAATTTCTTTTATAGTTCCATCATCTAACAGCAATTGCAGGACGCCATCTTTTGTTATACCGACAGCCTTGCCTATAAATGTTTCACGGAGAGTGGTTGCTTTAATTCGGTTGCCGATTGTACAAGAATTCTTTTCCCACAATGTTTTTATTTTCTCAAAACCTTCAGCTACATATTGCTTGCTGAACGCTTCCATATAATAAAGAATTTTTGCTACAAGCGCCGCCCGATCAATTTCTTTACCAAGTGATATACGTAAAGACGTAGCAATCGACGCAATCTCTTCACCAAAATCTTCTTGCTGGTGATTAACATTTATGCCGATTCCCATAATAATCGCATTAACTCTATCGGGATCTGCTTGCATTTCAGTCAATATCCCTGTACATTTCATGCCATTGATCAGCAAATCATTCGGCCATTTTATGGCAGGGCTAACGCCTGTTACATCAAAAATAGCATATGTAAGAGCGACTGCAGCCACCAATGTAAATTGTGGTGCTTGATAAGGTGCCACATCTGGCCGCATAATAATGCTCATCCAGATTCCTTTCCCTTTTTGAGACTTCCACTCACGCATGAGCCTGCCTCTACCTTCAGTCTGTTCTTCACAAATTACTAATGTCCCATCAAGGGCTCCCTCTTGTGCTAACTGATGAGCAATTGTTTGCGTAGATGTTAGCGATTCTTCATAAATAATTTCTCTGCCAAAGCGCTCTGTTTCCAAAAATGCTTTTATTTTTGATGGGTCAAGGGTATCCGGGCTTTTCTGCAATAGATAGCCTTTTTTACGTGTTGCTTCAAACTCATAGCCCTCTTCTTCTAACTGTTTCATATACTTCCATACCGCTGTACGTGAAATTTGGAGCTCATCTGCCAATTGCTGGCCGGAAATGGGCTTATCTTTTGCAGCGAATAAACGCTTTACAATTTCATATTTAATGGGTGTGTTCACGCAAAAACCATTCCTTTATCTGTTCAGTACTGTTAGACAGCCGATTTTCAAGAATTTCATTTAAAATCCTATTCAGCATTTCTTTTAGCCAAGGCCCACCTCTTTGACCGCTCCACTTTATTAGGTCTTGTCCACTCACTGCCAATTCTTGTTGGGACTGAATCGCTAAGCTACTTTTGATCTGGACTATGTCATACTGAGATGCAGGAGCCTTTACATTCTTGTTTAATTGGCAAGCAAACTCATATGCCGTTTCTAAAATATCTACATCATAGTCAAAGTAATCCCTTTTAGTCCATCCACCATCATTTAGCAATTGAAATGCTTCAACTACTGCTTTAACATATTTCTTTTCACTATTCGAACATTTTAATTGCGACAATATTGAAGCATCGTGATTAGGTTGTAAGAGAGTTAAAAATGCCCACCCTTTTACAGATTTTCCGTTAGGCTTAAAGCATTCCCAAGCCTCATAATGGCTATAATCCCCAGGCAGAAATTGTGACAGACTGCTATTTGAAATATGAAGAAATGCATTTTTCGGATAGCGGCTTATAAAGATTTTATCGAACTCTTGTTTTATGCGTTCCTTAGCAATAAAGCAGATGTCTTCCGCCTGCTTTTTAATAGCCTCCAACGTATTGATTTCAATCTGGAACCCTAATTGTGCGCTAAACCTTATGGCGCGGAGCATTCTTAAAGCATCTTCCTTAAAGCGCTTTGTTGGTTCGCCCACTGCTCGGATGATATGTCGTTCCATATCTTCCTTCCCACCATATAAATCAATGATTTCTTCATGGATGGTTAAAGCCATCGCATTAATGGTAAAATCGCGTCTTTTCAAATCTTCAGAGAGGGATGAGACAAACTTCACTTCATCTGGCCGTCTGTGATCCTGATACTGCCCTTCAGTACGGTAAGTCGTTACTTCAATAGGGCTGAGCTTATGAATGACCAGCACGGTACCATGCGCAATCCCAACATCTGCTGTATTAGAAAAAAGTGCCTTCACTTCTTCAGGGTGTGCATTTGTTGCAACATCTACATCATGTACCAAATGCCCTCGCAGTAAATCCCTTACAGCACCACCTACAATGACAGCTTCATAGCCATGGTTAATTAATGTTTCCATTACATTAAAGGCTGCTTTCCAGGATTTCTGCTCATACATTTTTCTTTGCCACCTTTTCATAAAGCGCTTCATATTGTTCCACAATATGAGTAGAATGGAAATTTTGCTGGGCCGTTGCAATCGCGTTTTCTTTGAATTGACGGTGTTTTTCTTCATCTTGCAACAATTGAACTGCATATTCTGCAGCTTTTTCTACATCTGCTAAATCAACTATATATCCATTTTCGCCATGTGAAATGACTTCTGGTATACCACCAATATTCGTTCCTATGCCTGGCACGCCACAAGCCATCGCTTCCAACAGAACAAGCCCAAATGCTTCTTTCTCAGACATAAGTAATTTTAAATCACTTATAGCATAAAGCTCTGATAGGTTTTCTTGCTTTCCTAAAAAGAGGATATCTTCAGCAAATGGCCCTTTTTTGATATTATGCATAATCTTGCTCTTCTCTGGTCCATCGCCTACCAATAACAATTTTGCGGGCATTTTTTCTCTTACTTTTAAAAATGTTTGAATAACGTCCGGCACATGTTTGACTTTCCGGAAATTCGAAACATGAATCAGCACTTTCTCATCTTCCTGAATACCAAACTCTTTTTTGAGGACAGTGCAGTCTTGTGGTTTATATTCTCGTTCATCTACAAAATTATAGATGGTCTCAATCGGTTTAGTCGTATCAATTAATTCATATGTCTGTTGCTTTAAAGAATTGGATACAGCCGTGACAATATCCGATTTTTCTATGCCGTATTTAATAGCACTTGTTAATGCTGTGTCATATCCCAAAACGGTAACGTCTGTACCATGTAAAGTTGTGACGATTCCTACATTTTCTCCAGCCATATCCCTTGCTAAAGCCGCACATACTGCATGTGGGATAGCATAGTGAACATGAAGCAAGTCAAGTCCCTCACTTTGAATAACATCTGCCATCTTGCTCGCTAAAGCAATTTCATATGGGGGATATTGAAATACAGGATAATTGCTGACTTGTACTTCATGGTAAAAAATATTTGAATACATTTTATTTAATCTAAATGGCATGCTTGAAGTAATGAAATGTATTTCATGGCCTCTTTCAGCTAGCATTTTTCCGAGTTCTGTTGCCATAACACCAGAACCTCCAACAGTCGGATAACATGTGATTCCGATTTTTAATTTTTTCATCCGACCACAACCTTTCTAATCTTCTTGATGTTGTATTAAACGCCAATCCATAAATCCTTCTTGAAGTCCTTTAATTAATACTTCTGCTGTCCCCATGTTGGTCGCTAAGGGGACCTGATACACATCACTTAACCTCATTAAGGCAGAAACATCAGGCTCATGCGGCTGTGCAGTTAGCGGATCGCGAAGGAATATTATCATATCCATTTCATTGTTAGCGACCATTGCTCCGATTTGTTGATCTCCACCTAAAGGTCCTGAACGAAATCGGGTAATGTTGAGCCCTGTCGCTTCCATAATACGTTTACCTGTTGTACCTGTTGCAAACAACTCATGTTGTTGCAATATAGGACGATAAGCTGTCGCAAATTGTATGATATCTTCCTTTTTCTTATCATGTGCAATTAAAGCTATTTTCAATTGCCACACCCCTTTTATAGAATATTTTCAAGTCCATATACAAACTGGTTCAATTCCAGTACTTTTTCAATTGATAAGGTTAAGCCTGTCATAAAGGAATTGCGGTCAAACGAATCATGTCTTATGGTTAACAATTCCCCTGTGCCACCGAATAATACTTGCTGATGGGCAACTAATCCAGGCAGCCGCACACTATGTATACGCATGCCATCAAAATCGGCTCCGCGAGCTCCTTCTAATGTTTCACGCTCAGCCTCAGCTCCTTGACGGTGCGCCATACGATTTTCTTTAATCATCTGCGCGGTTTTTAGGGCTGTCCCTGATGGCGCATCCAATTTACCATCATGGTGCATTTCAATAATTTCTGTATCAGGAAAATAGGACGCAGCCATCTGAGCAAACTTCATCATTAAAACTGCCCCAATAGAAAAGTTTGGAGCAATAATGCAACCAATGCCTGCACTTTCTGATAAATACCTTAATTCTTGTAATTGGCTCTCCGTAAACCCAGTTGTGCCAACAACAGGCCGCACACCAGCAAAAAGTGCTGCCTTGGTATGTATAAATCCTGCTTCTGGTACAGTCAAATCAACGAAAACATCTGCTTGTACCGTTTCAAATAATGTTTGTATTGATGAAAAGACAGGAACACTATAAGTGGCGTCAAATTCCTGATACTGTGCTAAATTGGGAGCAATATTTTTATAATCAAACACAGCTACTAATTCCATCTTATCATCTCTCATTACAGTATGTACTGCATTTTGACCCATTTTGCCTCGGGGGCCTGCAATTGCAACTCGGATTACCATTTTCATCGTCCTTTCTCATTTCTACCATATATTTTATCTATTGTAGGCTTCTAGTTGAAAAAACCTTGGAAATACATGATAATATATTCTTGTGTTGATTTTTAGGTATTTCTACTAATAATGTAACATCTATTTGCCTTAATTACGATAAAGGACAATTATTTTTGTACATTTAAAGCTATTATATTCTATAACAAAAAGATGAGGTGAAGCTTATGCCAAAAATTAAAGTTAAAAATACATTATTTATTATTTTAGGCGCAGCATTATTCAGTTTCGGTTTTGTCCACTTTAATATACAAAACCATTTAGGTGAGGGCGGTTTTAATGGTATAACGTTAATTCTTTATAATGTATTAGGATGGGATCCAGCAATACTCAATTTAGTTTTAAATATCCCCATGTTTGTCATAGGATGGAGAATCCTAGGCAAAAAAACTTTTGTTTATACAATTATCGGAACTGTTTCGGTATCAGTATTTTTAAAAGTTTTCCAAATTTATCAATTCCCTATCGACTTGCACGATGATATGTTTTTAGTGGCGCTATTTGCTGGCGTATTCCTAGGCGCTGGTCTCGGCATCATTTTCCGTGTCGGGGGTACAACTGGTGGAGTTGATATTATTGCAAGGCTTGCAAATAAGTTTTTCGGATGGCCGATGGGTAAAACTATGTTTATGTTTGATGCTATCGTCATTATTTTATCTTGGTTAACATACCTGGATGCACGGTCCGTTATGTATACGCTAGTCTGTGTGTTTATCACCGCACAAGTAATCGATTTTGTACAAGAAGGTGCATATGCTGCGAAAGGTGCATTCATTATTTCTAAAAATAGTGATGAAATTGCAGCAAAAATTACTAAACAAATGGATCGTGGTGTTACTTTCCTAAAAGGTTATGGCTATTATACAAAAGAAGACCGAGAAGTTCTCTATTGTGTAGTGGCAAGAAATGAAATGTTTAGGCTAAAAAGTATTGTGCTATCAGTAGATCCGCATGCATTTGTATCTGTTTCTGAGGTTCATGATGTAAGTGGTGAAGGTTTTACGCTCGATAATCAAAAAAATCCGCTTGAATAACACAACTTACATGCATATTAATAAAAGCGAAGGGCCGTTAAAATGGCCCTTCGCTTTTTACTCGATCTTCGAATTAATCATCATTATTATTGCCCATGCCTGTATAAATGAGCAACAAACGTAATAACTCCATAACAGCTGTAGCTGCTGCTGCTACGTATGTCAATGCTGCAGCACTTAAAACCTTGCGCGCATGAGGTTCTTCTTCATTTCTTATAATCCCTAAGTCCACTACTTGATGCATTGCTCGTCTTGAAGCATCAAATTCTACTGGCAACGTTACAATTTGGAAAAGCACACCAACTGCTAATAATACGATGCCAACTAACATTAATTGATGCATCGCGGTACTAAACATACCAATCATAATGAAAATCCATGAAACATTGGATGAAATATTAGCTGCAGGAACTAATTTAGAACGTAGCGTCAAGAAAGCATATGCTTCTTTATGTTGAATTGCATGGCCGCATTCATGAGCAGCTACAGCCGTACCTGCGACTGATGCATAATCATAGTTATCTGCTGAAAGAGCTACTGTTTTACTCGTAGGATCATAGTGGTCTGATAGGACTCCTTCTGTTCTTACTACACGAACATTGCTCAATCCATTGTTATCCAATATAGTTCTTGCTACTTCTGCACCTGTCATGCCAGAAGTAGAGCGTACTTCAGAATAACGCCGGTATGTTTTCATTACTTTTCTCTGCGCATAAAGCGGCAGTAACATTAGTACAAGAAAATAAACGATATACATCGCTATTGACAACTAAACCATCCTCCTAATACTTACTTAATACTATTTTAATGGTTGTCGATTTTACTATCAAATAAAAACCTTTTTTTCATGGACCAATATGCAAGCGCGATACATAAAATGGATAACCAAAAAGTAAAGTAGCCAATCTGTGCAATATAATCAGATAGCATACTATAAATAGGCATTTGGCCAAACACATAGTCAATGATGACATCATGCAATGTCCAAGCTCCCGCAAGAGCCACATGGATTAAACGAAACTTATATTTCGGGATATACAGAACACCTTGTACTGCCATTGCAAAATGAGAAATCACAAGCATCCAGCCATCGTAGCCGATTGATCCTAATTGTTGTAATGCCAACAGGTTCATTACTACAGCCCAAAGTCCGTATTTTACCAATGTGATCAATGCCAAAGCCTCTATTAAACGAAAGTGTTTCCCGAATAACCAGAATATAATGGCTATAGAGAAAAACAAAGTAGCAGTAGGGCTATCAGGCACAAAAATTCTAAATATCGGCTTTGTATCAGCCAATTGACTACCATACCAAATATATCCGCCAATTGTTCCCAAAATGTTCACAACCAATAATATCCATAAGAAGGCTTTGTGTGTTAAATACTGCCATATAATAAAACTAAACTTCATGTTGTCCTCCTGGTTATTTTCTTCTTCTTTATTTTGTATGTAATATTACTGTATATGTATTACTTTCTGCTTTCCCTTAATTGTTGTCATAACAGAATCTCTCATTTACTGTAGAAAAAAAGAGCCAGTTTCCTGACTCTTCTCTCCATATTATTCAGCTTTTAATTCAGAAATGAATTTAGCTAATTTCTGTAAATCTTCATCTGAACCTTTATATTGTCCAGGTGGCATACCGCCTTTACCCTCATGAGCGATTTTTGCAATCTCATCAGGAGATAAGCCAGTATTTGTCAGGTTTGGACCTGCTCCACCTTGAAGTTTATCACCATGGCAGTTAATACAAGATTGTTTTGCATATACTTTATAGCCAGGGTCTTCTTGGTCAATTTCAACTTCTTTCACAATTTGACCTTGCTTCTTAGCAGCAGCCCAGTCATGGTTTACAACAGATTCCCAAGTTAGGTAAACCATAGAAGCTAGCGCTAATAGCATAAATGCTACTGGAAGTGGGCGTTTAAGCGGTTTGCGTTCAGGACCTCTATCTAAGAATGGAGCTAACATTAAAGCACCAATTGCGATAGCAGGCACTACAATTGCACCAATTGTATTATAAGGGCCTGAAGCATATTCATATTTAAGTAATTGGTATAAGAATAAGAAATACCAGTCTGGCATTGGAATATAACCTGTGTTTGTTGGATCCGCTTGTCCTTCTAGTGGCGACGGATGGGCAACAGTCAAGATTAAATATCCAACTAAGAATACAGCACCAACCATCCACTCTTTTAATAAGAAGTCAGGCCAGAACGGTTCTGTTTTGCCAGGATATTCGGAATAATCGGGTGGGTAAACGCTTTTATTGTTCTTTTCTTGAACACGCGAATCCCCTACGAATTTCATCCCTTTTCCTTTATGCATTTTGTCCCCTCCTTAAGGAAATATTAATGGCATTGTAAATCTTACAATGGGCCAGATATCCCTTGTCTACGAATCATGATAAAGTGAGCCGCGAGCAATGCAAGCAAGCCTGCTGGCAAGAAGAATACATGAATCGCAAAGAATCTAGTTAGTGTTTGAGCACCGATGATTGTTGCATCACCAGCTAATAAGATTTTTATAAGTTCACCAATAAACGGTACTGATGCAGCAATTTGAATACCTACTTTAGTAGCAAATAATGCTTTCATATCCCAAGGAAGCAGGTAACCTGTAAAGCCAAGGCCTAACATTACACAGAAGATTAGAACCCCAACAATCCAGTTCAATTCACGAGGTTTTTTATATGAACCTGTGAAGAATACCCGTAATGTATGAAGGAACATCATAACAATTACGAGAGAAGCGCCCCAGTGGTGCATACCACGCACGATTTCACCGAATGCTACCTCATTTTGGAGATAGTAAACTGATTTCCAAGCATTTTCAATATCCGGTACATAGTACATTGTTAAGAACATACCTGATAAGATTTGAATAACAGTAACGAAGAACGTTAACCCCCCGAAACAATATACGAATGCAGAGAAATGATGTGCAGGGTTTACGTGCTCTGGAACTTCATGGTCGGCAATATCACGCCAAATCGGTGTAATATCTAGGCGTTCATCGACCCAATCATAGATTTTATTAAGCACTGACGTCGTACCCCCTTACAATTATACTAATGTGTTTGCTCTTGTTTTTCCGATCATTACTAGACCGTCTTTTACTTTTACTTCAAATTCGTCTAACGGACCAAGTGGCGGTGTACCCGGAATATTTTTACCGTTTTTCTCGTAACGACCTCCGTGGCATGGGCAGTAGAATTGGTTTTTAAATTCTGGGCTGCCGTTCCAGTTGACAGTACAACCTAAGTGTTTACATACAGGTGAAAGTGCGATAATTTTATCGCCATCTTTATAAACCCACGCTGTATCTGTAACATCAGATTTGTACCAAGCGTCAACTTGCTCGAACTTAAAATCAACTTTTACAGGAGTTTCTGATAGCTCTGATGCTTTTTTATCAGTCATTACAAAATCTCCGCCAGCTTTCTTTTCTAGAACTGGGTCGATTGCAAAGCGAGCCATTGGCATAAGCATACCTGCTGCCATAAAACCACCAACACCTGTTAGTGTATAGTTCAAAAATTGACGTCTTGTGACACGATTGTTACTCATCCTTTTCCCCCCTCTAACTTCAGGTCAGTCCAATGGACAAACTTATACAAAATAGTAATACTAGGACATATCTATGATATATCAAGTAAAATGTTAGGTCAATAACGCTTTCAATTGTTTTAGACAGATTTGTGAACATTTATCGAAAAAAGTGAAAGTTCCAATTGTTGATACCCTTCCTGCATACTATCGCTCTTAATCTGACAGTCCTTCATAATCCTGTTATAAAACAGCAGTTTAGGCTATTAGCATTTAGTATACAAATTTATTGATTTGACCATTTGGCTGATAACATTGGAATAACTTGTCGTAATTGGTCGCTAAGCACTTGTTGTCTAACTTTTTGATCCATATCGCTTAAAGGTATGGACGGCAACCACAAAACATCCTTCTCCGGCGCTAATTGTGTCCATTCATGATCACTTGTGATGAAGAAAACATATGTAAAACCGCTCGCTATTAACTCGTCATGCATAGCCGCTATCAATTCTTTCCTGTTTAAAGATTTGGTATATGTAACAGGTGAAGTTAATACAACCCTTCCTTTAAATTGCTGTTCCAGAAAATTTGTTAACGACATTAAGAATTCTGCCCCAGATGCACTCTGTTTTATACCTATTTCTGTTCCTTCTAACAAAACTAATGGAACGATTGCTGTATCTATAAATTGTTTATTCTTTAAAAATTCATCTATATCCTTGCTTGTCCAAAACATACTAATTCCTCCTCAAGATAAAACTTCATCCAAAAAGGATGAAGTTTTTATTTTTCTTCATTTTTTATTATATTTAATAGTGCAGATAACTTATAAAACTTCTCTTTGTCATTCTGGTCTAGTGCTTCATCAATTTGTTTTAGAACAGCTTCCTCTTGAAAAGTTTTCATACTATCTTGCAAAATTTCCTCCGCCAGCTGCCGATCCGACTCGCTGATTTGCAAATAATTTGGCATAAAAGGATTTTCTTCTAATACTGTTAAATATTCGCGACTCGGCGGAACCTTAGGGAAGTTTAATTGAATGTACATTTCTTCGTTTGGGTGAAGCCTTAAATCGTGAAAGGACTTTTCTGCGTCTGCAGTCATGATGTTCTCACGGTAAAATCGGAATGGGATACCTGAGGAATCAGTTGTAGACATTACCATTGCTCTTGGACAGTAATGTGCTTCTTCTACAAAATGAATGCGTTCTAATAATTCATCATGGCCCAGCAGATAGTTTAAAATCCATACACATTCACGTCGTTTCATTTGGTATTTTTTTAAAAACCAACGAACAAATTCTTTTTTGTCCAAGACAGAAACGGATGCCGTCATTTTGCATGGGTCTCCTCTCATTCAAAAGTTTGTAAAAGATCTTGCCAAGCCGGTTCATCTGGCTGTAATGCTACCAACTGCCGAGCGACTTGCTGTGCTTCCATACGCTTACCATCTTCAATTAGGAAATAAACGTATTTTTCGAGGAACAGTGGATCTTCCTTGTGTTCAGTATATGCTAACTTATAAAATTCGTATGCACGTTTGAAGTTTTCTAATCGATCATATGAGAGAGCGGCAAACGCAGACAGCGATGACCAATCAAAATCATCTTTTTCAAGCTGTTCAATTAATTCGACTACCTCTTCGTCTCTTTCTTCATTGGAAAGTATGGATACGAGTGTAAGGATAGCTTCCATATACTCGCTATCTAATGCAATCGCTTGGCGCAAATATTGCTCGGCCTCATTTGGTAAATTATTTTTCAATGACATTTTGCCTGCGAACAAATATAGTTCTTTATCATATTCATCACGCATTATTCCCTCTTTTATTACTTCTAAAGCTTTTTTATTGTCTTCTAACATAGCATGGCTTTGAGCAAGCAATAAGTATGCGGAAAAATAATCTGGATCCAGTGTTTTTAAATCTTCTGCATAGCGAATAGCAGTTTCATACATTTGACATTGAAAAGCTGAATACGCAGCGCCAAATAATAAATCTGGAGAAGTTTGTTTTTCTAGTGCTTGCGTATAAAATTCATATGCCTCTTCAAATGCGCCACCAGCTCTATATACTTCAGCTAATCGTTCAACCAATCTCACACCAGCAATTTCTTCTGTATCTTTGTTTATTGAATGATAAAGCCTAGCTGCTTCACTGAAGCGCCCTATTTCCATTAAAAGCTCAGCTTTCGCAAACTGGAGAAGTGGCTCATCCGGCAATATTTCCAATGCTTCATTCATACGTTGCTCTGCGACTTCATATAAGCCTTGCATTTGATAATAATCGGCTAATGCAAGTAGGACCTGTGGATATTCTGGTTCTTCTTTACCGATAGACATTAGGTATTCAAGTGCTTGATCTTCTTCGCCACGCTCCATTAAAAGAGTGGCCCTATCAATCTTAAGCTGAACCTCATCTGGAAAAACATATTGTAAATGTTCCAATAGTTCATCTGCTTCATCTAAAAATCCGAAATTAATCAGTAGGCCTGCAATCTCATATTGCATATCGGGATTAACTTTTAATAATACGTCTCCAAGCAAATCTTGAATTTCTTTTAAATCCCCTTGCTGAATTGCATCTATCATTTTTTTTTCAATATCCATATTGTCACCTGTTTTAACATTAATTTTTAAATCCTGATATATAACTTAGTTTCTACAAATAAATAAGGATTCATTCTAATGCTACATGAGTGTCTCTTTTGGTACAAGAAAAAAACATTCCTCGTATTAATTATCGTGATTGTAAAATAGTCTTTAAATCTTCAAAGAAGTTCGGATAGGACACTGCAATGCAGTCGCTATCATCTAACTGAATAGCTCCTTCAGTTATCAAAGCTGCGATTGCACCCATCATGCCTATACGATGGTCCCCATATGTTTGAAGCGATGCACCATGGAGTGGTTTTCCTCCTTGGATAATCATGCCATCTTCTGTAGCTTCTATATCTGCTCCAAGTTTTTTTAATTCAGAAACAACAGCAGCAATTCTGTCTGTTTCTTTGACTCTTAGTTCTGCTGCATCCCGAATAATCGTTTTTCCTTTTGCTTGTGTAGCTAAAAGAGCAATAATTGGAATTTCATCGATTAATAATGGAATTAAGTCCCCGCTAATCGTTATGCCATTTAAAGTAGATGTGCTAATTGTAATTGTTCCTCTAGGCTCATAAGCATGCTCATCTACGTTGGAAACCTCGATATCTGCCCCCATTTCTTGCAGCACAGTGAGAATGCCTGCCCGAGTCGGGTTTAGCCCAACATTATGAAGTATAACTTTGCTGTTTTTTGCAAGTGCGCCTGCTACTAAAAAGAAGGCGGCTGAAGAGATGTCACCAGGCACTTCAACATGAGCTGGGCTGAGGTCTTGGCCGCCTTTATATGAAATTGTTCCATTTTCAGCTATAATTTCTGCGCCAAACTGTCTTAGCATTCTCTCTGTGTGATCACGGGTTAAACCCTTCTCAAAAATGGTAGTTGTTCCGTGTGCATGCATTGCTGCAAGCAAAATAGCAGATTTCACTTGAGCGCTAGCGACTGGCATTGTATATTCAATTGATTGCAATGGATTACCCTTGATTGCTAGCGGAGTATACTGGCCATTCTCTCTGCCATTAATTTGCGCTCCCATCAAGCGTAAAGGATCTATCACTCGTCTCATTGGCCTCTTCCCAATGGAAGAATCGCCATTCAAGACAGTGTGTAATTTGGAACCAGCTAATATCCCTAACATCAAACGGGTTGTCGTCCCTGAGTTGCCTGTATCAAGGATGTCTTTCGGTTCTTCCCAATCGGCCATCCCCTTGCTTTCAATCACAACATTCGTGCCTTCTACTTCTATCTTAACACCGAGTTTTCGAAAACAATCGATAGTGCTCAAACAATCATTACCTAGCAAAAATCCGCTAACTGTCGTGCGTCCTTTCGCCATACTACCGAACATAATCGCTCGATGTGAGACCGATTTATCCCCCGGTATACTCAATTCTCCATGCAAGCTTGGTTTATGATAGTCTAAATTCATTTGATTCATAATCAAAACACCTGCCTCTTTATCTTATATAAACATCGTATTGGGTACGGCGCTTAATACAACTTGCTGCTTTTTCGCGATCTTCTTCATTTTGAAAACTAACCACAAGGATACCATATACGTCTTCTCGTGTTTCTATAATACGAATATTTGTAATGCTAATCTGTTCTTCTGCAAAATAAGCAGTAATTTCTGCAATGCTACCTGGGTAATCAGGGACATCAATTGATAAATCATATGTAGAAAATAAAGCCCCTTTTGTACTCGGAAGCTGATCTCTATATTCTTTTGCATCGGAAAAAAATATTTCAATTTCATCCGCGTTTCCCGTTTCAAGAACCTCTTTTACTTTAGCCATTTCCTTTTGCCAACTAGTCAATTGAGCAAGTATCTGAATTCGATTTTGCATTGTGATATCACGCCATAACTTCGGGTTTGAAGAGGCAATCCTTGTGAGGTCTCTGAATCCTCCAGCCGCTAACATTTTTGTAGTTTGGTTTTGCGTGCTTTCCTCTTTTAATTGATTCACTAATGAAGCTGCCACAATATGAGGGAAATGGCTCACTACAGCTGTCATTTGATCGTGAGATGCTGCTGATACAGTTAAGAGCTTGGCCTTTGTATAAGAAAGTATTTCTTTTAACCTTTGTATTGTTGCTTCCTCTTCACTTTCTAGAGGAGTCAGCAAATAATAGGCGTTTTCAAATAAATATGGCTTTGCAGCTGATATGCCACTTTTATGCGAGCCCGCCATCGGATGCCCGCCAATAAAAGTTATTCCTAATTTCCTTAGTTCACACGCTTTTTCCATGATTAATGTTTTTGTACTACCTGTATCCGTAATAATTACATCTTTCTTTAATGGCCAGTCCTTTATTTGGTCTAGCCAGTATAACGTAGCATTTACAGGTGTTGCAAATAGTATTATGTCAGCTCTTTCTGATGAACTTTTAGGATCCAATGTTCCTTCTTGGATAATATTTAATTCTAAGGCGGCATCAGTATTCTTTTCGTTTATATCATAGCCAATCACATGTAGATTAGGTGACTTCCGTAATGAAACCGCAACGGAACCGCCGATTAATCCTAGACCGACAATGAGAATAGTTTTCTTCATATAGCAACGCCTTGGTCTTTAAGAACATCTGATAACTGTCTCAAGAAGCCTTCATTCTGTTCTCGCGTTCCAATCGTCACCCGTACATACCCTGGTACGCCAAGTACATTGCCGCTTCTTACAATATACCCTTTTTGCATTAGTTTTTGGAAGACTATATCACTGTCAGTCTTCACTTCCATTAAAATAAAGTTAGTATCTGAAGGATAAAAATGAAGATTATGCGCCGTACAGAATTTCTCTATTAGCTGTTTACCCTTTTCATTTTCACTTCTGCACATATCTATGAAGGATTGATCCTCAACTGCTACACTTACTACGGCTTGACTTAATACGGTAGTGTTAAATGGTCCTCTAACAGGTTCCAATTTAGCAATAATCGGTTCTGATGCCATTCCATAGCCAACTCGGAAAGAGGCTAATCCATAAGCTTTAGAAAACGTACGTAGGATAAGTAGATTAGGATACTCATCTATATACGAAAGCGTATTTCTGTATGTAGGGTTTGTTATATATTCAAAATAAGCTTCGTCTAGGACCACTAATACGTCCTGAGGAACCTTGTCAAGAAATGCTGTAAGGGCACTGTCATCAATCACAACTCCTGTTGGATTGTTTGGACTGCATAGCCATACGACTGCTGTCTCATGATCAATCTGTTCAAGCATCTCTACTAAGTCATGAGTACCGTCTTTCAAAGGAACCTCGCGTACTTCTGCTCCTTCAATTCTTGCATTTAATGCGTATTGTGAAAAAGTGGGCTTTGCCATTACTGTATTAACCCCTGGACGAAGAAGCGATCTTGATATAATGCTAATTAATTCATCAGACCCATTGCCAAAAATAAGCTTTCGACCACTAACACTTAAATGCTCTGAGACGGTTGACCGCATATCAGTTGCTGCTCCATCTGGATATAAAGCAAAGTTGAATGCTTCTTTTGCTAAGAATTCTTCCACCTTGGGCGAACAGCCATATGGATTTTCATTTGAA
The DNA here is from genome assembly GCF_052928305.1 of Rummeliibacillus sp. BSL5. Taxonomy (NCBI): domain Bacteria; kingdom Bacillati; phylum Bacillota; class Bacilli; order Caryophanales; family Caryophanaceae; genus Rummeliibacillus; species Rummeliibacillus sp. BSL5. The sequence continues at coordinate 1,102,231 of NZ_JAVGCV010000001.1, forward strand.
GCAAGCTTATGAATAGTGCTTAGTCCGAATTCTTTTTGAACTGCTTCAATCGACTTTCCTGGCTGATATGCTTTTAGCCCCTCAATTTCTTTCTTCCATTTCATTGCACTCTCTCCTTCTATATCTATTATTTTGTCAAATCTGGTCTTAATTTTACAGCCTCATTCAGATAGATGTGCTGGATTTCATTTTGTGGGACAGTTGTATTCACATGTACTAGTACTCGTATACATAGGGGAAGCCCGTTTGGCACATTCATCTCATGTGTACACATAACGGGAACATACTCCCATTTCGGAAGTGACCGTACAGCTTTAGCAGGAAAAGCTGAAACGATATCTGCAGTTGTAGAAATAATCACTGATGCAACATTCTCCGGAAGCACCTCATTATCCTTTATTATTCGCTCCATTAAATTTTTTGTTTCCTGCATTACTAATTCTGGATTATCATAAGCGATTGTACTGGCGCCTCGTATTCCTCTAATCATATGATACCCCCTCTATTAATTCTCTTAAAAGAAGATCTGTTTCTTGACACTCACTACGGGATATTCGCTGAGTGAATGGTTTACCGATATCCTTTAAAAGTACAAACTGCAGTTCACCATCTTCAGCTTTTTTATCCTTTTGCATAAACTCAAATAATTCATCAAAATTAAAATTAGCAACGGATTCTACAGGATATTTATTACGTATAGCAAACAAAAGAAATTCTTTCGTAAATGAGCGTGATATTTGACCATACTTCTCGCTTAGCAATAAAGCATATACCATTCCAATCATCACTGCTTCGCCGTGCGTTAATTTTCCAAAGCCAAATGCTGCTTCTAGTGCATGGCCGTATGTATGGCCAAAGTTTAAAAATTTTCGTACGCCATGTTCTTCTTCATCTTGGGCTACTATATTAGCCTTTACACGAATCCCATGTTCTAAATAGCCCATCGTTTTCTCATCATCTAGATTGAACATTGGCGGAAGTTCCATTAATTCCTGTAACCAGACCATGTCAGAAATAAGTGCATGTTTTACTACTTCAGCCATTCCTGATCTTACCTCTTGTGCTGGCAAGCTTTTTAAAAATTCAATATCGAATATGACACCTTCTGGTTGATAAAAGGTTCCTATCATATTTTTGCCTAAAGCATGATTTATCGCAGTCTTTCCTCCTACTGCGCTATCGTGGGCAAGAATGGTCGTAGGCAATTGAATGATCGGAATTCCTCTCATAAAAGTGGAGGCAACAAAGCCTGTAAGATCACCAACTGCTCCGCCACCAAAAGCAAACAGCATTGATTTACGTGTACAATTTTGTTCTAACAAAAATGTCTGCGCGGCTAAGTATTGCTCAAATGTTTTGCATGCTTCTCCGCCTGGCATAACAAATACAGAGAACGGAAAAGGGAAACTCTTTGTGAATGCATCTTTATAGATTCCCCATACATTTTCGTCCGTAAATACAATTACCTTGTCTCTTTCTACGATAAATTGTTGATACGTTTTTATAGCTTCTTCAAGGTCTCCCTGACCTATATGCACATTATAGCTACGGGAGGGAGTATGGATTGGAATTTTCATCACTAAAACTCCTTCATTATTTTTCTCATCTCATTTATTTGGTCTTTTAATTGGCCAAGCTGGTCGCTATGGAAATGTTCAACGATAGCTTTTGCTATTTCGAAAGCTACAATATGTTCTGCCACCACTGAAGCAGCAGGTACAGCACAACTATCGGAACGCTCGACACTTGCCTTAAAAGGTTCCTTAGTATCAATATCAACACTTTGAAGTGGTTTATATAATGTCGGAATAGGCTTCATTACTCCTCGAACGACGATTGGCATCCCAGTAGACATACCACCTTCTAGACCGCCTAAGTGATTGGTTCTCCTTGTGTATCCCTCTTCAGGATTCCAGAGAATTTCATCATGCACCTCGCTGCCTTTTAAATGAGCCATTTCAAAGCCAAGACCAAATTCCACTCCTTTAAAGGCATTGATGCTCATCATAGCCGCAGCTAATTTACCATCCAATTTACGGTCATAATGGACATAAGAACCGATTCCAGCTGGTACACCTTCTACTATAACTTCTACAACGCCGCCAATCGAATCTCCCGCTTTTTTAGCTGCGTCAATTGCTTCTACCATCTTAATAGAAGCATCTTGATCTACACAATAACACGGATCATTTTTAATGATTTGACGAATTTCATGAACTGTTTTATTCATCGTCGTTTCAGGATTTGCAATGACTCCCCCGATTTCTGTTACGTGCGATACAATATGGATGCCTAATTCATTTAGTAAAACTTTTGCTACAGCGCCAACTGCTACACGCACAGTCGTTTCTCTTGCCGATGAGCGTTCCAATACATTTCTTAAGTCTCTATGACCGTATTTAATTCCGCCTACTAAATCTGCATGTCCTGGGCGTGGCCTCGTAATTTTTCTTTTAATCTCATCTGGGTTTATATCTTCTGGCAAAGGGTCCGCACCCATAATTTTTGTCCAGTGTTTCCAATCATCATTTTTGACAATTAGCGCAATCGGCGACCCTAACGTCTTGCCATGTCGAACACCTGAAGCAATCTCTACAGTATCTGTTTCTATTTGCATGCGACGCCCTCTTCCATGGCCACCTTGTCGACGTTTAAGTTCTTTATTAATCTGTTCTGTTGTTAGCTCTAATTGGGCTGGTATTCCTTCGATAATAGTAGTTAATTGTGGTCCATGCGACTCTCCTGCTGTTAAATAACGCATATACTTTCCCCCTTCAACTCGTTAAAGTGTATGTTTTTCACTATAACATATTTTAACTCAAAAAAGCATGAACAGACGGATAAATTTGTGATTAATAAAAAGAGCGCATTTCGTATAAAACGAAAGCGCCTTCAACTTATGCCTTGCTATAAAAAAATGTATCTTCAATATCAAACGAATATTTTGATGGATTAAAGATTTGCTCTGTACTACCAACAAATAATACTCCACCTGGCCGAAGCGCTTTACTAAAATTGAGGTATATTTGATCTTTTGCTTCTTCTGTAAAATAGATCATTACATTGCGGCACACAATCAAATCATAATTTTGTTCATATGGATCTTTGAGCAAGTTATGTTTGCGGAAGGTCACTGTCCGTTTTATTTCATCTTTCACTTGGTAGAACATCCCGTTTTTCACAAAATACTTTTCTTTAATAGCTGTAGGAACCTCTGCTAGCGATCGTTCTGGATATATCCCAGTTTTTGCTTTTGCTATTGCATTTTCATCAAGGTCAGTTGCTAAAATTGAAATCTGCGATAAAGGAAGATAGTTTGATAAGACCATAGCGATAGTATATGGCTCTTCTCCCGTTGAGCAGGCTGCACTCCATATTTTTAGTTTTCTATTCTCTTTTAATAATCTTGGAAATATCTTATTTTGGAGAACTTCCCACCGTTTGCCGTTACGATAAAACTCAGATACATTTATTGTCATTCGATCCAAAAATTCATTTAATAATTGTTGATCTCTTTCCATTCCCTTATAAAAATCATTGAAATTTTTAAATCCTCTTTTTTCATATAGGGATGTTAACCTTCTTTTCATCTGGGCTTCTTTATATAAAGCCAAATCAATGTTTGTTTTACGTTTAATATTTGTGATAAATCCTTCATAATCCGTCATATGCTCTTCCCTCTCTTTAGACCTAGGTTTATTATACCTAATTAGTTCCAAATCGGAAATGGTCTATTAATAGAGTTTGAAGGAAAATAAAAAAAACTGTTCATTTGAAGTGAACAGTTTTCTTGATATTAGTGAATTTCTTCTTCTGTGAAGAATAGACCGATTTCACGTTCTGCTGAAGCCAATGAATCAGAACCGTGGATCACATTGTGAGATAAAGTTGTTGAGTAGTCACCACGAATTGTGCCAGGCGCTGATTGCTCAGGGTTTGTAGCACCCATCATTAGACGAGCTACAGAGATAACGTTTTCGCCTTCCCATACCATCGCAAATACAGGACCAGATGTGATGAATTCAGTTAATTCACCAAAGAATGGCTTGTCCGCATGTTCAGCATAGTGTTTTTCAGCTAATTCTTGAGATACTTGCATAAGTTTAGCACCTTTTAGTACGAAACCTTTGCGTTCGAATCGATCAACGATGTCACCAACTAGTTGGCGTTTTACACCGTCAGGTTTAACCATTAAAAATGTTTTTTGGATAGCCATTAAATATTACAACTCCTTAAGATGTTCTAGGGTAAAAACCCTACTTGAAAATAGTATCATTGAACGCTTGAATGTTCAACAATTTTTAGAATTTGCGTTTCCCCATATATAAAGCAATATCTTTTAAAGACTTTTTCACAGAATTGGCTGGCAATTCTTCAATTTCTTTTAAAGCTTTTTGCAAATATAAGTTGCTTATATGATAGGCTTCGTTGATTGCGTTAGAGCTGCGCATTTTTTTCAAGAAAACTTGTCGTTCATCTTCTTTCATATCGCCGCTCAAAGCTTTTTCAATATATGGCCGAATAGCTGAATCGTTTTTCGCCAATAAGACAGGCAATGTGATATTCCCCTGAAGTAAATCACTGCCTGCAGGTTTCCCTAACTGTTTATCTGTAGCTGTCAAATCCAGAACATCATCAATGATTTGGAATGACATGCCTACATAGTAGCCGAACTTCTTTAAGTGATGTGCTACGCTATCATCTGCTCCAGCGGCTACAGCACCAAGCTGGCAGCTTGAAGATATAAGCAATGCAGTTTTCCGTTTAATTCTACGGAAATAATCACGGATAGATTGGTTTAAATGCATCTTATCCTCAATTTGAATGATTTCTCCCTGCACAATTTCCACCATCGTTTTAGATAGAATTTGGTGAGCCTTTTCATTTTGAATATTAGTCATATATTCTAATGCCCTTGCAAAAATAAAATCACCGGCATACATAGCAACACGATTATTCCATTGGGATTTAACAGTAGGACGCCCTCTACGCAGCTCAGCGTCATCGATGACATCGTCATGTACAAGCGATGCCATATGTATTAACTCAAGTGGCACAGCTACGTTTTTCATATCATCTATATTATATTGGCCAAATTTTGCACCGAGCAACACAAAGACAGGTCGAATACGTTTTCCGCCAGCCTTCAGCAAATGGAGAGAGGCATCTTTCAAATAGTGTGAAGATGAATCCAACGCTGTTTCTAATTCTTTTTCGATGACTCTTATGTCTGATTGCAGATCAGCATAAAGAAGCTTTAACTTCATCTTTTCCACGCGTCTAAACATCCCCTACACTAAATTTCTTTTTTTATGCCCATATGCATAGCAGCTGCTCCGCCACTATAAGATTTGTATATTACATTTTGTAAGCCCGCAGCTTCAAACATTTTTTTCAATTCTTTCATCCCTGGAAAATCATTAGCAGATTCTTGCAACCAAGAATATTCATTGAAACTTTTAGCAAAAAGCTTGCCGAATAACGGCATAATATAGTGAAAATAAAAGCGGAACAATTGTCTATAACCCGGAATTTCAGGTTGCGATGTTTCAAGGCATACAACCTTGCCGCCCGGTTTTACCACACGGTGCATTTCTTTTAAAACTTGCATATAATCAGGTACATTGCGAAGACCAAAGCCAATTGTTACATAATCAAACGTATTATCATCAAATGGCAGTTCCATCGCATTTCCTTGTATTAGCTCTATTTGTTTTATATTCTTTGTTTTTTCAACGCCTACATTCAGCATATTTTGGCTGAAGTCTAGCCCTGTGACATGGCCATTCTCTCCAACTGCGTCAGCAAGCGCAATTGTCCAATCTGCAGTGCCGCAGCAGACGTCTAGCGCATGAGAACCTGGTTTTACAGCCATGCGTTTCATTGTATCTTTACGCCAATTTTTATGCATCTGAAAACTAATGACAGAATTCATCTTATCGTAACTATCTGAAATATTTTCAAATACAGCGTGTACGCGCTCTTCTTTAGATTGAGCCATTCTACTCAACACCTTTCATCGTAATCTGTGCCTCTACATTTACTTCAACATGCTGCAACATAAATGTTTTTACTTCATCTTGTAAGATCGGAGAAGCTGTAATAATACGTATTAGCCTAGATGAAAGGTTAGAGATTAGCCGTCTTAAAATTTGTTCATTGTTCATGCCTGCATACTCTTGCTGTTGTTCTAGTATTTTCAGGAATGGCGTTTTCATATGCTTTTCTTGTAAGAACTGTAATTCTCGTTTAAGTCGTTCCAAAACCAGTCCGTTTTTGACAATTTCAATATAACTATCTAGATTAAAACGCTTCAAAAACTGGCACGTAATCGTTGATTCGATCACTTCTAGAATCTTATACCATTCATCCATCGAACGCTTCATAGGCTCATACAAAACAGTCCTAGATTCGCTGCTCTTGGCGACAGCCTCAGACAATGAACGAACAAGCTCAATATCAGGAATTTTTGCAAGTGTTGCATAATACATACCGCTATAGTAATCGCCAGCAAGAACTGTTAGTTGCTGCCTTTTTGTGGCAGCATCTTGTTCGTTGATTTGTTCATGGCCATTCAATGCGGCATAAACCATAGCAACTGCGTTTACAGCCTGTTCTATTTTTTTCGGCCAATGTTCGCCGTTCAATTTTGGCAATAATATATAGCGAAGTTGTCCATCAAAAATAATTGGCTGGCCTGTATACTGCAGGAGCGTTCTATGATGCAATTTGGTTAATATATTATTTTTTGATTGTAATAAATGTTCTTCTAAAATTGCTGCATTCATAAACTTTTCTCCATTCAGTTCATTTCCTGTTGCTATACTGTATTACTTATCTCTTTTTAACAATGTAAAAGGTCAATTGGGGCTTTTTTCACCTACTGCAACAGCTAGGCCCAATCAATCTTTCAACACCTTATTTTCAAGAGATAGTATAACGGGCTATAATTTTATTTTTTCGCATCGCTTTCAACAATACCAAATGCTGTTTGAATCTCTGCTTTGCCTCGAATTTTCATCGCTGAAGTGTGTTCTGTAAATTGCGCGATCATTACTTCTCCCTCGTCCAGTTTCTCCGAGTGGTGAAATTTTGTATCATTCCCGCGAGTCAAACCGATCACATGGACGCCATCTTCCTTTGCACGTATTACTACATAATCATTTTGGCCCATTTGAAGAGTCTCCTTGTATTCGAATTTCCTTTTCCTATCATACCATAAAAAAAGGCGTAAATTAAGCCATTTTAATGAATGATAGTATTTCTTGTCGTTTCACATCATCTTCTGAAAAGATTCCTTTTGCTGAAGATGTAACCGTTTTTGCACCTGGTTTTTTAATACCTCTCATAGTCATACACATATGTTCTGCTTCCACCACAACATAAACACCTTCCGGCTCTAGCATCTCCATCATTGTTTCAGCAATCTCACTTGTAATACGTTCTTGCAATTGTGGACGGTGTGAAATAGTTTCAACTGTTCGCGCAAGCTTGCTTAGACCTGCAACAACTCCACCCTTTGGCAAATAAGCAATATGTGCTTTACCGTAAAATGGCACTAAGTGATGTTCACACATAGAATAGAATGGTATATCTTTTACTAACACTACTTCATTATGCTCTTCATGAAAAACTGTTTTAAAATAATCTCTAGCATCTATATGAAGACCTTGGAACATTTCTGCATACATTTTCGCCACACGTTTTGGCGTATCTAATAATCCTTCACGATCAGGATTTTCTCCTACTGCTTCAAGTATCATTTTTACTGCTTGTTCAATTTTATTTAAGTCAACATTCGAAATTGAATGATCGATTTTCTCTTCTTTAATATTAATCATGGTAACCCCCTATGCTTCTAAAAAAGTCTCAAAATGAGATTAACATACAAGACCTCTAATCGCAAAATATGAAAACGGATTTATCCCATTTTCTAAACTTAAAAAAACCTATATTATTCTTAGCCCATCCCACTAAGTAATATCTTTTTATGTATAGTTGGTCCTGTTCACTCTTAATTATACAAAAAGAGTAGCCAGTTAAATTGGCTACTCTATGTAACAGATGCAAAATTATTTTACTGCATCTTTAAGCGCTTTACCTGGCTTGAATGCAGGTACTTTGCTTGCAGCGATTTCGATTTCTTCACCCGTTTGAGGATTGCGTCCTTTACGAGCCGCACGTTCGCGGATTTCAAAGTTACCAAAACCAATTAATTGTACTTTATCTCCCTTTGCAAGAGCTGCTTGGATAGATTCAAATACTGCGTCAACTGCTTTTGTTGCATCTTTCTTAGAAAGTTCTGCAGTTTCTGCAACAGAGTTTACTAAATCTGTTTTATTCACACCATTCACCTCCTCTCAAAAGGCATACCACTAAATCATGTAAAAAGATTATCACAACACTATTTACTGTGCAACAATATTTATACTTCATTTGTTGATTTTAAGCAAATAATAATGCCTGTCTTAACCAATATAGCATGTTTAAATGAAGTATACGACAGTAAAATATGTACAATTAAAGCAAATATATGATATCGATTTTACATATAGATACATGAAAAACACCATAAAAAAAGGGCTACTTACATACTGTAAATAGTCCTTCATTGTTCCTTTTATTCAATTTATAAATTATTTTCTTTATTTAGATAAATCAAGCTTCATTCCAGATTCATTGTATTTATAAAATAAATGTTACCATGCCTGAATCGCCTTTATTGACCATTTTTTCTATCGTTTGGCGCATTCTTGCTTTTGCATGTTTAGGAACTGCATCTGTCTTGTAAGCAATGCTTTCTTTCATTACTTCGAACAATGGTGTGCCGAATAATTGCGTTTCCCATAATGCATCCCGATCATGTAAAAAGGCATACGTTAAATCTTTCAGCAGCTGCTGGCTATGGAACTCAGATCCAATCAATGGCGCGAATTCCGCTGCCATATCAATACGTAAAATGTGATAAGATGGTGCTTTTGCTTCCATGCGGACCCCAAAGAAATTATTCTGTTTAATAATCTCTGGTCTTGACGGTTCGAATTCCTGAAGGGTCGGCAGTGTTACACCATAACCATCCTTGCGTGCTTGCTCAATTGCTTCATGGAAGCGTTGATAAGATTTTCTCGCTTGTTGCGATTCTTTTATAAATAATAACCAATCCTTCTTACTTTGGATAGGTTCTTCCAGCCATTCGTCACAGATATTTTTGAAAATATCATTTTTCAGTTGTAAGCTAATTATCGCATGCCCTAATCCCGCATCTACACTTTTCACCTGAGCTGAAGCAATGAAGTCCTCATCAAGCAATTCTTTTGTCAAGCGTTCAATATCTCTAATTTTATTGACAGATTGCTTCCAATTGTCAATTGATTGCTTGATCAATTTATTTAATTCATGATTCTCTTCTAGTACATCCAACCAATCCGGTTTTTCCATTTCCAATTTTTTAATTGGGAATTCATATAATGCTTCTTCTAGGATATGTTTTACCTCATTTAACGTCATTTGATCTACTGATGTAGAAATGACTGGTGCATTATACCTCTCATGTAGTTCATCACATAATTCTTTAGCAGTCGTATGTGCTGGCATTTTGCTATTCACTACAATGACAAATGGTTTGCCGATTTCTTGTAATTGATCAATAATATCTTGCTCCGCCTGACGGACAGATTCACGCGGAATACCATTAACTGTACCATCAGTCGTCATTACAACACCAATATTAGCATGCTCTCGTATAATTTTGTCTGTGCCAATTTTAGCTGCATCTTGGAATGGAATTGGGTCGTTGTGCCATGGTGTATGTACCAACTTTGGTCCATTTTCATCTTCATAGCCTTTCACTCCATCAATAATGTATCCTACACAATCTGCAAATCTAATCTTAAAAGGCATATCCTGATTGCCTACTGAAATTTGCGCGCCATTCGCTGGGACAAATTTAGGTTCTGTTGTCATAATGACTGGACCAGGCGAGCTTTGTGGCAGCTCATCTTGTGCTCGTTGTCTTTCTTTTTCATCTTCCATATTCGGTAATACCATAATATCCATAACACGCTTTGTAAACGTTGATTTACCTACTCTTACAGGTCCTACTACACCAATATAAATATCGCCGTTCGTTCTTGTTGCCATTTGCTCGTACACTTCTTGTGACATGTTTTTCTTCCCCCTTTTTCTCAGCACTATATCCTATGCACGCAAAAAACGTTTCATGCACAAGTCATGAAACGCTTTTTAAAAAGGTAAATTATTATTTTCTTTTCGAATCTGTAAGAAATTCAACTTCTTGTTTGTCATTCACTGTATAAGGCAAAGAATAGGCAGGCAAAACCTCATAGCGATCCGATAAAAGGTGTCTGATATCCTCACCACTTTTCACATTTGGCTTTTCTTTATCAAGAATTCTTTGAAGTTCAATAGAATAATCAATGCAAATTTCGCCACTTCCTTTTACTATAAAGGGCAGATTGGTATTTGAATAAGGGCTAGGAACAGTAGGGGCTTGTTTATAGCCCATTTTTTTATAATCTATTTGATAAATATCATCCTTGATTTGGCCCGCAATTGGCACAAATCCATTCACACCTTTTTTAATATTCATCTCTCGGATAATTTCAGTGCCCCGCAGATCGACTAATTTTACTTTTGGCTTTTTGCTCTCTGCATGCCAGATTACATATTGATATATTCCGCCCTTTTCAAAAGAATTGCCTGGAGCTTTCGGAATATATCCGCCACTTATAAGCTTCGAAAAATCTATTGGGTACTTGATATATTGGTCTACATCTTGATCACGATTCTGAATCGGCAATAAACCGCCTGTATCTTTTCTGAATTGATCAATAGTCTTTTGGACTGTTAATAACTGTGCTTGATCAGGCAATTGATTTTCTACTTTCTCTTTATCTGGATACATACATCCGGTCAACACCACTGTAAGTAATGCAACAAATAATAATAAGCTATATTTTTTCATAAACTTTCCCTCATTAATTTATTTTAAAATGACATTACAACAAATACCATTGTCAAAAAGCCAATTATTAAAAAAATATACGCAATCAACGCGACAATTGAACTGATAATTCGATTTTTTATCTTTTGTCTGCTTAAATAAATGAGTCCTGACGCGACAAGCATAAAACCAATGGAATAAAAAGAAATCCACATCATTGTCATACCGGATATGCCTGTACTAGCAAGAAGCACTAAATTTGACAACGATACAACCACCTTTCTTATGTACATTCAGTTAAACCCTATGAGATAGCCTAAAAAAATAAGAGATGGCTGCTGCTCACCTCTTATTTTGACTATTCACTAAATACGTAGATCGTTGAAAATATCTTATGACACCATTATACAGTATGGAAGTTAACAAAGTTTAAAGATAATACGCATCTAATTCTTGCTTTTTCACTCTAAGCATAAGTTCTTCCACCGTTTGACGAGGATTCTTATCCTCAAACAAAACGCTGTACAACGCTTCTGCAATCGGCATGGACACATCGTACTTCTCTGCAAGCTGATGGGCTGCCTTTGTTGTACGAACGCCTTCTACCACCATGCCCATTTGTTCAAGAATCTCATCTAGTGTATACCCTTTGCCGAGCATATGGCCCGCTCTCCAGTTACGGGAGTGGACGCTTGTACATGTGACAATTAAATCACCCATGCCTGCCAGCCCTGAGAATGTAAGTGGGTTAGCACCCATTTTCACACCCAATCTGGAGATTTCGGCAAGACCTCGCGTAATTAGGGCGGCTTTGGCATTGTCGCCAAATCCTAAACCATCAACGGCTCCTGCAGCTAACGCGATAACATTCTTTAAGGCACCGCCTATTTCTACGCCGATGACATCCTTATTTGTATATACTCTGAAATATTGATTCATAAATAAATCTTGTACTCGCTCAGCTGCTACTATATCTTCACACGCAGCTGCTACTGTTGTAGGATGATGCAATACCACTTCTTCTGCATGACTAGGACCTGACAAGACTACAATTTCCTCAATAAATTCAGCTGGAATTTCTTCTTTAATAATATCAGATATCCGCAATAAAGTATTTGGTTCGATTCCTTTTGAGACATGTATAAAAAGGACCTTTTTGTCTAATGTCTTGAGCATTTTTTTACAAGTCTCGCGGATACCTTTAGTAGGCACAGCCATGACAACTATTTCCGCATGTGAAATTGCCTTTTCCATATCATCTGTCGCATTTAAATTCTCCGGCAAGATTGTTTCCGGCAAATATTTAGCATTCCTATGTTGGTTGCTAATTTCTTCCGCCTGTTCTTTTCTATGTGTCCATAGTAATGTATCATGCCCGTTTTCTGCTAGAACAATCGCTAATGATGTCCCCCATGAACCTGCTCCTAGCACTGCTACACGACTCATGTAAAAGCCCCTTTCTATTAAATAGTTATTAGTCCCTCGCTCTTGTAATCAACTTAATCGGCGTTCCTTCAAAGTCAAAAGTATCGCGAATTCGGTTTTCTAGGAAACGCTCGTAAGTAAAGTGCATTAATTCCGGATCATTGACAAAGACAACAAATGTTGGCGGCTTAATCGCTACTTGAGTTACATAGTAAATACGTAAGCGACGACCTTTATCTGTTGGTGCAGGATTTCTTGCTACAGCATCTGAAATTACTTCGTTTAAGATGCTCGATTGAATCCGCATGGAATGATTTTCGCTGACGCGATTAATAATTGGCAAAATGGAATGTACACGTTTCTTGGTTTTAGCAGACACAAAAATAATAGGTGCATAGTCAAGAAACTGGAATTGTTCTCTAATTTCCTTTGTTTTTTCATTCATTGTTTTTTCGTCTTTCTCTACAACATCCCATTTATTCACAACAATAATGACAGCTTTACCAGCTTGATGCGCATAGCCAGCAATTTTTTTGTCTTGTTCTTGAATACCTTCTTCGCCGTTTAAAACAACCAAAACAACATCTGAACGTTCAATTGCTCGAAGGGCTCGAAGGACACTGTATTTCTCTGTTGTCTCATAGACTTTTCCTTTTTTGCGCATTCCAGCAGTGTCAATGATGACATATTCTTGACCATCAAATTCATAATTTGAGTCAATGGCATCACGCGTTGTACCAGCAACATCGCTGACAATAACTCGGTTATCTCCAAGAAAGGCATTAACTAAAGAAGATTTGCCGACATTTGGACGGCCAATTAATGAAAACTTAATGACATCCTCATCGTATACTTGTTCTTCTTCATTTGGGAAATGTTTAGCTACTTCATCAAGCAAATCTCCTAAGCCTAAACCATGTGAGCCTGAAATTGGGAATGGATCGCCGAAGCCTAATGAATAAAAATCATATATCATATCTCTCATATCAGGGTTATCAATTTTATTAACAGCTAGTACTACTGGTTTTTTTGTTTTGTATAAAATTTTGGCTACATGCTCATCTGCCAATGTTACGCCTTCTCTTCCATTGACCATAAAGATTATTACATCTGCTTCGTCCATGGCAATCTCTGCTTGATGGCGAATTTGTTCTAAAAACGGCTCATCTCCTATATCAATACCGCCAGTATCAATAATATTAAAATCATGTGTAAGCCAGTCCGCAGAACTGTAGATTCGGTCGCGCGTCACACCTGGAATATCCTCCACTATGGACACACGTTCACCTACAATTCTGTTAAAAATAGTCGATTTACCGACATTTGGACGGCCGACAATTGCGACAATCGGTTTCGTCATTTTAAATTCATCCTTCCAACTTCTTAATCCTATTATACAACAAAAAAGGTGATGGCATCTGATCTGTCACCATCACCTACAATTCAAGTCAATATATCTTTATTTTATCAAAAAACTGATGCATTGCAAGAAAAAACAGACGCTAGAACGATTCTTTGCGTCTGTTTCTTTTAATTAGTTATTTTTTGAGAAATTTTTTAGTTGATCACCAATCACATCACCGAATGAAAATCCATTTGTTTCTTCTGGCATTTCATAGTCTGTTACTTCTTCTTCTGCATTATTTAGTAATGCTTTAATGCTAAGAGATAAACGTTTTTCGTTTTGATCAACGCCCAGAACCTTCACTTCCACCTCTTGGCCTTCTTTTAAAGCTTCATGAGGAGTGGAAATATGATTATGTGAAATTTGCGAGATATGGACAAGTCCTTCTACACCTGGGAATACTTCGATGAAAGCGCCAAAACCAACTAGGCGTTTCACTTTCCCTGTAAGAACAGCACCCACTGGAGCTTTCTCTTCAATATTTGCCCATGGGCCTTCTTGTGTTTCTTTAATAGATAAAGAAATACGCTCTTGTTCTGGATCAACGGATAGAACTTTTACTTTAACACGTTGTCCTTCAGAAAGAACGGTTGCCACATCATCAATATGTTCGTGAGATACCTGAGAAATGTGTACAAGGCCGTCAACGCCACCCAGATCTACAAATGCACCGAACGAAGCTAAACGCTGAACAGTGCCTTCTAGTACATCCCCTTCATGAATACCACCTAACACTTCGCCCTTTTTCTCAGCTTTTTGGGCTTCTAAAACTGCGCGGTGAGATAGGATTAGACGGTTTTTCTCTTCTTCCATCTCTACGATTTTGAATGTTAACGTTTTTCCTTTGTAATCGTCGAAAGATTCAACAAAGTGATCTTCTACAAGTGAAGCGGGTACAAATCCTCGAACGCCTAGATCAACGACAAGGCCACCCTTCACTACATCTTTCACTTCAGCTTCAATTATTTCGCCGTTATTAAATTGTTCCTCTAAAACTTTCCATGCCTTTTTCGCATCAACCTTGCGTTTTGACAACACGTATTGACCAGGCTTTGCATCATCGGGTTCTTCAACTTTTGTTACGATTAATTCTAATTCATCATTTACGGAGACAGCGTCAGAAGCTTTTTCCACATGCAAGCTAGATAGCTCGCTAATTGGCACTACGCCATCAAACGGTGCACCAGCTATAGTGACGATTGCAACTTTATCTTCCACTCGTTCGACCTTGCCTTTTACGACATCGCCTTCACGGATTTCGTTTACTTCGTTTAAGTTCATTTCTTCAGACATATGTAATCCTCCTTCACAATGTATAATTCCTATTTTATAAGAATTTGCTAGTAAAAACAAAAATTAACCCTTATAATCACATATTATTTATTTTCAGGATGATGTTCATTTAGCAATAGCTGGATATGATCCATGATCACTTGTGTTACTTCTTCCGCTTTTGCCTTTGTTTCTCTGTACGGTTCCATATCGATTGGTTTACCAAATACAACTTTCACTTTTCTAAACGGTTTATATGGACCTATGATGGCACATGGAACCACATTTGCATTTCCTCGCAATGCAAAAAAACCAGCGCCCGAAAAACCTTTGCCTAGTTTGCCGCTTTTATTGCGAGTACCTTCTGGAAAAAGACCAACAACTTGGCCGTCTTTTAATGTATCAATTGCAACTCGCAAAGCTTGCCTATCGCTTAAACCGCGCTTCACAGGAAATGCATGTACCTTAGGGAGAATGGATTTTAGAATAGGTACTTTAAAAAGCTCTTCCTTTGCCATAAAGTTGACCGGTCTTGGTGAACAAATGCCCACCATTGGAGGATCTAAATTATCGATATGATTTGAGCATAAAAGTATACCGCCTTCTTCAGGAAAATTTTCTTTCCCTATAACTTCCATGCGGTAGATTGGCTTTAGTACATTAAACACAACTGTTTTAGCAAATTGATAAAAGTCCATTTAGCCCATCCTTTCGTTTGCTAATCCCAAAATAGTTTGTGCAGCTTCAGAAATAGAAAGCTCTGTTGTATCCAGGAAAATGGCATCTGGTGCCTGAATTAAAGGAGAAGCTTCACGCTCACTGTCTAATTTATCGCGATTTGCTATTTCGGATTTTAATTGTTCCAATGATGATTCAATACCTCGGTGTTTATTATCCTCATATCTTCTCCGAGCTCTTTCTTCCACTGTCGCTGACATAAATACTTTTAATTCTGCTTCTGGCAGCACTGCGGTAGCAATATCTCGTCCATCCATTACTACACCGCCCTGCTTTGCCATTTCGCGCTGGTGATCTACCATAATCTCTCGCATCGTTGCATGACTAGCAACTTTCGATACATTCTTGGTCACTTCATTAGAACGGATTTCTTCCGATACATCTTTCTCATCAAGAAATACAAGTTGTCCATTACTTGAAGGCTTTAACTGGATCTTCGTATTTGTAAGCAAATCAGTAATGCTTTTAGCATCTTCTAAATTTATATGTTCGTTCAATGCTTTTAATGTAAGTGCACGGTACATTGCGCCCGTATCAATATAAGTATAGCCAAGCTTTTCTGCCACTATTTTGGCAATTGTACTTTTGCCGGCCCCTGCAGGACCATCAATAGCGATTTGTATATTCATATTCAAATGTCAACCCCTTCTCTCCGTCATATTGTAACACAGAAACCAATTGCCCGTGAAAAGATAAAGTGAAACATTACTCAATATTGAATCTTCGTTCAAACAGCAAGGAGAACCACCTTATTAATATGAAGCTAGCATATTTATTTAAGGTAATAAAAAAACGAACAAATGTGATTTTTAAACTCAACATTCGTCCATTTCTCTTGATATTATTTTCCATTCATAATAAAAAATTTTGTGACGGGCTTTCCTCATAGGAGACGCTATTCTCGTCTTTATATTAAATGATTAGTCGTCTATTGCTTTTACTACCAGATTACAACTTCACAGTTTCAAGATATCCTAAAAGCTTGTTTCCTTTTTGCGAATTTGTAATTGCCGTTCAAAACAGAATCTTACAATGTATTGTCGGTCGACGTCATCCGTATTTGTAAATTGCAGTGTAGCCAACATTCTTTGGTCTTTTTCGATTATCCGAATGACTCTTGCAGAGGTATGAACATATTTAACTCCTTCATTTGAATTCGAAAATGGCAAGACAATGATAAGTTGCAATTCATCATTTTCTTTAAATGGTACAATTCTGGGAATGTTGATTGCTAAGCCACCAGCGCTAATGTCTTCCGCCACATATTGATAATTCTGTTGATTATACTCTACAGCAATATCAACAGGTGTAGCTACACGAACATATTCACGCCTTTGTATCCTAATAAACTGATCGTTAGCAGGTAATGCCAGCATAATCATTGGAATATTGTTTTTAATTCTTCCAAGTACTTCTGTTTTAAATGCAAAAGCGTTTTTAGCTTCATCAACAAAAGAAACGCGATATTGTCCACCCTCTAACAAAAAAGAGGTCTTATTTGTTTGTATATTGGTAGGATAATCAATGTAGAGAATATTGTTTTTTTGCTCTACAATTTTAGCGCGAAGGCGATCTTTTACATCGGAAGAAATTGATTCTAATATTATATTGGTACCTATTTTCAATTCCATAGCAATCTCCCTTTATGATTCATAAGTTGTGTTTTTATTATGCCACGGATTGGACAATTTAGCTATATCCATTCTACATTAAGGAAAAGAGCATAAAATGCATTTATAATTTTTTTTATTTTTATCATTATGAATTTAAAAACGACATATTATTTAATCATCCGACACCTTTAGACCTATAAAAAAATCAGTGAGGATACGTTCCCCACTGATATATGTTTTTTATGACAGTCGTTCGTTTTTAATTACTTCACCTGTCTCTGTGTCAATTAGTACTTTGTATGTGTGCTGCGTTTTATTTGCGTTCACTCTAACTGTTACTTCATAACAAAGTCTCTCAACAAAATCTTTATCCTCAACATATGCTAAATCCTCTTCCATTACTTCCGCATCGCGATTAAAGAATGTATTCCAATCTATTTTCTTCATCGTTTGCGGTTTTACTTTTTCTTTTTGAATGTACTCAATTCCATTAAGACCAACAACTTCACCAGTATCTTTAGCTATTTTCACTTGCACGCCGTCCGCATAAATCTTCGCTTTTGTTGATTGATCTACTCTTGCGTAGCTTAAGTGCCAAACTTCACTATTTTCTCTTGCATCTGTTTCAACAACATCGGTATAGCCTAGTTCTTTTAAATGTTGATCTGCCAATTTTTTTAGTTTTAGAATTGGAAGACTAGTTTGTCCAAATGGTCGTTCAACTAAATAGGAAAGAAGATGGCCACCTTTTACAGTCAAATCCGCATAACCTGTGCGTTCGCCTTTAGTGAAAGTAATATGATAAAAAGGATACGGTGCCCCTTTTCTGCTATTTTTCACTACTATAGTGGCATTTGATAACTCTGGGAACATATCTTTAAAACGATTTATTGCTTCGCTTTCGCTAATTTTTCGGTCATCTAATTTTTGCAGGTTTTTCCTCTTTTCATGATCTGATTCACTAGCAGTCAGCGGAAAATCACTTTCTCTATATGTCTTAATTGATTTAGCCATATTTTTAAAATTACCTGTCGATGGGTCTGCCGTTTGTTCTTCTAGCCAATGTTTATAATTGTTATCTTGCTGCAACACATGAGCTGTTGCTACTTGCCAATCATTCGAAAAGTTTGTGAGGTTTTCAGAAACATTCTTTATGTTAGCATGCCATTTATCAGCGTTCTCTTTAGATGTCATCGTCATTTTTGCATTGTTACCTAGTCGACCAAGATAATTCATCCATTCGCTTGTAAATTCTTGATCTAACGGTAAATCCGCTATGGAATATTTAATATCAGATGACAAGCGCCATACATCCTGTAAAGATTGATGCAATGCAGTGGTATCTTTATACATTAAGGATTGCTGAACAGCTTGCTGTAACTCATT
Source organism: Rummeliibacillus sp. BSL5 (assembly GCF_052928305.1). Classification (NCBI taxonomy): domain Bacteria; kingdom Bacillati; phylum Bacillota; class Bacilli; order Caryophanales; family Caryophanaceae; genus Rummeliibacillus; species Rummeliibacillus sp. BSL5. The sequence continues at coordinate 1,121,033 of NZ_JAVGCV010000001.1, forward strand.
TAGTTGTGTTGAAGCATCTGCCATTTTATTTGTATATTGCCCATGCAGTAGATATTGAAGTTCCTTATTTTCTCTATTCGATGCTACTATAAATATTAAGCATGCTATTAATGCGTAGCTTAATAAAAATATGGTTTTTTTCATTCGTTTTCACCTCCAGTTTTACTAAATGCAGAAGATATGCTCGCCAATTTGTGTGATTTGTTTTCTTGTCCATATCCATTTACTTGTTGCTGTTTTTGGGTTGAAATAATAAAGGGCATTTTGTGAGGGATCCCATCCATTCATTGCATCCAGTACTGCTTCCATCGCTTGTTTATTCGGTTCAAGCCAGATTTGTCCATCTGATACAGCTGTAAAAGCACCAGGTTGGAAGATGATACCTGAAACAGTGTTAGGAAAATCAGGGCTTTCCAAACGATTCAATATCACAGCAGCTACAGCCACTTGTCCTTCATATGGCTCTCCTCTTGACTCTCCATATACTGCATTTGATAACAACTTCAAATCCTGTTCCGTAAATTTACTTGGGATTTGCATATCTGCCCCATTGCCAGTGCCTTCTTGTGTAGTTTTCTTTTGGCCACCATAGACAGTAAATTTATTTCCTTTTCTTATTTGTCCCATTACATAGTCTTTATCATAGTTTGATACCGATGCTAACTTCTTCTTCGTCGTTGCACCAGCTACTCCGTCTATCGGCAATCCATATTGATCCTGGAAATTTCGCAATGCCCAATATGTGCTATAGCCAAATTTCCCATCAATCGTTCCTTTATAGTATCCAATGTATTGAAGTCTTGATTGCAATTCAATAACGTCATCGCCAAACGCACCTCTTGTAATAACTTGTGAGGAGAATGCTTCTCCTGTCCTCGGGGCCACGCTTGTAAGAAAAAGACTTAGAATAACCAACAAAAGCATTTGATAACGTCTCATATTGACAGCTCCTTTTCTATAAGCATGGTTTCTTGCATGTTTTTTATACAAAAAAACTGAGAGAAAAAATCCTCTCAGAATAGAACATTATAAGTATTAAAATTTTTGTTGCGCCACAAGCATTTGAACCAATTGTTTATGTGCAGTTTTCACTTTGCGCAGGGCAAACCACCATAAAAATAACATGAATGGCAGCATAATATATGCCCACATGCCTTCAATTGTGAGGATGAAATTATATACAATATGAAGTAGCATTGGCAAAGTTAAAGCTACTACTAGATAACGTATAGAAATCTTTTTCTCCGTAAACTTAGCTCTTCCAAGATAGTAGCCCATAACAACGCCAAAAAGGGCATGGCTAGATACAGGCATGAGAGCCCGCATAAAAGCTGTATCTAATCCATAAGAGAGAAGATATAATATATTTTCAACAGTTGCAAATCCTAGTGATATACTGACTCCGTATAAAACACCGTCATATGGGTCATCAAACTCTATATGATTGTAAATAGCCACAAATAATATAAACCATTTAAAAAACTCTTCCACTACTCCGGAAAATAACACATCTTGTATGATAACATGTGAAAATATGTGTTCTTCCATTAATACAAATTGCAAAAATAATATCGGAAATGTTAATATTGCACCATATATAAAAGTGTGTAACAATGTTGTTCTCGGCTCTGTCGCCATTTGATTCCTTAAATAAAAAAAACTAAAGAGCGCTAGAGCGGGAGCAATGGACACGGATAAAAGAACGAACATTTTTTTAAGCACCCCATCTCTATTTATAGTACTATTTTATAAGAAAAGACATGAAATTTCGAGGAGGACTTTTTATGAAGAAAAAAGTTTTGCTTATTCATACAGGTGGCACTATTTCTATGCATGTCAGTGAAGACGGAGGTGTCATCCCTGATATCGTAAATCCATTAATACAAGAAAGTAAAAAACTAGAAAATATCGCTGATATTATTGAAATAGAAGCTTTCAACCTTCCTTCACCACATATTACGCCTCAGAAGATGTTAGAGCTACGAAATTTAATTATTAAGACGGTTGAGGGACATGCTATCGATGGTGTTGTAATTACACATGGTACAGATACTTTAGAAGAAACTGCTTATTTCTTAGAATTAACGACTAATCTTGAGATACCGATTGTATTAACAGGCGCCATGCGTTCATCGAACGAATTAGGTGCTGATGGAGTCTACAACCTAGTGGAAGCTGTCCGAGTTGCTTCTTCTGAGGTAGCAAGAAATAAAGGTGTTCTTGTAGTTATGAATGATGAGCTGCATTCTGCTGTAAACGTAACAAAAACTTCTACTAGTTCAGTCTCTACTTTTCAATCGCCACAATATGGTCCGCTTGGGTTAGTGACTAAAACTTTAATTCATTTTCAACAAGCTCCTCTCAAACGAGAGTATGTAGAAGTAAACAGTTTAGATAAAAAAGTTGCCCTATTTAAAATATATGCTGGAATGGAAGCAGACCTTCTTTATTCGGCAATTGATTGCAAATATGATGGTGTTGTGTTGGAAGGTTTAGGACAAGGCAATGTTCCACCATCCCTGTTGCCGGCAATTAAAGAATTGATTGCACACAATATTCCTGTTGTACTCGTTTCTCGTTGTTTTAATGGGATCGCACAAGGCGTGTATGGTTATGAGGGTGGCGGTAAAATGTTAGAGGACCTAGGTGTATCTTTCGTAACTGATCTTAATGGACAAAAGGCACGGATTAAGCTATTAATAACTCTAAATAAAGATAAAAAACCTATTAATGAGGAAGGCTTGTTATTAAGTCAATAAAGAAGTAAAGTATGTTATTCACATGGTTTTTATCATAATCAAATCGAAAACACTAAATAATAGAAAATAATTTGTTTCATATTACTTAGGCAGAATCTTTATGATTCTGCCTTTTTGTACTCCATCAGTGGCAAAGCAGATGACTCATTATTCATCGAAACATTTTGAATAGTCAGTCGTTATATTTAATAACTATATAATTAAGGAGAGAAGATGATGATGATGATGCAAAAAATCAATTACGTCTTTTTGAGTTCAACCCTAATTTTAACTTGCATATTCTTTTTGCTAATGTGTGTGTTTGTTTTACCGAGGATAGCCCAGGAAACCGTATTAATACATCCAGAAGTTACATATCTAAAATATCCTATTTTATTAGGAATGTATGCTACAGCGCTGCCCTTTTTTTATGCGATATATGAGACTCTAATTATGATTAAAATCATTGAGTGTCAATCTATTATTTCTAGTCGCATTGTTCAAGGATTAAATCGAATAAAATACTGTGCATTTGTTATTATTCTTTTGTATGTCATTGGAATCTTTACACTTGATAATGCAAATGCACTACCGCCAATAATTGCAGTAATGGGATCCGGGATACTTCTTGTAACAATAATGGTGGCGGCGGGATCAGCGTTCATAAAAAATATACTTATAAAAAATCAATCGAAGTTATCTAATTCATGAAAGTTCACCCTAGGACTGGCTGAGTTCAGTTTTAATTCACAAATTATAAAATCCAAAAGACAGATTTATTCTACACACTTGTAGAGTAAATCTGTCTTTTAGTTTTAACAGCAATAATTGTTTGAAAAAACAATCTTAATTATAAGATTCTTCGTAAAGATATGTCGTCATATACATTTACCTATCGATAAAAGCATTGCTGTTTATTTTAGCGTTTTTCTTTAATTGATTTTGCGATTAAATCTCCATGCAGTTTTCCATTTTCAATAAAAATTTCATTAGCATTATTACCAGCTGCAATTACACCTGCAATGTATAATCCAGGTACATTAGTTTCCATGGTTTCTGGGTTAAATGTCGGGCGGCCCGTCGTTTTATCTTCTGTTACGCCCATTTTTTGAATAAACGAATGATCAGGATGATACCCTGTCATCGCGAATACAAAGTCATTCTTGATAGTAGTATCTTTACCTTCCTGCAATAACATCACTTCATCCTGCGTAATTTCTTTCACAAGCGTATTAAACATCATGTTGATTTCTCCATTGCGAACAAGCGCCTCGAAATCTGGCAATACCCATGGTTTAATGCTCGGTGAGTATTCCGACCCGCGGTAGGCAACTGTCACACGAGCACCTGCTTTATGAAGTTCTAGTCCTGCATCTATCGCAGAATTCTTACCCCCAATTATCAATACGTCTGTATCAAAGAAGGGATGGCCCTCTTTAAAATAATGATACACTTTTGGTAGTTCTTCTCCCTGTATGTTCATATAGTTGGGATGGTCATAATATCCTGTCGCAATGACAACATACGGTGTTTCATATTCAGCCAGATCTGTTTTCACAATAAACTTGCCCTCATTTGGCGTTACTTGTTCAACTCGTTCGAAGCGATGAATATTTAGGTCTTTTCTCTTTACAACTTCACGATAATACACCAATGCCTGGTTCCGCTTTGGTTTTTGTTGTTCAGTAATGAAAGGTATATCACCAATTCCTAGTTTTTCACTTGAACTAAAAAACGTTTGATGCGTAGGATAATTATAAATCGAATTAACGATATTTCCCTTTTCAATAATAATAGGGTTTAGACCAATCTGTTTTAATGAAATAGCCGCAGCTAAGCCACATGGACCGCCGCCTACAATAATTGCTTCTTCTTGTAGCACTACAATGTCACTCCTTGTAATTTCTTTCGTTTCAGAGATATCTCTATATACATCCTTTAAACAATCAATTTTAAGTTTACAGTATTGTCTAATTGTACATTATACGCCTGGACACCATAAAAAAACAGGCATGCGCCCTATACCACATACCCGAACTCTTTTAAAATATAAGCATTTTTTTGCGGACTTTTGCCCACCTCAATTAAGATTGACAATAATTGAGGCGGTGTCCTATACACAGGCATGGTTTACAAGATACAAAGGTATTTAGCCTAAAAACAAAATTAGTGTTACATCTAATTTATTTTTGGGCTGGTATTGCAATTGTTGTTCCTGGCGCAACGGTATTTCCAGTAATACCGTTTGCTTCCTGAATAATCGCAATTCCGGCAGTACTACCATAGAAGTTGATTGCGATACTTTCAATTGTTTCCCCTTCTTTAACATTATAGAGACGTCCAGCTGCCTTTGCTTCCTCATATAACTGTTGCTGCTTCACTTTTTGTGCTTCAAGCTCTGCATTTGCTGCTTGTTCTTCTTTCTCTTTTTGTGCTTCAAGCTTGGCATTTGCTGCTTGTTCTTTTTTCACTTTTTCTGCATTTATTCGGTCTGCTTCTTTTTGAGCGGCTTGTTCTTTCTTCAGCTGCTCCTGTTCCTCTTTTTTTGACGCTTGAGTAGTTACTTTTTCTTTTTCGCTATTGGTCTCAATATGGACACCACTGTCACTCTCTATTTCAGCTTTCTCATGACTGTTTTCATGTGAGAGTGTACTAAAATATATCAAGGTGGAAATAGGAATTAATATAAAGACAATTGCTAATGCTGTTAGCAATTTAGGTTTGCTTTGGTTTTTTTTCTGCTTACCCTCATCGTTTTGATGTCTTCTTTTCATTCTAGAAGGATTTTTCTCTTCTTCTTCCGGCTCAATATAAATTGCCTGTCTATGTTCTTCAATTTTTCCTCGGTAATCATCTTGAGGCATGGAAATCCCCCATTTCAATAAAAAACTTCTATTCTCCTATTATGACGAATTAATAGGTACTTGTAAATGAACGAACTTACTAGGGCATAAGTGCGTGTAACCGTTCTTGCCATGATGGTCGATTTCTTGATACAGGATGAAATTCTCTTGTTGCGACAATTTCTTGGTGATTAATCCCGCAAAAATGGCAGCAGTTTGGTGGCTTCTCTACCAACGATTGCCCAAAGTAGGAAACTAATCCTTCTCGCATACATTTTTGAGCTTCTACAAAGTTTGCAACCTCTCTGATTTGCTCTACCTTTTGTCTGCGTAAATCTTCTAACTTTTGGATAACCTTTTCCCCTGGCAATTGTGCCATCCAATATGACAAAACCCGATAACCCGTTTCGCTAATCTGGTTTAAATCAATCATTTTTTTTGGATCTTGTTCTAGACGTTGATATTCCATAAAAGCTTCCACATGGTATGAACTTGGCAAATCATCTGTCACGATAAAGCGTGTCTGATCTTCATCCTTTGGACTATGTACCAAGATGGAAAGCGCATCTTTCCCATCACGCCCTGCCCTTCCAACCTCTTGCATATAATTCGCCATTGTGGCAGGTATATGATCGTGCAGGACTTGGTAAACATTATCTTTATGGATTCCCATACCAAATGCAGTTGTAGCACATATCCACTCTAATTCTCCTGATTGAAATTGCTGTTGGATAAACTGCCTATCTTCCATCTCCATTCCAGCATGGTAAGCGGCTGCTCTTATCTGTTTTTTTCGAAGCTCTTCAGCATAAAGAAGCGTTTTTTTTCGCGATTGTGTATAAATGATACCTGGCCCCTCGGTTTGCACAACATGATTAATAATCCATGGTAGTTTTTCTTCAACACTAGGAAGATTAATGACATCATAATGAATATTAGGCCTTTCAACAGAGTGGATATATTCAAATGGATGAATCATTTTCAAATATGTTTTAATATCAATTACCACTTGTTCTGTAGCAGTCGCACTTAAGGCTAATATTGGGGGTCTATTTCTCTTAGGAATCCAACTGGCAATCTTCAAATAATCTGGGCGGAAATCAAATCCCCATTGTGAAATACAGTGCGCCTCGTCTACAACAATGAGTGAGAAATCTATCTTTTGAAAAACACGCTGGATTAAGTCGGTTGCAAGCATTTCAGGAGACATAAATATATATCGATAAGTAGCTATTCGTTGAAGTGCACGTAACTTTTCACTGCCTTGTAAAAAAGAATTGAAAGCTATCACTCTCTTTTCTCCAAACCTTTTTAATGAATCTACCTGGTCTTGCATCAATGAGAGCAACGGTGAAATAATTAAAATGGGACCATTTAATATATATCCCGGAAGCTGATAGCATAATGACTTGCCCATTCCTGTTGGCAGTAGCGCTAATGCATCTCGTCCTTCTAAAATGGCCTCTATTACTTCCTTTTGTCCTTCTCTGAACGCCTCATAACCAAAATGCCGATAAAGAATATCTTCAAGTTTCATAAGCTCCACCTCCTTTTGTCGCCATCACTAATCGAATTTGGAAATAAGACAAATGCGGAATACTTTCACGAATAACTTTTAATTTTTTACTCCCAGTCTGTCTCATTACATCTCTTGCTTTATCTGTATCCTCTTCGCTAATAAATTGATTGAGTGGAAAATCTATATCATTCATTGCCATCTCTACAAAATGGTCCTCAATTGTGCTGATTTTCAATGAACGCATTTGTGCGATTTGGTCTGGTGTATAGCCATTATAATATAAATCTGCGGTTTTCTTTGTGGAATCATTTAAAACATTTTCAAGCCTTATTCCTGCAGCCAGTTGATGTAAAAAGGGATATTGGTTGCGCTTTGCATACAGGTCGTCCAGCCAAATATGTAACGACTCGATTAATATTAATTGCATATCTAACTCAGTTGCATCAAACTCTTCCGCCAATTGTTGCCATGTCCAGCCTGATAAACGATACCCTGTTATTCGTAAAACAATCGTTAGCTTGTGCTTGTCATCTAACGGCAATTGTTGGATAGATTCTTCCAACTCATCTCTGAACTGGTTTTTAAATTTAGTTTCTTTATATGGCTTTCCCATTAAAAATTGCTTTACAAAGTGTTGAATTTCCTCATCTTTCTGTAGTGGCATGAAACGATAGTCTCCTGCATGAAAATGCGACAAAGTTTGCACTACAAGCGAAAGTCGCTTAAAAAAGATGTGTTCATTGCCACGATAGTACCATCCATTAAAAAGTATTTCTTTAGATTGCTGAAGAACTGTTTTCCCTCTTGCTGTTATAATTGCTTGTTGTCCATCATTTATATGAACCCAGCCTGCATCAATTAATTGATTTAATTCATCCGTAAAGGTACTTTTAGAAAGTTTCGGCAGGATACCAAAATATTTGTGAAGATGAAATGTTCCCACATCTTGAATCGTCTGGCCTGACCTCTTCCCCCTTAACAAATGAAGGGCTGCTGTTGCAGAACGCTGGCCATTCATTGAAGAAAAAATAGATAATAGTACTTGTTGTATATACATGATTATTCCTCCATTTAAAGTGATTTAGGTTGAAATGTGAGGAAAAGCGTTTTAGAATAAGTAAGAAGCTATTGGGATTGATAGTAAAGGAGAGAAGTATAATGGCTAAATTTACCATCGTTGACCAAGATACATGTATTGCTTGCGGTGCATGTGGGGCGGCAGCACCGGATATTTACGATTACGATGATGAAGGAATTGCCTTCGTTATTTTAGATGATAACACGGGAACAGCTGTAGTTCCAGAAGATTTGATGGAAGATATGGAGGATGCTTTTGAAGGGTGTCCAACAGATTCGATTAAAGTAGCAGAGGAGTCTTTTGAAGGCGACGCGCTTAAATATGAATAATTATATAACGTTATAGATAAAAGAGTATCGAACCTAATTCGGTGCTCTTTTTATCATTTCAAATTCATTTACTGGATATATTAGAGCTAACTCGTCGAGACTGTTTTTCTGCTGTCGAAACCTTATATGTAACATATTATAAATCTCAGGGGTAAATTAAGCATTTTAATTTCGCTATTACGAGTGCGTGTTAAGTATAAACTTCAAAAAAGAATTTAGTTCAATATTGTTTTTTTTGATTAAAAACTTAAAGGATTTTAGGAATAATTTAAATACACCATAACCCAAGAGGACCCCCGAAAAGTTAAAGATTATATCATTTACATCAACATAACGAGTAGTGAAACCAACCATTAAAGCTATGATTAGCTGTAAAATTTCTATAAAGACCCCTAGTAAAAAACCTAAAACGGCAATCTTTTTAAAACTTACTTTAGAAATGAAAGGAAGTCCAAATCCAAATGGAATTGTCAATAAAATATTAAGTAAGGAAGTTTTTATTGCAAAATAATCTGGATTAAATGGAATGAAATTAGCGTCCCCCCATACATTTTGCCCTATGTCTTTTTTCATCTCTCCGTCAAGGATTATAGGGAATTGAGTGTACTTTAAAACATTACACAAATATATAAAAAATATGGTGAAAAAGAAGAAATATACATAGCTTTTTTTATATTTTATTTTTAAAAATAAAATTATAATTATCCAAAAGAAAGCTGTAATAAGAATAATTGACCCATCAAAATCAACTAACATTTTATTACTCCTTTATATGAAAAATGCTTTAGGCATCCCTGACACTCTTTTTTAATTAGAAACTTTTCCCCTTTAATATTCTACCATATTCTTCTGTTTTCCAAATTAACAGATTGTACTTACTTGAAAAAAGCAGGTAAAGCAAAACCCAAAGTAAGTGCCATAGCTGTAATTAATGGGAAGATTTTTATTTTCATCATTTCATCTCCTTTTAATTTGTAATAGCGCACTTTTCTTATGCTTTAAGAAACGATAACGCATGAAAATATTAACTACAACGAGCAAAGAATATACAAGTACTCAGCATTCACAAATTCCCATTCTTCTAAATTGTCATTCCACAAAGAAGGTTATATTTCACGATTGCATTCTTTTAATAGATAGGTTACAATTTTTAGTATCTGGTATTAATAGCAACTATTATAGGAGGGTACGATGGATAATCTATTTCAACTAAAAGATAAAAATATCGTCGTGATGGGCGTAGCAAATGACAGAAGTATTGCATGGGGTACAGCCAAAGCATTGATTGAAGTCGGCGCTAATGTCATCTTTACATACCGTAAAGAACGTTCTTTAAAAAAATTAGAGAAACAACTTGCAAACTATGAGGATATTCAACCACTATTAATTCAATGTGATGTAAATAGCGATGAAAGTATACAGCATGCATTCAACGAAATTTCTGAAAAAGTAGGTACAATTCATGGGATTGTCCATTCTGTTGCCTTTGCACATGCAGAAGATTTAAAAAATCGTTTTGTTGAAACATCTCGCGAAGGATATGCTTTTGCACAAGATACAAGCGCTTACTCCTTGATTGCTGTTGCAAACGCTGCTCGTCCATTTATGACTGAAGGCGGCTCGATTGTCACTATGACTTACTTAGGTGCAGAACGTGTACTTGAGGGCTACAATGTCATGGGCGTTGCTAAAGCTGCTTTAGAAGCATCTGTTCGTTATTTAGCTGCAGATGTAGGCACTGACGGTATCCGCGTAAATGCTATCTCAGCTGGAGCCATCAAAACACTCGCTGCTAAAGGTGTGCCTTCGTTCAATACTATCTTAAATAAAATTGAAGAATCTGCTCCGTTAAAACGTAATGTGACACTTGAAGAAGTGGCAAACATGACCGTTGTTATGCTTAGCCAATTATCAAGCGGCATTACAGGAGAAGTTATTTATGTCGATAGCGGTTATCATATTCTTGGCATCTAATAACACTAAAAACTGCTTCATCCCATATTAACATTGGGTGAAGCAGTTTTTTATTTTCTAGCCAATGAACGCACTTATTTTAAGGCGATCACTTGGTTAGTCGATCTATAATATCTTGCACCGTTCCCTCGTTAGCTAGATGCAAACTTGTTCCGGCCCACATTGCCATTAAACTATACATATCTAGCTCTGTCGCCCGAAGTCGAATATTTTTTGTTAAATCATTTTGATAAGGATATGGGGCAATCGTGTTTCCCTCCATAAAGACCATAAAGTCATTTTCTATACCCCTTGCATATTTCCCTGAAAAAGCCTTTGTATAGGCAGTATTGTCTTCATCAGCTAACAAAATCTGTTTTTTATAAATTGAAGCTGCACCACTTTCTTCACTGACAATGAAGGCCGTACCGATTTGTGCCGCTTGTGCCCCTAAAGAGAGCACTTCTTCCATTTGGGCTTTCGTTGCAATACCTCCAGCTGCTATTTTAGGAATATGGATCACTTCTTGCGCTTCTTTTAATAGTTGTTTAAGCGGGATAAACTCTATAGGTTCTATAAATGAACCTCTATGTCCCCCCGCTTCTTCACCTTGTAGTACAACCGCATCCATTCCCAACTCTTGAATGTATAAGGCTTCTTTAATTGTCGTAGCTGTCCCGATTGTATAAATGCCATGTTGCTTGAGTCTATCTAAGAGATTCTCAGATGGTACGCCAAACGTGAAAGAACAAACTTTTACGCCTTCTTCTATAATGACATCAATCTGTCCATCAAAATCAGTGGCAGATAATGGAGCCCCTTCTTCCGCAATCATTAATTTTTTGCGATACGGCTTTAACACATTATAAGCTTCTTCCAGTTCTTCTGTTGTCGTTTCTACAAAATTGGGAATAAACAAATTGACAGCAAACGGCTTATCCGTTTTTTCCTTGACAGCCTGAATAAAAGCTCTTGTCACCTCTGCGTTTAAATAGCCTGCACCAATAGATCCTAAGATTCCTCCATTTGAGCTCGCTGCTACCATTTCAGGAGTGGTCACTCCAGCCATCGGGGCTTGCACAATCGGATACTTTAACTGCAAATTCTCCATTAAATCCATATATTATACCTCCTAGGATATGTATTAACTACTAACTTATAGATTACTTTACCATATAATCATCTAAAATTATCTACATAGTATCTTACCCTTTCAATTTTGTTTTAAATCTTTTCCTACAGGGTATAAAAAGAAAAAGCCTTCATAAGAGAAGGCTAATTCAGAAGTTAAAATATCTATGGGATTGTAGAGTGCTATATAATTATTGGTTCATCTTCCCTACTAACATATCTATATAATTGGCGATAAAGTAAGTTTGAGAGTGGACAATATAATATTAGTTAACACCAGAAATGCGACCGTATCCAACTAAATATTGGTTCCACCAATCTAGAGATTCAGTTACAACACCATTATTTTGGGCATCTAGCATTCTTCCGCCACCCAAATAAATACCGACATGAGCGATCCCTTGTCCATAACTAAAGAACACAAGGTCTCCTGCCTTCGCTTCACTTGCACTAATTTTTTTGGTAGCTATATATTGCTGTGCAGCTGTTCGCGGCAAGCTAATGCCTGCTTGTTTGAACGACCATTGAGTTAGACCAGAGCAATCAAATCCTGTAGATGGATTACTTCCACCCCATACATAAGCTCGTCCTAAATATTTACTAGCTTCAGCTATTGCAGCTTTAGCTGAACCAGAACCTGATACAGAAGGTGCTTTTTGATCACTATCGGTAACTTTTGCACCATTGTTACCATTGCCCGCATTACCTGATGAGCCAGCATTATTCTGTTGAGGTACGCTTTCAGCTTTTACTGTATTATTGCTTGTTTTGCTGACTTGTGCAGCTTTTACTGCTTCTGCTTCTTGAGCTTGTTGTGCTTCTTTTGCTTTTTTAGCTTGCAAGAATTGCTTTTCTTGAAGAGCTTTTAAGCGTCTTGCTTCTCTTTCACGCTTTTTACGTTCTCTTTCAAGTCTTTCTTGTTCTTTCTTCGTTGCAATTTGTTCTTTCAATTTTAGAGATTTTGCTTTGTTTTCAGCTTTTTTTGTTTCTAATCTATTTTCTTCTTCTTGCATTTCTTGGAATTGTTTTTGTAGCTTAGATTGCTTCTCTTGCAAATTGTGTTTTTCTTTAGCAAGCTTAGCTTTGTCTTTTTTCTGTTCATCTAATAAGTTTTGGTCTGCATCTAAAATGGTTTTTACAGAAACAGTACGGCTTACAGCATCCGCAAAGTTATCTGCGCCTAAAATAGCATTTAGGTATGGACTGAATGTGCGATCTTGATTTTGGTATGCTTTTAAACGGTCCTCAATAATCTTTGAGCGTTCATTGATCGTTTTTTCAGTTTTTGCAATCTCATTGTTTGTTTCTGCTATTTCTTGTAAAGTTTTTTCATATTCAGCTTGTTTTTTGTCTAGTTGTTTTTGTAGTTGTTTAATTTCTTTATTTAAGAGGTTAATTTTATGATCGATGGATGCTTTCTTTTGAATCATCTGCGCGGATGTTTTTGCATTTACATCAATTGGTTGTTGCGTTGTGTACATAAAGCCGCATGACAGTGCAAGGGTTGCTATAGCAGTGCGACCCCATTTTGTGCGTTTATTCAATCTAAATCAACTCATTTCCCTATTTTTCTTTATATGCGTTATTTACCATTACTTATATTATCATGAATAAAGCGTTTGTATAGGTCTTTTGATGGCATTTAATAGAAGCGTAACGGATGTTACATATTTGTCATAATATTCTTTTCTTCTATTTTCTTCTACAAATTATATCACTTACTTTCCTATAAGTCTTTTATATTGTATTTATTCCATTTTTTAAATAGGATTCACATCCTTTTATTCATCTCTTAACAAAGCGAAAAAGGCTGTAGATATGTTACTATAATTAAATCAAAGGTAAGAGGAGCGAAGTCTAATGGAATGGCAACAGTTAGAATATTTTCAGGTGTTGGCTAAAATCCAGCATATGACCAAAGCAGCCGAGAAATTGTCTATTTCCCAACCAGCACTAAGCCGATCAATTGCTAGGTTAGAAATGGAGTTGGGGGTTCCTTTATTTGAAAGACAGGGCCGTTCCATCAAGCTAAATAGGTATGGCGAAATATTTGTTAAACGTGTCCACAATATTATGCGAGAATATCAAGATGGGCTCCATGAAATTCAAGAACTAATTAATCCGAATCACGGAGAAGTATATCTGGGCTTTTTACATACACTTGGCACAAATGTAGTGCCAGATTTGATTATGCATTTTAGAAAACAGTTTCCAAACATTCATTTTGTACTAAAGCAAAATCACACTCACTCACAGCTTAAACAACTAAAATCCGGGGAACTAGACCTGTGTCTGCTTGCTGAAATGAATGTAGAAAAACCTATAGAATGGATGGAGCTTTGGCGTGAAGAGCTATATGCTATAGTACCAATATCACATCCGCTTGCCGATCGTAAAACTATTACCATATTTGAGTTGGCCAATGAACCTTTCGTATTGCTTAAAAAGGGATATGCCTTGCGCATTCAAATTGATGAAGCGCTAGATCAAGCAGGCTTAACTCCGACAATTACATTTGAAGGGGATGAAGTAGCCACGGTAGCAGGTTTCGTGGCCGCAGGATTAGGTGTTTCCATATTACCTGATGGAGAAGAAATAAATCCAAAAAGGATGGCGAAAATAAAAATTAGCGATTTAAAATTAGAAAGGGTCATTGGAATGGCTTGGTCTTTAGAACGTTATCTATCTCCAGGTGCTAAGCAATTCCGACAATTTATTCTTCAATATTTTAAGAATAAAAAACAGTCATAAAAAAAGCAAAACGCGCTGTGCGTTTTGCTTTTTTTATATCTATTTAGCAATCGTTTCGCCAATTTGCGCTAGACGATCTAGTACTTCACTTTCAGTTAATTGATGTTTAGCAATATAACGGTTTCTTGGATGGACCCTACATTCATGCGTACAACCACCAAGATGCTTATGTTCATTTTCTTCCGAACATAAGATTTGTTTATTGCATTCAGGATTTGCACAATTGATATAACGCTCACAAGGTTCACCATCAAAGTGGTCTCTACCAACAATGACATGTTCTACTTGGTTAACTGGAACCGCAATCCGTTCATCGAACACATAGCATTGGCCATCCCATAATTGCCCTTTAGCTACTTCATCTTTACCATATGTGACAATGCCTCCATGAAGCTGAGCCACATTGTCAAAGCCTTCTCTCTTCATCCATCCAGAGAATTTTTCACAACGAATGCCGCCCGTGCAATATGTCAAGATTTGCTTACCTTCAAATTGCTCTTTATTTTCATTAATCCACTCTGGCAATTCGCGGAATGTTTGAATATCTGGACGAATCGCACCTCTAAAATGCCCCAGATCATATTCATATGTGTTACGTGCATCTATCACAACTGTATTATCTTCTTGCATTCTTTTCAAAAACTCTGCTGGTTCTAAATATTCACCGGTTAATTCATTTGGATTAATATCTTCTTCTAAATGGAGATTCACCAATTCATCTTTCGGACGTACATGCATTTTTTTAAAGGCATGGCCCTCTGCTTCATCTATTTTAAAAACAATTCCCTCAAAAAGTGGATTGTTTCGCATATAATCCATATATGCATTTGTAGCTTCTACAGTTCCAGAAAGTGTACCATTGATTCCTTCTGGAGCAACCAATATACGGCCTTTTAATTCATTTGATTGGCAGTATGCTAGATGCTCCTGAGCAAATTGCGCAGGATCTTCGATTTTTGTATAGAAATAATATAATAAAACTTGATATTTCATTTATTTCACCTATCTTTCATATTTACAAGATATTAAGACGGGGTCAGTAATTTTTAGACGCCGATAAATCTTGGCTTTTAAAACGACTTATCTATTATACTATAATTTAAAGAAAAAAGGGGCTCATTAGCTCGAACTCCATTAAACAAAAAAAGCTAGCTTATTTATCATAAGCTAGCAATCTATTTTTACATATATTGTTTTTGCTGTTTTTGTATCCACTTTTTCATGTTTGAAGCTAGAAGCAAGAAGATAGCTGTTAGGATAATACCTTTAATAATATTAAAAGGCAATATACCCGTTACAATTGTTTTTGTTAGGACAGTCCCTGTCTCAGTTGGTACATTTAAGAAGTAGGAATACATCGGCATAAATAAGAAATAATTAAGAACGCTCATCCCTATAGCCATTGAAATTGTACCGACTACTAATCCAGTTGAAAGCCCTTTGGTAGTTGTTAAACGTTTATATACAAAGTAAACCGGCATAATAAATAATATACCTGTTGTAATATTTGCCAAATGTCCTACTGGCACACCTGTTGGGCTGCCTTTATAAAACCAATCTAGCACATTTTTGATGACTTCTACTGTTATTCCTGCAACAGGCCCCATTGTAATTGTTGCCAAAAGAGCGGGGATATCACTAAAGTCGACTTCTAGAAAAGCCGGGAATGGAGGCAATGGAAAGTTAAAAATCATTAATACAAATGAAATACTGCTCAACATTCCAATCGTCACCATTTTTTGTAGACGTGTGTTCTTCAACGTTTTTCTCTCCTTTTGCGATTCACTTCAAAAAGAGGAAAGGCCCGTTTTGATTATGAACAAATAAACCCCTAAGCAAAAATTCGCTTAAGGGAGAGTTAGGCATAGTCAAATAAACGTCCTCGCATTTCACAAAAAAATGCACAGACGACCGTACCTTCACCTTCTCCCATCCAGACTATACTGTCGGCCCTGGATTCTCACCAAGTCCTGCCTTAACGGCTCGCGGGCTCAAGAGGTCAAAATGCCTCTAATACCGCCGATCGGGAATTTCACCCTGCCCCGAAGATGAATCAATATGTTTTTATTACAATTCAACTATATAAGAGATTTAGAACTTTGTAAAGAGAGTTGCACCATTCGTTGTAACAAAAAACGCCAGCAACTTTATGCTGGCGTTTTTATTTATTAAAATTTATTTTCACTGACCTTGGCTAACGGCAAGTAGAAAATAAAACTTGTACCCACATCCACTTCACTTTCTACCAAGATCCTGCCTTTATGTGCTTCAATAATATTTTTAGTAATCGCAAGTCCTAATCCTGTGCCGCCTTTTCCCCTAGTTCTTGCTTTATCAGCCTTATAGAATCGTTCAAATACATATTCTATGTCTTCTTTTGGAATACCTGCGCCATTATCCTTAACTTGGATACGCGCATAGTCTTGCTGCTGATCAACAACAACTTGTACTATACCTTTTTCCCTTGTATGGCGAATGGCATTGTCAATTAAATTGGTTAGGACTTGCTCAATGCGGTCTTCATCTAAACTAATCAGTGTCACATCATCAAATGACGATGAGTAGGTTAGCGTGATATGCTTTTCTCTTGCTGCTTGAACAAATTTCTGGGTGATTCGTTCGAACACAGGCGTAATCGGTACTACTTCTTTATATAAGGTGATGTTCCCCGATTCCATCCTCGCCAAATCTAGCAAATCTGTAACCAACCTACCCATTCTCTGTGATTCATCATAGATAATTCGTATCATTTCGTTCCGTTCTTCCTCACTAGATACGACGTCATCGATAATAGCTTCACTATAGCCTTGCAGCATAGCAATCGGCGTTCTTAGTTCGTGTGACACATTTGCGATAAAGTCAGAACGCAACTTATCTAAGCGATGTTCTTCTGTTTTATCGCGAAGCACGGCAACAGCCCCCCGCACAGAATCACCGCTATAGAGAGGGCTTATAGAGATTAAAAAATATGCCCCTTCCATTTCCAACTCTTCTCTTAATACTTCTTCCATTTCTAAGACATGGTCAAGCATATGGTAAATTTCATTAGGGATCAATTGGTGTTCATCTCGTTTTTTGATCGCCCATTTCTGAAGCAAGAGATCCGCGGGAGGATTGCTTAATATGATACTTCTTTCACTATTAAATGTAATAACAGCATCTGTCATCGAAGTTAGAATACTTGAAAGTTGTTCTTTTTCTTGGTTGATAACTTCCATATGGTGCTTGAGCTGCTTACCCATTTGGTTAAAGGCGATCCCTAACTGACCAATTTCGTCATTTTGCAGGACCGGTACCTTTTTATCAAAGTGTCCCTTCGCTAATTCAAACGCCGCTTCACGAATTTTCAATAAAGGGGATGTGATACGCGTTGATAAGAAAAAGGCAAAGAAAGTTGTTAATAGAAAGGCTATAATAGCTGATAGAAATACAATCTTTGTTGTTTCTTTTGATGTTCGATGAATCGCATCAGGACTTTGATAGATAAAGACGACACTATGCTCCATCTTCTCAACATTTAAAGGAAAGGCTAAAACAATATACGATTCAACATGGTCCTTCTCGGTTGAGGAAGGAAGCATCATTTCTTTCACAATAGGTTTAGATGAAGTAAAAGCTTTATTGAAGGATTTTTCACGAATAATCCGCTCTTTTATCTTCTCTGAATTGACCCCTTCTTGCAAAGAAAACAGATCATGACCAGGCTTGTCTGCTATAACTGCATTTGTTTCATCGCTTAAAATATCATGTATTATAGATTTAGTAGAGGCTATCGATTTATGGTCATCGACGACTCGTGCGATGGTGGTCGCTTCTTGTCTTAGTAGGGCTTCAGATTGTTGGGTATGGTATTTGGATAAAAATTCAAGCATCAATACTGTGAATACAAATAAAACAAATGAAACGAGAAGCAATATGGTTACCCATAGCTTCCCGACTACACTGCCCCATATCCTAATCATTCACTACCTCAAATTTATAGCCCACTCCCCAAACAGTTACAATCATTTTTGCAGCATTTTCCGATACGCGATTTAATTTTTCACGAAGTCTTTTGACATGTGTATCAACTGTACGCAGATCACCGAAGAAATCATAATGCCATACTTCTTTCAATAGCTGTTCTCGGTCAAATACTTTATCTGGTGCTTTTGCCAAATAATAAAGCAATTCATATTCCTTCGGCGTTAGATTCACTTCTACGCCATCCGCTGAAACGCGATGTGCATCATTGTCAATAGTCAAATGCGGGAACACAACTAAATCCTTCGAAACCGATGTCACTGTTACGGGTGAAAAGGCAGCCGATCTGCGTAGAATAGCTTTTACTCGTAGTACTACTTCTCGTGGGCTAAATGGCTTTACAATATAATCGTCCGCTCCCGTTTCAAAGCCTTGGACCCTATTAGCCTCTTCACCTTTTGCTGTTAACAAAATAATTGGTGTTGATTTCTTCTCACGAATTTCCTCGCAGGCTTCTAAACCATCTTTTTTCGGCATCATAATATCTAAAAGAATACAGCGGTAATCATTGGTTAATGCTTTTTCTACCGCTTCTTCTCCATTTTCTGCTTCTTCTACTATGTATCCTTCACGCTCAAGATACATTCTGATAAGTCGACGAATTCTTTCTTCATCATCAACTATTAATATTGAAATTTGTTCAGTCACTGTACATGCCTCCCAGTATGCTATAGTATTATTGTACAATTCTTAATAGAAAATGAAAAGAAAAGCCTTTTTCTCATAAGAGAAAAAAGGCTTTTCTTTTGTCATAGAAACAGCATCTAAAGACAAGTACTCTAGTCAATACAGCGTATTCTCATTGTGAAATATCAAGCTAACCTTATATCTAACTATATTTAACTATAGTTGTTAGGTTTATTGCTTAAATTAATTAGCTGTTATCCAGCATAAGAATGTAGACCAGCAATAATCAAGTTAACTGCTACAAGATTGAACATAATAATAACAAACCCGATTACTGCAAGCCATGCTGATTTTTGTCCTTGCCACCCTTTAGATAAACGCAGGTGAAGAAATGCAGCATAGAATAACCAAGTAATAAGAGCCCAAACTTCTTTAGGATCCCATCCCCAGAATCTTGACCAAGCTTCTTGTGCCCAAATCATAGCGAAGACTAGCGCACCAAGTGAAAAGACAGGGAAACCAATTAGTACAGATCGATAACCAACTTCATCCAACAACTGCATATTTACTCGTTTTGTAAGTGGTTGGATTGCACGGCTTATGGATTTGCGAAGAATTAAACGAATAATAATATACAAGATTGAGCCAAAGAGTACAGACCAAACTACTGTTGTTAATTTTTTCGCATTTACTAATGCCGGCATGGCAGCTAAAGGTTTCATCTTGTCTGGAGATTTCATTTCATATTCATGCATACCGAATAGAGCCGGCGTGTTATAAGTAATTTCTTGTGTCGCACCATTTTTATCTACATAGGTGAAATCAGCATTATAATCCATTAATTTAAAAGTAGTAGTTACAATCACAAATCCTAATACAAGTACGCCAGCATACATGACGATTTCTAGCCAAATGCTGCTCTTTGTACGTTTTTGTGTATCAACGCTCTTCATGAGATAAATCAAACCAGCTACAGCACTAATAGCTAAGATGGATTCGCCCATCGCAGCCGTAATAACATGGATAGTTAGCCAATAACTTTTAAGAGCTGGGATTAACGGATTCACTTCTTTTGGGAACATACTTGCATAAGCAATAATCAAAATGGCAATTGGCAAAGCAAAAAGGCCAAGTGATGGCAGTTTGTAAATAAAATAAATGAGAATAAACGCACCGACAACAAACATGCCAAATGCAGTCGTAAACTCAAACATATTACTTACAGGCGCGTGTCCAGAGTAAATCCAGCGAGTAATGAAATAGCCTAAGTTCGCAATAAAACCAATAATTGTAACAGTAATGGCGATAGTTCCCCACTTTTTATTGGAGACGGATGCATCTTGTTTTCCGCCTTTTACCGCTCCACCAAAAAATAGCGTACCTACTAAATAAGCGATAAAAGCAATAAATAATAACGTACTGCTCAGATCAATTAAACTCATAAGGTGTTGTCACCTTCCTTTTCTTCCATTTCCTTCTCATCTTCTTCTTGCTGGTCAACCCATAAAGGCAGATGGGCGTATGTAGTAACCGCATCCAAATCTTTCTTCATGCTAAACCAGTTTTTATTTGTATGCGCAGCAAGCAACAGGCGACCATCATTTGTACGTTGTAGCCAAAGTCGACGATGGCTCCAATATGAACCTATTACTACACCTAACATAAAGATTATACCACCGATTGCTAAAATTGGGAGAGTCCTATCTTTACGTATTGTTAGGCCGGAAACATTACGAGTTTCGACATTTTGGAATTTCATTTGATATTTAGTTGTGCCTAGTGGTTCAAGTGTTTGCTTAATTGCAACAAAGCTTGTCTCACCCTTTGGTGTTTCTGGTGTATACATTTTGAAAATAAAAGCAGGATTATTAGGTAGCGGTGAGTCAGATTGCGGTTCCCCATCATCAAAACCTGAAAAAGTTGGATAGTAACCTTTAACCTCGACTTTTGAACCATTTCCTAAATCATACTCTTTTTTTGGTTCAGTTAAGTCAATATCTACTTCACCTAAAGATTTTCCTGTTTTCTTGTTCACTAAATTAAAATTCATTGCTTTTAATTCGTTTAATTTAAAATCCATTTGATAGAGGGCGTAGCCATCGTATTTCAGTGGTTTATTCACTTGTATTGCATGGTGTGCCACTTTCTTCATATCTTGGGTCTCACCAGCAATGCCTTCATCCTTTGATTGATAAAGCACAACATCTGACTGATAATTTTTTGCTATTGAATTAACAGCAGCTTTGGATTGATTGAACTCTTGTTTTTGTTCCTCTTTTTTATACGTTTCAAAGGTGAATTTATTATTATGTAGATAATAACCATCCATACCAGGAATAGATGCTGTCTCGCCTTCTCGAATCCATAAAGATTCATCAATATAAAATCCAGGCATTAAGCGCAACATAACACCAAATAAGAAAATGATAAGCCCTACGTGATTGATATATGGACCTGAGCGCGCAAATCGGTTTTTCTCAGCGAGCAATACTCCATCTTCTCTTCTCACTTTATACTTTAGCTCTTTCATTTTCTTCTCAGCTAAATTTAATGACTCTTCCGCTTTATCTGCGGCTATTTCTTTCTCGCCAAAAATACGTTGGCGTTTCATAAAACTTTCATGACGTTTTACACGTTGATTCTTTAATGATTTGTAAAGGGGCACGCCTCTATCAATACTTGCAGCAATAATAGAGATCGCCAACATACCGATTAAGGTTTGGAACCACCAAGAACTGTAAATATCACTCAGCCCTAAGTTGTAGTAAATTTTACCAAAAGTTCCATAGTTATCAATATAAGCCTGTTTTGCATCTTCACCTTGCATGACATTAACATACATTACTTGCGGCAAGAATGTACCGATAGCTGCAGCAACTAGTGTAATGACGATAATCGAGACGCCGACTTTGACACTTGAAAAGAAGTTCCATATTTTATCGATGATTGTTTTATTGTATGTTTTTGAACGAATGGCTCTTCCTTCATACTTCATATCGACGACTTTTGCGTGCTTTTCTTCTTCTGTTAGCGGCCTTCCGCATTTTTCACACAGATGTGTTCCTTCAGGATTGACATGGCCACATTCACACGTTATGTTTTTCATCCGTAAGAACTCCTTATTATGGTTTAATACTGTTTAGATATTGATTAATCTCTTTCTCTTTCATTTCCCCGGTAATAATATTCTCAATTTTGCCATCTTTATTAATCAGTATCGTAGCTGGCAACGGATCAACATTGTATGCCCTCATAACACTTCTAGTTTTATCGATCACTATTGGAAATTCAACTCCTAGCTTGTCTGTAAAACTTGTTACTTCAAGTTCGGATTGAGCAATATTAATACCCAATATTTGGATTCCTTGATCTTTAAATTCTTTATATTGATCGTTTATAGCAGGCATCTCTTTTTTACAAGGCTTGCACCAAGTTCCCCAAAAATTTAACAGGACACCTTGACCCTTATAGTCCGATAGCTTATGTGTTTTACCATTTAAATCCACAAGCGAGAAGTTAGGAGCATCATCCCCCACTTTCAGCAACTTTACATCATTCTTATTTGCTGTTGTATAAATAGTGTAAACGATTGCAGCTACAAGAACAGCCAAGATGGCTATTCGTAGATAGAGCCTTTTTTGTTTTTTTTCCATTGGCATAGAAAGCCTCCTTTAACAGTAGAAACAGCCTATTCCATTATAGCAAATTTAATCTAATTAGTTCTGTAAGATATAGGTCTTTGTGAAAGCTTTATGAAGGATAATCGGCTGGTTAGCCGATTTTTCCTGTTTCTGACAATACGCGTAGCTGTTTTACTTCATGTGCTGTTAATTCGCGTGATTCTCCTGCATTTAATCCATGTAAACCTAAAAATGCAAATTGCTCCCGTTTTAATTTTTGAACTGGGCATCCAATTGCTTCAAACATACGCTTCACTTGTCTATTTTTACCTTCATGAATGGTAAGCGCAATGATGGACTTATTTTGCTGTTTATCCGATGATAGCACTTTCACTTTTGCCGGAGAAGTTTTGCCATCTTCTAGCTCAATCCCGCGTTCTAATTTTTTTAAATCTTCCCTGCGAGGCAAACCCTTCACTTTTGCTACATATGTTTTATCAATTTTATAGCGCGGATGTGTCATTTGATTTGCAAATTCTCCATCGTTTGTTAACAATAAAACTCCTGATGTATCAAAATCTAAACGGCCGACTGGAAAAATCCGCTGTTCCACTTGCGGAAAAAGATCCAAAACAGTTTTGCGCCCTCTATCATCAGATACAGCTGAAATAACACCACGCGGTTTATATAATAAGTAATATACTTTCTCTTCCTTTTCTATTTTTACACCTTCTACTTCAATCGAATCATGTGAAGATACTTTGATACCAAGCTCACGAACGACCTGACCATTTACTTTTACTTTACCTTCTGTAATTAATTCCTCTGCTTTTCTTCTAGAAGCAATTCCCGCATGTGCAATTACTTTCTGTAGTCTTTCCATTTAGTCACCTCATTAAACTTAATGCTATTAGCCTTCAAAAATTATGTCATACTTTGACTAATAATAAAAGAGAAAAAGACCGTCACTAGGACAGTCCTTTTACTTCCAAATCATTTGTACAGGCTCTTCAATCAAAGGCTTTCCATTTAACTGGAATTGCCATACACCAATCTCTCCCTGTGCAATGCGCGGCATTTGCAAAATAGATTTGACTTTTTTGCTCTCATCTTTTGTTAACAAAGCCGACACAGGATGGTCAAGTTTAACTTGTAAATCATCTTTCACTTGATAAACACCTTTTTTTGCTAAGACACGTTGTTCATATTTGTTGAAAACTGTGTCTGCAAATCCAGCATGCACTTGCCAGTCATTTGATTCGTTTAGCGTCACAACAATTACACGTTTTCCATCTTTTTCAAAATATGTTGCAAGTGTTCGTCCCGCTACTTTTGTATAACCTGTTTTACCTGCAATCGCATATTTATTAGAGTGCAACAATTTGTGTTTGTTTTGCCAAACTGTTGGGTTTTCCAAATCACTTTTATAGAATTTGGTAGTAGCAATTTTACGGAATTTTTTCTCCTGCATCGCAATACGAAGCATTTGGGCCGTATCATAAGCAGAGGATAAGTGCTTTTCATGATGAAGGCCAGAAGGGTTTTCAAATCTCGTTTCTGTTAAATCATAGAGCACAGCGTAATCGTTCATTAATTTAACAAAGCCTTCTGCTGACCCACCTACTTCTTCTGCAATTGCTGTTGCAGCATCATTACCCGAACGGAGAAGCAGGCCATTGAGTAGTGTTTTGAGGCTCGTCTCTTCACCCTCTTTTAAATAAATGGAAGACCCTTCGCTCAAGGTTGCTCTTTTCGAAATGGTTGTCGTTTTATTTATATCCATTTCTTTAATTGCTACAAAAGCTGTCCACATTTTTGTAAGGCTTGCAATTGGGAGTCTTTCATGTTCGTTCATCCCTATAAGCAGCCTTCCCGTATCTGCATCAATTACTGCATACGAATGGGAAGCAGCTTGAGCGGTTTTTTCAAATGGCATAAAAACGACAAGGCAACTTAATACTACGATAATCCAACGATACAAATTGTCACTCCTTTAACTTCATTCTGTTTCAGGTTCCTGGAAGGCTTCTTGGAATTTAGACATAAATAAGTCTGGTTGATCATCCAGCTCTTCCATTCCTTCTTCTGGGAGAGTCGGCAATTCAGATAAATCATTTAAACCGAAATAATTTAGGAACTCTTTCGAGGTGCCATACAATATTGCACGTCCAGTCCCTTCTGCTCTTCCCACTTCATGGATTAAACCTCTTGCATTTAAAGTATGTAACGCTCTCTCACTTTTTACACCTCTTAAATCATCAATTTCTACACGAGTTATTGGCTGCTTGTACGCGACAATAGCTAACACTTCTAAAGATGCTTGTGACAATGATTGGCTTGGAGGGTTCTCTACTAATTTTTGGATTAATTCAGCATGCTGTGGCTTCGTAATTAGCTGAAAGGTTCCTGCTAATTCTTTTAGTTTGATTCCCCTGTTATCCTGTTCTTCATAGTCTTTCATCATTTGCTCAAGAGCTAATTTTATTTCTCCTTCATCAGCCTCTAGTAAAATGGATAGTTGTTTAATTGTCAGTCCATCTTCACCTATGACAAATAATAGGCTTTCAATTTTACTCATCAATAGATTCAAGTTGCTCATCTGTTATTTCTTCCTTCCGTAGTATCACCGTTAAATCGGCAAAGTTGTTCAATTGTTCAATCGCCACGATTTGCCGCTTCATCAATTCTAGAAGTGATAAAAATGTGATAACAAGCGTTTCTCTGTCATCTGACGGAAATAAATCAAAAAAGTCTGCACGTCCATTGGAAAACTTTAATACATTGATTACAGACTTCATTTGAGCTTTTATCGTGATATCTTGTTTTGTTATCTTAGTAGACAAAGGTGCTTTCAATCTTTTTCTATTTAACATTTTTTGGAACGCCGCAACCATATCATAAACATTGACTGAAGCATCAAATAAAGCAAGTTGTTCCTCTGGCATAAGAGCAGATAAATCTGTTGGCGGTCTCGTAAAATAATGTGTCCTGCTGGTTTCTAATTCTTTCAAATTAAGAGCTGCTTCTTTATATTTTCTATATTCTATTAATCTTGCTACAAGCTCATCACGGGGATCCTGCTCTTCAATTTCAAACTCTTCTTCAGTCAGTTCTCCTTCATATATTGGTAATAGCATTTTACTTTTAATGGCGAGCAATGTTGCAGCCATAACCAAATATTCGCTTGCTTCGTTCAATTCCAAAACTTGCATCGTATGAATATGGCCCATATACTGTGCAGTAAGCTCAGCCATCGGTATATCGTATATATCAATTTCCAAACGATGAATTAAGTGTAATAATAAATCAAGAGGGCCTTCAAAAGCCTCTAACTTCACTTCGTATGACATATCTTACCACCTGACAATTTTTCTTTAAAATTTAGTATAGAGGAAAGGTGAGCAAAATGCATCCTATGCATCATCCTTTATTTATTCAATTTCTCGCATACTTTAATGGCAACCAAGATTATTTTGAGTGCCATGAAGTATTAGAGGAGTACTGGAAGTATGTAGCTCCACGGGATAAATTGCATCCGCTAACAGGCTGGATCCAATTAGCTACTGGCTTATATCATTATAGGCGAGGCAATTACAAAGGTGCTGATACTATTTTAAAAAAAGCAGAGTTAACTCTTCGCAACTCCCTTCACTCGCCTTTTTTTGATGACAAGGAAATCGATGCTCTTAGCGTAATCGAAAATATTCATCAAACTCAAAAAAATGTGAGTCTTAGGGAACCTTTTAAAAACTGGCCAGTCAATATAATATCAATTTCTTTAAAAGATAGTGTAGAAGAATCCATCTCTATATTGCCAAACCTAGATGATCAATTCCTTCAAAATAAGCATATGCTTAGAGATCGTACGGATATTCTTCGTGCACGGAACGAAAAAAGAAGAAGCAGACATTAAACCTCTTCGTCTGCTTCTTCCAACATTGTTAAACATTTTTGTATAAACGGCTCTGTTAACTCATCAGCGGCAATAGAGCCACAAACATCCATTTCATAAAGCTTTCGAATCATTTCGACTCCAACGCCTTCTCCACGATGAGAAGGATCAACTGAAATATGTCTAACAATCCATTTATTATCTTTAATTTCGACTCCTACAAGACCAATATAATCATCGTCTTGTTTCCACAAATATAGTTGCCAGTTTGGATCAGAGTTATATTGACAAATCGTCTCTTGCAATTTTTTCACGTCTTTATGTTCTGGCATAAAGGACAAGAGCCCCATTGCAATTTTTTCGTTTGCTTTTTTATAACGACATAACATGTATTAGATCCCTCTTCTTTTTGCCTTTAAGTCTCTTTGAATATCCTACACGAAAATAAATAAATGCGCAAATATTCTTCCGTTATTTGGTAAGGGAATCAGGTGCTACAAAAAACCAATAGATTACTCCCCAAATCACAGCCATTAAAATAAATGATATTAATAAAATAATATTGCTTTTTCTCACGATAGCTTTTACCTCCTTCCAATTGTCAAAGGAAGGTCTAACCTTACAATATCCTCATATGTTTCACGCTTGATTGCCAACTGATGTCTTCCCTCTTCTACAAATACAACCGCAGGCCGGGGAATTCGATTATAGTTGCTGGCCATGGAGTACCCGTAAGCACCTGTACAAAATATAGCAAGAATATCATTAGGCTCAGCCTCTGGCAATTGTATATGCTCAATCAGTTTATCACCAGATTCGCATAACTTACCAGCTATCGTGTAAAACTCAGCAGGTTTCTGTAAAATCTTATTAGCAATGGCCGCTTCATACTTCGCCCCATATAGAGCTGGACGAATATTATCGGACATTCCACCATCAACTGCTAAGTACTTTCGTGTTTCGGGAACCACTTTTTGTGAACCTATAGTGTATAAAGTTGTTCCAGCTTCGCCTACTAGTGAGCGACCTGGCTCAATCCAAATTTCAGGCATGCTTAAACTGTGCCTTTTGATTTCTTCTGATACTGTTCGAATTAATTCTTCTACATAGATATTTGGCTCCAACGGCTCGTCGTCTTCCGTATATCGAATACCAAAGCCTCCGCCTAAATTTAGCACGTTGATCTCATA
This sequence comes from Rummeliibacillus sp. BSL5, assembly GCF_052928305.1. NCBI lineage: Bacteria > Bacillati > Bacillota > Bacilli > Caryophanales > Caryophanaceae > Rummeliibacillus > Rummeliibacillus sp. BSL5. The sequence goes on from NZ_JAVGCV010000001.1 coordinate 1,148,727, forward strand.
GTCTTCCTCATTATGCCATTTACTAATTTTTTCTATTAATCTAATGGCAGCCAACTTGAATGCTGTACTGTCAAAAATTTGTGAGCCAATATGACAGTGGAGACCTTGTAGTTTTAGAAAAGGATCGTGCTGCAGCTCTTTAAATGCTCTGTCTGCTTGCCCATTGTTCAAGTCAAAGCCAAATTTCGAATCTGCTTGTCCTGTCGTAATAAAATCGTGGGTATGTGCTTCAATCCCCGGTGTAACCCGAAGAATTACGTCCATTTTCTGCTCTTTACGCGCAGCTAGTTCTTTTAGTAATTGAATTTCTCTAAAGTTGTCAATGACAATACAGCCAATTCTTTCATTAAAAGCAAGCTCTAATTCTTCCAAACTTTTATTATTTCCATGAAAGTGAATTCGATTGCTAGGAATTCCTGCCTGTAATGCTGTGTAGAGCTCGCCTCCTGAAACCACATCTATCGATAAGCCTGCTTCCGCTGCAGCCTGATAGATGGCGATACTTGAAAACGCTTTGCTTGCATAACATACCTGTGCTTTCACAGAAGCTTTCTTGAAAGTATCGATAAAACTCTTTGCCCTTTTGTAAAATAACTCGAGGTCATACACGAAAAGGGGTGTCCCATATTTCTTTGCAAGATCTACCGTATCTATATCTCCAATTGTTAAATGGCCTAATTCATTAATTGCTTGCGTTCCATATAAAAACATCAAATCTCTCCTATCATGAATAAACCGAATTTTCTTTATATGAACTTTACCATGATAGGAAGAGAGATGCAATGCGTTGTTAGTTTCGCTTTCTGTCTTTCGCTCCAACAATATACGGACGAGGTGCATCGTTAGTCATTGGGAAACGAATTAATACATGGGCAAAACCAGCTGGGAAAAATGGAATGAGCGGCCATAAATAAGGTACCTTCATCGGTTTTAGAGAGACCATGTACCAAACAAGTAGGAATAATCCTATAAAGAAACCATTTAACCCTAATGCTGCTGTTAATAGGAGCAAGATGGTTCTAAATATTTTTATTGATATACTTAGCTCATAAGAAGGAATAGCAAAGGTGAAAATGGCCGAAATAGCTGTATAGAGAACAACCTCAGCTGAGAATAAGCCGACATCGATTGCAATTTGTCCTATAATAATCCCTGAAATAAGTCCCATGGCAGTTGATAAAGGAGTAGGAGTATGAATCGCGGCAATCCTTAAAAATTCGACGCCTATGTCTGCAGTTAATATTTGGACGAGGAGAGGAACTGAGGTTTTTTTGTTAATGCCAATAAAATCAATCGATTGCGGGATAAATTCAGGATGTTTGACTAGTAAAAACCATAGAGGAAGCAAAAAGAAACTTAAAAATACGCCAAAGAAGCGCAAAAATCTAAGCATTGTGCCAATGGCTGGCGCTTGTCTATATTCTTCAGCATGTTGCAAATGATGAAACATTGTAATTGGGACCAATATAACAGATGGTGATGTGTCTACTACAATGGCGATATGGCCTTCTAAAACATGCGCAGCTACAATATCCGGCCTTTCACTGTATCGGACAAATGGAAGCGGGTGATAACGTTGCTTAATGAGCCATTCTTCTAGTGATTTATCGGACATTGTCATGCCGTCATGGTGAATTGCTTTAAGTCGCTCTCTTACATAATGGAGATGCTCATCATTAACAAGTTCTTTAATATAAACAATAGCTATGTCCATTTTGCTTCTAGCTGTCTCTTGGTGAAGTTCAAACCTTAAAGAAGTGTCTCGAATTCGCCTTCTTATTAGCGCTGTATTCAAAACTATATTTTCTGTAAAGCCATCTCTAGAACCTCTTATTACCTTTTCATTATCTGGTTCTTCTGGTTGTCTACCAGGATAACTTCTTAAATCAGCAACAAATGCTATACCAGAGGGTGTGATAAATGCGACTTGCCCACTTAAGATCGCAGCTAACAATTTATCCTTAGAGGTTTGCATTTCCCAAGCAAAATAAGGAAAACATTCAAAGAAGTACTTTGCTTCTACACTTAATTTCTCTTCTTTGCTTGAATCCACTTTTTCATCTTTCTTATTAGCATCTAATTCTGGAGCATCTTCTTTTTCCACTTGAGCTTGGTTCTTCGCAAAGACAGAAGTAGGCTGTGTGGCTGTTAAAATACGTGTGAAATTTTCTGTATCAGTTAAGCCATTAATATTAATCATAAATACGTCCATGTTGTGCACATGGACATATTTCATATTGATATCATAGCTTTCACTTTTACCAAACTGCGAAATCATGAACTCTTCTGCAGCTTCGTTGCTTTGAAATAAAGATACTATTTTATTATTGGTATCATTGCTCATGTTCTGCCACCTTTACCAATTGTTCGTATTGTTGATCTGTTAACCAAATTTTAAGCTGTGCTAATATCTTCTTCTCTAGCCGTGACACTTGCACTTGAGAAATGCCCAAACGTTCGGCAATATCACTTTGGGTGCAATCATGGTAATAGCGCAGATAGATGACTGATTGTTCTCTTTTCCCCAGTCTCTCTAACATATCTTTTAATGGAATATGTTCAAAAGGTTTTTCAGATCTTTCATCTTTCATTTGATCCATTAAGCTGATCGGATCCCCATCGCTTTCAAAAATTTGTTCATGAAGTGAAGCAGGGTCTCGTAGCGCGTCGCTGGCCATTGTGATGTCATCAATAGAAACATCTAATTGCTGCGCCAATTCTTGCAATGTCGGCGGCCTTTCATTGTTCTTCAGGAAGTCATCTGTTGCATGACGGATTTTAAAATTAAGCTCACGAATGGAGCGGCTCACTTTTACCATACCGTCATCGCGCAGAAATCGTTGAATCTCCCCAATGATCATTGGAACAGCATATGTGGAAAATTTTACCGGGTAGGATAAATCAAATTTATCAACTGATTTCATGAGGCCAATACAACCTATTTGAAACAAGTCTTCTAAGTCTGCCCCTCGTGATGCAAATCGTTGAACAATGGACCAAACGAGTCTTGTGTTTCCTTCTACCATATCTTTCCTTGCTGCTTCATCCCCTGCCTGCGCTAATTTGATAAGCTCTCGCATCCGATCTTGTGTTAGTAACTCTTTTGACGCTTGCGGGTTTGATGTCATATTGTCACCTTACATATAGCGGCTCTTGGACTGGTTGAAATTGTTTCTTGAAAGTAACGGCCGTTCCTTTCCCGAGTTCTGATTGCACAGTTAATTGATCTGTAAAGCTTTCCATGATGGTAAAGCCCATCCCTGACCTTTCTAGCAATGGTTTTGTTGTATATAGCGGTTCCATCGCTTGTGTCACATTTTCAATTCCTATACCTTGATCAAGAATTGTTATGGTTACTTCTCGGCCATGTCTTGAAGCTTGTACTGTTACAATGCCATTAGGATTTTCATCATAACCGTGAATAATCGCATTTGTTACTGCTTCTGAGACAACTGTTTTAATTTCTGATAGTTCTTCAATAGTTGGATCAAGTACTGATAAAAAGCTTGTAATCGCTATTCTAGCGAGTGCTTCGTTATCGCTTACTGCCATGAATGATAGCGTCATTTCATTATCCATGCAGAATCCCTCCTAAACTTTGGATGGCTTCTTGTTCAGTGTCATGCCAAATATATTTTCCTAATCCAGAGAACTGGAATATTTTCTCCATGGTAGAAGAAGGTTTAATAATTAATGTACGGCCATTATGAACTTGCAGATCTCGCATCCTCCCAAGTATTAAGCCTACGCCTGCGCTATCCATAAATTGAAGGCTTTCTAAGTTCCAGATAATGTCTTGTACATAACCGCTATAGATCGCCTGAGAGATGTCTTCGCGGATATGGCGAGCTGCATGGTGGTCGAGTTCGCCCCCCAGCCTGATAATGGCTATTTTTTCAGATGTAATTTCAATATGATGCTGCATTTGTATACCTCCTTTTTAGAAACTATACTACATGAAAAGGTAGGTTTCCTTAAGTATGACAATTTAAGAAGTAATAAGCTAAAAATAGAAAAAATGTGACAGCTACCATCCCTCATTATAGACGGCCATTTTCCCTTTTAAACACAAAGAGGTGGATTAATATTTTTGATTTCAAGTCAAAAAGTGATATAGAAAAAACCTGCATTCAATAGAATGCAGGTTTAATTTAAACTATTCTGTAATGATTTCTTCAATTAATTCTGGTGCTTTCACTTCGTTTTCTGAGAGTGAAATATTAGCGTATATCTTTTCAATCACTTCTTTGACTTCTTCTTGGTTTGCATAAATTGTAGCTAGAGAGTCGCCTTCTTTTACAGAATCGCCCACTTTTTTATGCAATATAATACCAACAGCAAGGTCAATAACAGAATCTTTAGTAGCGCGTCCAGCACCCAGTAACATTGCAGCAGTACCAATCTCGTCTGCTACAATATGACTTACATAACCTTGCTCTTTTGCAGGTACCTCAAACGTATATTTTGCTTGCGGCAACAGTGAAGGGTCGTCCACTACACTTGGATTGCCCCCTTGACTTTCAATAAACTCTTTGAAAACTTCTAAAGCTTTGCCGTTTTGAATAACTTCTTCAAGCTTTGTTCTTGCTTCCTCGATAGTTTTCGCTTTATTACCAAGTACAACCATTTGAGAACCCAGTGTCAGGCAAAGTTCTGTAAGATCTTCAGGTCCTTCTCCACGCAATGTATCAATCGCTTCTTTGACTTCTAATGCATTGCCTATTGCATAGCCTAGAGGCTGGTTCATGTCCGAAATAATCGCCATTGTATTACGTCCAACATTTTTTCCTATTTGAACCATTGCATGCGCCAATTTCTTAGAATCTTCAACCGTTTTCATAAAGGCGCCATCACCTGTTTTAACATCTAATACAATAGCGTCTGCTCCAGCGGCAATCTTTTTACTCATAATTGAGCTTGCAATAAGCGGAATGCTTGATACTGTTGCTGTAACGTCTCGTAGTGCGTAAAGCTTTTTATCAGCTGGAGTTAAGTTCCCGCTTTGGCCAATAACGGCTAGTTTGATTCGATTTACTTGTTCTGCAAATTGTTCAGTTGATAATTCAACATGGAAGCCATCGATTGCTTCTAATTTATCAATCGTTCCACCTGTATGGCCTAAACCGCGTCCGCTCATTTTTGCCACAGGAACGCCTACAGCAGCTACTAGTGGTCCTAGAACAAGTGTAGTTGTATCTCCAACGCCACCTGTCGAATGCTTATCTACTTTTATTCCTTCTATATCGGACAAGTCGATTTGGTCGCCTGACTCCACCATAGCCATTGTTAGATCCGCTCTTTCACGCTCACTCATATCTTGGAAATAGGTTGCCATCAACAAGCTACTCGCTTGGTAATCAGGGATAGACCCGTCTGTATAGCCTTGGATAAAGAAGCGAATTTCTTCTGTCGTAAGTTCTTGTCCCTCACGTTTTTTTTCGATAATGTCTACCATTCTCATGGATGGATCCCTCACTTATTTTAAAAGTTGTAAAAAGCTTTTGCCGAATTCAGGCATTTTGACACCAAAGTTCTCAGCAATAGTCGCTCCAATAGCAGCGAATGTTTCTGTCTTTGGTAGTTCTTTACCTTCTTTCAATCGAGGCGAATAAGCAATTAGTGGAACAAATTCGCGCGTATGGTCTGTTCCAGGGAAAGTAGGGTCGTTTCCATGGTCTGCTGTAATGAGAAGTAAATCATCTTCCTGCATAAGATCCAATGCTTCTGCTAATCGACGGTCAAATTCTTCAAGAGCTTCTCCGTATCCAATTGGATCGCGTCGATGGCCATATTTAGCATCAAAGTCAACTAAATTAAGGAAGGATATTCCTTGGAAGTCTTTTTTCAAGACATTCACTAATTGATCCATTCCATCATCATTGTCTTGTGTACGGATAGCTTCCGTAACGCCCTCACCATTGTATATATCTGATATTTTGCCTAAAGCTATGACATCGTAGCCTGCATCCTTCAATTCATTCATTACAGTACGGCCAAATGGTTTCAATGCATAATCATGACGATTGGAAGTACGTTCAAAATTGCCTGGTGTACCAACAAAAGGTCGTGCAATAACACGGCCAACCAGATATTCAGGTTTTAACGTAATTTCACGTGCAATTTCGCATATTTTGTATAATTCTTCTAGCGGGACAATATCCTCATGTGCAGCAATTTGCAATACTGGGTCAGCAGATGTGTAAACAATAATTGCACCTGTCTCCATGTGCTCTTTTCCGAAATCTTCAATGACTTGTGTCCCTGAAGCTGGTTTATTGCAAAGCACTTTGCGCCCAGTACGTTCTTCTAATTCATCAATAAGCGATTGAGGGAATCCTTCCGGGTACACTTTGAATGGCTTGTTAATATTTAGGCCCATGATCTCCCAATGGCCAGTCATCGTATCTTTACCTACAGAGGCCTCTTGCATATAGCCATGAAAAGCTTGAGGCTGATCAACAGACTTCATGCCCTCTAAATCTTCTAAGCCGATTATGCCTCGAATATTAGAATAGCCCAACTTTTCCATATTCGGCATTGTGAGCCCTTTCATTTCTTTAGCGATGTGTCCTAGAGTATCCGCGCCAACATCGTTAAAACTAGCTGCATCCGGCGCTTCTCCTATACCTACTGAATCCATGACGATAAGGTGAATGCGTTTAAACGGTTTTATAGTCATAATGTTGCCCTCCTTGTTTATAGATTTATTTTACCAAAATATTTTAAAAAATAAAGGTCAGACATCTGATGTATATATTTTATGCTCTTGGATGGAACTGCTTATATACTTCAGACAACCTTGATTTGCTAATATGTGTATAAATTTGTGTTGTTGAGATATCAGCATGTCCAAGCATTTCTTGCACTGCACGTAAGTCTGCTCCATTTTCAATTAAATGAGTCGCAAAGGAATGACGTAAAATATGTGGCGTCAATTCTTTCGTTATATTCGCTTTTTCTGCATAACCCTTTAATAATTTCCAGAGACCTTGCCTTGTTAACCTTTTCCCTCTCTGATTGATAAATAACGCATCTGTTCGTAGCTTCGGATTTTCAAGATGAAAACGCGCATGATTTAAATAATTCGTACATGCATTAATGGCTGAGTTTCCAAGAGGAATAATCCTCTCTTTGCCGCCTTTCCCAAAAACACGTACAAAGCCCATTGTTAAATGAATATCTTCCATATTAAGTGTTATACACTCACTCACACGCATACCAGTTGCATATAAAAGTTCCATCATCGCTTGATCTCGAACACCTTGTGGCCGCGAAAGATCCGGCATAGAGAGAAGACGATCTATTTCTTCAATTGATAATACTTTTGGCAATTTTTGCTCAATTTTAGGCAATTCTAAATGTACGCTCGGATCATTGTTTGAATATTTTTCTCTTAACAAAAACTGATGAAATGAGCGAATGGATGAAATATGCCTTGATATGGTCCTAGCTGAAATCCCTTTTCTTTGTAAACTCTGCAAATACTTTAATATCTGCAATTTATCAATTTCATCAAATTTCTCTAACTGACTCGTCTCAAATAAAAACTGTGTATAATCTTTTAAATCGCGTTCGTAGGACTGCAATGTATTTTGTGATAATTGGCGCTCTACCCTTAGAAAGTGAATATAATCTGCAATTGCATCTAGTATTTCTTGTTTCATCGCAATAATCCTCCTAAAACAAAAAAGGACAGCACCTCCGCCATCCTTTCCATTTGTTTAAAAATCTTCATTATTATTTGGATTGTTAACATTCTCTTTGTTTTTTTCTTCGGCATGCTTTTCAGTACAACGCCAGCATATACCGTGAAATGTCAATCGATGGTCCTTTATTTGGAAATTCCACCGTTTTTCAACTACTGCTTCAACATCTTCAAGCAAGTCTTCTTGTATTTCATCAACGGCGCCACATTCGATACAAACGAGGTGATGATGAAAATGAGCTGCACCCTCTTGCCGTAAATCATAACGAGAAACTCCATCGCCAAAATTAATCTTATCGACAATTTTCAGCTCTGTCAGCAACTCTAATGTACGGTACACAGTCGCTAGACCGATTTCCGGTGCTTTCTCCTTTACTAATAGGTAAACATCCTCAGCACTTAGATGATCTTCTTCATTTTCTAAAAGTACTCTAACCGTCGCTTCTCGTTGTGGCGTCAGTTTATAGCTAGCACCATGTAATTGTTTTTTAATTCGATCAATACGGCTCTCCATATGACGCCCCCCTAAACTTCTACCATTATACCAAAAGTTTATTTCTCATTACAAGATTAAGCGACTAAAATACTTATAATGATTGTTTAATGATAATTAATATCAAATGAGAAAAATCATTAAAACATAAAATGGATAATGAGAAGCTCAATACCAAATATTATTGCAGCTAATACTCCAATGGCGATGAGTCGATTCCAATGAAGCCCCTGCCGCCTAGAATTATAAAATGGTTTAGGGACAAGCACAATTGAAAATAGCAATAATAAGCAAGTGTATAAAAATTGAATAGGAAACCACCAAAAAATGTAATTCCAAATAGCATTTTGAGTAGCGATTAGGTAAGCTGAACAAAAACCAAAAAAGGCGCTTTTACAGACGACTACTAATCTTGTTGCATGGCGGAACCATTGATGTGTAGCAAGCAACACTAAGAAAAGATACGGCATAAATGCTGGCCATAGCGATTGCCACATTTTTGGCTTACCCTCAAACAGAAGGCGAGGATCAATTATAGATATTAGCCATTCGGTTTGTTCGGGAGCTGAAATCTTAAAAGCTATAATTCCACCAATGAAGCCAATTGAAATGATTAGAAAAAAATACGATAGTTGCAATGAACGATTCACTAGGTCACCTACTTTCTAATAGTACAACCTATGCTCCTCGTTCTAAAAAATACCTTATTTCGATAGATTATTTTTTGTCCACATAATTGCTAGAATTGTTTTCGCATCATAAATTTGTTGTTCCTCTACTAAACGCTCCGCTTCTTCAATGGAAACTTCCAAAAGTTCAACAAATTCATCTTCATCTGGGCTTGCTGGTTGTTCTATTTGATATAAATCTGTTGCAGCATAGAGATGGATAATTTCATCAGCAAATCCAGGGGAGGTAGCGAATGAATAAATCTTTTCGAAGTTATTCGCACCGTAGCCTGTCTCTTCTTCCAATTCACGCATGGCTGTTTTTTCTGGAGCTTCACCTGGCTCAAGCTTACCAGCTGGAATCTCAATAATACTTTGTTCGAGAGGCTTACGATATTGTTCTACCATAACTATTTTCCCTTCCTTTGTTACAGGAATAATAGCAACAGCTCCCGGATGTTTTACTAATTCTCTTGAAGCAGTTTTGCCATTTGGTAGTGTGACTTCATCTTTTTGGACATTAATAATACGTCCTTTATAAATTTCTTCTGTTGAAATAGTTTTTTCTTCAAATTTTTTCATTGTCGAATTCCTCTCTATTGTTATTTATCTATGAATCATTGTACCATTATCTTTAAAGGAGGCGATAGTTTTGGAAAAAAGACGGTTAGGAGCAAGTGAATTACTATTATCAGAAATAGGTCTAGGATGCATGTCTTTGCCGATAAATCGTGTTGACGCATCATATATAGTTGATACCGCAATCGATGCAGGCATTAACTACTTTGATACAGCTGACCTCTATCAGCGTGGCATGAATGAAGAAACCATCGGCCATTTACTAAAAGAAAAGCGAAAAGATATATTACTGGCGACAAAGGTGGGGAATGTATGGAATTCTTCTTCTGATTCATGGCACTTTGACGCTTCCGCTCAACATATCAAAAAAGCTGTCAAAGAGAGTCTGAGTCGTCTTCAAACAGATTATATCGACTTATATCAGTTGCACGGTGGTACCTTAGGGGAAAATTGGGAAGAGATCATTGATACATTCAATGAACTGAAACAAGAAGGTTTTATTCGGGAATACGGTATTTCTTCTATTAGGCCAAATGTTTTTATACCCTTTTTAAAAGAGAGCAAAGCTGTATCCATTATGATGCAGTATAGTTTGCTCGACAGACGCCCAGAAGAATGGTTTGATTCCATTAAAGAGCTCGGTGCTTCAGTAGTGACTCGTGGATCTCTTGCTAAAGGACTTCTCACAGATGATTGGAAAAATAGGGTTCAAAAGACCAATGGTTATTTGACATACTCACAAGAGGAACTACAAGCTACCTTAACCAATGTGGCGAATGCGGCCCCTTCAGTACATGTAACCGCCTTGCAAAGTGTTCTACAGCATAAAGAAATTGCCTCTGCTATTATCGGAGCAAGCACACGAGAACAAATTGCAGCAACTATTCAAGCCTATAATCACATTGACCATTCTAATGATAGTAATTTAGTCGAATTAACACAGCTAGACCAATATACAGAACATAGACTATAAAGTAAGTCACCTCACTTAGGAGATTATTTCATCTAAATTTTCTTATTCAGCCATCAGCTGGATTATAAAAGCCGCGAATAGCTGCATTTAAGGATAGGACAAAGTATGTCTATCTTTTTGATGCAATACTATTCGCGGCTTTTAACCTTTAAAATTTGGAACCTCTGTCTCCATATTCATCTAATAATTCTGCAAAAGATTTATTCTTCTCTCGTTGCTTGCGCTCAAATGCTAATTGTGCTGCTTTTTCTTCTTGTACCTGTTGCTCTTTTGCCACAAGTTCCTTTTTCGCTAGCTTTAACTTTTCCAATACATCTCCGTTTAATTGGTCTTGCAATGTAAGCTTTTCATCTTTTTGCTCTTTTTGAGAAGTTATATTTTGGTTTTTTCTTTTCTTAGCCATTTACAAAATTCCTTTCAAATTCCATTTCACTTTATCAAAATTCCAAGTCAACTCATATTATATTATAAAGCAATACAAATATTAAAAGTAAAAGACTTCAGAAAAACGAGGGATTTGATTCATTGCAAACAAATGTTTATGGCAGAAATGTAAAAATCTATATTGGAAGCAGGGGTGTCGATGAAAAAGAAGTTTTTTTATATTTTCGGGTTAGTGACAGGCATTTTTGGCGGCATCCTTTCATTAGCTGGTTACCTAGTTTCAAGCCAACTCATTTATATAAAGAAAAAAGATGACTTGTTTATTTTAGAAAGAGAAAAAAAAGCTTTACGCTACGACGAAAAATGGTTCAATAGAGTAGAAAAAGAGGATATTATGATCTCTTCTCCAAATGGTTACGTCATAAAAGGAATCTATTTTAAGCCCCTACAGACAAAGAAGACAATGATTATTTGTCACGGTGTCACGGAAAATAAGGTAAACTCAGTAAAGTATGTAAGACTTTTTGAAAGATTGGGCTTCAATACCTTTGTTTATGATCATCGGAGACACGGAGAATCAGGAGGAAAGACCACAAGTTATGGCTTTTATGAGAAATTCGATTTAGAAGCTGTGCTACATTATGTAAAGGAACAATTAGGGTACGATTCCATTATCGGCGTTCATGGTGAATCAATGGGTGCAGCTACCACCCTTTTATATGCCGGTATACTGGAAGATAGAGCGGATTTTTATATTGCTGATTGCCCGTACTCTGATTTCTATGAACAGCTTTTGTATTTAATGAAGAAAAAAACTCCATTAAAAAGTCCTTTAGCTATAAAACTTGCTGAGATTTTTTTACGTCTTCGAGATGGCTATTGGTTGAAAAATGTTGCTCCGAGAACAGCCATTCCTAATATTACAAAACCTGTCCTGTTCATTCATAGCCTTCCAGACGACTTTATTTTACCTGATATGACGATTGAGTTATATCAATTAAAAAAAGGGCCCAAAATGCTAAAGTTATTTGAACATGGGGCACATGCACAATCATTTAATGAAAATCCAGATGAGTATGAAAAAACTGTGCATACATTTATCGAAAAATATATTACAAATGAACAAGAAACATAAAAAACAGCACTCATTGGAGTGCTGTTTCTTATTTATTGTTTACTTTATTCATTTGGTTCATCATTTGTTTAATTTGTTTTTCTGATGGCTTTCTACCCATTTGAGTCATCATCATACGTAACATTTGTTCATTGATTGGTGGGTTTTCTTTCAGATATTTCATCATATATTGTCTTGCAATAAAGAATCCGCCAACTAAACCAATAATTAACGCTACAATAATTAATGTAATCGCTAGTCCAGTATTCAACTAATTTCCTCCTCTAAATTGTGCATACGAGAATATCTCTCCAAAGAGGATTATACAACAAAAATGTCATGGACACTACTATTTCTCTTATTTTTGGTGACTGAGTCTTTCTCCTGCTAGCAAAGAGGCACTGCTAACTTTCTGCCAGAACAGAAAATTTTGGAGGTTTTAACCAGCCACATTCCATTTCGCCCTTATTGAAGCCAATAAAACCAGAGCTAATTTTTGATAATGTTGCAAATAAATCTAACTCTAACATACGGGAGCCAATACAATAAACATTTAGATAGTATGGCTGAATTTCTATGTGAAGATCTCCTTTGAATTGATTACTTAAATAGATTTCATGGTTTTTAATATTAATAGCAGAAAAACTAGTATGTAAATGTTTTTCTATGCTAGTTTCAATATCATCAACAGGCAACGTCTCACATAAATAAGCTAATTCCTGTGATGGATAAAAATTGTTTTGGTTCGTTTTGACACCATTAATTAATTCGAATAAAAGACGTTCTCTACCATATATAAATGATTGATGTTTTGGTTTAATGTGAAAGATTGAGTAAACACGCATTTTTAAGCCGCCCCTTTCTTTCTACTAAGTATACCTTCAATCAAGTGAATATTTTGTCAATTTAAACTGTAAATACCCCACTTTCTTTGTCAAAAAACAAAAAGTAGAGGCATATTCCCTCTACTTTTTGGTATTTCTATTTATTTTGCCATTAAAGCTTTAACTTTCTCTACTACGTTGTTTACTGTAAAGCCATATTCTTCGATTACTGTTTCTCCAGGTGCACTAGCTCCGAATCGGTCAATAGCTAAAACATCACCTTCAAAACCAACATATTTATGCCAACCAAATGAAGAAGCCATTTCAATTGCTAAACGTTTTGTTACGTTTATAGGCAATACGCTTTCTTTATATGCTGCATCTTGTTCGTCAAAACGACCTAGATCTGGCATTGATACAACTGTAACATCGATTCCTTCGCCAGCTAATGCTTTTTTAGCAGCAACAGCTAACTGTACTTCAGAACCAGTTGCTAATAGCAATGCATCAGCCACTTCTTTGTCTGCCTTTTCAACAACATAAGCACCTTTTTCAACGCCTGTATAGATTGCATTCGCATCTACATCAAGCACTGGCAGGTTTTGTCGTGACAGCACTAAAGCAGTAGGTTTATTTTTAGATGATACTGCAAGTTTCCATGCGGCAGCAGATTCGTTAGCATCAGCCGGACGGATAACAGAGAGGTTCGGCATCGCACGCAATGCAGCTAAATGTTCAATTGGCTCATGTGTTGGACCGTCTTCACCAACAGCAATAGAATCATGTGTAAACACATATGTCACAGGAAGTCCCATAAGTGCAGATAAACGTACGGCAGGGCGCACATAGTCAGAGAAGACAAAGAATGTTCCACCAAACACGTGAAGACCGCCATGCAAAGCCATACCATTTAATGCAGCACCCATTGCGAACTCACGAACACCGAACCAAATATTACGTCCAGCTCGTTCAGTTGCAGAGAAATCTCCTGCATCCTTAATAGTAGTTTTATTAGAGCCAGCTAAGTCAGCACTTCCTCCAAAGAAAGAAGGCAATTTCTTAGCTAACGCATTAATCACATCACCTGATGATGAACGTGTAGCTACCGATTTGCCTGGCTCGAAAGCTTTGATTTCTGCGTCAAAGTCTTCAGGCAGCTCTCCATTAATTGCTTTTTCTAGCTGTGCAGAAAGTTCTGGGTATGCTTGTTTGTATGCTTGGAATTGTTCGTTCCATACAGATTCAGCTTCTTCCCCTTGAATTTTCGCTGCTTCTTTAAATGTTTCGTATACTTCCTCAGGAACGAAGAAATCTTCATTTTCCCATTGATAAGCTTGTTTTGTTAGTAGAACTTCATCAACGCCAAGCGGTGCACCGTGAGATGATGATTTACCTGATTTGTTAGGAGAACCAAAGCCAATAACTGTTTTAATCTCAATTAATGTAGGTTGTCCTTTATGAGTTTTTGCTTTTTCAATTGCTGAATTAATAGCTTCAATATCATTGCCATCGTCAACCAAGATATAATTCCAGCCATATGCTTTAAAACGTTCAGCTGTATTATCTGAGAATGATTTATTCAAATCACCATCTAATGAAATATCATTACTATCGTATAAGACAATTAGTTTATCTAATTGCAAATGGCCTGCAAGTGAAGCTGCTTCTGCAGATACACCTTCCATTAAATCTCCATCTCCGCAAAGCGCGAATGTATAGTGATCTACAATGGAATGTTCTGGTTTGTTGTATACTCCTGCTAAATGCGCTTCAGCCATCGCCATACCAACAGCCATAGCAATCCCTTGCCCCAGTGGACCAGTTGTCGCTTCTACTCCAGCAGTGTGCCCAAATTCAGGATGGCCAGGAGTTAATGAATTCCATTGACGGAAGTTTTTAATTTCATCCATCGGTAAGTCATAACCACCTAAATGAAGTAGGCTGTATAATAACATTGAACCATGTCCTGCTGACAATACAAATCTGTCACGGTTAAACCATTTTGGATTTTTTGGATTGTGTTGCATTTGTTTTGTCCATAGCGTGTAAGCCATTGGTGCTGCACCCATTGGTAAACCTGGATGACCAGAATTTGCTTTTTCGATTGCATCAATCGACAAAGTTCGAATTGTATTAATTGCAAGCTGATCTGCTTGTAGCGTCATGAATAGACATCCTTTCTGAAAGCAAAGTATTATTCTATTACAGTTTAGTCAACATTATGTCAGAAAACAATATTTTTTCGACATTTACTTTACCTTATTAATTCAAAGGATTATTTCGTTTTTGAATTTCCTTTACCTTATCCGGTGTTACTTCATCGCCATTTGGATCAAATACTCGGACATGCTCAATGGTGTCTCTCATGGAATTACGGAATGTATCCAGATATTCTTTTCGAAGTGCTGTTTGTTCTTTCGCTTCCTCAACACTTAGTCCTTCTGCTTTTGATTTTCTAGACAGGAAATTAATGCGATCAATCTTTTCTTTTGGCAACATTTATATACACCCTTTCATATTCTTCATATCTTAAAGAGTATGTAAAATATGTTTTAAGTGCAAGCGTTAAGCATTATTTGGATATCAAGCCAACCTGTATCATAAAGTAAACTTTTCGACAGTTTACAGTTAATTATTGTGCTCTTCGAATTCTTTATAGCGTCTATGTACTGTTGCTTTGCTAAGTTGGAAGCCCAATCCATTTAAAGTAGCAGTGATTTCTTCAAATGTTAGCCCTTTATTTCTCAATTGAATAATCTGTTCAATTGGAGCATCAATTCTTTCTCTACCTTCTGGATTGCCCCGATCCTTTAAGTTATTTTCAGGCCTATAGCCGTTTTGTACAGCCCTTTTCATCCCACGACGTATTTTGGCATTATGTAATTTCCTTTGATATTCCTCTACTAGTGCCAATATTTCAAGCAACATTGTATCCATTTCATTCAGCTGGATATTGCCTGAATTATTAAGAGTAAAAATAGTCACTTCCATTTTATTAAGTAGATGTAATACGGCCATGCGACCATTCCCACGTCCTAATCGCGTTTCATCCTGCACAAACAATGCTGTAATATGTTGTTCTTTAATATAATCCAGCAAATCCATGAGTCCCTCGCGTTCTACGTCATAGCCGCTATGCCGATCTTTAAATACACTCATAACATTATAACCTTTTGTTTTGGCAAACTCTTTTAGTTCACTTTCTTGCCGTTCTAGCGAAGAATCTTGGGATTCTTTTTCTGTACTTACACGGCAATATAATACTGCTTCTTTACCTCTATTCATTCATTTTCACTCGCCAACTCTATTCCTTTTTTATTCGTGTTAGTTTTTTTGTACGCAGGAATAGATAAAGTATGACCAGCTATAATGCGTCCGTCAATAATATTGTTTTTATCTTTCACTAAAGAAACCCACTCACTTTTGGATAAATCCCCTTTATAAAGTCCAGATAGCGACCATAAAGTATCTCCTTCTTGGACTTCTATGTTTGTGTAGCTAGTTGTATCCCGATTGATAACCATAAGAATAACCATAATGGCGAATATGAATGCAAATAAATAGGTGGTATTTCGATTTTTTTTAATCCAGTTCATAAGGATCTCCCCTTCATCGAATGTTTGTTCGTAGTTTATATAATTCAATATAATACGAACATGCGTTTTTGTCAAATAAATTTCGAACCTATGTTTGCATCCATTTAATAGACATGTTATACTTCATTTAACAATTAAAGAAAATTGCTGATAAGAGGGTGAGCAAATTGAAAAAGGTATCAAAAAGACAAGATGATATATTGGAATTTATAAAAGAAGAAGTACGCACTAAAGGATATCCGCCTTCTGTACGAGAAATAGGCGAAGCAGTAGGTTTAGCTTCCAGTTCAACTGTCCACGGCCATTTGAATAGATTGGAAAGCAAAGGGCTGATCCGCAGAGACCCGACAAAACCGCGCGCTATTGAAATCTTAGATCAAGGAAATGTTACCAAACAGGGTGTTATGCATGTTCCTTTAGTTGGGAAAGTAACTGCCGGGTTACCTATCACCGCTATCGAAAATATTGAAGAGTACTTCCCTATTCCTGACACTTACGGTGGATCAGATGACCATATTTTTATGCTTGAAATCATGGGTGAATCTATGATAGAGGCAGGAATTCTCGATGGAGACTACGTGATTGTCAAACAACAGGCAACTGCCAATAATGGAGATATCGTAGTAGCTATGACGGAGGAGAACGAAGCAACAGTAAAACGTTTTTATAAAGAAAAGGGACACTTCCGTTTACAACCAGAGAATTCCTCTATGGAGCCAATAATTGTTGAAAACGTTGCTGTTCTTGGTAAAGTTGTTGGTCTTTATCGTAACATATACTGATAATTAAAAAAACAATCGAGTCTATTATATTACCTGTAGACTGATTGTTTTTTTATAAACACAAAACAGATAGCGCGGGTGTTAAATTAGGATTATTTTGCGCCTACTTAAAGTGCTATTTTGCAGTATGAAAACATTGCGTGTTTCTTTTATTTCTCAACTAGCTTTTTAATCGCCAACATGGACTTACCCTGAATAATACCTGTATCTTCAAATTTAAATGAAGCGTATAATGTTTTAGCTTTGATATTACTTGTTTGATAAAAGAGAGCTATATATTCTGCTTCACCATATGGCCACGTTACGATTTCCTTCAACATTTTTTCAAATGCAAGTTTGCCATATCCTTCCCCTTGGTAACTCTTTCCAATCATAATATGCCAAATAAAATAGCTCTTCTTACCGTAAAAATCTTCCTTTTCAAACGATTCGTGATCCAACGTATCATAAATATACATCAAAAATCCAACCACCACTTCATCGGCATAAATGGCATAAGGTGTAGCAGGTATCCCTTCTGCATTCAACATATGAGCATCTGCAAAGCTTCTTAGGTTAGTAGTTTCTATAAAGTCTTTTTGGTTTTCTTCAACTTCAAGTGCTATTACTTTCTCTATGTTATCTCCAGTTATTTTTCGTAATTCAATCATTTTCTATTTTTTCTCCTCTCTTAATACAATCCACTACCTCCTTGCACAATCAAAACATAGTCACATATCATACGATTATTCTCATAATATGTTGTACAAAGTAATCACCAGTAATAAACTCTACTCATCCTGATTTTTCATTCTAGCGCCATACATAATTGTAATAAAACTTAAAAACTTCCATTAATCAATATAAGTAAATATATTACAGTGTATAATATAGGTAAATACAGGGTTATAAATTTTTAGATTTAACAGTCAGATGGTTTAACACATCATCCGTTGCGCAAAAATATCTCTCGACAATTGAGTGAAGCAAAAACACAACATTTCTGTTTTCCGAAGCGCTTAAGTATGAACGTGATCGCAAATAGCTCTGAAGGATATATACTTTTAGAAGTATTTCCATGTTCTGATACCGAGAGTAAGGATATTTCTGATAGTTTTAATGATACAAATGAATTTTTGCTTAATGTTAAAATCGCTAATAATTCATTAAAAGAGATTTTCTCGAAGCATACAAAGAATATAGAGATCGTCTTTAGCTATTAAAGATTGAAATGGGTGACTTGCTAATCCTGATAGAGTGTTATGGTATTTAGTTTTTTAGTTGTCTGTGACTAAATAGAAATAGACCTCAACATGTAAAAGATATTAGGATCCTACGACTTAAAATTGAGTTTATTGTTAGTATTATTTTATTTTGGTAATGCGTATTTTTTATTAAAAATTATTTGACTATCTGTTTTTGTTCTTCTAAAAACTGATTCCATCTATTTAAAAATAGTTCTTGATTTTTCTCTGTTACTTCAAAAGTCATCGAGAAATATCGAAAATCACGAGCTGGTATTGAAGGTATTTTAAAATCCCAAATAACATCATAAACTTTGGAACTATAGTCTATTTCTTTTAATTCTGAGTCGTATCGTTTCGGATGGTTATACTTTTTGGGGTTTTGATACAACCACAATAAAGCAATATAAAGATATTTGTTTTTACAGTCAATCATGAATTGTTTTTTTCCAATAACATTGAATCCATTATTTTCTCTGTTATTAAATCATTAATATACTTTTCAGCTAAGTCTTCTTCATTTTTAAAAAGTGAAGCAAGCTCAAATAACGTATTTGAAGTATTACCATTAATTGCTACCTCTGATACTGCTTTTTCAATAGCATAATTTAGAGAAATATATTGACTTTTTAATCCAAAATATAATTCATTCCAATTTAAAGAGGCATGATCTATAAAGAAAGCATACGGAATATTTAAATTTAACGAGTTCTCTGGCATATCTAAAATAAATTCTTCACTCTGATAATCTATCATATTAAAGATTCATCTCCTTTTCGACAGAATAAACTACCCTTAGGTATTTAACCAATAGCTTGTTGTACCTGGTATCGCATTTGATGCGTGATTTGTCCTTCTCTATTAATTGTATAATGAACTATACCTTCTTCTCTTTCAATGTTTTTCCTTCCTTTTATCAATTTACTTTTCTTTACACCTTTTGCTGTTTTATATTCTTTTCAAATTTTGTAAATCCTGTATGCATAATAGACAACTATCAATACATAAGAAAAGCGCTGGGACTTTGAATCCCAGCGCTTTTTATTTTAGTAAGTTTTCATGTATTGGTCACGTTCCCATTGGTGGACCTGTGTTCTGAAGAAATCAAATTCTATTTCTTTTGCTTCACGGAAATTAGCATAAATATGCTTTCCTAAAGCACCTTGAATGACTTGATCTTCAGCAAGTGCGTGCAATGCGTCGTCTAGGTTTGCCGGCAAATTGCCAATGCCTTCTTCTAGTCTTTCTTCTGCATTCATCACATAAATATTTCGATCAACTGCAGGTGGCGGTGTCAACTGTTGCTCAATACCATTTAATCCCGCTTCTAGAATAACAGCCATCGCTAAATAAGGATTTGCCGCTGGATCAACTGAACGTACTTCAATCCGAGTAGATAGACCGCGAGATGCCGGAATACGGATAAGCGGAGATCGATTTTGTGCTGACCAAGCAATATAACATGGAGCTTCATAACCTGGCACTAATCGTTTGTAAGAGTTCACTGTTGGATTTGTCACAGCTGTAAAGCCTTTGACATGTTTTAATACCCCAGCCATAAATTGATACGCTGTATCGCTCAATTGCAGGTCGCCCTTCGGATTAAAGAAAGTATTTTCTGACCCTTTAAATAAAGATACATTACAATGCATCCCAGATCCCGCCACACCAAACAATGGTTTAGGCATAAACGTTGCATGTAAACCGTGTTTACGAGCAATTGTTTTTACAACCAATTTGAATGTTTGGATGTTATCGCATGCTGTAATTGCATCTGCATATTTAAAATCAATTTCATGTTGGCCCGGTGCTACTTCGTGGTGTGATGCTTCTATTTCGAATCCCATTTCTTCCAACTCAAGCACAATATCACGACGGCAATTTTCTCCTAAGTCTGTTGGTGCTAAATCAAAGTAACCACCATGGTCATTTAGTTCAAGTGTCGGTTCGCCCTTTTCATCTAATTTAAATAAGAAAAACTCAGGCTCAGGTCCTAAATTAAAGCTGGTAAAGCCCATTTCTTTCATACGGTTTAATATGCGACGCAAGTTATTTCTTGGGTCTCCTGCAAACGGTGTACCATCTGCACTGTATACATCACAAATAAAGCGGCATACTGTACCTTTGCCGATTGTCCATGGGAATACAATAAATGTATCTAAATCAGGATATAAGTACATATCAGATTCTTCAATACGCACAAAACCTTCAATAGACGAGCCATCGAACATCATTTTATTATCCAACGCTTTTTCTAGCTGACTTACAGGTATTTCTACGTTCTTAATAGATCCTAATACATCTGTGAATTGTAAACGGATAAAATTCACTTCTTTTTCTACGACCAATCTACGAATATCATCTTTTGTAAACTTTCCCAATGAAATCTCTCCCTATATGTAGAATTTTTTAGGTGTTATGAAAAGAAACGAGATAAATCTCCATGTCGGATAGAGGTTTTTTGCATACTTTGCGCTTGACGCATTTCTTCTCGTAAAATCCTTCTTAAATCTTCATCAGTAATTTCTTTCTTCAATTGCTTGGTAACAAGCGGTTCATTTTTCATTTCAAATACTTTTTTTATTCCAGCCATATTGATGCCTTGTTCTAATAAATCCTTAATCTCTAATAAATCATCAACATCATTTAATGAAAACATCCGGCGATTCCCTTCAGTTCTTGCTGGAATAATAAGCTCATGTTCTTCGTAATAGCGAATTTGACGAGCGGTTAAATCAGTTAGTTGCATCACAATGCTAATTGGCAGCAAAGGCATAGTCTTTCTAATCTCTTTATTCAAATCCTTCACCTCACCTTTCACAAGTTAATTTTATAACATGTTAGTTTTACTGTCAACAACATGTTAGGTTTTCTAACATGTAAATTAAAACTTAATTAACCTGTTTTAAAATACGTATTCTTTCCATCTAGGAAATATAAAAAACACCTTTCCTCATAATAGGAAGGGTGTTTTTTCATCTCTTAATAGCTCTGTTTTTACCTTTTATTGTTTAGTGCTTTGAAGTTGTTGAGCTGCACTTAAAATCGCAAACTTTACGTGTTCATATGTCAAGCCACCTTGAACATAGGCAGTGTATGGAGGGCGAAGCGGACCATCCGCTGATAACTCAATACTGGCTCCTTGTACAAATGTACCTGCAGCCATGATCACATCATCGTCATACCCTGGCATAGGAGCAGGTTCAGGTGCAAAGTGTGCATTGACAGGGGAATTTTTTTGGATAGCCTGGCAAAATTGGATCATTTGCTCTGGCGTGTTAAATGAAACTGATTGAATTAAATCTGTCCTTTTTGCATCATAGCGCGGCGATGGAGACATCCCAATATCCTCAAGTACAGCAGCAGTAAATATAGCTCCTTTTAATGCTTGAGCCACTACATGAGGAGCTAAAAAGAATCCTTGATACATATCTAACAATGCGTTAAGAGATGGACCTGCCTCTGCTCCAATACCAGGTGAAGTCATGCGGTATGCGCATTGTTCGACATATTTCGCCTTACCTGCAATATAACCCCCCACTTTTGCTAAACCGCCGCCAGGGTTTTTAATTAAAGAGCCTGCCATAAGATCTGCACCCAGCTCAGTAGGTTCTACTGCATCCACAAATTCACCGTAGCAATTGTCTACAAAAATGATGGCGTCACTTTTAATCAACCGGATTTTTTGAATCATTTCAGCGATTTGATCGATCGTAAACGATGGTCTCGTTGCATAACCCTTAGAACGCTGAATAGCAATTACTTTCGTTTTATCAGATACTCTCTCTTCAACCTGATCCCAATCAATATATTGATCGTCCAATAAGTCAATATGCTGGTAACTAATATTGAAGTCTTTTAATGAGCCAGTGTCTTGATCTCCTCCATCCACAATAGACTGAAGTGTATCATATGGTTGTCCTGTAATATACATTAGTTCATCACCTGGTCTCAGCACTCCAAAAAGGCTAAGAGTGATGGCATGTGTACCCGAAATAATTTGAGGTCGAACAAGCGCCGCTTCCGCTCCGAATGTCTCAGCATAGATACGCTCTAGATTATCACGCCCTTCATCATCATATCCGTACCCTGTTGAAGGATGGAAATGATGTTCGCTGACATTATTATTACGAAAGGCAGAAAGTACTTTTTGTTGATTATAAAAAGCCATTTCATCCGCACGGTTAAAGTAGGGTTTAACCTTCTCTTCAATTTTCTTTGCTAGCATCAATGTTTCATGTGTTAATGGTGACTTGTAAGCCATTTTCTCTACTCCGTTCTCTCTAATAATCCCAATCATCATTATTATTGTTTAAATAGCAAAAGACGATGCACAAAGCTGTGATCGTCCTCTTTCCATATAAAAATTAAAATTCCAATTCGCCTTCCCAAGCACTCATGCCGCCTTCAAGATTTGTTACATCGTAACCAAGCCCTTCAAGGTAAGAGCATGCGCTGAAGCTGCGTCCGCCTGCATGGCAAACAAAGATATAAGGGGTTTCTTTATTTAACTCTTCCATACGCTCTGGAATTTGACCAAGCGGGATATGGATTGCTCCAGGAATAATACCATTAGCCACTTCCTCATTTTCTCGAACGTCTACAATATGTAAATCTTCGTTCGCATCTAATTTGTTTAATACTTCTTCAGGTGTGATTGTTTTCATAAATAATTCCTCCAATAATTTTTAAGTATAATATAGAAGGCCGTAAGAAAAAAGAGTTAACCACTGTTATAGCAGGTCAACTCTTTCATCTATGCCGTCTATCAAGTACTATTAGCTTTTAACCATCCAATTTGCAAATGAAAAGTTTAGGTGGGATTGCCGGTTAAACCCTTGATAAAAACGACACATAAACGCGGTAACCCTTATTACTCTTCTTCTTGTTGGAATGCGACAGGCTTAGATGGTGCAAATGTAGAAATAGCATGCTTATAAATCAAATGTTGCTTTCCTTCTGCTTCTAGCAAAACAGTGAAATTATCGTATGAACGGATTGTACCCTTTAATTGAAAACCATTTAGCAAAAATACTGTAACAAAAATCCCATTTTTTCTTAATTGATTTAAATATGCATCTTGTAAATTAACTGTTTTCAATCCTTTTCCCCCTCGTTCTCTTTTAAGTATTTATTCGCCAAATTGATGCCGAATCCTCTATTTACTTAAAATTTGGCTTAATATTTCCACTATACCCATTTCTGCGTTATACCATTCAATTTCCATCTTATTACGAAAATAAGTAAGCTGACGTTTTGCATAATGCCTAGAATTTCGTTTTAGCGTTACTATAGCTTCATCGAATGAGACTAACCCATCTAAATATGCGTAAATTTCTTTATAACCAATCGCTTTAATAGACTGGACATCGCGAATTCCCCTTTTATAGAGCCGTTCCACTTCTTCAAGCAACCCTTTATCGATCATTTGGTCTACTCGCTGATTGATTCGACTATATAGCTTTGCTCGATCCATATCTAAACCTATGATTCGATGTTGATAGATTGGAATGTTTCCACGATGCTGTTCTTCATTTGATTTTTTGATCGTGCTGTGTTCTGCCATTTCAAGAGCACGTATAACACGCCTTGTATTATTGGGATGTATAGTGCTGCCTGTTTCGGGATCAACTGACATCAGCTTTGCATGCATAGCTTCCGGTCCTTTTTCCTCTAACTCATCGTAGTAACGACGTCTAATTTCTTCATCAATTTTTTCGTCTGTAAAACGAAAATCATATAGCACAGATTGGATATAAAGACCTGTGCCTCCTACAATAATGGGGAATTTCCCTCTTTCTTTTATTTCATTAATTTTATGCCGTACTAATTGCTGGTATTCTGCTACAGACATTGAATCTGTGGGCTCTTTAATATCCAACAAATGATGTGGAATCCCTTCCATTTCACCTGGAGTTATTTTAGCGGTGCCTATGTTTAAATCCTTATAAACCTGCATGGAATCACCATTGATAATTTCACCATCAAGAGCTTTGGCTAGTTTAATACTTAGTGCTGTTTTCCCCACAGCAGTAGGCCCTACAATCGCTATTACATCTATATCTTTTTGTTGCATTCTTTTTTCTCCAACCAATTCAGTATTGTTTGTATGACAAAGTCATTATTTATTTCATTTAAAATTTCATGACGCATTTCAGCAAACAGCTGTACAGTAATATCTTGCATTCCAGCTCGGCTCAACTGCCTAGCTACACGCCAAACCCCTTTTTCAAAGCCGCCTACCGGATCTTTTGAGCCGCTAATTAGTAATATCGGTAAATCTTTTCGAATTCGCGCTACTTCAGCGCGCTTTGACAATGTAATAATACCTTCCAATAAATCTACAAAAAATTGATTGGTAGAGATAAAACCACAATCATCATCCGCTAAGTATTTTTTAATTTCTGCTTCATCTCTCGTGAGCCAATCTACAGCTGTTTTGGGTTGATTGATTTTTTTGTTGAACAGACCAAAAGATAATTGATTCAACAGCTTACTTTCTTCGCGTTTGCCTTTTCCAGCAGCTAACCCTTTTGCCAAATTGGCACCAGCATAATGCTGTACGCCGACTGAACCGGTTCCACAGTAAATCGCCTTGCATAGCTCCTCGCTATATAATTCTGAATATCTCCTAGCAACAAAAGAGCCCATGCTATGTCCGAAAAGAATCATTTTCGGCAGTTCGTACTGTGTGCGTATTTCATCAGTTACTGTCTTTACATCTTCTACCACATGTTCAAAACCATTCTTCTCACTAAAAAATCCTTTTACTTCGTGATTTAATTCGGCCGTTTTGCCATGGCCTCGATGGTCATGCATGGAGATAAGATATCCTGTATCTGCTAATTTTTCTGCAAAGTCGAGATACCGGCCTTGATGCTCTGCCATGCCATGTAAAATATGAATATGGCCTTTAATCTCTTTGGAAGGCTCAATAATAGTAGCAGCCAAACAATGACCATCTTTAGCTGCTACGTTGAGTGTTTTCTTATTCATATGATGCTCCGTTTGCAAAGTGTCCTGCATCATAAAGTAGATCTTCTAACTCTTTAGTGAATTTATTTACTTCTTCGTTGGTATATTGCAAATACTTACTCATCAAGTTGATCACTTCATCTTTATACATCTTCACACTGTCAATATCAAAGTACATTTTAGAAGACCGCCGTACTAAGAAATCTGCTGGTTTATATGCCATTTCAAATTGGATTGCATAAATCAACTGTGCATGCATAGCAAGAGGCAGCTGAATTCCTTCTTCTCTTGGCAATGTTTGCATAATACGATACAATTCATCAATATTTGTTCCATAACGTCTTACAAGTTTCTCTGCTTCGTTAAAGGTTAAACCATAACGTGTTCCTTCTTGCGCCTTGTAATGTATATATGCTTCAAAATTTCCAGAATGAATGCCTTTCGCCCCGGATAGAGACAAATCTTTTGTAATACATGGTCCGACTTTTTTAAATTTATGGCTAGATACTATTTTATCTACTGTTTTCTCTGCCATCTTGCGGTACCCTGTCAATTTGCCGCCTGCCATTGTCAGCAATCCAGTAGGTGATTCCCAAATTTCATCTTTACGTGATATCTCAGATGGATCTTTTCCTTCTTCATAAATCAGCGGCCTTACACCTGCCCAGCATGATTCTACATCTTCTTCAGACACATCTACATCAGGGAAAATATAATGAATCGTATCTAAAAGATAATCAATGTCTTCTTTCGTCGCAACTGGCTTTACTGGATTTTTATCATAAAATGTATCCGTTGTGCCAACATATGTCTTGCCATCCCGTGGAATAGCAAACACCATACGGCCGTCAGGTGCATCAAAGTAAATAGATTGTTGTAACGGAAAATGCGATTGATCAATAACGATATGGACACCCTTTGTAAGTCTAAGCTTTTTATTATTACTGATTTTATCTTTTTGGCGCATTTTATCTACCCATGGCCCTGTTGCATTCACGACAGATTTTGCTTGAATTGTCCATTTTCTTTGAGTGATTTGGTCTCTCACAACTGCCCCGGCTACTTTTTTGCCATCGTATACAAAATCCTCAACCATCGCATAGTTTAAGCATACAGCACCTAATTCTACTGCTTTTTTCAGAACTTCAATCGTTAAGCGGGCATCATCTGTACGATACTCTACATAATAGCCTCCGCCTTTAAGCTTATCTTTGTTCAATAATGGCTCTTTCGCTAACGTCTCTTTCGGCGATAACATTGTACGACGTTCGGATTTCTTGACGCCTGCAAGCCGGTCATACATATTTAATCCTAATGATGTGGATAAAGGCCCAAATGTACCTCCTTTATAAAATGGAAGTAACATCCACTGAGGAGTCGTAATATGCACACCATTTTCATAGACGATTTCTCTTTCTCTGCCCGTTTCTTTTACAATACCGACTTGCAACTGTTTTAAATAACGTAAGCCGCCGTGCACAAGCTTAGTTGAACGACTGGATGTACCCGCAGCAAAATCTTGCATTTCTACTAAAGCTACGGACAACCCACGTGATACCGCATCGAGCGCAATCCCAGCGCCCGTAATACCCCCACCTACAACTAAGACATCGAATGAATAGTTGTTCAACGTGTTCATTACTTCATCTCTTTTAATGGCTGAAAACATATTAAATTTCCTCCTTTTGCACTTTTTACATCACTCGTTTAAACATTTTTTCAATTTCATATGTTCTAAAATGAACGATCACTGGCCTACCGTGCGGACACGTAAATGGATTCTCCCTCAGCTTTAAATCCTCCAATAGCCTTTCCATTTGTGGCTGATCTAAATAATGGTTAGCTTTAATGGAACGCTTGCAGCTCATCATTATCGCTGCTGACTCTCTCAATTTTTTTATATCCGTTACGCGGCTATGCAGCACCTGTTCAATTAACTCTTCAATAATCTCTGATTCCATATTTACAGGGAACCAGGTCGGATATTCCCTTACTATAAATGAGTTTTGGCCAAATTCCTCGAGATATACACCTACTTCTTCGAGAGCCTTGGTATTTTCCTTCAAAGTGAGTGCTTCATCTGCTGAATAATGGAAGGTCAATGGTAGAAGCAGCGCTTGACGTTCATCAGGATTTACTTCCCCAACCTTTTCTTTAAAATACTCATACTTTATCCTCTCTTGCGCTGCATGTTGGTCAATAAGATAGAATCCGTCTATGCTTTGCGCCACAATATACGTGCCGTGTATTTGGCCGACAACCTCCAATTCCGGAAATGGTTCCTTGAAAGAATTAGGTTGTTGGCTTTCCTGAGCAATTGGAACATTAGAATCACCTTCCAATTGCTCAGCGCTCTCATCCACGCCATCTATCATGTCTATTTGCGGCCCATCTTTTAACTCTTCCCATTTCTCCTCTACAATAAAACCTTTGTCTTGCCCTTTTAAATCTTCTGGAATAAATGGTTCTTCCTTTGACTTAGGTTTTTCATTGAATTGAGGTAGGCTTGTCGTGTCATAATTAACCGTCTTCCAGAAGTTAATTTGTTCTGTAGAACGCGGAATCTTTTTCTTTTTCTCCATTATTTCAGGAGGCTGCATCGACTGACGAATCGCACGGTGAAGAGAAGTTTCAATCAATTGGATTAAATCGGGCTCTTTACTTAAACGTATTTGCTGTTTTGCAGGATGAACATTCACATCAGTTAAATACGGGTCGCCTTCAACATGAAGCACAGCTATCGGATATCTGCCTATTGGCAAGAAAGTATGATAGGCATCAATTAACGCCTTTTGAATAGTGTAATGACGCACCCATCGTCCATTAACAAATATAGAGATATAATTTTTAGAAGCTCTTGTAATTTCAGATGCTGTCGCATAACCAGATATAGTATAGTCATTTGTTTGACCTTCAAAATGTACCATTTTTTTCGCATTAGCCACGCCGTAGATAGCTGCTAATACCTGCCTTACATCACCACGCCCATTCGTTTTAAGCAATGTATTCGCCCCGTGCGCGAGCCTAAATGCGATATCTGGATAGCACAATGCAAGACGGTTCATCAAATCAATCGTATGGCCAAGCTCTGTTTGTATAGTCTTCATATACTTTAAACGTGCAGGAGTATTGAAAAAAAGCTGTGAAACAGTCAGATTAGTTCCCTTGCGCAAATGCCCCGGTTTTTGCTCTACAATATGTCCACCCTCCATAAAAACTTCAATACCACTTTCTCCGTTTGAAGTTTCAAGATGAACTTTTGAAACCGATGCTATACTCGCAAGTGCCTCGCCTCTAAATCCTAGCGTGCGGATGCGGAATAAGTCATGCTCGTTGTTAATTTTACTGGTAGCATGGCGTTGAAAAGAGACTAGCGCATCCTCTTCATCCATGCCGCAGCCATTATCAATGACTTGGATTGAAGTTAAGCCTGCTTCTTCTAATACTACTTCAATAGTAGTACTACCTGCATCGATTGCATTCTCCACTAGTTCTTTCACAACAGAAGAAGGGCGTTCCACTACTTCCCCTGCTGCAATTTTATTGGACAAAAATTCATCCATAATATGAATATGTCCCATTTACTACATCTCCTATTGCTTTAATAATTTCTGCTGAAGCGAGTACACAAGTTGCAGTGCCTCCATTGGTGTTGTACCTGAGACGTTTACTTGCTTCAACGTGTTGATAATTTCATTTTCCGAAGGTGAATATTCTAGCTCAGCTTTCGTTTTACGGGACGCCGGCTTCTCTTCTTCGAAAAGGGAAAGCTGTGTTTCTTCATGCACAGCTAGTGATTTGTTCATGGAATTTTTCTCTATATTTTGGTCAGCGCCTTCAAACTGGTTTAGTAATATTCGTGCGCGTTCAATAATAGCAGAAGGCAATTCAGCTAGTTCCGCTACATGAATACCATAGCTTTTATCCGCTGGTCCTTTTTTTACTTTATGCAAAAATACAACTTTACCGTCTTGCTCTGTTGCAGAAACATGAACATTCTGAAGCCTCTCTAATTCATTCTCAAGCGTTGTGAGTTCATGGTAATGAGTAGAAAATAACGTATTGGCGCCAATCTTGTCATGGATATATTCCATCATAGACTGCGCTAATGCCATACCATCATACGTAGACGTACCTCTACCTATTTCATCAAAGAGTAATAAGCTGCTGCTTGTTGCATTAGTGATCGCTTGCTGAGATTCAAGCATTTCAACCATAAACGTACTCTGGCCACCAGCTAAGTCATCTGCTGCGCCAATCCGAGTAAAGATTTGATCGATGATTGGTAATTCTGCTTCATCTGCTGGTACGTAACACCCAATTTGGGCCATGACTGCAATTAATGCAACTTGCCGCATATAAGTACTTTTCCCGGACATATTCGGTCCTGTAATCAGCATCATATTTTGCTCAGCACTTAAAACGCAATCATTCGGTACATATAGTTGCTTGTTCATCATCTTTTCAACAACCGGATGTCGTCCATTTGTAATTTTCATAGAACGTTCAGTGTGAAATACCGGTTTTATAAAATGATATTTATCCGATACCTCAGCGAAGCTTATGAGAACATCTAATTCGCTAATGGAAGCAGCCAATGCTTGTAGCCGAGGAATAAATTGTTTCAATTCCTCTCTGACCTCTGTAAATAGTTGATATTCAAGGACCAGACTTTCTTCTTCGGCATGCAAAATGATAGATTCTTTTTCTTTTAATTCCTCTGTAATATATCTTTCAGCGTTGGCCAATGTCTGTTTTCGTTCATAACGAGATAAATCTACTGCATTGATATTGGATTTTGTCACTTCAATGTAATAGCCAAATACACGGTTATAGCCGATTTTCAAGTTTTTAATCCCTGTTTCTTGCCGCTCTCTTTGTTCCAATTGAGCTATCCAATCTTTCCCGTTATGTGAAGCATCTCGAAATTCATCAAGCTTTTCATTGAAGCCTTCCCTTATAACGCCACCTTCTTTGACTGAGATAGGCGGATGGTCTGTAATGGCATTACTTAAGTAAGCTAGAACATCATCACACGCGTCAATTACCCGACCTAGCGAAGGAAGTTGATCCCCGTTCGATTTTAATAGCACATTCTTTATAGCAGGAATGTTGTATAGGGAATCACGTAATTGAGCCAAATCTCTGCCGCCTACATTGCCAAAAGCCACTCTGCCAGCAAGTCGTTCTAAATCATAAACTTTCGAAAGAAGCTCTTTTAATTCTGCCCTTGCAAAATAATCTTCTAGCAGTTCCGTTACAATGTTTAGACGTTGTTCAATTGCACCACGGCTGGCTAATGGCTGATGGAGCCATTGCTTTAATTTCCGACCGCCCATCGCTGTAGATGTATCGTCCAATAGCCAAAGTAGCGTTCCCTTCAAATCACCACGTAATGAAGAAATCAACTCTAGATTGCGTTTGGAGTTGGCATCAATCTTCAAATAATGCTTGGTTTCATGGAAAACAAATGATTGTATGTGACTTAATGAACGCATTTGGGTATGTTCAATATAACAAAGCAATAACTGGCAAGCTTTGTGCAACTCTTTTGGTACATCTGCAAAATAACGTAGATGGTGTTCTGCTACACTATCAACCCTATTCTCGATTGATAGAACAACAGATGAAGAAGAGGCAAGGCTTTGGAAGTCATCGTAAACAGCTTCTTCTATCACCAATTCTCTAATATTCAAAGCATGCAGCTGTTGGAACAATTCTTTTTTCTCGCCTTCAATCCACATTGCAGCCGCTTCCCCTGTTGAAAGATCAAGATAACTGAATGCAAATTGATTATTATTTAGTTTTACAGCTGCACCAATAAAGTGATTGGACTTACCATCTAGGTCTTTACCTTCCATAATAGTGCCTGGCGTAATAAGTTGAACCACTTCTCGTTTAACTACACCCTTTGCGACTTTTGGATCTTCTGTTTGTTCACAGACAGCTACTTTAAATCCTTTTTGTACGAGTGTTTCAATGTAATTTTGGGCAGAATGATGAGGAACGCCACACATGGGTATACGCTCTTTTGAGCCTGCATCTCTGCTCGTTAATGTAATTTCTAATAATTGAGAAGCACGAACAGCATCATCAAAAAACATTTCATAGAAATCGCCTAAGCGAAAAAATAAAAAAGCATCTTTATAATCTGCTTTTATCTGCAAATATTGTTGCATCATAGGTGTATAAGACATTTTAATACCTCTCTTATGTTGCTAAATCTTATTATTATTATAGCAAATGGATGTCGAAAAATCGTTTATCAGTCATTGGAAAGTGTTTTTATAGGAAGCTCAGCTACTACCTTTAAAATTTTTAAGGCATTTACGTTACAATCCTTTTCTTCCCTGAATAGAACAGCTAAAATAGAAAAGGAAATATTTTTTCTGTAATCGTTTTATTACAAGAAATAATTTTTATTATTTAATTTATTATATCTATTTAACGTTTCCTTACAATGGTTTTACCAGATGAGCGAAATGAACTTAAAAGATAACAAAAGGAGCCATCTACATGTCAAATAGATCTTATTACCTTGGTGTTGATATTGGCACGACTGCAACAAAAGCTGTTTTATTTGGCGAAAAAGGCCAAGTCATCAGTACACATCGTGCAGGATATCCTTTATATAGCCCAACTCCTAGCGTAGCTGAACAAGACCCCGACGAAATTTTAATTGCAGTAAAAGAAACTATTCGAGTTGCTATTGAGAAGAGCCAAATAAATGTAGAACAATTAAAATTGGTATCATTTAGCGCTGCCATGCATAGCCTTATTGCTATTGGTGAAAACGGGAAACCCCTTACTAGATGCATCACCTGGGCCGATAGCCGTGCCACTGATTGGGCAGAAAAAATAAAAAAAGAAATGAATGGGCATGATATTTACAGTCGAACAGGTACACCGATCCATCCGATGTCCCCTTTATGTAAAATTACATGGCTACGCCACGAGAAAAAAGAGATTTTCTCTAAAACCTATAAGTTTATTAGTATGAAAGAATATGTATTTCATCATTTCTTCGGACGCTATATAGTGGACCATTCTATTGCTTCTGCAACAGGCATGTTCAACCTTAAAAATGCAGCGTGGGATGAGCAAGCACTGTCAGTAGCAGGCATTACAAAAGACCAACTTTCTGAGCTTGTGCCAACAACATTCTATCTCAATGGTTTAAAACAAGAAGTGTCTGAAGAACTTGGTATCCCTACACATATTCCATTTGTCGTAGGAGCGAATGACGGTGTTCTTTCTAACTTAGGTGTGAATGCAATCGATCCAGGCGTTGTAGCCGTAACAATTGGGACGAGCGGAGCCATCCGTACTGTAACTGACCGACCTGTAACCGATCCAAAAGGGCGTATCTTCTGCTACGTACTCACAGATAAGCATTGGGTTGTTGGTGGACCTGTCAATAATGGTGGTATGACATTTAGATGGCTGCGTGATGAACTTGCTTCTTCAGAAGTTGAAACAGCCAAACGTCTAGGTATTGATCCATATGATGTGTTAACAAAGATTGCTTCCAATGTAAATCCAGGTTCAGATGGTCTACTATTCCATCCTTATTTAGCCGGTGAACGTGCACCACTTTGGAATGCCAATGCCCGTGGTTCTTTCTTCGGCTTAGGTTTACATCATAAAAAAGAGCATATGATCCGTGCAGTATTAGAGGGTGTTATCTTTAATTTGTATACCGTCTTTATCGCCCTTCAAGAAGTAATTGGGGTGCCAAATAAAATCCAAGCCACTGGTGGCTTTGCCCGTTCTGCATTATGGCGCCAAATGATGGCTGATATCTTCAATCAAGAAGTTTCTGTTCCCGAAAGTTTTGAAAGCTCTTGCTTAGGTGCCATCGTTCTAGGCATGTATGCACTAGGCGAAATTGAAGATTTTTCAATTGTTTCTGAATGGGTTGGTTCTACACATCTACACAAACCAATCGAAGAAAATGTTGAATTATATGTTGAATTGATTCCTATCTTTATTCGTATTTCTCGGATGCTTTCACAAGAATACGAAGACATTTCCAAATTCCAAGAAAAATGGGTTAAATAAATATGATGATGTCCTATTACTAGACAATCTGCTCTAGCAATAGGACATTTTTTTGCTTAAAAAAAGAGCCAGTCACCCAAAAGGCAAAAGACTCTTTCATTTATTCATTTATTACTTTTTTTCAACTGCATGGCCGCCAAATTCATTGCGAAGAGCAGCTACCACTTTTCCTGTAAACGTATCTTCTTCTAATGATCGATAGCGCATCATCAAAGCAAGTGATGTTACTGGCACTGGTGCTTGTAATTCCAACGCTGTTTCAACAGTCCATTTCCCTTCGCCTGATGAATGCATAATCCCTTTCAATTGATCTAATTTAGGATCTTTTGAGAAAGCATTTTGAGTTAATTCCATTAGCCATGAACGAATAACAGATCCATGATTCCACATTTTCGCTACATTTTCGTAGTCATAATCAAATGGACTTTTTTCTAATACTTCAAATCCTTCCGCGATCGCTTGCATCATCCCGTATTCAATACCGTTATGAATCATTTTGAGGAAGTGACCACTACCTGATTTCCCTGCATATAAGTAACCGTCCTCTACACAGATGTCTTTAATGATCGGTTGTATAGTTTGGAAAGCTTCTTCCTCTCCACCAATCATCATACAAGCACCTTCTAGTGCCCCAGAAGTTCCGCCACTTGTGCCACAATCCATAAAGAAGATACCAGATTGCTTTAACTCTTCGGAGATGCGCATTGCTTCTTTATAATGTGAATTCCCGCCATCGATTAAGATATCCCCTGCTTCTAGCAGACCTTTTAATTGTTCAATCGTTGTTTTCGTAATATCTCCTGCTGGTACCATTAACCAAATAATGCGCGGTTTTGGCATTGCTGCTACAAGTTCCTCTAACGTTCCGAAGCTATTGCCTCCCGCTTCTTTAAATTTTGACGTTGCTTCTTCATTCACATCTGTCGCAAAAACTTTATGTTCATGTTTTAGTAAATTCAAACCTAAATTAAAGCCCATTTTCCCTAAACCAACTAAACCAATATTCACCTAAAACACTCCTTTTCCTTCTGTTTCTTTTATTATAGCGAAAATATTTTCTTTTTTAAATTAAAAATATGAAAAAATATTTCTAACCGGAATTATGCTATACTACTTTTACGAGTATGAACGGAAAGGATTCTAATTATGCCCCATAACACGTTAAAAAAAATTCAATCACTCTATCCACGCCTAAGTGAAAAAGAAAAGAAAATAGCTGACTATATTAAAGATAAACCCGAAAAAATCGTTAATCAAACAATTAACGAAGTATCGCAAGACTTAAATATTGCAGATGCAACTGTTTTCCGCTTTTGTAAGCGCTTAGGTTTTAAAGGATACCAAGCCATGAAAATAGCTCTTGCAGCCGAAATCACAAAGCCTATTAAACAAATACATGAAGAAATAAAAGTAGATGATGATGAAATCACTATCTTTGAAAAAATTTTCAAGTCTAATATCCAAACACTTGAAAATACACTCCATGTAATTGATGGATCAGCAATTGTGAAAGCGACTCACTTGATTTGCAATGCAACTAACATCTATTTTTATGGTACTGGTGGTTCTTCTGTGATCGCTATGGATGCGTATCATAAATTTATTCGGACAGGAAAAAAATGTTTTGCTTTTATTGACTCTCACTTCCAATTAATGTCCGCTTCTCAACTTTCCAAAGACGATGTTGCCATTGTCATTTCTCATTCTGGTCGCAATCTGGATACGCTGCAAATTGCTAAAACTGCTAAGGACAAAGGTGCAGCAATCATTGCCATCACAGGATTTCCTAAATCTCAAATAAGCCAGTTAGCTGATGCCTCCCTCTACACGAGTTCAGAGGAAACAGAATACCGCTCAGAAGCATTATCGTCTAGGATTGGTCAGTTAAGCATTATTGATGCTCTTTATGTAAACACCATGGTGCAGCATAAAGAAGAAGCAAATGTAGCCCTCGAACATATTCGCGATGCTATTGCTAAAACACGTATATAAAAAAAAGGAGAAGATATGATATCTTCTCCTTTTTTATTAAATAAACGCGTTTAAGATTAATGCAAAGATAAAAGCCATAAATGACAGAATGGTCTCTAAAGCTGTCCAAGTTTTAAACGTTTCTTTAATTGATAAACCTAGATATTCTTTAACCATCCAGAATCCTGCATCATTCACATGTGAAAACATTAATGAACCAGCACCCGTTACAATAACCAGTAACTCTAAGTTAACACCAGACATATTAGCAATAATGGGAGATACAATGCCTGCTGCAGTTGTCAGTGCAACTGTTGCGGAACCTGTCGCGATACGAATTAAACCAGCAATAATAAACGCCAGTACTAGAGGTGATACAGAGAAATTCTGTGCCAAATTGCCAATCGTATCACCGACACCGCTATCGATCAAAATTTGTTTAAATCCGCCGCCTGCACCAATAATCAAAACAATTGAGCCAACTGGGACTAAGCAATCTTCTGTAAATTTCTTGATAGCCTTGCGATCTTGTCCTAAACGCAGGCCAAGGAAATAGTATGCTGAGAAGACAGAGATCAATAATGCGATTAGCGGGCTACCGATTAAAGTGAATAGTTTTTCAATTGTTTCACTTGCTTTTATATATGGCGCAATAGTACCAAGTACCATTAAAATAACCGGCAAAAGAATAGAAAAGAATGAAATCCAAGTGCTTGGCATTTTGTCCTTTGGTATTTCTTCTACATGGACAAATTCAGGCTCTTCTTCGGGAGTGACACGTTTACTAATAAACTTAGCGTAAAGCGGACCTCCGATAATACCTGATGGAATGGCAATAATTAAAGAATATAAAAGCACTTTTCCCAAGTTCGCATTGTAGATGCCTATAGCTGCTACTGCTCCTGGATGTGGTGGAACTAAACCATGTACGATAGACAATCCAGCAATTGCAGGTAATGCAATTAATAAAATATTTTTCTTTGATGCTTTTTGTATCGAAATGACAAGCGGAAGTAAAATTAGAATTCCTACCTCAAAAAAGACTGGAATCCCAATTACAAATCCAGAGAAAAACATAGCCCAAGGCAATTTCTTTTCTCCGAACACTTTTATAAAGTAATTTGCGATGCGTAGCCCTGCCCCTGACTCAGCGAGCATCTTCCCTAGAATAGCGCCAAGTGCGATAATGCCAATTAAGTGGCCGAGCGTCCCACCAACACCTGTTTCATATGCTTTTACGATTTCATCCAGCTTCATGCCAGTGAAAATAGCAAGGAACAGACTAGCAATCAATAAACTAATAAAAGCATGCCATTTAAAGACAGATACACCTAAGATAACGATGACAATCGCTAGCAGTGTAATCAACAATAAATATGCGTCCATTTTACTTCCCCCTTTTATATGTTCTTCTATCATGTAAGCATTTTCATTAGACTTATTATAAGGAAAAAATTTTTATTAATCAATATAGAATATGAAAAAAAAATACACGAACTTTCGATATTCTAAGATATACCATTTCTCTTTGTATTCCCCAATACCTTAAAACTATACAATTTAAAACAAAAAAGCCGAGATTTGCTCTCGGCTCAATTTTATACTTTTCCCACTATTAACAGATATCAAGATCAAAACTAACTAGATTGTCACTCTTTCAGAAGAGTCGCTGATTTATCCAAATGATGATGATTCTAATCCACTTGAGGAACTGGACGAGCTAGAAGAACTGGAAGAAGAAGAGCTCTCATCTTTAAAGTCCCATTCTTCTTCATCATCTAATGGATGGATGCTAATGCAAATCGTTGTTTCTCCCACAATTTCCGCCAGTAATTCTCTCTCTATTGTAATAATAAATTTTTCTCCATCCGGACAAATAATAGCCTCAATGCAGTTTGGATGCTGGATGACACGGATGTGCACCTCTTCTTTACCTGTTGACTCGTCTTCATCCCTGTAATGTAGCTTGATTCTTTCTTTATAGGGGATGGATTCTGAATGGACAGCCGTTTTAGAATGATTGTTATAGGCATACCATACATTAATATCATACTTGCCAGTGACTTCGACAAACTTGCCGACTTTTTTTGCAGAATAAGTATGATTGATGACCCAGCATCCTAAGATACTTGATGGATTATTTGGCGGACGCAAGTTTTCTGTGCATTCTGTACTTTTTTTACCCTTTGCAATCACTGCTTTTGTCACAATATGACGTAACTGTTTCAGCATGATTCCTCCTTTATTCCGTTCACCTCATCATATGCGGCTATGGCCTAGCAGGTTCTTAAATCAGTTGAAAAATAAAAATGGACAAAAAAGATGCCTTAAAACAAGAAGTTGTTTTAAGACATCTCTGATGATGCGCCACTAAATTATGAGCAGCTTCCAGGCTGTGAATTACGCACTTTAGATCCTGTTTCGCCTCTTAATACATCGCCGCCTGTTGTTTCCACAATTTCATCTGTTACTCTGTTAGCAATTGAATTTGATACAAGCTGTAATAGGTCGTTGACATCGCCTTGTGATTGTTTAAATTCTACGACGATCGGCAATTCATCAATTTCTGCTTCGATTTTCTCGATTTTTTCATCAATTAATTTTAGTGCTTTTTCTTTTCCGTAATGTTGGAAATTTACAGCTTGTTTTTGTAAGCTTTTTAGACTAGCGATTTTTTCGCGAACAAATTGATTTTCATTAATTTGTGCTTCTGCACGTTTAAAGAAATCTACTTCTTCAGTATTTGCAATCATGTGTGCAATTTCATGTGCTTTTTTAATAATATCGTCTTTTGTATATAATTCTGTCATTATACCTTCACCTCTTCACTCGCTATTACTTCAACCAATTCACCTGACAAAGACCATGTTTTTGCTTCTGTCACTTTGACTTTAGCTAATTTGCCGATTACTTCTTTAGGCGCTTTAAAGTTAACGAGTTTATTTTTTCTTGTATATCCTGCTAAAACATCAGGATTTCGCTTACTTTCTCCCTCTACCAAAACTTCTACAATTTCACCATCATACTTTTTCAATGCTTTGCCGCAATATTCATTTACCACAGCGTTTAAACGCTGTAGTCTATCTTTTTTCACTTCTAACGGCACATTATCTTGCATTTTAGCAGCTGGTGTTCCAGCGCGAGCTGAATATATATAAGTATAGGCCATTTCAAAACCTACTTCTTTGTAGAGAGATAACGTTTCTTCAAATTGTTCTTCTGTTTCATTCGGGAATCCAACAATAATATCAGTTGTCAACGCTACGTCCGGCATTTTCGCACGAATTTTACGCACTAGTTCTAGATAGCTTTCACGCGTATATTTTCGAGCCATAATTTTCAGCATATCCGATGAGCCTGATTGGACAGGCAAGTGGATATGTTCTACCAAATTGCCTTTCTGCGCTAAGACATCTATTAATGCGTCATCAAAATCTCTTGGATGGCTTGTCGTAAAACGAATGCGCGGAATATCAATTTTACGTAAGTCGTCCATTAAGTGGCTCAAGCGATATTGTCTATTCTCAAAGTCTTTGCCATAAGCGTTAACATTTTGGCCTAGCAGTGTAATTTCTTGATACCCTTGAGAAGCAAGAGAACGTACTTCTTGAATAATATCTTCCGGCAATCGGCTTCGTTCTTTGCCCCTTGTGTATGGGACGATACAATAGGTGCAAAACTTGTCGCAGCCATACATGATATTTACCCATGCCTTTGTATTTCCTTTACGTACCTTTGGAAGGTTTTCTATTACATCGCCTTCCTTGGACCATACTTCAATCACCATTTCTTTTGAAAGGTAAGCTTCGTTTAAGATTTCAGGAAGCCGGTGGATGTTGTGTGTGCCAAAAATCATATCAACTTGATCATATGTTTTTAATATTTTCTTGACCACTGCTTCTTCTTGGGACATACAGCCACAAACACCAATCAGCAGATCTGGATTTTTTAGTTTTAATGGTTTTAGATGCCCTAGCTCACCAAATACACGGTTTTCGGCATTTTCTCGAATGGCACATGTATTCATCAGTATAACATTCGCTTCTTCGACATTTTCGGTTGGTTCATAGCCAAGCTGCAAGAAGATGCCAGCCATTACTTCTGTATCGTGTTCATTCATTTGACAGCCGTATGTACGGATTAAAAATTTACGTCCCGTCCCCATACCCATGAATTGTTCATCAATATTAAAATCCTTATGGTATTGGATTTCTTCCTTGCCGCGTTTTTTGGCATCTTTTAAAGAAGGGGCCGTATACGTGCTTTGAAAATATTTGCTATAGTCTTTTTCAGTATTTGCACTGGATGACTTAGAATTTATTGCTTGTTGACTAGCTAGTCGTTGTTCTTCGTTCATGGTATTCTCCTTTCGATCGAGTACCCATCTTCCTATTATACTGGAGTTGGAAGGATTCCTACAAGATAAGAGTACGAAATGTTGGCTATTCGCCATAAAATTCTTTTTCGAATAAATAAAAAAGAGATCAAGTTATATACTTGATCTCTTTTTAAAAAGCTAGCTACTACATAAAGTCGTTCATCAATTCTTGAAGTTGTTCTTCTTTCATCATAATGTCCGCTTTATTCAAAGGTTCTTTACTGTAGCCTTCCACTTTATCCTGATAAGATTCTTCTTCATTGTTTTGATAGATAATACCTGTCACTAGTCCATCATGTTCCATGACAGTTTTCATTGCTTCCGCCCGATTTGTATTATCATAGCCTTCAATGCTTGAAAGTTTTGTTAAGTTTTCTTTAAACCAATCATACGTATTCACTTTATTATAAGTAACACATGGACTAAACACATTGATAAAAGAAAAACCTTTATGTTTCATTCCTTCTTCAATAATAGCTGTTAGTTCTTTCAAGTCAGTCGAAAAACTTTGAGCTACAAATGTTGCACCAGAAGATAGTGCTACTTCAAGTGGTTTTAATGAAGGCTCAATGGCACCACCGGGAGTAGATTTTGTAACAAATCCTGCAGCTGAGCGAGGAGATGTTTGGCCCTTTGTTAAGCCATAAATTTGGTTGTCCATGACAACATAAGTAATATCAATATTACGACGGATCGAATGGATTGTATGCCCCATTCCGATAGCAAAACCATCTCCGTCACCGCCTGTTGCGATAACGTTTAAATCACGATTGGCCATTTTGAGGCCTTGTGCAATCGGTAATGCTCTACCATGAATACCGTGCAAACCATAAGAATTGATATAACCTGATAGACGTCCAGAACAGCCTATCCCGGATACGACCGCCAATTCATGCGGTACGATTTCAAGATTTGCTGCTGCACGTTGAATAGCAGCTTGTACAGAAAAGTCGCCACAACCTGGGCACCAGTTAGGCTTTACTGTATTTCGAAAATCCTTAAATGTTACCATCTGTTAGCAACTCCTTTACACGGCCAAATAGTTCTTTTGGCAAGAACGGTGTGCCGTCATATTTCGTCAAGTTGACGATTTTGTCATGGTGTCCCATGTTTAATTTGATAATATTCGCTAGTTGGCCTGTTGCATTGTTTTCAACAACAATAATCTTTTTAGCGTTTTCTACTAACGGTTTCATTTCTGCAACCGGGAATGGATGTATTAATCGGATATGTGCATGGTTTGATTTAATTCCCTCTGCTTCAAGCATTGGAAGAATCTCTTCAATTGCACCTTTTGTTGAGCCAAATCCTACGATTAATATATCTGCCTCTTCATGTGGTGCTGCTTTGAAGACCGGATTCTCAAAATGTACATGCTGTAATTTTCTAAAACGCTTGTCCATTTGATTTTTACGGTTACCAGCTGCTTCAGAAGGTTTTCCTTCTTCGTTATGCTCTACGCCTGTAACATGGTGGATACCATATTTCTGTCCAGGAACAACACGTGTTGAGATACCATCTTCTGTCACTTCATATCGTTTGAAGTATTGTTTATCTTCAATTTCTGGCAATTCACCAAGATTTAGCTTACCACGGCTAATGTTAATTTTTGAGTAATCAAACGGTTCAACTGTTTGTTTACCTAGTGATAGCTGCAAGTCAGACAAAATAATGACTGGAAGCTGTAATTCGTCCGCAATATTAAATGCTTGGATTGTATCATAAAATGCTTCTTCGCCCGTAGATGGTGCGATAACTACTTTCGGAATTTCACCGTGTGTACCATAAAGCATTGCCATCAAATCGGATTGTTCTTGTTTTGTTGGCAGTCCAGTTGATGGACCTCCACGCTGTGTATCAACGACAACAAGTGGTGTTTCTGTCATGCCTGCTAAGCCTAACGCTTCCATCATTAATGAAAGACCAGGACCAGCTGATGCTGTGAATGCTCGTACGCCGCCATAATTTGCTCCAATTGCCATTGTAGCTGCTGCGATTTCATCTTCTGTTTGGATGACTGTGCCGCCGAATTTAGGTAATTTCTTAATGAGATATTCCATAATTTCAGATGCCGGAGTAATTGGATATGCAGCCATAAAACGAGTACCTGCTGCAAGTGCTCCTAAAGCAATGGCTTCATTCCCAATCATAAATAGACGATGTTTGCCATCTCCTGGCTCTAGTTCAAATTTCCCTGCTTGATCTTGTAATAATTCATTCATCACTAAATGGCCTTTGGCAATAGCCTCCATGTTTTTTTGGACAACCGTTTCACCTTTACGACCAAAGATTTCATCTACAACAGATTGAAATGCTGCATCCTCTAAGTTCATAAGAGCAGCAGTTGCACCGATGGCAACCATGTTTTTCATTAGGGAAGTCCCTAGTTCTGTTGCAATTTCTGTGAATGGAACAATATATAGTTCAGCTATGCAATCTTCAGGCTTAGTTGGTTTGAATTTAGCATCAGCCAGAATGACGCCTGCTTCATTTAATTCTTTATAATTGACATCGATTGTTTCTTGGTCAAACGCAACCAATATGTCCAGATCATCTGGAATCGTATGCACAGTCGATGTACGAACGTTGATTTTATTATTTGTGTGGCCACCCTTAATACGAGAAGAGAAATGGCGATATCCGTATAAATGGTAACCGAGTCGGTTCATCGCAGTGGAAAAAATCTCGCCGGTACTTTCAATACCTTCCCCCTGCTGCCCACCGACTTTCCATGAAAGCTGATGTAACATCAATTAACATCTCCTTAATATACAAACGTTTAGCAATAATCCTACATAAGTTTAACACGAACAAGCGCTTGAAACTATTGTTATGGGATGAAATTGCTTAAAATCAGACCTTTGACGGAAAGCACATTTTCACAGATGTTTTAAGTACTCAATGTAATGATGCCAAAAGCTATTGCTTAATCTGACTACTAATGACATAGTGGCAACAAATAGTTTATTCTAACAAAGTTTTTTCTAGCTGCTTTAATTTCCTTTCTACAACCATAATTAAAAAAATAGACGATACTATCATCAACCCGATAATAACAAGAATAGTATACTCACCATTTGAAAAAGCCAAGCTTACTACAATGTCCAAGACCATAAGAATAACACCAAATAAAATTAATAGTTTGGCGCTGTATTTATTTCCTTCCTTCCAAAGCACCTTATTTTTCATGGAGCGTGTTGTTCGATAGCCGTATAACCCATTTATATCTTTTGGTGGCTTATACAACAATATCAGTCCAGCAATGATAAAGAATACTCCCACAAGAATGCTCATTCCAACATTAATCAATAGCGTGCTCATTCGAATCCCCCATTCTAGTTAATTTACATTATATAACATTTAAGTAAGCGGTGGAATCACAATGAAGTTCTATTGTTTTATGTACTTTTATCTGCCAA
This sequence comes from Rummeliibacillus sp. BSL5, assembly GCF_052928305.1. Lineage (NCBI taxonomy): Bacteria > Bacillati > Bacillota > Bacilli > Caryophanales > Caryophanaceae > Rummeliibacillus > Rummeliibacillus sp. BSL5. The sequence goes on from NZ_JAVGCV010000001.1 coordinate 1,191,872, forward strand.
TTAACCGCTGAAAAGCAAAAAAGACAAAGGGAGATCTCCCAATGTCTTAAGTAATGAAGTTAGCAATCTATCTTACTCGTTTTTCAACAAGAAGCTTTAATGCTGTACGATCTTCTCCAGCAATCAAAATATCTGTAAACGCTGGCGAACAAGTTAAATCTGTTCCGCTTGGTGCTACAAAGCCCCGCGCAATAGCAATAGCCTTTACCGCTTGGTTCAGCGCTCCTGCTCCTACTGCTTGCATTTCTGCAAATCCTTGCTCTCTAATCACTGCCACTAATGCTCCTGCCACAGAATTAGGGTTTGAGCGAGATGATACTTTCAATGAATCCACAACTATTCCTCCCTTAGTTTGAAAAAATCAGGGACATTTGATTGTCCATGAAGCATTGTATGCTCGCTCGCTTCCAGTTAGACTTCAAATTCTGAATTACAGTCATGGCAATCTTGTTTATCCTTTGAAAGGCTTATCTCCATTAATATAGATTCGTTCAATACTTTTTGCTTTACCAGTTGTTGTATCCAGCTCAACAAACAATCCACTAAATACTTCTCTGCCTTCTTGTGGCACTTCAAAGCGTACAGGCATATTTGTTTTAAAACGATAAAGCACACTTTCCTTCTTAGTGCCTAATATCTCATCATACGGTCCAGTCATACCCACGTCTGTAATATAAGCTGTACCCTTCGGCAAAATTCTTTCATCCGCTGTCTGTACATGGGTGTGTGTTCCAACAACAACCGAGGCTTTTCCATCTAAATGCCAGCCCAATGCCACTTTTTCGCTCGTTGCTTCGGCATGGAAATCAACGAAAACAAGAGGAGAAGTCTTCTTTGCTTCAGTAATTAATTCTTCTGCCATAGCAAAAGGGTCCTGATGCGGTGGCAAAAATGTTCTTCCGTGCAAATTGATGATAGTGAGAGTTTCTCCGTTTTTTGTGATTGAAACCATCCCTTTGCCCGGCGCCTCTTCAGAAAAGTTAGCAGGACGTATTAAATAATCAACATCATCTATAAAATCGAAAATTTCTTTTTGATCCCATGTATGATTGCCCATAGTGATAACATCTACACCCATCATCAGTAAATCCTGATAGATTCGTTTTGTAATGCCTTTACCTTTTGCCGCATTTTCTCCATTTGCTATCACAACGTCTACTTGATATTTTCTTTTCAAACGAGGCAAATAATGTTGAACAGCCTCCAACCCTATATCTCCCACTATATCTCCTATAAATAAAATTTTCATTGTTCCACCCATTCCATAAAAAAAGGCTTCTCGACCGAAGATCTAAGAAGCCTTTTGTCATTTAGTTTAGTTTGTAAAAAGTTAGAAATGATTTCGTTTATCGTTCCACTTTATAGCTATAGCAAGAGATGATGTAATGCTCTCTTTTATTTTGCGTAGTCTACTGCCCGCGTCTCGCGAATAACAGTAACTTTGATGTGGCCTGGATAATCTAGTTCGTCTTCAATTCTTTTTCGAATATCACGTGCTAGGCGGTGTGAAGCCAAATCATCCACTTGATCCGGACGTACAATAATACGGATTTCGCGGCCAGCTTGAATGGCAAATGATTTTTCCACGCCTTCGTAAGACTCTGAAATTTCTTCTAGTTTTTCTAAACGTCTAATATAGTTTTCTAGCGTCTCACTGCGTGCTCCAGGACGCGCAGCAGATAAAGCATCAGCTGCTGCGACGATGACTGCGATTACGGATGTTGGCTCTGTATCACCATGGTGTGAAGCGATACTATTAATTACGACTGGATGTTCATGGTATTTTGTCGCTAATTCAACACCGATTTCAACATGGCTTCCTTCTACTTCATGGTCAATCGCTTTTCCGATATCATGAAGGAGACCAGCACGTTTTGCCAACGTCACATCTTCACCTAATTCGGCTGCCATTAATCCGGCTAAATGTGCCACTTCTATTGAGTGTTTTAATACATTTTGCCCATAGCTTGTCCGGTATTTCATGCGACCAAGGATTTTCATTAAATCAGGATGAAGATTATGAATTCCTACTTCAAAAGTAGTCTGTTCACCTGTTTCGCGAATTTGTTCATCAATTTCACGACGAGACTTTTCTACCATCTCTTCTATGCGAGCTGGATGAATTCGTCCATCTTGAACTAATTTTTCAAGTGCCAATCTTGCTGTTTCACGGCGGATTGGATCGAAACCAGATAAAATGACTGCTTCTGGCGTATCATCAATGATTAAATCAATACCAGTAAGCGTTTCAAGCGTACGGATATTACGGCCTTCACGCCCGATAATGCGGCCTTTCATTTCATCGTTAGGCAAGTTTACAACCGATACAGTGGTTTCTGCCACATGATCTGCTGCAAAACGCTGTATCGCTAATGATAAAATTTCTCGTGCCTTTTTGTCAGCATCTTCCTTTGCACGTGTTTCTGCTTCTTTAGTCATAACGGCAATATCAGTTGTTAACTCATTTTCTACTTCTTCTAATATAATCGTTCTTGCATCTTCACGTGTTAATGCTGAAATGCGTTCGATTTCAGATTGTTGTTTAGCAACAAGCTCTTCCGCTTTGCTTTCCATCTGTACAATATGCTGTTGTCTTTCTACTAACGCCTCTTCCTTACGCTCTAAACCAGATTCTCTCTTGTTAAGCGCTTCATCCTTACGATCAAGATTCTCTTCTCTTTGCAATAAACGGTTTTCTTGTTTCGTAAGTTCTGAACGGCGTTCGCGGATGTCATTTTCTGCTTCAGTTCGAAGTTTGTGAGTTTCATCTTTTGCTTCAAGTAATGCTTCTTTCTTCAGAGCCTCTGCTTCCCTTTTACCTTCTTCAACAATTAGTTCTGCAGTGCCCTTTGCACCTGTCACTTTTGAATCATTCACCTTTTTCGTAATAAAATAGATCACAGCTGCACCGACGATCAGTCCAATCAAAGCGGAGATGACTATTTCTATCATTCGAACACCTCCCCTTGAGTTATTGATATTTTCTTTTAGTCGGCTTTACATTGAGTTAACAATATAGCGCCAATTTCATTTCAAATTTAGAAATAATACATATTAATTGTATAGTTGATAGATAGACCTGTCAAGGATTCACAGTTTTTGGATACCCAAAAATACTAATAATTCTGTGATTAAAATCCTATATTTATCCTAGCTAAAAAGGCCTCTTTTAATAAGAGGCCTTCACAGTTTTATTATTACTCTTCAAATAGAGTAGGATTTTCTTCTGGTTCTTCGATAACTTCATATTCTTGCTCACCAATACCTGAAGCCACCCGAATTTTTTGTGCAATTTCTTCACGTACTTCTGGATTCTCTTTAAGGAATTGTTTTGCATTTTCACGACCTTGGCCTAAACGTTCATCTTCATACGCATACCATGAGCCGCTCTTTTGTACGATATCTTTTTCTACGCCGATATCGATGATTTCTCCCTCTTTAGAGATTCCTTCGCCATACATAATATCAACTTCTGCAGTTTTAAAAGGTGGAGCTACTTTATTTTTTACTACTTTGATTTTAGTACGGTTACCGACCATATCATTACCTTGCTTAATTGTTTCAGCACGACGCACCTCTAAACGAACTGATGAATAGAATTTAAGCGCTCTTCCGCCTGGTGTAGTTTCAGGGTTCCCAAACATTACACCGATTTTTTCACGGATTTGGTTAATGAAGATGGCAATTGTATTTGATTTATTAATAATACCGGATAGCTTACGCAATGCTTGAGACATCAAACGCGCTTGCAAACCGACATGGGAATCACCCATCTCGCCTTCAATTTCTGCTTTTGGTGTAAGAGCAGCAACAGAGTCGATTATAATAATATCAATAGCACCACTGCGAACTAGTGCTTCTGCAATTTCTAGTGCTTGCTCACCTGTATCTGGTTGAGAAAGCAATAATTCATCAATGTTTACGCCTAGTTTGGACGCATAAACTGGATCAAGCGCATGCTCTGCATCTATGAAAGCTGCTTGTCCTCCATTTGCTTGTACTTCTGCAATGGCATGAAGTGCTACTGTTGTTTTACCAGAGCTTTCTGGTCCATATATTTCTATCACACGGCCGCGGGGATAGCCACCCACTCCAAGTGCTGTATCAAGAGCTAAAGATCCAGTAGAAGATGTAGAAACTTTACGATCTGCTTGCTCGCCTAATTTCATTACAGAGCCTTTACCAAATTGTTTTTCAATTTGTTTTAAGGCCATATCTAATGCCGCTTTCCGTTCGTCCACTCTGTTTCCTCCTATTAAGAACACTTTTTTATTTCTAAACCTACTATACTTCTTTTCTGAGAAAAACACAAGAAAAAAGCGAACATTTATTCGTTAAAATGTACACTTTTAAAAACCAAACGCTAAATTGAATATAGAATTCAATTTTAGCGTTTTTTTAGTTGAAATCTTTTAGGCTCTTTCATAGCCCTTTTCAATTAATAGCTGAATTAAACGATAGAATGCAGATTTCGTTGCACGAAGTCGATTTGTATTACGGCTGCCAGATAATTGGAGGCGATACGTATGCGGTGGCTCATCACCAATTGCAATACCAATCCATACAGTACCAGCTGGTTTATTACCGTGTGCTTGCGGACCTGCTGCGCCTGTTAAGCCAACGCCAATAGTCGAACCAAATTTCTCCTTCACTAAACGCGCCATTTCACTAGCACATTCACTGCTGACAACGCCATGCTGTTCAATCACTTCTTTCGCCATGCCTAATTGATTAATTTTTACTTGCTCATTATATGTGACCATTCCGCCGAGTAATGCTTCACCCACCCCCGGATTATTAGCCAGTTCTGCTTGGAATAGCCCAGCCGTTAAACTTTCAGCAGCAGCGATGGTTAATTCATTCTTCATCAGCATTTTAGTTAATACGCTTGATATAGAATCATCGTCTACCCCGTAAAAATAATCTCCTGCTATGTGTAAAATTTCTTCTTTGGCTACTCGAATTTTTTTCCATGCCTCTTCCGTCGTGTCGGCATTCGCTGTAATGCGTATTGTCACTTCACCATCAGAAGCTAATGGCGCTAGCGTTGGATTCGTTTGGTTTTCTAGTAAATGTTGAAGCTTATCTTCTAATTCAGCCTCGCCTATTCCGTAAAAACGAAGCACGTGAGAAACAATTTGGCCTTTTGAAACAAGAGAAGTAAGCAATGGCTTTGCTTCGAATTGGAACATGGGTTCAATTTCCTTCGGCGGACCAGGTAAAAGAATGTAAGTGTGATTGCTCGCTGTATACATCATGCCAGGAGCCATGCCATTTTTATTAGCTAAAACATGTGAGCCTTTAAGAACAAGAGCTTGTTTACGATTATTTTCAGTCATTGGTTTGTTTTGGTTTTGGAAGAATTCAACTATGCTTTTCATTGCATCCTTGTCTTCTTCGAGTTCAATATGTAAATGCTTTGCGATTGTTTCCTTTGTTAAGTCATCCTTCGTAGGTCCTAATCCACCTGAAAAAATAATAAGGTCCGAGCGATTTTCTGCAATAGTAATTGCATCAAGTAGTCGATTGGGATTGTCACCTACAACAGTATGATAATAAACATTTATTCCGATTTCAGCTAATTGACTTGAAATAAACCGTGCATTTGAATTAGTTATTTGACCTAACAATAATTCAGAACCCACAGCAATAATTTCTGCATTCATCTAAATTCATCTCCTTAGACATCTCTTCATTAGTAAAAAGACTCACCGTTCAGTATATGGAACGCCACGTTAGTGGTTGCACTGCTGCAAGCAACAGGACAAAATGAGTCTTTATATTATTTCCTTATTAAGTTTGAAATAAACCGCTATTTAGATTCTAACAAAATTTTTCGATTTAACCAGAAATAGTCGAGTCCAGACCATATCGTAAAGATAAGGGCCACATACAACATAATTTGATCAAAAGGAATGCCCCACATAGCAAAAATAATATTATGAAGCAATAGGAAGGCAATAGCTAAAATTTGTGTCCAAGTTTTAATTTTACCTAACTGATTAGCAGCAACTACTTCACCATGTTCTGCACAAATTAAGCGCAAGCCTGTAACTGCAAATTCTCGGCTGATAATAATGATTATGACCCATGCAGGAGCATAGTCCAAACCAACTAATAAAATGAAAGCAGAGGATACTAGCAATTTATCTGCTAACGGATCTAAAAACTTCCCTAAGTTTGTCACTAGATTGTATTTTCTTGCATAATACCCGTCAATCCAGTCCGTCAATGAGGCAATAATAAAGATTAAAGCTCCGACTAAATGCTCTACTGGCATTGTAGCCCCTAACATAGTCAAATTGCCCCAATGAAAGTCGATTACCATTATTATTACAAATATCGGAATGAGACATACACGAGACACTGTAATTCTATTAGGTATATTCATGTAATTCACCTTTCTTGCAAAGGACAATCATCACTTCTATTGATGACTATTCCTCTTCCTCCAATTTGATGACGATATTTTGAGTATAGCGTTCTGTTGGAGATGCTGCAAACTTAATCTGCTTATTATTCACATAAATTGTACCATTAGGAGATGCGCCGAGCCTTACTCTGATGCTTTTCTTACCTGTTGCATCCATCTCTAAGACATCACCATTGTTGTACATTTGGTCAGCTTTAAAATTTTTCGCTTGGCTTGAAATTTCATTACCGCTTTCATCTTGAATGCCAATCCATGTGCTACCGGTCACTTTTACTTTTACTTTCAAGTCTTGCGTACCAGTTAAAGTATAAGTGGTTGTTATATTGTCGCTTTCTAATTTACCTTTGGAGATAAGCGGCTTCTCTTCTTTTTTCAAAGAGGTATTTTCTTCTTCTTTTGTATTCTCTTTTTCTTTATTTACGTTATCTTTTTGAGATGATTGCGCTTTATTTTTATGTGAAACATCAGTTGATTCAACATTCACATCTTGTTTAGGATCATCTACCACATCACTCTTAAAATTATGTTGTTTTAAGAACCAAATGGAGACAATAATAACAATAATAAATAGTGCAACAATAATTTTCGGCATCCAATCAACACTTTTTCTTGCTGCTTTTTTCGTCATGGCTCTCCGTTGTACAGGTTGAGATATAGGAGATGTTGCCGCACTTTGATCTGCAGATTTATTAGCTGGAATTTCACCTTTATATGTTTCTAGTAATTCATTGCTATCAAGATCTACTGCTTCCGCATATTGTTTAATGAATGCCCGCACATAAAAGGAGCCCGGCATAATACTGTAATTGCCTTCTTCAATGGCAGATAAATACCTTTTTTGGATTTTTGTGATTTCCTGTAAATCATCCAGACTATAACCTTTTGACATTCTCGCTTCTTTTAAACGAGTTCCTAATTCTGTCAATGATATACACCTTCCTGTTAAAAATTAAATCCTCCAAATCCACCGAAATTACTTGGGTCTTGCATGAAATCTTTATCCTGCTCCAACAACTTATATGTAATTTCTTCATCTGGATGATGTCTTAGTTCGATAATGTAGTCAAAGTCTTCAATTGTGTATTCGGATTGCTGAACAAAGACATCAGGATGTTCCACCACTATAATTGTTGGTAATTGCATAATTTCTCGTACTAATTGTTTATGCCCTTCATCTGTTGAACGTCTCGTCACCACGCCATCTAAAATAAACACATTGTTACTGTTAAATTCATCGCCAAGCAAACGATTGCGTAATGTTTGTTTTATCATAGTAGACGATAAAAATAGCCAACGTTTATTTGCAGAAACACTTGCGGCTACGATTGATTCAGTTTTTCCAACTCTTGGCATACCACGTATACCTATCAACTTGCGGCCATCTTTTTTATAAAGTTCTGCCAAAAAATCGACCAACAAACCAAGTTCATCTCGTACGAAACGAAACGTCTTTTTTTCATCTGCTTCACGTTGAATATAACGACCATGTCGAATGGCTAAGCGGTCCCTTGTTGTCGGCTGCCTAAACTTAGTTACTCTAATCGTTTCCATCGTTGAAATAATGTTTTTAAAACGTTCAATTTGCTCGTCCTTTTCAGCACGTAGTAGCATTCCGCGCCTGACTTGGTCCACTCCGTTAATAGTAACGATGTTCACTCTCAGCATACCTAATAGCGATGCAATATCCCCTAGCAATCCGGGGCGGTTGATTTGTATTTCGTATTCAAAATACCATTCTCTCACATTCAACGTTCCCTTCTATTAAAAGACGCATGATACCTTTTCTATGTTCCATAATAGCCGATTTTTCTACATAAGAAAAGAAAAAGAGAGAGAATTCCCCCTTTTTCCACTCAAGTATTTTAATTGCCGACAAGAGCCTTGTTTGATGTTTTTTCCATTCGGGAAGAAATGAAAGATAAAAGTCTTAGCTATAAATATATTTATGGAAATATTGTAATCTAAAGCAAACAATAGCTAAGGACGAATAGTACTCTATATTACAAAAAATTAGTAAGTCTTCTATATACACTTCATAATATTTGAAACTACTATTCCCTCATGTAAAGTCTTTTATTATTAAATTGAATTAAAAAAATTTAGAGGAATTACTTGGGGTGATAAGTGAAGCTTTTTATAATTCTAAAAAAGGTAACAGACCCTGCAAAAATATACCATATAAGTCTGCACCTTTATGTTGTAAGCAATCATTAAATATACCAGCCACCATTTAATCGAAGTATTTGGCCTGTCATGTAATCCGCTTTGCCAGACAGTAAAAAATCGACCAAATATGCGACCTCTTCTGGTTTCCCCCCACGCGCTAATGGGATTTCTTCTATTAGACTAGCCTTCTCATCTTCCGATAAATGTCCATTCATTTTGGTTTCGATAAAACCAGGAGCCACCGCGTTTACACGAATGCCATTATATGCAACTTCTTTTGCATATGCTTTCACAAACGTATGGATTGCTCCTTTTGCTGCGGAATACACAGATTCAAATGATCCGCCTGCCTCTCCCCAAATAGAACCAATAAAAGTAATATAACTAATCTCATGCTGGCGTAATTTTTGAGATAGAATCCCTATTAACTGTATTGGTGTTTCAACATGCACTTGAAAAAGATAACCCATTTCGTTTGCATCGGTATCTTCACAAAGCTTGTATAGCGCATGGCCGCTAGCAATGACTATAGCATGTATTGTAAAAATCGACCGGCTAATTTGTTCGGCTGCTTCTTCTTTTGATAAGTCAGCTCGTATCGGCATGAATTCTTGCTTGGGATATTGTTGAATCAATTCTTCAGCCAGCTGCTGCATCCCCGCCACATTGTGGTTATATTGCATATATAAAGACCAACCGTTCGCTGCCAACTCATTACAAATGGCACTCCCGATTGAACCGGAAGCGCCTAATACTAGTGCAAATTTTTTCATTTGGATTCTTCTTTTGAAAGCGGCAATATCGTAAATACAGTTTGTTGAGATTCACCTTGCAAGGATTGGAACGCTTTTTGAACATCAGCCACGTTCAATTCTTCAATGACTTCTACCGAATCAAACAGATTCATTTCATTAAATTTATAACGCGTAAATTGATTAGCGATATACTCAATCGAATTAAGAGCTCTTAGGTTAAAGCCGATTCGTCTGCGTTTTACCCTTTCTAATTCTTCTTCACCAAACGGCCACTTTTCTACCGCTTTCTGTAATTGGTCTTTAATCGCTTCCACTAATCTATCTGGCTTATGTGTATCGGAGCTAATCATAGCAAATCCAAAACCATGTTCCAATGAAAAGTCATAGGAGTAGGATTCGTCGATTAAACCTTCATCATAAACTTTTGTATAAAAATCAGATGAACGGCCAAACAAAACGTCCAAAGCTAAACTAATAGCAAGTTCATTTTTTAGCATCTCACGACCAGATAAATCTGTTTCTTTCGCTTTCAACCCGACAGATACCTTAGACTTTGATACATCCATATGAAGAGTTCGTTCAGGAATCGCAACTTCTTTTGGTTCTGATACTTCGATTCGTTTAATGTCTTCAGGTTTTTCAAAAGTCTTTTTAGCTTGGTTACTCTTGATGAGATCAAGCATTTCTTCTGGCTCAAGTGCGCCAATAGCAAATAACAGCATATTGGATGGATGGTAAAACGTGTGGTAGCACGTGTATAAATGTTCTGCCGTAATTTTATCGATAGATTCCACAGTTCCCGCAATATCAATCTTTACAGGATGTTCTTTAAACATATTTTCAATTGTGCCAAAGTATAAGCGCCAATCAGGCTGGTCATCATACATGGTGATTTCTTGCCCGATAATACCTTTTTCCTTATTTACAGTTTTCTCTGTAAAGTATGGTTCTTGGACAAAATCTAATAAAGTTTCTGTACTCTCTTTGACATTATTAGTGGCCGAGAACAAATAAGCAGTTCTTGTAAATGAAGTAAAGGCATTTGCCGAAGCACCATATTGGCTAAACTTTTGAAAGACATCTCCATCTTCTTTTTCAAACATCTTATGCTCTAAGAAGTGCGCAATACCATCAGGGACTGTAACAGCCTCTTTTTCACCAAGCGGTACAAACGAGCGGTCCACAGAACCGTATTTTGTAGTAAAGGTTACAAACGTTTTAGAAAATCCTTTTTTCGGCAAAATATAAACATCTAAACCATTTTCAAGCTTTTCATAATAAAGCGTCTCATCTAATTGCTCAAAATAAATTGGTTCCATTATTTTTTCTCCTCCATTCCACTTAAGAAATAGACGGTTTCTTTATGCAATTGCTTTGCCATATCGACTATATCTTCCTTTGTCACGGCTTTCCATTTTTCCTGCCAATGCTCCACTTTGAATACTGGATCTAATTCTTTGTATTGATCGTAAATTTCAATTTGACCACGCGCTGAATCCAACGCTTCTTTTAATTGGTTTTGAAGCATTGCCTTTGTTTGGCTTAATTCCAAGTCTGTAATTTCACCACGAGACATGGCCTCTAATTGTTCGTCAATTAATTGTGTCGCTTTTTTCACGTTTTCAGTATCAATGCCTGACATCACATAAACCAAGCCATATTGTGCAGAATACGAACTTGAGCAGTAATAGGCCATACTCTCTTTTTCACGAACATTCATAAATAATTTTGAATGTGGGTAGCCACCAAAGATGCCATTGAAAATTTGCATTTTCGGAAAATCAGCATCAGTAAAGAAAACAGGTACAGTAAAACCAATATGCAATTTGCCTTGTTTCATTTCTTGTTTTTCATGCACATAAGATTCTGTTGGCTGGATTTTTGGCAATTCATTCTGTTGGAAAGGGGCTTTGCGATCTTGGAATGGTAAGGCTGTTTTCAAATCAGCTATCATTTTCTCTTCGTCGATATCGCCAACTACATATATATCAATCACATCTTCAGCAATCATGCGTTGATATGTATTAGTTAATGATTGGGGTGTAATCGCTTCAACTGCAGGGATTGTGCCATTTGCAGAAATAGAAGCAGGATGGTCAGGTGCCAAAAAGTGATTTAATCGATTTTGAGCATAACGTGATTTTTCATCAAAAATAGATTGAATCCGTTCTCTCACCATTTCTTTTTCACGTGCTACGATATTTTCTTTGAACTCTCCATTTACAAAGTTAGGGTCGAATAGGACCGTGTTCATCAATTCTAATACATGGTCCAGCACATCACCGTGTTGTAAATAATGGTCATTAACCGTTTCAACATTTAGCAATACTGTATGTTCATTTCCTTTTTTCGTTGTATCTAGGTAAAGGACTGTTCCATATAAATCATCTAAATGCATTCTCATACTTGCAGGTGACGGGTACTTGGCATTACTGTGTTGTAAAACATTTGTTAATACAGTTCTTTCTGCTGCCTCTTCTACTTGTAAAGGCCTACGGAATTTAATTGAAAAATTAATGGTTTTGAATTGATCAGTTGATCTTGTATGAATATAAACGTCTTTTGCTATTTCTGTCGTTTTAAACATTCAAACCCCTCCTATCTAATTAATATAACAATCCATTACTCCAACTATACATGCCAATTGAATAAAATTGCAACTATTGTAAATGAGATGGATTATGGGCGTTACTTACAGTTCTTGAACAGTATTAACTGAGTTAGAAAATGATATAAATTATATTTATAAAGTAAAATCCACAACTAATAGTTTCTTTCATCAGTAGGTAAAAATACTAACAAACTACTAACCGGAAATACACTTATGATTTCCATAAAAAAAGACTACACAGTACAACGACTGCATAGTCTCTTTTAAATTATCTTTTGCCTTTAATATATGGTGTACCCGAAGCTTTTGGTGCTTTGGCTTTTCCAATAAATCCAGCAAGTGCTAGTATTGTTAAAACGTAAGGCAAGATTAATAGAATAACTTGAGGCACATCTTTTACATAAGGGATTGAAGCACCAGCAATACTTAACGATTGTGCTAGTCCAAAGAATAACGCAGCCCCAAGAGCGCCTAGCGGATGCCATTTACCAAAGATCATAGCAGCAAGTGCCATGAAACCTTGGCCGCTAATTGTTGTCGCGCTGAAGTTCCCAGCGATTGCTTGAGCGTAAATCGCTCCACCAATACCACCTAATGCACCAGAAATCATTACGGCAATATAACGCATTTTGGTAACATTAACACCCATTGTATCAGCTGCCATTGGGTGCTCCCCAACAGAACGTAGGCGTAAGCCAAAAGGTGTTTTATAAATAATAAACCATGCAATAAACGCTACGACAATCGCAAAGATGGACGTACCGTATACATCTGTAAAGAACATTTTCCCAAGCAGTGGGATGTCCTTTAAAACCGGTATATCAAAACGAGAGAAACGTTCAGAAATTGAATCTGTTTGTCCTTTATCATAAATCATTTTAATAGAGAAAACAGCTACTGCTAATCCTAATAAGTTTAGCGCAACCCCTGCTACTGTTTGGTCAGCTCGGAATGAAACAGCTGCAACAGCAAGGATTAAAGAAAAGACCGCACCTACAGCCAATGCAACGAGCAGGCCAACCCATGGCGTCCATCCGCCAAGTGTAGCAGCATACTTTAAGTTGAATACAATACTGCTGAATGCGCCGATAATCATAACCCCTTCAAGTCCAATATTGACAACGCCTGATCGTTCAGTAAATACGCCGCCTATGGCTGTCATGATCAATGGTGCTGCATAGTAGATTGCAGAAGGAATAATAAAATATAACACATCTAAAAAACTCATGTTATTTTCCCTCCTTTTTTTTCTTGCTTAAACGGTCCAAGCCCACACGAATAATATAACCTGATGCTACGAAGAAGATAATTAATGCGATAACAATGGATACGATTTCCACTGGTATGCCAGCTTCGTTCGGCATATTGAGACCGCCATTTTTTAATCCGCCAAAAAGTATTGCGCCAAGTAGTACGCCAAATGGCTGGTTTGCTCCAAGCAACGCAACCGCAATCCCATCAAAACCAATACCAGTAAAACCTGTCATTTTAGTAATATTACCGAAGGTACCTAGACCCTCCATAGCGCCTCCAAGACCTGCAAAAGCCCCTGAGATAACCATTGCTAGAATGATATTTTTGCTAACATTCATACCAGCATATTCCGAAGCATTTTGGTTAAAACCGACTGATTTTAATTCATAGCCTTGTGTTGTCTTTTCTAAAATAAACCACATGATTAACACCGCAATTAGGGCAATTAGAAAACCCCAATGCAATCTTGAATAATCGGTAAGAGATTCAAAGAAAGGAGAACGAAGTGAAGCAGAATCGTGAATTTTTTCTGTCTTATCGCCGCCATCAGATAATGCAGATATAGTCGCATTGGCTACATGCAATGCAATATAGTTCATCATAATGGTAACGATAACTTCATGGACCTGTAATTTAGCCTTCAAAAGGCCTGGAATAAACGCCCATAGGGCACCTGCAGCAGCTGCTGCAAGCAAAGCTAATGGTAGATGAATAATCTTGGGAAGGTCGAAAGCAGAGCCAACATAAGCTGCTGCTAACCAACCTACGATCAGTTGGCCTTCTACCCCGATGTTAAATAATCCTGTACGAAACGCGAATGCTACTGCCAAACCGGCGAACACATACGGCGTGATCTGGCGAACTGTTTCGCCCATGTTATAACTGCTGCCGAATACTCCGTTCCACAGAGCGATGTAACCATCAACTGGGTTAAAACCGCTAATAAGCATGACGATTGCGCCAATAATTAAACCTAACACAATCGAAATAAGTGGAACTAGAATATTTACTACTCTTTTAGACACTATGCGTCACCTACCTTTTCACTATGGCCAAGTGAATGACCAGCCATTAATAGGCCCAATTCTTGCTCTGTTGTTTCTTTTGGCGAAACGGTATCAATAATTGATCCATCATGAATTACAGCGATGTTATCAGAGACATTCATTACCTCATCCAATTCAAATGAAATCAATAATACTGCTTTGCCTTTATCACGTTGTTCAATTAAACGCTTATGGATAAATTCAATCGCCCCTACATCAAGTCCACGAGTTGGTAGCGCAGCGATCAAAAGATCTGGATCTCGATTAATTTCACGGCCGATAATCGCTTTTTGCTGGTTACCACCTGATAGTGCTCTCGCCTGCGTCATTTCACTTGGTGTACGCACGTCATATTCCTCAATAATATTGCGTGCAATGCTATTAACACGTTTGTAATCAATAATGCCACCCTTTGATACAGGTGATTGGTAATACGTTTGTAAGACGATATTATGTCCAATTGGAAAATCAAGTACTAAGCCATGTTTATGACGGTCTTGCGGAATATGGCCAATCCCTGATTCCGTGATTTTACGTGGTTTCTTGCCAGTAATATCCTTACCGTTAAGCGCTATTTGGCCGCTTTTCACTTTACGAAGCCCAGTGATCGCTTCAATTAACTCTGATTGTCCATTGCCGTCTATACCAGCAATACCAACTATCTCACCAGCTCTTACAGCTAAAGACAAATCTTTAACACGATCAATTCCACGATTATCTTGGACAGTTAAGTTCTCAATGTTCAGTACTACATCTTTTGGATGAGCAGTTGTTTTTTCCGTTTTAAATACAACCTGACGACCTACCATCATTTCAGCCAGTTGGTCCGGATTTGTTTCTGCAGTAGTAACAGTGCCAATCCCTTGCCCTTTACGGATAATCGTTACTCTATCTGATACATCCATAATTTCTTTTAATTTGTGAGTGATTAAAATGATAGATTTGCCTTCTTTAATCAAGCGTTTCATAATTTGTATCAATTCATTGATTTCTTGTGGTGTTAATGATGCAGTCGGTTCGTCAAAGATTAACATTTCAGCTCCGCGGTAGAGCGTCTTTAAAATTTCGACACGTTGTTGCATACCAACCGAAATATCTTCAATTTTCGCATATGGATCAACATTTAATCCGTACTTTTCAGATAACTGCTGAACTTTCTTTGCAGCATCTCGGATATTAACTAAACCCATTTTCGTCGGTTCACTACCCAAAATGATATTTTCAGTTACCGTAAAGTTTTCGACTAACATAAAGTGTTGGTGTACCATCCCAATCCCAAGATCATTAGCCTTATTTGGATCGGTAATTTTGACCTCTTTACTATTCACTTTAATAACTCCCGCTTCCGGTTGATATAGACCGAATAACACGTTCATCAGCGTCGATTTCCCTGCGCCATTTTCTCCTAATAACGCATGTATTTCACCCTTCTTAAGTTGAAGAGTAATATTATCATTTGCTACGAAATCGCCAAATTGTTTGCGTATTCCAAGCATCTCAATGACATAATCCATTTTGCTCACTCCCTTAATCGATCAATATAATATGACGGTATATCAATTAAAATCTTTGGTTAAAAAATTAACACAAGAAGGAATTGAAGAGACTATTTTATTTTCAAACATTTATTCACAATCTAGCAGTATAAAAAATGTTCAAAAAAATAAGAATAAGGGTATTGTAAAAAGGCTCTTCGAAACCCTTCGTCTATTAATCTTTAAACTAAAAAATAGATAAAAAGATCATAAAGACCAATAACTGGCCTTTATGATATGAAGGTGACACTATTTTTCAGGTTTTTCTGGAACTGTAATGTCGCCGCTAATAATTTTTTCTTTGAATTCATCAATTTTCTTCTTAGTGTCGTCAGTAAATACGCCGTGGTCGTCAGCTAAGTCAACACCTTTGTCTTTTAGACCAAATGTAATTGTTTTGCCGCCAGGGAATTTGCCGTCTTTAGTATCTTTAGATACTTTTTCAGCAGCAGTATCAACACGTTTAAGAACAGAAGTTAAAGTGATGTTTGTTTTATCATTCACTTTTCCTTCATCGTATTGGTCACGGTCTACACCGATTACCCATACATCAGCCTTAGCATCTTTTTTCTTGCGTTCTTTTGCTTCAGTGAATAGGCCGTTTCCTGTACCGCCTGCAGCATGCATGATAATGTCTGTACCTGAATCATACATACGTTTTGCAATTGCTTGACCTTTAGAAGCATCACCGAATGAACCTGCATATTGGATATCAATTTTTACTTTTGGATTTGCCGCTTTAGCGCCTGCAACAAAGCCAGCTTCGAAGCCACCGATGATATCGCCTTCTACACCGCCGATAAATCCGATTTTACCTGTTTTGGATTGTAAAGCAGCTGCAGCACCTGCTAGGTATGAAGCTTCGTTAGCACGGAACATGATTGATGCAACATTATCTTGACCTTCAATAACTGAGTCAATAATGGCAAATTTAGCGTCTTTTTGTTGTTTTGCAACTTCAGATGTAGCATCATGCAAATTGAAACCTACAGCATATACTAAATCGAAATTACGGCGAACAAGGTTGTTAAGGTTTGTATTGTAATCACTTTCAGAAGCTGATTGAAGGTAATCGAAGCCACCGTTACCTTTTTTCATTCCATTCTCTTCACCAAACTTCTCGATACCTTCCCAAGTTGATTGGTTGAATGAACGGTCATCGATACCACCGATATCAGTAACCATTGCTACTGAGAATTTATCTTTATCGCTACCGCTTTTTTTCGATTCGTCCCCTTTGTCTGATCCACATGCCGCAAGCAATGTACCAGAAGCTAGAAGTGCAGAAAGTGCTAAACCAATTTTACGCTTTTTCACTTGAAATCCTCCCAAAAAGTAAATTAATAAATTTGTTGTTGACGATAGCAGGAATGAATACATTTATACGCGTTTACGTATTACATGGAAGCTGAATTTATCAGCTCTAAAATAGTTTTTCGAATATAAGACCAGCCGTTCTTGTTCATCATAATGAAACTGCTTCAGCAACAAGAGCGCTGTCTCGCGTCCGCATTCTAAGATAGGTGAAACGTGACCATGATAGCCAATCGGGTCAATATAAGTGACCGCATAAGCAACATGTATGTCCCCTGATTCTTCTAATGCTTGAAATATCGATAGATTGCGTCTTTTCAAAAAATCTTTCGGCAAATAGTTTGAAGGTACTTGGTCGATACAATATACCACAGGGTTATCGTCAGCTGTACGGACCCGTTCAATCGTGATTATCGGATCGCCAGCATCACATTGAAAGCGTTTTAAATCTTCGTCATTCGGAAGCAGCTCGGTAGAGTTTAAATAGACTGTACCGGGCTGCATACCTGCATCTTCTATCATAGAAGAAATACTTGATAACTGTTCAATGCCTGAAGTAAATATGGGCTTTGGATTCACAAAGGTTCCCACACCATGTCTTCTAACAATAATATTTTCTTCTTCCAAAAGTCTTAGTGCTTCCCGAAGCGTCGCACGACTTACCCCAAGTGTCTTCGACAACTCAAATTCAGATGGTAGTTTTTCATTTTCTTTATAAATCCCTTTTTCTATGTCTGCCTTAAGATGATCGATCACTTGAAGATAGAGATGACGCTGGTCAGACTTTATTGTCAAATTAACCACCACCAGTAGAGATCAGACATCTGACGTAAAACATTCCTACTAATCAGTCATACTATAACACTTTTAAATAACGAAATAAATAACTTTCGAAAAAAACTGTGTTAAAACAGTTAATAAATTTTTAAAAATTGTTGAATTTGCTATTTTTCGTTACATTGTTAGAAAATTCACAATTGCCGGACGTGCTATTTTCCGATTAATACTTCTCTTGGTTTGCTTTTTTCAGCTGGTCCGACAATGCCTCTTTCCTCCATCTGATCCATGATACGAGCGGCTCTAGCGTATCCTATCTTTAATTTTCTTTGCAGATAGGATACAGATGCAGTATCTTGGCTTGCTACCAAATTAACAGCTTCTTCAAAGAGGTCATCTGTATCATCCAAGTCTGTAATTTCCTCTTCTTCAGTTGGAATCATTTCCTCTTGGTATTGGGCTTTTTGCTGTGCTATAACAAAGTCTACAATCTGTTCTACTTCTTGGTCTGAGACAAAAGCCCCTTGTACGCGTACCGGCTTCGACTGCCCAGCTGGTAAAAATAGCATATCCCCCCGACCAAGCAAGCGTTCCGCTCCTCCCATATCAAGAATAGTTCGAGAATCGATTGCGGAAGATACAGCGAATGCTATTCTCGATGGGATGTTAGCTTTAATAATACCTGTAATGACATCCACACTTGGTCTTTGTGTTGCGATAATGAGGTGTATGCCTGCTGCTCTAGCCATTTGCGCTAAGCGTGTAATTGAATCTTCCACATCACTTGAGGCTACCATCATCAAATCGGCTAACTCATCAACAATAACCACAATAAACGGCATCTTGGGATGCTTCTCTCCGTTTTCTTTATTAAAACGTTCTATATGTGCATTATATCCCTCTATATTGCGTGTTCCCGTATGTGAGAACAAATCGTAGCGTCTTTCCATCTCATCCACGACTTTTTTCAACGCTTGTGACGCTTTTCTTGCATCTGTCACAACTGGCGCTAATAAATGTGGGATTCCATTATAAACGTTCAATTCTACCATCTTCGGATCAATCATCATCATTTTTACTTCATGAGGTTTTGCACGCATAAGAATACTAATAATAATGCCATTAATACAAACGGACTTCCCACTCCCCGTCGATCCTGCTACTAATAAATGCGGCATTTTGTTTAGCTGTGCAAGTTTTGCTTCACCGGTAATATCTCTTCCTAAACCGATCAATAACTTTTCATCCGGCTTATTGTTTTCTTTGGATTCTAGCACTTCTCTTAGGCTAACTATAGCGACCTCTTTATTAGGAACTTCAATACCAACAGCTGATTTTCCTGGTATTGGCGCCTCTATTCTAATATCTTTAGCAGCCAGTGCTAAAGCTAAATCATCTTGCAATCCTACGATTTTGCTAACCTTTACGCCTCTGTCTGGCAATACCTCATATTCCGTTACCGCAGGGCCTAAATGAACTTGGGTAACTGTGGCTTTCACACCAAATGATTGGAATGTTTGCTCTAGTTTCTTAGCATTCCCTTGAATTAATTGAAATTCGCCGCTTTGATCCGTATGCGGCGGCAATTTTAAAGTAGCCATAGCTGGTAATTGATACGCCTCATTCTCTACCTCTGCCGCAGATATTACAGCAGCATCAATTGTATCTGCAGCAGTTTCAGGTTCTTCTTCAGGAATATCTGGTACAGGCTGATCTTGTTGTTGAATTCTTTGCGTAAAGGCAGAAATGATTGGTTCTTTTGGTTGCTCGGGGATTGTTGCTGCATGATATTCTTCATCATTAACGGTATGCTCGATAGTTTCCTCTTCAGACACCGCAGCTTTTCTTTTTCTCTCTGTCTTTTTCTTACTCTTTGCTTCTTGGCGCCTGCTTACAGTGTCCTCGGACTCTTCTTTCATTTCCATAATTGACTGTTTAATTGTTGGCCATTTGCCAGCGATATAAGGTATTAGGGCTTTACCAGTAATTAAAAGAAGTCCAATTAACACCATTAGCCATCCTGCGATATTGGCGCCTGCTGCATCAAATAGAGCGAAGAAACAAGCAAAAAGGATTGCCCCAATCATACCGCCTCCTAATGCATGAGAATGTTCTTTAATTCCCCCTGAAGTAACAAGCACTCTCCATGTTTCTTTTAAAACCGAATTATTGTGCAAGGCTTGACCATTAAACAGTTGCTCGAACAAGGAAATGTGGCTGAATAACGTTAATCCGCCTGTAATTAGTAAGACACCACCGATCAGGCGGTTTTTCAGATTAGGAATTGTGCGTTTGACCATTAGTAACAACGCACTCACGATGAACAAGAAAGGAACGATGATAGCCCAATTCCCAAATAAAAATAAGGCAATGTATTGGAACGCCTTCCCTACAATTCCATACTCAAAAAAAATAATAATCGCAAGGCCAATTAGTATTAATCCTATGATTTCATATACCAATGGTTGCGTCTTCGTACCTTTTTTCGTTTTTTTGCTGACTGTTTTTTTACTCTTTGCAGGTTTCTTTTTCGTTGCTTTTTTTGCCATGCAACCACCTACTTTCTTTCGTTGATTAAGGTTTTTTACAATCTTTTTGTTTTGGAAAAATATCTTTATCATGTACATAATAAAACGGAAAAAGGATTTCCTACCATTTTTAAGAGGTAAGGAAATCCTTTTTCCCGCATAACGCTAATATTCCATAATAATAGGGATAATCATTGGTCTTCTTTTGGTTTTTTGGAATAAATAAGAGTTTAGCGTGTCACGGATTTCTTGTTTTATACTTGTCCATTCGTACGAGCCTTTATTCACATAACTTTCGACAACAGCGCGAACTAATTCAGAAGACTCACTTAATAATTCTTCTGATTCTCTTACATATACAAAGCCTCTTGATAAAATTTCTGGACCAGAAGCAACTTTTTTCTCTTTGCGGTTGATGGTCACAACTACAATGAATATACCATCTTGACTAAGCAATTTACGATCGCGTAATACAATATTGCCTACATCGCCTACGCCTATACCGTCAATTAACACGTTTCCAGCAGTGACACGGCCACTCATACGCATTTTGCCGCCTTTATATTCTACGATATCTCCTTTATCAGCAATAAAAATTTGGGCTTTAGACATACCTGTTTGTTGCGCCAACTTTGAGTGAGCTATTAACATACGGTAGTCGCCTTGAATTGGGATAAAGTATTTTGGTCGCATTAAATTCAGCATTAATTTCAAATCTTCTTGCGAGCCGTGCCCTGAAACATGCACTTTTTTATCAGCAGACAATACTTTTGCTCCTGCTTTTGCAAGGCTGTTCATTGTGTCTGCGATTTGGACTTCCATCCCTGGTGAAGGTGTGAAAGTAATAAGAACTGTGTCTGTATTTTTAATGCGGATATCGCGGTGGTGTTTGCGGATAATTTTTTCTAATCCTTCTAGTGGTTCACCTTGATTTCCTGTTATAATCGCCACAATTTCTTCATCTGCATAATCATTCATTTTATTTGCTGGGATAATTCTGTCAGGATCAACAGATAAGTAACCCAGACGCATACCAACTTCAAATGCATGCTCTAAGCTTTTACCTATAACAGCGATCTTTCGATCAGCATCAGTTGCTTGATCAAATACTTGCTGGATACGGATAAAATTAGAAGCATATAGCGCAACTAAAATGCGGCCTTCTGCATTATGAAAAGTTTTTGCTAACTTCTCCTGTACAACATTTTCGGGAATTGTATAGCCAGGACGTTCTGCTTCAGTAGAATCAGACATCAAGATAAAGACGCCTTCTTCACCCAAGTTTGCCATTTTTGCAAGATCTGGCTTATATTTGCCTTTTGCTGATTGGTCAAACTTAAATTCGCCTGTATGGACAATAGCACCTTCACTTGTATGGAAAGCAATACCCAATGAATCTGGGATACTGTGTGTAGTATGGAAAAATGTCACATAAGTCGTTTGGAAGTTCATGCGACTCTTGCTCGTTACTTCAAAAAACTTAATTTGATATGGTGCAGGCAATTCTTTCAAATGTTCTTTCGCTAAAGCGATCGTCAATTTAGATCCATAAACCGGCGCGTTCACTTTTTGTAGTAAATATGCGACAGATCCGATGGCATCTTCATGTCCATGTGTTAAGAAAATACCTTTTACACGTGATTTATTTTCGACTAAGTAAGATATGTCTGGTATGACATAATCAATGCCTAACATTTCGTCTTCCGGAAACATAAGGCCGCTATCCACGACAAAGATTTCTTCATCAATTTCGATAACGTACATTGCTTTGCCGACTTCACACACGCCGCCCAATGGGATGACGCGTATTACTTCATTTTTTGTTATTGTTTTTGCCACTTGTTTTCCTCCTAAATTAATCCCGAACACAAACCACTTACTCCCATTATATAGATAGTTGAGCGTTTTCACAAACAAAAAAGAATGGGTCAATGTCACCCATTCTCGAATCATCTGTGTTCGTTCAAATGTGGACCTTCTAAATCATTCATTCCGTTATAATCACTGCCGAGTTTAGTTATGAAAATTTTTTTGTCTTATACAACACCTTAGTCAAAACTCTTTTGCTTTTCTTCATATTCTCTCCAAGCATGATCATATGCCCTCTTCTCCTCAGCTGTTAAAGGAATAATAGGCAGCCTTACGCTCTCAGTACCTAATCCTTGCTTTGCTAAGGCATATTTTAAAGTTGAAGGGCTAGGCGTTGCAAATAGTGCCCGTATAAGGGGCAGAAGCGCTTGATGAATGCGGGCAGCTTTTTCATGCTCACCATCATAATATGCCTTCACCATTTTTTGCATATCATATCCAACTAAATGGGAAGCTACAGATACAATGCCGGATCCTCCGATGCTAAGTAACGGCAATGTTAAACCGTCATCTCCAGAATATACTTGGAATCCTTGTGGTGCATCCGCTAAAATTTCTGCCATTTGATCTAAACTTCCACTTGCTTCTTTGACTATTTGTATATTTGGAATATCACTTAATGCAAGAACGGTTTTTGGTGTCATATTAACAACAGATCTTCCCGGAATGTTGTAAAGCATAACCGGCAGAGTAGTCGCCTGCGCAATAGCTGCAAAATGTTCGTACATCCCCTGTTGGCTAGGTTTATTATAATACGGTGCCACTAGCATAATGCCGTCAACGCCTGCAGCTTCTGCCTGCTGTGTTAACAGTATTGATTCTTTTGTATTGTTACTTCCTGTTCCTGCAATGACTGGGATTCTCTTATTAGCTTTTTGCACAACATACTGAAATATTCTTATTTTTTCTTCAAAACTTAAAGTGGGAGATTCACCTGTCGTTCCACAGACAACAACTGAATCTGTCCCATTCGCAATTAAATGGTCAATCAATCTAGCAATCTCTTCGTAGTGAATGGTCCCATCTTCATGGAACGGTGTAATCATAGCTGTCGCAATACGACCAATATTCACTCAGCTGCCTCCTTACTTTAGTCCATCTTCAATCATTTTTTCAGCGATTTGGATAGAGTTTAGCGCAGCTCCTTTCAACAAATTATCAGCTACAATCCATAGATGAAAACCTGTGTCTTCTGTTAAGTCCTTGCGAATTCGACCTACAAATACATCATCCAAACCATCTGAATATAATGGCATAGGATAGTGCTGTGTTGCAGGGTCATCATGTAATACTACCCCAGGAGCTGTTTTTAGAATCTCTTTTATTTCTTCTACTGACACACCATTTCGCTCAATTTCAATATAAACTGATTCAGAGTGCCCTACTGTTACTGGCACGCGTACACAAGTCGCCGCTACTGGTAATGTTTCATCATGCAGAATTTTTTTGGTTTCATTAATCATTTTCATTTCTTCATAGGTAAAGCCGTTTTCTGTAAATACATCGATTTGCGGTATCACATTGCGTGCAATAGGATAGTGCTTCTTATCGCTTTTTACAGGTAAGATTTGGGCCTCTATTCCTGTAGGCTCATCAAAATGGACGCTTTGTTCTTTTAGCTCATTTACGGCACTGATTCCTGCTCCGGATACAGCTTGATATGTAGATACGATTATTTTCTTCAAACCAAATGCTTGCCGGATTGGCTGAAGTGCTGCGACCATTTGTATGGTAGAACAATTTGGATTGGCTATAATGCCCTGATGTGTTGCAAGATCATTAGGATTTACTTCAGGTACTACAAGAGGCGTCTCTGGATCCATTCGAAATGCACTTGTATTATCAATTACGATTGCTCCGCGTTTTGCAGCTTCAGGCGCAAGTTCCTTAGAAACGGATCCTCCAGCGCTAAAAAAGGCAAAATCTATCCCATCAAACGCTTCTGGGGTAGCTTCTTCTATTTTATAACGCTCATTGCCTACTGCTAATTCTTTTCCGGCAGAGCGCTTTGACGCTAAAGGTTTTAATTGTGCCATAGGGAATTTACGTTTGATTAATTGTTCAATAATTTTTGTACCTACAGCCCCTGTGGCACCTACTACTGCTACTGTATATTTTTTCGTCATTATACATCGCTCCTCAGCTAATCATCCAAGTAATGGCGCTATTGTATCATACTTGCCTAGTTATTTATATAATAATTAAATTATTTAGTATATTGAATCAATAATGGTTGCAATTGTGCTTTATTTAATGAGGCTTCTACTGTTTTTGCCATCAACGTAAAATCAGATATAAGAGAATTTGGCTTATTGATAGGATCATCTTGCCCAAACGGGATAAAGAAGACATTTTTTGTGTTTAATAGTTTCATAACATTTATTCCATTAAGACCTAGCGCATCATTCGTTGAAATCCCCAGAACTACTGGGCTTCCATTTCTTAGAGTTGCTTTCGCCGCCATTAATACAGGAGAGTCAGTTGCGGCATTAGCAAATTTACTGATAGAGTTCCCTGTCATTGGAGCAATGACCATACAATCTAAAGGATTTGATGGTCCAAATGGTTCCGCCTCCGCAATGCTTTTTACCACCTCATTGCCTGCCAAGCTCTCTATTTTCTCAATCCATTCTTCTCCTGTACCAAAACGAGTCGCAGCTGTTAAAACAGAATGCGTGATAATCGGGACAACGGTTGCCCCTAATTCAGTGAGAGAAGTGATTTTAGGTATTACGTCTGCATACGTGCAATGGGAAGCAGTAATCCCTAACCCAATCCGTTTGCCTTGTAGCATATTATTCCTCCTTTAGTTCATTATTTTTTCGTACAATCACCTGTGCAAGCAAGTCTGCTGCATCTTGTGGGAAATACTTGCCGGGCAAACCAGGAAGGAATGTATAAATAAGCTTCTCTCTCTCTTCTATATTAAGGCAGCCTGGTGATGATGCTACATCAAATATGTTCAATTTTTTTTCTAATGCATTATAGAAATCTACAGTAAACCATTTATTCGGGATTGTATTAATTAAGTAATCGTGTTCTGTTATGTTCTCGGGTATCAATTGATCTGCAACGTAGCCATAGGCAATGGCCTCTTGAATTTGGCTGTTGGATCTTGCCAAAATATGAACATTTGCGCCCAATTTATGGAACATGTAGGCAAGCATCTTAGCTACACGGCCAAATCCTGTAATACAAAACGATTTGTCAAATACTGAAGTATTTTCTAAATCATAAAAGGCTCGCAACATACCTTCAGAGGTCAATCTAGCATTCAGCCATATATACGATTCATCCTGCAGATAATAGATCACCTGATCCTCTTTTAATTGCAGAAATTCCTGTTGTAGACTTTGATTGCTTTTACCGACAAATATTACAGCATTCGATGGGAGGCCTTCGAATGCACCGCGAGGAATTTCTGGCGCTTGGATTGGCAACACAATCCGCTCAGGCTTTTCCGTCTCAATGATTTGTTGGAGTTCCTCATTCCACTTGTCTGTATATTTGTATATAACCTGCTCATAATCTAGTGACAAATAGAGGGCCAATTCTTTGAACCGCAAATCTCTTCCAAGGATTAACCATTTTTCATTTATCATTTTGTGTACCCCGATTTCAGTGGTTGTGTTTTTTTGAATAAAATTCGGTCTTCGCCAATCAGTGAAATTTCTGTCCATGGAATATAGGACTGCGGTTTTTGATCTTTTGATTGAAATGGCAAGCGATAACCTCTTTGGACTAATTCAAATCCATAAATTTGCCCAGTTTTCGGATCTAATAAACACTCTGTTTCCGCAAGCAACCCGCAGCGGACTCCATCACTCATCTGGATTAGTTCTTTATCCGCGAGCTCAGATAAAAGCATTTAACCCCTCCTTCTCCGTCATAATAGTGTATGTCATTATACATATGCATGTGCATAAAAAAACTAAGAGGCATATTAAAGTCTCTTAGTTGGCTGAATAATCGATTTAGCAAATGGTTTTTCCAGTATATCTTGTATCATGTTATTCACACTTATTTCATTTACTGCTTGCAGTTCTTCTAAATTTACTTCAATCGATTTATGCTCTCCATAGATCAATTCATTTTTTGCATTTCGATGCATGACATCATTAGTGGTTTCAAGGCTTAACAAAAAATTGCTTTCTAATTGTTCTTTTGCGTACCTTATTTCTTTAGCTGTTACGCCATTTTCCTTTAGGTTATCTGTTATTTGCAAAATAGTTTCTTCCAAAAGATCCAATTGCTTAGGAGATGTACCGCCATAAATCATAAAAGCGCCAGTATCTTGGTAAGCAGAGTAATACGAATAAATTGAATAAGCTAACGCTTTCTCTTCTCTCACTTGTTGAAAAAGCCTTGATGACGTTGTATCTCCGATTATATTATTCATGACAAGGAGACTCATGAGATTTGGATCTTTTATTGAAAGTGATGAGTATCCAAGTAATAAATGTGATTGTTCTGCATGGTTATTCTTGATAGTCACACCTGGATCAAATCTTGGTATTGTAGCAATCTGAGGGACTTCTGAGTCTCTTTCAAAATCACCAAATAATGCGGCAACTGTGTCCAAAAGATGATCAGGGACATTGCCGGCAATGGAGATTACTATGCGTTCAGGCGTATAATGTGCCTCCATAAAATCTTCTAGCGTTTCTTTTGTGAAGTTTTCCAATGTATCTCTTGTTCCTAGGATAGGGGCACCAATTGGATCTTCAGGAAACATGGCCCGCCAAAGCCTTTCATCTACTTCATCATCTGGCGTATCCTCAACTAATAGCATTTCCTCATAAATTACTTGCCTTTCTTTTTCAATTTCTTGCGGATCGAAGGATGAATGGAAAAACATATCCGCTAAAATCTTCAGTGCTTCAACTGCATGGATATCCAAAGTGGTGGCATAAAAACACGTATTTTCTTTAGACGTAAAGGCATTTAATTGCCCTCCAATACGATCAAAGGATTCGGCTATTTCTTTTGCTGTCCTAGTATATGTACCCTTAAACAACATATGTTCAATGAAATGTGTGATTCCGTTTAATTCAGGACTTTCATCTCTGGAACCTACATTTACCCAAATGCCCATGGACACCGATCTAACGTATGGACGTTTTTCAACAAGAACTCTAACGCCATTTTTACATATATGTTTAGTCCTCAATAATCTTCCTCCTTTATATAAAAAAGAGGCTGTCGTTTAATTAGACAACCTCATTGCAGACATAATATATTCTTTAACTGCTTAACTTTTATAAATGAAACAGTCTTATTGTTGTTCTGCTCGTTCTTTTTCTTCTTTAATAACAATCTTGCGTGATAAGTTGACACGGCCTTGGCGATCGATTTCAATGACTTTCACTAATAGCTCATCACCTAATTTCAAGACATCTTCGACAGCTTTTGTGCGTTCTTCTTGAATTTCAGAAATATGAAGCAAGCCATCTTTACCAGGGAAGATTTCTAGGAACGCGCCGAATTTTTCGATACGTTTAACTTTACCCATATAGTATTCGCCGACTTTTGCTTCACGCACAATGTTTTCGATTATTTCTTTAGCGCGTTTAATCATATCTTCATCTGAAGAAGCAATTGAAATCGTACCATCTTGCTCTGTATCGATTTTTACGCCTGTTTCTTCAATAATCTTGTTGATTTGTTTGCCCCCTGGCCCAATTACATCGCGGATTTTATCAGGGTTGATATGAATCTGCTGAATCTTAGGTGCATATGCAGATAAGTGTTCTTTCGGTTGAGCGATTGTAGCTAACATAGATTCTAAAATAATCATACGGCCGCGTTTTGCTTGCACTAATGCTTCTTCTAGAATTTCACGAGATAAACCATCAATTTTGATGTCCATTTGAAGTGCTGTTACACCTTTTGCTGTTCCAGCTACCTTAAAGTCCATATCGCCAAGGTGGTCTTCCATACCTTGAATGTCCGTTAAGATGGAATAATAATCGCCCTTTTTAATAAGACCCATCGCAATGCCTGCTACTGGTGCTTTAATTGGAACACCTGCATCCATCAATGCTAGGCAAGATGCACAGATACTTGCTTGTGATGTTGAACCATTTGATTCCAACACTTCTGATACACAGCGAATAGTGTAAGGGAAATCTTTTTCGTCTGGAATGATCGCGGATAATGCACGTTCTCCAAGTGCTCCATGACCGATTTCACGGCGTCCTGGACCACGCATTGGTCCTGTTTCCCCTACTGAGAATTGAGGGAAATTATAATGGTGCATAAAGCGTTTTGACTCTTCTACCCCAAGACCATCAATAATTTGAACATCGCTTAATGCGCCAAGCGTACAGATTGATAGCGCTTGTGTTTGTCCTCGTGTAAATAATCCTGAACCATGAGCACGTGCCAATAATCCAGTCTCTGAAGATAATGGACGAATTTCGTCTAATTTACGGCCATCTGGGCGGATTTTTTCTTCGGTAATCAATCGACGAACTTCTTCTTTGACCATCTTATCTAAAATTTGTCCAACTTGTTTCAATGTAGCATCGTCTGCTTCTTGTTCTTCAAATTGTGCGATTACCTCAGCTTTTACTGCTTCAATCGCTTCATCACGCGCATGTTTTTCATGCGTTTGAATCGCTGCGTTCATTTGAGTTTCAAATTGAGAAGTAATGCTTTCAGTCAATTGTGGATCTAACTCATGCAATGTTACTTCAATTTTTTCTTTGCCTGATTCCTTCGTTACTTCTTCTTGGAAGGCAATAAGCTTTTTGATTTCTTCATGTCCGAACATGATTGCTTCAAGCATTGTTTCTTCTGGTACTTCTAGTGCACCAGCTTCTACCATGTTGATCGCATCTTTGGTGCCAGCTACAGTAAGATTAATCAATGATTGATCTAATTGTTCAACAGTAGGATTAACGATAAATTCATCATTAATCATACCAACTTGTACACCTGCGATTGGTCCGTCGAATGGAATATCAGATACCATAAGAGCCAATGATGAACCAACCATAGCCGCCATTTCGCTGCTGCAGTTTGGATCTGCTGACATAACCATTGAGGTAACTTGTACTTCATTACGGAAACCGTCTGGGAATAATGGACGGATTGGTCGGTCAATTAAACGAGATGTTAAAACAGCACGTTCAGATGGACGGCCTTCTCTTTTAATAAAACCTCCAGGAATCTTACCGACTGCGTAAAGTTTTTCTTCATAGTTCACAGTTAAAGGGAAGAAATCTGTTTGTTTTGGGTGTTTAGACATAGTAGCATTACATAGTACAGCTGTTTCGCCGTAACGTACCATTACTGCACCGTTTGCTTGTTTTGCAAGCTGGCCGACTTCGATTTGCAATGGTCGTCCTGCCCATTCATAGGTAAAAACTTTTTTTTCGTTCATCTATTGAACTCCTCTCTTAAAAAGAAAACCTAAATTACATATAAGCTTATGTTATGTAGTTACTTGTAGTTTATCAAAAATAAATGCGCTTTGCGAAACATTTCTCTACATTCCGCTTTTATTCGCTATAGATGGCTGGAATTTTATTAAACATAAAGAAAAAGCGGGACAAGCCCGCTTTCATCTCATGCATTTAATCTCGGCTCCTACTTTACTTCAATTGTGCAACTTGTACACAATGAAGATGGAGTAAGTTTCGACTGATTGAACTAACAAACAGCGCGGGCAGAATCCCTCGCTGTTTGTTGTTTCATTTTATCGGCGTAAGCCAAGTTTTGTAATAATTTCACGGTAACGTTGTACGTCGTTTTCACGTAAATATTTTAATAAGTTACGGCGACGACCGACCATTTTGAATAGACCGCGACGTGAGTGGTGGTCTTTTTTGTGAACACGTAAATGTTCGTTTAAGTTGTTAATCTCTTCCGTAAGGACAGCGATTTGAACTTCTGGTGAACCAGTATCACTTTCGTGTGTACGGTATTCAGCAATGATTTCGTTTTTGCGTTCTTGTGTTAGTGCCATCCTATTCACCTCCTACTGATTAAAAAATATCCCCTATTACTGAGCAACTCGTTGGTGATTCGTAGAGCCAAGTAATGGTTCAGCGCCGCTAGAAGCGGATCACTTAGAAAATAGTAACATAAACAGGTTACTCATGCAACTATAATTGATTTAAACTAATGATTGCAAGTATTCTAATGCCTGTTGTTTATCAGCTTCAATTTGGGTTTTCAATGCCTCAATTCCACTGAATTTTCTTTCGCCTCGCAAGTACTTATACCAATCCACTTTCACTTCTTCACCATAGATATTTTTATCAAACTGGTCAATAAACACTTCAATCGTTAAATTCTTTTCATCTGGATTTTTGAAAGTCGGTTTATAGCCGACATTACATACACCATTATGCCACTCATTCTGTACTTCAATCTTTACTGCATAGACACCAGTTGCCGGTATGAAAGTACCTTCTGCTTCTTGAACATTGGCAGTTGGAAATCCAATTTCTCTGCCTCGCTTATCCCCATGAACCACAATGCCAGGGATTTGATATGGTCGTCCCAACAAGTGGCGAACGGATTCCATATCTCCTTCTTTTAAGGCACTCCGAATCCGTGTAGAACTAATTTTATCTTCTTCAAACTGTTTTTTATCCACAATAGATACCTCGTAATCGCCATTGCTAAGTTGTTTCATATCTTCCATTTTGCCGCTACCTTTTTTGCCAAAAGAATAATCAAAGCCAGCACTTACATGTTTAATATTTAACTCGCGAATAAATATATCAACAAATTCAGATGGATTTAAATTGGCAAAATCAGAGGTAAAGCGAACAACAAACACAGTATCAACCTGCAATTTTTTCAGGATTTCAAGCTTTTGTTTCAAAGGTGTGATATAGAACACTTGTTCTTTTCGACCTCCCAACACAATGGAAGGGTGTGGATCAAATGTCATCACAGCTAATTTTAGGTTTTTCGCTTTTGCTTGTTCTCTTGCCTCTTCTATAACCGCTTGATGACCAAGATGAATCCCGTCAAAAAAACCAATGGCTAGTGAGTAAGGGCCTTGAACTTCCGGCGAATTGATTTGATGCGGATACATGAGATGAATCACTTTCATAACAATTTCCTCCTACCTAATCCACGTTTGGAAACATTTTTTCTGGTTTCATGAATCCATCTTTTTCTGGATGCTTTATATACACAGCAACTGCAGAATTGTCTTTCATATAAACAATTTTATCATTTTCATTAAGCGCAGGATGCATTAGCAGAACTTGTCCATTTTTAACGGACTTTTCAATAGACTCAGTAAGCTCTATCTGTGGATATTCATAAAGTGCAAATTCCAATGGCTTCATACACTCTTGAAGCAAGCCGGCATCCACTTTTTCTTGTAATTCGGATAATGTAACACAATCGTCCTTTGTAAAGGTACCTGACTTAATGCGTACTAATGAAGCCATATGAGCAGGATATCCTAACGCTTCACCAATCTGCACAGCAAGCGTTCGAATATAGGTCCCTTTGCTACAGCTTATACGAACAGCAAATCGAATTTTTTCACCCTTATATTCTGTAGAATGGTCCAATAACTCCAATTCATAAATGGTCACTTGCCTTGTTGGGCGTTCAACAGTTTCGCCCCGTCTTGCATATTCATAAAGCTTTTTCCCATTTACTTTTACGGCAGAATACATAGGTGGGGTTTGATTGATTGTGCCGGTAAGCGATTGTAAAGCCTGAAGCAGCTCATTGCGGCTAATTTGCTTTTCCGATAAATCTTCTTCCACTATCTCTCCTTCGGCATCCTCTGTAGTAGTAGAAACGCCAATTTCAATTACAGCCTCATAGGTTTTTCCGGCATTCGTCAAATACTCAGCAAGCCTTGTAGCATTTCCTATGCAAATTGGCAGCACACCTTCAACAGTAGGATCTAATGTGCCGGTATGCCCGACTTTCTTTGTATGTAAAATTTTTCGCACCTTGAATACACAATCGTGTGAAGTCATGCCTTTTTCTTTCCATAATGGTAAAATACCATGCATGTAACTCACTCCTTTGCCAACATTACACCAAATAATTTAATACATTTTTTAAGAGAAAAAGCCTGCAAGCTCTAATTGCAGGCTTTTGTCTATTGGTCTTGTGAATCGTTCAGTTGGCGCAGCAATGAATCGATTCGATTGCCATATTCTACTGAAGAATCAAAAGCGAAAGAAAGTTCAGGTGTAACTCGCAGACGAATGCGGTGGCTAATTTCAGAGCGAATAAAACCCTTCGCCTTTTCAAGCCCTTTTAACGTATCCTGGCGTTCTCTTTCAGTTCCTAGGCAAGTAATATATGCCGTCGCTTGCTGAAGATCACCAGTTACCTCTACATCCGTTACAGTTACAAATCCAACTCTTGGATCTTTGATTTTACGGCTAATGATATCTGCCAATTCTTTTTTCATTTGTTCAGCGACACGTGTTGAGCGCATTGACATAAACGTTCACCTCAATTTCTTATATAAACTCCCGATCAATGTGAAGGCATTGCCATTCCGGATTTGACTCAAGAAAAGCGATAGCCCGCTCTAGCTCTCTTTCCGCTGCTTGTTGTGAAGAAGCAACAGAAACAATAGCTAGAAGCGTTCTTTGCCAAACATCTTGATGGTCTATCTCTGCAATAGAGATATTGTATTTCTGTTTTACACGCATAGTCATAGACTGCAAAACAGCACGTTTTTCTTTTAGCGAATGTGCAGCAGGAACAAAAAATTCACACTCTGCATACGCCATCATTAGCGTTTAATCTCTTCCATGACGAAGGCTTCGATTTGGTCGCCTACTTTAAGGTCATTGTAGTCTTTGATAGTAAAACCACATTCATACCCTCTTGCAACTTCTTTTGCATCATCTTTGAAACGTTTTAAAGAATCTAACACACCTTCAAAGATAACAATACCCTCGCGAATCACACGTACACCACTGTCACGAGTTAATTTACCTTCTGTTACATAACCGCCGGCAATTGTACCAACTTTTGAAACTTTAAAGGTTTCGCGAATTTCTGCAGAACCGATTACTTTTTCTTCATATTCAGGATCTAGCATGCCTTTCATCGCAGCTTCAATCTCTTCAATTACTTTATAAATAATGCGGTGAAGACGAATATCTACGCCTTCAGCTTCTGCAGCACGTTTTGCATTGACATCAGGACGAACATTGAAACCAATTACAATTGCATTTGAAGCAGCTGCAAGTGAAATGTCAGATTCAGTAATCGCGCCAGCGCCTGTATGAATAATCTTCACATTAACGCCTTCTACATCAATTTTCATCAATGAAGCAGCCATTGCTTCAACTGTACCTTGAACATCTGCTTTGACAATTAAGTTTAATTCTTTCATATCGCCTTGTTTCATTTGTTCAAACAAGTTATCAAGTGTAACGCGTTGTTTTTCAGTACGCATCTCTTGGATAGCAGTCGATTCGCGAGCTTCCCCTACTTGACGAGCTGTTTTTTCGTCTTCAAATACAACGAAACGATCTCCTGCTTGTGGTACTTCGTTTAAGCCAGTAATTTCTACAGGCGTAGATGGACCTGCGCTTTTCACGCGGCGACCAAGATCGTTGACCATTGCACGTACACGACCATACGTATGACCAACAACAATTGGATCTCCTACATTTAATGTACCGTTTTGAACTAATAATGTTGCTACAGAGCCACGGCCTTTATCTAATTGTGCTTCAATAACAGAACCAATGGCATGACGTTTAGGATTTGCTTTTAATTCGCCTACTTCAGAAACAAGCAAAATCATTTCAAGCAATTGGTCAATACCTTCGCCAGACAAAGCAGAAATCGGT
Organism: Rummeliibacillus sp. BSL5; assembly: GCF_052928305.1. Classification (NCBI taxonomy): domain Bacteria; kingdom Bacillati; phylum Bacillota; class Bacilli; order Caryophanales; family Caryophanaceae; genus Rummeliibacillus; species Rummeliibacillus sp. BSL5. Next base: position 1,225,970 of record NZ_JAVGCV010000001.1, read on the forward strand.
ACAAAGATAGTATCCCCGCCCCAAGCTTCTGGAACCAAACCATGTTCTGTTAATTCTTGCATAACACGATCAGGGTTTGCTGTTTGTTTATCCATTTTGTTTACTGCTACGATGATTGGAACTTCAGCAGCTTTTGCGTGGTTAATTGCTTCAATCGTTTGAGGCATAACACCATCATCAGCAGCCACAACAAGGATTGTTAAATCGGTAATCTTAGCTCCACGCGCACGCATAGTTGTGAAAGCAGCATGTCCAGGTGTGTCTAGGAAAGTAATCTTTTTGCCTTGGACAACCACTTGATATGCACCGATATGTTGTGTAATACCACCCGCTTCGCCTTCTGTAACTTTAGTGTTACGGATAGAGTCAAGCAATGTTGTTTTACCATGGTCAACGTGACCCATAATTGTAACTACTGGCGGACGTTCTTTAATGTCTGCAGTATTTTCATTCTCATCTTCTTCGAAGTAAGTATCTAAATCTGTAGCGTCAATGCGTACTTCTTCTTCTACTTCAACCCCATAGTCTGCACAAATTAATTCGATTGCATCTTGATCAAGTTCTTGGTTGATTGTAGCCATAACACCAAGCATGAACAATTTTTTAATGATTTCAGATGGTTCACGGCCTAATTTTTTAGCTAATTCACCAACGCTAAGTGATTCATAAAACGTGATTTTTTCTGGCAATTCTTTTTTAACTGCTGGTTGTGGTGCTGGCTGTGGACGATTCTTGCGGCGTTGTCCACCGTGAATGCCCGGTTTGCGTCGTTGGTTGTTGTTACGGTTGCCACCTTGTGCATTATTGCTTCGGTTGCCGCCTCTTGCATTATTATTAGGGCGGTTGCCACCTTGTGTGTTGCTTGTTTGGCTACCGCTTCTAGCATTATTGTTAGAACGTTGGCCACCTTGCGTATTGCTTGTTTGGCTACCGCTTCTTGTATTATTATTCGGACGGTTGCCACCTTGCGTGTTGCTTGTTTGGCTGCCGCCTCTTGAATTATTGTTTGAACGGTTGCCACCTTGCGTGTTGCTCGTTTGGCTACCACCTCTTGAATTATTGTTTGGACGGTTGCCACCTTGCGTGTTGCTTGTTTGGCCACCACGATTATTCGTTTGGCTTCGGTTTTGATTATTATTTGTTGATGGTCTTTGTTTTGAGTTGTCTTTTGAAGTTGAATTATTATTCATAGTACTTCCTTGGTTATTATTTTGTTTTGTTTGAGCAGGACTAGAAGAGGGTTGCTCTTTTCTTGCTGCAGGACGAGTTCCTGGCTGCCCTTTTGTTGGGTTTGACTGTACACTCTGTTGTTGAGTGCCTTTTTTATATACATGATTTAATTTGCTAATCGTTTCTGGTTCTAACATGGACATATGATTCTTCACATCAATTTGGAGCTTAGATAACTGATCAATCACTTCTTTACTTGACTGGCTTACTTGTTTCGCATATTCATGAACGCGTAATTTTGTCATGTACTCACCCCCGGTTAGATTTCGTTGAGTAGCTGAGACAGCTTTCTTGCAAAACCGCTGTCCATTATTGCTACGGAAACTCTCGCCTCCCTACCAAGGGCGTGTCCGAGAACATCCCTTGTTGAAAATTCGTGTAGCTCAACGTGAAAAGAATGGCATTTATCGGTTAGCTTCTTTCTAGTATTTTTCGAAGCATCTGTCGATAAAATAACCAGCTTAGCTTGCTGATTTCTTACTTCTTTTACTACCTGTTCTTCGCCGGTTACCACCTTGCGTGCGCTTGCGGCTATACCTAGCAAATTTAAAATTGCTTGTTCTTGATTCATATTCGAGTTTCCTTTTGAACAATTGCTAATAGATCATCGTATATATGTGCTGGAATTTCCACTTGAAGTTGGCGTTCAAACACATTTTTCTCTTTTGCGGCTTGAATCGCTGTAGCCGATTTCGAAACATATGCGCCGCGCCCCGATTTTTTTCCAGTCGGATCAACAGTTACTTCTCCTTCTTTGGAACGGACCACGCGAATCATTTCTTTTTTCGGAAACATCTCTCCGGTAGCAATACATTTTCTTAAAGGTATTTTACGATTGGTCGGCATCAGAATTCACCTTTCTTTTGACATTTGGGTTAATTGAAGACACTGACGTCAAAATCCCTTGTTAGTCTTCTTTGTATAGATCCACTTCAATTTCTTCTAGTGGCTCTTCATCTATCTCTTGTTCATAGATATCAGCAGTTTGGACAATTTGCTCTTCTGAACGTGGATAAATGCCTAATTCAGTCGCATCTGTTTCGCTTTTAATATCGATTTTCCAGCCAGTTAATTTAGCTGCTAATCTTGCGTTTTGACCACGTTTACCGATTGCTAGAGACAACTGGTAATCTGGCACAACAACTGTAGTAGATTTTTCTTCTTCATTTACTTGGACATCTAGTACTTGTGAAGGGCTTAGTGCATTTGCTACAAATACCACTGGATCCTCAGACCACTCCACGATATCGATTTTTTCGCCGTGTAGTTCATTGACAATCGTTTGTACGCGCGCTCCTTTTGCACCAACGCATGAACCCACAGGATCCACTTCTTCGTTATGTGCCACAACCGAAATTTTAGAACGGTCGCCTGCTTCGCGGGCAATCGATTTAATTTCTACTGTGCCTTCAAAAATTTCCGGCACTTCAAGTTCAAATAGACGACGTAGCAATCCAGGATGCGTACGTGAAACGAATACTTGTGGTCCACGGGATGTGCGTTCTACTTTTGTAATATATACTTTTATCCGATCATGCGGTTTGTATACTTCACCAGGAATTTGCTCGCTTTGCGGAAGAACCGCTTCAATTTTGCCAATTCCCACATAGATATTACGAGGATCTAAACGTTCGACTACACCGTTCATAATGTCATCAGCACGGTCTACATACTCTTCATAGACAATACCGCGTTCTGCTTCACGGAAACGTTGTGTCACAATTTGTTTAGCAGTTGTAGCTGCAATACGACCAAAATTGCGCGGTGTTTCTTCTTCTTCCACTACATCCCCAATTTCATAAGCCGGGTTAATTTTCTGCGCTTCTTCTATAGAAATTTGTAGGTGATCGTCTTCTATATCATCTTCTTCTACAACGTCTTTACGTGTAAACAAACGTACTGAGCCTTTATCTAAGTTTAAATCTACACGGACATTTGCCGCTTGATTGAAGTTCTTTTTATACGCATTAATGAGTGCCGCTTCAATCGCCTCAACGATGACATCTTTTGAGATACCTTTTGCTTCAAGTGCAGCGAACGCACCGACTAATTCCTTACTCATTGTCCAATTTCACTCCTAAGTTAACGTTCTGCTGAAAAGTCAATTGCTAAACGGGCTTTGGCAATTTTATCTTTCGGTATGAGAACTTTTATTTTTCTAGTTTTAATTTTTACTGCAAGCTCAGCGCCTTCATCTGTGTAAGATTCTAGATAACCTTCAAATTCCTTCATGCCATTAATCGGCTCATATGATTTTATATGCACAAACTGATTAACTGCTTTTACAAAATCCGCTTCTTTTTTTAATGGACGTTCCGCTCCTGGTGAGGAAACTTCCAAAAAGTAATTTTGTTCAATCGGGTCCACTTCATCCAGTTTCTCACTCAACAATTCGCTTACTTGTGCGCATTGTTCTATATCTATGCTTCCTTCAGGAGTATCCACATAAACGCGTAGAAACCATTCTCTGCCTTCTTTCACAAATTCAATCTCGACTAATTCAAGGTTCAGGCTTTCTACTATTGGTGTTACTAATTGTTCCACTTCTGTTGTAACCTTGCTCATACAATCCTCCTGACTAAAGTTTGTTGTCATAACAAGAGAAAAGAGCGGGATATCCCACTCTTTTGCTGTCGTTCTATCAACAAATAATTGTCTAAATTATAACACAATCGCACCTTGAATGCAACTAGGGCTAGAAGAGGGACAGCTGGTTGGCATCTGGCATTCCTTCTAAGCAGCCCAATTTATCCATATACTCAATCAATGTCTTGGAAACACGACCTCGAATTTGTAAATCTTCTTTTGAAAGAAATTCACCATCTTCTCTTGCCTTGACAATAGCATATGCCACGTTATTCCCTAAGCCTGGAATAGCATTAAATGGCGGAATTAACGTCTGGCCTTCTATAACAAACTCCGTTGCCTTTGATTTGTATAAATCTACCTTCTGGAACGCCATACCTCTTTCGCACATTTCAAGCGCTAGTTCTAAAACAGTCAACAAGTTTTTCTCTTTTGGAGAAGCATCCAAACCTTTGCTTTCGATTTCTTCAATGCGTGATTTTATCATTTGTGAACCATTGACCATAGCGATTAAATCGAAATCGTCTGCACGGACTGAGAAATATGCACAATAGTATACAATCGGGAAATGAACTTTAAAATAGGCAATTCTAACAGCCATTAATACATATGCGGCAGCATGCGCTTTAGGGAACATATATTTTATCTTTTTACATGAATCAATGTACCACTCCGGAACACTTTCTTTCCGCATTGCTGCTTCCATGTCTTCTGTTAGCCCTTTCCCTTTACGCACACTCTCCATAATTTTAAATGCTAACGATGGTTCTAGTCCTTGGTAAATTAAATACACCATGATGTCATCTCGGCAGCCGATTACTTCCGATAACACACAAGTACCATTTTCTATTAGCTCACTTGCATTCCCGAGCCATACATCTGTCCCGTGTGATAACCCGGAAATTTGAACAAGCTCAGAGAACGTAGACGGTTTCGTTTCTTCTAACATTTGCCGTACAAATCGCGTACCAAACTCTGGAATGCCCAATGTACCGGTTTTACAGTTAATTTGCTCGGGCGTAATGCCTAACGATTCTGGACCTGTAAATATTTTCATTACTTCAGGATCATCTGTCGGAATAGATTTTGGATCAATTCCTGTTAAATCAAGTAGCATACGGATAACAGTCGGATCATCGTGTCCCAAAATATCCAGTTTCAGTATATTATCATGAATAGAGTGGAAATCAAAATGAGTTGTTTTCCATTCAGAATCTTGCGCATCAGCAGGATATTGGAATGGTGAAAAATCAAAGATATCCATATAGTTAGGTACGACTATAATGCCGCCTGGGTGTTGACCGGTTGTTCTTTTGACGCCTGTGCATCCTTGGACAAGCCGATCCACTTCTGCACCTCTAAAATTTAAATTGTTGTCTGATGCGTAGCCTTTTACATAGCCATAAGCCGTTTTCTCGGCAACTGTACCAATAGTTCCGGCACGATATGCATAATCTTCTCCAAACAATATTTTAGTATAGTTATGTGCCCGGGGTTGATAATGACCACTAAAGTTCAAGTCAATATCAGGCACCTTATCCCCTTTAAACCCAAGGAATGTTTCGAAAGGTATGTCGTGTCCATCCTTTTTATAGGGAGTTCCGCATGACGGGCAATCTTTGTTCGGCAAGTCAAATCCTGAGCCAACAGAGCCATCGTTAAAGAATTCTGATTGCTTACAGTTCGGGCAAATATAGTGTGGAGGCAATGCATTTACTTCTGTAATCTCCATCATAGCCGCTACAAGCGAAGAGCCTACGGAGCCCCGGGAGCCCACTAAATAGCCATCAATCAATGATTTTTTTACCAGCTTATGTGAAATTAAATAGATAACCGCAAAGCCATGGCCAATGATAGAACCTAATTCTTTTTCTAATCTGGCTTCAACTATTTCCGGTAGCGTTTCACCATATATTTGATGAGCCATTTTATACGTCATTTCACGTACTGTCTGGTCAGCACCTTCAATTTTTGGTGTGTATAGCTCATCTTTAACTGGCACAACATCACCAATCATATTGGCGATTTTTTGGGAGTTGGTTACGACAATCTCTTTTGCCACATCTGCTCCCAAAAAAGCAAAGTCTTCTAGCATTTCATCTGTAGTTCTAAAATGAACTGCTGGCAATTTATAGCGATTTAGTGGGTTAGCTCCACCTTGAGAACGAACGAGAACTTGTCGGAAAATCGCATCATTTTCAGTCAAATAATGAACGTTTCCTGTTACAACTACAGGTTTGCCTAATTTTTTACCGATTTTAACGATTTTTCGTATAATATCTTCTAAATTCCATTCATCTCGTATTAACTCTGCTTCGATAAGCGGAGAATATACTCCTTTTGGATGGACTTCTAAATAGTCATAAAACTTCGCTACTGCCATCGCTTCTTCCATAGACTTTTGCATGACAGCTGTAAAAAACTCACCCTTATCGCAGGCACTACCTACTAGTAAACCTTTCCGCAACCGTTGAAGCGACGACCGCTTGATTCGTGGTACACGATAAAATGTATTGACATGCGATTCGCTGACAAGTTTAAATAAATTTTTCAAACCGTCGTTATCAACAGCGAGGAGTGTACAATGTGTTGGACGTGCCCTTTTGTAAGAATCTCCTTCACCGATATATTTATTAAAATCATCATGATATGTGATGCCTTTTGCATCTGCTTCTTTTAATAAATGAAGTAATAGATATCCCGTTGCTTCTGTATCATAAATAGCGCGGTGGTGCTGTGTTAATTCAATGCCAAATTTTTTACACAATGTATTTAAACGGTGGTTCTTAAGCTCAGGATGCAAGAAACGGGCCAGCTCTAATGTATCGATTACAGGGTGATGAAACTCATCAACGCCCGCTTTCTTATAAGCTTCATATAGAAAGCCTATATCAAAAGATGCATTATGTGCTACTACTATGGTGTCACCGATAAAAGCATGGAACTCTTTAATCATATCAGTCACTTCTGGAGCGTTTCTGACCATATCATCCGTAATACCTGTTAACTCTATTGTTGTTGTTGACAGTGGATGATGAGGGTTCGCAAAGCTTTCAAACTTGTCTATTACTTCACCATTTCGGATTTTTACTGCTGCCAGCTCAATGATAGTGTCATATGCTGCAGACAAACCGGTTGTTTCTACGTCAAAAACAACATAAGTGTCGTCTTCTAGTAGACGATGTTGTTCATCATATGCTATAGGTACGCCATCATCTACTAAATTTGCCTCTAATCCATAGATAATCTTTATCCCATGTTTTTTCCCAGCATTATAGGCATCAGGGAAAGATTGGACGATTGCATGATCGGTAATGGCAATCGCTTCATGCCCCCACTTTGCAGCTTGACCGACAAGAGCATCTACTGAAGATACTGCATCCATCTGGCTCATTGGCGTATGTAGATGAAGCTCAACACGTTTTTCGCCTTCTTTTGCCTGGTCCTTCTTCAAAACGGGTTTAATCTCTACCATATCCTGGGCCATGACGATTAAATCTCTGACAAATGTGTCGTTTTGCACAGAGCCGCGTACTTTTAGCCACATTCCTTTTTTTGCACATTGCATCAAGGCTGCATCTTCTTTATCGCGAGAGAACATCTTGACTAAGATAGAATCTGTGTAATCAGTCATTTTCAATGTAAGAAGTGATCGTCCACTTCTTAATTCTTTGACCTCCGCATCAAATACATATCCTTCGATTACTACACGCCGTTCTTCATCTTGTATCTGATGAATGTCCATAATCGGTTCATCATGCTTAATAGGAACGCCTAGTTGGAATGGTCTATCGGATAAATCCACTCCCTCAGGATTATGCTGACGCTCTTTCTCACGTTTTTGCATATCCATAACAGCTTTTTTTGCAAAAGCTATCTCTTCTTGCTGCCGTTGTTCTAGGAACTGGCGTTGCTGTTCTGCCAAGTCCTCAGTTGATTCGACTAACTGAAAATCAACGGCCATATGAGGAAACCCATACTGTTTATAGGTCATGGATAATACATCTGCATATTTTGACTTCAATGTCATTAATTGAAACTCATGCTGACAATTGAGCATAATCTTCTGTCCATTCCATTCTGGGATCTGCTTCGCAAGACCTTCACGAAGCGGAGGAGACATTTCGTCTATTTCTTCTACAATCATCAACCAATAATCAGAAATTAAATCTTGTGTTAACTGTTGGTTTGTTGCTTCAATGGTTATCTGAATATCTGCGATAGATGAAAAAGCTTGTTTTAAACGCATTTGGAAATCGCGTAGCAGTTGAAACGGCAGTATATGCGGAAGCTTTATTGAAAAACGCCAAACTTTGTCTTTTTTATGCACAGTTAAGCGTTCTAGCTCAGCTGATTCAAAAAATGGCATAACCACATCTTCCGTCATATTGATTTGTTGCAAGAGCAATTGAAATCTTTGTCTTGCATCCTGTTCGTTAGCCATCATTTCACCTCTTTGTTAAATTTTATTAACTCTCTTTGAAACAAAGAAAAGAAAGTACAAATTGTACTTTCTCCCTAAAACGCAAGTCACATACTACTATTCGGCATGAAAGAAGTTGTTCAAACGATCCACCAATTCTTCTTTTGCCCATTCAAACGTTTCACCAGATTGGCGGAATTTCACTTCAACGATACCCTCAGAAGCTTTTTTGCCTACTGTGACACGCACAGGCAAGCCAATTAAATCCGCATCCGCAAATTTAACGCCAGCTCGTTCTTTTCGGTCGTCATATAATACATCATAACGATAAGAACGAAGCAATTTATAAAGATCATCTGTTAATGTTTTTTGCGCTTCATCTTTTTCATTAACTGAGATGAGATGTATATCATATGGCGCAATTTGTTTCGGCCACATAAAGCCATAGTTATCTTGGAATTGCTCTGCAACTGCTGCTAGTAATCTAGAAACACCGATTCCATAACAACCCATGATAAATGGTTGCTTACGTCCATTCTCGTCTAAAAAGCCAGCATTCATTGCATCACTGTATTTTGTACCTAATTTAAAGACATGCCCTACTTCAATACCTTCAGCAAATTTGATTGTTCCTTGTCCATCAGGTGTAGGGTCACCTACTTGGATAAAACGGATATCCTCAAAATGGTCAATAGCAAAATCTCTTCCTGGGTTCACATTTTTGTAATGGAAGCCATCTTCGTTTGCACCGCAAACACCATTGCGAATTGATTTAATTCCATGGTCGGCTATTACTTTCACGTTGACCGGCAGTTTCACAGGTCCAAGTGATCCCACATGACAATTTAATAATTCAAATACAGCTTGTTCCTCAGCTAGTTCCACTGACTCTGCATTTAGTGCATGTTTTAATTTTATTTCATTAATCTCATGATCTCCACGGGAAAGAACCACTATTAACTCATCATCAACATTAAAAACAAGTGTTTTAATACATTGCTCCTGTGAAACTTCTAAATAGTTTGCTACTTCTTCTATTGTTCTTTGATCTGGCGTTTCCACTTTTTCAAGTGTACCCATCTCTTCATCTGAATGCGTGTATTCAACATTCACCTCTGCCATTTCTATATTTGCCGCGTAATCAGTTTCATCTGAATATGCGATCGTATCTTCTCCTATTTCAGACAGCACCATAAATTCATGTGTGTCCGTACCACCAATTGATCCGGAGTCAGCTATTACAGCACGGAAGTTCAATCCTAAACGAGTGAAAATGTTTGTATAAGCTTTCACCATATCCTGGTAGGTTTCATCAAGGCTTTCTTCAGTTGAATGGAAGGAGTATGCATCCTTCATGATAAATTCTCGACCGCGCAGTAATCCAAAACGTGGGCGCTTTTCATCCCGGAATTTTGTTTGAATTTGATATAAAGTCAATGGCAGCTTCTTATAAGAATTTATTTCATCACGTACTAATGAAGTAATTACCTCTTCATGTGTTGGCCCTAAAGCGAAAGGTCGTTCGTGACGATCAGTTAAACGCATAAGCTCTGGTCCATAAGCATCCCAGCGACCGGATTCTTGCCATAACTCAGCTTGTTGCAAGGATGGCAATAACAATTCAACAGCGCCAGCTTCATTCATTTCTTCACGAACTATTTCCTCTATTTTTTGCAACACTTTAAAACCTAGTGGCAGATATGAATATACTCCACTCGCATGTTGACGGATAAAACCCGCACGTAATAAGAGCTGATGCGACAAGGCGTCAGCATCAGCAGGTATTTCGCGCAAAGTTGGTATAAATGTTTTACTTTGTTTCATGATTTAACCTCACTTTGAGCTCTGTTTAATTGTTTATTATATTGAAGCTCTATTTAATACGCTAAAAGAAAAAGCGTTGAATATCATTCCAAGTTACAGCAATCATAAGAATCATTAATAAAACGATCCCTACGAAATGAACCATGCCCTCTTTTTGACGATCGACAGGCTTGCCCCGTAATGCTTCAAATCCGAAGAATAGTAAGCGTCCTCCATCTAGAGCAGGTAGTGGAAGCAAGTTCATAATTCCTAAGTTAATACTTAATACTGCAGCCCAATTCATAATATTGACAACACCATATTTAGCCACTTCTTCGGTTGCCTTATAGATACCCACAGGACCCGACAAGGCATCAATCGTAAAACCGCCAGTTATTAAGGCACCTAGTATCGTAAATATTTTGATAATCCAGTGGTAGGTCTCAGTGAATCCAAACAATAATGCTTTGACTGGATTCTTTTCGACAGGGCTTTGATATTGTACGCCAATTTGACCGATTGACTGTCCTTCAATATCTTTCTTTTCTGGCGTCACTGTAAGAGTTTTATGAGAATCTCCACGTGTTACATCCAACGTTAGATCCTTCTTTGGATTTTTTTGGATGGCATCTGAAAGTTCTTGCCATGAATCGATTGATTTGCCATCAATGGATGTCACAACATCTCCCTTTTGCATCCCTGCTACAGCTGCTGGGCTGTCTTTTACAACACCCGCTATTACAGGTTCATATGTCGGTACACCTGTAATAAAAGCAATAATGATAAAAATGAAAACAGATAAAATAAAATTAAACAACGGACCTGCAAAAATAGTCATCGCACGTTTGCCGACCGATTTTGAATTAAACTGGCGGTCGTATGGAGCAATGATCAGCTCGCTGCCATTCTCTTCAATTACTGCATTTCGGGCAATATGGTAACGGACAAGTTTTTCATCTTCGTCATAACCTTCTACCCATAATTCTTTTTGAAGGTCTGCCTTTTCTACTTCTAAAAATAGCATGTCCGGCAATTGTTTGTTTTGATTTAAAACGATTTTAGTTACTTCGTTTTGGTTGTTTAGAAGCATTCCAATACGATAACCTGGTTGCAATTCAATGACATCTGCATCGTCTCCCGCCATACGGACATAACCACCCATTGGCAATAGACGAACAGTATATAATGTCTCGCCTTTATTGATCCCAATTATTTTAGGACCAAAACCAATTGCAAACTCACGCACTAATATGCCTGAACGCTTTGCGAAGATGAAATGACCAAGTTCATGGAAAAACACGATGGAACCGAATACCACAATAAATGCAATGATTGATTGCATGTAATCCCACCTTTTTATGCATTATAAAATTACTATTGCTATTTTAGCATGGTTTGAATCGTTTTTCTCGTTTCTTTATCTACTTGTAAAATAGTTTCTAAATCTGGGTTGCTAATATTCTCATGTTGGTTCATCATTCTGTCGATGATGTCTTCTATTTCAAGAAACTTGATCTTTCCTTGTAAGAAGGCACCCACTGCTGCTTCGTTCGCAGCGTTCATAACCGTTAAAATAGAGCCTCCCATCCGACCTGCTTGATAAGCAAAATCAAGGCAGCGGAAACGCTTTAAGTCAACATTTTCAAAGTGCAGTTGAGAAATTTTCGCTAAATCCAGCCTTTCAGCATTAGAGCGCGGCAACCTATCTGGATAACTTAAAGCATATTGGATTGGTGTACGCATGTCCGGTGTACCTAACTGTGCCATCACACTTGTATCATGATATTCAACCATCGAGTGAATAATGCTTTCTCGATGGATTAATACGTCAATTTTATCGTATGGCATATCATACAACACCGCTGCTTCAATGACTTCCAAACCTTTATTCATCAATGTAGCAGAATCAATTGTAATTTTTGCTCCCATAGACCAATTTGGATGATTTAGAGCTTCTTTAACTGTAACATTCGCCAATTCATCACGTGTTTGATCTCTAAAACTACCGCCAGAAGCCGTTAAGATAAGTCTTGAGACAGTTTTTGGATTTTCACCCTGCATTGATTGCCAAAGTGCTGAGTGCTCACTATCTACTGGCAAAATCGGTGCACCGTATTTCTTAGCTTCACTCATGACCAAATGTCCTGCTGTGACAAGTGTCTCTTTATTCGCAATTGCAATCATTTTTCTTTGCTGGATCGCTGCCAAAGTAGCTTCTAGTCCAATACTGCCTAAGACAGCATTCAATAGTATATCGCTGTCAGTATATGTAGCTACATCTATTAACCCTTGAGCACCATACGTGAATTCTGAGTCTAGAAATTCTTTTGCAAGTTTTTGTGCATCTTCCTCTAGTTGAACAGATACCAACTTAGGCTTAAACTCTTTTATTATTTCCTTTGTAAGCTCGATATTTTTACCAGCAGCAAAAGCTACAATTGAAAATTGATCAGGATGTTCCCTCACAATGTCTAATGTTTGTAATCCAATTGAGCCTGTTGCGCCTAATAAACTGATACGTTTCATCTACTAATCACCCTTAACCAATAAAGTGTAAAAAATAAAGCAGTGGCAAAACAAATAAGATACTATCAAAACGATCCAAAATGCCACCGTGTCCAGGAAGGATTTTACCGGAATCCTTCACGTCATAATGCCGTTTAATAGCGGATTCTACTAAATCCCCTAACTGGCCAAATATGGACGCAACAATGGAAACAAGTATAATTGTGACATATGAATAATCTAGCTTTACAATTGCCTGGAATATTAAAGCTGCAATGACTGCAACCACAATGCCACCCAAAAAGCCTTCAACAGTCTTATTCGGTGAAATTTCCGGCCATAATTTACGTTTGCCTAATTTTCTTCCGACAAAATAGGCGCCAGAATCCGTTGTCCACACGATGACCAATGCATAAACAACAAATGCCAATCCTTCCACCCTTGCAGTAATGAAGTAATGAAAGCCAATCCCTACATACAATGCACTGATTACCAAGAATCCTACATCATCAAAAGTAAAACTATTTTTTACAAAGACAGTATAAATCAGCAATAGAATTGCTGCTATAAACATGTATTCCATTTGCGAAAAAGAAGTAGCTTCTTGTAGTTCTAAGCTCCATTGTTTCGGCATTAAGACTACAAATAGTAGCAGTAACGTAATAATGCCGGGAACTGACAGTAAAGCTATTCCTCTCATTTTTAAAACTTCATATAATCCAATCGCTGCCATCACATACACTAATAGTGTGAACGGCAAATTTCCGTATACCACGAATGGAATAAATAAAAGCGCAGCAATAATTGCTGTGATAATCCGCTGTTTCAACTTTCATTATTCTCCTTTCAATCCCCCGTAACGGCGATTGCGTTTTTGGTAATCAATTATTGCACTGTACAAATGCTCCGCTTTAAACTCTGGCCAGTGTATATCAGAAAAAAAGAACTCCGTATATGCGAGTTGCCATAATAAAAAGTTACTTACTCGGTATTCACCGCTTGTACGTATTAGTAAATCTGGATCTCCAATACTTGACGTCATTAATTGTTCAGAAATTGTTTCTTCAGTTATTGATGCCATGTTAAGATCACCTTGCTGTACAAGGCTTGCGATCTTTTGTACTGCAAGAACCATTTCCCTGCGGCTACCATAATTAAATGCAAAATTAAGCACCATGCCTGTATTATCTTTCGTTTTATCCATTGCATTTTGCACAGCTCGACTTGTATGCGAAGGCAACCCATCCATTTCGCCAATCATTTCAACCCGAATATTTAACTCCATTAACTCGGGCAGGAAGTCAGCCAAAAATTCTTCAGGTAAACGCATTAAGAAATCTACCTCAGTTGATGGTCTTTTCCAATTCTCTGTAGAAAAAGCATATAGTGTAATCGCTCCAACCCCAATGGCGTTCGCAGCTTTTGTAATCACACGTACATTATGCATGCCTTCACGATGCCCGATAAAGCGTGGTAAAGCCCGGCTTTTTGCCCAGCGACCATTACCATCCATTATAATCGCGATATGCTTTGGCACCTCTTGCATTTGAATCAGTTCCATTTGCGCTTGCAATGACAGGTCTTTTTTTTCAGTTTTCTTCCATCCGAATTTATCTAACATTTAGAATCCTCCACTAACTTACAAATCGGAACGTATACTTCCTCTATCATACCAAAAATAACAATTAATTTCCTTAATCTAAACAAAAAAGATGCTTAGCCTAAAACTTAGAGCCAATCTAAATGGATAGGTTTTAGGGAAAGCTATGTATCACTTAAATGCGCTTTCTTCATAAGGAGCATGTAAAACAAAAAAGACGTCCCTGAGTTATAGGACGCCTTGAAAAAGACAAGGTTCTATGATTAAACGGATAGGATTTCGCTTTCTTTTTCTTTAGCAATTTGATCTACTTTTTCAATATTAGCATCAGTCAATTTTTGGATATCCTCAGAATATCCACGCAAATCGTCTTCAGTAATTTCGCCACTTTTTTCTAGTTTTTTGCAATCGTCGTTTGCATCGCGGCGTACATTACGAATAGCAACTTTCGCATCTTCGCCTTCTTTTTTTACTAATTTCACAAGATCTTTACGGCGTTCCTCTGTTAAAGCAGGAATTGAAAGACGGATGACGTTACCATCGTTAGTTGGTGTAATGCCAATGTCAGACTTCAATAAAGCTTTTTCAATTTCGCCTAGTACAGATTTATCGTATGGTTGGATTACTAGAAGGCGTGCTTCTGGCACAGAGACGCCAGCAAGCTGATTAATAGGTGTTGCAGCACCGTAGTATTCTACATTTACATGGTCTAGTAAAGAAGCATTTGCACGGCCTGCACGAATTGTTGCTAGTGCGCGGCTAAATGCTTGTATTGCTTTGTCCATTCTCTCTTCAGCTTTCGCCAAAACTTCCTTCGACATTATGGGTTCCTCCTCACGATTGTTCCAATGTTTTCTCCCAACACAGCGCGCTTAATATTACCGTTTTCTGTAATAGAGAACACAATAAGTGGGATATCATTATCCATACAAAGAGTGGATGCTGTTGAATCCATTACTTGTAGTCCTTGCTGAATAACTTCTAAGTATGTTAGTTGTTCATATTTCACTGCTTCTGTATCTATTCTTGGATCTGCAGAGTATACGCCATCTACATTATTTTTAGCCATTAAAATGACATCTGCATTAATCTCAGCTGCACGTAAAGCTGCAGTAGTATCAGTAGAGAAATAAGGATTTCCTGTTCCTGCTGCAAAAATGACAACACGTTTCTTTTCTAAATGGCGAACTGCTTTTCTGCGAATATAAGGTTCAGCAACTTGCGTCATAACAATTGATGATTGTACGCGAGTAGGTACATCTAGATTTTCAAGTGAATCTTGCAATGCTAAAGCATTCATTACAGTGGCCAACATGCCCATATAATCAGCATTTGCCCGCTCCATGCCCATTTCAGCACCAATTTTGCCTCTCCAAATATTTCCGCCACCTACTACTAATGCTACTTCTACTCCAAGCTCTACTACATCTTTCACTTGCTCTGCAACTGATTTGACGATTTTAGGAGATAAGCCAAATCCTTCTTCTCCGGCAAGCGCTTCTCCGCTAAGTTTAATGACTACTCTTTTGTACTGCTGCATACTCTTTGGAACCTCCATCATGCTTTTTCTTGAAAAAGAGGGAACACGAAAAAGATGTGCTCCCTGCTTTTTTGCTATTCATACGAATATATTATTTGCCTTTTACTTGGCTCATTACTTCTTCTGCAAAGTTGTCTTCGCGTTTTTCAATTCCTTCGCCAACTTCATAGCGCACGAAAGAAGTTAAAGTAGCGCCAGCAGATTTGATGTAGTCGCCCACTTTTTGATCTGGGTTTTTAACGAATGCTTGGTCAAGTACGCAAATTTCTTCGAAGTATTTACGAAGACGGCCTTCAACCATTTTTGCTACGATGTTTTCAGGTTTACCTTCGTTAAGTGCTTGTTCAGTTAATACTTTGCGTTCATGAGCGATTTCTTCTTCAGAAACTTGATCATGAGCGATGTATTTTGGATTTAATGCAGCAATATGCATTGCAACATCTCTTCCTACGTTTTCATCAGTAGTACCTTCAAGAACAGCTAACACACCGATACGTCCGCCCATGTGTAAGTAAGCGCCGAATGCATCTGCATCTGTTTTTGAAGCAACTGTAAAGCGACGAAGAGTGATTTTTTCACCGATAGTAGCTATTGCTTGGGAAATATGTTCAGCAACAGTTGCACCGTTTTCCATTTTTGAATCCATAGCTTCTTCTAGAGTAGCTGGTTTTGCAGCTAATAAGTGATCCGCTAATTCTTTAACTAATTTTTGGAATCCTTCGTTTTTAGCAACAAAGTCTGTTTCAGCATTTACTTCTAAAAGTACAGCGTCATTGCCTTTTACTTCGATGTAAGTTGTACCTTCTGCTGCGATACGATCTGCTTTTTTAGCAGCCGAAGAAAGACCTTTTTCACGTAAGAAGTCGATTGCCGCTTCCATATCTCCATCTACTTTTACTAATGCTTTTTTACAATCCATCATACCAGCACCAGTTTTTTCGCGTAATTCTTTAACCATTTTTGCAGTTACTTCTGCCATTGAAAATTCCTCCTTATAAATTCACATGAATTATTCCAGCTATATAGGGAACTTAAGTCCAACGTCCGGTGTAGATGCTAATGCAATATTTCCTTAAATTATATAATCCAGCAAATAAAGAGACATCAGTACACTGTGTGTTTATTTAAGAATACCCCAATAATTAGCATTAAACCAACTTTCTGCTTTAATAGATTGGTACCCTTACCAAAAAAGTAACGACCGTTTTCTATTAGGCGTTCATTGGTTTATAAAGCAAGCAAAGCTCCACTTTATTTTTATTATTCTCAAAAAAAGGTGATAAGAGGGTTTAGCCGCTTATCACCTGTTTTTTAATCAGAAATTACTCAGCTGCAACCTCTTCAGCTGGAACTGCTTCTTCTTCGCCTTGTTTAGACTCGATTAAAGCATCTGCCATTTTTGAAGTAATTAATTTTACAGCACGGATCGCATCGTCATTTGAAGGAATAACGTAGTCGATTTCATCTGGGTCACAGTTTGTATCAACCATTGCTACTAACGGAATGTTTAATTTGCGAGCTTCCGCTACTGCAATACGTTCTTTACGAGGATCTACAACAAACATAACGTCAGGTAGAGCGTGCATGTCACGGATACCACCTAAGAATTTAACAAGGCGTTCGTGTTGTTTTTTAAGTTGAACAACTTCTTTTTTAGGAAGAACTTCAAAAGTTCCGTCCTCTTCCATTCTTTCGATCTCTTTCAAACGTGCAACACGTTTTTGGATTGTACCGAAGTTTGTAAGAGTACCACCTAACCAACGTTGGTTGATATAGTAGTTACCTGAACGTTCTGCTTCTTCTTTAATTGCTTCTTGAGCTTGTTTTTTAGTACCAACGAAAAGTACTTTACCGCCGTCTTCGCCAACTTGGCGCATGAAGTCGTAAGCCTCTTCTAATTTTTTAACTGTTTTTTGTAAGTCGATAATATAAATTCCGTTACGTTCCACAAAAATATATTTTTTCATTTTTGGGTTCCAACGACGTGTTTGGTGACCGAAATGTACACCAGCTTCTAGTAATTGTTTCATTGAAATTACTGACATGATAGTTCCTCCTGATATGGTTTTTTTGTCCGCCGCATTCGTCCTTTATAAGAGCAACTCGAGATTCGAGCACCTTCTCCTATATCAGAATACGTGTGTAATGTAACACCATTTGATAATATATCATATCACCTGGTATTCTGCAAGAAATATTATTGCCCAAACTTTAAAAGCAACTCTACTTCAGTTTTTCCTTTTTGAAGGAGCTTTGCAATTTCATCCACAGACTTCCCGTTACGATAATATTCTTTTACCGTTTCTTCCATTGTTAATGGTTTGGGCTGTTGCATGTTTACGGCCAAATGATCTTGAAAAGTTGCTTTTGGCGTATTTTTTTTAGTATTTTTTTGGTAGGCCTTTGCCACGCTATTCCGTGGCATTTTAAAGTTATTGAAGTTACTTTCTTCTACTAGAGGGTGTTCCTTCTTCTGAGCTTCTTTTTCAATGCTCGTACTGTTTTCAAACGTTTGATGTGTTTTGGTTGCCAACTCTGCAATGAGACGGTCATTCTCATCTCTTATCTCCGCTAAATAAGCACCAAGGGAAGCCTCCAATTCATCTCTCACTTTTGTCTGATGAGTTTCTATATCTCTTAAACGAGAAATTTTGACATAAAGCAATGCAATAAAATAAAAGCTTAAAACTTGAGTGATAAACAAAAAGACTATACCTATTACCATATTTTTACCTACCCTTTAAAATCTACTAAATGTCCTGCAAAAGGATGCGTTAAATCATTGACCTTAGCGCTATTTTTTTCATTATTTTCCTGGGAGGCAGACTCAGTTCTATGAGCGACAGCTTCCTTTTTAGCTTTTCCAGTTGGACTGGATTCTGAGACAGATGTCCTCTTTCTAGCTTCTTGTTTTTGATGTGCTCTGCTTGCTAATTCCTGTCCTAACAGGGCTTGCTGCTGGTGTTGTTCCGATACTTTGCCCGCTTCAAAGGTTTTAGGCAAGGCTATTTGCAACTCAACAAATTTTAAACTCATCCTTCTGTCCCCTATCGGCTATTCATTTGGCATTTCTCCAGATAATATTTTGCGCAACTTAAAGATTGCTTTTGAATGGATTTGTGAAATGCGGGAAGTGGAGAGATGAAGCATTTCCCCAATTTCAGTAAGTGTCAATTCCTCTGTGTAAAATAAGCTAAGGACTTGCTGTTCTTTTTCATTTAATTTTAAAATACTTTCAACTAAATCCTGTAAAAGTTCTGTTCGTACAGCTTCCTCTTCAGGTGTTTTTGTAAGATGGTCCCTGATCGCAAAAGACTTTATCTCAGTATCATCTTGGTCTGTGTTATGTTCGTCAATTGACAATATATTAGACATAAAATGTTCTTGCATCGTCTGATACACATCATCAACATTTATATTTAATTGCTCTGCAACTTCCTCAGGGGTAACATGGCGCCCTAATTGTTGCTCCATTGCCTCAATTTGCAGCTCCATTTTTTTAGACTTTTCCCTCGCAGAGCGTGGAAGCCAATCTTCTTTTCGTAGGCCGTCGATAATCGCGCCACGAACACGAAAAGAGGCATATGTATCAAACTTTAAATCTCTGTTAATATCAAATTTATTAAGTGCATCAAACAACCCCATCATTCCAAGACTCGTTAATTCATCTTTTGAGATATTCTTTGGTAGATTTGTACCTATTCGCTGTACATGATACGAAACGAGGGGTGTATATTTTTTTATTAGTAGATCACCTGCATGAGGATCGCGTGTTGCTACCCAGTTTTGCCAAAGTTTCTGTTCTTCTTGTGTGGTTGTTTGCATTTCGTATCCCCCCTAATATTTAACCATATTATATCAAATACTTACTATAAAAGGGAGCCAAATTATATGCTCCCTTTTTAATATTATTCATCTTGCGCCATCATAGTCTTCACGGCTTTCGCCAGCTCCTCTGCTTGGCTTTCTGTATTTACTTCTAGATTAGCTTTTTCCATATCTTCATTGACTTCAATATGTTCATCGCTTGGATTTTCTTCTTGTTCAATTTCAGTTGGTGTGTACATAACAAAAGCGATCAAATAACGCACAAGAAAAGAAGCAACAAAAACGACTAACGCAATGATAAATGTTTGGATAAGAATTTGAGTGGGTGTATCACCCGATTGAAGGTTGCAAAAAAAGTAAATCGTGAAAGCAGCTAGTGCTGCCCACCAATTGTAAAAAATAGAACCCGCCATTAAATTTCCTTCACTCCTTGGTTGACTGTGCGAATCTGCAATAATGAATTGGCTGTATCAAACTCAATCGTTCTGCCGCTGTTACCGCCTGTATCCTCAGCTACAATAGGAATAGAGAAATTTTTCAGTTGTTGTTTGACTGCTTCTACATTTCTTGGCCCGATTCGCATTGATTCTCTATTTGTAGCGAATTGAAACATTTGGGAGCCTCCTGCAATTTTGGCCTTTAACCGAAAAGGATAAACGCCCTCTCTTTTTAACTGCTCAAGCATGGCTGGTATTGCCGTATCAGCGAATTTTGCTACATTTAGAGAATCGCTTCGTGAAAGGGATGAATCCGGCAACATTACATGGATTAACCCAGCAATACCCTTAAATTCATCGTATAAAACGACGCCAACGCATGAACCTAGCCCTGATGTGCGGATCGTGTGAGGCGACTTGACTATATCCATTTGTGCAATTCCAACTTTTATTACGGTGCTCACGCTTTCTATCATTTTACAAAACCCCTAATGCACTAAAGATTGTTTCGAAAGATTCAGGATCCGGCAATAAAAAGAAATGTCCATGTACGGATTCTGAGCCTTCCATATGTTCTTCAAAAATCGTCGTATCAATGACTATTGCATGGTCGCCAATTTGCGAAAGTTCAATTAACCCATAACTTATAATGGCACCGAACATATCTACTGTCAGCGCAGGTGGGGTAGGCTGAATCTTTAACCCTGTAAAATCAGATAAGGATGATAAATAAGAACCTGATAATATGTTGCCAAGCTCTTGCATAGCTGAAATGCCCATATCCGATACATTTGTATCTTGAAAGTCAAACTTGTCATCGTGTATTAATTTACGAATAAAATGGTTGGCTTGTTCAACTGATAGGATGAAGAACATCCCTCCGGTTGCATCGCCTTCGATTCGAAGATAAATGCTTACAACAACACTTTCTGCACCGCCAACAAATTCCATAATTTCATTAAATGAAGCCATTTTAACATATGGAACTTTCATATCAATCTTTGTATTCAATAAATTAGAAAGAGCAGTAGCTGCATGCGCTGCTCCTATATTTCCAATCTCTTTCAATACATCTAAATGAACGGAGGTAATATTATTTTTAAAAGACAAGAAAATGCCCCCTTATTTTAAGGTGTGAAGTACTTTCTCTAAATTTAATAGAATAAGAAGCCTTTTATCTGTCTTTGCTACGCCTGATATAAATTCTTCCTCGAATGAGCCGACCACTTCAGGCTGAGGTTCAATTGAACTCGTCGGGATATCCATCACATCATTGGCAGCATCTACAATAAAACCTACTTCCATATCATCTAGGGATATAATTATAATGCGTGTGTCATCATTTTCTACCGTTGATTTCACGTTGAACCGGTCGCGCAAATCAATAATTGGTGTTACCACACCTCTTAGATTAATGACACCTTTAACGTAGCTGGGCGTTTTGGGTACGCGCGTAATATGCATCGCTTTTTCAATGCCTTGCACTTGGTTCACTGGAATGGCATACTCTTTTTCCCCTAATTGAAACACAATAATTTTCACACTATCCATATCTACTGCTTTTTCCAAAGTGCTCACCTAACCTTCTAAACATTATTTAATTAGTGAATTACAGTCTACAATTAATGCTACTTGGCCGTTTCCAAGGATAGTAGCCCCCGAAATGGCAAATACATTTGTTAAGTAATTTCCTAATGATTTCAACACAATCTCTTGCTGGCCTATAAACGAATCGACCACTAATCCTGCCATTTTTTCTCCTTTTCGCACAAGAACTACAGAATGGAATTCATCATTCTTTGGTTCTGGGCGAGGTACATCAAAGAATTCATCAAGGAATAATAACGGCACAACTTTCCCGCGAAAATCGATTACTTTTTGATTATGCGCATTCATAATGTCAGAATTCCGAATAATTGATGTCTCAATAATAGATGAAAGCGGAATAGCATAAATTTCTTTTTCAATTTCAACAAGCATCACTGAAATAATTGATAGAGTCAGTGGTAACTGTATAGAGAATAATGAACCTTTGCCTTCTACAGATTCAATCGTAATATTACCGCCTAATGACTCGATTGTAGATTTAACTACATCTAAGCCTACTCCACGACCAGATATATCAGAAATAACCGAAGCTGTTGAAAAGCCTGAAGACAAAATTAATTCATTCACTTGTTGATCTGACATTGATTCTGCAGCTTCAGCTGTAACAATTCCTTTAGCAATCGCTTTTTCTAAAACTCGTTCTCTATTGATTCCTGCACCATCATCTTCAAGCTCGATAAACACATGGTTACCGCTATGATAAGCGCGCAAAACGATATTGCCTTGTTCTGTTTTGCCAGCTTTCTTACGTACTTCTGGATCTTCTACACCGTGATCTAAAGCATTTCGAATTAAATGGACAAGCGGATCACCTATTTCATCAATAACTGTTCTATCCAATTCAGTTTCTGCCCCGATGATTTCAAGATTGACTTGTTTATGCAAATCGCGGGCTAACTGACGTACCATTTTGGGGAAACGATTGAATACTGTTTCAACTGGCACCATGCGCATGGTTAAAATAATATTCTGTAAGTCGCCAGAAATACGTGCCATTCTTTCTACGGTTTCATTCAACTCGCCATGATTCAATTCACCAGCAATTGATTGTAAACGCCCACGATCGATTACAAGCTCTTCAAATAAGTTCATCAAAATATCCAATCGCTCAATGTTAACACGTATTGTTTTACTACCTTGGGCACTTTTCTTCTCTGAGACCTTATTATTTGGTACTGAGTTTGCTGCTTTTTGGGCCGTAGTCTCTTTAGTTGGTTTTTCATCTTTAGAAACTACTTCTGCTGTTTCTTCTACCGTTGTTGCTGCCGCCTCTTCATTAGCCTTTGATTCATCAATTGGTGTGACAGTAATCTGTTCAACTTCAGAAACCTTCATTAGCTTACTTTGTAAGTCGTTAATTGGTTCTTTAGTTATAAAGGCAACGTGGAATTCTTGGTCGAATTGTTCTTCTTCCAACTTATCTACAGATGGCGAAGATTTCACGACATCACCCAATTTTTCAAGAATATCAAATACCATATAAACGCGGGCAGCCTTTAAAAGACAGTCAGCACGTAGCATGACGGTAATCTCATATGTATGAAAACCTTGCTCGCGAGATTGCTGAAGCACTGTTAATTCAAATTCATCGAATTGCAAAGCATCATTTGAAGATGCTCCAGATTCTTGTACTTCCTCTTTCGCACCAGAAGCTTGTACGATTTCTTCACCATTCTCAATCATTTTTAATTTTTGTACAGTGCTCGTAACATCTCTTTTTCCATCACCTCCGCCAGAGATATCATCAATCATTGCTTCAAGATGGTCCACGGATTCAAATACCACATCCAGAATTTCCGGCGTTACTATAATTTTTTCATTGCGGATACCGTCTAATACATTTTCCATCTTGTGAGTTAAGTCTGCTAGGTCTTCAAATCCCATTGTGGCAGACATCCCTTTTAATGTGTGGGCATTCCGAAAAATTTCATTTACGATAGCTAAATCATGTGGATTTTGTTCTAGAGCCAGCAAATTTTCGTTACATGATTGAAGATGTTCTTTACTCTCATCTATAAAGACCTCTAAATATTGATTTGTATCCATGAAGAGTCCTCCCTTAAGTCAAATATTTCATTATTGTTTTTGAAATATCGTGTAAATCTGCTACTTCATCTACCAAACCTGTCGCATAGGCAGCTTTCGGCATCCCATATACAACACTTGTATTAGCTGATTCGGCGATTGCTTTCACATTTCCGTTTCTTTTTAGAGCCTGCAAGCCCTTTGTCCCGTCAGACCCCATGCCTGTCATGATGACAGCTATTTTGTCGAGATCATTAAACTGGCTGACGCTATCGAACATAATATCGACAGAAGGACGATGACCTCCATTTGGTGGTTCTACATTGTCAAGTTCAATTGCATATGTTTTCGCGACTTTCCGAAGGCGAAGATGATAACCTCCAGGAGCTATATATGCCACACCGTTTTGCAAAATGTCTCCTTGCTCTGCTTCCTTCACTCGTATTTTGGACAATTGATCCAACCGGTTAGCCAATGATTTGGTGAAGCCCATCGGCATGTGCTGAACGATTATGACAGGTGCTTTCATATCTTGAGGCAAGTAGGGGATGACCTCTTGCAGTGCACGCGGTCCTCCTGTTGAAGTGCCAATCAATACGATTTTTTTAGCATTGGTATGCCAACTTTTTTGTGTTGATGATGTTATCGTTTGGGTTTTAACATTTGATTCATTTAAAGGCTTTACTGTTTTTTGATCTCCCAATAAATTTTTTGAAATGTTGATTTTTTCATCTATTGGTTCTCTTTTTTTCGTCAACTTAGACACATGGACAGTAGCTGCATTTTCTACAATACGGATAATGTCCGATTTAATATCCTTTAAGTCAAGTGAAATAGCGCCGCTTGGCTTTGGAATAAAATCTACTGCACCGGCATCCATCGCTTCAAACGTGCTTTTTGCCCCGCTTTGGGTAGCGCTAGACAACATAATCACAGGCAGTGGGTGGTCTTTCATAATAATTTTTAAAGCTTCAAGGCCATTCATTAATGGCATTTCAATATCCATTGTGACAATGTCAGGCTTCAGCATTTGAATTTTCTTTATTGCATCCATTCCGTTTCTCGCTGTGCCAACAACCCGAATATATGGATGATCTGCAAAAAAGTCAGACAACAACTTTCTCATAAATGCTGAATCATCGACAATCATTAATGATTTGGAATGAATAATAGACAACTAATCACGCCCTTTTAAAAAAATACTTCTTAATTTAGAAATAAACTTATTTGGCTGTTGCGTTATAAAACCGTCAAAAGCATGCCCTTCTATATATCGCTTCGTAATATCTTCCATTATTTTAGCAATCTTGCTATTGGGATATAAGATTGTAAAAAGCTCTTGTTGTTTTACAGCTTTCGGAACTATAGGATCTTCAGGCAAGGATCCTAATATTGTTACGTCTTTTGACAAAAAACGCGCCATTGTTTGTTTAAGTCTAATTAATGTATCGGTTCCTTCCTCATTTGTTATTACTCTATTACAAAGCAAATAGAAATTTTTTTCTCGATCTTTAAAATGAATATACTTCATCATAGAATATGCATCTGTTATGGATGTCGGCTCTGTGGTAGAAATGACAATAATGTCATCCACCGCATTTAGTAAATCTAAAGACCAGTTAGTGGCGCCAGCTCCCATATCAAATAAGATATAGTCATAGTCTTTCTGCAGTTTTGCAAAAGCAAGAAGCAGACGATCAACCATTTCATCTGTCCATTCTAAAATGCTTGCTAATCCCGTCCCTCCAGAGACATAATTCAAATTATTGGGTCCATCATATATCACTTCTTCAAGTGTCACTTCGCCTTGCAAGTAATCTTTTAAGCTATAGCGGGCACTTCTACCTAATAAAATATGGACATTTCCCATACCAATATCCATATCAATAATAATCACTTTTTTTTCATAGGACATTAGCATATTAGAAAAGTTAGTAGTAAAATTGCTCTTTCCTACCCCACCTTTTCCGCTCACAACGGCAATTGATTTTCCTAACCGGGCATTTTGCTGCATTTTCATTCTTAATGATTGAGCTTGATCTTTCATAACTAATCTCCTTGAATGAGCAATTCGACTATATTTTCAGCAGTAGCTTCCTCAATATCCTCTGGTACTTCCTGACCATTCGTATAGTAAGCAAGTCCCTTCTTATATTTAACCATTAAATTGATCATTGAGCCAATGGAAATTGTCTCATCCATCTTAGTAAATATGAACTTTTCAATAGGTATCTCTGAAAATTGATCTACAATCTCTGTCATATCCTGTTCTTTCGCTGTCAATGAGAGCACCAGATAATTTTCCATATTATCTTCTATATTTATTAGTTCACGTAAATCATTGATATATTTTGCCTCTCGATAATTTCTTCCCGCTGTGTCAATAAAAACAATATCCAATGAATCAAATTTGACTAGTGCTTGTTCATAATCTTCTTTGCTATAAACTATTTCTACTGGTGATTGAAGTAAGTTCGCATAGATTTTTAATTGTTCAATCGCTGCAATCCGATAAGTATCTGTTGTAATAAAACCAATTTTCTTCTTTTTCTGCAAAACAGCAAGTGCTGCCATTTTCGCAATGGTTGTCGTTTTGCCGACACCAGTCGGACCTAAAACATTGATATATTTTTTGTTATACGAGAGTCCTCCAAATGGGAGCCCTTGTAATAATTTAATAAGCTCTTCTTTAGCTAGCTCTTTATAGTCCTCTTTCGCTAATTTCTCGTTTCCATTTTTCTTCACTTGAAAGAGCTCATCACCTACTGCTGTGATGAGCTCAGGATTTAGCTCTTGCTGCTCTAGTCGTTGAATGATTTCCTCATATTCATCAGGATATTGGTAACTGACCGATTGTCTTTGTATCGTTTTAACTAAAGATTTTAAATCTGCCAGCTCTTTATTAATTTTCTCTGAGTGTTCATTAGGAAGTACTGCATCTTTCGGCGAATCGTCTATTTCAGGAATAGAAACGCTTGTAGTCTTTCTTACTGGTTCCTTACCCGCGATGACTTCTATACTCTTTTTTTTAAACATTCCTAAGAAGCCCTTTGAATAGACAACTTTCGAACTTACAATGATTGCATCATCGCCTAAGTCTTGTTCCACTTTTTTCATTGCAAGAACCATCGTTGCTGCTGTATATTTCTTCATTTTCATTCTACATTCACCACCCCAACGCTTTGAATCTCAATCGATGCTTCTAATTCGTTATATGATAGGATTGGAATTTGTGGAAAATATCTTTCTGTTAGCTGCCTTACATACATGCGTACAGCAGGCGAACAAAGGATAAGAGGTGATTGCTCAAACAAAGCAATACGTTCCACTTCTTTTGCAATGGACTCTAAAATAGCTTGAGAGTCATTCGGATCCATTGCCAAGTAATTTCCATGGTCTGTTTGTTGGATACTATCTGCAATCATTTTTTCTACTTTAGCTGAAACAGTCAACACTTTCAGCTCTTGCTCGCCATTTGAATACTGCGTCGTAATCTGTCGTGCTAATGACTGCCTTACATACTCTGTTAATACATCCACATCAGATGTTAACTTGGAGTAGTCAGCCAATGTTTCAAATATAATGGGCAAATTCCGTATAGATACATTTTCAGCCAAAAGCTTTGCTAAAACCTTTTGGATCTCACCTATAGACAGCGGAGTTGGCGTTGTTTCTTCAACCAAGATTGGTGCTGTCTCTTGTAAATGGTCTATCAATTGTTTAGTCTCTTGTCTGCCTAATAATTGAGCTGCATTTGCACGAATCACTTCCGTTAAATGCGTAGAGACAACGCTAGGCGGATCAACAACTGTATAACCAAGCATCTCAGCCTCTTCCTTCACTTGTTCTGTAATCCATTTAGCTGGTAACCCAAATGACGGTTCTACTGTATCAATTCCTTCAATCGAATCATCATCGCCTGGGCTCATTGCTAGATAATGGTCAAGAAGCAATTCTCCATGTGCCATCTCACTGCCTTTTATCTTAATTCGATATTCATTAGGCTGAAGCTGAATATTATCGCGAATTCGGACTACTGGAATGACAATCCCTAATTCAAGGGCCAATTGCCTTCGAATCATAACAACACGATCTAGTAAATCTCCACCTTGCGTTGCATCAACAAGAGGAATCAACCCATAACCAAACTCAAACTCAATTGGATCTACATTTAATAGATTAACAACATTTTCAGGGCTTTTTAAATTGTCTGTTGTTTCTACTTCTTCGATTTGTTCTAATTCTTCAATATCTTCTTTGTGTGCATTTTTCAGTCGATAGGCGATAAATGCAAGAATAGCAGCCACAGGAACGGTATAGATAAATTTTATCGGCGTTACTAGGCCTAAAGTAAAAATAGTACCAGCTGCTATATAAATCAATGTAGGATTTGTAAAGAGCTGTCCAGTAATATCTGTACTTAGATTACCCTCTGATGCTGCTCGAGTAACAACGATACCAGTCGCAGTTGAAATCAATAATGCTGGCACTTGCGAAACTAGTCCATCACCAACCGTTAAAGTCGTAAATAAATGGACTGCATCCGAAAATTCCATATCCATTTGTACAATACCGATTACTAATCCGATAATTAAATTGATCATTACTATGATAATTGCTGCAATGGCATCACCTTTTACAAATTTAGTGGCACCATCCATTGATCCATAGAAGTCAGCTTCATTACTCACTTTTTCACGGCGTTCTCTTGCATCCGTTTCAGAAATTAAACCTGCGTTCAAATCCGCATCAATGGCCATTTGTTTACCAGGCATTGCATCTAATGTAAAACGTGCTGCTACTTCTGATACACGTTCTGAACCTTTTGTAATAACGATAAACTGAATAATAACTAAAATAACAAAGACCACTAACCCTACCAAAACATTACCACGGACAACGAATGTTCCGAAAGTTTCTACTACGTTCCCTGCATCTCCACCAGTTAGAATTGCACGTGTAGTGGAGACGTTCAATCCTAATCGGAATAATGTTAACAATAATAAGAGCGAAGGAAAGATAGAAAATTCTAATGCTTCCTTCATGTTCATAGCTGTTAACAGAACAAGTAATGCAAGTGTTATATTCACAATGATTAAAAAACTTAATAACCATGGCGGCAAAGGGATGATGAGCATCGCTACAATCATAATAACCGCTGCTAATACCGCAATATCGCGAAATTTCATATTATCTCTCCCTCTGGCCCTTAAATTTTTTGCTTAATTCTATATACATACGCTAACACCTCAGCTACGGCCTTTAAAAACTCATCTGGAATATGCTTTCCGATTTCTACTTGATCGTACATTGCACGTGCGAGCGGGCGATTTTCTACCATCACAACATTATTTTCTTTCGCGATTAACTTAATTTTTTGGGCGATCAAATCTGTTCCTTTAGCAATGACTTGCGGTGCATCCATTGTTTGGTCATCATATTTTAATGCAATAGCATAATGTGTCGGGTTAGTAATCACCACATCGGCATGCGGTACTTCTTGCATCATCCGCCTCATAGCCATTTCGCGCTGTCTTTGCTTAATTTTGGACTTAATAAGCGGATCACCTTCTGAATTTTTATATTCATCCTTAATGTCCTGCTTAGACATTTTTAGGTTTTTTTCATAGTCAAATTTCTGATAAAGATAATCAAGTATAGCTATAATTAATAAAACGGTAGAAGCAGCAATCCCCATTAGTACAGTCAGTTTTGCTATTGTTCTTAAGGTTGCTCCTGCCGATTTAAAAGAAAGACTTAATACTTCATCAATATTCATCCAGAGAATGGCTGTTGTTACTGAACCAATCAAAGAAATTTTTAAAATAGATTTTAGTAATTCAATTATTGATCTCACGGAAATAATTCTTTTTAAACCTTTAATAGGATCTAACTTTGTTAAGTCAAATTTTAATGGCTCTGTCGTAAAGAGTAGGCCAAATTGCAAAAAGTTTCCTGCTACTCCTGCTACAACAGCAATGGCCATAATCGGCAATAAAACATATGCCATTTCGACAACTACATCTTTATAAATCTGTATGGCAACCTCTATTGATAAAGAATCCATAAGCATGTATTTAGAAAAGGTTTGTTTAAAAAAAGAAAGGATTCTATCGCGCATGGATCCAGCACCAATGAGTAGAAATAGAAAAACAGATAGCAGGACAATAGCACTGGTAACATCTTGGCTCTTTAGTACTTGTCCTTTCTTTCTGGCATCTTGTCTTTTTTTAGGTGTTGCTCTTTCCGTTTTTTCACCTGCAAAAAATTGCAAGTCTAATTGAAGCCATTCCATTCTATCCCCCACCTAATAATGCCATAAATTCTCGCATTGCAATAAGCATCATATTAAATAGCCTTTGCATAACCATAACCATTACGCTCATCGTGACAATTAATACAATAAAACTTACACCTATTTTAACTGGAAAACCAACCACAAATATATTTAATTGTGGAACAGTCCTCGCTGTTATACCTAATGCAATATCTACAAGGAATAGTGTAGCAACAATTGGAATGGACATTTGAAAAGCAATCCCAAATGCACTTGCGAATGTTTTCATAACAAACACCGGCGTATTATTTCCTCCGAAATCCGGCCACACATTGTCCATCGGTATATATTGATAACTATAATAAATTCCGTCTAATATTAAATGATGTCCATTTGTGCCGATAAGAACTAAGAGTGAAAGTGTATTAAAAAATTGTCCCATTAGTGGTGTTTGTGCACCTGTTTGAGGATCTATGACATTCGCGATTGCAAAACCCATTTGAAAATCGATAAAACCACCTGCAATTTGAATTGCCGTCATTATTATGTAAGCTATTAGTCCTATAGAAAGGCCGACAACAGCTTCTTTTAAGATCAGCAATACGTAGTCTCCATTGATCTCAAAAGGCTTAATGTCCATGGTGTAATACATCATCCATGAAAGTACTAATGCAATAGCAATTTTTACTTTCGCAGGAATTGTGCGGTAAGAATAAAAAGGCACAATCATAAAAAAAGAAGATATCCGAACAAGTATGAGCAATAATACGCTTATTTTAGGTAATAGTTCTTCCATCAAATCACCCTATAAAGCTGCCGAGATTTGCAATAATGTCTTTCGTAAAGGATGTCATTTTTGTAAGCATCCAAGGGCCAAAAAAAATAAGGGCCACTAACACAGCGACAATTTTCGGCACAAAAGCTAGCGTTTGTTCTTGTATTTGGGTTGTAGCTTGGAAAATACTAACCAAAAGCCCTGTGACAAGTGCTACAAGCAAAAGTGGTCCTGAGACGAGCAATATGATTTTAATTGATTCTTCTGCGACTTTAATTACCATTTCAGCTGACATATATACTCATCCCCTAAAAACTTTCTAAAAGCGATTTTACTACCAGGTACCAACCATCTACCAAAACGAATAACAATATCTTAAATGGCAATGAAATCATAACTGGCGGTAACATCATCATCCCCATGGACATTAATATACTTGCAACAATCATATCAATAACTAAAAACGGAATGAAGATCATAAAACCCATTTGAAAGGCTGTTTTTAATTCACTAATGGTGTAAGCAGGCACCATTGTTGTAAGTGGAATATCCTCAATCGTTTTTGGACGTTCCTTCGCACCAGAATACTTTAAGAATAGGTCTAAATCTTTCTGCCTCGTATGCTTGCTCATAAACTCTTTAAATGGTTTGCTAGCTTTTGAGTATGCTTCATCTAATGTTATCTTTTCATCAAATAATGGTTGCAATGCATGTTTATTAACATCCTGAAATGTAGGTGCCATAATGAAAAAAGTTAAAAATAGCGCTAAACCAACAATCACCTGATTTGGTGGCATTTGTTGTGTGGCTAGAGCTGTACGCACAAACGATAAAATAATGACGATTCTAGTAAAGCAGGTCATTAAAATTAAAATGCTTGGTGCTAAAGATAAAACTGTCAGCGTAAGCAATAGCTTTACAGAAGATGAAACATTGGAAGGATCACTATCAGAGAAATAATGGATAAAATCATTCATTTTTTCTACTCTCCTTTTGTTTCCATTCTTCTAGTTGTTGATTGCGATGCTCTTTCATTTCTTGCAACTGTTCTTCTAATTCTCCTTTGAAGTCCAGATTTGCAAGATCCTTTTGATGGTTATTTTTCCGACCCTTTTTTTTGTTTAAAAGTTCCAGTATATATGGCATTTGTGAGGAACGTTCCTGCCGTTCATTGTATAGTTCTAGCAGACGTTCTTTCTCATTTTGGTCCGTCACTTCTTTCAGCATATTAACATTTTCGCCAACGCCTACAATATAGAGCGCTTGTCCAACTTTTAAGAGCTGTACAGATTTTTGCTGCCCCAATGAAATGCCACCTAAATTTTGCATAAGTTGATTTTGTTGATATTTACTATTTCGACTGTTCACAAGCTTTAGCACCCCGTAAAGGAGGACTACTACAAAGCCGAGAGCTAGCATCATTTTAATATAATCCCATGCCGACAAACCGACAGCTGTCCCGGAATCATCATCCGAGACAGGCGCCAAAGTATCATTCTTACATGTATCCCGGTTTTTCAAACAATCATCAACTGAATCATGCGATGCTGCATGAACAATAGATACATGTGGCGTAGTAAGGTTTGTAATTAAAAATAATGCCGTCAAACATAACATTATTTTTAGAAGTAACTTAGAGCGCATTTACTTAACCTAACGCTTTTTGGATAGCTTCGATTACACGATCTGCTTGGAAAGGCTTAACGATAAAGTCTTTTGCACCCGCTTGAATTGCATCGATTACCATAGCTTGTTGTCCCATAGCTGAACACATGATAATAATAGCACTAGGATCTTTTTGTTTAATTTCTTTCAATGCAGCAATGCCGTCCATTTCAGGCATTGTAATATCCATTGTGACTAAATCGGGTTTTAACTCGGCATACTTTTCGACAGCTTGTGCTCCATCTCCAGCTTCTCCGACAACCTCAAATCCATTCTTCGTTAGGATATCCTTGATCATCATTCGCATAAATGCTGCGTCATCTACAATTAAAATACGTTTTGACATTCTTATTCCCCCGTTTACTTCTATTTCAGATTATTGAGCCGGTCTGCTTTGCTTAAGATATCTGTAATACGCACACCGAAATTCTCGTCAATTACAACTACTTCTCCTTTTGCAATTAGACGACTATTGACTAGGATATCAACTGGTTCACCAGCTAATTTATCCAGCTCTATAATGGAACCGCTAGCTAGTTCTAAAATTTCCTTTACAGAACGTTTCGTACGACCTAATTCAACAGTAACTTGCAATGGTATGTCAAGCAACATATCTAAATTTCTAGCTTCTGATTGTTTCAAATTCGTATTTTCAAAGCTAGCAAATTGTGCTTGCTGTACGTTTGCAGGTTGTCTCTGTTCTCGCGCTTGTATCATATACGGCTCTTCTTGTGTCTGCTGATGATTCATCGGCGGTTGTGTATTTTGTTGTACTGGTCGTTCTTCTTGCTGTGTATTAACTGGTGCAGCATGAATTTCCTCTTGCTGATGCTGCATCGTTGTTTCGGGAAGTTCTGTCGCCGTTACAGCCGATTCTTCCTGTTCAGGATTCATTAATTGATGGACAAGAGATTTACTAAACTCTAAAGGCAGTAACTGCATAATATTTGAATCTATTAAATTGCCAATCTTTAATCTAAATGAGACTTTTACGAGCAATTCATCTGTTGGAATATTTTCTGTCCCCTCATTGTTAGAGATATTCATGAGGTCAATCATCGGCGGTGAAATATCTACTTTTTTATTAAAGATAGTAGACATTGACGTAGCAGCAGAACCCATCATTTGGTTCATTGCTTCTTGCACTGCACTCAAATGAATCTCTCCTAGATCTTCGGCGGGTGCTTGCCCGTCCCCTCCTAACATCAAATCAGCAATAATTGCTGCATCTGATTGTTTAATGACTAATAAATTCATTCCTATTAAACCAGTAGTATATTCGACCTGAATAGCTACATACGGGTGAGGGAATTCCGCTTCAAGATTCGTGCGGTTAATCATCGTAATAGATGGTGTTGTAATTTCAACTTTCTGGCCCAATAATGATGAAAGGGCAGTAGCTGAGCTACCAAATGAAATGTTTCCAATTTCGCCAAGCGCATCTTGTGACATTGGATCTAAATAGTCTGTCACATTATACGTTTCGGTCGCTGAAGCATCATTATCGACGTTATCATCGTTATTATTAATTGACTCACCTCTCAGTAGGGCTTCAATTTCTTCTTGCGACAACATGTCATCACTCATCGTCGTCTCCTCCTTTCAAAGAATCAATAATTTGGACAGCCATTCTTTTCTTAATGGTACCAGGCTGTATTGTAAATTTAGGGATTCCTCCAACACTTAAAGTTAACGGATCGCTAATTTTTTGATCTAACTGCAACACATCACCATATTGAAGTGTGAGAAAATCTTCAATGCTAATATCAGTATCACCTAGCTGAGCTACCACTTCTAATTCAGATTGTTTCACCCTCTTTTCAATAATCGCGGTTTGTTCTGGTGAAACATCTGCTTTATTAGATTGCATCCAGTAGCGGACAGATAGGTTTGGAACAATGGGCTCCAAGACAACATGTGGTATACAAATATTAATCATGCCACTTGTTTCACCTATTATAGAGTTAAAAGAAATGACGACCACCGTTTCATTCGGTGATATCATTTGTAAAAATTGCGGATTAACTTCCAATTCATTTAATATGGGGTCAATGTCTGCTATATTGGCCCATGCTTCTCTTAAATTATCAAAAGAACGCTCAAAAAGGTTTGTCATAATTTTCGTTTCAATCTCAGTGAGGTTATCTACATTACTATGGCTTGAGCCGCTTCCTCCCATTAAACGATCCAACATAGAATATGCGATATTTGGATTGATCTCCATTAAGATATTACCGTCTAACGGAGGTACCTCAAATACATTAATCAACGTCATATTCGGAATGGATCTGATAAATTCTTCGAATGGGATTTGGTCTACGGATGCAACAGTAATTTGTACATATGTTCTAAGCTGAGCAGAAAAGAAAGTGGTAAGCAAACGTGCAAAATTTTCGTGTATACGTGTTAAACTGCGAATTTGATCTTTCGAAAAACGAAGTGCACGTTTAAAATCATATACTTTTACCTTTTTCGCTTCCTCTTCCTTCTTAATATCATCTGCTGACATCTCTCCTGTAGACAAAGCTGATAGCAGTGCATCAATTTCAGATTGCGATAACACATCTCCTGCCATTCGATCACCTCCAAACAAATTAAATAAAGCTTTTAATGTCTATTTCCGGCAAAGTAAATTAAAAAATTTTATTGAATAATATAAGAAGTTATATATACTTGCTGAACTTCTCCTTCTTGCATTAATTCATTAATTTTTGTTTTTAAAGTACTTTCCAATAATTCTTTGCCTTTCTTACCTTCCAAATCTTCTCTGGACATTTCAGAAAGCTCATCAATAAGGATGCTTTTCACTTGAAAATCACGTTTTGTTAATTCTGCTGCTGCATCTTTATTTGATGTTTGTATTTTTAAAGCAATTTTAACATAATTATCTTCTTTAATATTGGTAGTAATTTCTTCAATATCTACCGATGATGCTACGACATCATCAATACTTTCCACTTTAGGCTCTGCCCCTTTATTTAATTGTGTCACAACGACTACAGCGACAACACCTAACAATGTAATGGAAACAAGGATAATCAACATGATTGTTAGTAGTTTATTCTTCTTCATCTTTCTCACCTCTTAGATGCGGGTTTGATAAAAGTTGAACCGAGCGGTAAAACGCGATTATTTTGCGTTGTACTTCTTCTTTTGATTCTAATACCACATATTTTCGCCCAGTTGTTAACGTGATGGTTGTATCAGGAAACTCTTCGACCGATTCTATGTATAAAGCATTCAATGAAAATGCTTTTTTATTAAGCTTTGTTAAAGAAATCATAGGATATAAGGGCCGGGTGAATAGAGCCGGCCCAGCCCCCTCCTCATTTTAAAATTGTCTAACTATATTATCGTTTTAAATTCACTAGTTCTTGTAGGATTTCATCAGACGTAGTGATAATACGGGAATTTGCTTGGAAACCACGTTGAGCTACAATCATTTCCGTAAACTCTTCAGATAAATCTACATTGGACATTTCAAGGAAACTAGATTCAACAGTTCCTCTTCCTTCTTCGTTCGGATTACCGATTTGAGCTTCACCAGAGTTATTAGACGCTTGGAAGTAGTTACCGCCTACTTTTGTTAATCCAGCAGGGTTCGCAAATCGAGCAATCTGAATTTGACCAGCTTGTACCAGTGTATTATTTTCCATATAAGAGACCGTTCCATCTTTACCTATTGTTATCTGTGTTGCCGTTGTAGGTATTGATACTTCCCCTCCTACTTCCACTTTTTTCCCATCCCCTGTTACTAATGTTCCATTGCTATCTAAATAAAAGTTACCTGCTCTTGTATAATATTCATTTTCTCCATCTTTCACGACAAAGTAGCCATCGCCTGCAATCGCGACATCTAATGTCCGACCTGTTGTCTGCATAGAGCCTGCATCATGGATTGTATCGATGGTAGCGATTTGAGAGCCAAGTCCTACTTGTTTTGGATTCACACCACCTAAATTATCTCCAGGTGCTGTGGCTCCTTGAGTAGTTTGTGAGATTAAGTCTTTAAAAACAACTCGCCCTTTTTTAAAGCCGTACGTGTTTACATTAGCAATGTTATTGCCGATTACATCTAATTTAGTTTGAAAGTTTTTAAGACCGCTAATTCCTGAATACATAGATCGTAACATAATATGTTTTCTCCCTTCATAGTAAGCGTATTGCCTCTGTCATTCGGCAATACATAGGCATCCATTTCTGGTCCTGCCTAGCTTAGCACTATAGCTCCGTTAATATTAGTAAATAATTGATTTTCTGCTTCTTGTAAGTCCATGGCTGTAATGACGGTTGCATTTTTCGCGCTGACGATTAGTGCAGCGTTATTCAGTAAAACAAGTGATTCATTGACTCCCTTGGCTTTAGCTTCCTGTACTTTAGTTGAAATTTTGGCCCACTGCTTTTCATCAATATGAATATTGCGTTCATTGAGCCTATTCGATGCATGCTTACTAATTTTCAGCTGACCATTTGTCTGCTCTGCCAAAAGATCCCCAAAAGATTGGATTGATGTTTGCTTTGTTATTTGAACATTTCTCGGCGGCAAACCTTTTTGCAACGGATATGGTTGAGGGATAAAGTTGATTTTCGTCATATTTACTCCTCCCTAGGCAGAGATAGAGGTAAACTGATCTTCTTTTATCTCTTTTCCATCAGATAAAACAAACATGACAGCCCCATTAGTTGATTTCTTCACAGATTGTATTTGGCCAGTTTTATCTGTATCACCATTTTCATCTTTATAAGTTACATTTTTTCCTATTAGCATACTAGCTTCAACAAGGGAACTTGAGTAGTTTGGAACAGAACCCGTTGATGAATCACCTACTACTTCAGAAATATTAGCAGGAGTTAATTTTTTACCGTCTGCTAGAGTTAAGAACACAGAATCACCATCATAGGTTATTTTACTGACAACGCCCGTACCCGAATTGATGATAGGCTTGCCATCCTCATCCGTTTTTGACGTTATTTCATGCCAATTAACACTTTTGCCAATAAAACTGTTGTATTGCATAAGCTGCGATTGTTGAGCGATGGTTGACAAAGAATCAATCGATTTGGCGACATTTTGCATCTGTTCTAATGAAGAAAATTGAGCCATTTGCGAGATGAATTCTTTATCATCCATTGGACTTGTCGGGTCTTGATTTTGCAACTGTGTCACAAGAAGCTGCAAAAAAGCATCTTTGTCTAATGAACTATTACCCGTTTGCTTCGTTGAATTTTTTTTATTGGATAAATAGTAATTCGTGTTAACAGACTGATTATTCACCTTAGCATCTTCCAATAATTAAACCTCCATTTCCATTAAGAAATCCTCAAAGCTTGATCTCTCTTCTTTTTCTTCTGGTTGCTGCTGATCGTCATTTGTTTGCTGTTTAAAGGATTGTTGCTGGAATTGTTGTTGGCCCTTTTCATTTCTTGCTGGCTCACTCAAAGCTTGCGCCACATCAATTCGATCTAATTGGATATGCTGATTGACTAGCCCTTGCTTTAATTGCTGTATTTGGCTTTCAAGCATGTCCTTACCAATAGCAGTAGATGCTAGAAAACGAGCTGTCAGTAACCCATCTTTTTGAGAGAGTTCTACCCGAATGGATCCTAAGTTTTCGGGATATAGCTTAATTAACAGTTTAGTACCAGCCATATTTTTTGAAATTTGCATTCGTTCGATTATTGATTGGAATTCCTTCACAAATGTTTCAGCTTGCCCTGCTTTATTATCGGGTAAAGCTATTGAAATTGTATGGTTAGAAGTAATTTCTTTTGTTAACGGCTGAACAGTACTTGCTTGATTATTTGCTGCCGCTTCTAAGTTTGTTTTTATATTCATATCTTGCGTGTTTTGCAATTTAGGCAACGTAAGCTTCGAAGTTTTACTTTGTTCAGCTTGTTGGCCTGCTTTTTCAGCAATAACATTTAGTATTTCTTTTGCTTGATATGTTAAATATTCTTGCTTTACCGTCATATCTGTTTTCTGTGAAACCAATGCTACTACTTTCAAAACTTTGAGTAACTCTGATGTTTGCGCCTTTGGCAATTCAGGAGCCTTTCCTCCATTAATAGAAGAGACAATTTTTTGGATAAAAGAATAGGCATTCTGATCAAGTGAAGCTAGCAAGTCCCAAATGTCCTGTGCTTTTGCATCATCTTCTGTTAATTGTTTGATTGTCTTTTGGAACTCTTCTTTTTGAATTCCTAGTGAAGAAAGTATTTTATCTAACGTTAATGGTCCGTTTGTTAGTTCATCTTCATCTATCTTTACATTTAAGAGCTGACCAAGTTCTTCTAACGTGTTTGTTTGCAAAATTGGCATCAAATCATCTGGTTTTACTTCATTACTTTCAACTTGAGCCTGTGTATTTGAAAGCTTTAGGCTTGCGCCTAACAATCCTTCTAGTCCTTGTTGCAAATTTACACGAAAAGTATTTTTTTCTTCATCTTCTTTAGGTATCTCAACAACATTTGACTCAGTTTTACTTGCAGTCTTTTCTGTCGCTGTGGTCAGTTCATTTAAAAAGCCGGAATTCCTCTCCGATTGTTGTTGAGGTTTGGTTCCTTCATTTTCTACTTTCACTGGTTGAATTAAATCTAATCGGTCAATATTCAATGTGTTCACCTCCTCTCATCGAAAACATGCGGATCATGCTCGTGCTAATTTTTGGATAAAAGCGAAGTATAGTGAGCAGCATTATCAGCTGGCATTTTTTCTAAAATAGCTGCGAGTGTATCCGGCTTAAGATTGGTTAAGATTTTTAATGCATCTTTATCTTTCATGTTTGTTATAACAGGTGCAGCTGATTTTGGCGCCATTTTCTCGTATGTTGTAACAATATCGCCAAATTCCTTTGTTGTTTCACTTTTATTGTTTTCCGCCTTCTTTAATTGCACTTCTAGACGATGCTTTTCAATCGACATTTTAGAAGTTGTACTATTAGCATCTTCTATTTCACCTTGCATCTTCGCTATTTCAGCTTCTTTTTCTTGGAGCTGTGCTTTTAAATCGGCTATTTGCTTTTCATTTTGTGAATTTCTTTTCGTTAAATTCTCTTCATTGTCTTGCGAAGAAGAAATTGTCATATTTTTTGCTTTTTCAAACACATTAATTCCGCTAACTTCTGCCACAATCAGGAGCACAGCAGACACAAATAGCAGTGGAATAATGACCCAAAAAAATAACTTTTGGAAAAAACCAGGGTTTTTTTCTTCTATTGTTTGTTCATTGCTCTGTTGAGGTACATTTCTTTTTTTGGGCTTTTGCTTTGCCATATATTCACCTGATTTCTTTGTTGTAATAAGCTATAGAAGATAGCTCGTCCAACTGAATTAACTCTAGACGATCTTGTTCTTTCATATAACTGCGATAATCTTTTTCTTTCATTTTTTCATATTTTCGATATTCTAAAGAAGTTTCTAATAATTTATCTTTATGCCATTCCATTTTTGAACGGGCAAGTACAACTTTCTGTTGGGTCTCAGCAATAGAACGTTCGATACTTTCCAAAAACTTTGTATGATGGCGCATTTCATTAATACTTGCGCCACTTAAAAGTTTTTTTTCATGGTACTCTATTAAATCCTCTTTCTTCTTTAAAAGTGTATATAATTTTGTAGCTATATCTTCAAATGACTTCTGCGCATCTTTAAAGGCAATTTCTGTTTGGTTTTTTTCTTGCTGTTTTACTGTCATTACTTTATCAAAACGATATTGATAAGCTTGCATCTACCTTGCACCGCCATTCGATAGTTTCACTAATTCTTCTACACTGTCTTGCATGCTGATTTTATCCATAAACCCTTGTTTTAAGTAAGAGGTAATCAGAGGCTCATTGTAAATCGCTTCGTCGATTTCTCTAGAAGTACCTTTTTTATAAGCGCCAATATTGATTAAGTCTTCTGATTTATCATAAGTAAAATAAAGTTCTCTGATATGTTCTGCAGCTTTTACATGTTCTTTATCTGCAATATGATTCATTAAGCGACTCACACTTTTTAACACATTAATTGCTGGGTATTGCCCTTTATTTGCCAAAGCCCTGTCCAAAACAATGTGGCCGTCTAAAATCCCTCGCACCGTATCGGCAATTGGCTCATTCATATCATCACCATCAACTAGCACGGTGTAGAACGCTGTAATAGAGCCAAATTCATTAGTTCCTGTCCGTTCAAGCAATTTAGGTAAAATAGCAAAGACAGACGGCGTGTAAC
The DNA here is from genome assembly GCF_052928305.1 of Rummeliibacillus sp. BSL5. NCBI lineage: Bacteria > Bacillati > Bacillota > Bacilli > Caryophanales > Caryophanaceae > Rummeliibacillus > Rummeliibacillus sp. BSL5. Next base: position 1,266,483 of record NZ_JAVGCV010000001.1, read on the forward strand.
CTTTTTGTGCAGGTGGTTCACCCGTAGCTAGGCCTATTTCACGCTGTGCCATCGCCACTCGTGTAACAGAGTCCATCATGAGCATAACGCTCATCCCCTTATTACGGAAATATTCTGCAATAGCTGTTGCGGTAAATGCGCCTTTGATACGCATCAACGCTGGCTGATCTGATGTAGCGGCAATTACAATTGACCGCTTAAGTCCTTCTGGTCCTAAATCTCGCTCAATAAACTCTCTTACTTCACGACCTCGTTCTCCAATTAATGCAATAACGTTTAGATCCGCTTTTGTATTTCTTGCAATCATACCGAGCAATGTGGACTTACCTACACCAGAGCCAGCAAAAATGCCCACTCTCTGGCCTTTTCCAACTGTTAGCATCCCATCAATCGCTTTTACGCCTACTTCCAATGTTTCATTGATAGGTGGCCTAGTTAAAGGATTAGGGGGATCTTCTTCCGTTGGAACTGTCGATAGCCCCTTCGGCAATTTTGCTCCATCTATTGGACGACCCATGGAATCTAACACCTTGCCAATCAATTCTGGCCCTACTTTTATTTCAAGTGGTGCATTTGTTCCTTCAACTAAACAGCCTATCGAAATTTCACGAAGTGAGGTGTATGGCATTAATACCACAATTTCATCTTTAAACCCGACTACTTCAGCAAGAATTTCTTGATGTCCATGTTTCACAGTATTTACATGAATTTTACATACATCACCTATAGAGCTTTCAGGTCCTTGTGATTCAATCATTAAGCCAACAACACGTGTAACCCTTCCAAACTTTTTAAAGGTTTGGATTCCAGACATATGTTTCATTAAATCTGCTGCTTTCATGAATCAATCCACACTTTCTAAGATTTCTACAAGTTTAAGTCTCAGCTCGTTTAATTGTTGATCAATTCCTACCATAATTCTTCCGTGATTTGTTTCAATATAAGAATCTGTATTAGCAAGATCCTCATCTACAAATACCATGACAGGAACACCTACAGGAAACATGGCTTTTAGCTCGTCTATATGTGCAGATACCAATTCGTAATATGCTAAAGATGTATAGATTTTAATTTCTTTCATCTCTCTCGCTTCTTTTAAGCCTCTGCGTACTATATCCATATATCGGTCTTCATTTTCCTCTAGTACAGTTCCTAAAATCTTTTCTGCAGCATTAATTGCGATATTCAAGATAACAGCTTCTTGTTCTTGTAAATATTGCTGTGCATGTGATTTTGCTTGGAGTACAGTATCGTTTGCCAATTGAATAGCTTCACTCATATTAGATTCAGCTTTCAAACGGCCTTCTTCTATACCTTTCTGAAAGCCCTCTTCATATGCTTGTTGCTGCAATTCCATCTTTTCTTGTTCCCAGTTTACTTTTGCATCTTCTATCTCTTGTTGTGCAACTAATCGAAACTGCTCAAACATCTCTCTTTCACGCTTAATTTCTTGGCGTGCGTCCGCCAGGAGACGTTCTCTTTCTTCAAATAGACTTTCAGGCGTAACTTCTATATTCTCTGTGCTTTGATGTGTAAACAAGTCTTTAATTTCAATTGTGCGGAATATTTCTTTAGAGCTTTCAGGATTGTCAAAACGAATAATTTTAGACAATAACGTCATCTCCTCCACCACGTGCGACAATTATTTCTCCTGCATCTTCTAATCGTCTAATCACTGCAACAATTCGGGACTGCGCTTCTTCCACATCTCTTAACCGCACTGGTCCCATAACGTCCATTTCCTCTTTAAATGTTTCTGCCATCCGCTGTGACATATTTTTAAAGATAATTTCTTTTACTTCGTCACTTGAGACTTTTAATGAAAGAAGCAAATCTTCATTTTCACAATCGCGGATAACACGTTGAATGGAACGATTATCAAGCGTAACAATATCTTCGAATACAAACATGCGCTTTTTAATCTCTTCAGCAAGCTCTGGATCCTGGATTTCTAATGCATCCAAAATGGTTTTTTCGGTTTGACGATCTACACCATTTAAGACTTCTACTACAGCATCTACTCCACCTGTTTCCGTGTAATCTTGCGTTACAGTTGAAGAAAGCTTCCGCTCAAGTACTGATTCAATCTCACTGATGACTTCCGGTGAGGTAGATTCCATTGTAGCAATACGCTTGGCAATATCTGCTTGAACTTCCTGTGGCAATGATGACAGTATCACTCCCGCTTGCTGTGGTTCTAAATAAGATAGAATTAATGCAATCGTTTGAGGGTGTTCATTTTGGATAAAGTTAAATATTTGAGCCGGATCCGTTCTTCTAGCAAAATCAAATGGTCTTACTTGAAGAGAAGATGTCAATCGATTAATAATCGCTTGTGCTTGGTCATTGCCCAGTGCTTTCTCTAAAACAGTTTTCGCATAGCCTATCCCGCCTTGGGATATATAATCCTGAGCTAACGCAATATTATGAAATTCTTCTATAATCTCTTCTTTTGCTTCTGGTTCCACTTTTTTTACGCTTGAAATTTCAAGTGTCAGTCTCTCAATTTCTTCTTCATTTAGATGTTTATAAACAGCAGCCGAAACCTCTGGTCCTAAGGAAATTAACAGGAGTGCTGCTTTTTGTTTTCCAGTTAAATCTTTATCTTTCTTGTTCACAGCTAATTCCCCCTATTAATCTTCCGTTATCCATGTTCTAAGCAATTTTGCAAATTCCTCCGGCTTGTCTTTCGCCATTCTTTCTAGCTGTTTTCGACGTAATGTCGTTTCAGTCTCTTTTTCTTCAGATATATCGTCTACATCAATTTCCTCTTCATAGTAATCGTATTCTTCTTCCTCTTCCGTCTGTCTTCTAGAACGTAAAATAAAGAAGACTAAAATGCCGATTGCAGCAAGAAGGATTCCGCCAATGACATAAACCCACCATGGAATTGAATTAGTTTGCGCTGTTGGAACAGTAGCTTTTCCATTCAATTTTTCCACAGCCACAATGACTTTTTCATTGATTTGCTGATTCGTTAATTGCCCCGCTTCATTCTTATCGATTGATGTCCGAACAATTGAAGCTAGCATATTTTTAATGTCGTCCTGCGTTGCGGCTGGCAATGATGTTGGATCGCCTGCTTTTGGAGGTTCAACCATTACCTGAATTCCGATATCACGTATGCGGTATGGGCTTTCTGTAATTTTCCTTTTGATACGATTCACTTCATAGTTGACAGTATCTTCGCTCTTTTCGTAGTCGCCGTTCCCATTGCTTGAAGATTGATAATCAGTAAAGTTATCTGTGTTGGAATCTCCTTCAGGTGTCCCGCCAGCTCCTGCACCGTCTCCTGTATAAGTCTCGTTAATTTTTTGAGCACTAATTTGGATTCCGGCCATGTTGTCCTTATCAACGGGTTCTACTAAATTTTCTTCTCTGTTTTCCTGAGTAAAGTCGATATCAGTCGTAACGCTGACAGCTGCTTTGCCAGGACCCATTAACTGACCTAACATGGTTTGGACTTGGCGCCCTAAATCACGTTCAATCTGTTTTTTGATTGCCAATTGTTTTGTCGCACCTGTAGCAGATAAACCATCACCACTATCTGCTGTTTCAGTACCAAGATCGTAGTATTCAAAGTACTGGTTAGTAATCACAATATTCTCAGGCTTTAAATTCGGTATACTTTTTGACGCTAGATTATAAAGTGTTTTAATTTCCGCTTCGGTAAATTGATATCCAGGTTCAGTGTTTAATACAATAGATGCACTCGCCTCTTGCTGAGTATCACTTACAAAAACACCCTTTTCTGGTAAATTAATCATCACTTTAGCATCTTTAACACCCTTTACTTGCTTCATTAGATTTCCAAGCTCTGTTTGCATGGATGCAAGCTTAAGCATATTAAACTCATTATCTGTCATACCAAAGCCAGCATTTTGGGAGAAGAATGAATAGTCAATTTGCCCTGACTGAGGTAATCCTTGTGATGCCAAATCAACCTTTAAATCATCTACTTGATCTTTTGGCACTTCTATCGCTGTTCCACCATTAGTGACTTGAAATTTTACCCCATCAGAAGTTAATTGTTCTTTGATTTGACCGACTTCAGCAGCAGACAAATCTGAAAATAAAGGGGCATACGTTACTCTTGTAGCAAAGAAAGTAATAATAGCAGCAATCATTAGCACAGCTAAAATAGAACCGATAATTGTACCTTTTTGTACTTTTGATCGACTTTTCCAAAACTGGCTGAAGTTAGTCTTAATTTTCGTTAATCTTTCATTCATTTTGATCCTCCGGTTATAGGTAATGTTTTTGTTTTCTCTCTCTAATAAACATTCCTTAAACTGTCATTCGCATAATCTCTTGATACGCTTCTACAACTTTATTGCGAATTTGGAGGGCGGTGTTTAGTGTGATATTTGCCTTTTGAGCAGTAATCATTACATCATGAAGCTCTACATTTTCTCCATTGACAAGCCGATTCGTCATATTATCAGAAGCTACCTGACTATTATTCACAGCTGAGATTGCATCTTTTAAGACAGCACCGAAGTTTTCTTTCTCATTCGTTGACGTCTTTTCTATTGCTGTTTGAGACATAGTTGGCTGCACTGGCTGTGAAATAGAAACTTGAGAAATTGCCAATCTTTATCATCCTTCCTGGTTGATTATTTTCCTATCTCTAATGCTTTTGAAAGCATAGATTTATTAGCATTAAAAACCGTTACATTTGCTTCATACGAGCGTGTGGCTGAGATTAGATTCACCATTTCTTTTAACGGGTCAATATTCGGTGCTTGAACATATCCATCCTCATTTGCATCAGGATTGGTTGGATCATAAACAAGTTTATAGGGTGTCTTTGTATCTTCATTAATACTAGCTACTTTTACACCATTGCCTACTGTTTGATCAGATCCAACTGCTTTATTAAGGAAGTTAGAAAATGAATTTCCTTTTGGAACTAAAGTAACTGTTTTTCGCGTGTAGGGAACCCATTTGCCATCAACCTGTTTTGCTCTTGTTGTATCTACATTGGCCATATTGGATGAAATAGTATCCATTCTCAAACGCTGCGCAGTTAATGCAGATCCCGTTGTATCCATACTTTGGAATATTGACACGATTAATTGCCTCCCTTAATAACTGTCAGAAGCGAATTCAATTTGCCATTTTCGCGTTCAATTAGTGTATTGTAAAAAATACTATTCTCTGCTAGACTCGCTTGTTCTTTATCCATATCAACACTATTCCCATTATTTCTGTAGCTTAATTGTCTATTGTTCACTACACCTGGAGTTTGGTTTGTAGATTGGAAATCAAAATGTTTTGAGTCGGTCTTATTTGCCTGAATCGAAGAATTCTTAGCATCTTCTAGCATTTGGTGAAAACTTACATCCTTTGCTTTATAATTCGGCGTATCTACATTCGCAATATTTTGAGCGATTGTTTTCTGTTTTAAACTTGCATATGTCAACCCATTCTCAATATTGGAGAGGGTTCCGTCGAAAATACCCAATTCATTCACCTCAATTCGACTTTAATCGTCACATTCAACTAATTTTCTGATGTTATAATTGTAATAAAGATGTTATAAAGTGTCTATCGAATTTATCATATTTTTAATAGGTTTAACAGACCATTTTTACTGGCAGAAAAATCTTCCACATACAATAAACTTGATAAACAAAAGGCCTTATTACCTAAATCCTTTTTCACTATTTTAATAGTGTATATCTTCTAATACAGCATTTTTAATAGAATATATGTTTAAATGTACATAAATTTATAAATTTGCAAAGTAAATATTACTAAACCTTTTTTCCTAACGAAGAATATTATAAATGTTTTTCCTTATTTTTTCAATTGTCATATTCTTAATATTACGAGCAATAATTTTAAAAGACTGGTTGATAGCACATATTATACCATTTTAAGTTAATTTGGTGTATTTTTGCGAACTATGTATTTTAATTTGTCACATTCTGATAATTTTTTACGGTTGGAGTCTCTTAATAGTAAAGAGAGAGAAGGAGTTTTGAGTATCGGGAAGTAGCTGGGTAATTAAAAAAGCTGCTTTGTCCCCAGTTAAGGACAAAACAGCAATTTCAACTTATCTCATTTTGATTTCTGCTAAAGCATTTAGGAATTTGTTGTTTAGTACTTTAATATAAGTACCTTTCATACCTAAAGAACGTGACTCAATCACACCAGCTGATTCTAACTTACGCAATGCATTGACAATCACTGAACGCGTTATGCCGACACGGTCAGCAATTTTAGAAGCAACTAGCAATCCTTCTGAGCCATCTAGTTCTTCAAAGATATGCTCGATCGCCTCAAGTTCACTGTAAGACAATGAATTGATCGCCATTTGAACAACTGCTTTGCTTCTAGCTTCTTCTTCAATTTCTTCTGCTTTTTCACGTAAGATTTCCATACCTACTACAGTTGCACCGTATTCAGCTAGGATCAAATCGTCATCTTCAAACTTATCTTCAAGACGTGCTAAAACAAGTGTGCCCAAACGTTCGCCGCCACCATTGATTGGCACGATTGTTGTTAGACCTGATTTAAAGATTTCTTGAGCTTCTACTGGGAATGCACTGTGCTCATCCGAGACACCCAAGTTCGAAGCTGTTTCAGAGAAGTCATATAACTTACGCGTGTATTCTTCTGGGAATTGACGCTCTTCTAACATTTTTTTGAAACGTTCGTTTTCAATTTGTTGTTTTACACCAATACCCAACAATTTCCCTTTTCGGCTTACTATATATACGTTACTCTCAATAACTTGACCAAGTTCTTCTGCCATCTCTTTGAAGTTTACTTGTCTTCCTGCTGACGCTTGCAGCATAGAGTTAATTTTTCTTGTTTTTTCTAATAAATTCATTACGAATGTTCCTCCTGTAATTTTTACCTCATTTTTGAAATATTCAAAAGGTTTCAAATTTTGTGCAATACATTAGATTATATACTATAAAATAAATTGTGACAAATCTTTATTCTTGACAATTTCATTAAGTTTTTCGTCCACGTAATTTTCTGTGATTTCAATACGGGCCGGTGATATATCCGACGCTTCAAACGAAAGCTCTTCCAACAAACGTTCAAGGATTGTATGCAGACGTCTCGCTCCAATATTGTCTGAATCCTGGTTTATATTGGTGGCAATTTCTGCAATACGATCAATTGCTCCGTCTGTGAATGAAATTTCAATTTCCTCGGTAGCAAGAAGCGCTTCATACTGAAGAATTAACGAATGGTCTGGTTCTTTAAGAATCCGTATAAAATCTTCTTTCGTTAATTTTTCCAGCTCTACGCGAATTGGGAAACGACCTTGCAATTCAGGTATTAAATCGGAAGGCTTCGACATATGAAAAGCTCCTGCCGCAATAAATAACATAAAATCTGTCCGTACTGGACCATATTTTGTATTAACGGTCGATCCTTCTACAATCGGTAAGATATCGCGTTGTACGCCTTCACGCGATACATTCGCGCTATTGCCTCCATTGCTCTTAGTGGCAACTTTATCAATTTCATCAATAAAGATAATGCCTGTTTGTTCTGCTCGATGGATGGCTTCTACCGCTACCTCATCGCTGTCAATCAATTTATTGGCTTCTTCGATGGTTAAAGCCCGTCTTGCATCTTTTACTTGTAAACGGCGCTTCTTTTTCTTTTGAGGCATTAAACTTGAGAGCATATCTCCCATATTTGTACCGCCCATATCAAATCCACCCGGAATCATTCCCATCATGCCTGTTTGCTGTTCAGTCACTTCTATCGTAACCCATTCGTTCTCTAATTTGCCGTTCCTTAAATCATCAGCAATTTGAGATCTTTTCAAACGTACTTGAGTATCTTCTTCCGGCTGATCGTCAGAAGCCTCCACTTTTTGGCCAAATAATGCCTCAAAGGGGTTCGGGGTATTTTGTTTCTTTTTCATGCTAGGCACAAGTAATTTAACGATTTGGTCATTTGCCAATCTTTCAGCCTGTTCTTTCACTTCTTCTTGTTTTTCTTCTTTTACAAGTCGATTAGAGATTTCGACCAAATCTCTTACCATTGATTCAACGTCTCGTCCAACATAACCCACTTCGGTGAATTTTGTAGCTTCTACTTTTAAAAACGGCGCTTTTACCAAGCGTGCGATTCTTCTTGCGATTTCTGTTTTTCCGACGCCTGTTGGCCCGATCATTAGAATATTCTTTGGAATTACTTCATTCTTCATTTCATCCGGCAATAACTGTCTACGATATCTGTTACGAAGCGCAACTGACACCGCTCTTTTTGCTTGTTCCTGACCAACAATATAACGATTCAAATAGTCCAACATTTCTCTTGGCGTTTTTTGTAATGTCATTCGCTTAAGTCCTCCACAATAATATTATGGTTTGTAAATACACAAATATCTGCCGCAATTTCAAGCGATGCTTTTGCAATATCATGTGCAGTTAATGTATCCCCTGCATATTGCTTTAATGCCCTGCCTGCAGATAAAGCATAATTTCCGCCAGAGCCAATCGCTAAGATACCATCATCCGGTTCGATTACTTCACCTGAACCTGATACAAGCAATAATGTTTCGTTATTCATGACAAGGAGCAAAGCTTCAAGCTTTTGCAGCATTTTGTCTCCGCGCCATTGCTTAGCTACTTCAACAGCTGCACGCTGAAGATTACCGTTGTATTCCATTAACCGACTTTCAAACATTTCAAACAACGTAAAAGCATCAGCAACAGAGCCGGCAAAGCCTGCAAGAACTTTTCCGTTATATAAACGACGCACCTTTTTGGCAGTATGTTTCATTACAACAGAATTTCCTAATGTGACTTGGCCATCGCCTGCCATTGCACTAGCCCCTTTATGTTGTATAGCGAATATTGTGGTTGCATGCAAATCCATCAAAAAACCTCCTTCAAAATTTTACGCTCGTGGATGAGCATTTATATACGTATTTCGTAAATGTTCTTTCGTTACATGCGTATAAACTTGAGTAGAAGATAAACTGGAATGGCCTAAAAGCTCCTGGACCGTTCGGAGATCAGCTCCGTTATTTAATAAATGTGTAGCAAAAGTATGTCTAAGCATATGCGGATGAATCGTTGTATGTAGTTCTGCTTTTGCAATCATCTCATTTAATATATAGCGTATTCCTCTTGAAGTGATTGCCCCTCCGCGCAGATTCACAAACACAAAATTGTGTTTAGTCGACTTCATTAGCGCAGAACGCGCTTCTTCAATATACCGTGTTAGTGAATGTCCTGCATATTCACCGAAAGGAATATAGCGCTCTTTTCTACCTTTCCCCATCACTCTAATGATATTTAAGGAAAAGTCAATATCTTTTATTTGTAGAGAAGTCAACTCGCTCACACGGATACCAGTAGCATAGAGTAGCTCTAGGATAGCCATATTGCGTAGCGATTTCCGATCTTCACCTTCATTGGCTTGGAATAATTGAGAAAGTTCTTCTTCATAAAAAAAGTGAGGGAGCCTTTTTTCCTTTTTGGGGTGATATAGTGCTTGGAATGCTACATCATCAATTTCATATTCTTTATTTAAGAATCTAAAGAAAGAACGGATTGATGATATCTTTCTAGAGACGGTGGTTCTTGCTTTTTTTTCTTCATACAATTTTGTTATATAAAGCCTTGCATGAACGTATTCAACTTGCGTCAATTCTTTTACATCTTCAGTATGAAGAAACGAAAAAAACTCTAGCAAATCTGTTCGATATTCTTGGACTGTTAACGGCGAATAATTCTTTTCAAGCTGGATATATGTCATAAATTGTTCAAGTGCATCATCAAACTGTAGGTTCATTTAAACACTCCAAACTAAAGCTTTCTTTTGTATTCTCCCACTGTCATTGAATTAAATAAAGCAAGAACACTTTTTAACAACTTAGAATATGGAAATTTTCAGTAGATTTATGGCGTTTTTGTGTCCAAAATGGATCTTTTAATAGTATGCCTAAAATTGGAATAGATTAACCTTAAATAAGAAAAAAACAAAAAAATATTGACAAAGCAAAAAGCCCTTAAAAGTATATCAACAATTAAGGACTTTAGCAAACTAATTATAATGTATTTAATTCTTTGAATTGTTTTAGCGCTGCTAGTGCACGTTCCGCATGTTTCTCTCCGCGTTCTTGCTTCGATTTAATCTTTTCTCCTAGTGGAGGGAATAAACCGAAGTTAACATTCATTGGTTGGAAATGCTTAGCATCAGTCTCTGTTATATAACGAGCCATACTACCAAGTGCAGTTTCAGATGGGAATATACACAAGTCCTGTTGCTGTGCTAACCGAGCAGCATTAATACCTGCAATGAGTCCGCTACCCGCTGATTCTACATATCCTTCTACCCCTGTCATTTGTCCTGCAAAGAACAAAGTAGGACGTGCTTTTAATTGATACGTCTTTGCCATCGCTTTAGGAGAATTAATAAAAGTATTTCGATGCATAACACCATACCGTACAATTTCCAAGTTTTCTAAACCCGGAATCATACTAAACACTTCTTTTTGAGCTCCCCATTTTAAATGCGTTTGGAACCCTACCAGGTTATAAAGTGTTCCTGCTGCATCATCTTGGCGAAGTTGGACTACTGCAAAAGGTCTTTTTCCTGTTTTTGGATCTTCTAACCCTACAGGTTTCATTGGACCAAACAGCATAGTTTTAGGTCCTCGTTCAGCCATTACTTCAATAGGCATACAGCCTTCAAAGTATTTTTCTTTTTCAAATTCATTTAGCGGTGCTTTTTCTGCTTCTACTAAAGCTTTTTGGAAAGCATAGAATTCCTCTTCTGTCATAGGACAGTTTAGATATGCTGCTTCCCCTTTATCATAACGAGATTTTAAATAAACTTTATCCATATTGATGCTCTCTTTTTCGATAATAGGAGCTGCTGCATCATAAAAGTACAAATATTCTTCGCCTGTTAATTCTTTAATTTTATCCGCAAGTGCTGGTGATGTTAATGGTCCAGTTGCGATAACAGTAATCCCCTCAGGAATCTCTGTTACTTCTTCATTCACCACTTCAACAAGCGGATGATTTTTCACCTTTTCAGTTATATATCCAGAAAATTCATGGCGGTCAACAGCTAGTGCACCACCTGCTGGTACTGAGCATTGGTCTGCTGCTTCAATGATAATTGAATCTAGTTGGCGCATTTCTTCTTTAATAACGCCAACAGCATTTGTAATATTATTTGCACGCAATGAATTGCTGCAAACAAGTTCTGCAAATTTATCCGTGTGGTGGGCTGGTGTTTGTTTCACAGGACGCATTTCAAAAAGACGGACGTTAATGCCTCTTTTTGCAATTTGCCATGCTGCTTCACTTCCTGCTAAACCCGCTCCAATAACATTCACAATTGTTGTCATAACTCTTTTTACCTGCTTTCTAATAGTACATCATTGTGTAGGTTGTTCCTTATAGTCGCAATTTGTACATTGGACTTGAATACCCTTTTTAATCTTTTTCTCCACCAATAATTCATTACATTTTGGACAAGGACGATTGATTGGCTTATCCCAAGAGACAAAGTCACAATCTGGATAGCGGTTACATCCATAAAAAATCCGCTTTGTTTTACTCTTTCTTTCAACAATCTCGCCCTCTTTACATTTAGGGCACTTGACGCCGATCTCTTTCACAATAGCTTTAGTATTCCGGCAATCTGGGAAATTGCTACAAGCCATAAACTTGCCATATCGTCCTAGCTTAAAGACCATTGGCGATCCGCAAACTTCACAATCTTCGCCAGCAGGTTCATCTTTTATTTCAACTTTTTCCATTGCAATTTCTGCATGCTGCAGATCTTTTTCGAATTTCCGGAAAAAGTCATCGATAATTTTTTTCCATTTTACATCGCCATCTTCTATACTGTCTAAATCTTTTTCCATTTGAGCAGTGAATTCAATATTAATGATATCAGGGAAAAATTCTAGTACGAGTGAATGTACTATTTCCCCAAGCTCAGTTGGCACAAAGCGTTTAGCTTCTAACGTTACGTATCCCCGTTTTTGAATTGTATCTAATGTAGGGGCGTATGTTGAAGGACGGCCGATCCCTAGTTCTTCTAGCGTTTTTACAAGTCTTGCTTCAGAAAAACGTGGAGGAGGCTGCGTAAAATGTTGTTTTGGATTTATTTCTAGACTCTTAACCACGTCTCCCTTTTCAAGCGGTGGCAGTAGTTTGTCTTTTTCTTCTTTCTGGTCGTCTGATCCTTCTATATAAAGCTTCATAAAACCAGGGAACTTCACATTTGAGCCTGAAGCTCTAAAAATAACATCGCCATTTTGCAAATCTGCCGTAACTGTATCTAAAATAGCAGGAGCCATTTGACTTGCTACAAAGCGATCCCAAATCAAACGATACAATCTTAATTGATCTCGTGACAATACTGTTTTAAGTTGATCTGGATGACGCATAGTGCTTGTTGGGCGAATTGCCTCATGCGCATCTTGCGCTTTTTCTGATTTCTTCGCCTGTTGATTGATCGGCGTTGTATACTCATTTCCATAAGTTTGATCAATATATTGGAAGGCTTCTTTTTTAGCCGTCTCTGAGATACGAGTTGAATCTGTTCTCATATATGTAATCAAACCGACTGTACCTTCTTTACCTACGTCAATACCTTCATACAATTGTTGGGCTAGCATCATTGTTTTTCTTGCTCTAAAGTTTAGCTTTCGAGCTGCTTCTTGTTGCAATGATGAGGTAGTGAAAGCAGGTGAAGGATTCCGTTTTCTTTCTCGTTTAACTACTTTAATAATTTCAAAGTCTTCGCCATTTAGTTTCGCTAAAATCGCTTCAACTTCTTCTTTATTTTTTAATTTAATTTTTTCTTTGGTATTACCATAAAAGAGTGCATCAAAAGGTTTTTTTCCTTTTTGGAAATTACCTTCGATTGTCCAGTATTCTTCAGGCTGGAAATTTTTAATTTCATTCTCGCGATCAATAATAAGCCTTAATGCAACCGATTGTACACGTCCTGCTGATAAACCCTTTTTGACTTTCTTCCATAATAAAGGGCTTATGTTGTAACCTACGAGACGGTCTAGTATTCTGCGTGCTTGCTGTGCATCTACTAAATCAATATCAATTGGCCTAGGATGTTTAAATGATTCTTTTATTGCATCCTTCGTTATTTCATTAAATACTACTCTGCAGTCTGATTCGATATCAATATTTAAAGCTTGCGCTAAGTGCCATGCAATTGCTTCACCCTCACGATCGGGATCGGCTGCTAGATAGATTTTTTTTGCTTTTTTCGCAGCTGATTTTAAATCCTGCAGTACAGGGCCTTTACCGCGAATCGTAATATATCTAGGCTCATAATTATTTTCAGTATCAATACCCATCTGACTGCGTGGAAGATCTCGCACATGACCAATTGATGCTTTTACTTTATATTTTTTTCCTAAGTAACGTTCAATTGTCTTAGCTTTTGCAGGAGATTCCACTATCACTAAATAATCCGACATATAAGTTCCCCCTTAGAGAGGCTGTTTAAGTTTTCAAAAGAAATACCTGTTGCAAAATGTATAACAGAAAATCAAATTTTGCAACCATTTTTCATTTCGAATGTAAAAATTCTTCTAATTCTTCTATTATTTGATAGCCATTCCATATAGGTTTTGCTCCTTCTGCAATCAGTTTGTGCGGCCCTTTGGAAAGCGGATTTGTAATATCGCCTGGCACAGCAAAAATTGTTTTGCCATTTTCTAATCCATGATCAATTGTGCTTAAAGTACCGCTTTTTTCAGCCGCTTCTGTTACCACTATTCCCGTCGATAAACCGCTAATGATACGATTCCGCATAGGGAAATGCCATTTTTGCGGCTTGACGTATGGTGGATATTCGCTTATAAGCAGCTGATTTATTTCCATTTGCTCAGCAAGTTTTTTATTTTCTTTAGGATATAAATGAAATAATCCATGTCCAAGTACCCCTACTGTTTTTCCAGAAAAACGAATAGTTGCTTCATGTGCTTTGCGGTCAGCACCTTTTGCCAAACCACTGACAATGACAAATTCATGCTCTATTAATGGCGGCACGATGAAGTTTAATACCTTATCTGTATAAGTAGTAGCATTTCTTGCTCCTATAATAGCTATCTTTCGTTTATTCTCTAAAATTGCAGAGTCGCCTTTTGTATAAAGTACTACTGGCGGGTCATATAATGCAAGTAATCTGGTGGGGTATAAGGGATGATTAAAAGGTATGGGGATAATTTTATGTGCTTTGTATGCTTGTAGGAGTGGGGTCTCCAACGTTTTTAAATAATTATTTTGCAATTTTTGAGCTTTATCGACAGAAATATTTAATAGGATGGCTAATTCAGATACTTCAGCATGCCCAATTCTATCTAAATTTGAATCTATTTGAAGAAGTGATGATAGCCTGTTTAGGGGAACAGGGAACACATAATGCAATGCTAGTATTCTTTCAGAAAAGGTCAAATGACTCATGACCTTCCTCCCTTCACATTGAAATGAAAAAGTGTAGCACTTTAAAGTGCTACACTATACATATTAATGGGTTTTGCACTTATCGTACAAGCCTTTTTCTTTAATAACACGGATAAATGTTTCGCCGATAACAGCTGGTGTTTCAGCTACTTCAATACCGCACTCTCTCATTGTTTTGATTTTTTCAGCAGCTGTTCCTTTACCGCCAGAAATAATAGCGCCGGCATGGCCCATACGTTTTCCTGGAGGTGCTGTTTGGCCACCGATAAATCCAACTACTGGTTTCGTCATGTTAGCTTTAACCCATTCAGCAGCTTCTTCTTCAGCAGTACCGCCGATCTCACCAATCATGATTACGCCATATGTGTCTGGATCTGCTTCAAACTCTTTTAATACATCGATAAAGTCCGTACCATTGACAGGGTCCCCGCCAATACCAACAGCAGTAGATTGTCCAATGCCCTCTACTGTTAATTGATGAACAGCTTCATAAGTCAATGTACCAGAACGAGAAACAACGCCTACATGGCCTTTTGTATGAATATAGCCAGGCATGATACCAATTTTACACTCATCCGCTGTGATAACACCTGGGCAGTTTGGTCCGATTAAACGTGTTTTCTTGCCTTCCATATAACGTTTAACTTTAACCATATCAAGTACTGGAATATGTTCAGTGATACAGATAACCATGTCTAATTCGGCATCTACCGCTTCTAGAATAGCATCTGCCGCAAATGGAGCAGGTACATAAATTACAGATACATTTGCACCTGTATTTTCTACTGCATCGCTAACCGTATTAAATACAGGAACTCCTTCAACTGTAGTGCCACCTTTACCAGGAGTTACACCAGCTACGATCTTTGTGCCATACTCAAGCATTTGTTTTGTATGGAAAAGAGCTGTCGAACCTGTAATGCCTTGTACCAATACTTTTGTATCTTTGTTGATGTAAATACTCATCCCGATTCCGCCTTTCTTAACCTACAAGTTCCACAATTTTTTGAGCGCCATCAGCCATTGAATCTGCTGCAACTATATCTAAGCCTGATTCATTTAATAATTTTTTGCCTAGTTCTACGTTTGTACCCTCAAGTCTTACTACTAGAGGTACCTTTAGACCTACTTCTTTGGCTGCAACAATGACACCTTCAGCGATTACATCACACTTCATAATACCGCCGAAAATATTGACAAAGATCCCTTTAACATTCGGATCTGAAAGGATAATTTTAAATGCCTCTGTTACTTTTTCAGCTGTTGCACCGCCCCCAACATCCAGGAAGTTTGCGGGTCTTCCGCCGTAAAAGCTGATTGTATCCATAGTAGACATAGCCAGTCCTGCCCCATTTACCATACAACCAATATTGCCATCAAGTGTAACATAGTTTAAGTCATACTTTGATGCTTCGATTTCTTTTTGGTCTTCTTCATCAAA
This sequence comes from Rummeliibacillus sp. BSL5, assembly GCF_052928305.1. Taxonomy (NCBI): domain Bacteria; kingdom Bacillati; phylum Bacillota; class Bacilli; order Caryophanales; family Caryophanaceae; genus Rummeliibacillus; species Rummeliibacillus sp. BSL5. The sequence goes on from NZ_JAVGCV010000001.1 coordinate 1,282,365, forward strand.
ATCGCGCAATTCGACAACATCTTTATGGCGATACAATGCATTGTCGTCGAAATTAAATTTGGCATCAAGAGCCATTACTTCTCCGTCTCCTGTAACAGCAAGCGGGTTAATTTCTAAGATGGAAGCATCTTTATCTGTAAACGCTTTATATAAACCTAACATTAAATTAGCAGTTTTATTGATTAACTTAGTAGGGATATTCATATTAAAAGCAAGGCGTCTAGCTTGGAAGCCTGTTAAACCTACTACTGGATCGATAACTTCTTTAAATATTTTTTCTGGTGTTTCTTCAGCAACTTCCTCGATATCCATACCGCCTGCTTCAGATCCCATTAATGTTACGCGAGAAGTCGCACGATCAACTAAAAGACTTACATAGTATTCTTTTTGAATATCTGAACCTGCCTCTATGTATAGGCGTTTTACTTCTTTTCCTTCTGGGCCGGTTTGATGTGTTACAAGTACTTTGCCCAATAATTCTTTTGCGTAAGAGCGAACCTCATCTAAGTTTTTCGCAATCTTTACACCGCCAGCTTTACCGCGGCCGCCTGCATGAATTTGAGCTTTTACTACCGTAACTTTGGAATCTAATTCTTTCGCAATATTTACTGCTTCTTCTGGCGAGAAAGCAACCCGACCAGCAGGAACAGCTACCCCATATTTACGAAGAATCTCTTTCCCTTGATATTCGTGGATATTCATCCTTGTTCCTCCCAACTAAATTCCTTCATGTTCTCAAATACTAGTATTCTGAAATACAAGTTTATTGTATATAAATAAAACTATAATGTCCAGAGATTCTCTATTTTATGACATTTTTTATTTAAAAAATAACAATTTGTGCTACGAAAGAACAAAGAGACTTTATCACATTTTGTCGATTTTTGTCTTTTCATGGAGTTGATCTAACTGGTAAATAAATGCAAATACTTCTGCGACGGCTTGATAAAGCTCCTCTGGTATACTTTCATTGAGATCTAACTGTCCTAATAATTGAACAAGTGACGGATCTTTTTGAATGGGAATATGATTGGCTTCTGCCCGCTCTAAAATCTTTTCAGCAATTTGACCCTTCCCTTTTGCAATCACTTTAGGTGCATCTGCTTGGTTGGGATTATAAGTTAAGGCAACCGCTTCCTTGCGTACACTTGGCTCTTTTGTCATATTTTGAAATCAACTCCCCTTTGTCCGGCACTTGAAGATTGGAAGAGATTGATGCTATTACTTTTAGCTGTTTCCTGTTGGTCTTTGAAAATGAGACCGGACAGTTGGTAATCATGACGTGCTAGGTTTTCTTTTAACAATGCTTTAAGGGGGGCTGCTAAGTTCTTTAGACCTTCGTTGTCATTGTAGATATTTATAGTTACTATCCTGCTTTGAACCTGCATGTCCACTACTGTTTCTTTTAATGAGTGCAATTGCAAATAAAATAGAATGCGTGCAAAATCCGGATCAATCTTTCCATCTGCACTTTTCCGACCGCTCCACTGCAGTGTTGCCTCTGATTGCCTTCCTAAGAAATTAAGTGGTAATTGCATGATTAGCTGTTGCTCTGGCCCTAATTCAGTAGATAAATACTGCATTCCATCAAGCCTTGCTGACACTTGCTTTGCTAAATCTTTAGTTGCGTCAGATACCACTCCATTTTGCAAAAGTCCAATTAGTTGCGGTTTTAGTTGTTCAGCGAATTGGCGAATGTCAGATGAGGCGTCAGCTAATTTTGCTTCGTAACTTAGCCCCAGCCCCTTGAATAAATCCTTAATAGTCGCTTGAATAGCTTTACCGTTTAGATTATTTGCCAATTGATTCTCAGTCTCTTGTAGCATTCCTCTTAAATGAGTTGATTTCGACTCTAACGTATACTTTGTTAAATGGTTGAAAAGTCGTTCGGAATTATCCCCCTGGCCAAGCAATTGCAGCAGCTGGTGCTTAGCTGATATGCCTTTAACATCTACTTCAAATGGTTTTACTATCGCATTCTCACTAGCAGCCTTTAACAATTGCTCTTGCAATTGGGCTATGACAGCTTTAGTTTGGGCTATGTCTTTCGTTGATATGGATTGTTGTGCCAATTGAATTAGGTTGCTTTTTTGTTCTGTAGTAAGTAATGTGTTTTTTTCAATGGCTGTTTGAATTTGTCCGATAAGCTGTCCCTTATCTTGGGTAGTCGGCTGCTGTTCTAGCGCTTGAAGTAGTTTTACCATTGTACGCAGCTCCATTTGCTGTTCCATCTTGTTGTTTATGGGGACGGGGGTTGCCGTGCTGCTAGCCGGTTGTTGAAGAATCTCTTGCTGCCAATTAGACAACCTCGCATTTCGAGGAATTACTCCCACATCCTTCAACGCCTGCAAAATAGCCGCTTTATTTTCTGGCAGCGTTTGCTCTGAAGATAAGGCTTCTACCATTTTTCCAAGCAGAATACCCCCTGTTTCCTTTAAAAGCGGATTGTTGATTTGTTCCAGCTGATTCAGTAGTTGATTTTTCATGCCCAAGGAGATTGTCTCATCCGTTTTTACGACTTGCTGGAAGTTTTTCAACAGGTCTGCAAATCCAGTTTTCATATTTCCTTCCAGGACAGCTTGAAATGTATCTTGTTGAATAGGCAGCTTATGTGCTATAAGCTTTTGGATAATTTGTAAAGCTTCCTTCGTTCCTAGATTATCCGGCAAATTTTTCAATAGTTCCTCTGCTTGCAAAAAAAGTTCTTTCGACAGCGGCAAATTATTTTTGAGAAAAAATGAAGCTAGTTCTTTCAGAGAAGTTGTTTGATTTAATCCAAGTGCATTTAATAGCTGATCTGCTTGTTGAGTTAGTGGCATTGCAGATGACATAGGGTTTGATATTACTTTTAATTGTAAATCTGGTTCTGTACCTGACACTTGAAAATAATGCGCATTGCCTGCCTGCAAAGGAATTTCTAATTTTGCGATTAACTTTTGGCCACCAATTTGAATTTCTGCCATTTGGTTAGGAAAAAGTTGTTTTATCGTACCATGGATTACCTGGCCTTGCTTAAGTGTGAGCGGCTGCTGGTTATTAACCATTGTTTGGCCCAATTGAACTGAGTTCAATGATGGATAATTCACTACACTTCACCCTTTCGTTAAAAGAATAGATTTAATCGGTTCGAATGTCTTTCGATGAATCGGCGTAGGGCCATGTTGTTCTAATGCATCTAGATGCTGCTTAGTACCATAACCTGCATGTTTTTCAAAGCCATAGAATGGGTACTTATCAGCCGTTTCCTCCATGTAATGATCCCTTGCAGTCTTCGCTAATATGGATGCTGCTGCAATTGCCAAACTTTTGGCATCCCCTTTAATAATGGAAGCTTGTTCTATATCAATTGGCAAAGTCATGGCATCTGCCAGTACAAAATCGGGTTTTATCTGCAGCATTTCAACCGAGGACTTCATGGATTGTTTTGTCGCTTCATAAATATTAAGTTCATCAATAATATCAGCTGGTTGAAAGTGGATCGCTGTAGCTAATGCACACTCTTGAATTTTCTCTGCGAATTTCTCCCTGGCCTGCTTAGAAAGTTGCTTAGAATCGTTTAAGCCTATCAATGAGTCGCATTCATCTGGCAATATAACAGCTGCTGTTACTACCGGCCCTGCCAACGGTCCACGACCAGCTTCGTCAATGCCTGCAATTAATGCCTGTTTATATGGCCTATACGACTGGTCAAATGCTATTTTCTTTTGATGCTCTTTGGCCAGTTCATTTTCTTTCTCTTTGCGTCGATACCATTGCTGCAAGGCTTTTTTTGCTCCTTGCCGCGGATCGTCTTTTAACTCTTCCATCCATTCCTGCCATTCAACAATAGTATCTAATTCTTCTTTAATATTTTTGATTGTTCTCATGTCTTGTTCTCCTAATCGTTATCTTATGTATCGGCTAAATCTATCAAAAATCCAGAAAAAAACCTTTTTTGCCTGTGGGCAAAAAAGGTTATGGTTTTGTTGCAAAATCTTCTACAAAATCGAAAGACAGTTTACCAAGCTGCTGGCCCCTGATATCACGCACTATCAGCTCTGCTACTTGATCATAATCAATCTCGCCTCCGCTGATAATAACACGGCGTAGCTTGCCGATATGATCAAAGGTTTTTACAATTTCATCATCCAATTGTGAAAGTTTATAGCGTTCTTCCATTCTTCCAGGATAATATTGATTTAAAAATTTCAAGCCATAAATCGCTAAATCATCCATATTGGTAATAGCATCTTTAATCGCTCCAGTGAGCGCTAATTTATAGCCTACCTCTTGATCCTCAAACTTAGGCCAAAGAATCCCCGGAGTATCCAGCAACTCTAGTTCTTTTTCAACCTTAATCCATTGCTGCGATTTTGTAACGCCTGGGGTATTACCTGTTTTTGCAACGTTCTTCTTGGCTAGTCGGTTAATCAGCGTCGATTTTCCGACGTTTGGTATTCCAACTATCATGGCACGGATAGCGCGCGTTTTAAGGCCTTTTGCTCTCATTCTAGCCCATTTATCCGCCAACAGTTCTTGCGCTGCCTTTGTGACCTGTTTGAGCCCTTTACTATCTAAAGAATTGATAGCTATTGCTTTTTGGCCCTGTTGTTCAAAAAATGACAGCCACTTTTTTGTTTGTGCTTCATCTGCCATATCTGCCTTGTTTAGAATAAGCAGCCTTGTTTTTTGGTGAATAACTTCGTCAAGCATAGGATTTCTAGAAGACATCGGAAGCCGCGCGTCAATTAATTCAAAAATAATATCAACAAGCTTTAGATTTTCTGTTACCTGCCTGCGCGCTTTGGCCATATGCCCAGGAAACCATTGAATCGTCAATTTGTTCACTCCTTATTTTACTTTGCCCATTTGATCGAGTGGCCAAAAGACAACGTTTGTTTTACCAATAATTTTGCTGATCGGTACAATGCCAATATGCCGGCTATCCTTACTATACCGTCTATTATCACCCATAACGAATACATAACCGTCCGGGATTGTATCACCTTTTGCATTAGGCGTATCCCTTAATGAGAAGTCCTCTGTTAAGGTTCCACCGTCCATGATTTCTTCTTTATATTTCTTTAAATATGGCTCGGCAATCTTTTTACCATTTATATATAACTGATCATCTTTATACATTAATCGATCTCCAGGTAATCCAATAATACGTTTAATGTAATCTTTTTTCTCAGGAGCATGAAAGACAACAATATCGAAGCGATGAATATCACCAATATGGTAGCCAAATCGGTTGACAATCATACGATCTCCGTTTTCGAGTGTAGGCATCATTGATTCTCCGTCCACAACAATCGGTGTAAATAATAAATAACGGATACCTGCAGCCAGTACAAAGGCAATCACAAGTGCTTTTGTCCATTCCCACAACTCATTTTTTTCTTTTTTCTCTTTTTTCAAAAAGATGCCCCCTTGATATTAATCCAGAATATACATCTAGAGCGGTTTCACAATCGTGCCCATTATATATCTATTGTACAGGGATTTGCCGTTTGAAGCAAAAAGAAAGAGAGCTAAAATGCAGCTCTCTTTTAACATATTTAAGCTTATCGAATTTCTTTAATACGAGCAGCTTTACCACGTAAATTACGTAGGTAGTACAATTTAGCGCGACGAACTTTACCGCGGCGAGTAACTTCTAGTTTAGCGATTTTTGGAGTGTGTAATGGGAATGTACGTTCAACTCCAACGCCATAAGAGATTTTGCGAACTGTGAAAGTTTCGCTGATACCGCCACCACGACGTTTAATTACAACACCTTCGTATACTTGGATACGTTCGCGAGTACCTTCGACTACTTTAACGTCGATTTTTACTGTATCACCAGCACGGAATGCAGGGATGTCAGTACGAAGTTGGTCTTTAGTGATTTCTGAAATAATGTTTGACATTGTTTTCTCTCCTTGGACAGATGCTCTTGCAGGTCACTTTGGTTGCTACAGCGGAACACCGTAATTCGGCATTTTCATAAAATGCATCTCAAATATTATCATAAATTTAGATGTATTGCAAGAGATCCTCTCTTTTATGCTTTGCCGTTTTTAAGTTTTTCTAAATATGTTTTTTGTTCTTTGCTCAGTTCAATATCTACTAATAAATCCGGTCTTCTCTCAAAAGTACGTTTTAACGATTGTTCCATACGCCATTGCTCAATTTTCGCATGGTTACCTGATAAAAGAACATCCGGCACCTTCATTCCGCGAAAATCTGCTGGCCGTGTATAATGAGGATGTTCTAACATTCCTGTTGAAAAAGAATCTAAAATGGGCGAATCATCATTGCCAAGCACTCCTGGCAATAAACGCACCACGCTATCGATAATCGTCATAGCAGCCAATTCTCCGCCTGTTAAAACAAAGTCGCCTATGGAGAGTTCATCTGTAACTAAATGTTCTCTTATACGTTCATCGTAGCCTTCGTAATGACCACATAAGAACAGTAAATCTTCTTCTTTGGCCAATTCTTCAGCTTTCTTTTGGGTAAACCGTTCACCCTGAGGGCACATTAAAATAACACGTGGTTTTTTGCCATCCTTCGAAAGCGCCTCAACTGCATTAAAAAGTGGTTCAGGTTTCAATACCATGCCTGCACCACCGCCATATGGATAGTCATCCACCTGCGCATGTTTATTCACGGCATATTCTCTAAAGTCAGTAACAGACAGTCCGACTGCTTCTTTCTCTTGCGCCTTTTTTAGAATAGACGAGCCAAAGACGCCCGTAAACATTTCGGGAAATAATGAGAGTACATGGATGTTCATCATGATAGCAAACCCTCTATCACTTCGATCACAATCTTTCCTTCTTCAATATTTACTTCTTTTATAAATTCATCAACTACAGGGATATAGTGCATTTTGCCATCTTCACCCTTTACAGTCCATACATCATTGGCAGCTGTCTCAAAAATTTCTTTCACTTGGCCAATAGCTTGTCCCTCTTGGTTATAAACCGTGCATCCAATAATCTCATGATAATAAAATTCATTATCTTGCAATTCATCTTCTTCTAATTGCTCTTCATTTACCTTTAAAATGCCGTCTCGAAAAGGTTCTACATCATTAATATTAGGATAGCCTTCAAATGTAAGAAGAATAAAGTTTTTATGCTTGCGGGATGATGCAACTGTCAATAATAGCGGCTTTGTATCCCCTTTTCTAAATAGCCCTAGTTGTTGGCCAACTGCATATCTTTCTTCTGGAAAGTCAGTTTGGGAGATGACGCGCACTTCGCCGCGTATGCCATGTGTATTAACAATTTTCCCTACGTTATACCATTCCATCTTTTTCACCTCTTTTAATTTATGTGATCTTTACATTTACTCTAGTTTATATGTTTATTATATCCATTTTCTCTATTGCTCCCTACAGCAAAATTGGAGACTATTGAAAAATTATCATCAGCTCTGGGAAGTGAGTTTAGCTACATGTCCTCAGGAAGTACCCTAAGCCCCTCGTTCACTTTTCAATATAGTCTCTACAGCTTCACTTTTACAGTGAACTCCAAAATTTTAAGGGAAAAGACATATACTTATCTATTTACTTTAGAAAAAACAAGTTGTTAAAAATAAAACTAGGAAGGGATTATGCTCCTTCCTAGTTTCATTAATCTAAAATATCGATATAAATTTTCTTGCCGCGATGGTTGCCTGCTGCTGAGTAAACAATTGTACGAACTGCTTTTGCAACACGTCCTTGCTTGCCAATAACCTTTCCCATATCACTAGGGTGGACAGAAAGTTTATATACAATGCGATGATTATTTTCGTCACATGTTATCTTCACTTCGTTTGGATAATCGACTAAAGGTTTTACGATTGTCTCGATCAGCTGCTGCATAAGACCGCCTCCGATTATTTACCGATTTTAGAGTTATGGAATTTTTCCATGATGCCTTGGTCTGAGAACAAGTTACGAACTGTATCAGATGGTTTTGCACCATTTGTTAACCAAGCTAATGCTTTAGTTTCGTCGATTTTAACTTCTGCTGGAGAAGTTAGTGGGTTGTAAGTACCGATTGTTTCGATAGAGCGGCCATCACGTGGTGAACGTGAATCAGCAACTACGATACGGTAGAAAGGAGATTTTTTTGCTCCCATACGTTTTAAACGAATTTTAACTGCCATTTTTAATTGCACCTCCGAATAGTTTCACACAAGATAGTATGATATCAAGCTTTAAATACTTTGTAAAGTGTTTTTTCTTAACACACATTATTTTAACTTATTTTTTTTATTTAAACAAGGAGTCTAACCCAGGAAGTTTCATTTTTTTCTTTCCTTTTTGAGCCATACCTGTCATTTGCTTCATCATCTTCTTCATATCATCAAACTGCTTAATCAGTCGATTGACTTCTTGTACAGAAGAGCCAGATCCTTTAGCAATCCTTTTTCTACGGCTGGCATTAATAATTTCAGGGTTCGTTTTTTCGGCTGGCGTCATAGATAATATAATGGCTTCTATATGGCCAATTTGTTTGTCATCTATCTTCGCGTTTTCTAAGCCCTTAATTTTATTTGCGCCAGGTAGCATTTTTAAAATTTCATCAAGCGGTCCTAATTTTTTCACTTGGCTCATTTGATCTAAGAAGTCATCTAAAGTAAAGCTTTGAGTTTTGAACTTTTCCTCAAGCTCTCGAGCCTTATCCTCGTCAACTGTAGCCTGGGCTTTTTCGATAAGCGTCATAACGTCGCCCATGCCGAGGATACGAGAAGCCATACGTTCTGGATGGAATTGTTCCAGCGCATCCATTTTTTCGCCCATACCAACAAATTTAATTGGCTTTTCTGTTACAGAACGAATAGAAAGCGCCGCACCACCACGTGTATCACCATCTAATTTTGTCAATATAACGCCCGTAATGCCTACAGCTTCATTAAAACTTTCAGCTACGTTTACAGCATCTTGCCCTGTCATGGCATCAACTACTAGGAAAACTTCATCTGGTTCCTTTAAGCCACGGATATCTTTTAATTCCTGCATTAGATTTTCATCGATATGCAATCGTCCAGCTGTATCGACCAAGACAACATCATGGTGTTCTTCTTTGGCTTTTTCTAATGCTTGGCGCACTATTTCTACAGGCGAAATATCTGTACCTAAAGCAAAAACAGGCAACGAAAGCTGTTTACCGAGTGTTTGCAATTGCTGAACTGCCGCAGGACGATAAACATCCGCTGCCACCAATAACGGCTTGCGATTGTATTTTTTACGCAATACATTAGCCAATTTACCTGTGGTCGTTGTTTTACCGGCACCTTGTAAACCTACCATCATAATAACTGTAGGCGGCTTTGTTGCAAATTTAATTGGGCTTTGTTCTCCGCCCATTAAATCTGTCAGTTCATCTTTTACGATTTTGATTACTTGTTGGCCAGGTGTCAAACTCTTCATTACATCCTGACCTACAGCACGTTCACTAACTTTTTTGATAAAAGTTTTAACCACTTTTAAGTTAACGTCGGCCTCGATTAAAGCAAAACGAACTTCGCGCATCATTTCTTTTACGTCTTGTTCGTTTACTTTCCCCTTACCTTTAATCTTATTGATCGTTCCTTGGAGCCGCTCCGCTAAACCTTCAAATGCCATAAAATCGCCTCCTAATCCCATTCTTTAAGCTGTTCAATCAGCGATAGTACCTCTTTGCTGTCTGCTTGGATATCAGCCATACTTTTTGAAAGCTTTGTTATTATTTTCTGCCGGTTTTGGAATTTCTCAAACAATTGAAGTTTTTCTTCATATTCTTCAAGCATCGCTTCAGTTCTGCGAATATTATCGTAAACTGCTTGACGTGACACCTCATAAGCTTCTGCTATTTCCCCCAATGAGTGATCATCTAGGTAATAAAGCTGCATATAACTTCTTTGTTTGTCCGTCAACAACGCTTGATAAAAGTCAAAGAGAAAGTTCATGCGTGTTGTTTTTTCAAGTAACATACTGAAACTCCCCTCGATTATACATACTCTACTGTATCTTAATTTCAAAAACACTATCCGTCAAGTAAAATTACTTGTCTTTTAGACTTTATTCAAAAAAACGCAAGAATGCAGCAGTAGGAACATACGACATTCTTGCGTTTCACTAACTATTCTTTTTCTTCAGCCAGTTGTTCATCTAAAGCATCCGCGAAAAGGCCGTAAACATATCGCTCAGAGTCAAACGGCTGTAAATCATCCATTTGTTCTCCAAGACCGACAAATTTAACGGGAATATGCAATTTATTGCGAATAGCAAGTACGATACCGCCTTTTGCTGTACCATCTAGCTTAGTTAATACAATACCAGTAACATTTGTCGCTTCTTTAAATATTTGAGCTTGTTGTAAAGCATTTTGTCCTGTTGTAGCATCGAGTGCAAGTAAAACTTCATGAGGCGCTGTCGGAATTTCCCGGGAAATGACACGATGAACCTTTTCCAGCTCATTCATTAAGTTTACTTTATTTTGCAGCCGACCGGCAGTATCGCAAATTAATACATCTGCTTTACGATTTTTCGCTGCACGGATTGCATCATACATAACAGCAGCTGGATCTGACCCTTCTGACTGTTTAATCACTTCAACGCCTACGCGGTCTCCCCATACTTGTAACTGATCTATAGCGCCAGCTCGGAAGGTATCGCCGGCAGCGAGTATAACAGACTTCCCTTCTTGCTTTAAACGGTGAGCAAGTTTGCCAATAGTTGTGGTTTTGCCCACGCCATTGACGCCAACAAACAAAATAACCGTTAACTCATCTTCTTGTATATTTAAGCTTGTGATATCATCTTCGCCTTGTTCATAAATTTCAACCAGCTTTTCGGAAATCAATGCTTGGATACCATCTGTATTTTTAATATTTTTGCGTTGTACTTCAAAACGCATTTTTTCCGTTAGCTCCATCACGGTCTCCATGCCAACGTCAGCTTGCAATAAAAGGTCTTCAAGCTCTTCAAAAAATTCTTCATCCACATGGCGATAGCGTGCTACAAGATCATTTACCTTAGAGGTAAATGAATTACGCGTTTTGGCTAAACCAGATTTGAATTTTTCCGTAATAGAGAAAGCAGAAAAGCCCCATTTTGATTTTGCTTCTTCTTTATTTTCTTCTTCATCGGAGGATATTTCTTGTTCCTCTTCTAATTCTTCTTTTTCTTCTAGTTCTACGTTCTCTACTTGTTTTTCTTCGTGCTCTTGTTCTTCAGTAGGTTGTTCTACCTGTTCTTCCTTTACCGCTTCTTTGACATCTATATCATTTGACGATGCCTCTTCTACTATTCCCGATGTTCCACCCTGCTCCAGGTCTTCCATTTCAGCAGGGTCGTTTTTCGGACCGCCTGTGAGTTTTTCTTTCATGCGTTTTAGAAAGCTCATATTATTCACTCCTTTGTACTATGTTGGTACGGGTACTTCTTGTTCTAGTTTGACAGAAACTAACTTAGAAACACCGGATTCTTGCATTGTAATACCGTACAATACATCCGCGCCTTCCATTGTACCCTTCCGATGGGTAATGACAATAAACTGCGTTTCTTGGCTATATCGCTTTAGATATTGGCTGTAACGATTGACATTAGATTCATCTAATGCGGCTTCTACTTCATCTAGAATACAGAATGGTACTGGCCTTGTTTTTAAGATTGCAAATAACAACGCAATAGCTGTTAAAGCTCTTTCTCCCCCAGAAAGCAGGCTAAGTCTTTGAAGCTTTTTCCCTGGTGGCTGGGCAACAATCTCAATGCCTGTTTCTAATAAGTTATCAGGATCTAATAATTCTAAATCAGCATGACCTCCGCCGAATAATTCTCGGAAAACGCTTTGGAAATGTGCACGCGTTTCGAAGAAGGTTTCCTTGAAACGGCTTGTCATCTCTTCATCCATTTCGCGAATCGCCTCGTGCAGAGTTTCTTTTGCTTCTAATAAATCATTGCGTTGATTTGTTAGGAATGTATGGCGTTCCGAAACAGTCGCATATTCCTCAATTGCACTTAAGTTAACTGTCCCAAGTTCTGCAATCGATTGTTTCAACAGTTTGACTTTACGTCGTGCTGCCTCAATATCTGTATCATGGTCATGTTGCAATAAGGCATCTTCAAATGTTATATCATAATCTGTTTCCATTTGTTGTGCCAAATTTTCATATTCCACATCTAAACGACTTAGTTTTACTTCATAGTTTCGTATGCCATCAAGCATACCTTGATGAACACGTTGTAATTCCTTTAAGTCGAGGTCGATTTGCTCTACCTGTTGCTGCATTTGCATGCGCTCTGTTTTAGTACGTTCTACCGTTTGTACAAGAGTTTCTCTTTGTTTTTGTAAGCGTTCAATGGTCTCCTGGATTTCTTCCTCGCTTTGGCCATTTAGATCTCCGCCATTTAGCAGCCAATCCATCTCATTCGACGTATATTTTACTTCTTCTTTTGCCTGTTCAACTTGTGATGCAGCTTCTGCAACAGCTGTTTTTAGCTGTGTGACTTGTTCATTAAGTACGGCTAGTTGAGAACGTTTAAGGGCATATTCTTCTTTCAAGGCATCCCGCTTTGTCTCACTTTGCTGTTGTAAAACATTCAACTCTTCGACTGTACGATTAATTTCCGCCAGTTCTTCTGTTAGTTCTTTTTGACGTTTTGCAAAGCTTTCTAATTGCTGTTCTAGAGTTGTTTTGCGGCCTGTTGCATCTTGCTGTTCATCTGTGAACATGGAGACTCTTAGTGATAACCGTTTGATAGTAGTATCCATTTCACGCAAGTGAGCACTATATTCAACTTCTTTGGAACGCAATTCCTCACCCTGCAAGCGTAATTCTTCAAGCTGGGTAGACTTTTCTTCAAATTGCTTTTTCCAGTCAGCTACAATGTTTTCTGCTTTTCCAATCGATTGCTCCATTTGGACAAGCTGTTCAGACAAACCTTCTAATTCTGCCTTTCTGCTAAACAATGAAGCTTGTTGTTTAACGGAACCCCCTGTTAGAGAACCGCCTGTATTTACTACATCACCGTCCAACGTCACAACGCGATAGCGATAATTACAAGCTTTAGCTATTTGTGAAGCGCCCTGTAAATCTCGTGCCACTAGGACGTGGCCTAATAAGCTTTCAGCAATTGTTCTTATGCTTGGATTGTAAGTAGCCAGTTCATCCGCCGTATTAATAAAAGAAGGATGAGTGTTGAAAGTCTGCAAAACACTATCTGCTATTTTGCGAGATTTTATGACGTTTTTAGGCAAAAAAGTTGCTCTGCCAGCTTTTTGCTGTTTAAGCCAAGAGATGGCTTTTCTTGCATCTCCATCTGTTTCAGTGACAATATGCTGCATAGCAGCACCTAAAGCTGTTTCTAATGCTTTAGCATACTCGCCATCTACGTGAATAAGTTCAGCTACCGCTCCGTGGATACCATTCAATTGATTTTTTTCGCGTGCGACCAATACAGCTTTTACACCTTGATAGAAACCCGAAAAGTCTGCCTCTAGCTCCGCAAGTGTTTCTTTTCTTGCTTTCATCTGCTGCAGGTGTTGATATCCTTTAAAAAGCATTTCTTGTTGCTTATCATATTGTGCTTTCGCATGGTTGGCATCTTTTTGGCAAGCTTCATATTCTGCTAATTTCCGAGCAACTTCTTTTGTTACTTCATCATGCGATTTGACAGTTCGCTGTTGCTCTTTTTGTAATGTTTGAAGCTCTTCAGCCATCTCAATAGATTGGCTCGAAATCTTCACTTCATTTTGAGCTTGCTCCGCCAATAAATGCGTAATATTTTTAACTTCATTTTTCACAGTGGCTTCTTCATTTAAGCGATCAATGTAGGTATTTTTCCATTGTTCAATTTCAGCATGTATCTCTGAAGAAGAGCGATTGAGAAGGTCTTCTAACTGCTTTACTGCTCTTTTTAATTCTTGCAGATCCTTTTGGCGCTCCGTCAACTGACCTTCACGAGTTACTTTTGCTTGTTCCCAATGAGAAAGCGATGCTTCTGCTTTTTGTAAGGATTGCTTTAGCTTCTCTAGTTGAGTATTAGCATTCATTCGTTTTTCTGCTACTAATACTTTTCTTCCTTCGAAACGCTCAGCCTCAGCACTTACTTCCACTAATTGATGTTGTGATTCGTCTAACAAGGAATCGAGATTACTAACCTTTTGACGAAACGCTGTAATAGTTTCTTCTTTTTCAGCAATCTGCTGGGAATAGGCTTGCTCTTGCGCCAAAACATTCTTTCTTTCGCTGACAATCTGTTCAATTGAACGTTTTAACTGCTCCATGTCATGAACTAAAACAGCTAAATCCATATCCTTCAATTCTCCGGACATCTTTAAATAATCTTCTGCGGCAGAAGCTTGTATATGCAGCGGCTCGATCCTCTTATCTAATTCATGCAAAATGTCTAGAACGCGATGCAAATTATCATCTGTTTCAAATAATTTGTGTTCCGCTTTTTTTCGGCGCTGTTTGTATTTCAATACGCCTGCTGCTTCTTCAAAAATAGAACGGCGGTCGTCTGGCCGACTATTGAGAATTTCATCTACTCGTCCTTGAGAGATAATAGAAAAGGCTTCTTTGCCTAAACCAGAATCCAAAAACAAATCCGTAATATCCTTTAATCGACATTGCTGTTTATTTAATAAATATTCACTGTCACCAGAACGATAGACACGACGAGTCACGCTTACCTCATTGTAAGAAATAGGCAAGCGTCCGTCTTCATTGTCTAAAATTAAAGAAACCTCAGCAAAGTTGAGCGGCTTACGCGAATCACTGCCGGCAAAAATAATGTCTTCCATTTTGATGCCACGCAATGATTTGGCTGACTGCTCGCCTAGCACCCATCGAATAGCGTCTGTTACATTGCTCTTCCCACTACCGTTAGGCCCAACTACTGCTGTTACCCCAGGTACGAAATCTATTCCTACTCGATCAGCAAATGACTTAAAACCAATCACTTCAAGTCGTTTTAAAAACAAAATTAACCCTCCTGATCATTCGCTAACTGGGCTTTAAATGCACGTATAGCATGTTCAGCAGCTTTTTGTTCTGCTTCTTTTTTTGATTTGCCATGACCAACGCCAAGCTCTTTGTCATTCAACAAAACTTTTGACTCAAATGTACGATTATGTGCAGGACCGTTTTCTTTTATAATCTCGTATTGCACAGTACCTGAGTTATTTTGTTGAATTAATTCTTGCAATTGGCTTTTGAAATCCATCACATGTGAAAAAGCACCGAGCTCCACTTTAGGGAATACAACTTTGTCTAAAAATGTTACAACTGTTTCTAATCCTTGATCTAAATATAATGCGCCTACGAAAGCTTCAAAGCAATCTGCTAGCAATGCTGGGCGTTCTCGGCCCCCTGTAATTTCTTCTCCTTTACCCAACAGTACAAATTCGCCAAAATTTAATTCATTGGCAAACATAACAAGTGAAGATTCACAAACTATCGCTGCACGTAATTTCGTCAGCTCACCCTCACTCATTTTTGGGAATTTTAAAAATAAAAATTTGGAAACAGTTAGTTCTAGCACGGCGTCCCCTAAAAATTCAAGGCGTTCGTTATCTTCAAACAGCTTTCTACGATGCTCATTTACAAATGATGAATGTGTAAATGCGTTATACAATAAATTCGCATTCTCAAAATGCACGTCTAATTGTTTTTGTAATTGAGCAAATTTTAAACGTGATTGTTCAGAAATTGCTCCATTCTTCTGCGAGAGTCCCTGTATTTTCATTTTTTATCAACCTTCTTATTTTCCATTTCATACACCTCTATTTTACCTTTTTCTTTTCTAATCTGCAAAGTATTATAGGAAAGCTGCGCTGAGTTGATTCTCCACTAGCAATGTTATTCTGGCAGGGATTAGCAATCAGTAGTCCCTCATCTTGGCATAGCTTTCCTTACAAATCAAGGTATGGACTTTGCTGCTGAATAATCCTAGATAAAAATATAACTTCCCCTGCAAGAATACTGCAAGGGAAGTTTCAAGTATAGTATGTGTTTAAAAACTTAAAATTAGCCTAATTTGCTTTCGATAAAGCTTACTGCATCGCCTACAGTGCCGATTTTTTCAGCGTCCTCATCATCAATTTGCATATCAAACTCTTCTTCAAATTCCATTACTAACTCAACTACGTCTAGTGAATCCGCACCTAGATCGTCGCGGAAAGAAGCTTCTGGCTTCACTTCGCTTTCATCAACACCTAGACGGTCAACTACTACTTTAGTTACACGTTCAATTACTGTTGCCAAATTGTTCACCTCCCCTCAATGATTATACAAAAAACATCAAATTATTAATAGTTAAAGTTACATGACCATTCCGCCATCTACATGCAAAGTTTGACCAGTCATATAGCTTGCATCATCGGACGCCAAGAATGCAACCACTTTCGCTACATCTTCTGGATTACCTAGCTTAGCTAACGGAATTTGACCAAGCATTTGTTCTTTAATATCCTCAGGCAATTCTTCCGTCATTTCTGTGTCAATAAAGCCAGGCGCTACAGCATTGACATAAATATTACGCGCAGCCAATTCTTTAGCTGAAGTCTTAGTCAGACCTATAACGCCAGCTTTTGCAGCAACATAATTTGCTTGTCCTGCATTGCCGGAAACACCAACGATAGACGCGATATTGACAATACGACCAGCACGTTGTTTCATCATTTGGCGAGAAACAGCCTTAGTGCAAAGGAAGACGCCTTTTAAATTGGTATTCATTACGGCATCCCAATCGTCTTCTTTCATGCGCATAAGTAAATTGTCGCGCGTAATGCCTGCATTATTAACTAGTATGTCGATTCTGCCAAATGTATCAATGGTTTCTTTCATAAGAGCTGAAACATCGTCACTATTTGCCACATTGGCTTGTACTGCTATAGCTGTACCACCATTTTCTTGGATCTCATTCGCTACTGCTTCTGCTTTCTCTTTGCTACCGCTATAGTTGACAACTACTTTTGCTCCAAGTTTTGCTAGATATAGGGCAATCGAACGTCCAATGCCTCTTGAGGCACCGGTGACAATTGCAACTTGATCTGTTAAATTAGCCATTTCTACCACTCCTTCGCAGCTTCTACAACTTGCTCTAACGTTGCCAAGTCATATACACAGTATGTTTTCACTTTGCGATCAACCTTTTTAATAAGACCACTCAATACCTTGCCAGGCCCGCATTCAATAAAGACATCTACGCCTGCCTTTAGTAATGTGCGTACAGAATCTTCCCACAGAACAGGACTGTATAATTGTTCTACTAACAATGATTGGATGTCTTGCTTCTTCGTTACAGGTTGTGCAGTGACATTAGCAATGACAGGGATTTTTGCATCTTGCATTTCAATGCTTGCCAACATTTCTTTCAATTCACCTGATGCGGGGCGCATTAATTCAGAATGGAACGGACCACTCACTACTAACGGAATAGCACGTTTCGCACCTGCTTCTTTCGCTTTCAAAGAAGCTTCTTCCACGCCTTTAGCTGTTCCAGAAATGACGATTTGTCCTGGGCAGTTTAAATTTGCTAACTGCACTAACTCACCATTTCGTGAGACTTCATCCGTTACTTCTTTTAACGCTGACCGATCAAGACCTAAAATGGCCGCCATAGCCCCTTCTCCAGCGGGCACAGCCTCATTCATGTATACGCCGCGTTTATGTACTGCTTGCACACCATCTTTAAATGACATCACATCAGAAGTCACTAAGGCCGCATATTCACCTAAGCTATGGCCTGCTGTATAAGAGGGATGTATGCCTTCTTTTTTCAATAGATCAGCAATCATAACGCCAGTTGTTAATAAAGCAGGCTGAGCATGATATGTTAATGTGAGATCTTCTTTTGGGCCTTCTAGCATTAGTTTGGATAGCTCGAAACCTAATAATTGGTCGGCTTGCTTATAATAATTTTCAGACTCGTTGTCTGCAAGGAATTCTTGTCCCATTCCTACAACTTGAGAGCCTTGTCCTGGAAAAACAAAAGCAACTTTCACCATATTTTTCTCCCCTTGTCTTTCATTTTTAATCGTTCGTTGTTATTGTTTCATCAATTGTTTTACTAACGTTATATTCAACCATTTGACGAGCTTGGCGAATCGCGCTCGCGAATGCTTGTGCATTAGATGACCCATGAGCTTTTATGACAGGTGCTTTAAGGCCAAATAATGCAGCACCCCCATATTCGGTGTAATCCATTTTGCTCTTTAAGTCTTTTAATTTATCTTTCATTAGCAATGCTGCTACTTTTGTTTTCGTGGAAGCCATAAACGCTTCTTTCAGCATACTAAAGACATTGCCAGCTGTACCTTCAATCGTTTTTAAAACCATATTGCCTGTAAATCCATCTGTTACTACTACATCTGCTGCATGATTAAGCAATTCACGTGCTTCTACGTTGCCAATGAAGTTGATTGGTGCTTCTTTTAATAGAGGGAACGCATGCTTAGCCAGATCATTACCTTTTTTATCCTCTGTCCCAATGTTCAATAAACCAACTGTTGGATTTTCAATGCCTCTCACTTTTTTGGCATAGATGCTACCCATTATTGCGTACTGAACAAGGTTTTCAGGTTTTGCATCAGCATTGGACCCTAGATCGAGCATATCAAAACCACTACCGTCAAGCGTTGGCAATGTTGTAGATAATGCAGGACGGTCTATGCCATCAATGCGATGTACAATAAATAATCCCGCAGCCATCAATGCACCGGTGTTACCGGCAGAAATGCAAGCATCTGCTTCTCCATCCGTAACTGCTTGTGCCATTTTAACCATGGAAGCATCTTTTTTGCGGCGTACTGCTCTTACAGGTTCATCCGTACCTTCAATGATGTCTTCACAATGGATTACCTTCAGACGAGGATGTTCCTTTAGATACGGCTGCATCTTCTCTTGATGCCCATATAGTAAAACCTCTAAATCCTGTGACGTTTCGAGCGCCTGAAATACACCTTCAATTATCGCTTTAGGCGCGTGATCTCCGCCCATGCCGTCTACGGCTAATTTCATTTATGTTCACTGCCTTTCGTGCGGTACATTTCAAATTCCCCAGTAAAAACTGTGTTTCCATCAACTGTTGATGTTACTGTCACAAACGTTCGTTTTCGTTCTTTGTCATTGCTTGTGACCACAGCTTTTGAAATAACGCGTTGCCCTGCTTTTACCGGCTTTAAAAAATATATATCAGAATGTGCTGTGAGAGCTAAATCATCATCAATCACGGCAACAGCCAATGAATTGGCTTGCGCGAATAAATGATGCCCCCTTGCAATGCGGTTCCGTTGAAATACGTGTTCTTCTCCCACATCAAAAATCGATAGGGCTCTTTCATCTAATTCAATATCAATGATGTCGCCGACAACTTCATCGATCGGCAGGGACTTTACTTCACTTTCAAAATTGTTTGCTGCGACATCTTTAATCCGTTCGCGCAATTCAGGGATAGACAACTCCATACGATCCAATCTTATTGTTTGAACGCTTACATGAAACTTTGAGGCTAGCTGTTCATCTGTGATGAAAGGGTTGTCTGTTATGGTTTGCTGCAATAATAATTGTCGTTCTTTCTTGGAGTACTTCATATTATTCTTCGTCGCCCCTTAATATTAGCACTTGGTACTAATATCAGTATATAAATATAAAAAAAAGAATGCAAGTGTTGTTTTCACTCCACCTTGCATCCCTTTAATCAATTCTCTCTCCGTCGAGCGCTCCAGACACCCGTAGACGCTCTCGCAACGGGCCATATTCATCATCTTGCCAAAAATCAGTAGAATTAATTAGTTGTATTGCATCTTGCCGCGCAGTCTCTAATGCTCTGTAGTCGTGGACTAAATCCGCCATCTTAAATTCTGGCAAACCGCTTTGTTTTTTTCCAAAGAAATCGCCAGGACCACGTAGTTCTAAATCTTTTTCTGCTAATTGGAAGCCATCGTTCGTTTCTGTCATTGAATGCATTCGAACTTTTCCTTCCTCACTTTTAGGATCGGCAATTAATACGCAATAAGACTGAAAATCACTTCGTCCGACACGCCCCCTCAATTGATGAAGCTGAGCTAAACCAAAGCGCTCTGCATCATAAATCACCATAAAAGTGGCGTTCGGGACATTGACTCCAACCTCTACAACTGTCGTTGACACCAATACATCCAGTTCTCCGTCACTATAAGCTCGCATGACAGCATCTTTTTCTTGAGCAGGCAATCTGCCATGCATCAAGCCAACCTTATATTTACCATTAAATAAAGTGATTAATTGTTGATACACATCAACTGCATTTTGAACATCTAGTTTGTCGGATTCTTCAATGAGCGGGCAAATCACGTATGCTTGACGGCCTTGAGAGAGCTCTTGCTCCATTTGTAGGAGGACCTGCCCAAATTGTTCATGCTTTACCCAACTGGTTTCAATCTTTTTCCTACCAGCAGGCATTTCATCGATAATGGATACATCCATCTCTCCAAATGCTGTGATTGAAAGGGTACGAGGAATGGGTGTTGCTGTCATGAAAAGAACGTCAGGATTTTCCCCTTTTTCACGCAATATCCTTCTTTGTTCCACACCAAATCTGTGCTGTTCATCTGTAATGACTAAGCCTAATCGTTGAAACATTACATCTGGCTGGATAAGCGCATGGGTTCCTATTAATATATCAACTTCGCCTTGTTTTAATCTCTGCAATAGCTCTTTCCTTGCTTTTTGCTTGATTGAGCCTGACAAGAGTGCAACTTCTACTCCGAACGGCCGTAGCCATTCATCAAGTGAAGCAGCATGCTGTTCAGCTAAAATTTCTGTGGGCGCCATTAGGGCACCCTGAAAGCCTGCTGTGACAGCAGAATAAAGTGCAATAGCTGAAACGACTGTTTTCCCAGACCCAACATCTCCTTGAAGGAGCCTATTCATACGTTCAGGAATCAACAAATCACGAGAGATCTCGTTCACCACTTTTTTTTGCGCCTGAGTCAGTTCGTAAGGCAACGATTGGATGAATTGACGTACTTTTTTTAAATCATAATGGATCTCTATGCCATGTTCTTGTTGCTTTCTTGTTTTTCTGAGTGCTTGAATTTTCATTTGGAAAAGTAACAGTTCTTCATAAACAAATCTTCGCCTAGCTTGTTTTGCATGAGCAGCATCTTGCGGAAAATGCACACCTTCCAAAGCATCCGGCAAATCTAGCAATTTATACTCCTTACGTATGCTTTCAGGTAATGTTTCCGCAAGATCCGCTTTGGCATCATCCAAAGCCTGCCTCATAAATTGTCTGAACTTTTTCTGAGACAGCTTTCCTTTCAAACTGTAAACAGGTTCGAAATCCGCTTGATCTGTTTTCGGGCCAAATGTAATGTTGCTCACATTGATGACTTGTCTTCCACGATCCCATTTCCCTGTAACTGTCACAATCATGCCAGGCGACAATTTAGTCCGCAAGTAGTTTTGGTTAAAAAATACTAGTTTAATTAGGTGGCGCCCAACTAAAGCTTGCAGCTGCATTCTAGACTTATTTTTCCCTAGATAAAGTACAGCTGGTTCGCTTTCAATGCGCCCTTCTACAGTAACACGCTCATTGTGAGGCGTTTCTGCTATATCTTTTAAGCGAAAATCTTCATGGCGGTATGGAAATGTCCAAATGAGATTCTCGACTGTTTCAATGCCCATTGCCTGCAATGCTTCAGCAGAAGCCTTACCCACACCTTTCAGCTCTGTTACAGGGCTGAACAGATTAGCCACGTTCTAAAACAGCTCCACCGAAAATTTTTGCTTGTAGCGCTTTGCCGGTCGGTGTAGCAGCTAAACCGCCTTGCGCAGTTTCTTTTAGTGCAGTAGGCATTGTTTGACCAATACGATACATGGCACCAATGACTTCATCTGTTGGAATGCGGCTAGTAATGCCAGCTAGAGCCATATCTGCAGCAACCATCGCATTGGCTGCACCCATGGCATTACGCTTCACGCACGGTACTTCTACAAGCCCTGCAACAGGGTCACAAACAAGGCCAAGCATATTTTTCAAGGAAATAGCGAAAGCATGCGAACTTTGTGCAGGTGTACCACCAGCCATTTCAACAATCGCAGCTGCTGCCATAGCTGCAGCTGAGCCAACTTCTGCTTGGCAACCGCCCGCTGCACCAGAAATAGAAGCATTATTGGCAACCACAAAACCAAATGCACCTGATGTGAACAAATAGCGTACCATTTGTTCTTTTGTTGGATTTAATTTATTCTTCACAGCAAAAAGTGTACCTGGAACTACGCCCGCAGATCCCGCTGTTGGTGTAGCGCATATTGTCCCCATTGCCGCATTAACTTCATTTGTCGCTACAGCTTTGCTAACAGCATCTAGCAAGATATCCCCTGATAGACCTTTGCCTGATTGAATATAATTTTGCATAAGAACGGCATCCCCACCTGTCAAGCCTGTAACAGACTTTACGCCTTTTAAACCCTTCTCAAGTGCTTCTTCCATTACTTTTAAATTATTTTCCATTTGGGCAATAATTTCTTCTCTACTTCTTTCAGACATTAACATCTCTTGTTCTATCATGATCTCTGAAATAAGCTTATTTTCATTTTCAGCGCGTTCAACTAATTCTCTTACATTATGAAATAAGAATTCCATCTTTTTTTCCTCCTATTTTTTTATGCGTGTCACCTTGGTGATATTTGGTAGAAGTTCGATTTCTTCCATTATAGATTGGTCAATATTTTGATCAATTTCAATGACCATTAACGCCATATTTCCTCTCTCCTTACGAGATACTTCCATATGGCCAATATTAATATCATATTCTGCAAGGCATTTCGCCACATTTGCAATACAGCCTGCACGGTCATTATGCACAACTAAAATAGCAGGCATGCCTCCAGACAATCGAAGCGGGAATCCATTAAGTTCTGTTATCTCAATTGTACCACCACCGATTGAAATACCGACGATTGACATTTCTGTTTCGTCATCTCCTATTACAATCCGGGCTGTATTTGGATGTTCGGTATGATCTGTTTCAGGTATAAATTCAAATTCCAAACCGGCATTCTTTGCGTCTTGGAATGCTGTTTTAATGCGTTCGTCGTATGTCTCGTAATCTAGCAATCCACCAATGATCGCTACGTCTGTTCCATGTCCTTTATATGTCTCCGCAAATGAGCCATATAAATGAATCTTTGCCCATTTTGGAAGGCGTCCAAATAAATCTCTAGCAACACGGCCGATGCGAGCAGCGCCAGCAGTATGAGATGATGATGGTCCAATCATAACAGGACCGATAATATCGAACACAGATGTATATTTCATATCATTTCTCCCCAATTTTTATGAATGTTTTATCCAATATTATTACCGGACGATACCTTCCCATCTAAGCTTAAATGAATAGTTGTCCGTAAGATTTCTTGTTACTACTAATCTCGCATAAAGAGACATATAACCCCTAGTGCGTTAAGTTTAACTTTATCTCAATTTTACACGAATACTAGCGTTTAACCAAACTTTTTTGTTTCACCATAAGAAAAACAGCTAAGCGATCATCTTAGCTGTTCTTCGTTCTATTTTCTTATTCTACGGAGAAGATATAAGGATATAGCGGCTGTTTGCCGTTATGAATTTCTACTTCTACATCAGGATATTTTTCTTCAATGAAATGTACTAATTCGTCTGCTGTTTCTTTTTTAATGTCTTCGCCATAAAGCACGGTTACGATTTCAGATTCCTCATCAATCATATCGCTAAGCAGAAGCTCTGATGCTACTTTCAAAGAAGGGGTTGCTTGAATAATGCTGCCTTCATTAATAGCCATAAAATCATCTTTATGGATTTCAATGCCATCAATTGTCGTGTCACGGACAGCAAAAGTGATTTGTCCAGACTTAACATTCGTACTTGCATTTGCCATATGTTTTTTATTCTCTTCAACTGTTTGATCAGGGTTGAAAGCAAGAACCGCCGCCAAACCTTGTGGAATTGTCTTAGTCGGCACAACTGCTGCCTCAATGTCTAATAGCTCAGCAGCTTGTTCTGCTGCCATGACAATATTTTTGTTATTCGGCAAAATTAACACTTTTTCAGCGCCAACTTTTTTAACAGCATTTACGATATCTTCTGTAGAAGGGTTCATTGTTTGTCCGCCTTCTATGACATAGGAAGCTCCAATACTTTCAAGAAGTCTTGCCACACCTTCACCCATCGCCACTGTAACAATCGCATAAGGATGCTTCTTCACTTCTTTTTCTGCAGCTTTTTTTGTATCTCCCTGTGGATGGTCTTCACCAACAATAGCTGTATGTTGTAGACGCATATTATCTACTTTTATTTTGACCAAGCTTCCATATTGATGGCCATAGGAGATTACTTCTCCTGGCGTTTCGGAATGCACATGGATTTTTACGACTTCATCATCTGAAATAACAAGTAATGAATCACCGAATTTGCTCATATCATTTCGGAATGATTCCTCATCAAATGGTTTCTTTCCTTCTTCAAACCGCACCATGAACTCTGTGCAATAGCCATATACAATCTCTGAAGTGTCCATGAAATCTTGCGCCTTGTGATGCTCTGCATTGACTAAATCATCAAGTGATTCCACAACGGTAGCAGTAGGAATTTCCTCACCTTTTAATACCGCAGTAAATCCTTCATAAACAAAGACTAAACCTTGTCCACCACTATCCACTACGCCTACTTCTTTTAGAACAGGTAGCATTTCAGGGGTTTGGGCAAGCGCTTCCTTTGCCGCTGTTAACGTTTCTTCCATCACTACACGAATGTCTTGTTCATGTTCTGCGACTTCTACAGCTTTTTCAGCAGCGACGCGCGCAACAGTCAAAATAGTGCCTTCCACAGGTTTCATAACTGCTTTATAAGCTGTGTCAACACCATGCTTTAGCGCTTGTGCAAATTTTATGGAATCCAATGTATCTTCTTTTTCTACTGCTTTTCCAAAACCGCGGAATAATTGAGAAAGTATAACGCCGGAATTACCGCGTGCACCCATCAATAACCCTTTAGATAAGGCTTGTGCTGTATTACCGATGCTTTCTGTTTTATGAGCAGCCGTTTCTTTGGCGCCAGATGTCATCGATAAATTCATATTTGTTCCTGTATCGCCATCTGGCACAGGAAATACATTTAGCGAATCAACATACTCTGCATTTTGAGATAAATGGCGGGAGCCTGCCTCCACCATTTCCGCAAATTTGATCCCGTCTAATGACTTCATAAGTTTTTAGTTCCTCCTCTTACACGTTCGCCACACGAACACCTTGCACGAAAATATTTACAGAATGAACACTCATTCCCAGTGTTTGATCGAGTGTATATTTTACTTTGGATTGGACTTGATATGCAACCTCAGAAATTTTTGTTCCATAACTGATAATGACATACATGTCTATATGTATATCTTCGCCATCTTGGCGAACGATCACGCCTTTTGCAAAATTTTCTTTGCGAAGTATATCTGTTAAACCATCGCGTATTTGATGTTTACTAGCCATGCCGACAATGCCGTAACATTCAATTGCTGCACCCCCTGCAATCTGTGCAACTACATCATTAGAGATATCAATTCGACCGAATTCATTTTTCAATTCTACTGACATAATAACTCCTCCTGATTTTTCGACTATCTCTTATTGTACTATCAATTCTTTGCAAAGGACAACATTATCTAGACTCTTTGCACATTATACAATAGTTTTTTGCATTTGTACTATAAAACTACATTTAACTACAGACAGGTAGAAATGAGCAACAGGTAAAAGCGTTTTTGTTATTTTCAATATTTTTCACTAGAATGTTTAAATGATTTTAAGTGTAAAGGCTTTTTTCTTGAAAGAGGATCAAAATCAGTTGCAATGGCGAAAAGTGTGTGTTAAATTATTAAAGTATGTGAAATACCGAAGTGAAATCATAAATTTTTCAACTTCTTTATGAGGAGGGAATTAATATGCCAAAAAAATGTGTGATTACTGGACGTAAAGCAGTATCTGGTAACAATCGTTCTCACGCAATGAACGCTAACAAACGTACTTGGGGAGCTAACCTACAAAAAGTTCGTATCTTAGTAGACGGTAAACCGAAACGTGTATGGGTTTCTGCTCGTGCACTTAAATCAGGTAAAGTTGAACGCGTTTAATTTTAACATTAAAACGCCAAGTTGATTTTCTCAACTTGGCGTTTTTTCTTTCCCTTTTTTCTTTTTGGAGGCTGTTGCTGTTTTTTTAGGCCCTGCCGAATCATTAGATACCATCTGCAAACAAAAACGTGCAAAGTTGCTCACTACTTTTGGTAATTGAAATGTGTATACCTTCAACTGGTCACTCCTTATCATCTGTACTTCTTATCATTAAACATATGCCATGTGTGAAAGAAATAGACGCATATTCACCCACTATTTCGTTACTCGTAAAACGAGTCGTCCCTAAATCAATGATTTCATCCGTTGTTTCGTACAGCATGTTTTTCAAAGTAACATTTAAGACATTGCTACCATACGCAAAAAAGGATATATACTTGAAATAGGAATCTGCTACTATCTTATGTTCGCCAGGCTGAAAAAATTGCAAAGAATTCATTTTATTTATAATTTTAAATTCAATAGATGGATGCATTTCTTGTAACCGATAGATCATACGCATATTTGCCTCAAAATGGTCTAATCTTCCGCCTGTTGCTCCAATTAATATAACTTTTTCCGGCTTGTATGCCAAAGCTCTGATAACGGCAAGCTCCGTATCCGTTTCATTTTTCTGCGGTGGATGATGTTCAATGCCTGATACGCGCTCTTGTATCCTAGACCATTCACTCTCTGTAAGCGAATCAAAATCACCTATAGCTAGGTCTGGCATAATCCCATGATCCATTAATGTTATGGTTCCGTGATCGGCTCCGATAAATACCGCGTTTTTAAACGAAAGGAGGAAATCGCCTGTAACGATTTCCTCCTTCGGTCCGCCAGCACAAATAACGACTGTTGTCATTTGATCGCTTCTTCTCCTGCTGTTAAAATGCTTTGCAATGCAGCCTTACGGTCTTCTTGTCCGTATATGGCTGAACCAGCAACAAAAATGCTGGCGCCTGCTTGAGCGCAAGGTTTAATCGTTTCTGCATTAATACCGCCGTCAATTTCAATTTCCACATTCAAGTTCTTTTCTTTAATCATACCTGCCAATGTTTCAATCTTCGGAACGACAGAATGGATAAATTTTTGTCCGCCAAAACCTGGATTTACTGTCATGAGCAGTACTAAGTCTATGTCTTCTAAGACATGTTGAATGGTTTCAACTGGTGTATGAGGGTTTAATACAACACCTGGTTTTGCACCGAGTGAGCGGATTAGCTGAATCGTGCGATGCAAATGTCTGCACGCTTCCACATGTACAGTAATATAGTCCGCACCTGCTTTCACGAACTCTTCAATATACTGATCAGGATTTTCAATCATTAAGTGAACATCTAATGGCAGATTTGTTACAGGGCGCAACGCGTCAACTACAATGGGACCCATCGTGATATTAGGAACAAAATGGCCATCCATAACATCTATATGAATTAATTTAGCTCCTGCTTCTTCTACGGCTTTTACTTCTTCAGCCAATTTCGAGAAATCAGCTGCTAAAATAGATGGTGCGATTTTAATCATTACTAGTACCTCGGCTTTCTGTCCATTATTTCTTGTAAAAATTGCAAATAGTGTTCATAGCGATAACTTTTAATACTGCCAGATTCATACGCCTCTTTCACAGCACATTTTGGCTCTTTTAAATGCAGGCACCCACGAAACTTGCATCGTTCTGATAGTTCATCCAATTCAGGAAAACAACGAGTTAATTCTTCCTTTTCAATCTCATCAAAATCAAAGGAGCTAAATCCGGGAGTATCTGCGATAAGGCCTCCCGCAATCTCAATTAATTCTACGTGCCGCGTTGTATGTTTTCCTCGGCCAAGGGCTTCTGAAATGATGCCTGTCTTTAGGCCAAGTGCTGGCATAATCGAATTAAGCAGGGTTGATTTTCCAACACCAGATTGTCCAGCTAAAACTGTGGTTTTTCCTTGCAGCAATGGAGCCATTTTACTTAGTAATTCTGGATCTTCTTTATAGGTTTCCAAGATGGTGTAACCTATATTTTTGTAATCCTGCTCATATGATGCTATGTTTTCTTTTTCTTCTATCGATAACAAATCCGTCTTAGTTAGACAGATGATTGGATGGATGTGGAACGATTCCAACACAACTAAGAAACGGTCGAGCAGAAGCGAATTAAATGCCGGTTCTGTCGTTGAGAAAACGAGAATAGCCTGATCTATATTCGCAATCGGCGGACGGACGAGCTCATTTTTCCGGGGATCAATTGCTGTAATTGTGCCATCATTGTTGCCCTCTACCTCATATTCAACGTGATCACCCACAAGCGGCGTAATCCCTTTATTGCGGAAAACGCCTCGTCCGCGGCATTGAATTTGCTTCTCTCCATCCTTCACATAATAAAAACCACTTAATGCTTTTCGTATTTGGCCATTTGGCATACCATACCTCCTAATTCATCTCATTTATGCTATCCAATATTATGACAAATCATCATAAGAAACCGTTTCATCTATAATTACTTTATCATCCCGTATGATTCTGTATCGTGCTTGCTGGCCTTTTTCAACTTCAAATTGCAATCGTTTTTCCTGGGAGGAGAACAATTGAAATTCTTGGTAAACATCATCTATTTTATGCGATTTATCTTGAATATAAATACGTACTTGTTGCGGCTCGCCTTCACTCTCTTTTTCATAAGGGATGTTCACTGTTTTTACATATGTTTTTACAGGCTTTTCTTCAGGTCCCTTAGATAAAACTACTTCAATCGTACTACCGACAGCTAACGCTTCACCTGCTGAAGGAGATTGTGATATTACTAGACCCTTAGGAACATCATCTGAGTATTTTTCGCTGCCAATATGAATGTGGAATCCAGAGCTTTTAGCATAGGTATTAAGAGCTTCTTCGTCATAGCCGACGAGATTTGAAACATGTTCTTGTTCCTGCCCTTTGCTGACAATCAGTTTAATGGACGTATCACCTGGCACCACTTTCTTGCCTTCATCAATCGATTGCTTGATAATGATACCTTCCGTTTCGTCTGAATAGTCTTCCTCAACCTCTACATCTTTAAAACCTTGTCTTTCCAGAAGGTCCTTCACTTGGTCAATGTCTTTTCCCGTATAATTTGAGATCTCCACTTTTTTGGGCCCTTTACTAATGACAAGATCAATTTTCGTTCCCTTTGCTCTTTCATTATCTGGACCTGGGGAGGTCATAATAATATGGTTTCGTTTCACATCGTCCGAATTTTGTTTTGTTTTTTCACCGATTTCGAAACCTGCATTTTTCAAATTGGCAATTGCCTCATCTGTCTGTTGTTTGGAAACGTCAGGAATTGGATACCTTTTTTCATTAAACAAATCCGGAAAGACAAACAATAACGACAGTAGAATAAGCACAAGTGCAATGAGCAACCCGCTGAGAATCAACCATTTTCTTTTCTTCTTTTTCTGCTTCTTTTTAATTGGTTGTTCTGGTTCTTCTATCGCCTTGTCTCTGATAGGCATTGCCATTGTTTTTTGCAAATCTTTTTCTTCAACAGGTTCTTTAATGATTGGAATAACTTTTGTCATATCATGATCAATTGGAGTCTGAAATTTCGCTTCATGGCTTCTTTCATCAGAAAGGACTGTTTCTAAATCTTCCGCCATCTCCCACACTGATTGGTAACGGTGCACAGGGTCTTTGGCAGTGGCTTTTAGTACCACGTTTTCTAAACTTTGAGGGATCCCTGGCACAATTGCCCGTACAGA
Source organism: Rummeliibacillus sp. BSL5 (assembly GCF_052928305.1). NCBI lineage: Bacteria > Bacillati > Bacillota > Bacilli > Caryophanales > Caryophanaceae > Rummeliibacillus > Rummeliibacillus sp. BSL5. The sequence continues at coordinate 1,312,171 of NZ_JAVGCV010000001.1, forward strand.
TGGTGTTTCGGTTTGCAAATGTTTTAAAGCAATTGAGACCGCTGATTCTCCGGAAAATGGCAATTGACCTGTCAATAATTCATATAACAGGATTCCTAAAGAATAGATGTCCGATTTCTTAGTAGCTGTACCACCTCTTGCCTGCTCTGGTGATAAATAATGAACAGTTCCTAAAACTGAATTGGTACGTGTAAAAGAAGTATCTTCTAAAGCCATCGCAATACCAAAGTCTGTAATCTTCACATTACCTTCTTCATCCATCAAAATATTTTGTGGTTTGATATCTCGGTGGATAATTTGGTTTTGATGGGCATGAGCAATTGCTGAAGTTAATTGTTTCATGATTTGGACGCTTTTCGCTGCAGCTAACGGGGCATATTTTTGTATGTATTGTTTCAGTGTTTGCCCCTTCACATATTCCATTACCAGATAGTGCATATTGCCGTCCTCGCCAACATCATAAATGCTTACAATGTTCGGATGAGTAAGGCTAGTAGCAGAGAGCGCCTCTCTTTGAAACCGTCTTTGCATTTCTTGTTCATCATTAAAATTATAATGCAATATTTTAATAGCAACATCTCGGTCAAGAATCATATCATGAGCCAAGTAGACATTCGACATGCCTCCGCCGCCTATTACTTCTAAAATTTTATAGCGGCCGCTAATTCTTTTTCCAGCTAGCATGCTTACACCTCCTCATGACTTTGCGATAAAAGGATTAGTGTAATATTATCTTCTCCGCCCAAATCATTTGCTAATTGGACGAGTTCGTCGCCTTTTTCTTCTAAAGTTGATGTATTCATCACAATGGTTTGCATCTCTTCATTTGTTAGTTTATTGCTTAAGCCATCCGAACAAATCAGCATATAGGTATCATCTATCATCTCAACTTGATAACTATCAGGTTCAATAGTAGATTCTGTTCCTAATGATTTCAAAATATAGTTTTTCTTCGGATGGCTCTTAGCTTCTTCTTCACTAATTTCCCCATTATCAACAAGTATGTTGACGTAAGAATGGTCCTTTGTGATTAAGCGGACTTCCTCAGATGATATTAAATACACACGGCTGTCTCCAACATGGGAGATAACAGCATTTGTGTCTTTGAAGACAACAGCAATTAATGTGGTCCCCATTCCCTGGCAGCCTTCGTGTGTTAAAGAGTACTTATAAAGCGAGCTATTGATGCTTTTAACTGTTTCTTTTAACCAATCTTCTGTTTTTAAAGTAGTTTCAAAACTTGCGCCATCTGCTTCTATAAAGTACTCTTCTAATTGTTTAACAGCCATTTTGCTAGCAACATCCCCTGCATTATGCCCACCCATACCATCCGCTACAATAGCTAGCTGGTATGAGTCGGCGCGGGAGATGAATGCAGCACAATCTTCATTTAAAGCTCGTTTTCTTCCTATATCACTGACGATTGTATATCTCACTACAGATCACCTCATTAGTGGGTTGTTTCTTCTTTTCTCTCCTTCGCCCGCAATTGGCCACAAGCCGCATCAATATCCGACCCTTGTTCGCGGCGGATTGTTGCGTTAATACCATGATTTTTTAATGTTTTTTCAAAATCAAAGATCTTATTGCGCGGTGTTCTGACATAATCGCGTTCTGGTACATAATTGACAGGGATTAAATTCACGTGGCATTTAATCCCTTTTATTAGTTTTGCTAATTCTTCCGCATGTGCAACAGTATCGTTGACGCTACCAAAAAGGCCATATTCAAAACTAATTCGACGACCCGTTTTTTCAGTATAATAACGTACTGCCTCCATTAATTCAGGCAATTTATATGCTTTTGCAATTGGCATTAATTGCTGACGCAACTCTTGGTTAGGCGCATGCAATGATAGTGCAAAGTTAATTTGCAATTGTTCGTCTGCAAATTTGTAGATTTTCGGAATAATGCCGCTTGTTGATACTGTGATATGTCTTGCGCCAATATTTAATGCTTTTTCATGGTTGATCACTTTTAAGAATTGCATCATAGCATCGTAGTTATCAAATGGTTCACCGATACCCATGATGACTACTGAGCTAACACGCTGGTCCTTTTCATCCAATGCTTGTTGTACCTTTACTACTTGTTCTACAATTTCACCAGGTAATAAATGGCGTTTTAATCCTCCCAATGTAGAAGCACAGAAAGAGCAGCCAATTCTGCAGCCTACTTGGGTTGTTACACATACTGAATTCCCGTAATCATGCGCCATTAATACAGTTTCGATGGAATATCCATCTTGCAATTGGAAAAGGAATTTAATAGTGCCGTCTTTGGATTCTTGCTTGATTAGTGTATTTAACGTACTAAAAGCAAATGCTTGCTGCAATTTATCACGCAAGCCTTTTGAAAGATTAGTCATCTCATCAAAACTTTTTACGCGCTTCACATAGAGCCATTCAAAAATTTGAGCTGCTCTAAAAGGCTTTTCACCGTTTTCTTTCAGCCAGTCTTGTAATTCGTCTGGTAATAGAGAATATATTGATTCGCGTAGCTGTGGTTTTTCTTTTTTTACTCTTGCTGTTTTTATTTCATGATCCATTAGTTTGTGGATCCTCCTTTTTTTCTAAAAGCCGCGACAAAAAAACCATCGCTGCCTAAATCTTGTGGAAAGACCTGTATCATGCCTTCCTCTTTCAATGGCGGAAACGCATCAGGTGCATTTTCAATTGGCGCTAGCTCCATATCTGGGTGCGCTTTTAAAAATGCAGCAACCGTATCGTCGTTCTCCATTTTATCAATTGTACAAGTACTGTAAACCATTTTGCCTTGTTTTTTTAATAAAATATAGGCTGTATTTAATAATTCCAGCTGAATTTTTTGCAAAGACTCATGGTCGCTCTCATTTTTTGTATATTTTATATCCGGTTTCCGGCGTATGACGCCAAGACCACTGCATGGTGCATCTACTAAAATGCGATCGAATGACTCTTCACCAAATTGTTCTGCAGCTTTCCTGCCATCCAATACTGCTGGTTCAATAATGGATAAGCCTAAACGCGTTGCATTTTGATCGATCAAACGAATTTTATGTGCATGTAAATCTGTTGCTATAAGCTTACCTTGATTGCTCATTTTTTCAGCTATATGTGTTGTTTTTCCACCTGGTGCTGCACACATGTCTAATACTTTCATGCCTGGCGTAACATCGAGCGCATATGCAGGCAACATAGAGCTTTCATCTTGAATCGTAATTAAGCCCTCTTTGAAGGCGTTCGAGCGAGCTGCTTGTCCTTCTAAAATATGAAGGCATTCAGGTATTGCTTCACTCCGTTTGACTGAAAAGCCATCATCCCACAAACTGCGAAGTGCTTCTTCTACAGTCGCTTTTGCCGTGTTTACACGAACCGTTTGGTGTGGTGGCATATTATTTTCAAACAGCATTTCACCTGCTTTTTCTAATCCATAATCTTGAATATAACGGCGAACAAGCCATTCAGGATGGCTGGATTCAATCGACAATCTCAAAACATCATCCTCTATGAGTGTCGTATCACGGTATCCTTCTCTTAGTATAGAACGCAAAATGCCATTTACTGTTGCGCTGACACCTCCATGCCGTGCACGCCTCTTGGCGATTTCCACTGCTTCGTTGACAGCTGCATGATCAGGTATTTTTGTTAAATATACAATTTGATAGAGAGATAAGCGCAATAACCACCGTACCCAATTATCTAGCTTTCCTCTTACATATGGCTCCAAATAGTAATCAAGCGTCATCTTATGTTGGAGTGTGCCATACGTTATTTCTGTCAGGAGCCCGCGATCTTTAGCTTCAATTTTGTATTTTTCAATTGTTTGGTGTAGCAGCAAGTTGCTATAAGCTTGCTGCTGGTCCACAGCCAACAAAATAGAAAGGGCGGCATCGCGGACATTACCGTCCCAAATAGCATTATTACTACTTTTTTTCTTACTCTTACTCATTCAAAAAGATCCCCAATCTGCAATTTTGAACCAACACCATTTAAGTAATTAACGGCTTCCATCTGTTTTTTACCCGCAGGCTGCAAGTCCAATATGTCAATGGCTTGTCCCTCTCCTGTAGCAACCGTAAAAGACTTTTTGCCAATCGCAATGACAGTGCCTGGTTTTTCAGTATGCGTAGCAGTTGATTTTTTAGCCCACCAAATTTTAACGTTTTGATTATCAAGGGTTGTATAGGCAATCGGCCAAGGATGCAGACCCCGTATTTGGTTATAAATCGCTGTACTGTTTTGTGACCAATCAATACGTTCTTGTTCACGAGAAATATTACGAGCAAATGACACTTTCGATTCGTCCTGTGGAATGCGCTCATTCGTCCCTTCTATGATAGAAGGCAATGTATCTTTTAATAAATCACGGCCGATAATGCTTAATTTATCGAAGAGTGTACCGGTTGTATCGTCTTCTTCTATTGGCATAGCTTGCTTTGCAATAATATCGCCGGCATCTAGTTTTTCTGCCATATACATAATGGTAACGCCTGTCTCTTTTTCACCATCTATTACCGCTTGATGGATTGGTGCACCGCCGCGATACTTCGGCAATAGTGATGCATGGACATTAATGCAGCCAAGTCTTGGCGTCTCAAGCAATTCTTTAGGCAAAAGCTGCCCGAATGCTGCTGTGACAATTAAATCAGGCTGTAGGTCAATAATCTGCTTTAGTTCTTCTGAACCTTTTAAACGTTCAGGCTGGATGACTGGCAACCCAAGTTCCACAGCCGCTTTTTTTACAGGTGGAGGCGTTAGGACCCGTTTGCGTCCGACTGGGCGATCTGGCTGTGTTACGACAGCTTGAATGCTATAGCCTTCTTCCTGAATCATACGCAAAATCGGAACAGAGAAGTCTGGCGTTCCCATAAATACAATCGATGTCACTCTTCTTCCTCCTCGTCTGCGTACATCTCTTCGATTTCTTCAAGCGTATACGTTTTAGTTATTTTTTGATCAAATAAAATGCCGTTTAAATGGTCTACCTCATGTTGGATGACGCGAGCATCATAATCATGTGCTTCTAGTTCATATAAGTCTCCATTTCGGTCTTGCGCCTCTACTTTTACGTATACCGGACGTTCCACATCGCCGTATACATCAGGGAAACTTAAGCATCCTTCAATATCCGTCTCCGTATCTTCTGATCTTGCAACAATAACCGGATTAATCAATTCGAGAACATCCCGTTCTTCTCCAAGTTCGACAACAGCCGCTTGAATACTTTTGTTCACTTGAGGTGCTGCAATTCCAACTCCATCATTTTCTACCATTGTTTCATACATATCATCTAAAAGCTGCGCTAGGTTATTATCAAATTGCGTAACTTCTGCTGCTTTTTTCTTTAAAATTTCTGCTGGGTTTTTAACTATCTCTAATAAGGCCATATTCTTTTCTCCGTTCTATCTATTAAATAACTGAAGGATCTAAATCAACTGTTAGCTGGATGCCTTTCTTAATCCAGTCCGTCCGATAAATCCGTATCAGTTGTTTTAACGTTTCGGTTAGGTTTGGTTCTTTTTTATATTTTATCAAACATTGATAGCGATATCGATTTTGAACGCGGCTTATAGAGGCAGGTGTAGGCCCAATTAGCCCGACTTGACTGGATAGCTTTAGCTTTAAAAAATCCATTGCCTTTCCTGCATATTCTGCTGCCAAGAGTACATCTTCATGTGTAACTTGGATAAGCGCTACAAAATAATAAGGAGGATAAGCGAATTGATGACGCATCATCATTTCTTGGTCATAGAATGGAGCATACTGTTGCTCTTTCGACAGCTGGACTGCGTAATGCTCCGGACTGTATGTTTGGACAATGACTTCACCAGGCAAATCATGCCGGCCTGCTCGTCCGCTTACTTGTGTAAGCAATTGAAAAGTCCGCTCTGCCGCTCGAAAGTCCGGTAAATTCAATGAGGTATCAGCACTTAATACGCCGACGAGGGTGATTTTTGGAAAATCCAATCCTTTAGCAATCATTTGCGTACCAAGCAAAATGTCTGCTTTTAAGTTCCCGAAGTCTTCTAATATCTTCTCATGTGCGCCCTTTTGCCTTGTTGTATCGACATCCATTCGAAGAACACGAGCTTCAGGAAATAGTTTATAAATTTCTGCTTCTATCTTTTGTGTACCTGTGCCAAAGAATCGAATATGTTCGCTATGGCATTCTGGACATTCTGTTGGAACATGTTCTTCATAACCACAGTAATGACACTTAAGCTTTTCAGAAGACCGGTGATATGTCATGGAAATATCGCAATTTTTGCATTGGACGACTGTTCCACAATCTCGGCAAAGCACAAAAGAAGAAAAACCTCTACGATTCAGAAACAATACCATTTGTTCTTTTTTCTTTAATCGATCTTCTATTGCTTCCATTAATGCACCTGAAAACATAGACCGGTTGCCATTATGGAGCTCTTCTCGCATATCAACCACTTCCACTTTCGGAAGAGATTGCTGTTTCGCTCTTTTTTCTAGCGTTAATAATGTATAGACATTTTTCTTTGCACGTGCAAACGATTCAAGGGAAGGGGTAGCACTTCCTAAAATAACCGGGCAATGATGATACTCACTGCGCCAAATTGCTATATCTCTTGCATGATAACGAGGCGTGTCTTCTTGTTTATACGTTGATTCATGTTCTTCATCTAGAATAATCAGGCCTAAATTTGTAAAAGGTGCGAAAACAGCTGACCTTGCTCCAACTGCTACTTTAACTTCTCCACGCCCAATTTTTCGCCATTCATCATATTTTTCACCCTTTGACAATCCGCTGTGCATTACTGCAACCAAATCGCCAAAGCGAGCCCTGAAGCGTTCTGTCATCTGTGGTGTCAAGGATATTTCAGGTACCAATACAATGGCTTCTTGTCCCCTATTAATCGCTTCCTGAATCGCCTGCAGATATACTTCCGTCTTGCCGCTTCCTGTGATGCCATGCAATAAATAGGTTGTTGCTTGACGTGATTTTACAGAATGTAAAATTTCTTTCAAGGCTACTTCTTGTTCATCTGTTAAGGCTAGAGGAATTGAACCCTTCACTTCTTTTGAAAATGGATCACGATACACTTCCTCTTGGAAATATGTGGCCGCTCCTTTTTCAATAACCGCATTTACAACCTGTGGCGTCACGCTCACCGTTTCACATATTTCATTAGGAGTAAATTCCTCTCCCACATGCAAAGCCATCCATTCTACGACTTGCCGCTGTTTTTTAGCTCGTAGAGGGATACTTTCAGAGATCTCTTGCAATCTCTCATAATTGCTTGCTATTTTGACTTTGCGGACTTCTTTCACATTGCCTTGTTGTTTGACAACTGTTTTTTGCTCTACATACCCATTCTTCATACAAGACTTAAGCACTCTTAATAGATTGGCACTTTCTACTTTTTTATAAGGAATGACCGTTTTATTTCCGAATAGCTGCTGCAGTTCCTCTGGCAGATAAGTAGGATCTACTTTTAGAAGGATTGTTTTTTCATATTTCGCACGCAATGCGGATGGGAGCATAACTTGCAGAGCATCAATTTCATAACACAGCGTATGGTCTGTCATCCATTTAGCCAGCTCTAGCATTTCATTCGTTAAAATGGGCTCGATATCTAACAGTTCGGCAATGGGTTTAAGCTTGTCCTTTGGTACATCACTTTCACTTTGTAAAGCTGTAATAAATCCCAGAACATTTCTTTTGCCAAATGGTACTTTTACACGGCAGCCAACCTCGACTAGCTCTTGTAATTCTTCAGGCACTTTGTAATCAAAAGGCCGGTCGACAGGATATGCGGACACATCCACTATTACTTGCGCAATCATGTTAGGGTAATATCATTATTACCACTACCTTTCTATTGTTGAAATTAGCGGTTATGGTTATTTTACAGCTATCAAGCTTGAGTAATTTTTAATTCCACAATCCTTGCCTTTTTAATATAGTTTCAAACAATTTTAAAGCAAGCTCTTCTTTCGGAAGTTGTGAGAAGTTTACTTGATAGTCATTATTTCCGACAAGCGTAACTGTATTTCGATCTGTCCCAAATCCGCGGTCTGTTTTTGATACATCATTGGCTACAATATAATCGGCGTTCTTTTTTTCTAATTTACCTTTAGCATAATTGATGACATCATTCGTTTCAGCTGCAAAACCAATCAATAATTGGTGCTGTTTTCGTTCACCTAATGTCAAAAGAATATCGGTTGTCCGTTCTAATTCTATCTTTGAATCGCCTGGCTGCTTTTTCATCTTGCGGGAAAAAGTTTCTTTCGGTCGATAGTCTGCCACAGCTGCAGTTTTAACAACAATATCCGCTGTATCATACTCTTTTAGGATGGCTTGCAGCATTTCTTCAGCGCTTTCTACTGGTACTACTTGAACTCCCTTTGGAGGATCTATTGAAACAGGACCAGAAACCAAGATCGTTTGTGCTCCCAATTTCGCTGCAGCCGCCGCCATTGCATATCCCATTTTCCCGCTTGAAAAATTCGTCAGAAAACGAACAGGGTCAATTCTTTCTCGTGTAGGGCCTGCAGACACTACCACTTTCTTTCCTTTTAAAGGCAAGTGTTTTGGCATGAAATAACTTTCTACCAGTGCAACAATTTTCTCTGGTTCTTCTAATCGTCCTTTTCCAACATAGCCACATGCAAGATAACCTTCATCCGGTTCAATCCATTGGTAACCATCCTGTGTAAGTGTTTCTACATTGCGCTTTACAGCTGGATGATCATACATATGTACATTCATAGCAGGGGCTATCCACACTTGCCCTGTTGCTGCAAGTAATGTTGTTGTCACCATATCATCCGCTATACCATTTGCCAGTTTACCAATAGTGTTGGCTGTAGCCGGCGCTACGATGATCAGATCTGCCCAATCTGCTAAATCAATATGGGCTATCACATTTGAATCCTTTTCATCAAACGTATCCGTATAAACATCATGTTTAGACATTACTTGAAAGCTGAGTGGCGTTACAAATCGTGTAGCAGATTCTGTCATGATGACTTTTACATGTGCACCCTTCTGGGTTAATTTACTAACAAGAGCAACAGCTTTATAAACGGCAATGCCGCCAGTAACACAAAGTAAGATTTTTTTATTTGAAAGCATTTTTCTCTTCCTTTCAAAACACAAGCCCCCAAAGAAAGTTTTCCCTGGGAGCTGCGGCTGTTAATAGATCGTATGAATTAAAGAAGCCATATTTTCAACCTATATCATTCGGTTGTCGGGAAAATGTTTCGGAATACAAATTTTATGTATCCAATCATCCTAATTACATAGGATGCCCGAATAGATGCTTATACTTCGTCTTCGTAAATTTTTGTTTCGTCTTGTTCCTCTTTTGTTAAGACGCCTGCAGCTACTTCTTCAAGCGCTTTCCCAACATTTTTGTGAGAAACATATCTCATTAGTAAATTTGGGCTTCCTTCCTGCATAGAGCGCGCTCTTTTAGCGGCAAGACTTACAAGTGAATATTTAGAATCAATTTTCGTTTTTAAAACGTCAACAGATGGGTATAACATCGTTTATTCTCCTCTCAACATAGCTAGGTATTGTTTTTCCACACGCTCGCGTCGGCAATGCTCTGCTAGTACAATCGCATTGATACGGTCACAAGCTAATTGTACTTCATCATTTTCCACAACATAATCATACAAATTCATCATTTCTAATTCTTTATTTGCAGCGGCTATGCGTGTTGCAATCACTTCTTCCGTTTCTGTGCCACGGCCGACTAAGCGGTCCTGCAACTCTGAAAGGCTTGGTGGCGCAAGGAAAATAAATAAGCCATCCGGCACTTTTTCGCGTATTTGCGCTGCTCCTTGTACTTCAATCTCAAGAAACACATCGCGGCCCGCATCAAGTGTAGCATTTACATAATCAATTGGCGTGCCGTAATAATTCCCCACATAATTGGCGAATTCAAGCAGTCTGCCTTGTTCAATTAATGTTTCAAATTCTTCTTTGCTCTTAAAGAAATAATCCACACCATCGACTTCACCCTCGCGCGGTTTGCGCGTAGTCATAGAAATCGAGTATTCATAATTAGTATCCGGCTGTGAAAACAGTTCTTTACGAACAGTGCCTTTGCCTACGCCCGATGGACCTGATAAGACAATTAGTAATCCACGTTCTTTTCTCATAACTCTCCCTCATGTTTCAAAAAAATAATCATACAATAATCCAAGCCACTATTCAATATTTTGAACCTGCTCACGCATTTTCTCAAGAATTGACTTAGCTTCAACAACCGCGCTTGCTACTTCAGCTGATTGGTTTTTAGCACCAATCGTATTAATCTCCCGGTTCATCTCTTGCATTAAGAAGTCTAATTTTCGGCCAATTGCAGCTTCATCTCTTAAGGTTTCATCCACCTGTTTTAAATGGCTACTTAAACGGTCAATTTCTTCAGCTATATCCGCTTTTTCTGCAAATACAGCCACTTCCATCAGAACACGCTCTTCAACATGGTCAGCTTGGCAAATTTCTTGAATACGAGCCAAGAGTTTAGAACGATACTTTTCCACAGCCATCGCAGATCCTTTCTGTATAATCGTAATCTGCGCTTCTAGCTTTGCTTTTAAACGTCGAACTGCTTCTAATAATTCTAAACCTTCTCTTTGCCTCATTCCAACTAGAACAGAAGCAGCTTCCTCAGTTGCAAGCTCGATGGCTGCTAAGACCTCTTCTTTAGACAGTTCCTTTGTTTTTACCGTGACGACTTCTTCTAAGCCTAATATCTCAGCCATAGACCACTGCTTTGTAAGCGGAAGCTTGCTGCTAAGCTCCTCTTGCGCCTCAATATATGCATTGACTAATGGCCAATTAATATGTATTGATTGACCAAGTGGTTCCATTTCTTTCACATTTACGGATACATCGAGTTTTCCTCTTGCTACTTTTGTAGAGAGTAGCTTCTTTGCAAATACTTCTGCTTCCGTCCACTCTTTTGGAAATCTCGTTGAAATTTCCAAGAAACGATGATTTACCGAGCGGATTTCCACGGTCAACTGCAATTGTTCCGTTGTTGTGACACCCCTGCCAAAACCAGTCATACTTCGAACCAAGGCCCGTCACATCCTTCTTTGCATTCTATCTAATAAGTATAGCACAAGAAATAAATCTTGCGTACATTGACTAGTAGAGAAGTTTTAAATAATATATCATTCTAAAAACCTCTAATGGCTGAAACTAATTGTTTTAACTCATAGAAAAACCGAACACTCTGTAAAGTAAAATCTCACATTTGTCCGGCTCTTCTTTTTATCATTATTCTATTGAAGCTCAAATAAATTGCTTGGTAGGACCTACCTACTCTTGTTTCTCCTTAATCTTTATTCAATAGATTTCCTAAATTGTTTTCTACATTACGTCTTAATGCCTTTCCAAATAGTCCATCTATCCTTTTCAGTAATAGGATTATTAGTTGTACTATTGATTTGGTCTTTAATGTATACCGCAAGCTCATCTACTTGTTCGTCGTTCAGTTCATAGAGAATGGAACGACCTGTTCGATTCTTAATATCTTTCATTAAATCATCGAGGTATTGATAAACTTTTCTAGTTTCCCATAAACTATATTCTTCGATAGGATGGAAACCATTTTCTTTAAGGAATTGCATCACATCATGACTCGGGTATCTTCTAGAAATTTCTTTATCAATCAAACTTGGATACTTCTCAAAAAAGTATCCTCTTATATTAGTGGCGCTGCCTTTCAGAAGACAATCCTCTGGCGTTCTGTCTTGAATAAGGAAGACACCACCTGGTTTTAGCAATCGATATCCCTCTTGAAAACACGCATTTAAATCATCAATATGATGTATGACTGCTCTTTCTAAGATAATATCATATTGCTCATCAGCCAATTTTGTATCTAAAGCATTTCCTAATTTGAAATTTATATTATCATAGTCCCTGCAGTTTTCTTTTGCCGTATGTAATAGCTGTTCTGAAAAATCTAAACCCGTAACTTCTGCAGCCCCCATCTTGGCCAATGCTTTTGTATAAATTCCTCCGCCACACCCAATATCTAAAACCTTTTTACCTTTCACTTCACATATTTCATTCACTTTATCTATCCACGTATGATCCGCTTCTCTAGTAGAATATGTAAAGCGATTAGCCGGTTTATTAAAATCTATTGCCATAAAAAAATACCCCCTTCATTCTCACTCATCTCTGATTTCAGAAAAGCACCCTCAGTTTTATATTCTAGAAAAGCTTCAGCTATCCCTTTTTTGTATTTTCTTTTATGGCCTATTGAGCATATAAATAGGCTCCATAAATTCATATTGCCTTTAAAAAATGTTAAGATAGAACAAAACGTGTTGAAAGAGGAATACCATATGGCATATGACGGTTTATTTACATTAGCGATGACCAAAGAATTACAAAAGCTGACGACAGGTCGCATCGCAAAAGTGCATCAACCGAATGCACAAGAAGTAATTCTAACAATCCGGGCAAATGGAAAAAACCATAAACTATTATTTTCAATCCATTCATCATACGCCCGTGTCCATTTAACGGACCAATCAGTAGAAAATCCATCTGAACCGCCAATGTTTTGCATGCTCTTACGCAAACATATTGAAGGCGGAATTATCGAATCTATTCGCCAAATTGACGGCGACCGAATCATCGTCTTTACAATTACAAGTAAAAATGAAATTGGCGATCGTATCACAAGAGAATTAATTGCAGAAATCATGGGAAGGCATAGTAATCTTATTTTAATAGAAAAAGAGTCGCACAAAATTGTGGATAGTTTAAAACACTTGCCACCTTCCCTGAATAGTTACCGTACAGTGCTTCCTGGTCAAGCCTATATTGCACCACCGCCGCAAGATAAAGTAAATCCAACAGAGACGGATGCAGTAGCATTACATTCATTCTTTGAGACGGAGAAAACAGCACAAGACATCGTTCAGCATTTCACAGGCTTTTCTCCACTTCATGCGAAAGAGTTCTTATATCGTATAGAGAAAAATCATGACGTTGCCGCCGATTACTTTAACTCCTATATTGAATCGTTCCAGCATGGTGGCGACCAGCCTACATACGTAGAGGCTAATGGTAAAATTCATTTTTCGCCAACGGCCTTAACACATCTAGATGGCAGGTCTACATCATTTGATACATTAAGCTCATTGTTAGATCGTGTTTTCTTTGCAAGGGCTGAACGAGATCGCGTCAAACAACAGGCAGGCGATTTAGAACGTTGGCTGCAAAACGAAGTGAACAAGTTAAAGTTAAAACTAAAAAAACTGCAAAAAGATTTGCAGCAGGCAACACGGCTGGACCAGTATCAACTATATGGCGAGTTGCTAATGGCGAACATCTATAATTTTGATAAAGGCGCAAAAGAAATCACCGTTGAAAATTATTATGATGAAAATCAAGCAGCTGTCACTATACCTTTAAACGAACGAAAAACGCCTATTGAAAATGCGCAAAACTACTATACAAGATATAACAAAGCAAAAAATGCGCTTATTATGATTCAAGAACAAATTGACAAGACAAATGATGACATTACGTATTTTGAAATGCTGTCTCAACAAGTGCAGCAAGCATCTCCTCATGACATTGAAGAAATCCGCGAAGAGTTAGCAGAGCAAGGATTTATGAAAATGCGTGCGAACAAACGAAGAAAAAAACCAACGAAACCAATGCCGGAAGATTTTATTTCTTCCACTGGTATACGCATTTCAGTCGGCAAAAATAATAAACAAAATGACTACCTGACCTTTAAAGTCGCCAAAAAATTTGAAATATGGATGCATACAAAAGACATCCCAGGCTCTCACGTTGTTATACATGATGCCGACCCAGATGAAGAAACAATAAGAGAAGCGGCAACATTATCAGCTTATTTTAGTAAAGCTCGCGAATCTTCATCCGTTCCTGTTGATTATACGGAAGCTCGCCATGTTAAAAAGCCAAATGGTTCAAAACCTGGTTTTGTCATCTACTTTGAACAAAAAACTATTTTTGTTACACCAGATGAAGAGCTTGTTATGAAATTGAAAAAAGACTAATTAGTAAAGAACCGTCTGGCTCCTCAGCTGGCGGTTCTTTTTTCTCTACCTAATTCCTTCTTATTAATTATGACAATGCAATAACAGTATCATTCATAATATAATAATTAATTCCTACACAATCACTAGTCTGTCTCCAACCAACTTGCTTCAGGTTGCCCAGATTCATTGCTAATACCTTTTGCTACTCCTATAAAGCCAATAACTGAGCCAATCACCTCAATCCACCAACCGATTGTATTGATTGTTTCGCTATCTTCTCCTCTAAGTGTTTTTATTCCCGCAAGAGCAACCATGGAGTATCCAACTGTTTCTAAAAAGCTACCATATATTTCATATAAAGACAGGGGAGTTGGTTCCTCTTCTAGTGCCGCCACAAAGGAAAGACCCCCACCAGTTGCCTCAGTAAGAGATTCTTGAATCTCCAACTTTATCCTATCTTCTTCGTTTGCCGTTGCAACAATGGCTATTATTGTGATTAGATTACCAATTACTTTTAGCTGTATACCCAATTTACCTAACGAATATTGTTTGATACTATCTGCTACTAAAGCTCCTCCCGTAGCTTGTAAAGTTCCTCCGACTAACTCAAGTGAGGTTGATGCCTCTTCACTTTTTATAATTGATGGCGTGTTTCCAATTGCTGCGATTGTTGTCCCTATTGTATTTATTAAAGATCCGAATAACGCTTGTATTTGATTGTCCAATTCTCCCCTCCTTCTAAAGCATCTTACTTGTATATAATGCAGAACAGATGAATTACAGCAGGGTCATGGCCTTTACAGTGTTAAGATTTTTTGATTGGATACAATAATCACGTAAAAGTAATACAAAAAGACTGCAAACAAAATTTAGATTTGTCTACAGTCTGCATAAGCCTACTACAATATTTCTATAGCTAGTTCTATTAAAGCTTTCCTTCCTTTAAATCAGCATGCCATTGAAGCAGTCCTGGAATATCAGATGATTGGATTTCCTGGTTCTCTTTCGCTGTTTCAACTAATGTTTCAAAGTTAGTCAGACTTTTGTACGGTACGCCTGCTTCTTTGAAATTCTCATCTGCTCGGTTCAACATGTATGAATACACAGAGACAACCCCTATGACTTCTGCCCCCTCACGTCTAAGTGCTTCTACTGCATTAATGCTTGAACCACCAGTAGAAATAATATCTTCTACAACAACAACTTTTTGTCCTCTATGTAGTTTCCCTTCGGTTTGGTTGCCTTGTCCGTGCCCTTTTGGCTTAGAACGAACATAGACCATCGGCAAATCTAGAAGATCACTTACCCATGCAGCATGTGGAATGCCTGCTGTGGCGGTCCCCGCAACTACTTCTGCCACTGGGAAGTTCTCCTGAATTAACTGTGCCAGTCCCCTAGCAATAGTCTTTCGTACGTTTGGATAAGAGATGGTTAGACGCGTATCACAATAGATTGGTGATTTAATGCCAGATGCCCATGTAAAAAGGTTGGTTGGATTGATGGAAACAGCCCCTGCCTTCAACATACCTTGCGCTACTTCTTTTTGAATTGTCATTGTCATATTATTGTCCTCCCCATTGCTCTAAAACCGTATGATAGCTTTCTACTGTATTCACACTTTGCGTGATCGCTCTGCCTACGACAATATGTGTCGATCCTTTTTCTCTTGCAACTGCTGGTGTGGCAATACGTTTTTGGTCATGCGCTTCGCCGCCTTCTAAACGAATACCAGGTGTGACTTTTAAGAATTCTTTGCCGCAAGCTTCTTCGATTGCCTTTGCTTCCAAAACAGAGCAAACAACACCATCAAGGCCTGCATCTTTTGTTAGAAGTGCATAATTCAACACTGATTCCTCAAGCGTTGTCATGATTTTTTGCTCTTTTTGCATTTCTTCTTCCGTTGTAGAAGTGAGTTGTGTAACAGCGATTAGTAGAGGTCTCTTTTTTCCAACTGGAGTTCCTTCTTGCAACCCCTCAAGTGCTGCTTTCATCATCTCACTACCGCCCGCAGCATGTACATTTACCATATCAACGCCTAATCTTGCTAACCCGCGCATAGCTGATTTGACTGTGTTTGGTATATCGTGCAATTTTAAATCCAGGAAAATTTCATGTCCTAAATCTTTTATTTTTTTTATTATTGAACTACCTTCTTGTAAAAAAAGTTCTAGACCTATTTTCACATAAAGAGGTTCATTATATTGTTCTAAAAAGGTAAAAACGTCTTCTTCCCCTGGGAAGTCTAAGGCAATAATAGGCTTATCTGTCATTTAACGATGGCTCCTTCCAATCAAATCTGTTAATTTGCTGTACCCTATCTCATCTAGTTTTTGAGGAAGTTCTTCGATTATTTTCGGACAAACAAATGGGTCCACAAAGTTTGCTGTTCCTACTCCGACAGCACTCGCTCCGGCTGATAGAAAATCAATAGCATCCTCAGCGTTTGTTACGCCACCCATGCCAATAATCGGAATCGAAATTTCTTTACTGACTTCATAAACCATTCGAATCGCCACAGGCTTCACTGCAGGGCCCGAGAGTCCACCTGTACCATTGGCAATAATAGGCTTGCCAGTTGAAGGATGCAGGCGCATGCCAATTAGTGTATTAATCATTGTGATTCCATCTGCCCCACTTGCCTCTACTTCTTTGGCAATCTCAACTATATTCGTGACATTAGGTGAAAGCTTAACATAAACAGGAACTTCAGAAACAGCCTTTACTGCTGCAGTCAACTCACCTGCTGTTTTGGCATCGGTGCCGAATTGAATACCTCCACATTTTACATTGGGGCAAGAGATATTTAGTTCAAGCGCTTTCACATTTTTGGCGGTTGATATTCTTTCTGCAACCGCTACATAATCGGTCATTTCTGTGCCAGCAACATTCGCAATAATGGGCACATCAAATTGTTCAAGCCATGGAAGTTCATGCTCCATCACATGCTCCAAGCCTGGATTTTGCAGACCAATAGCATTCAGCATACCTGATGACGTTTCAGCCACACGCGGCGTAGGATTTCCTCTTCTAGTCTCCAGTGTTGTTGCTTTAATCATGATTGCACCTAATGTTGATAAATCGTATAAATTTGCAAACTCTTGGCCAAAGCCGAAGCACCCGGAAGCTGGAATGATCGGGTTTTTCAATGATAAACCCGGAAGTTCTACTTGAAGGCGGTTCATAGTGCTACAACTCCTCTCTTAAATACGGGCCCATCGCTGCATACTTTCAAATAATCTTGCGACACACCGTCGGTCGTTTCGCACACGCAGGCATAGCAAGCACCAATTCCACATCCCATGCGCTCTTCGAAAGATAGAAATCCTAATTTATCAGGATACGTTTGTTCAATCGCTTTTAGCATTGGCGTAGGGCCGCAACTGTAGAAAACGTTAAATTCAGGTTTCTCTTGCATTAATAAATCTGTTACAAACCCTTTTGAGCCGTAGCTTCCATCCGCTGTAACAATATGTGTTTCACCAAGAGCCTTAAATTGTTCTTCATAAAAAACATCACCGATTGACTGGAAACCAAGGACATGGATTGTGCGTACCCCTTTTTGCTGTAATCTAGATGCCAATTCATAGAGCGGTGGCACACCGATACCTCCCCCGATTAGCAATGCCGTTTCACCAGAGTTGCTGGCATCTAGTGGGAATCCATTTCCTAATGGTCCTAGCACGTCCACCATATCGCCTGGCTGCTTTAAAGAGAGCAGCTGCGTTCCTCTTCCTCCTGCACGATATAGCAATGTACATTCTAAGTTTTCTTGGTCTATTGAACAGATGCTAATTGGCCTTCTGAGCAGAGGTTCATAACTATCTGACACTCGAATATGCACAAATTGTCCAGGGTTTTTCATTTCATTTACAAGCTGGCCATGCAAGACCAGCTCATAAATATTTGTTGCTATAGTTCGATGATGAATGACTTTCATTTTTTCTTGTTGAATCATAAGGACACCTCTAACTCTGCTTTTGGCATTGCTGTTGCTGTAAAAGTCATAGATTCTATGACTTGGAGAATAGCTGCTGCTGTATCTAGTGATGTGAAGCTAGGTATACCATTTTCTACTGCTTCACGGCGAATTCTAAAACCGTCTCGCTCAGGCTGTTTTCCTTTTGTCAGTGTATTAATGACTAACTGAGCCTCTCCATTTTGGATGACGTGAAGTAACGTTTTCTCGCTTGATCCGATTTTATCCACAACGGTTGATTGAATCCCTGCACTTTCCAGCGTCTTTGCTGTCCCTGGTGTGGCAAGGATTGAGTAACCTACTTTCACAAATCGTTCAGCGAGTTCTACTGCCTCTGCTTTATCTTTATCCGCCACAGTCATCAAGACGGAACCATGATCGGCTATTTTCATTCCTGCTGCTACAAAACCTTTATATAACGCTTTTTCTAATGTGCTGTCTTTCCCCATTACCTCGCCTGTTGATTTCATTTCAGGTCCCAATGTGGTATCGACACGACGAAGTTTTGCAAAGCTAAACACCGGCACTTTTACAAACACACCATTTTTAGAAGGTGCAAGCCCTGCTTTATAACCTTGCTCAATAATCGACTCTCCTAGGATTGCTTTTGTCGCAACATTGGCCATAGGGATATTTGTAATCTTGCTCAAGAAAGGAACTGTTCTTGATGCACGTGGGTTAACTTCAATTACGTAGACCACATCTTTAGAAATGACATATTGGATATTCATTAAGCCTTTGATCCCCAAACCTTTTGCTAAACGTGTCGTGTAATCTACTAATGTCTCAATATGCTTTTGTGCTAAGTTTTGCGGCGGATAAACGGCAATCGAATCTCCTGAATGCACTCCAGCACGTTCAATATGTTCCATGATGCCTGGAATGAGCACGTTTTCTCCATCACAAATGGCGTCTACTTCAATCTCGCTTCCAGTCAGATATCTATCTATCAATACAGGATGTTCTGGTGAAGCTTCAACAGCATTTTCCATATAATGCTTTAGTTCTTTGCTGTTGTACACGATTTCCATCGCTCGACCACCAAGCACATAAGATGGACGCACAAGGACTGGGTACCCTATTTCCTCTGCAATGGCTACAGCCTCATGCGAATTGGTTGCTGTTTTCCCTTTCGGTTGAGGAATTCCTAATTCATGCAGTGCTTCCTCAAAACGGTCTCGTGATTCTGCTCTGTCAATCGAATCGAGTGTGGTACCTAGTATCTTAACGTCTCTCTCTTCTAATTGCTCTGCCAGATTAATTGCCGTTTGGCCCCCAAATTGGACTACCACCCCTAGTGGCTGTTCTAGATCAATAATGTGCATGACATCCTCAATCGTTAGCGGCTCAAAGTATAGTTTATCTGAGACCGAAAAGTCTGTTGATACGGTTTCCGGGTTTGAATTTATAATGATTGCTTCATATCCTGCTTCTTGTATAGCCCACACCGAGTGCACAGTTGCATAATCGAATTCCACACCCTGTCCAATGCGGATGGGTCCTGAACCGAGTACGATGACAGATTCACGTTTTGACCGTATTGATTCATTCTCAGAACCGTATGTCCCATAGAAGTAGGGTGTTTCTGATTCGAATTCCGCCGCGCATGTATCTACCATCTTATAGACCGGTAGGATACGGTTTTCTTTGCGGTAATCATATACTTCTCTCTCTGTCATGCCCCAGAGCCTTGAGATTATTTCATCTGCAAAACCTATTGTTTTAGCTTTTTTGAGCACCTCATCATTTTGTGGGTTATCTTTTATCACTTTTTCATAGTCAACGATATTTTTCAATTTATGAAGGAAGAAAAGATCGATCTTGCTCCAATCATGAATTTGCTCGATTGTTATGCCACGTCTTAAAGCTTGACCTATAAAGAATAACCGCTCGTCTCCTGCTTTTGTTATCCGCTTTTCGATCAGTTCATCCGTTAAATCATCTGCATTTTTTAACTCTATATGTTTTTGGCCTGTCTCCAATGAGCGCACAGCTTTTAAAATGGCTTCTTCAAAGGTGCGACCAATTGCCATAACTTCTCCAGTTGCTTTCATTTGAGTCCCTAAGTTTCGCTTAGCTGTTTCAAATTTGTCGAAAGGAAAGCGCGGAATTTTTGCCACGATATAATCTAGTGCTGGCTCGAAGCACGCATATGTTCTACCTGTCACAGGATTAATCATCTCATCGAGAGTTAATCCAACTGCAATTTTTGCCGCCAGTTTTGCAATAGGATATCCTGTTGCTTTAGAAGCAAGAGCTGATGATCTAGAAACTCGAGGATTAACCTCGATAATGTAGTAATTGAAACTGTATGGATCTAGTGCTAACTGAACATTGCAGCCACCTTCAATACCGAGTGCACGGATAATTTTCAGCGATACATTTCGGAGCATATGGTACTCACGGTCGGATAATGTTTGGGAAGGTGCTACAACGATTGAATCTCCTGTATGTATGCCGACAGGATCCACATTTTCCATGTTACAAACAACGATGGCATTGTCCTTTGAATCACGCATCACTTCATATTCAATTTCTTTGTATCCTGCAATCGATTTTTCAAGCAAGCACTGTGTAACAGGTGAATATTTTAGGCCTGACGCTACAGTTTCTTTCAATTCCTGCTCATCATGGCAGATGCCGCCGCCTGTGCCCCCTAATGTAAAGGCAGGGCGAACAATAATGGGATAACCTATACGGCTAGCAAATGTGTTAGCTTCTTCTAATGTATGTACGATTTCTGATTCGGGCGTTGGAACACCAAGTTCTTGCATAAGACTGCGAAATAGATCGCGGTCTTCCGCTTGGTTGATTGCTTCTAACTTTGTCCCCAAAATTTCTATGCTAAGTTCATCTAATATGCCTGACTTATGCAGTTCAATTGCCATATTCAAACCAGTCTGCCCACCAAGCGTCGGTAGAATTGCATCTGGACGTTCTTTACGTAGGATGCGTGATACGAACTCTAACGAAATAGGTTCGATGTAAACAGTGTCAGCAATCTCTGTATCCGTCATTATTGTTGCCGGGTTGGAGTTGATGAGGATTACTTTATACCCCTCTTCTTTTAATGCCAAGCAAGCTTGTGTACCTGCATAGTCAAATTCTGCAGCTTGACCGATAATAATAGGACCTGAACCGATTACTAGGATGGATTGAATGTCATGGCGTTTAGGCATGTTGCAATTGCTCCTCTCTCGTACTGTTGTTCATTAGCTCGATAAATTCGTCAAACAGGTGGTTGGGATCTTCTGGACCAGGTGAAGCTTCTGGATGATATTGCACGGTGAATACTGGGTGTTTTTTGTGGCGCATCCCTTCGCATGTGCCGTCATTTAATGCGATATGCGTTACTTCTAAGTCTGTGTCTTGAAGTGAATCCATATCAATCGCGAATCCATGGTTTTGCGATGTAAGTTCTGTCCGTCCCGTCCTTAAATCTTTGACAGGATGATTTGCACCTCGATGGCCAAATTTCAACTTAAATGACTTAGCTCCAGATGCAAGTCCGAAAAGCTGATGGCCCAAGCAAATACCGAACATTGGTACTTTACCGATTAGTACTTTTATCGTTTCGATAGCTTCAGGAACATCCATTGGATCTCCAGGACCATTAGACAGCATGATTCCATCTGGCTGATAGGCCATTATTTCTTCTGCACTTGTGTTATAAGGTACAACTATCACATCACAATCTCGCTTATTTAGCTCGCGCAGTATACCGTGCTTCATTCCAAAATCGATTAACACGACACGTTTACCGCGACCTGGAGATGGATACGCCTTTTGTGTTGAAACTTGTGCAACTTGATTCGTTGGAAACTTTACAGCGTTAAGCCATTCTATTATTTCCTCTAGATTGATTTCTTCTCCAGCTTTTGAAAGATATCCTTTGACAGCACCTTCCTTACGAATCAGGCGTGTCAGTTTTCTTGTATCAATCCCTTGAATACCTGGAATGCCTTTCATTTTTAGGTATTCATCCAATGTTCCTTCATTGCGAAAGTTTGAAGGTACTGTTGCCAATTCGTGGATAACAAAACCTTTGATTGCAGGCGAGATGGCTTCAAAGTCATCTCGATTAATCCCGTAGTTGCCAATTAAAGGGTAAGTCATAGTCACAATCTGTCCGCAAAAAGATGGATCTGAAATCGTTTCTTGGTAGCCGGTCATTCCTGTTGTAAACACGACTTCACCAGCTGATTCTGTTTCACTGCCGAAAGCAATGCCTTCAAAAACTTCGCCCGATTCTAAGATCAGTTTTCTTTTTAGCATGAGCCATCCTCCCAAACAATTTTGCCTTCACACATTGTAAGCATTGGCCATCCTGTTGCTTTCCAGCCGTTAAACGGGGTGTTTCTTCCTTTAGACAGAAACTCTTCCGCATCGATTGTTTTCTCGTTTTCGATATCAATTAAGACTAGATCCGCTGATTCACCGATTCCAAGTGTGCCATATGGCAAGTTGAATAGTTGAGCTGGTTTTACGGTCATCCAGTCAATCAACTGGCGCAATGTCCATTTTCCTGTTTTCACAAATTGTGTGTATAAAAGAGGAAATGCTGTTTCGAAGCCAACAATTCCAAATGGTGCTCCTACCATACCGCAACATTTTTCCTCTTTTGTATGAGGCGCATGGTCCGTTGCTATACAATCGATAGTGCCGTCTAATAGTCCTTCATGTAGAGCCAGCCAATCCTCGTTAGCACGAAGTGGCGGATTCATCTTCCAGTTAGCATCATCGCTTGGAATATCCATCTCTTCTAAAAGTAGGTGATGTGGGCAAACTTCCGCTGTTACGTGGATTCCTGCTGCTTTGGCATCCCGCACTACGCGTACAGATTCTTTTGTGGATACATGGCATACGTGGTAATGCGCGCCTGCAGCCTCAGCAAGCAATACATCTCGTGCAATTTGGACAGACTCGCAAATAGAAGGAATACCAGGCAATCCTAATTCTAAATTGCGTTTACCTTCATGCATTACTCCATCATAAATCAATGAGTTATCTTCACAATGTGCAACTACAGTCATATTGAGAGCAGCTGCATCCTTCATTTGTTCAGACATCGTTCTAGCTTCTTGGATGCCTACTCCATCGTCTGAAAATGCAACAGCTCCATGTGCCTTCAATGCTTTTAAATCTGTGCGAACATCACCCGATTGATCAACAGTTAATGAACCATAAGGCAGAACACGCACGATCGCGCTTTGCTCAATTAATCCATTAATCATCGCTAAATTCTCAATTGAGTCCGGAACTGGCTTGGTATTTGGCATCGCACAAATGGTCGTAAAGCCACCCTTTGCAGCTGAGAGAGAACCTGTTTCAATGGTTTCTTTATGTTCGAAGCCTGGTTCTCTTAAATGTACGTGGACATCCACAAAACCAGGTGATGCCATATATCCTTTTCCATCTATTATTTCATCTGCCTGCACATTTAATTTCTCACCGACTGCTGCAATCTTTCCATCTTCAATGAATATTTCCCCTGCATAAAGATTTCCGTTCTTATCTACTAACTGCAAATTTTGAAGTAACACTGTCATTGTATTTTCTCTCCTTTAAGATAGTTTCTAAGATTGCCATTCGAATATAAACTCCGTTATTTACTGCTTCGAAAATCCGTGAACGTTCACACTCTACTAGGTCGGAATCAATTTCTACTCCGCGGTTGAAAGGAGCAGGGTGCATAATAATCGCATTGTTTTTCATCATACTTTCTCTTTCCACTGTCAAGCCGTATTGTTGATGATAGTTTTCCGTGCTGTATCCTTCATATGTAACATTTCGTTCGTTTTGGACCCGTAGCAGCATAATCACATCACTTGTTTTGTGCAGATCGCCCCATTCATTATTCGCTTCTGGGAATTCTCCTTGCCATTGTTCTGGGCAAACTAATTGTACGTTTGCACCTAATCTTTTAAGTGAAATCATATTGGATTTTGCTACGCGGCTATGTGAGATGTCTCCTACTATTGTGATATTTAAGCCCTTGAATTGGCCAAACTCTTTAAAGATAGTATAGAGATCGAGTAGAGATTGTGATGGATGTTGTCCGGTTCCGTCTCCACCATTGATGATTGGTATATTAATTCCCGGCAAGAGGTCTTCATAGTAAGCATCTTGGTTATGGCGAATGACAACTGCGTCGATTCCCATAGATTCTAATGTTTTCACCGTATCGTAAAGCGTTTCACCTTTCAGTGTGCTTGAGAAACCTGATTCAAAAGGTATCACTGTGGCGCCTAGTTTGCGCTCAGCTATTTCAAAACTTACCTTTGTTCTTGTACTTGGTTCAAAGAAGAGGTTGGCAACCATTGCATTCTGTGCAAGCTGTGGTTTGGCTCCAGCCTCAAGCTCAGCTGCTCGTGTTAAAATTTCCTCAATTTGTTGTATTGATACTTGCTCCATCGATAATAAGTTTTTCATCATTTTGCCTCCTAGTTTTGTATTAAACTAAAAGCCTCCTTGTAATTTCAAGGAGGCTTTTGAAGGATATGACAAAATAAGCTTGTATACTATATGCATGCTTATCGTATCGAATCACCCTTCTGTGCCTCTCTGGACAACTCTTAAAAGGTATTGCTACAAATTATTCAATTGAACTTTCTTTCATTTCCATCTCTTCTCTTTCCATCTCAAGATCTGGCTGAGCTTTACCTGGTAGTATAAAGTTTAGAAGAACACCAATGATTGCCGCAAGAGCCATGCCTTCAATGGAAAACGTTTGGGTAAATGCTAGCTTTGCTCCGCCAATCCCTAAGATTAAGATGACTGATGCAATCACAAGGTTACGCTTATCATCAAAATCAATCTTATTTTCTACAAGCATGCGCAAACCGCTTGAAGCAATGATCCCGAAGAGCAGGATTGATACACCACCAAGCACGGGTGTAGGAATCGTACCAACAAGTGCCATTAGTTTACCTGAGAATGAAAGGAGGATGGCGAACACTGCCGCACCACCAATTACCCATACGCTAAAGATACGTGTTAATACTAGGACACCGATATTTTCACCATAAGTCGTTTTAGGCGGACCACCAATCAATGAACTGATGAGTGTACCTAGTCCATCACCAAGCAAGGACCGGTTTAAACCAGGGTCTTTAATGAAATTGCGGTGAACTACTTTTCCTAAAACAAGCTGATGACCGATATGTTCGGAGATTGTCACAATGACAATCGGCACCATTGCCAGCAGCAATGTAGATGTGACATGGAATTCATAATCAACCCCAGGTATCAGGAAGTCTGGCGTTTTAAACCATTTTGCTTCTACTACCTTACTAAAGTTAATGAGATGGGTATGAAACACCGCATCCGAAATCAGTGAAGCAAGATAACCGCCAATCAATCCGATTAGTATCGGCATGGTGCTAATAACACCTTTAAAGAAGTTATTGCATAGGATTGAAATAGCTAGCGTGATTAAACCGATAACAAAGTAGGCTGCGCTATATACTTCTTTGTTGTCTCCCACTGTTTCGTACATCGTCATATGGACAGCAGTTCCTGCAAGCCCTAAACCAATGACCATTATTACGGGCGCCACTACGATAGGCGGCAATAATTTCATAATCCACTTGTATCCTGTTTTCCAAATTAATAAGGATACAATCCCATATACAAGGCCTACCGCCATTGCACCGATCATCGCGCTACCCGGGCCGTCTCCGGTAGCTGATGCTACTTGAATAGGCGCTATAAAGGCAAATGATGATCCAAGGTAAGCCGGTACTTTAAAGCGTGTCACAAGCAAGAATATAATTGTTGCAATCCCACTTGTTAATAAAGCGATGGCTGGTGACAAGCCTGTTAATGTTGGGACAAGGATAGTTGAACCAAACATTGCAAACATATGCTGCAAACTAAGTGTGACTAACTGTCCTCCCGAAGGTTTGTCGTTAATATCCAATACTGCATTTGACATCTCAATATTCCTCACATTCTAAGAAAACTACTGTTATTCGTAAATAGCTACTACGTCTGTTTGATCAGCTTCTACCATGTTAACTTCAATTCTTTCATTGCTAGCCGTAGGAATATTTTTACCTACGAAGTCTGCTCGTATCGGCAATTCTCTATGGCCGCGGTCTACTAAAACCGCCAATTGGATTTGTGATGGTCTGCCAATATCCATCACGGCATCCATTGCTGCTCGTACTGTACGTCCTG
Source organism: Rummeliibacillus sp. BSL5 (assembly GCF_052928305.1). Taxonomy (NCBI): domain Bacteria; kingdom Bacillati; phylum Bacillota; class Bacilli; order Caryophanales; family Caryophanaceae; genus Rummeliibacillus; species Rummeliibacillus sp. BSL5. The sequence goes on from NZ_JAVGCV010000001.1 coordinate 1,338,337, forward strand.
TATATAGAACATCATCTACTAAGATGACTTTTTGATTTGATACATCATACGTTATGTCAACGTCTTTTACTAAGGCTTCGCCATTGTCTGTTTTAACTGTTAGATCATCGCGATATAAGGAAATGTCTAATTCACCAGAACGAATTTCTTTTTTCTCAATTAAGTTAATTTTTTCAGCTAATCGTTTGGCCAAAAATGCGCCTCTCGTTTTAATTCCAACAAGGATACATTCATCGATCCCTTCATTGCGTTCAATAATTTCATGTGCAATACGGGTAATCGCCCTATTCATTGCAGCTTGATCTAATAGTTCTGCTTTTTTCTTCATTATGGTTCTCCTTTCGTTGAAATTCTTTGCATAAAAAAACTCTTGAGCGATTGGCCCAAGAGGTTATAGGTATACTGATAGATTGTCAAGTAAGCAGTTACTGCATACGGACTTCACATTCATCGCATCCCTTTTCAGCCTCTCTGGACTGTTCTTAAAGGTGAATATTAACTTTTCACTGCAATTAGTATATGCCCTTACATTGACGTTGTCAATAGTTGCTTTTTAATTCTTTCAAGAGTTCTTGATAATCCTCAGGCAGCGGTGCTTGGAATTCCATATACTCGTTTGTTGTAGGATGAATAAAACCTAAAACGCCTGCATGCAGTGCTTGTCCGCCGAAATCAATCGTTTTCTTTGGTCCGTATTTTGGATCGCCTACTAACGGGTAACCAATATAATTCAAATGCACACGAATTTGATGTGTTCTTCCAGTTTCAAGTCGGCATTGGATTAACGTATAGTCAACACCAAATCGATCAGCTACTTGGAAGTGAGTAACTGCGTGTTTTCCTTGATCGACAACTGCCATCTTTTGACGGTCTTTTTGATCTCGTCCAATTGGTGCGTCAATCGTACCTTTATCATGAGGAATATGTCCATGTACAAGCGCAGTATATCGGCGCGTTACTGTTTTATCAACCAACTGTTGAACAAGTGATTCATGCGCCTTATCATTTTTGGCCACCATCAATAAGCCAGACGTATCTTTATCAATTCGATGCACGATTCCTGGGCGCATCACACCATTAATGCCTGAAAGATCTTTGCAATGGTACATCAGACCATTCACCAAAGTCCCTGTCGTATGTCCTGGTGCAGGGTGGACGACCATACCTTTTGGTTTGTTAACTACTAGCACATCACTATCTTCATAAACAATGTCTAAATTAAGATCTTCTGCGATAATTTCTAAAGGTTCAGGTTCAGGCGGTGTTACTGTGATTTCGTCACCCTCCTGTACTTTATATTTGGCTTTGATTGGACTTCCGTTTACAACTACCAGGCCCTCTTGTACAAAACCTTGAATTTGAGTACGTGACCAATCTTGTTGAATTGATGCAAGGGCTTTATCAATACGTTCACCTTGCATTTCATTTGTTATCGTATATGTGACTGACATTACTTCACCTTTTTCTTTTCTATTTTTCCTTCGAAGATTATATATAGTATGAGCATAATAACACCAAATGTTAACGCTGCATCTGCAATATTAAATATAGGGAAATCATAATTAATCACTGGGATAATCACATGTACGAAATCGACTACTTCTCCTCGGAATACTCGGTCAATAAAATTGCCAATTGCTCCGCCCAGCAGCAACATCAAACTCACTTGGAACAGTGGTTTTCCCTTTCCTTCTTTGTGATAATAATAAATGATGCCCAAAATCACAATAATGGTGACTAATGCAAATAACCAAAATTGTCCTTGCAGCATTCCCCATGCTGCTCCGCGATTACGATGGGAATATAGCCCAAAATAAGGATCGATTAGTGAGATGCTCTCTCCATATTTCATATTCTCCACAATGCTCCATTTTGACAACTGATCAAGTATAATGACCAAAATCGCTATACCATAATATTTGTACATGGCAAACCCTCCGTTTACTGCCGAATCTAACCTATTCTATCATATAATAGACGCAAGAGAAAAACACACCATACATTCAAGTTAAAAATCCTTATATTGCTTGATTCATGACAACGATTAAATGCAAAAAGCCGCTCACATTTCGTGAACGGCTTTTTGCTTACTGCCATTATTCAGCTTCGCTATAGTAATTCTCCACTACATCTGCACAATGTGCGCAAAGTGTTGGGTGAGCAGGATTTTCGCCAACTGTCTTTGAAATCGTCCAGCAGCGTTCGCATTTTTCGCCTTCTGCTTTTTCGACTACAACAGCAACATTTTCAACTTTCACTGCATCTGCAGGTGCGTTATCAACAACACCGCCTACAACAAATTCTGATACAATGTTCAACTGTGCAAAATTAATTTGTGGATCTTGTAAAAGAGTAACCGTTTGTTCATCACCGAAGACTGTTACTTTTGCTTCTAATGATTTCCCGATTGTTTTCGCATTACGAGCTTCTTCTAAAGCTTTTAATACTGTGTTTCGAATCGCCATAATAGTAGTCCATTTTTCTGATAGTTGTTCGAAATTCTCTTTTTGAACAGCATCAGGCATATCTGTCAATTGGACGCTTTCAGCATCAGCATAGCTTAGATAAGACCACATTTCATCTGTTGTATGCGGAATGATTGGCGTTAATAATTTCAATAACGCGTTTAATGTATCATACATCACAGATTGCATTGCACGGCGCGGCTGAGCATCTGCACCTTCGATATATACAACATCTTTTGCAATATCCAAATAGAATGAACTTAGCTCTGCTGCTACAAAGTTGTTGATTGCTTTATAAACAGTCGCAAATTCATAACGATCGTATGCATCACGTACTGTTTGAATCAGCTTTTGTAGCTCCATGTACATATATTGGTCGACTTCGCGTAAATTTTCATATGATACATAGTCTTGTTCTGGGTTAAAGTCATGTAAATTACCATGTAAGAACTTTAATGTATTACGGATCTTACGATACACTTCTGACACTTGTTTCAGCATATCCATTGAAATACGCACGTCTGCTGTATAGTCAACAGAAGCTACCCATAGACGTAAAATATCTGCTCCGTATTGGTTCATCACTTTACTTGGCGCAATGATATTGCCAAGCGATTTACTCATTTTTCTTCCATCTCCATCAAGTACAAAGCCGTGTGAAAGCAAACCTTTGTACGGCGCATGGCCGTTGATAGCTACAGAAGTGATAAGTGAAGAGTTAAACCAACCGCGATATTGGTCAGAGCCTTCTAAATACAAGTCTGCAGGGTAACGTAGTTCAGGTCGTTCAACTAATACACCTTGGTGAGATGAACCAGAGTCGAACCATACATCCATAATGTCTGTCTCTTTCGTGAATTCTCCATTTGGCGATCCCTCATGCGTGAATCCTTCTGGAAGCAATTCTTTCGCTGTTTTTTGGAACCAAATATTTGAGCCATGCTCACGGAATAATTTTTGTACGTGTGAGATGGTTTCTTCAGTGATAATTCCTTCCCCGTTCTCCGCATAGAAGACTGGAATTGGCACGCCCCATGCACGCTGTCGTGAAATACACCAGTCTCCGCGGTCGCGAATCATGTTATACAGGCGAGTTTCACCCCATACCGGCGTAAAATTCGTATCACGAATAGCTTGAAGCAACTCTGAACGGAATTTATCAATAGATGCAAACCATTGTGGTGTAGCACGGAAAATAACAGGTTTTTTTGTACGCCAATCGTGCGGATATGAGTGTTCAAAGAATGTAAGATTTAATAACGCGCCAGCTTCATCCAATTTTTCGCAGATCGGTTTATTCGCTTTATCGTAGAACATACCAGCAAACTCGCCTGCATCTTCTGTTAAGCAGCCTTTATGATCTACAACTGATAAAGTTTCTAGTCCATAACGCTTACCGACTTGATAGTCATCTTCACCATGGCCAGGTGCTGTATGAACACAACCAGTACCTGCATCTAGCGTTACATGGTCGCCTAGCATAACAAGTGATTCACGATCAAATAGAGGATGTTTCGCCGTTACATTTTCAAGGTCCGTCCCTTTGATTTCTCGATCGATTTCAGGATTTTCCCAGCCTAGCTTCTCAGCTACCGCTTCAAGCAATCCTTTGGCAATAATGTATTTTTGATCATTCTCTTTTACAACTACATACGTATATTCAGGATTTACAGAAATACCTAGGTTCGCAGGAATCGTCCAAGGTGTTGTCGTCCAAATAATGAATTTTTCCCCTGCATTTACTACACCTTTTCCATCTAAAATGTCAAAAGCAACATAAATAGAAGGAGATTTAATATCTTTATATTCGATCTCTGCTTCTGCTAAAGCAGATTCGCTTGAAGGAGACCAATACACTGGTTTTAATCCTTTATAGATATAGCCTTTTTTAGCCATATCGCCAAACACGCCAATTTGGCGCGCTTCGAATTCCGGTTTCAAAGTGATATATGGGTTTTCCCAATCACCGCGAACTCCAATGCGTTTAAATTGCTCACGTTGGCGTTCTACTTGTTCGTATGCATACTCTTTACAAAGTTCACGGAATTCCGCTACGGTCATTTTCTTGCGGTCAACGCCTTTATTTGTTAAAGCTTGCTCGATTGGAAGACCGTGAGTATCCCAGCCCGGTACATATGGTGAATAGTGCCCAGTCATAGAACGATGGCGGTTTACCATGTCTTTTAATACTTTATTGAGCGCATGACCCATATGGATATCACCATTTGCATAAGGAGGGCCGTCATGCAAGATGAAAGCTGGGCGATCTTTCGTACGTTCTAGAACTTTTGTATAGATGTCCATATCCTTCCACTTATCTTGAATTTTCGGCTCATTGTTTGGTAGATTTCCGCGCATAGGGAAATCTGTTTTTGGCATTAACAGGGTATTTTTATAATCCATTTTTATTCCTCCTTGATTACTTGAAACTCATTTTTAAAATAAAAAAACTCCTCATCCCAAAAAGGGACGAGGAGGATATTTCTCGCGGTACCACCCTAGTTGCGCTGTAAAAGCGCCGCTTAAGACACCTTAACGCGGTGTTGACGAGATTGCCTACTTCCCTTTCAACAATCTAGTTCAGGAGTGATTTTCTTTTATAAGCGTTTCGTTTAGGCTCCCACTATCCCTAAATCGCTAGACGGCACTTATAACGTACTCTCTCCATCATTACTTTTATATATGATGACATTATAGTTAAAATGGACGCTTCCAGTCAAGTACTAATCCTGCGGCAGGTCCAAATGCTCTAATTCTGCGGTATCTACTTCATACTCCATTAAATGATCCCAATCATCTGATTGAATTAAATCCAATTGGGCTTCGACAATCATTTTGAAACGATTGCGGAAGACTTTTGATTGCTTTTTCAATTCTTCGATTTCCATTGCGATGCGGCGAGCTTTGGAAAGGGCTTCATTGACTATACGATCCGCGTTTTTTTCAGCTTCTTTGACAATTAGCTTTGCTTCTTTTTGAGAGTTTCGACGGACTTCTTCTGCTGCTTCTTGTGCAATGACAATTGACTTTTGCAACGTTTCTTCAATTGAGTTATAGTGCCCAATCTGTTCGTTGCTTGAAAGAAGTTTATTCTCAAGCTCCTTTTTTTCTTTTAGCACTATTTCATAATCTTTAATAACTTGTTCTAGAAACTCATTTACTTCATCTTCATTATATCCTCTAAAGCCGCGACTAAATTCTTTATTATGTATATCAAGTGGCGATAATGGCATGATTTGCACCTCTCCTTAACTACATTTACTCATTATTATACATTTCTCTATTTGGAAGTTCACTCAAATTCTGCATTTTTATAAGAAATTTACGATTTTCGGTCCATTTTCCCTACTTTCATGCGGTATTTATCTTTTTTTGTCTTACCTTCGATTGATTGAATGATAAAGCGGCCGAGTCCTCTTATGGATATCAAATCAGATTCTTGCAATTCGAAAGAAACTTGTTCACATAGGGCAAAATTCACTTTTACTTTTCCTCCATTGATGAACGCAGCTGCTTTCTGGCGCGAGATTGGATAAACAGAAGCTATGACAGTATCTAAACGTAAAGAACTTGTTGTTGTTGACTGCTCTTTCCAATCGGCATCAGGAGGCAATAAAGTATCAGACGTAGGCAATTGCCCCACTTCTACCTTAGCTTGACCAACGCTAATCAGATTGAGCCTCACATATTCAAATACTTCTTTGGCCACAACAAATTGAACAGTTTCTGGGCCCACACGTATGTCGCCAAATTTAGAGCGCTCAAGTCCAATGGATAATAAGGCGCCCAGTACATCTGGATGTTTTAAATGAACAAATTTCGAAGGATAGCTAAGTTGACAAATAACTAGGTTGAAATCTTCTTCTGACGGTAAAAAGTAATCTGGATAAATGAGAGCTCTTTGTCGCTCCGCTCCATCAAATAAACCACTCATAGAAACTTGTATATCGCCATTCTTCCCAATAATATTGTGGACAATCTGACTCATGCGTGGATCTAAAAAATCGGTTAGCCTTGGCGCATACTGATCCTCCACTTCTTTTTTCCACCCGATTACTTGTTCGATAAAGGCTCTCTCCGATGGCCTGAAATGTTGAAATACATCTTCCATTGTAGTGTCTCCCTTTTAATTTCTTATCTAACAAAAAAGCCCCACACTCGGGTGGTGGCAACTTGTAAAAGAGAGCCCTTTTAAGGGGCCCTTTTTTAAAACACTATATAGCTAAGTACATAAAATATGCCTGTTTGAATTAAATTTAATGCAATTAGCGCCACAATCGGTGATACATCAATCATGCCAATTGGTGGTATGAACTTTCTAAAGAAATCCAGATAAGGATCACATATTTTAGCTAAAAATCTTCCTACAGCTGACTCATACGCTGAAGGAATCCAAGACATCAAAATGTAGATAATTAATGCAATGGAATAGAACTCAAAAAAAACCTTCACTATTGTAAATGGTAGCATGAACAATTATTCTCCTCTATTGATCGTCATATAAGTATTCTGATATATTTCCGTCCACTTCCATGTTATCAGGCGTACATAAGAATATATCTTTGCCGATCTTTTTAATATCTCCACCAAGGGCAAAAATCGTTCCGCTGATAAAATCGATAATTCTCATACCCTGATCGCGTTCAATCCTTTGCAGGTTTACAACCACTGCCCGCTTATTTTTTAGATTGTCAGCAATATCTTGCGCCTCTGAATAGACTCGCGGCTCTGATAACACGAGCTTTGAAGTCTTTTGTGTAATACTAACGAGGTTCGGGACATTTGACGGATAATCAACTTGTTTTTGACGTTCTTTCATAGACTGCTTCTTAACAGCAGCAGGTCTATTAACGATTGGTGGCTGTACTTGTTGCTGTCTTGCTTGTTGTTGCGGCACAGCTTGCTGGCGTATCGGTTCTTTGCGTACGGCCTGTTCTTCTACGTATTCTTCTTCCTCTTCTAAATAGAAAAAGTTTTTGATTTTATCCTTCACCTTCATTAAAAGTCCCTTCTTTCGTACCAACTAGAGCTGTGCCAATACGGACAAATGTCGCTCCCTCTTCAATGGCAATCTCATAATCATTCGACATTCCCATTGAAAGTTCGGTGCACGGTGCATAGCTATATCCTTTACTAGCAATCTCTAACTGTAAATTTTTTAATGATTTGAATACACTGCGAATAATTGCTTCATTTTCAGTATTAGGTGCCATTGTCATTAAACCGACGATGCGAATATGAGGGAATATTGATAGTTGCTCTATAAAAGGCAGAACTTCCTCTGGCGTTAAACCATGTTTGGAATCCTCACCAGATACATTCACCTGCACAAAACAATCGACATTAGAATCTGCACGTTTATCTATTTCCTCAGCTAGGCTAATGCGGTCGAGGGAATGTAAGTAATCAATCTGATTGATTACTTTACGGACTTTTCTAGTTTGCAAAGAACCAATATAATGCCATGTTGCATTATTTTTAATCTCAACCTGCTTATCTAATAAACCCTCAGGACGATTTTCTCCTAAATGGGTCAGCCCTACCTCTATTGCCTCTTTGGTCCGAGCTTTTGAAACTTGCTTTGTAACAGCAATTATCGTAATATCGCTAAGTTTTCTGCCAGCCTTTTTGCAAGCATCTTCCATTCTTTTTTGGATATCATGTAAATTATTTATTATTGAATTCATGTTAGCCTCGACTTTTCAAAAAATCTTGTATCCCACTTAAGGGTTTTTATTATCACATCAAAATTTTAATATAAATAAAGAGTAAATTAGGATAGAAATATCGGTCTCAAATTCCAATATACTTCCACTTCCAAGCAGTTGGAGTTTTAAAGTAACTACCGCTTGAAATTTAACTTTACCCTATTGTATCAAGCCTTTTGGTAATTATCAATGAATAGCCGAATTCTTCAATCTAATCCTTTAACTAGGATGACATCCTTCCCTACCACTACTATATCCTTTATTGGTATTTTTAAAGCTTCTTTATGGCCTGAATTGAAAGAAATGAATTTTTTAGGTTCTGCCACGACAAACGCTTCAACATACCCTGTGTCTTTTTGGACAACTGCATCTTCCACATATCCTAAAAACCGTCCACTATTTGCCGCAATAATCTCTTTTCGTTGAATATCCGAAAAACGCATTCAGTTTCCCCCTTTTTATATTAAGAGCGGGTTCATGCATACTATTCAGTATTTGTTGAATCTGCATGAAAAGATTAACTCCTATATGTATATATATATGAAAAAGAAGCACCATTCTTGATATGGATGCTTCTTATAATTTTATCTTGTATGGGCGCCTATATTCCTCAACACAAAAAATGTAGTGGCAACAGTCCGCCTAGATCCAAGATGAATCTCTATACATGACCAATAGGAACGCTATCCATCAGCAAGGAATTCTTTCTAATTCACTGATGGAAGCATTGCATCTTAGCAATTAATTCTTTTCGCTTGCATGCTCTTGAATGGTTTTTAGCGCGCTTTTTTCTAGCCTTGAGATTTGGGCTTGAGAGATGCCTAGATCTTTAGCTATTTCTGTTTGAGTATGACCATAATAATATCGTTTTGAGAGAATATTTTGTTGCCTTTTATCCAATTTCTGAACTTCTTCTTTAATTGAAACATAAGTTAGCCAGCGATCTTCCGATACACTTTGATCCTTTAATTGATCCATCATATAAACTGGATCTCCTCCATCAGAATAAATCGGCTCATGAAGAGACATGGGTTCTTGGATAGCATCAAGAGCAAACAATATGTCTTCTTGGGGTAATCCTGTCATACGTGCCAAATCAGTTAGTGTAGGCTCCCGCAATTCTTCTGTGAGGAACTGTTCCTTTGCTTGCATTGCTTTATAAGCAATATCTCGTAAAGATCTAGATACGCGTACCGGATGGTGGTCTCTTAAGTGTCTTCTAATTTCACCGATAATCATAGGTACTGCATATGTTGAAAATCGTACATTATGCGAGAGGTCAAAGTGGTCGATTGACTTTAATAGCCCAATACAGCCTACTTGAAACAAATCATCAGCCTGTTCCCCTCGATATGCAAATCGGCCGACAATGCTTAACACTAACCGTAAATTCCCCATCACAAGTTGTTCTCTTACTTCTTCCTGACCACTTTGCAATGCGACAAATAACTCCCGCATTTCTTCATGCTTCAATACAGGTAAAGTGGATGTATCAACACCACAAATTTCAACTTTTGTTCGCATAATCTGCCTCCCGGATGCTTAATCACTGTTAGTAAATTAAGTGTGTCCGTCCGGGATAATTATATGCGTGATTTTTCTTACCAATTTCAACCGTTAAGACGTTAATTGATTTAAATGCGTACGCAATTCATGAATGATTTTTTTCTCTAAACGAGAAATGTAGGATTGAGAAATGCCTAAATGATCGGCTACTTCCTTTTGCGTCATCTCTTCTTTTCCCGCTAAGCCAAAACGACATTCCATAATATATCGTTCTCTTTCCTCTAATTTTTGAATGGCGTGAAACATATATTGACGTTCGATTTTCTTTTCCACGTCATCTGTAATTAGGTTTTCTTCTGTGCCTAAAATATCAGATAACAATAATTCATTTCCATCTCCATCAGAATTTAGCGGTTCATCTAAAGACACTTCACCTTTCATACGGCTTGTTTTTCGCAAATGCATCAAGATCTCATTCTCTATACACCTTGAGGCATATGTAGCTAATTTAATTTTTTTATCAGCATTAAATGTTTCAATTGCTTTAATAAGGCCGATTGAACCAATGCTAATTAAATCCTCAATAGGGGTTTTCGCATTATCGAATCTTCTTGCAATATATACAACAAGTCTTAAATTATGCTCAATTAGCACATCTCTTGCATGCATATCGCCATTTTTAAAGGCCAAAATCATTTCCTGTTCTTCTTCTTTCTTTAAGGGTGTCGGCAATGATTCATGACTGCCAATATAAAATGTCCCCGTCGCTCTAAACCTAGCAATTACTTCTGTTAGCCAACGCCATAATCGTAAAAACATTTAAATGCCCTCCCGTTCGTAAGATTGAAGTATATGGTGAAACTTTATTCAAGCTTCTTCTTTTTTTAGTACATTGAAATCTGCTATAGCTATGCTGAAGAGTTGTAGTTTGCATTAAATACTGCCAACCCTCGATAAGGCGGTGAAGTGTAAGATTGCATCTGTCTCTTGTGGAAAATGAGTATTTTGCAGAGTTATGATTAAAAAGCCCGGAGCGATGGAGTGATGCTTGCCTTTTATTATTTGCCATTGGTCGTATTTAAGCGCAAGACTATATGTTTTCTTCTCTTGAACAGTTGTAATCGGAATGACTGCAACTTTCTTTTTATATTCATTTGGAAACATATCTAAATTATATGGATCGTTAACATCCCAATTATGCAATGCAATTTTTAAGTGTTCAGGCATTGATTGTTCGATAGCTTGATAACGCACAAAATGAACAGGACGCCCTGATAATGGTTCAACAGTCGTATTGCCAGTGTCAATAAAACATTTTAAAGAAACATCTATCTCACCTAATTGAACTTTACACCATTGGACAAGTTGCTGTTGAAGGCGATCTCCCGTAAAGGCAAATAACCGGCTTTTTAAAATAAATAAACTAAATGAGGCAACAACTCCTGCTATTAGCATCAGTATAATAACTGAACGTCCAATTAATAATGGCTCAAGGGCTGTAAAAAGACCTCCTGCAAATAATGCAGCAATGAAACACATCAGAGCAGTTTTCCAAAGTTGGCGAATATGAAATCCAAAGGCAAGAATCATCATCAGTAAAAATGCGACGACCATCATGAGAAACTGGTGGCCAAATATGACAATCCATGCACCAGCAAATAATGCGCTACCCATTAATCGTATTTTCTTTTTTCCCATATAACAGATTGAGTTGGTAAAAGAAAGAATAACGTAATTAAAAATGGCATTTATTAATATTAATACCTCACCATACAATTCACCACCTCCCGCCTATTACCGCCTATTAACAACATACCATAGACAGATTTCAAAAATTGTCAAAGGGTGAAAGGTAAACAGGTGAAATTTCCGACATAAAGGGGCATTTTTTTAATTTCAGCATAAAAAAACTGTAGGCAAACACGAGGGATTTCATGTTTGCCTACAGTTTTTTATGCTATTTAACGGCGTCTATTGCGATTACGCAAGAACGTTGGGATATCTAGACCTTCTTCTTGATTATTTGATTGGTAAGAAGTGTTTTGTTGTTGTCTTGGCGCCTCTTTCATTGTGTTCGCCATTTCTTCAGTACGCACTTCACGATTCGGCATTTGCTGCATTGGTTGTTGCTGACGTGGTGCACTCATACCGCCTCGGTTGGTATTACGGCCTTCAAATTGTTGTACTTCATCTTCTGTAAATTCTGTTGCAATGACTGTCACAACAATTTCGTCTTTTAAGTTATCATTAATGACAGCACCGAAGATAATGTTTACATCTTCATCAGAAGCAGATGAAACGATATCTGCCGCTTCTTGTACTTCGTATAAGCTTAAATTAGATCCGCCTGTCATATTCATCAGGACACCCTTCGCCCCATGAATAGATGTTTCAAGCAATGGACTTGAAATTGCTTTTTTCGCAGCTTCTACAGCGCGTGTTTCACCTGATGCGATACCAATACCCATTAAAGCAGAGCCTTTATTGGACATGATTGTTTTGACATCGGCAAAGTCTAAGTTGATTAAACCAGGGACAGCGATTAAATCTGAAATCCCTTGGACACCTTGACGAAGTACGTTATCCGCTTCACGGAAAGCTTCAAGCATTGGTGTATTTTTATCAACAATTTCTAACAAGCGATCATTTGGAATAACAATTAACGTATCAACTGCTTCTTTCATCGAGGATGTACCGGAAACAGCTTGTTTTTGACGTTTTTTCCCTTCAAAAGAGAATGGACGTGTAACAACGCCAACTGTTAATGCGCCAATATCACGAGCGATTTGGGCAATAACAGGAGCTGCGCCTGTACCTGTACCGCCGCCCATGCCGGCAGTAACAAATACCATATCCGCACCGCTAAGTGCTTCTTCAATTTGTTCTTTGCTTTCCTCTGCTGCTTTTTTTCCTACTTCTGGATTAGCACCTGCGCCAAGTCCGCGAGTAGATTTTGCACCAATTTGCAATTTAACTTCTGCATTTGATAGTTTTAATGCCTGTGCATCTGTATTCACGGCGATAAATTCTACCCCTTGCACTCCATGTTCAATCATTCGGTTGACTGCATTGTTACCGCCGCCGCCAACACCGATCACTTTAATTACAGCTAGTGAATCGTCATTTGTTTCAAATTCTAACATCCTAATTCCTCCTAGTTCAGCTATTAGTGTGTAGGGAAAATCGCCTATATATTATTCTAAGAATTTATTAAAGAACCCTTTTACTTTTGTAAGTACACCATCTCTATGCTCTTCCGTTTCATAGGATGCTTGTTTTTTGGGCTGTTCTACATGAGTGTCATATGGCACATTGCCTAGCGGATTATTATCGCTTACCTCATGGTTGAATTGCGATTCCTTATACGCATAGCGAATTAAATTTACAGCGGACGTATATTCAGGTTCTCTTACTCCTATATAATCAGGTGTATAAATCTTTACACTTGTCTGCAATACATGGCGTGCTAATTGAGGAAGGCCTTCTAATTTCGCAACACCGCCAGTCAAAACAACACCACCCGGCAAGTCTTGAATCCCCATCCGATACAATTCATCTATAATTAAATCGAAAAGTTCTTCTAGTCTTACACCTATAATTTCGGATATGTATCTTTGACTATACTGTTCTTTTGTATCTGCTCCTATAACTGGTACTTCAAACAATTCATCATCAGAAGCATCATCATAATAAGCATGACCATATTCGCGCTTAATCTTTTCTGCTTGTTCTGTTGGTGTTTTCAAAACGATTGATAAATCCTTCGTCAGATGATCGCCGCCAACAGGGATCATGGCTGTTCCAGTAAAATGTCCTTCTTCAAATACAGCAATAGTTGTAGAACCGCCGCCGATATCAACAAAAGCGGTACCTCTGTTGCGCTCATCCTCAGTAAGTGCAAATTCACCAGATGCTAATGGCTGCAAATAAATTTGTTGAATCTCTAGACCAGCCTTTTCAACGCAACGCAGTACATTGTGCAAGACTGTTTTAGATGTGGTAATCATCGTTCCGTCCATTTCTAAACGGATTCCGATCATACCTCTTGGATCCTTAATTCCGTCTAAGCCATCAACAATATACTGAGTTGGTACAATGTTGATTAATTCTCGATCTGGCGGGATAGACATCAGTTGTGCTGATTCCATCACACGATCCAAATCTAAATCTGTGATTTCTCGGTTTTCGCTATTTACTGCCACAACGCCTTTAACAGCATGTAATTGTACTTGGTTTGCTGGAATACCTAAGATGACTTTATTGATAGTCATTCCTACCATTCTTTCAGCTTGATCTACTGCTTTTTTAATAGATTGGACTGTAGCATCTATATCTACAATGCTTCCTCTTCGGATACCTACCGATTTGACATTACCTACACCTATTACATGCACAGTCTCATCATTAACTTCTCCAATTAGCACTTTTACAGAAGAAGAACCAATATCTAGTGAAACATATAATTCTGAATGACTCAAACTGTGGCACCTCCTTCAATAACTCTTATGATTATTCTATTGTAAAATGTTAAACTTGTCTAAATAAATTCATGATTGACATACGAAAATCCTTCTATTCACCTGTTTTTTTTACTATATAAAACGGATTCATACACCATACACTTTAATTCCCCATTCACATAATAGGAAACTCTTCACCTATAAAAAGAGGTTTTGGGGAATTGCCCATTTTATTTAAATCTACTATTGCAATAAAATATAGGGAAGAAAAAAATAAAACTTTTTTCAATCAATTAATGCTTAAGCTAAGATTACTACATTTGTAAGCTATTTAAAACTGATAATAATAGAAATAATGTAATTTTTAGATAAAAGCACTGAATTAACCAAATGCTTGTACTGTTTTACTATTTTTTGCTGTATTCATCACGATATGATCGATAGAATGTACCCACTTCTAAATCAATAACACCTTTATCTTTATGTTTAATTTGTGAAATGATGGATGGATAAAATTTCAGCTTGGAAGCAAGAGATGAAATAGATCCCCTCACTTCAAAACCATCATTCATAAACATTTGAATAGCATAGGGATTTGAGTCGTTTGGTATTAGATTTACTTGTGATATTAATGCAGTTAATTCACTACTCAACTGTTTTAACTGATGAATCATCTTGACCCGAGTTTTTTTATTTTCAAAACCAACAAGTATTGGCATATCCAACTTTTTTGGTAGTTTACTTAAACGAAGGGTTTGTCCATTGTCAAGCACTAAACTGTATTGATCATTTTCTTTTAAGAAAGCTACATCTTTATGCTCCTTAATCGAAAGTGTAACAGTGTTGAGCCAACTTCTTTTGACTTCAACACTTTTTACTATTTGCTTACTTTTTATAAGCCCTTCAATTTTGCTACTTTTAAAATCCCATAAAGAATTACCTTTTTTTAAACCACTATGCTTTATGTAATAGTCTTTACTTTGTAGATGGTTACCTTCTACTTTTATTCTTCCAATATGGCTATATGGCGATTGAAAATATAGAAGAGTCAGTAAGGTAATTAAGAATATAACTATAAGTATGATAAATCGTCGGTTTGTTCTTTTTTTTCGGCGTTCTCTTAATGTTGGAATTCGTTCTTCAATATCAATTACTTTATCCATACTGACCACTCCCTTCTATAAATTAGTCTTCCCTCGAAAAGTTCCATATGATGCCAATCGCAATCCATGTTACCACAAGAGATGTTCCTCCATAACTGATAAATGGCAATGTGACACCTGTAACAGGCAATAAACCTGATACTACACCAATGTTCAGGAATGCTTGAAATCCAATCATTCCTATTAATGTAGCAATACTATACAGCGAAACTTTGAGGCTTGACTTGTAAGCTAATCTTAAGCCTGCGTAAATCAGCAAACCAAAAGCACAAATAATTGTCGCTGCCCCCAGAAAACCCATTTCTTCTGTAATAATGGAGAATATAAAATCATTTTGGGGTTCAGGTAAGTATAAATACTTTTGGCGGCTATTGCCAAAACCAAAGCCATATAATCCTGCCGGTCCTATAGCCATTAATGACTGAATCGCTTGAAATCCGCTACCTAAAGGATCTGACCACGGATCCAAAAAAGCCTCAATTCTTTTTAACCGATACGGTGCTGACAGGATCAATCCAACTAGCCCTGCGACGCCTGCAATAATTAAGAAAACATAAAACCGGAATGGATATCCTGCAATAAAGAATAACAAAAAGACAGATACAATTAAAATAAATGCAGATCCAAAATCTGGCTGTACCATTATAAGTGCTACTGGCAAAAACAGATAAAGAAAATGTTTCCAATGAATTTTAGATGCAGTTGCCTTTTGTTTAGACAGAATAAAACTCAACTTAATGATTGTAGCAATCTTCGTTAATTCCGAAGGTTGAAGACTCAGTGGTCCAAGAGCAATCCAGCTCTGTGATCCATTCCGGACAACACCAATCCCTGGAATTAAAACTGCTACTAGTAACAGTAATGATAACCAATAAAATAGTGTCCATGTTTTTTCTAGCTGAAGTCCTTTATAACGACCGCAAGCATAGAAAACGGTTAAAGCGATCGCTAAATAGATGAGTTGCTTTACTAAGAACGGCGCTGTTTGGCCATAATGGATTTTACCCCAGTACGAACCTGCCGAATATACAAAAACAATGCCAGAGGCAGTTAGAAATAACGCGGCAATGATTAACCATAAACGTTCACGCTGTAACAGGCAAGGCATCCTTCCTATTGTTAGTCTTTATATTCGTCTAATTCCATGACAGATTGGATAAATAAATCTCCTCTAGTTTCAAAGTTTGGATACTGGTCCCAACTTGCACAAGCAGGTGATAGAAGAATCACATCCCCTTCATTTGACAACTGAGCTGCCTTAGGGACGGCCTCCTGGATATCTGTTGCATATACAATGCTTTCAACGCCGCAACTTTTCGCAAAATCTGCAAAACGCTCTGCGGTTTGACCGAATACAACTGTAGCATGAACATTTGCCATGACAGGTCGAAGTTCTTCAAAGGAGTGACCACGGTCTAATCCGCCCGCAAGTAGAACAATCGGTTGGTTGAACGCAGCAAGAGCACTTCGCGTAGCTAAGGTATTCGTCGCCTTAGAATCATTATAAACTTTTCTCTTTCTCCATTCGCGTACAAACTGTGTACGATGTCTTACACCGGCAAATGAAGATAGGACCGATGCCATTTTCTCTTTTGGACAATCCATCAAAATAGCTGCTGCTACTGCTGCGAGGACATTTTCTAAATTATGCGCACCAGGTAATGCAATTGTGTCGCGTTTTAAAATTGGTGCGCCCTTCCAATAAATCATATCTTCATCAGCGCTAATACCCTCTTTGCTTACTGCTTTTGTTGTAAAAGGAATCAATTTTGCATTAGATTTTTCTGCATAGGAAGCTACAACTTCTTGGTCGGCATTATAAATCAAATAATCGCTACTATCCTGATTTCGCGTAATGTTGAATTTCGCTTCACCATATTCTTTCATGGTGCCATGGTAGTCAATATGTGCTTCGTATAAATTAGTCCAAATCGCAATTTTGGGTTTAAATGTTTCAATACCCATTAACTGAAATGATGAAAGTTCCGTTACTATAACTTGATCAGCCTCTGCACTTTCAGCTACTGTACAAGCCACTGTACCTATATTGCCAGCAATTAATGGCTTTAAACCGCCCTGTTGTAAAATTTCATATAGCAAGGTGGTTGTAGTCGTTTTCCCGTTTGAACCGGTAATACCAATAAAGGGTGCTTCGCTGATTAAATAAGCAAGCTCAACCTCTGTCCAAACTGGAATACCACGTTTTATAGCATCCTCTACAATAATATTGTTATACGGAATACCTGGATTTTTAATCACAAATTCAAAGCCTTCGTCCAATAAATTTCCCGGGTGATGACCGCAAATAACAGTAATTCCTTGTTGAAGGAGCTTTTGAGCTTCTACATTTTCTTCGAATGGTTTGGCATCGTTGACTGTTACAAAAGCGCCCAGCTTATGAAGCAATTCTGCAGCAGCCACCCCACTTTTAGCCAAACCTAATACTAGAACTTTCTTATGTTCCATCATAGATAGTTGTTTCATTACAATACCTCCGGAACCACTGCGAGCAATGCCGCCACTAATGCTGTTAACCAAAACGTTAGGACAATACGCCATTCCGACCAGCCTGATAGCTCAAAATGGTGATGTAGTGGACTCATTTTAAAAATTCGTTTACCTGTTAATTTAAAGCTTGCTACCTGTAAGATAACAGACAATGTTTCTAAGACAAAAATAATCCCGATGATCAATAGAAGAAGCTCTTGGCCAACAAGGATGGAGAGCATAGCTAATGCTCCACCCAGTGCCAGCGAGCCTGTATCTCCCATAAACACTTTTGCCGGATTTGCGTTGAAAAGTAAGAAACCTAATAGAGCTCCTACTACAGCAAACGCGAAAATAGCAATATCTAATTGGTCATTCAAGAGCGCCAATACTCCGTAAGCGGCAAAAGCAATAGATGCTGTGCCAGATACTAAACCATCCAATCCGTCTGTCAGGTTCACTGCGTTTGAGAAACCAACAAGCCAGAAAATCAGGAATAATACATAGATTGCCCCTAAATGGATTGCATAGTCAGTAAACGGTATTTGAATTGTATTATGGAAGGTACCTAATCTCATCAAGAAATAAGCTGCTACAGAAATAACGATTTGGCCAATCAACTTTTGTAAAGAGGTTAACCCCAAATTACGTTTAAAGATGATTTTTAAGCCATCATCTAAAAATCCAATCACCCCAAAACCTATTAAAACAATAATTAATATAATGGATTGTGAGGTGAACTCGCCTTTTATAAGGCTAATGATAAGGGTAGTCGCAATAATAGATAATAGGAAGATGACGCCTCCCATCGTCGGCGTACCCGCCTTTTTCATATGTGATTTCGGGCCTTCTTCACGGATGCTTTGGCCAAATTTAAATCGTCTTAACATAGGAATAATAATAGGGCCTAATATGACCGAGATAACAAAAGAAATTGCTAAAATAATTAGCATTGTTGCGATTGACATGAAAAAATTCTCCTTCTAAACTTCTTTAGTACATGTACTATCATAGTAGTTTCAGTTTCATTTTTAAAGACTAAGATTATTCTTTTTCTAAATAAACGTGAATAGTCCCATCTTTTACGATTTGTGCATCTGCTTCAGGTAGTTGAGAAACAATCTTCTCTCCCTCCCCATGCCATTCTATACGGAATGGATAAAGCATACCTGTAATTTCTTTTTTACTTTGGCCCACTAAGTCTGGAACGCGAACCTTTTCCACATCTCCCCAACGATATGGCTTTTCAATTTGTTTTTTACGATTTTTAATGCCAACAATCGGATGAATATCTTCAATAATTTGACCTACGATCGGAGCTGCAATGACGCCCCCGAACTGCGGCCCTTGCTTAGGATTATCAATCGCTACATAGACAACTACCTCTGGATCATCTGCTGGTGCAAACCCAATAAATGATACAATATACTCTCCATCTTTATAGCGTCCATTTTCAGCTTTCTGTGCAGTTCCTGTTTTCCCGCCGATTCGTAGCTGATCTCGGTAAGCCCCTCTGCCTGAACCGTTTGCAACAACAGATTCTAATGCAGCTCTAACCTTTGCGCTTGTTTCTTTCCGGATCACCTGATTCTTCTCAATTGGTTCATATGTTTTCAGTACTTCTCCATTATCCCCATTCACAATTCTTTTTACGATATATGGGGTCATTAATTTCCCGCCGTTTACAGCTGCTGCGACTGCTTGCACTTGTTGAATTGGCGTTACCGAAATCCCTTGGCCAAATGAGGTGGTAGCATGCTCTACAGGGCCATAATTTTTCGGTGAGAATAAAATGCCTGTCGATTCACCAGCCATGTTAGAGCCTGTAACTTGGCCAAAACCAAAGTTACGTATATATTGTTGCAATTTAGTTGGTCCTACTCGTCTTCCCAATTCAATAAATCCGGGGTTACAGGAATTTTCCACTACCTGTAGGAATGTTTCACTTCCATGGCCGGAACGTTTCCAACAGCGAAGGCGTGCCCCTTCTACATTGGCGTAGCCTGGATCAAAGAAGCTTTCATTTTCTAAGTTGACTGCATTTTCATTCAGTGCTGCACTTAATGTAATGATTTTGAATGTTGAACCCGGTTCATATGTCATCCAGACAGGCAAATTACGATTGTAGATACTTTGATCCACTTTCAGATATTCTGCTGGGTTATACGTTGGGAATGAAGCTAATCCCAAAATTTCGCCTGTATTTGGATTCATTGCAACACCAATTGCTTGATCTGCATTATATTTCTTCATCGCCTGCGCTAGTTCTCTTTCAACCACTTTTTGGACACCAACATCAACCGTTAATTCTAATGTGGCACCGTCCTGTCCCTTTTTCCATCCATCCTCTACATGCGGTAGGTTTGCTCCCTTTGCATCAGTAAATAACCGAATGGCTGACTCTTTCCCTAACAACAAGTCATTATACTGATATTCAAGTCCTGCCAGCCCCTGCATATCGCTGCCAGTAAATCCTAATAACCTTGACAGCAAAACACCATATGGATAGTCGCGCATATAATCAAGGCCCGTATATACGCCAGGGATTTGCAATTTTTGAATAGCTTCCGCTACCTCGTTGGAAATGTTCTTTCCTTCTGGCGCCAGTTTAACAATAAAGTCTTTCTTATTCAGCTTTTTCTCTAAAGCTTCTTTACTCGTACCTAGAATTGGAGCTAATTGTTCTGCTACTTTATCAGGTTCTTTATTTTGTGCAGGCATAAAGTATAATGTAGGCGCCAGCTTGTTCCCGACCAACAGCTTACCGTTGCGGTCAGTGATATTGCCCCGCAGACTTTTCATCGGCACTTCCCTGTCCCAATTTTCTTCTGCTTTTTTGGTTAAAAAATCATGCTGGATAAACTGAACCACAATCAATTTTCCGATCAACATTGCACCTAAGCAGAAAAAAATCAATACGACAATTTTCAATCTCATGCTTGCTTGTTTAGTAACCCACATAGTTCGACAAATCACACCTTTTTACATGTAAGATATGATTGCAAAAAGGTGACTATGCTTATCTTTGTTCATTTCACATTGTTCCATAAAGAAACTGTTGTGAAAGTATTGAAGTGTGTAAACCTCGACTCTTTAGCAATAAACGAAAGCTGGCGAACCATTTCTCCCTTATTAAATGGGCTTTCTACGACTTAATTATATTCATCTTCTGGTTTTTTCAATGTTACAGTTAATTTCGCATTTCCCTCATAAATAGTTCCTGGCTTGATGCTTTGTTTTGCACCAAATCCATCTCCACTTGTATGAATTTTAATTCCGGATATTGATTGATATGCCAATATATCTCGCAATGACCAACCTTTGAAGTTTGGAATTTTAATGTTGTTGCCATCCGTTTTAAGGAATACATGGTTTTTACCTAGTAAACTGCTTCCTTCCTGAGGATATTGTTCCAATACTTCACCGTCTCCGCCAATTTGAACAGGCTCCATACCTTGAGATTTTAACTCTTTGGATGCTGTTTTGCTGCTACCCTCTACATATTGGCCAACGATTATAGGTTTTTCAGTCTTCATTTTGGAAGGTTTTATATTTAAATATTTTAAGCTACTGCCCATGACTGTATTGAATACTTCTGAAGTTGGCTCAGAACCAACTTCTGTCATACCTAATTGCGGTTTTTTGATAGCAATATACATAATTAATTGAGGATTTTTCTTTGGCGCCATACCTAAGAAAGAATAAAGGAAACTATTCTTTCCCCAGTAATAGCCACCAGTAGGTCTTGGAATCTGAGCTGTCCCTGTTTTTCCTGAAACCTCATATTCTTTGCTTGCAAAATTCTGGGCAGTACCTTTTTTGGACGTAACAGTCGTTCCTAATGTATCTCTTACTTTTTTAGCGGTGGCAGCTGAAATCGGCTTACCCTTCACTACTGGCTCATGCTGTTGGATTACTTTCCCCGTGTTTGGATCGACGATTTTGTTAATCACATAAGGTTGCATCATTTTACCATTATTCGCAATAGCGGTAAGTCCTTGGATGAGCTGAATTGGTGTCACGGTAGAACCTTGTCCATAGGTTGTTGTTACTCGGTTAATCGGGTATTCATCCAAAATTTTACCTGTTGCTTCATTTGGCAAATCTATTCCTGTTTTTTGCCCGAATCCAAATTTCCCTAGATAGTTGATAAAGGTCTTATCTCCAATCTTTTTGAGCAAGTTTGCCATTCCGACGTTGGAAGAACGCTGAATACCCTCTAGATATGTAATTGTTCCCCATCCAACTTGGTTGGCATCTCGAATTGTACGATCATATACCTTGTATTGGCCTGATTGGAATTTATCATTTGGATTCCATTTTCCTTCTTCTATAGCAGTAGCAAGAGTAAACGTCTTCATCGTTGAGCCTGGTTCCAAGGTTGTTTCAGTTAATGAGTTAATCCAACTATTATTTAGACCTGCCCCTGTCTGAGGATTAAAGGTAGGCCGCTGTGATACAGCCAGAATTTCTCCAGTTTTAGGATTGGCAACTACAGCCATCATAGATTCAGGTTTATATTTTTCATAAACCTTCGTCATTGAAGCTTCTAGAAAGTTTTGGATTGTCCGATCAATGGTTAAATAAACATTCTCACCATCTTTAGCTGGTTGGATCATTTTTTTACTATTCGGCAGTAAATAGCCAAATAAGTCACTCTTATATTGTACATTTCCATCAACACCAGAAAGCTCTTTATTATAAATGGACTCTAATCCCATTTTTCCAACAGGAGCTTTTTCGTTATCTTCTTTTCGCGCAAACCCTACTAAATTCGATGCGAATACACCATTTGGATAGAAGCGTTTTTTGTCTTCCATCAAAATAATACCCGGTAAATGTTCTTTTTGAATTTTTTGCATGGTAGCGTGGTTAATATTACTACCTGCATTTCCAAACTCAACTTGCCATAAAGGTTTGTGCTTTGCATTATACTTTTTGAGCAGTCTTTCGTAAATTTCTTCTTCATCCATCTGTATATATTTTGCTAATACTGCAGCTGTTCTTCTTGGATCCACCACATGGATAGGCTTTTTTGAACCTTTTGATGCATCCGGGTTAACGGTAGCTGCAAGGCGATACGTCACCGCATCCTCTGCAATAATTTTACCATTCCGGTCTAATATGTTTCCTCTGTCTGCTGTAATTGTTTTTTTCTTTTCATATCTGGCAGCTGCTTTAGCGGCTAATTGCTGCCCTTCTACTTGCCCAGTGACTTGGATATAGAATATTCTAAAAAACATTAAAAAAAATAGAAGCCCGTAGATGATAAGCATCGTGGAGGCTCCCCATTGAAATTTGTTCTTTTTCATTGTCCTGACGCTACTTTCATGTTTTTTTCGTTCAATTTTAGGCCTAAAGCGTTTGCTTTTTTCCAAATACGATCATATGTTGAAAGTTCACTTATT
Organism: Rummeliibacillus sp. BSL5; assembly: GCF_052928305.1. Taxonomy (NCBI): domain Bacteria; kingdom Bacillati; phylum Bacillota; class Bacilli; order Caryophanales; family Caryophanaceae; genus Rummeliibacillus; species Rummeliibacillus sp. BSL5. The sequence goes on from NZ_JAVGCV010000001.1 coordinate 1,361,534, forward strand.
TCCATAGACAATTCTGAGTTTTGCTTTTTCACTTCTACTATATCAGCTTCTGTTTTTTGAATATCGACTGTTGTGCTGTTGATAGAAGACTGGACATTCAAATTCCCTACAGCAATAAAAGCAATTGTAGCAGTCATTACAAGCATTAGAATTTTTTCTAGCTTGGTGATTCTTGATTTACGCGGTTTAGTGACAGTCTTTGGAATATGCTGTTCGGGTGCTACTGGTTGTTTTATATACGTATGATGTTCTCTTTGTTGTGGCAATCCCATATAATCAACTCCTTTAGTCTTTTACTCTTTCAATTATCCGCAGTTTGGCTGAACGTGCGCGATTGTTTGCTTCTAGCTCTTCCGTTGAAGGGACAATCGGCTTTTTAGTAACAAGCTTGATGGCTGGCTCCATATGGGCGGGAACAACTGGCAAACCTGGAGGTAAATCTGGCAAAGAAGACACCTCTTTAAATATGGTTTTGCATAGCCTGTCTTCGAGTGAGTGGAATGTAATCACGCTGACTCTTCCACCGACAGTAATGGTTTCAATCGCCTGTTGCAGGGAATCTTCCGCTGCACCAAGCTCATCATTCACTGCAATGCGAATGGCCTGGAAAATTCTCTTCGCAGGATGTCCACCTTTACGTCTTGCAGCTGCCGGTATCCCCTCTTTAATGAGATCAACCAATTCACCAGTTGTTTTGATTGGCTCATTTTTTCGTGCCTCTTCTATTTTGCGAGCAATTTGCTTAGAAAACTTTTCTTCTCCATAACGGTAAAAAATCCTAACTAAATCACTATAATCCCATTCATTCACCACTTCATATGCAGAAAGAGATGCTGTTGTATCCATCCGCATGTCAAGTGGTGCATCTTGATGATAGCTGAAACCACGTTCAGCTTGATCAAGCTGAGGTGATGAAACACCTAAATCATATAGAATCCCATCGACTTTAGAGATTCCTAAATTAGCTAACTCCTCTTGCAAATAACGAAAATTTGCATGTACGAATGTCACTCTGTCTAAGTATGGTGCTAGACGAATCTTTGCATTTTCAATTGCAGCTAAATCTTGGTCAAAACAGATGAGGCGTCCTTTACCAGATAATTGGCTAACAAGGTACTCACTGTGTCCTGCTCCTCCTAAGGTGCAATCCACATAAATCCCGTCCGGACGGATGTTCAATCCATCAACGGTTTCTTTCAGTAATACGGTCGTATGATTGAACAACTGAAATCCTCCTCTTGGTTGTTATAAATCAAAATCAATCATATTCTCAGCAATTTCATTAAAGGAATCTTCAGACTCGGCAAAGTAATCTTGCCATGCCTGTTGCGCCCAAATCTCAATGCGATTGGACACGCCAAGAATAACACATTCTTTTTCAATGCGGGCATGCGATAGCAAGTTCATGGGTATGTTGATACGGCCTTGTTTATCAATATCCACTTCTGTCGCTCCAGAAAAGAAGAAGCGCGTAAACGCTCGAGCATCTTTTTTCGTTAGCGGCAATTTCTTTAATTTATCCTCTAGCTTTTCCCATTCATCCATTGGATAACCAAATAAACATTGGTCTAAGCCTCGAGTGATGACAAAACCGTCTTTAAAATACTCTCGAAACTTTGCTGGGATAATTAAGCGGCCTTTTGGATCAATGTTATGTTGGTATTCTCCCATGAACATGATACTCACCCCACTATATGAAAATAGAGTACCACATTCCCCCACTTTCCACCACTAATTCATAGACAAATTAATGGCAAACATAAAAAATATGAAAATTGTCCTTGCTATTATGTATGCCTCAACATTTTAAACGTAAATGAGCTAATGTATGCGCGTTATCGGGATTTTATGGTTGTTGCCCCTTCTTAAATAGACATCTTGGTCCATATTTAAACCAAAAGCTTTATATTTCTTACAAATTAAAAAGACAAAAGGCATTGAGACGTATCTCCCCATGCCTTTTGTCGAATCTTCCTGAGCATATTGTTCTATAAAAATACAGCCTTGTGTTTGCTGTTAAATGAAAATGGTAATTCCATTAGATCTTGGATAAAGCTTTCACCATATTCATTCATAAATAAGAAGGGATTAAATGTTCTCTCCTGTAGGCCGCCTCCTGGCAATAGGCGATCTTCTACTAATCGATATCTTCTTAATTCCACATCATGCTGAAGAAGGATTTCTCGTTCAATCTTCTTATTTAAAAAGTCTAATTGTTGTTGATGTATAGACAGGTTTTTCTCTGCTAATTTTTCTAACTGTATATCATTATTGCGCATATGTTCTAGCAGTCCATCATATTGTTCGCGTAATAAGTCCATTGTTTGGTCAATCATCTCTTTAGCGCTTACATCATATACATCCGCTTCATAGGCTCCTTTTAGCAAAGTTGCTTTACCTGCCAAGGCATCCGCAACAGACAAACCTAACTCTCCTAATACATGTTGTACCTGTCTATCTATAATTGAAACGTTTAAACGAGGCACAAAAACAGGCACTTTCATGTCTAACAATGCGAAAGCATCCTTTAAGGTAGCCCAGTAGGCCAACTCACCAGGCCCGCCAATAAATGCAAGTACAGGAAATACCATATCCTGCATTAATGGTCTAGTCACTACATTATTGCTCAATTGTTCAGGGTGCTTATTAGCGATTTCTAGCATATCATTTTCACTAAATTGGACATTTGCTATATGATTTATAAATTTGCCATTATGATGTTCTAATAAGAATCGCTCGCCATCTCGCACATAAAATAAATTGGCTGCATCCTTTGCTGCACCAATGGGAGTCCCATAGCCAAGCTCGGCAAAATCCGCTTCCCGCCGAGTGACGACATCTGCAATTTGCTTTGTATGCTTAATCAATTTTTCAAAATAAGGAGACTCATAAGCACGCAATTTAGGATCCGCAGCATCAACAAACAAGAGCCCTTCTTCTTTAAACAGCCAGTTCATAAGAGCTGTAAAGAAATCCGTATACGTGTTGCTTTCTACCAAAAATTGGTCAATTTGCTTCAAAAGCTTTTCAGTATACGCAGTCTCGCCATATTGCTTGAATGTCTCTTGGATAAATGAACGTACTTCTTCCGTATCTAATACTGTTGTAGAAGCCATTAATTTCTTTTTTGAATTGCTTCTATAGATATGCTTTTCTAGTCTGCCATTAATCGCTGTAAAGGTATGATTAATTTCGTCAATGTCATGGTCCTCGCCAGCAATCCAAAACACAGGTACAACAGGCAATCCAAGCTTTCTTCTCTGTTCTTTTGCAAGCAAAATAACCGATAATGCTTTATGTACAGAATACATGGGCCCTGTGAGTAAGCCAGCCTGCTGGCCACCAATCACCACTACTGCTTGGTCTTCTAATTCTTTTAAATGTTCTTCTGCCTTCTCTGAAACGCCAAACGGTTTCATATAGTCACGAACAATTGCAGCCAATTGTTGTCTTCTTACAGGGTGGTTTTGTATATCCTCTAGTCGTTTCGAAAAGGAATCATCGCTACTTGCATAATGAAAAAAGGGAAGTATGGATGACTTTTCTTCGGTATAATCTTTTAGTAAAGGATTCGTTATAGGAATCTCAACTTGTTCCAATTTCATATTTTGTAAACTCCTCTATAATGGTTAGCTATATTGAAGTATATCATTTAAACACCTGTTAACAAAAAAATACGCTCACTCACAAACGTAAGAACTAAATAACAATTTTTTGTAATTGATTAGGCTTTAAAAATAAAAAAGAAGCACTTTATGTTCAGTTAATCATAAGGTGCTTTTCATCATTTGTTTTAATTTTATACAGCTTATTCGTGCTAAACAAAGTCTATTCTTCGCATTTTAAAATCGTTAAAACGTGCTTGCGCTTGAGTTAATACAGCTCAATAACCTTTTGAATAATAGCGGCTAAACATATGCCTATGTATGCAAAGGTTAAAATCAAAAACATTAACCGCCAGATTTTACGAAATAGCTTTATTAAATCAATTTCTTTGCTTTTTATCCATTCTACTATAGTTAGGATCATCGCAATAAAAATCCCGAGTATAATGACAATAAAGCCCAAGTCAAAATGCCATATTAATTTAGTAAGGGCAGGAATGGAGAAGAACAATAGTAAAGTTGTTGCGTCTGCTGCCTTGCTAAAAGCATTCGACTTTTTGAAAAGTTTCTTAAAAACGAAGTAGACAAACAAGAATAGGAAAAAAGGAAAAAGAATGAATGGATACGCAATCAAAGATAAAAGTGCTATCACATCTTATTCCTCCTTTCCTTCCAGAGCTAGCAACAAGAGATAGAGTGTTTTAAGCATAGGCAAATCATGCCCTCTTTCTTTTGCCAACTCCATAACTCCTCCAACAATTGTGTCTATCTCCATTTTTCTGCCATGGCGATAATCTGCAAGCATAGATGAAGTATTCTGAGAGGTATTTTTGCAGATTTGTTCTATATTACTAAATGGCAACATGTTCTTTTGCTCTGGAAATGCAGAGACTATTTCAAAATACAGCTCTTTTAATATTCTATGATGAGATGGTAGGCGAATCAGATCCCCATTGGGAACTCCTAAAAGTGTTGTTAGCGTATTAATTAGGCAATTGACAATTGTTTTGCGCAACAGCATTTCTAAATAATTTTCAGAAAAAGAAATAGGTAAGTCGCTTGCTGTTAGACGCTGACACTTTTCGTTATTCCATGCTTCACCATTAAAATTGGCAATATTAAAGATACCAATGCCACGATGAATCACTTTGTTGCTATTTACTTTCTCTGCTCCGAATTCAATGGTCCCCATTAATATATTTTTTTGTTTTAAATTACGAGCAAATTCTATATGTTTAATTCCATTTTGGATAAATAATAGGATTGTTTCTTCTGGTAGCTCATCAAAAAGCAGCTGCATGTCTCGTAAATGATGATATTTAACAGCCAGAATCCAGATTGCTTTCTTATTTAAGTTCTGCGGGTTAGTGGTAACGCCTATTGGAAGCGTCTTTTCTTCGCCAACATCGTTAATAAATGTTAAACCGCCGCCAGATTGGATTGCCTTACACTGCTCTTTAGAATGTACCAGCACTTCTACATTGTGCCCATGTTCAAAAAGCTTACTTGCTAAGACTAGTCCTATGGCTCCTCCTCCCACTATTACGAAATCCATTTCGACACCTCTTCATTCTCCGCTCTAGATCGGTTACTATACCATTGCTATTATACTGTTACAAAGCAAAAAAGGAAACATCGCCTAGATGTTTCCTTTTTTTAAGAATTTAGACCCTGTTTCGAGCCACTGGAGCACTTCTACATGATCATGCTGCAATTGCTCATGCTTTTCTTTTAATTCATAGTAAGCTTCTGATAATTGATCAAAACTAGTTAAAGCTTGCTTCAAATGTGTTCTCATCATTTGTTTTGGCTGAGATTTTGCATTTTCTAGTTCCTTTTCATAAACCTTGCGTAGTGTTTTATTCCATCTAAACCCACAGGCTTGTTTTGTGCGGCCTAATGCTTCTGCCGCTTCTTGAAATCCAGCTAACTGTGATCTTCCTTCACTCACAGCCTGTAATATAATGTTCGCTAACCTATCATCATCTTGCTGTAACCATTGATCTTTTCTTTTTTTCACTTCCATACGAATCACCTCGCATTTTTTATTACTATATGCGAGTTTTTGAAGTTTAGAAGTTATTTCGTTTTTGATAGAAATTGTTTAACAGCTTGATGATGCGCTTCGCTTTCCCATAGCTTCGCACATGTTCTTACTTCTTCCATAACTCTTTCCTTGAGATGCTGACTATTCCATTTGCGAATCAAGATTTCTTTATATGCTTTCTGAACACTCGGTTGAATCTTTTCCATATCTGCTATGAAAGCTTTAATAGCCTCATTCTTTTCACCTTCGAAGATATATTGCGCAAAGCCCATTTCAAACAGTTGCTCTGCATTATATAGCCTAGCCTCATATAGCATTTTTAATGCTTTCTCCTGCTGTAGGCCTCTCTCCAATAAATATGTACCACCACCCCATCCTGTGGTAATCCCTAATGTACCTTGAATAAAACCGCAGCGTGCTCCTTTCTTAACTAAGCGGAAGTCGCATGCAGCCGCTATCTCGCATCCTCCCCCAACCGCGACTCCATTGATTAATGCAATGGTTGGTATAGGTAATGTAGCTAAATCATATAGTATTTCCGCCATCTTACTGAGCATGCTATAAGCCTCTTCTTCTGTAATCAAGTAATGAAATTCTGCTAAATCCCCGCCTGAACAGAAAGCTTGATCACCAGTCCCCGTAATAACAAATGCTCGAACTGTTTCATGATTATGTATGTACTCTATTGCTTCTTTCAAACCTTCCATTACCGCATAATTTATCGCATTCCGCCTCTCTGGCCGATTAATCGTAAATGTCATTATTCCCTCTTGCTCTGTAATGATAAAGTCCATCCTTCATATCCCCTTTATTCAGAATTGTTATCATCTTACCATAACTAGAATAAGAGACAAAAAAATATAAAAAAAAGAAAACCCTTAAATAAGGGTTTTCCGTTGTGTTAAAACTGCATTTAAGTCTGACTAAAGAGCCATGGTCTCTCTAGAAAGTCTCCTTTAAAGCAAATACTGAATTATTTGCTTACTACTTCTTTACCTTTGTATGTTCCGCATGCTTTACATACATGGTGAGACAATTTAAGTTCACCGCAGCTTGGGCAAGCAACCATACCTGGTACAGCTAGTTTAAAGTGTGTGCGACGTTGACGTTTCGCAGTTTTAGAAGTTCTTCTAAATGGTACAGCCATTGATGGCACCTCCTTACAGATCGGTTATTCGTCTGTTTGATCAAAATACTTAGCTAATGCAGCCAGTCTTGGATCCGTTTTTTGGGCGTCTTTTTCTTTTTGACTTAAAAACTCATCCTCTGTTAAATAAGACCAAGCGTCATTATTTTTGGATTTTGGGTTTTCGGCATCTTCTTTGAACACTTGTATAGGAATCTCTAATAAAATTAGTTCTTCTAATACTGGATCAACATCGATTAATTCCCCTTTTACAGGATGAACATTATCATGCTCATCTGTAGCGGCATAATCAGACCAGCTAAAGACTTCATCTGATTCAATGTCAAAAGGAAATTCGACATCTTCCCATGTGCGTGAACAAGGAAGTGTAAGCGTGCCTGTCAAATGAAAATGACAGTTCATTTGGCTTGCACCAAAAGTGCAAAAGCCTTCTACGTGGACAGGAGTTATATGGCGTATATCCGTATTGCGACGCATAATGCCTTCCAATTGTACAGTTTCGTCAATTGGCATCCCGCTTTGGCGATATTTAGATAGTTGTGGGATTGCCCATTTCATACATTATCACCTCTAAACAACAAAGTTGATTATATAATGCTCATTTATAGATGTCAAGATATTTTCTTGTCACTAGGCTAAACTACTCGTATAATCATAGTACTAAGTATAAACGGGGTGAAGACTTGATTGCAACTGGCGTAATTGTTGAATATAACCCATTTCATAACGGACATCTCTATCATATCAAACAATCGCGAGAACTTACAGACGCAGATATTATCATTGCTGTAATGAGTGGCCATTTTTTACAGCGCGGAGAACCGGCTTTTGTCGATAAATGGACAAGAACGAGGATGGCGATTGCAAATGGGGCTGATCTCGTAATTGAACTGCCTTATGCATTTGCCACCGCTCAAGCAAGTGACTTTGCAAAGGGTGGCGTACTGCTTCTCGATGCTCTGCAATGTGATTACTTATGTTTTGGTAGCGAACAAGGTAGCATAGATCCTTTTTTAAACACGTATACGCTTTTAGAAGAGCAGAACGCGTCTTTCCAACAATTTATACAGGAATTTGTTAAAAGCGGCTTAAGCTATCCTTCTGCGCTAAATAAAGCCTATCAAGCACTTATCCCTGATAGTAATGCACAGTTTGTGGATTTGTCTCAACCAAATAACATACTTGGCTACCATTACATAGAAGCTGCACGAAAATTTCAAACAGCTTTAAAACCGACTACTATTCTTCGCAAGCAGGCAGGCTACCATGATCCCGTCCAAGAAGGTACCACCATTGCAAGTGCGACGGGAATTCGACAAGCGATTCATGAACAACAGGCTATTGAGCATGTATCTGGTTTCTTGCCTTCTGCTTCATTTGATCTTTTGAATGAATGGAGTCAGGGAAACCAGCCATTTGCAAGCTGGACGTACTTTTGGCCATATTTGCGCTTCACATTATTACGTTTAACACCTGGGGAACTAAAAGAATACGCGGAAGTGACAGAAGGAATTGAATTTTTGCTGCTAGAAGCTGCAAAAGAATGTACGGATTTTACAAGCTTTATGAAAAAAGTTAAATCGAAACGCTATACATGGACCAGAATTCAACGAATGCTCACACATATTTTTACGAATTTTACATGGTCGCAGTTGAAAAGCATGGACACACCTCGTTATATCCGTATCCTTGGTATGAACCAAAACGGCCAGAAATATTTATCCGAACGAAAAAAAAGCATGTCGTTACCTTTAATCAGTAGAGCCGCAAGTTCCAAAGAACCAATGCTACTTCAAGATATAAAGGCAACAGATCTATATATGCTTGGACTTGGCAAAAATAAAATGGGCTTGGATTATCGCATCCCGCCCATTCGTATTTAATCATTTTTTCTCCGGCAATTTTTCCAAGTAATCAAGAGCATCATTCACATTCTTGACAGGTACGATTTTCATTTTCGTACCTATTTTTTTGGCTTCTTTTAGTGCTTCCTGATAATTTGGCAAAATATCGGGATATTTCTTCTTCACAACCTCAGGCAATGTGTCATTTGGCGCAAAGAAAATTTCAACGCCTGCATCATCTGCAGCAATCACCTTCTTCTCAATCCCGCCAATCCGACCAACTTCGCCTGTCGCTAGCATTTCACCTGTTCCTGCAATATTATAGCCCTTTGTTAAATCGCCTTTTGTCAATTGATCGATGATTTCGAGGGTAAACATTAAACCAGCTGATGGCCCGCCAATATCCTCTGCTTGAATTTTTACTTCAGGGTCTGTCTTGATAGAAGTATTATCTGCAAATGTGATACCAAGACCTACTTTTCCTTTCGTACCTGGAATAGCCTTCAATACCACCTTTTTCTTCATGTTCTTTCCATCACGCTTGATCTTAATAGTTACAGTATCTCCTGATTTCTTTGTTGTTAAGTAGTCAACCAGCTGCTGATGTTTATGAATTTTCAAACGGTCAATGCCGGTTACTTCGTCCGCTGTCTCCAATATCCCATCGGCCGCTCCGTTCTTCACAACATAATAGACATAGACGCCATTATAGACAATTTTATAATCTAAACCTGTCTTTTTAAACGCAATATACTTTGCATTAAACTGAGAATCTGTCATAAGTTTAATTTGACGATTATTATAATCCTTATCGCTCTCGTTTGGACTTCTGACCTCATCTTCTTTTAAAATATCCTTTTCATCGTCTGCATAAGCAGCAGCATATGTGAAAGGCGTAGCAACAGCCATAGATACTGTCATCATATTTAATTTCCCTTTGCCTTTTTGATCTGCATTGTCTACTTTTACATACTGATCTAAATCATATGCTCCTCCCGGCTGCATAATATAATAAGGCAGCGGATATACAAATCCCACTATAATGATTGCTGCTAATGCAATGACAATCAAAAATTTTTTCACACTCATTGAGGAACCTCCTAGATAATGTCCAATTGATAAAAGGACGAGAACTTCTGTGCAGTTTTATAAAAATATATTACATGATTGGATGATGTAAATCTTACTACACTACTGCAATATCGCAATATGCTGGCTTTTTATTTTTTTATTGCTCTTGCAACCCGAACTAGCCCATGAAGGTGCTGATTTAGGGATTAAAATTTTTGTAGATAACTTATTCCCTTATCTACTCCCTTATTTGATTTTGACGCAATGGCTTTTGCGTTTAACGAATATTTCTAGTATACCACAGGGATCTAAATGGCGTTTTTACGTACAATTATATTGTTTGGGTGCTTTAGGCGGTTTCCCAACAGGCGCGGCGACGACTGGCTTTTTATACCAGCAACAACAGCTGACACAAAAAGAAGCTCGTTATCTATTAGCCATTTGCCATGCACCAAGCCCTCTTTTTGTCGTTGGTTTTGTCGGAATGGAAATATTAAGAAACCCCATAAGCGGATGGCAAATGCTTGGACTGTTCCATTTTGTTAATATAATCATGCTAGTCATTTTTATTCTTGTTTTCCGAAAAACGGTTCCACTTACGAACCTTCCACCAAAACCAAAAGATGCTGGCAACCCTTTAATTGAGAGTATTAAGAGTAGTTTGCCTACGGTTCTACTCGTTGCTGCGACCGTTATATTTTTCACGACCCTCAGCTATGTTTTCACACAAACTTTAGAAAACTTTGTTGATTCTTTGCCAAAGGGTGTCATGTTATCACTTTATAGTATTCTTGAAATGACATCTGGTTTAGCAGCATCGGAAAATTTCTATGGCCATTCAAGCTGGCTTCCATTAATCGTCATAACAATACTATCAATGCAAGGACTTAGCATCCATATGCAAGTTGCTGTTTTAGCAAGAGAAGCCAAAATATCGTTGAAACCTTATATTTCCGCACGTGTACTTCAAACATTGGTTGTACCGCTCTTATATTGGATTATTTTTATGTAAGAAAAGACAAGGCCTCCACCATTCATAATGGTAGTAGCCTTGTCTTTTATCTTTCTTCAAACTTTCCCTTTAAAGCTTCTTCAACAATCGGTGGGACAAGTTCATGGATATTGCCTCCATATTTGCTGACTTCCTTTACAATGCTTGAGCTTAAGAAGGAATATTTGTTTTGGGTCATGATAAAGAATGTTTCAATATGTTCATCCAAAAAACGGTTCATTGAAGTAATTTGCATTTCATATTCAAAATCTGAAATGGCGCGAAGCCCACGTACAATTGCATCTGCTTTGACTGATTTCGCATAATCTATTAATAAGCCTGAGGACGAATCAATTCGAACATTGGGAATATCTTTTGTGACTTCCCTAATCAAATCCATTCTTTCGTAAACATTAAATAATGGATTTTTGCTTGAATTATTCATCACCGCTACATACACAATATCAAAAATATCCGCAGCACGCTTAACAATATCTAAATGTCCATTTGTGATTGGATCAAAGCTTCCTGGTACTACAGCAATTTTACCCAATATAATCCCCTTCTTCCTCTACGAAACGATAAATTGAAATGATAGTACTGCCATATTCCTCTTCTCGCACTTTGTGAAAGTCTAAAAATACCGCCGGCAAATCGACTTCCCTATCATGTTCGCACACGATGGTCCCATCCTCGTGTATCATTTGATTTGCAACGATGTCTTCAACCATATTGTAATACTGCTGCTTTTTGTAAGGAGGATCTAAAAAAATCAAATCTGCCTGTACTTTATTTTTAATGAGCAATTTTATTGCCCGCAAAGCGTCATTCCGGTAAACTTCTGTACAATTTTCATAACGGCACTTAGAAATATTCTCTTTCAAATTTTGGAATGCGCGACTGTCTTTTTCAATAAAGATTCCGTGTTCCATTCCCCGGCTTAAAGCTTCAAGACCTAGACCGCCGCTTCCTGCAAACAGATCCAAAACAGTACCACCACTAAAATAAGGGCCAATAATGTTAAATAACGATTCTTTTACTTTGTCTGTTGTCGGACGGGTTGTCATGCCATTAACAGCTTTAAGAGCCATCCCTTTTCGCTCACCTGAAATTATTCTCACTTTGCACCAAACCTTTTACCACCGCTTACTGGCGTTTAATATTTATTTGTTTCTCCGATTTTTCAATATCCACTATAAATAGCCTTACAAGCCAAGCTTCTTCAATATAATAGTCACTGCCGTACTTTACAATCGGCTGTGAAAGTAGATCATAGCGATGTTCATTATATACATAGAACGGCTCATCCATAGGGAACCTAAAATTGCGCTCCTTACTCTGTGTGTAAAAACCATGTACTCCTATTTTAGTCGAATAGCCCAGTTTTTTTAATAGTGGTTTTACTGAATAAAGGATACGTCCATCTTTTAATATAACTTGCATATTTTTTTGTTGCAAACCATTTAAATAGATTGGCCGTTTGTCTTCAAATAAGAGCGGCGCTACCTTATTTCCATTTTGTGCATTCATTTTGAAAAAGGAAGTTTTCAATTCTAGTGATGAGGACAGCTTATCATCAAGTAATCCAGCCGTTATCTTTTTCCCCTGTAGATCCTCTAAGCTTGTCTTCCAGTCTTTGAGCTGCTGTTCATTCATATAATCTTTTAATGTAGCGACCATTTTAGAAGCTTTTGGAGAACCTACCCGACGTTCGGTCAGGAAAGAAGCTACAACTGCAGGCCCCCAATTAGGAAGCATATCAAAATTATATTTTTGATTCATTTGCGATAAGATATATTTTTCCGTCAGCGTTTTTTTATTTAATTCAGAGGTAAAGAGGATTCGATCCCCTGATTTTTTATACTTCTTGCTTTCTATGATTGCCACATGCTCGAACCCCTCTATATCTAACCCCTTAAGGGCTTGTGCCAGGTTGTCAGAGGCATGTCCATTGCCATAAAGTGTTACTTGATCATTTGTAAATAACTCTTTCATTTTAGCCTTTTGCCAATATAGCGATGTAACAGGTCCATTCCCACTAAACATACTATATTGAATAAGCTTTAAATTTTTACTCTTCACTTCAGGCAATCCAGTAATCCACTGTCCGCCAGAATGCTTTTTATCTGTAATATGGATCGTTGTATGTACTGATTTTCCTAAATTTAATGACAAGAAAATGTTTTTGATCACTCTACCAGACAATTTTCCCTCGCTTGGTGCAGGAATCGTATATACAAAGGTTTGTTCCTTCGTTTTCCCTTTATTTAGGCTGGTCTTTGTCTTATTTAAACGGTTGCACTTCTCAGTCTGTTTATTCCCACACTCTTTTTTAACGCTTTTAGCAGGCCAGTTCAATCTCACCTGGCTTTCCGGTAAGGAATTTAAATGATGACGAATAGTAAATTTATTTTCATGATAGACAACTTCAATATCCTGATCGTAATAAAACGTCTTATCTTCTTCCGTTAATTGATTGGAATAAACATGGTATTGAAAAGTCAACATTATTCCATTTATAAATAGCAGTATGGAAAATAAACCAGCTGCTAATTTCATATGCGAATCCCCCAAATCGTGATACTATGTGATAGAAAGGAAGTGTATAGTATGATTCAACAATTTATAGAGCTAGGAGAAGGTTACGGCGATGTATACGAGCTATGCGAATTAATGAAAACAAATAAACATCGCATCAGCCGTACTATTATATTCACTGCAACAGAAGGAGAAAAAAAGGTAGCTTCTATTGCGGCCGTATTTAACCCTGTCGGAGAAAGCAAATTTACTCCGATATATATCTGCCGGGAAGGAATCCCATATTCAGCAGAAAAACCTTCAAAGCGTCTAGAAATCTTCAAGGAGACAGTAAATAGCTTAGATCAGCTACTTATTACATTAGATGTAAAACATTCTTCTATCTATGCTGAGAAAGATCTTTACTACCAATACTTAATTGGTATATTGCGTCTTTATCACTATATCCCATCATTACACTAGTCATTCTACTTTCTTTTCTTTATATCGTCAGAGGAACACAAAGGTTTATTTAGAAACAGTTTTTTTCACTAATTGTACTTATTCTAGCAATCAAAGGCCTATTTTATAATCGTATTCTTTTGCTTTATCTGGTTTCGCATTTTCATATTCTGTCGAAACAAAAGGACGATAAGAAGGCAGGACTTCCTTCACATAAGGGAGCCGTTTTAGTTTCATTATAAGGCTATCGACTTCGTCTTGGTCGCAATATAAAACAACATATTTAAGCCTTCTAGAAATATAATGAACATGGCCGTATCGACGCATTGTTTTCGCTTGTTTTAAATGATGTACATAGACGATTAAGCCTTGTCGGTCTTTCATACGCATTCCCTCATTTCTTACCTTAAAGAATACCATATCTTTGAAAATGGAAGCAACCAAGGATACTGACAGATTAGAAGGCATCCGTTATAATAAAGGAAAACTTCACTCAGAATATTTTATTTAGCGCTCTGAGTGTTAAACCCTTCCTACTGTCTATAATTAAGACTTATTACCTTGGCTATAAACAGTATGAACCCGACTATCGCAACTAGGAAAAGGCATATTTAACTGAAATGGCCAATCGGGCTATTACTTGCAAGCAATAGGGGTAAAATAAATTACTTAACCGGCAATTCAGATAGGAGGATTATAATGGGAAAGAAAACAAAAGTGGCGGTTGCAATTGCTGCTGCAAGTGCTGCAGCATGGGCAGGCTCTAAGGCTTTATCCAAACCAGGAAAACGAGCTAGTAAACACGCATTGGAGTATAATCGCCCTGTTATCTTAGCACATCGTGGAGGATCACATTTAGCTCCTGAACATACAATGGCTGCATTTCGCAATGCTAACAATTTAGGCGTAGACGGCTTTGAGATTGATATTCGTCTTACAAAAGACGAAGAAATTGTTGTGACACATGATGAAACGATTGACCGTACCAGCAATGGATCTGGACGAGTCGCCTCTTTCACATTAGAAGAATTGCGCAAATTTAATTTTGGGTATCATTTCGTAAATTTAGACGGCTATTTGTCTTACCGTGAAGACTTTGAACCGATTGTCACATTGCGTGAGCTATTGACAGAGTTTCCACATATGTATATTAATATTGATATGAAAGATGCGCCGGATACATATGAAGGCGGTCTAATGCCTTCAAAACTATGGCGCTTGCTTGAAGAACTAGACGCCACCGACCGCGTTGTGGTTACTAGCTTCCATGACGAGCAAATCGACCGCTTCAATCTGTATGCACAAAACAAAGTAGCATTAGGAGCTGGCCAAACTGAAGTACGGAGAGCCTTTACTTCATTCACTAGCCAATTTGGCCATCTCTATCATCCAAAGGTAGATGTATTCCAAATTCCTGTAAAACATGGCATCATTAATCTTGATTCAGCACACTTTATTCATTTTTTAGATGAATTGAATATACCTGTCCATTATTGGACAATTAACAATGCTGCTGCTATGCAGGAGTTAATCGCTAGCGGTGCTCGAGGAATAGTAACAGATCGTCCCGACATCGCTTTAAAAACAATAAATAAATAACACAAAAAAGGATTCTACAAGATGTAGAATCCTTTTTAAATAACCAGGCTCCTTACTATGCTGAACAAGAGCAGCTTCCACCAGAGCCACAACCTCCACTTGAACAAGATGACTTTTCGAAAAACGGATTGCTGACAGATACTTTTACTGCTTCTGATACCGTTTTTCCAACTAGTAAGCTAATCTCATCCAGCAGATCCTGGTATTCATTTTCTGCTATGCGGAGTGCAGAGATTTTATCGTTTATGTCAAGTTCACGTTTTTTCACGCGAATCGACTTCATAATTATTTTGTAATCCGGATGGTATTTTCCAAATCGTTGGACATCCTCATACTGATCCTTCATCCTGTTGAAATCATCTACTTGGCGAACAAGCTCGGCGTCTGTATAGACAGCTTGGTGGGCCATTTTTAGATTTTCAAATTGTTCGGAGGAACGGATCATTTTATTCAATTCTTCTACTTCTTCAAGAATCATTACCCAATCGGAAGTTATCATCATTGTTTTTTCCCCCCATACACCTATGATAACAGATTTTCCCCGTCTTGTTTAATATGATTGCAAATCTATCCAGTAGAGTTTAGTATAGGTGGTTCATCTGGGCTACTATTTAGTGTATAGGGAGAGCTTCCCTAGCATGTAAACGGGAGGTTATTCATTGGCACTTTTAGTCCTTCCCAGGTATTCATTAACTACATGCTCATCAGAGAAAGGTAGTATATCAGTTCCTATTATTTGGCCTTCTTCATGTCCCTTCCCTGCTATAATCACTAGATCTCCCTTTCCTGACATGGCTAGCGCTTGTTGTATAGCTTTCTTTCGATTTGGTTGAATGCTATAGTCTGTTGTCTCAATCCCTTGCGCAATACTGTTTAATATAATGTTAGACGATTCAGTACGAGGATTGTCATCAGTTAGAATGATAAAATCAGCATATTGATCAGCAACAGCTCCCATTTCTGCTCTTTTCCCTTTATCTCTGTCACCACCGCAGCCAAATACAACAATTAACCTTTGAGAAGTCTGTGTTCGCAGTGCACCTAATAAAGCATTCAGTGCGCTAGGTGTATGGGCGTAATCAATAAAAATCCTATACCCCAAGTCATTATTTAATTCTTGCATCCTACCTTTTGGCAATGTCAGCCGTTCGGTATGCGGCGCAATTTCTTGTAAGGAAAAACCCAACTCCGAAATGGTTGCAACAGCTGCTAGAACATTATATTGTAAATATTCTCCTTTAAACGGCAAGTTAATATCTACGGGGATATCGTAGTCCTGTATTAATAACCGCATTCCATGACTGGTGGTTTCTTCATGTATGATGCTACAGTCAGCTAAAATTCCCTTGCCAAAACTTTTAACAACTGGATGCTCCATTCGCAATTGATTGCAAAAATCATCATCTATATTCACCACAATTTGCTCCGAGAATAAGCACAGTCTCTTTTTAGCTGCTAAATAATACTTTTCGCCACCATGTTCTTCATAATGGTCACGACTTACGTTGAGATACACACCGATATCAATTTTACAATCGTCTAATCTATGCTCCGACAAAGCTAACGAAGAAGCTTCCATAACTAAATGGGTCACTCCTTGACTTACACAATAAGCAAATATTCTATATAGTTCTGTCGCCAATGGAGTAGTTAAAGGTTCAAGGCTAACAGTTTGCTTTTTACCATTTATAAATAGGCCGACAGTTCCAACAACAGCCACTTTATTGCCAAGTGATTGTAGCAGTTGACCAATAAAATGGGTCACTGTGGTTTTTCCGTTTGTACCGGTAACTGCAATAATTGTCAGCTCTTCATCATATGGGCCGTATAGCTTCTTGCTAGCATAGGACAAAAACGTGGAACAGTTAGGGACCCATATAACAGGTAAAGGAAATTCCACACTGCTCTCATATCTGTTATGAACAATAGCTGCTGCCCCATTTTGTATCGCAAGGTCTATATAATCCCATCCATCATACTTCTTCCCTTTACGAGCCACGAACACATCACCTGGCAATACATCACTTGCTCGATCTGTAATGCCTTTTACCTCTGTCCGAATGGATCCACATTCCAATTCACAAGGCCATTCTTTTAATAGCTCTGCCAAGATCAACTATGTTCCCCCTGCACCTTTTAGTAAGAAATGAATACATTACTATAACCACCCACTACTACTTTTATCGTATGAAAAACATGTTGAATATGTCACGAGGAGATAGGAGTTACAAAATGATTATTCAAAAATTTGGCGGAATTGCTATGCAATCGAAAGAATCGCGTGTGCATTGCCTCCACCATATTAATAGGGCGATACAAGAACATGGAAAAACAGTAGTAATTGTATCGGCAATTGGCAGAAAAGGAGACCCTTACGCTACCGATACGCTGCTGAATATTACCGAGGCATTGCAAGAAACTGCAAAGGCAAGGGATCTAGTTGCGGCGTGCGGGGAGTTAATGGCTGCTGCCGTCCTTTCCTCAGAATTAAAGGAATTCGGAATTGACAATTTACTAGTTTACGGGCCGAAACTTGGCATTACTACAACAGAGCACTTTGGAGATGCTGAAATTATAGATATAAACTGCGAAAATCTTTTATATGACTTAAAAGATTTTGATTGTATTGTAGTTCCCGGCTTTCAAGGAACTACCCTTCAAGGGGAAATTGCGACACTTGGCAGAGGAGGTAGTGATCTAACGGCTGCTGTTCTGGGAGCACATTTGCCAAGCTCAATCGTTGAATATTATAAGGATGTACCCGGGGTTATGACTGGAGATCCACACATAGAGAAAGATGTAAAACTGATTGAGTCTCTTTCTTATAGTGAATTCTTAAAACTATTAAATAATACGCATCCCATCGTCCAAATAAAAGCAGCGGAATTGGCTAGAAAACACCAACTCACGCTGCATATTCGAAACGTATTTTCAAATGAACGTGGAACAATAGTTTATCCAAATGTTTGAAAGATGCAGTAAGTTAGTTTACTGAACCCTTTCAATAAATACCTGTGTAAAATGTTTATCAAAGACACCCGTGCCTATCTCATTAAATTGTTCATTTAATAATGTATCACGATGCTTTTCGGAATTTAGCAATCCATTGACGGCTTCCGGTGCATCTAAATAATCCTCTGTCACATTCTCGCCCGCAGACTCAAACTGAATGTCGGCATTTTTCAAACGATCTTTAAATGCATCATTTTTTTGTTCTTCTTGCGAAATTTTATTTTTAGCAAGCTTTTCGCTATGCTCCATTGCAAGTTGGTTCAAATCATCTTTCGATGATAATGTCTCTAAACCTTTTTGATTTCTATATACATTCGTCAACTCAAACAATTGTAGTTGATTTTCTCGATCTATTTCCTGTTGTTTAAACGAGGAAGGAACAGAAGGTGTTATCATATCTCCCATATAAGTCATGTCGTATGGGTGTTGTTTAACTAATGTTTCTCCATCAATAAAACGAACAGCCTCTAACGATTTATCTATTTTGTCGAAGTATAATTGGACATATAAACCTTCATACATGACTAAAATGCGCGTTTGTAAATCCTCTTCGTTTAATACAAATGTGTAGATATTATCATTAATCTTTACCGTCACTTCTGAATCTGTGATTGTATTGCGATAAAGTTCATCAATTCCCTGGCCTATTTTAAAAGGCAGGGCCTCAGCTTCCTTACCGGCAATATATAGTTGCTTCACTTTTCCATGCTCTACGCCAGCTAAAACATAATTCGCATCAGATAGCGGATACACCCACCAATCAAAATCGTAACCAGAAGGACTCTTGCGTGTTGGTTCTCCTAGTGTCTTCTGTAACTCTTTGGTTGATTGGCCGACTAATGTGGATAAACCACTGGTTGGCCGTTCAACCGTATTTTGATTAAGATTGCTGGGCGCTTTATTTTGCGGAATTACCTTTCCATTCGAATTTGGTGCTTTTAAAGGCTCATTTTCTTTGACTGGTTGATTTAAGTAAAAAAATACAATTAGTAGTACTGCTAATATAATTAAAACTCTCCATAATACTTTCAAGTTAACCTCTCCAATTTGTTGTTATACTTATTATACCTATACCTTCGACTGATTAACAATGTTGCCATTGCAACAAACGTTATTTTGCTCTATTATAAAATGGAACCTATATTGTACGAAAGAGTCGAAGGAGGATTTTGCAATGTATTTTGAAAATACGGGACTTGAAAACAAAAGCGCACATATTACTTTACTTGATGATTTAATGGAGAAACACGGATTAATCCGTGCTACAGGCTGGGACTATGAACGTATCACTTGGGATCGTAAATTCGTAGTCACTGAAGGCACTTATTATCTACGAGTGTTTGGTATTTCAAAAGAAGGTGACAATGGATCTAACGATTCTATTATCACACTTTCTAAACCAGTTCTAGGCAAGCACTATTTCCCACATGGCGTAGAATATGGAGACAATGAGATTTACCCTGCACAAGTGGTAAAAACTTGTCAACAAGAATTAGCAGCATTAGCAAATGAGTTAGAGCAATTTTAATATTTTCATACTTTTATAGACATATCACTAATTGATATGTCTATTTTATTTGTCCTATCGAGCGGCTGTAGATTCTTAATTGCATAATTTGGAGAAAACTTCACACACTATGTCAAATAGTTATGGGTGATGATAAGATGATACAACCGATTCAACAATTTTTTATAAAGTACTGGCCTTTGATCCTCATTGTTATAGTCGCAGTTTTCTCCTTTTTATATGCACGCCCCATCCTCTTAGCTTTTTTAACTGCACTATTATTAAATCCCCTTGTAATGAAAGTTGAAAAATATTGGAGGAAAAGCAGACGCTTTATCGTATTCATCTTTTTTATTATTTTCAGTATATGTATCCTTATTTGCTGTTATTTGCTCTACACGGTTATTCTCATAAAAATCAATGAACTCTCCATATGGGTGCCCCATTTAATAGCTACGCTAAATGAGAACTGGATTATGTTGCAATCCAAAATCTCAACAATGACCCATGATCTACCACGCCCTATTATCTTATCCATTCAGTCTTGGATTGGAGACATGTTAATTAGCTTGCAAGAATTAGCAACTAACTATGTTGAGGCTGATCGTATGCTCAACCTATTTCAGCATATCCCCTCTCAAATCTTCAAGCTATTTATTTATTTTTTAGCTCTTTACTATTTAATGCTTGAATATCCCAAAATCATCGCTTCATTTCGAAAGTGGACTCGTCTTGAACATAGCACCTTTATTGCCCTTTTCTACCAACATTTTAAAAAAGGGGCTTTTGATTTTGTGAAAGCTCAACTGATTGTAAGTTCAGCCATTTTCTTTGTTACTCTCTGTGTTTTACTATTCATTATACCTAAGTACGCATTGTTCATGGCACTCCTAGTATGGTTTGTCGATTTGTTGCCTCTTTTAGGTGGTATGATGGTACTTCTGCCATGGGCTGTTTTTAATCTGTTAAACGGTGATACCTTGACTGGCACTATTCTACTTATATTAGCGATTGTCGTCATTGCGTTAAGACAGATACTCGAAACAAAAGTAACAAGTAGTCATCTTGGGCTTCCTCCGCTTACAACGCTGATTTGTATGTATGTTGGTTTTGAGATTTTCGGTGTTATCGGTTTCTTTATCGGACCTATTTTTGCCATTTTGATTGTTGTAGTGAAACAATTCAGGCAAAGCTGGATATTTATTAATGAAAAACAAAAAGGCTAACTTCTTCGCAGAAAGTAGCCTTTTTGTTCATGCTTATAGTTTGTCCATAGGTTTAGTGATTATTTAATATCGCTTTAATAACAGAAGTTGTAGGACCCCCACTAAAGAAAACATAGAGCAGTAGGTATACAGCAACGCCAGTAATTGCTACGAAAAACCAAATAATACTAGTTATTGGAGCGATTTTTCGATGACGCTCTAATTTATTCGTAAACCCAGCAATTAGCGTAACAATCCCGAACACTGCTCCCACAGTTGCTAATGTAATGTGGAAAACAAGGAATATTGTATAATAAATTTTTAAATGCTCCGGTCCACCAAAAGCTGTATTTCCAATAAACACTGTTCTTGATACATATATCAGGAAGAACAATAAAGCAGAAATGGCGGCAGCAATCATAGTTTTTTTGTGCGCTTCAATTTTTCTTTGTTTAATTAAAACCCAACCGATCGCAATAAGTATTGCACTTAATACAATAAAAGAGGTACTAATTGTCGGTAACAGAGGCAAACTCATACTTCTTCTCCTCACAAATAATATTATTTAGTTTAAAATTGATTTCCATAAAGTCGTTGTCTTTCTTTTAATGCATCTTGAGTAATTTGATCCGCATTTTCTTGCTCATCTCTATACCAAGTAATAAATACGCGACCTAACACCACTGCAAAAATAATTTCTTGAATTATTTTCATAAGTACCCCGCCTAATTGTTGATCTTCTAGGGATGACATGCTTGTAAACAATTCAGGACCGGACAATGTTAGACCTTGTAAAGTAGAGGCCGGGACACAAAGCGCCATCGCTTTCATCCACATAGCACCATCTGTATATGTTGCATAGAAAGGCGTGTTAGAAAAAATAATCAATGCGCATGCTGGTGTTATTAAAACGGCATTTGCAATAATATAAAACAACTTATTCAAATTCTTCATTTTAGGCTCATCCTCTACTGTATTAAGCAAAGGCCAATACATAAACAAAGCAGAGAGGAAAAGAATAAATGTATAAAGCGAATGTAATGTTTCATGTAGCTTAATATAGTCAAAGAGAATCGGTAAATGATACACGGAAAACATTAATACAAAAAAGATAATAGCAAAAATTGGTTTAGTCATGAAGTGAAATATTGGTTTAATATAAGGTAAATTGATTACCGTTTTCCATAACCAATTTGGAATACCCATGATAATAAATATAGGGATTAAAAGCAGCAATAAAGCCATTTGCACCATATGCATAGTAAACATAATGTGCGACATTAAATCTATTGGAGAGCCAATGACGGTATAGACTAATAACATGGCAATAAGGAATGATATAGCTTCACCCTTTTTTAAAGGTAGACTATTTTTAAAATCCTTTCTCCACTTCACTGTTATCAAAAAGTAAAGAATGGTTAGGAATACTAATACAATTATTAGGCCCGGACTCCACATTGCTCGGAAACCGAAAATACTTAGAGGCATTAATCTTCGCTCCTTTTTATTCACTACCTACATTATATAGTCGTTCAGATGAAACTACAATGAACGATTCATGACATTTCCACTAAGAGTACTGTATCTTATTTTACTTTAGTGCAAAAAAAGAACCAAGCTAAAGAGCTTGGTTCTTTCTTAATTACCACCAAATTATTGTTACAAAAGCTAGAATCATTGTAAATGCAACGATCATGCCAGAATACATAAAGAACTGCATAATGCCTGTTCCCTTTTCGCTTAAGTGCATAAAGTAATAAAGTTGAAGTGCAACTTGAACTCCTGCAAACAATAAGATCAGAGGGACTACTAGGAATGCTGAGAATCCAGCTTGAACAGTGGCGAAAGCGACAAATGTCAAGAATATCATAATCGCAAAAACAGTTACTTGGTTACGCATCGCTTGGCTAGCTTTGCGACGATTATATTTATACTCTTCCTCGCTTCGTGCTTCTACATGGACATCATGTGACATTATTTAATCACTCCCATCAAGTAAACTACTGTGAAGATGAATACCCAAACAACATCAATAAAGTGCCAATACAATGAAGCAATAAAATACTTAGGTGCATTGTAAAGGTTTAAACCACGTCCAGCATTTCGAACCATTAACAATACAATCCAAGCTAAACCAATCACAACGTGCAATCCATGTGTTCCAACTAATGTATAGAAAGAAGATCCAAATGCACTTTGTGAGAAAGTAAATCCTTCATGCACATAGTGAGTGAACTCGTAAATTTCTAAGCCTAAGAAGCCAAGGCCAAGCAATACAGTGATCGCCAACCAAGCTTGCATACCTTTAAAATTGTAGTTCTTCATATGGTACATTGCATAAACACTTGTTAATGAAGATGTTAAAAGCAACATCGTCATGATAAATGCAAGAGGTAATTCAAATAAATTTTGAGTAGTGAATTCCATTCCACTTGGCCCTTTGTTTTTAAGTGCCAAGAATGTTGCAAACAAAGTAGCAAATAACACTGTTTCTCCACCAAGGAAGATCCAGAAGCCCACTACCTTATTTTTACCTTCTGCAGTAGAAAGTTCTGGATGTTCAGGCCAAGATTGTGGGGTGAATTTAGATTTTAAATTCATTATTCATTACCCCCTTTGTCATTCAATAAATCTTCTTTGTGAATATGATATCCAAGATCATCTTTAAGAGAACGTACAATCATCGCACCTAATGTGATAGCTAATCCAACAATCAACGCTACAAGTGACCATGGTTTATCTGCATCTTGATTATAAAGAGCACCGAAACCAGCTACGAATAGACCGATTACCATTACGAATGGAATGAAAGAATTGTTTGGCATATGGATATCTGAAATTGGTTCAGCATATGACATACCTTCTTTGTTTCCTTCCATTTTTTCAATCCAGAAAGTATCTAGCCCACGTACAAGTGGTGTTTGTTTAAAGTTATAAAAAGGTATTGGTTGTGGGATAGCCCATTCAAGCGTACGTCCGTCGCCCCAAGGGTCGCGTCCACAAGGTTGCCCTTTAATTGATGTAATAATTACATTTATAACTAATAGGATAACCCCAATTGCCATGAAGAATGCACCGACAGTTGAAATTAAGTTAAATGTATCTAATCCTTGATTTGGAAGGTATGTGAATACACGACGAGGCATACCCATTAAACCTAAGAAATGTTGGATGAAGAATGTTAGATGGAAACCAATAAAGAAGAACACAAACGTAATCTTTCCTAATGTTTCATTTAACATTCTATTAAACATAATCGGCCAGTAGAAATGAGTAGCAGCCAATAATGCTAGGACAATCCCACCAACGATTACATAGTGGAAGTGAGCTACGATAAAGTAAGAATCATGCAATTGGTAATCGACAGGAGCTGCAGCTTGCATTACCCCAGTCACACCACCAGCAACAAACGATGGAATGAAACCAAGTGCATAAAGCATAGGAGTGGTTACTCTGATTGAACCGCCCCACATTGTACATAGCCAGTTGAACACTTTCATACCAGTCGGTACTGCGATAGCCATAGTTGCAATAGCAAAGATAGCATTAGCAGTAGCACCAAGACCTACAGTGAACATGTGGTGAGCCCAAACCATGAAGCCTAGGAAACCGATTAAAATTGTTGCAAATACCATTGATGAATAACCGAATAGGCGTTTACGTGCGAATACAGGAATAATCTCTGAATAAATACCAAACGCAGGAAGTACTAAGATATATACTTCTGGGTGTCCAAAGATCCAGAATAAATGTTCCCAAATAATTGTATTACCACCCATTGTATGGTCAAAGAAGTTCGAACCAAACATACGGTCGAAGATCAAGAAGAATAGACCAATTGTTAATGGTGGGAATGCGAATAAGATTAATGCGCTGGCAATGAATGTTGTCCATGTCATTAAAGGCATACGCATAAATGTCATACCTGGTGCGCGCATATTTACAATTGTTACGATAAAGTTGATCCCTGATATTAACGTACCAGCACCGGCGATTTGCAAACCGACTGCATAGAAGTCAATACCATGACCAGCAGATGCTAATGATAATGATGCGTATGAAGTCCAACCAGCATCAGGAGCTCCGCCTAAGAACCAAGAAAGATTTAAGAAAATACCACCCCAGAAAAATAACCAGAAGCCTAGTGAGTTTAGGAATGGAAACGCTACGTCACGTGCACCAATTTGTAGTGGTACAACAGCGTTCATGAATGCAAATAACAACGGCATGGCAGCAAGGAAAATCATTGTTGTCCCGTGCATTGTTATAATTTCATTAAAGAGACCCGCACTTACAAAATCATTATCTGGTTTTGCAAGTTGGATACGAATGAGCATTGCTTCGATACCGCCGATGACGAAGAAAAGTGTACCGGCAAGTAGGTAAAGAATGGCGATTTTTTTATGGTCGACTGTTGTTAAATAGTCCCATATAGTTGCGCCAAAGCCCTTTTTCTTTGCAGTTGAGCTCACAACCTTAACCTCCTTCAAAATAATTCAATTAAATTTTTACATTAAGTATTATTTTTCTACAGATAAGCCCATTAAATATGCAGCCAATGCATCTAGCTCTTGATCTGAGAATTTCTTGCCATTATTAATTTTTTCAGGTTGAGGCATTGTATTGCCCGGTTTTACAGATTGTGGATCGTTAATCCACTTTTTAATTTCTTTTTTATTATGGTCAAGCACACCTGCAACGCGGTTACGGTCACCAAATGTTGCTAAGTTAGGTGCAATTCCTGTACCTTTACCATCGCCAGATACAGCATGGCAAGTAATACAGCTTGTTTTAAAGATATCTTCACCTTGTTTTTCCAAGTCGCCTGAAGCTACATGGTTTTTAGATGCTTTCATTTCAGAAACCCAGTTATTAAAGTCTGCTTTGCTCAATGTTTTTACTTTAAAGTCCATTAATGCATGGGAAGGACCGCAAAGCTCAGCACATTTACCGTAGAAGACGCCTGTTTCAAGATCTTTTGATTCTTTGTCAAATTCTAAGTAAAATTTGTTGATGTTTTCAACGTTTGTATCCATTTTACCACCGATAGTCGGGATCCAGAATGAATGTTTTACGTCTCCTGATTTAAGGTTAAAGTAAACTTTTTCACCTGTAGGAACAACTAATTCTTGGGAAGTAACGATTCCTTCGTTTGGATACTCAAATTGCCACCAATATAATTTTGCAGTAACATTTACAGTTACAGCTTTTGCTTTACCATCAGCGTCTTTTGCATCCATAGCTTTCGTATCAGCAAATTTGTAAGTAAGTGCAACTGTTGGAACAGCTAAGATTAGAAGTAAAATGATTGGAATTACTGTCCAAAGCACTTCTAAAGTAGTACTACCTTCTACTTGCTTAGGAATAACATTTTCTCCAACTTTTTTGCGTCGGAATTTGACGATTGCAAGTACATAGATTACTACTACTACCAAAATAACAAGCGTCATGATAGCCGTTGCTAAAAGCAGTAAGTTGTGTTGTTCTCTACCAACTTCACCAGCGGGTGTTAAAGTTGATAAATAGTTTTTGCCACAACCCGAAAGGAAAACAATAAGTGCTGTTAGCAATGCAAATAGACGCCACTTTTTAAGCCCTTTCATCATAGCTTAATTAAACCCCTCTTTCTTTGTTGTATTTCATGTGTAACCAGGACTGTGGTTGTTTTATATGAATTCTTTAAAAAGAAAGAACTCCGTAGTTATAAAGGCTTTGAATATATTCAATGGAACTTTTGCCACTGCCATATAGTCTAATGAGTAAATAAACTCTTTATTCGCCCAAGAGAAATCGTTTCTCAGCCTAAAAAACTTCAATGCAAGTACAAACTAACTTAATCGTAGTATTAAATAAAATCAAACTAGTTTGGACGGTAAAACGGAAACGGATATAAGAGCTATGCCTACACTGGTAAAATCAATCAATCATCTTTGCAATTACAAAGAAAAGAAAGAGGTCACCAAGCTAAAAGGATGCAAATATACATCTACAAAAAATATCTACTACTTCATAATCATCCAACGGCAGTCCAGCCAAAATTTCAGTACGTCCTTGAAATATCAGCTGTAATTTGCTCCCACGCCTTCGCTTTAGACCACATTGAATATAAAACGACAGTTATAATCCTGCTAGTCTCCACACGCCGGCAGCATTCTATGCCTAAATAACAAAACTTCGCTCCAAAAAGAAAATAAGTTTAAATGCCTGTTTAGACATAGTTCGCCTAATAGACATTTTACCCTTCCATTCAATTTGATAAGCACATTCCGTTAAACATACTATAACCAAAAAATGCGATTATTTCTAGACGAAAAGCAAAATTTCGTGTCGACGCGCTGGAATAATTGGTAACCATAACACAACATATCTATAGTAAATCATTTTAACCACTAATAATGTGAAGGATGTGAAACGAATTTATGAACATTTTGTGAAATAAATAGACCGATAGATTACCAATTTTTTTTACAAGTTGTTTTTTGGTAATATTTTCGATATTATCGAGATTGAAAGTATCACACGTTACGTGATTACTATAGATAAAGTAGGTGTCAAAATATGCAACAAAGTAAATACATGAAGTGGTTTGCTGTTGCTGCAACAATTGGAATGGCGCTCATATTACTGGGCGGAGCTTTGGTCACCAAAACTGACAGTGGAATGGGTTGCGGCAGAAACTGGCCTGATTGCAACGGTTCCTTAATACCAACACATATTACTCCAGAAATTTTAATTGAATTTTCTCATCGTGTTGTGACAGGTTCGGTATCTATCTTAATCTTTATATTATCTTTTTGGTCTTGGCGAAAACTTGGACATGTAAGGGAAGTTAAATTCCTTTCTTTTCTTGCGCTCTTCTTTTTGATCGCGCAAGCATTAATTGGTGCAGCCCAAGTGCTATGGGGACAAGGAGATTTTATTTTAGCTCTGCATTTTGGTATTTCTCTCATTTCTTTTGCAGCTGTTTTCTTACTCACATTAATTATTTTTGAAGTAGACCAGAAATTTAATGCGAACAACGTTCACATTGGCGGCGTATTAAAATGGAACACGATCGGCGTTACTATATATTCCTATCTTGTTGTGTATACTGGAGCCCTTGTTCGCCATACAAATTCTAGTTTAATCTGTCCTGATTGGCCATTATGTCGTAATGACCAAATGGTTCTACCAGGTAACTTTTATGAATGGGTGCAAATGGGCCACCGTTTAGCAGCAGGCTTAATTTTTATTTGGGTTCTTATTATTGCTATACATGTTATCAAGCATTATAAAAAACAGCCGGTGCTTTACTGGAGTTGGATTATCGCACTTATAATTGTCTGTTGCCAAGTCATTGCCGGCATGGGCGTTGTATTAACTAGGCTAAATATCGTTGTTGCGCTTTTACATACGTTATTTATTTCTTTATTATTCGGCTTACTATGCTACATGATAATGCTGATATCCAGAAGCAGCCACCAGGCTAAAAAATAAAATTTCGTTATTGCAAAAGCATTAAACACAAAATGAAAAGAAGAGGCGTTCTGTTAAACTTAACAGGATAGCCTCTTCTTTTTTCTTCTCAGTTTGACCTTAAAGCAATTGATTAATAAGATAACATTTCTGCTTAAGACTCAATTTCAATAAGCAAGTCTCCGGTTGAAATGGCGTCGCCTTCTTTAACGTGTACTTCTTTAATCACGCCATCTTTTGGCGCTTGAACAGTGGTCTCCATTTTCATCGCCTCAGTAATTAAAATATGCTCGCCCCGTTTTACTTCACTTCCTGGCGAAACAACTACCTTCAAGACAGTGCCAGGCATAGTTGCGCCAATTTGGTTGGCGTTAGATGGATTGGCTTTTGGCTTTCGCTCTCCAGCTACTTCGACTGTCATATCTTGAATCACAATTTCACGGGATTGTCCATTTAACTCAAAATAAAGCACACGCGTTCCGTCATGCTGGGGCTCCCCAATTGAGACCAACCTAACAATAAGGGTTTTTCCCTTTTCTATTTCCACTTCTATTTCTTCGCCTAATTTCATGCCGTATAAGAATGTTAATGTATCTAATACAGATACATTGCCAAACTTCGAAACAGTTTCCATATATTCTTCAAATACTTTCGGATACAACGCGGAAGCTAATACTTCATGACTGTTTATAGGGCGATTGTATTTGTTAAAGAGATCATCTCGTATTTGTGTGAAATCAATTGGAGCAAGCAACTTTCCAGGTCTATCAGTAATAGGTACTCGATCCTTTAACACAGCTTTTTGCAGCTCTTTCGGAAAACCACCATAAGGTTGGCCAATATAGCCCTCAAAGAATTCAATGACTGAATCCGGGAAATCGATAGCATGGCCTCTTTCAATGACTGATTTTTCATCTAAGCCGTTTTGCACCATGAATAATGCCATATCTCCTACCACTTTCGAAGATGGGGTAACTTTAACGATATCCCCAAACAATAAGTTCACGCGTGCATACATCTTTTTCACTTCTTCAAAACGGTCGCCAAGGCCTACTCCCTTCGCTTGTTGCTGGAGATTGCTGTACTGGCCCCCTGGCATTTCATGCACATAAATTTCAGAATGAGGACTAATCATGCCACTCTCAAAATCCTTATAATACTTTCTAACATCCTCCCAATAGGTTGAGAGTCTTTCTAATCCTTTGATATTAGCCCGTACATGCCGTTTATTGCCTTTCATTGCATAATACAAGCTGTTTGCACTTGGTTGTGATGTTAAGCCAGCCATAGCCCCTAAAGCTGTATCTATAATGTCTACACCTGCTTCAGCTGCTTTGGCATATAAATAAATGCCATTCCCGCTTGTATCATGTGTATGCAAATGTATAGGCAACTCGGTTGATTCTTTCAATTCAGAAATTAGTCGATAGGCTGCCTCTGGTTTTAAAAGACCAGCCATATCCTTTATCGCTAATATATGAGCACCAGCGGCCTCTAATTCCTTCGCCATATCTTTATAGTACTGTACTGTATACTTTGCTCTTGAGTCATCTAAAATGTCTCCTGTATAGCAAATGGCGGCTTCGGCGACTTTTCCCGCATCTCTAGCTGCATCAATGGCCACTTCCATTCCCTTAATCCAGTTAAGGCTATCAAAAATACGGAATACGTCGATACCTGCTTGAGCAGACTTTTGGATAAATTCTTTAATTAAATTGTCTGGATAGTTTTTGTAACCTACTGCATTAGCTCCTCGCATTAGCATTTGGAATAATACGTTTGGTATTTTTTCACGTAGTGTGATTAATCGCTCCCATGGATCTTCTTTTAAGAATCGGTATGCTACATCGAAGGTTGCCCCTCCCCACATTTCCAGTGAGAAGAAATTGTCCATGATTCTGGAGGTCTCCTCTGCAATTTCATACATATCATATGAACGCACACGTGTAGCAAGAAGCGATTGGTGGGCGTCTCTCATCGTTGTATCTGTCAATAACAGATCATCTTGCTCGCGAATCCACTTTACTAATCCGTCAGCGCCTCTCTCATCTAAGATTTGCTTAGTACCGCCTGGTATAACAATTTTGCGGTCAATTGGCGGCTTGTGTGCTTTTGTAAAAAGAGGCTTTGATTTTTTCTCAATGCCTGGGAACCCATTTACCGTCACATTGCCAATGTAGCTAAGTAATTTAGTACCGCGGTCTCTTGCAAGCTTGAATAAAAATAATTCCGGCGTCGTATCAATAAAGCTCGTATCAAATGCTCCATTAATAAAATTAGGATGCTTAACGACATTTTCTAAAAACGGGATATTTGTTTTGATACCACGAATACGAAACTCTTGTAGATTTCGATCCATTTTAGCTGCAGCTTCTTTAAATGTATTTCCCCAAGTTGATACTTTTACTAATAAAGAGTCATAGTGTGGTGATATGACAGCTCCTTGGAAGCCGTTTCCTGCATCTAGTCTTACACCGAACCCACCGCTTGAACGATATACCATTAACTTGCCTGTGTCAGGCATAAAGTTGTTTTGTGGATCCTCTGTTGTTACCCTTGATTGTATCGCAAAGCCAAAGAGCGGTATTTTAGATTGATTTGGTATATTAATCTCGCTACCATGCAAATCATAGCCATTGGCAATGTTAATTTGTGCATGGACAATATCAATTCCTGTCACCATTTCCGTAATTGTATGCTCAACTTGAATACGTGGATTGACTTCAATGAAATAAAACGCATCTTCTGCGACTAAAAATTCCACCGTACCCGCATTAACATAATCTACATTTTTCATTAGTTTGACTGCCGCTTCACAAATTCTTTCTCGTAAGCTTTGTGAGATCGAATTAGACGGAGCAATTTCTACTACTTTTTGATGGCGTCGTTGGATTGAACAGTCGCGTTCGTATAAGTGAACAATATTCCCCTGTTCATCACCTAATATTTGAACTTCAATATGTTTTGGTCGTAGTATACATTTTTCAACGTACACTTCATCAGAACCAAAAGCTGCCTTTGCTTCTGATTTCGCCCGATTATAAGCTTCTTGTGCTTCTTCTGCTTTATGTACAACGCGCATGCCTCGTCCACCGCCGCCAAGAGCCGCTTTAATCATAATAGGATAGCCATATTCATCTGCAAATGCCCTGACCTCTTCAATGGTTTCGACCGGACCGTTAGAACCAGGAATGACTGGTATTCCTGCAGTAATCGCCTGTTCACGTGCTTTGACCTTATCTCCAAACATATCTAAGTGCTTGGACTTAGGGCCAATAAAGAGAATGCCTTCTTCTTCACAACGTTTTGCAAAGTCTAAATTTTCAGATAAAAAACCGTAGCCTGGGTGAATGGCATCTGCTCCCGATTCCTTGGCAATCGTTAAAATCCCCTCGATATCTAAATATGCATCGATCGGTTTCTTGCCGCTTCCTACAAGATAAGCTTCGTCAGCCTTATAACGATGGAATGACCCGCTGTCTTCTCTTGAATAAATAGCAACTGTTTTAATGTTCATTTCTGTGCAAGCTCTAAAAACTCGAATGGCAATTTCACCGCGATTAGCAACTAAAATTTTACTAATTGGCATAGTAAATCCTCCTTAAAGTATAATAGCTAGTCAAAAAGAAAAACAGAAATATATAATAAAAATTTGATGTGTTTTCAGGAATAAAATACAAGAATTTCTCATTTGTAGTGACCGACAAGCCTCCTAATAAATAAATTGAGGCTTATCATCACTCGAGAGATTCATAGCTACATATTCTTTACACATCAAATTAATATCCCAAAATTGAGAAGAAACTTTTATTCTAATCTTTCATTGTTATATTGTTCTCTTTTAACCATCATAGAAACATTGGCTAATATCCCCATAGCTAAAGATAACAAAATTACTGAGGTACCGCCATAACTTATAAATGGAAGCGGTACACCTGTTAGTGGAATGATACCACTCAGTCCACCAACATTGACAAATGTTTGAATGCCAATCCAACTACCGACTCCAGCAGCGATCATTCGAGCTAATGGATCTTTTGCTTTGATGGCAATACGCATGGATCGATAGACAATAAAACCTAAGCCAAACAGGACAACTGCGATCCCGAAAGTCCCCAGCTCCTCTGAAATAATCGCTAGGATAAAGTCAGTCTGCGGCTCTGGGAGGTAGCCCATTTTTTGAACAGACTGGCCTAAACCAAGCCCCTTTACTCCGCCTGAGCCAATAGCATAATATCCATTTACCATTTGATACCCAAAGGCATCTGCGTCCTTAAAAGGATCTAGATATGCTTTTAAACGACCCATTCTGCGTTCTGTAAAAAATGAATCTTTGAAAATAAACAAAAGTAAAAATACAGCGAGCATACCACCTATTAGCGTGCCGATAATTTTTCCGAATGTCTTAAATTTCATGCCGCTTGCCGCCATTACGGAAAGGACAATAATCGTTAACAAGCCGATTGCCCCCATATCAGGTTCCAGAGCAATAAAGAATAATACAACCATAAATACACCAATAGGCGGAACGATTGATTCATTAATTATATCTATTTTACCTGTTTCGCGCTTTTTAGTGAAAAAGGCTGCAAAGTAAAGGATCATACCTAGCTTAGCCAATTCGGAGGGCTGTAAGTTAAAGAGACCAAGATTCAGCCAACTCTTTGCGCCAGAATTACCAGGGCTGTACCCTACAAAAAAGACTGCGATTAATAAAAATAACATGGCGCCGATAATAAATAGCATCATACTGCGGTCTTTATAGCGCTTGTATGGAATAATAAACCCTATTAAAAATGTAACCATTGCTAGTATAAGATTGACTAATTGTCTTTTATAGAAATAATCCGGTGCTTGTCCTAATGTATTGACAGCCCAAAACATACTGGAACTATAAATCATGACCAAACCGAACAAACATAGTAGTACAAAAGTAAAGAATAAAGGATAGTCAAAATACTTCGCATATTTTTTGAAATATGTTTTCATGTTATTACCTCTTCGTTTAGCAAAAAAACCCAAACAACGTTGTGTTTGAGTTTTCTTTTATTTCTCTGTGAATGCATCGTGCAAAGCAGATAATTCTTTCTCTAGTGAATCGAGAATCTCTCTGCCTTTATCACGTTCAAGCAATCCAAGTTTAACTGCAAAGTCAATTTCACGCGATAAACCAAACATTTGCGTGTCTAAAACTTCTTCATACAACGGACATTGAGGCATTGTCAAATGCTCCATTTGTACTCTTATTAATTTTG
Source organism: Rummeliibacillus sp. BSL5 (assembly GCF_052928305.1). Lineage (NCBI taxonomy): Bacteria > Bacillati > Bacillota > Bacilli > Caryophanales > Caryophanaceae > Rummeliibacillus > Rummeliibacillus sp. BSL5. The sequence continues at coordinate 1,395,251 of NZ_JAVGCV010000001.1, forward strand.
CTATTTTATCCGCATCGGCAATTAGGAGTTCCAATGCTTTCTCCTGATACGAATTTTGAGATTTTGTATCCATGAGGACGCCCCCATTACCTGATATTTCTTCAATTCTATCTTAATAAAGTTTATCTTTTATAAAAGGAAATTGCAAGTATCTATATAGTAAATTAAGAATCCCCATATAATTTCTTTCTATCTTGTTCTTAAAAGCGTTATACTAAAAAAGAGTTTTGATTAGAGGAGGAAGATTTATGGAATCCATCATCCAAATAAAAGGTGAAGTTAATTTTCAGATCACATTAGATCCAACTGTATGGATTTTTGATGACCGCAAAATTGATTTAGACCAATATTTCACTGAAAAACACGTTGAAATAGATGCTGATGAAGAGTATATCGAAAAAGCCGGAAAGTTTTGGTCTCGCGAAATTATGGAAGGCGCTACTTTCCCGCCAACTTTAAAAACAGAACGGAAATTCGACCGACAAAAAATGATGTCAGGCACATTTGGCATCAAAATCGAACCATTTATTCAAAATGCTGAACCTAAAACAGGTGCAACGTCTATTATTTTTGGTACACAGAGCGGTGAACAGCATAGCTTCCCTATCGAAGAAGCCAAAACTTTCATTTTCCAATTTAGCCAAGAAGGAAAAATGTTATCACAGGATGGCCCTGTTTATTTATTATTTAATGATGGATCAAATCTTGAAAATCCTATTAAAGGAATCACATCATTAGAGGTGAAATAGGGGGGAACACAATGAGAGTTAAATGTGTGATTTGCGATGAATTTAGCGAAATCCCTGATTTTTCACCCCTTGCAAAGAAATTGCGAAATCGGCCAATTCATACGTTTATGTGTGAGACATGCCACGATCGCATATCTGAAAAAACGCATGAACGTTTAAAGACAGGCAAGTTCCGCTTTATTCGGCATACCAGCTTGCAGCAAGATAATTTCTAACTTCATAATAAAAGCTTTTTTAATAGTGTTGTTGCATCTCAGGCAACAACTAATGGGAACGTCTAATTTGTGGACGTTCCTTTCTTATTTCGCCCGTTATTAAAGTAATTTATATAAATGTAACCCTACCAATGTACTTGAAGTTATGACTAAATCATAGACTATTCTCCTTTACTATTACTTTTACTTATATTAAATAGTTCCCTTACTATATACCTTTTTCCTTCCCCTATTGTATTAATCTTCTCTTCAAAAGAACAATCCGTACATAAAAAAACGATGCCATAAAGGCATCGTTTTTTATGATGTAGCTTCTTTCTTTTTATCCCGGCGCAATCGCATTCTATAGACAATAAGAACGAGAGCCGCAACAATCAATCCTTCTACCATTGGTAGGAAGAAAGCTAGGAATGTAAGGATGATACATCCAACAAATAAAAATACGTAAATTACACCTGTTTGCCAAGGCTTTAGCCCTTCTCTGGCAAAGCCAAGATGGTATACAATCGCTGTTAGCACAAAGATAACAGCAAATAATATATAACCAGCTATAGTGAAATTAGGGGCACCCTCGTAAATATAGCGAGCAACGCCGGACAGGCGCTCAAATACAAAATCGTGTCCAACTGACGTTGCAGTTGTAGATGTAGCAGCCTGTATAAAATTCAGTTTTAATAATAAAGCTGACTTAAACAAGTCCAACATCCTCCTAACTGGCGAATAATAGCTTACTCAGCATTGCGTAGCTTTTTCGCTGCTTTTTCACGTTCATTTTTATTTAAAATCTGTTTACGAAGACGAATAGATTCTGGTGTAATTTCTAGATATTCATCGTCATCCAAGAATTCTAATGCTTCTTCAAGCGTTAAGATTCGAGGAGTTTTGATTACATTTGTTTGGTCTTTTGTTGCAGACCGCACGTTTGTTTTTTGTTTCATTTTTGTAATATTTACTGTGATGTCACTATCACGTGTATTTTGGCCAACGACCATGCCTTCATAGATTTCAGTACCTGGTTCAACGAATAAAATACCACGGTCTTCTACTTGCATCATACCATAAGTAGTTGCTTTACCTGTTTCCATTGATACAAGCGCACCATTACGGCGGCCACCAACACGACCTGAAGCTACTGGTTGGTATGAATCAAAAGTATGGTTGATAATACCAAAACCTTTTGTTAATGACATAAATTCAGTTGTATAACCAATCAAACCACGTGCTGGTACCATGAAGATCAGACGAACTTGTCCGTTGCCTTCATTGACCATATCTTGCATTTCACCTTTACGATCGCCTAATGATTCAATTATAGCACCTACTGAGTCTTCAGGCACGTCAATTTGAACACGTTCTACTGGTTCACATTTAACACCATCAATTTCACGAATAATAACCTTTGGCTTAGATACTTGCAGTTCATAACCTTCACGACGCATGTTTTCTACAAGAATAGATAAGTGAAGTTCACCACGTCCTGAAACAGTCCATGCATCAGGTGAATCTGTTGGTTCAACACGTAAAGAAACGTCAGTTTGCAATTGAGAATTTAAGCGTTCTTCAATTTTACGAGATGTGATCCATTTACCTTCACGTCCAGCAAATGGTGAATTGTTAACTAAGAACGTCATTTGCAATGTTGGTTCATCAATACGCATTGGAGGAAGCGGTTCTAAGTGGTCTTGAGGACACACTGTTTCACCTACATTGATTTCTTCCATACCGGATACAGCAATCAAATCACCAGAATAAGCTTCTTGGATTTCTTCACGTTTTAAACCGAAGAAACCAAACATTTTAGTTACACGGAAGTTTTTAACTGTGCCGTCCAGTTTTGCAAGTGATACTTGTTGACCAACATGGATAGTACCACGGAATACACGGCCAATACCGATACGTCCAACGAAGTCATTATAATCAAGCAATGCTACTTGGAATTGCAATGGTTCATCGCGAGTATCCATTGGTGCTGGAATATGGCGAATGATTTCTTCGAATAAGCATTTCATGTTTTCTTCTTGTTTGCTTGGGTCTGGATCTAGTGATGCAGTACCGTTAACACCAGAAGCAAATACTACTGGGAATTCAAGCTGATCTTCATCTGCTCCTAATTCGATCAAAAGATCAATTACTTCGTCCACAACTTCTTCAGGGCGTGCAGAATCTTTATCCACTTTGTTGACTACAACGATTGGCGTTAATTTTTGTTCTAACGCTTTTTTCAATACAAAACGTGTTTGAGGCATACAGCCTTCATATGCATCAACTACTAGTAATACTCCATCAACCATTTTAAGGATACGTTCAACTTCTCCACCGAAGTCAGCGTGTCCTGGTGTATCAAGGATGTTAATTTTAGTATTCTCGTAGTTTACTGCTGTATTTTTCGCTAAAATTGTAATCCCGCGTTCGCGTTCGATATCATTAGAGTCCATTGCACGTTCTTCCACATGCTCATTTGAACGGAATGTACCTGATTGTTTTAATAATTGGTCGACTAATGTAGTTTTACCATGATCGACGTGGGCAATAATTGCTATATTTCTGAGATCTTCTCTTAATTTTGTCATTATTCCACTCCACATTCTTTTTTCGAGTCCATAACTGTGCTATTATAGCACAAAAAATTCATTTTGTCTTATTAGCTTTTCCTTTTTATTTTTTTGTGTGAAAGGCTTGCTTAACTCTGTATTTCGTTCGACAATAGACATATCAAGTTTTTCTTGGAGGTTTAAACATGAAAGCAAAAATTGTGATGGCTATCTTTGCTCTAGCGGGCATTTTAGCGATGTGCTCTATTGGGTATGCGATTGCTGCTGGAAGCACTTTCGGTGCGATCGGTGGAATTGTAGCTGTAGTCGTAGTATTTGGCTTAGCGTTCAAAACTAAACGCCAATTTCGTGATCAAGGGCTGTTATAATACTGTAAACTTTCCCTAGAAGGTCTTCTTACCCAGCAATGTGTGGGAAGAAGAGACTGCAGAGTACCATCCCTTTTTCTATAGTAAAAGAAAAGAAGGATTGTCTGATAAAGTTGTTTAAAACCCAACTTCATTAGACAATCCTTTTCTTATTTTAATTCTATATAGTTTTCCACAATCTCTTTGTGGATGAAGGGATTGGCTATAATAAATGTATCCCGCTCCAGTAAATTTATCGGCTGGTTTTCTAAATTACTTGCAATAGCTCCTACTTCATTTGCGATCATAACACCACCTGCTATATCCCATGGCGATAAGCGCATTGAAAGATAAGCATCCATTCTTCCACTCGCAACAGAGACAATTTCTAAAGCTGCTGAACCATATGATCTTGTCCCTCTTACCTTATGTACAAGTTCAATCATGGGTTCATGCTTGATGCGTTTATTAGGCGTCGCCCATACAGCATTCAAACCAATAATCGCTTTGTCCAAAGAAATTTCCTCTAATGTTTTTAATGGCTGATCATTCATGTATGCACCTTGTCCCTCAATCGCATGATATAGGTGATCTCTCATGACATCATATATGTAGCCTAGCTTTCCAATTCCATCAACATAAATACCAACCGAAATGGCAAAATTCCGATGCTGACGTACGAAATTCATTGTTCCATCAATAGGATCGATAATCCATACAACTCCATCGAGTGATTGAATTTTCTCGCCCATCCCTTCTTCCCCAATAATTTTATGAGAAGAATTAAAGGCGCGAATTTTTTCGATGAAAAACAATTCAATTTCACGGTCTATATTTGTGACTAAATCATTTGCATCGGCTTTTGTCTCGATTGTCCACTTTTCAGAAAAGGATTGTCTGATTCGATCTCCGGCTTGGAGAGTAATTGACTTCGCATACACATCTATCTTTGATAATTCCATAAATCCCCCACCCTACTTTTTAGAAACCTTTTGATTTTTTTATTATAACAAAAAAAAACACCTGCTTCTCATATTGATTAGCAAGTGTCACTATGAAGTGAAAGCGGTTATTTCTTTAGGCGAATGCATGGAAAGCCTCCAGTTCCATATGAATTTCCGCTAATCTCGCCTTACTTTCTGACATTTGTTTTGCGTCATTTTTTTGGATGGCGTCATATAATGTAGCCAATTCATAATCAACTTCTAATTGAAGACCTTTAATGTATTGCTTCTCAAAATCCACTTTACGTATAATATGCACGACCTGTTTCATGATATCAGCTCCTTTGTACTTTTTATCAATTCACTCTTTTTATGCTAATGACTATAGCAAGATTGGTAAGTGCTTCTACAAGATTTTTTCCCATATTTCGAATAAAATAAACATAAATCTTTACAAAAGGAGAGGAAATAAGTGGCTGTAAAATGGACAACCGAAGATTTTGATGTTTTTACTATACCCGGCCTAGAGCAGCGTATGGAAGCTCTTACTGAGCATGTGCGTCCTAAATTTGAAGAGCTCGCAAAAACGTACACTACATACTTTACATCTAAGACAGGTATTGAATTTTATCCGCATATCGCAAGACACGCTAGAAGGAAAGTGAATCCTCCAATTGATAGCTGGGTTGCATTTGCGCCAAATAAACGAGGTTATAAAGCGTTGCCCCACTTTGAGATTGGGCTTTTTGAATCGCATGTTTTTATTATTCTTTGTGCTATCTATGAAGCGCCTACTAAAAAGGCGATTGCAGATAACTTATTAAACAATCTTGAAACTGTTAAGGCACTGCCCCATTCATTTTTTGTAACCGGAGATCATTTTGATCCTAAAGGAACCTCTCTTAACGAGGCGATTGAAGATGGAACGCTAGAAAAACTGCTTATTCGTTTAAAGGATGTTAAAAAAGGCGAGTTTTTGATTGGTTTGCAAATACCAAGAGAAGAAGCAATTCAACTTTCAGGAGAAGAATTTGAAGAGAAAACAGAAGAAACATTAGAAGAGCTTATGCCAATTTATAGGTTAATGGCATCCGCAGATTTATCCTAGGTATTAAAGAAGCAATCGATACACTGCAAATTGCAGAAGTTTTCGATTGCTTTTTTGTGCTTAAGTGCGTATTTATATTTGTGTCTAGCGACTTTTTTTCTCACCTTTGATGATTGTGCCATTTTCTTTTGTTTTTGTCTGCTTCACAATATCATAGCTAACATATCCGCTTTCTTCTTCAAACTCGCGGAAAATAGTTTTTTCTTCTGCCATTGATGGGACTATTTCTTTAAATCTACGGTATTTAGATAAAACCTCTTCTCTTTGTACACCTTTTTCATAAGCTTTCTCTACTGTTTGAAAAAAGGAAATGACGTCTACAATTTCGTTTGTTGACCATTCAATTGAAAATGGGTATGAATATTCCATGCTATTACCTGCCTAACTTTATATAGTGTGTTTTGTTCATTGTAAACGTTGAATAAAGAAAACTGCAACCGTTGTTGTTTATTAGCATATTCCCCGGGAAATGAAATTATTCATGCTTATTGTGTCGATGTGTACCCTGAATTCTTATCAAGACATTTATTAAAACAACATAAAAAAAGATTGCCCCAGGAAATCATATACTTTGATTTCCTGGGCAATCCATTCATGTTAGTCTACTTTATTCTCATGTGCCCGGTCTTTTTTCAGGATTCTAGAGAGTAATTCGTATACTAATGGAACAATTAATAGTGTTAAAATAGTCGAACTGATTAATCCACCGATCACCGTTACACCAACGCCTTTTGAAATCAGGCCGCCGCCTTCTGCTCCGATAGCAAGAGGTATTAAAGCACCAATTGTTGCAATAGCTGTCATAAGGATTGGTCGCAAACGGGTTGCTCCTGCTTCAAGTATGGCTTCACGCATGCTTTTGCCCGCATGTTCCATATGAATGATCCTATCGACAAGCACTATGGCATTCGTCACCACTATACCAATCAGCATTAATAAACCAATAAGAGAAGATACACTAATGGTTTCACCAGAAATGTATAGAGCGACTAATGCACCGATCACTGTAAATGGTAATGAGAATAGGATAGCGAATGGCGCTAAACCTTCTCCGAACGTTACCACTAATGTAAAGTAAACGATAGCAATGGCTGCAACAATAGCTAAGCCTAATTGTCCGAAGGCTTCATTCATATCCTCTGCTACCCCACCAGTATCTACTTCTACACTATTCGGCAAATCAAGTTTCTTAATTTCTTTTTCTACCGCTGAAGATGCTTTTGTAACATCTTTGGATGTCACTGTTGCCGTTACATCCGCATAGACTTTACCTTTACTGCGGTTTATTTGATTAGAAGTCGTGCCTTCTTTCACATCAGCTACATCTGAAATTTTCACTTTTTTCCCTAATGGTGAATCAACAGTCTCATTTAAGACATCCTTGAACTCATCAGGAGATGCTGCTTCCTTATGAACATTCACATCAAGTTCTTTACCTTCTCTTGTAACTGTAGTCAATACTTCAGTTTGCGTATTTGGGTTGATCGCCATGGCGATTTGACCAGTTGTCAGACCCAATGCTTTCGCTTTATCTTGATCGATCACCAATGTTTTTTCTTCATAGTTTTCAGCAAGCGAAGACTTCGCATTTTTTAGATGATCTTGTTTTTTCATAATGTTCTTGATTTTATTTACTACTGGTTTAATATCTTCCACTGTATTGCCGTAAACAGAGTAAGAAATTTCATTGCTTGAACCTGTTGATGAAAAATCTTGGCTCTTCCATTTACCTTCATGGCCGATATTTTCTACTTCTTTAATTAACGATTCTTTTTTATCACCAAAGTTTTGCGTGTCTTTGTCATAAATAACATAGACAAGAGCACCATTGCTGTTACCTGGACTCATTGGATTTGCTCCGCCAACAGAAGATTGTACTGTGTCTACATTTTTCTTCTTCATAGCGACTTTTTCAATCTCTTCCACTTTCTCTAGAACTTGGTCACGTGTTTCACCAGGCTTCGGTGTGTATGTTAGGTATACCATTTTTTGTTCATCATCTGGAAGGAAACTAAAGCCTACTAAAGGTGCTAAGAATAAGCTAGCAACTAAAATCACGACTGAAAGAATAGAAGTAATCCATTTATGGTTTAATACCCATTCTAGAATTCGCTTATATCCATTCGCCAACTTGCCGTGCTCTTCTTTTTTCGTCTTTTTCTGACCATACAACTCTTTTTTAAACAATGAATGTGCCATGACAGGTACAATTGTTACGGCCACAATAAGAGATGCGATTAACGCAAACGCCATAGTTAATCCAAATGGCAAGAATAATTCTCCGACCATGCCTCCAACTAAACCTAACGGCAAGAATACTGCAATTGTTACGATTGTTGAAGACAAGATTGGTTTGAACATTTCCATTGTCGCTTCACGAATCAATGCTCGGCCATGCAGTTTTTCGTCTTCAAGGTAAATTCTGCGATAAATATTTTCAATTACAACAATCGAGTCATCAATAACACGCCCAATTGCAACAGTCATCGCACCTAATGTCATCATATTGAGTGAAATATCCATCTGTTTCAAGACGCCTACTGCAATCAATAATGACATCGGGATAGAGATAACTGAGATAATAGTGGAACGAATATTGCGTAGGAACAACATAATGATAATGACAGCGAAAATGGCACCGAATAATGCTTTATCAAGCATTGTTTGGACTGATTCTTCAATTGGCTGTCCTTGGTCAAGTGTAACCTCAATATCCATTCCTTTGTTTTCTTTTTCAAACTTATTAGAAGCTTTTTTTACATCATTTACTACATTGACTGTATTCGCTTCTTGCGATTTAACAACCTGAACAGCGATTGCATTTTGGCCATTTGTACGTGATACTGACTCAACTTCACCGATCACTTTAATTTTAGCTAATTCCCCTAAATTTACGAATGGCTTCGCAGGAGGTGCTTGTTGCATGCCTTGGCCGCCTTGTGCAGCACTGGCTTGCGAAGCATCACCTTGTGCAGCATCTGCTGGTTGTTGAGCTTGAGATGAATTCCCCATTGATACAGGAATACTTAATTTTTTCAAATCTTTAATAGTTGTCATTTTACCATCAACAACTACAGATTGTTCCTCATCCTTAAATTGGAACATACCTAGCGGAACTTTTGTATCCATTGCTTTCACATATTGCTTAATTGAATCTTCTGTTAAGCCATATTGAGCTAATTTCTTTTGGTCATATGTAAGCTCGACCTTTTCCACTTGTTGCCCGGAAACTGATACTGAGGATACTCCGTCAATTCCTTCTAGTTTCGGTACAAAGTAATTTTCGGTGGTTTTTGTTAGGTCTGCGATTGACTGATCCTTATTAGCTACACTTAACGCTACGATGGGAAATGCATTAATATTAATGCGATCAACAGTAGGTTTTTGAGCTGTTTCTGGAAGTTCTACTTTCTCAATCGCTTCCTTGATATTACCCACAGCTTCTTTCATATCTGTTCCATACTTGAATTCAATTTGCAGACTGGAAGCATTTTGATAAGAGTTGGAGTAAACAGAAGAAACTCCCTTTAAATGATTGACTGCTTTTTCATAAGGAATAGATATGTCATCTGCTACTTGTTGCGGAGTGGCACCTGGATAAACAGTTGTTACAGTAGCAACAGGCACTGAAATATCCGGTATTGTTTCTAGCTTCATCTTAAGCCCCGAATAAAGGCCTGCAGCTGCTACAATTATGGTCAATAGCCAAACTGCTAGTTTATTTTTCAGCACAAATTTAATAAGCGAATTCATTCATACACCGTCCTTTTTTGACTTACTGGTCACAATTCAATATAATAAATGACTAGCTGGTCAAAAGTCAAATTATAGAAAGAAAGTATCATAGAAAGAGTGAAACAATGTCAAAACGAGACCTAATTATCGAAAAGTCTATGGAAATCTTATCCGAGCGTACCATTTCATCTACATCTATTCAAGATATTACAGCAGCATGCGGGATATCTAAAGGCGCATTTTATCTTTCTTTTAAATCTAAGGAAGAACTCTTAATTGCAATATTTGAGTATATTATTAGAGATATCACAGCAAAGTATCAGGTTCTCTTAAATTTACAAGCGGAACCTAGGGAGAAACTAATACAGTATTTTGTTATTTCTTTTCAATTTGTCGAAAAGAATTATCCTTTTTTAATGGCACACGGTCGTGAGCTGATTAATATTATAGACCCTAATGCCCTGGAAGAAATCATTCAACAGTTCAAGAGAGCGGATTATGTCGCCTTGTTTCTTTTAGATGAGGTATATGGTAATCAAATATCTCAAAACAAATATGACCTTGTCGTATGTATCCAAGGGTTAGTAAAAAGCTATACAGAGATCATTATGAACCCTAAGCAACGAGTCGACTATTATGAGATGAGCAAGATACTTGCACACCATATTGATGTATTGGCCACAGCTCCAATTGAGCCGTTAATTACAAAAGAAATGTTTGAGTTAAATCATAAAAAAAGCCGACATTTGGAAAAAGAAGAGTTACTATCAGAAATTGAAAAGTGCAAAAAGGATATTCTAGATGATGCAGTATTACAAGACACATTCGATTTGCTAACGGAAGAATTGCAGAAGGAATCTCCACGTAAAGCCTTGTTGCTCGGCATGTCTTCAAATTTAACTTCAAGCAATGAACTTCGTTGGCTTGCTACATTAATCAAACAATATAGCCATCATATGTATGAAAAAAGCAGGACAAATTAAATTGTCCTGCTTTTTATTATTAGTCTGCGATTAGTAGCCCCATACCATTGCAAGAAGCGTACCAAACACCGTAATTAAACCTACAACTACTGCATAAATAATAGTGACGTAGAGAGATTTTTTGTCATCAGTTTCACCGATATGCATGAATAGTATCAGTTGGACTAGCGCTTGAGCAGCAGCTGTAATCAGCAAGATGGTCATAGCCAATCCATTAGACATACCTTTGAACATAATAACAGTTAACGCAGCGAGTGTTAAAAGAAGAGAACCTACGAACCCTAATACGTGCTCTTTAGGAAAAAGTTCTTTCATATTACAACACTCCTTTCAAGTACACAAAACTGAAGATGAAGATCCATACAACATCAAGGAAGTGCCAATACAGTGAAAAGATAAATGCTTTATTAGCTGTTTTCGCATTCAAGCCATGTCTCTTAATTTGAATAAGGATGGCTGATCCCCATAGGAAACCAAATGTTACGTGGGCACCATGCGTGCCTAATAAAGTCATTAAAGCTGACATAAACGCACTTGTTGTAATTGTTGCACCATCATGAATATATGTTAAGAACTCGTTAATTTCTACGCCAAGGAATACTAAGCCAAGAAGTAACGTAATGATGTAGAATACCATCATCGCTTTCTTACGACCAATACGCATTGCATGAACGCCTAAACCGATTAAGAAACTACTTGTTAACAATACAAATGTTTCTATTAATACTGGTGGCATTTCAAATATTTCTTTACCTGTTGGGCCAGTACCTGTGCGATCTGCTAATGCAAAATAAACACTAAATAATGTCGCGAAAAGAACAATTTCTGCTCCTAAGAATACCCAGAAACCAAAGATTTTCATCTCGTTCTCATGTGTGCGGTATTCAAGTGGGGCTGATGTATTTTCTTTAGACATTATTGTTCACCTCCCAAACGTCTTTCTGTTTCAACAATTTCAGCCACTTCGATGTAATGGCCATCATCTTTTTCAAATGAACGATATGCCAAGAATCCGAGAGTTGCTAGACCAAAGACAATTACTCCAGCCCATACACTAAATACAAAGAAGAAAGCAAACAAGAACATAACACCGGCCATCCACATTGGCGCACTACTATTATTCGGCATATGAATTCGTTCATACTCGCCAGCAGTAATGTCTCTACCTTCTTTTTTCGCAAACCAATATTCATCCAATTGGTTGATTTTTGGTACTACTGCAAAGTTGTACTCTGGAACTGGACTGTGTGTTGCCCATTCAAGTGAACGTGCATCCCAAGGATCTCCAGTTGTTTCACGTGGACTGTGACGGAAGCTGTAGTAGATGTTGTAGCATAGTAAGATAAAGCCTACACCCATCATTAAAGCTCCTAGGAACGATACCATATTCAATGGACCATAGCCTGTGTCAGCTGAATATGTGTACATACGACGCGCATAACCATCTAAACCTAAAATGAATAGTGGGAAGAACGCAATGTTAAATCCTAAAATGATAAACCAGAAAGCAGATTTACCTAATTTTTCATTCAAACGGAAACCAAAGATTTTTGGCCACCAGTAGTGGTAACCTGCTAGTACACCAAATACTACCCCAGGAATCAATACATAGTGGAAGTGAGCTACCAAGAACATTGTATTATGGTATTGATAGTCGGCACTTGCCATAGCAAGCATAACCCCTGTTACCCCACCAATTGTAAAGATTGGGATAAACGCTAATGCATAAAGCATTGGAGTCGTAAATTGGATTTTCCCGTGCCTCATCGTCAGAAGCCAGTTAAAGATTTTTACACCTGTCGGCACTGCAATCAACATAGTTGTAGTTGAGAAGACGCCGTTAACCATTACACCGTGTCCCATAGTATAGAAGTGGTGAGCCCATACCATGAAGGAAAGTAACGAGATAATGACCATACTCATAACCATTGATTTATAGCCGTAAAGGTTTTTCCGTGCAAATGTCGCGATAATTTCACTGTAAATACCGAATGCAGGAAGTATAACAATATATACTTCTGGATGTCCCCATACCCAGAATAGGTTTGCCCACATCATGTCCATACCGCCATCTTGCATTGCGAAGAATTTTGTACCGAACTGGCGGTCCAAAGTCATTAATGCAAGTGCTACAGTTAATACAGGGAATGCAAATGTAATAATCACGTTTGTAATCAATGCGGACCAAGTAAACATTGGCATTTTCATTAATTTCATGCCAGGTGCACGCATTTTAAATATAGTTGTAATAAAGTTGATACCTGTCATTAAAGTACCGATACCTGAAATTTGAAGAGCCCAAGCGTAATAGTTATTCCCTACACCTGGATTGAATTCAGTACCTGCCAACGGGAAGTAAGCTGTCCAGCCGGCATTTGGTGAACCCCCGATAACGAATGATACATTCAACAAACCAGCACCTGCTGCAAATAGCCAGAAGCTAAGAGCATTCAGACGTGGAAATGCAACGTCTCGTGCACCAATTTGTAGTGGTACTACAATATTCATCAAACCAATGATGAATGGCATTGCCATGAATAAAATCATGATCAAACCATGTGTAGTAAAGATTTCATTATAGTGTTCGGAGTTTAATAATCCGTTTTCTGGTATAGCTGTTTGAGCACGCATTAATAAAGCATCAATACCGCCTCTAAACAACATGATAAGCGCTACAAAGACGTACATAACGCCAATTTTTTTATGGTCAACAGTAGTTAGCCAGTTTTTATATAACCAGCCCCACTTTTTGAAATAAGTCAAACCTGCAACAACAGCAATAGCTCCTACGATGATACTGATACCAGCCGCTAAAATCATCGGCTCTTTCATCGGAGCGAATAACTCATCAAAACTCATGTGTGTAACTCCTTTCATTCTTTAGAATGATAAATTAATGAGACATATCCATGCCTTCCATATCCTTATCCTTCATATTCTCCATATCGTGTTTCCCATGTTTTCCATGTTCCATTGGAGCTGGTCTAAAGGTTAGGTGAGTAGATGAATAACTTTTACGTCCTACAAAAGAAGTTTTTAATAGCTTATCGAACTCTTTTTCAGTCAATTTAGGTTCCTTCGCTTTTACATCTTTTATCCATTCATCAAAGTCTTTTTGTGACATTGCTTGAGCCTCAAACTCCATTTGAGCAAAGCCTTCACCGCTAAAGTTTGAATTTCGGCCCATATAAGAACCTTCTTGGTCAGCAGCTAGGTGAATTTTTGTAAGCATATCACTCATTGCATATTTTTGACCTGCTAATTGCGGAATCCAAAAACTTGTAATCGGGCCGAATGAATATAACCTAAATTCAATTGGTCGGTCTGTCGGGATGTTCACATAATTTACAGTTTCAACACCTTGTTCTGGATAGCTAAAGTGCCATTTCCAGTTTGAAGAAGATGCATATATAACGAGCGGTTCTTTATTACCGTAACCCTCTGGTTTCTTTTCAACTTTTGATGTTGTAAACACTGTTACAATCGCAAGTGCTGTAACAATAAGGATTGGTATTACTGTCCAAACAACTTCCAGTACTTTGCTGCCCTCTTCGTGCGGCGGCTCATAATCTGGCGCTTGTTTTGACGCACGATATTTTGAAAGCATGTTAATCAAAAGAACATATACGACTAATAGAATGACAAGCATTACGATAATCGACATTATGATTGTGTTTGACAACGTTCTTGCATTAGGACCTTTTGGATCAAAGATCATCAAAGGCTGACATCCGGATAAAACAAGTGTCAAGAATGCCATAACAAAAGGTAAGATTAACACTTTTTTCTTCATAATTTTACTCCCTTCTCAAGAAAACAAATAAAAACATTATAAAGTGTTTTAATGAATTGTTGGTCCCTTCTAGAAACTAATTTCTACAAGCTTTCCTTTTATAATTGAAAAAACATAAAAGTAAAAGTATAAAACTACTTGTTGAGACTTTTTTACATTTCCACTTTATATATAGTAGAAAATAACAACAGCAATTTTTATTCACCTTACTTCCCTATAAATTCAATCATTCTTTTCTTGATTCATATGAATTATACTCCAACCGATTTTTATTAAAAGAAAAAAGCACTCATTATCACAATTCATTCAAGGATTTTTGAACGTTGTGTGTATTAACTTTGAACAAAATGTGTACGAAGAAAAAAACTAAAATATAGTTCTAAAAAAGGAAAGTTTTTGATGCTTTTTTGCTTTAAATTGAATGCAAAAATTAAAATTTTACAAAAAATAAAACCCACCAAAGGATGGAATCTTTGATGAGTTTTTACTTTTAAAGAGCAGGTGCAGCTCCACCATCTATATTAACTGCAGTACCGCTTACATATGACGCTGCATCTGAAGCTAAGAATGTAATTACATTTGCTGCTTCAACAGTGTCCCCAATCCTGCCAAGCGGAATGGATTTCCCTACTTCTTTAGAGTATTCTTCCCAAGTTAGCTCTGGCGATTCATGTTTCCACTTTTCTTCTATTTGCGCACTGCGGATTAACCCAATGCAGACAGTATTGACCCTTACGTTTAATGAGCCTACATCTTTGCTCATCGCATTTGTAAGTGCCATTCCAGCTGCACGGCTTACAGTAGTTGGCAATGAAGATGCTGGAGGTGTTTTCCCTAAAACGGCAGTAACATTTACAATTGATCCTCCGCCTGCCGCTTCCATATGTGGAATCGCTGCCTTTGCCGTATGAATTGCGCCAAATAACTTTAAATTCAAATCGCTTTTCCAAAAGTCTGTATCTACATCTAAAAATGAATGAGCAGCTGAAGTGCCCGCATTATTAACTAAAATATTAATTTTTCCGTATTTCTGCATGGTTTGCTCGATCAGGTTTTGGCAATCTTTTTCATTCGTCACATCTGCGACAACAGCAAATGCTTCTTTTCCTGTCGTTTCTTTTATTTCTTTTATCGCTTCATCGAGAGAAGTTGCAGTACGCGCACATATTACTACTTCTGCTCCCTCTTCAACTAATTTTTTTGCTGTAGCGAGTCCAATACCTTTGCTGCCTCCCGTTACAATCGCTACTTTATCTCTTAATTTCAAATCCATTACAGCACTCCCTTTTTATAATTCATGCACTCTTTAACTTTACCTTCTCCTTCGTCTTTCAAACATTTTTATGCAGTGAATTTAGGATTTATTAAAGCATAATTAAGAATTATAGGGTAGGAGACTAACAAGCAACTACATTCGATTTATGTCCAATTAGAAATAAAAAGGGCTGTAGGCAAACTCAAAAGTTTGAGTTTGATTACAGCCCATTCTCTTAATTAATCTATTAAGAGATTTAGATAAGGTTAGATTATTTTTTTGCAATAATATGGATTGGGTTACCAAGTGCAACTTCAGCTGTTTCCATAGTAATTTCGCCTAATGTTGGGTGTGCGTGAATAGTCATCGCAACATCCTCAAGCGTCATACCTGCTTCAATCGCTAAACCAATTTCAGCAATCATATCAGAAGCGCCAGAACCAACGATTTGGCCACCTAATAGCAAGCCATCTTCTTTGCGTGCAACTAATTTCACAAAGCCTTCTGTTTCATTTAATGCTAATGCACGACCGTTTGCAGCGAATGGGAATTTGCCAGTTGAAACTTCAAACCCTTCTTCTTTAGCTTGGTCTTCAGATAAACCAACAGTAGCCATTTCTGGATCTGTAAAGCATACAGCAGGAATTGCTAAATAATCGACAACAGATTTTTCGCCAGCGATTGCTTCAGCAGCCACTTTACCTTCATAAGATGCTTTATGAGCAAGCTGTGGTCCAGCAACGATATCACCAATTGCATAGATATTTGGAACGTTTGTGCGGCATTGTTTGTCAACTTTGATTAAACCGCGTTCACCAAATTCAATTCCCACTTCTTCTAAGCCCATTTCATCCGTATTCGGACGACGACCAACTGTTACAAGTACGTAATCTGCTTCTACTGATTTAGCTTCACCATTTACTTCATATTTAACAGTTACGCCTGTCTCAGTTTCTTCAACACCTTGTGCTAAAGCATTTGTTTCGATTGTAACGCCTTTTTTCTTAAGACCTTTTTTAACAATAGTAGTCATTTGCTTTTCGAAGCCAGCAAGAATATCTTTACCGCCTTCAAGAATTGTTACTTCAGCACCTAGGTTTGCATAAGCAGAACCTAATTCTGTACCAATGTAACCGCCGCCAATAACAACTAGTTTGCTAGGAACTTCTTCTAGGTTAAGCGCGCCTGTTGAATTTAAGACGCGTTTTGAGAATTTAAAAGTTGGAATCTCAACTGGACGTGAGCCAGTTGCGATAATAACGTTTTTAAAGTTGTAAGTTTGTGCTGAGTTTTCTGTGATAACGCGTAATGAGTTAGCATCATGTAAATATGCTTCGCCTTTTACCACTTCAATATTGTTGCCTTTAAGCAAACCAGAGACGCCGCCAGTTAATTTTTTAACTACAGAATCTTTAAATTCTTGCGCTTTTTTGAAGTCTAATTTCACTTCTGAAGCAACAATTCCCATATCATCGGAATGTTTAGCTTTTTCGAAGCGGTGACCTACAGAGATTAATGCTTTAGATGGGATACAACCTACGTTTAAGCATACACCACCAACATTTTCACGTTCAATTACTGTCACTTTTTGTCCAGTTTGTGCTGCACGGATTGCTGCAACATATCCACCAGGGCCTGCGCCAATGACAATTGTGTCTGTTTCGATTGGAAAATCTCCTACTACCATTTTTTACGCCTCCATTAATAATAATTCTGGTTCGCTTAACAAGCGTTTAATATGATTTAACGCATGTTGAGCAGTCGCACCATCAATCATACGATGATCAAAGCTCAATGATAATGCTAACACAGGTGCAGCTACAATTTCACCATTTTTTATTACAGGTTTTTCTGCAATTCGCCCAATTCCTAGAATTGCGACTTCTGGGTGATTAATCACAGGAGTGAACCATTGTCCGCCAGCTGAACCGATATTTGTAATAGAGCATGATGCGCCTTTCATTTCGTTTGGCGCTAGTTTTCCTTCACGAGCTTTTGTAGCTAACTCGTTAATTTCATTTGACACAGCAAATACAGATTTGCGATCAGCGTGTTTAATAACAGGAACAAGCAAGCCTTTTTCTGTATCGGCTGCAATTCCTATATTGTAATAATGTTTTTGGATAATTTCTTGCGTTGCATCATCTAATGAACGGTTGAAATCAGGGAACTCACGCAATGTGCTGACTAAAGCTTTTACCACATAAGGAAGGTATGTTAATTTAATACCTTTTTCAGCAGCAGCTTCTTTGAATTTCTTGCGATGTGCCACCAATTCAGTCACATCAACTTCATCCATCAGCGTTACATGTGGAGCTGTTTGTTTAGAATGCACCATTGCTTTTGCAATTGCACGACGGATACCTGACATTTTTTCACGTGTTTCTGGGAAATCACCTTCAGGAATTGCCGGTGTTTTGCTTGTTTCTTGTACTGATTCTTGGCTTGCTGTTGCTTCAACAACTTCAGCTTTTTCTGTTGCTGGTGCAGCTTTACCGTTTTTAAATGCTTCGATGTCTTCTTTTAATACACGGCCATTTTTACCAGAACCTGAAACTTGTTTAATATCTACGCCGTTTTCACGTGCAAATTTACGGACAGACGGCATTGCGATAACACGTGCATTGCCTACTGTTTCTTCTTGCTCTTCTCCTGCTGGAGGAGTTGCTGTTTTTGGCTCTTCTTCTTTAACAGCTGGCTCTTTTTCGACTTCTTTGCCTGATTCAGCAGTTGCTTGGACTTGCGCTTCTGTTTCTTCTTCTGCGTCTTCATCTTTATGTCCATGAAGTTCTAACTCTTCATATCCTGGTGCGTCAATTTCAAGCAATACAGTACCAACAGTTGTCAAAGTACCCTCTTCAACTAGCACTTTTTCAATTGTTCCTTCTACCGGAGATGGAATTTCAACAACAGCTTTGTCGTTTTGCACTTCTGCCAATATTGTATCTTCTTCGATCTTATCGCCTGGTTTTACAAACCATTTGACGATTTCTCCTTCATGGATACCTTCACCAATATCTGGTAATCGGAATTTATATGCCATTTTAAGTCACCACTCCTTTTTAGAATTCTAAAACTTTTTTAGCTGTAGCTATAATGTCTTTTGAATTTGGCAACCACACAGCTTCAGCTTGTGGGAACGGATATACAGTGTCAGGTGCTGTAACGCGAAGTACGGGTGCTTCAAGACTTAAAATAGCGCGTTCCGTAATTTCACTTACTACATTCGCTGCAATACCTGCTTGTTTTTGTGCCTCTTGGACAACGATTGCACGACCTGTTTTTTCAACAGATGCAATGATTGTTTCGATATCCAATGGTTGAATTGTTCGTAAATCAACTACTTCAACAGAGTAGTTTTCTTTTTCTAATGCTTCTGCTGCTTTTAAAGATTCATGAACCATAGCGCCATAAGCAAAAATAGAAAGATCTTTACCTTCTCGTTTTACATCTGCTTTACCTAGAGGAATAGTGTAAGACTCTTCTGGTACTTCTTCACGGAATGAGCGGTATAGTTTTAAATGTTCTAAGAAAACAACTGGATCATTGTCGCGAATAGACGAAATTAAAAGCCCTTTAGCATCATATGGAGTAGAAGGAACAACCACTTTAAGACCTGGTTGAGAAGCTACTAATCCTTCTAAGCTGTCTGAGTGCATTTCTGGTGTATGAACACCGCCGCCAAATGGAGAACGGATTGTAACAGGTGCATTTAGGCTGCCACCAGAACGATAGCGCATACGTGCTAATTGACCGCTGATTGAATCCATTACTTCATAGACGAAACCGAAGAATTGAATTTCAGGAACAGGGCGATATCCTTGTAAAGCTAGACCGATTGAAAGACCGCCAATACCTGATTCTGCTAGCGGTGTATCAAAAACTCGATCCTCGCCAAACTCTTTTTGAAGACCTTCTGTTGCACGGAAAACCCCTCCGTTGACACCAACGTCTTCACCGAATACTAGCACGTTTTCGTCATCTTTTAGTTCACAACGAAGTGCATCTGTAATTGCTTGAATCATTGTCATTTGTGCCATCGGTTACTTCGACTCCTTTTGCGCGTAGATTTCATATTGTTCTTTAAGATTTGCTGGCATTTCTTCATTCATAATATTGATTAAGTCTGTTACTTTTTGTTTTGGTGCTTCATCCGCTTTTTTGATTGCTGCTTTGATTTCTTCTTTTGCTTTTTCGATTACTTCAGCTTCTTTTTCTTCGCTCCATAAACCTTTTTCAGTCAAGTACTTACGGAAACGAACGATTGGGTCTTTCTTTTCCCATTTTGAATCTGTATCTGATGTACGGTAACGAGTAGGGTCATCGCCTGCCATTGTATGCGGGCCATATCGATAACAAATTGTTTCAATAAGTGATGGACCTTCTCCTGCTACAGCACGTTTACGTGCATCGCGAGTCGCCACGTATACAGCTAGCGGATCCATACCATCTACTTGGATGCTTGGAAGTCCTGCTGCAATACCTTTTTGAGCAATTGTAGAAGCAGCTGTTTGTAGTTCACGTGGTGTAGAAATAGCATATTGGTTGTTTTGTACGATAAATATAGCAGGTGATTTAAATGCTCCTGCAAAGTTAATACCTTCGTAGAAATCACCTTGTGAAGAACCACCGTCACCTGTGTAAGTTACAGCTACTGCTTTTTTACCTCGTTTTTGCATGCCAAGTGCAACACCTGCAGTTTGCACGTATTGAGCACCAATGATGATTTGTGGAGCTAAAATGTTTACCCCTTCAGGAACTTGGCCGCCAACGAAATGTCCGCGTGACCATAAGAATGCTTTCCATAAAGGAAGGCCATGCCAAACGATTTGCGGCACATCGCGATATCCAGGCAAGATATAGTCTTCTTTTTCAAGTGCATAGTGGGAAGCAATTTGAGAAGCTTCTTGACCAGCAGTTGGTGCGTAGAAGCCTAAACGTCCTTGGCGATTTAATGAAATAGAACGTTGGTCAAGTATACGTGTAAAGACCATTCTGCTCATTAATTCAACTAATTCTTCATCAGAAAGATCAGGATTAGCGCTTTCGTTAACGATTTCCCCTTCTTCATTCAAAATCTGGAACATTTCAAACTTTTCTTCAATTTCGTGCAAATTTGCTACAGGATCAAATTGTTGTCCTTTTTTTGAAGCCATGTTCTCACATCTCCTTTATATATCTGTATTACAAAATCTAATAAAAATTATAATACAACTATTATTTAAGTCCAGTATACTGTTTTATAATTTATCGGTCAATGCAAGTAGCAGAGTTAAAAATTCAATCTCATATAGTTTATTGCAAGGAACCTGTATTATAAAGTGCGAATAACCTGTATTATACTACAGTGATTTTTTTACTACCTTTACTAGCACAGTTTACCCCAATTTATTTATTACCTTTTTAATATGTATTAAAACAATGTTTTCATCCTTCTGAGGTTCTTTTCTATTGTGGGATTTTGGGTGTGCGTTATAATAGAAAAGAACTTTTTTTGAAAGGAAGAGCAAAATGATTTTAATGCACGATATTATACGAGAAGGAAATCCAACTTTGCGTGCTGTCGCGAAAAACTTGTCCTTCCCCCTTACAGAAGAGGAAAAAAAATTAGGTGAAGACCTACTACAGTTTTTGATAAATAGCCAAGACGTAGAATTAGCCGATAAACATGGTTTACGGTCAGGAATTGGAATTGCTGCACCTCAAGTAGATGTATCAAAAAGAATGTTCGCTTTGCATTTGCCAGACAGTGCGGGCAAGCAAATCAGCCTAATTGCCGTCAACCCCAAGATAGTAAGCCACTCTGTAGAAGAGGCATACGTTCCTTCTGGTGAAGGATGCCTTTCAGTAGACCGTGATGTGCCCGGCTATGTACCTCGCCCAGCACGCATTACGGTCAAATTTTTCACACTTGATGGTGAAGAAAAGAAAATGCGGTTAAAAGGATTGCCAGCTATTGCTTTCCAACATGAGCTGGATCATTTAAATGGTGTAATGTTTTATGATCACATTAACAAAGATAATCCATTTGAAAAGAAACCAAATGCCAATCCGCTGGAAGATTAAAAAAACGGACTTGATGAGCCTTCATCAAGTCCGTTTTTTAATTACCACAACCCCAATTTTTTCATGGCTTTAGATAAACCATCGTCATCCACATGATCTGTAACAAACGTTGCTGCTTCTTTAGCTTTCGGATGTCCATTCCCCATTGCTACGCTTGTCCCTGCAGCTTGTAGCATTTCAACGTCATTTAATCCATCTCCAAATGCAATTGCATCTTCTATTTCAAATGCAGTATGCTTTAAAAATTGCTGAATGCCATACGCTTTTGATACATCTCTATTGATTACATCAACTGAAAACTCATGCCAACGAATAAATTTTAATTCAGGAAATAGGTTTGCATATCGTTCCTCACCTTTTTCGTCTACGTACAATAATATTTGATAGGTATTGGATTGTTTATAATACTCGGCATCTACTTCCGGCATAGGATAGAATAAGGAATCCATGCTCGTACGAACTTTGACATCATCCTTAGCTGCTGATGTCATTCTCACATCATCCAAAAATACAACAGGATTATTCTCTTCCTCTGCTTGGACCACCAGTTTCTCTACTATCTCCATGGGAATCGGTCGTTCAGATATCACTTTTCCTTTATAAACGACATACTGCCCGTTAAAGCTAATAAATGAATTTAAGCCAAGCTCCTCTAATACCGGTTTTAAGAAGAACGGAGAGCGGCCTGTCGCTATGACGGCTTCATGTCCATTTTCCTCAGCTTTTTTGATTGCCTCATATGTTGCGGGGGGCAATTTTTTCTCCGAATTGTATAACGTACCATCAATATCAAAAAATAAAATTTTCTTATCCACTTGTTAATCCCAACCTTTCTGTCTGTTAAGTGAATTTTCTTTACATTTTCTTTTTAAATGAATATAATAGGGGCAAGGAGTGATCTGCCATGTTCAAACGTCTTAAAAAACAATTGTTGAAAAGGCTTCGTGGCTTGCTCGAGAAAAAAACGATCGCTTAAAGTTATGTTGCCCTTCATATTTTGAAGGGCTTTTCTTTATTTTAGTTTACCTACGTGCTAATATAAAGGAAATGAATTTATTTTGAACGTGTTAAAGGAGAGCAAACAATGATTTATAAAGTATATTATCAAGAAAATATCCTTGAAGTGCCTGTTCGCGAAAACACTAAAAGCTTGTATATTGAAGCTGATGAAGTGCGCGAAGTCCGCGAGAAGCTTCAAGGGCGCGGTTATAACATCGAGTACATCCAATCGCTTGAAGGAAACTACTTGGAATATGAAAAAGCAAGCGAAGATTTCAAATTGGAGAATATCTAATTAATGAAATTCGTCAAAAATGACCAAACTGCAGTTTTCGCACTCGGCGGACTGGGCGAAATCGGCAAAAATACGTATGCTGTTCAATTTCAAGACGAAATAATCTTGATTGATGCCGGCATTAAATTTCCAGAAGACGATTTACTAGGGATTGATTATGTAATTCCCGATTATACCTATCTTGTTCGAAATGTCGATAAAATTAAAGGTTTATTTATTACCCATGGTCATGAAGACCATATCGGCGGTGTTCCATATTTACTTCGCCAAATTAATGTCCCTGTATATGGAGGCAAATTGGCGCTTGGGTTGTTGCGTAATAAGTTGGACGAGCATGGATTGCTTCGCCAAACAAAGCTAATTGAAATCCAGGAAGATGATGTCATCAAATTCCGTAAAACTTCAGTAAGCTTCTTTAGAACAACACATAGTATCCCAGATGCATACGGGATTGTAGTCAAGACACCACCTGGCAATATCGTGCATACGGGTGACTTTAAATTCGATTTCACGCCAGTTGGCGAGCCAGCAAACTTGACAAAAATGGCTGAAATCGGGCGCGATGGCGTTTTATGTTTACTGTCCGACAGTACTAATGCCGAACGTCCTGAATTTACTATGTCGGAACGCAAAGTTGGCGAAAGTATCGATGAAATTTTACGCAAAGTAGAATCTCGCATTATTTTCGCAACATTTGCTTCTAACATCCATCGTTTAAAGCAAGTGACAGATGCTGCTGCTAAACATGGCCGCAAAGTCGCTGTATTTGGACGTAGTATGGACAATGCCATTAACATTGGCCGTGAGCTTGGTTATATTACTGCACCTAAAGAAACCTTTGTAGATGCACAAACATTAAATCGCCTTCCTGCCAATGAAGTGATGATTTTATGTACCGGAAGCCAAGGTGAACCAATGGCTGCATTATCGCGAATTGCTAACGGTACACACCGTCAAATTCAAATACAGCCTGGAGACACTGTTGTATTCTCTTCTTCACCGATTCCTGGTAATACAACCAGTGTAAATAAGATTATCAACTTATTGTACCGCGCTGGAGCTGAAGTTATTCATGGATCATTGAATAACATCCATACTTCTGGTCATGGCTCACAGCAAGAACAAAAGTTAATGCTGCGTTTAATTAAGCCAAAATTCTTTATGCCAATTCACGGTGAATACCGCATGTTGCGTATGCATGGAGACTTGGCAGAAGACTGCGATGTACCAGCAGATAATATCTTTATCATGGAAAATGGTGAGGTATTGGCATTAAGTGCTAATGAAGCTCATATTGCAGGCCGGATACCATCAGGAGCTGTTTATATTGATGGGAATGGTATTGGAGATATCGGCAATATTGTTTTGCGCGATAGACGGATTTTATCAGAAGAAGGTCTTGTTATTGTGGTCGTTAGCGTAGACATGCAGCTACAAAAAATGGTTGCAGGCCCTGACATTATTTCACGCGGTTTCGTTTATATGAGAGAGTCTGGTTCGATGATTAATGAAGCACAGCAAATGTTAAGCAAACACTTGCAACAGCTCTTAATTGAAAAAACCCCTCAATGGACGGAATTAAAGAATGAAATTACTGATCTTCTAGAGCCATACCTATTTGAAAAAACAAAACGGCGCCCAATGATTTTGCCGATTATTATGGAAGTATAATAGATTATAATAAGGCCTCCAATACTTAATTGGAGGCCTTGTTTTCGCTTAATTCAGCATTTTCTTCTCAAAGCGGCTAATATCATCGTCTTCTCCGATGACAATTAATATATCACCTTCATGTATAACATCCTCTGCTTGAGGTGATACGATAATTTCTTTTTCTCTTTTAATAGCTACAATGTTGATGCCGTACCGTGCACGAATATCTAATCCTATAATGGTATGGCCTTCAAGTAGATGATTTGCCTTTATCTCCATAATCGAGTGTTCATCTGACAACTCTAAGTAATCCAAGACATTATTAGACATCATATTGTTAGCAATCCGAATGCCCATATCACGTTCTGGGTGTACCACATGATCAGCACCAATCTTCCGTAGCACTTTTTCATGGTAGTCATTCTGCGCTTTTACTGTAATTTTTTGTACACCAATTTCTTTTAAAATTAATGTCGTTAGGATACTCGATTGAATATCATCGCCAATGGCTACAATAACATGTTCAAAATTACGTATACCTAATGATTTAAGTACAGATTCGTCTGTTGTATCTGCTACAACTGCTTGAGTAGCAATTGACGCAAACTCATCCACACGCTCTTGTTGCTTATCGATGGCCATTACATCCGCATCTTGTTGAACAAGTTCTTGAACAATACTGCCTCCAAAACGGCCTAATCCAATCACAACAAATTCTTTCTTCATGCCAAATACCTCCGATTTCCCAGCACTTCCTACAAGGTTCTGTATCCATTTTAACAAACAACGTAAAAACATGCTCAGGAAATTTATATTATCTTGAATACTATCTATTCTACATTGTGAGCTGAATCCTTGTTCTCATTCACAGAAAAAGACAGCTGTCTGTACATTAGCTGTACAAACAACTGCCTCCGAATGCTTATTCAGCATTTCTTACTTCATCAAGTACACGATTGACACGTTTTTCAAGCATTTTCATGCCGCTACCGCCAGCTTGGAAGTGGCGTAGCTTACCGTCTTTATCGAATACATAGTAAGCTGGAACGTATTGGTTTTCAAAAGCATCTGTTAATTTCATATCACTGTCTACAAAAATAGGTTGAGTGATACCATGTTCGTTAGCTACCTCTTTGATTTCTCCTAAATCTAGGTCTTTCTCAGAGCGTGGCATATGAACTGCAATAACATTTAGCTCATCTTTATATTGATCACGGAAGTTGTTTACATCCGGCATAGCTTCCTTGCATAAATGGCAGCTAATAGACCAGAAATGAATAAGTGTTGGTTTATCGCCTACTAGCTCACTTTTTGTCACTTGGCCATTTAACCAAGCTGTTTCGCCTTGTAATTCAGGCATATCTGCGCGTAATTTCATGCTATTCACCTCTTCATTTAGTTAACATCTGTTTAAAAAAGGGACCTAACATGTTGTTAGTCCCTTCGCTTTGCAATGCTTAGCCTTTCAACGTAGCATCGCCAGGACGCCAGTTTGCTGGGCAAAGACCGCCAGTTTGCAATGCTTGAAGCACGCGTAATGTTTCGTCTACATCACGACCAATGTTGTTGTGGTTTACAACTTGGTATTGTAGTTCGCCTTCTGGGTTAATAATGTATAAGCCGCGCAATGCAACGCCTTCATCTTCAATAAGCACGCCATAGTCACGTGATACACGTTGGTTGTGGTCTGCAGCTAATGGGAATTTCAACTCGCCAATGCCGTTTTGGCTACGGTCAGTGTTGATCCATGCTAAGTGTGTATGAACTGTATCAGTTGAAACGCCGATTACTTCAGCATCTAAATCTTCAAATTCATCGTAACGGTCTGACATTGAAGTGATTTCAGTAGGACATACGAATGTAAAGTCCATTGGATAGAAGAAAAGAACTGTCCATTTGTCATTTTTCATGTTTTCTTCTAAGCTTACTGTGCCAAATTCTTTATTAGGCATTACTGCTTGCATTTCGAATACTGGTGCTTGTTTTGCTACCATACGTTCTGCCATGATAAATCCCTCCAAAAGTTAATATAAATGTAAGTAGCTTATTGCTACGATCCACATTCTACAATAGCAAATAATACTATTAAACGCAAAGGTTTCATGGTATATTTTGAATATTTGATTATTCCTTTTCTAATATTACGAGTTGAAACAAGTTTTCATAAAGTCATCTGGATATACCAATCTTTTCTATTCCCTTCTTATAAGTTGTAGTGCTTCTCTGCCACTCCTATGCGAGACATAAAAAATGTCCCCATCATTATATGAGGACACGGAAATATTGTTATTCGATTGAATTCCAAAATTTATAATCCTTCCTGTGTCTCAAGCATTTCTCTATTTTTATTCCTCTTTCGCTCCTAAACACCGTTCACACTCATATAATGTGGATTCTACTTGTTCCACTATTTCACAACCACATTCTAAGCAAAGCTTCGGATACTTTTGAGTGTTTTCGTTTTTCATTAGATCTCCTCCTTAAAATGTTTTTCTCCCTTTATCAAATAGACTGATAGCTTGGAATGGTTAGAAATTCTTCAAATGTATCTTGGAGAATTAAACTCTTGAAAATGTCTGTAGCCTTGTCTAATCGGCTTTGCATATAATTCTCTTCACCGAGTTGATTTTTTAAAATCGAAACTTCTTCTTCTAAAATTTTTTGTACATAACGTGCGTCTATTTTTTGTCCATCGATTGTATTTCCTTTTTTATGTCGTATCCATTGCCAAATTTGTGTACGCGAAATTTCCGCAGTCGCCGCATCTTCCATCATATTATAAATCGGCACAACTCCATTCCCTCTAAGCCAAGATGCAATATACTGAACGCCAACACTACAGTTGAGCCGTACTCCTTCTTCTGTAATGGAACCAGTTGGCACTTCTAATAAGTCCGCTGCTGTTATATGCACATCATTTCGTTTACGATGAATTTGATTAGGTGTCTTCATATAGTAATCAAATTGCTCCATTGCAACTTGCACTAAGCCTGGATGCGCTACCCATGTTCCATCATGACCATCCTTTGCTTCCCTCATCTTATCCTCTCGTACTTTTTCGAACGCTAATTCATTCGCTTGTGGATTGTCTTTAATAGGGATTTGGGCAGCCATACCGCCCATGGCAGGCGCATTGCGCTTATGACATGTCTGGATACATAATTGCGTATAAGCTCTCATAAATGGCGAATTCATGGTTACTTGGCTTCTATCTGGCAAAATGACTTCATTATGGTTACGTAATCGCTTAATATAACTAAAAATATAATCCCATCTGCCGCAATTTAAGCCGGCAGAATGCTCTTTTAATTCATATAATATCTCATCCATTTCAAAGGCTGCTGTAATGGTTTCAATCAGGACTGTTGCTTTTATTGTCCCTTTTGCTAGCCCCATGTACTCCTCTGAGTAAGTAAAGATATCATTCCATAACCTTGCTTCCAAATGGCTTTCAAGTTTTGGCAAATAGAAATATGGGCCTGTGCCTTGAGCAATTAACTCTTTTGCATTATGGAAGAAGTATAATCCGAAATCAAAGAAGCTCCCTGCTACAGGCTCACCATCGATCTCTATATGCCTTTCTTCCATATGCAATCCTCTTGGTCTTACGATTAATGTAGCCACCTTGTCATTTAATCGATAGACTTTCCCGTTTGAAGGTTGTGAATAAGAAATAGTTTTTCGTATGGCATCAAACAGATTCACTTGGCCGTCAATCATATTTTCCCATGTGGGTGAAGTAGCATCTTCAAAGCATGCCATAAATAATTTGGCTCCTGAATTTAGCGCATTAATGACCATTTTCCGTGATACTGGGCCTGTAATTTCCACACGGCGATCCTGTAAATCCTCAGGTAATGGTGCGATTTCCCATGTGCTTTCACGAATTGATTTAGTTTCCTCTAAAAAATCTAGTGTGCCTCCAGCATCTAATTGACATTGCCGCTCTTGCCGAAAATGCAATAATTCTAAGCGGCGTTGATTGAACTGACGACGCAAAGACGAAACAAACCGAAGTGCTTCTGCTGATAGAATTTGTTTTGTTGATTCGTTTTCTATTCCTTTAATCTTGATGGATCCCGTGACTGTTTGTGGGGTACTCATTGGCAACAATCCCTTCTTATTTTCATTTAAATGCTTGCCATCAATGCGCGATAAAGTGAAACTTCATTCAGTGGGGGTTTTTATCCCCTACTGAGTGTTAGTTGAACCAATCGGGCTTTTACGGGCAGTTAACCCCCACTTAAACTTCTCCGTTACATACTTACGTTTTGAAGTGGGGGTCTTACTGCCTGTTAATGCGGGATAAATTGAGCTGTTTCAGTAGAACCCTCCATTGCTGTTGTAGATGATGTCCCTCCAGAAATGACCTGAGATACTTCATCAAAGTAGCCCGTACCCACTTCACGTTGATGTTTAGTTGCTGTATATCCATCACGTTCGCTTGAAAATTCTTCTTGTTGAAGTTTTGAATAGGCAGCCATTCCGTTGTTTTTATAATCAACCGCTAGTTTAAACATGCTGTGATTCAACGAATGGAACCCTGCTAATGTAACAAATTGGAATTTATATCCCATTTTCGCCAACTCTTTTTGATACTTCGCAATCGTCTCCTCATCTAAATTTGCTCTCCAATTAAAGGAAGGTGAACAATTGTATGCAAGCATTTTGCCTGGATATTGTGCATGGACGGCCTCTGCAAATTGTCTTGCTTCTTCTAAATCCGGCTTAGATGTTTCACACCATATTAAATCGGCATAAGGAGCATAAGCTAGGCCTCGCTCAATCGCCTGATCGAGTCCAGCGTATGTGCGGAAAAATCCCTCTGGTGTTCGCTCGCCTGTTAAAAATTTCGCATCGCGCGGATCAATATCACTCGTGACCATATCCGCAGCATCTGCATCTGTCCGGGCAATCAGGATAGTTGGTACTCCGCATACATCCGCAGCTAATCGTGCAGCGACTAAATTACGAATAGCATTTTGTGTTGGAAGCAACACTTTACCGCCTAAATGGCCACATTTCTTTTCTGATGCTAATTGGTCCTCCAAATGCACACCTGCTGCCCCTGCTTCAATCATCCCTTTTATTAACTCAAAAACATTTAGTGGCCCTCCAAATCCTGCTTCTGCGTCGGCAATAATCGGAGCAAACCAATCAAAGCTGTCTTCTCGTCCTTCAACAACATCAATTTGGTCCGCTCTTTGCAATGCTTGATTGATACGTTTGACCACTTGTGGCACTGAATTGGCGGGATACAAGGATTGATCAGGATACATTTGCCCAGATAAATTGGCATCTGCTGCTACTTGCCATCCACTAAGATAGATAGCTTGTAAACCAGCTTTTACTTGTTGTACTGCTTGATTGCCGGTCAGAGCTCCTAGCGCATTAATATAGTCTTCATGCTGCAGTGTGTCCCATAAACGTTTTGCGCCTTTTTCAGCTAACGTATGCTGAATGTCTACTGAACCCCGAAGCTTAATTACCTCTTCTGCACTATACGGACGTTTAATGCCTTCCCATCTTTCATCGTTTGCCCAGCTCTTTTCAAGTTCCTCAATTTGTTTTAGCCTTGTCGTCATTTGAATCACACCTTCCGACTTTTTATTATTCTACTGTTGCACAACAGATTAAGTTGTTATAATGTAATATATAACAGTAATGCTTTTTTGTATTATTTTTTGGATAAAATACAACTATTTATCGATGAAACATTGTTTTTGCATGACAAACAAGGGGGCTTTGAATGTGAGAGATAATGACATCATGTTTTTGACAAAGAATTTAGCGGAACAGTATTATAATCTGATGAGTGATTGGTTGCCTGAGGAATCTTCAGTAGCAATAGCAGTAGGCGATACGTACGTTTATTTTAATGGCTGCCAAAAACTTCAATTATTTAATGGCAAAAAAGTAGAGGCTGGAAGTATAGTAGAACGCGTCATTAAAGAAGGAAGAAAAATCGAGGAGTTAATGAACGAAGCTTTTTTAGAAAAACCTTTTTATGGGATTGGTTACCCAATTACTTTGATGGGTGAAGCTGCTGTGTTATTGGTAATTTTATCTCCCCTTTATCAAGAAATAAAAAATGATCCAATCCGTTTTGTAACAGGCAAACAACAAGATGAATGGGTATTAGTTCCACTTGAAAAAATTACGTATTTTGAAAGCTTAAATAAAAAGAATTGGTGTTACACAGATGATAAGCAGTATACAGTAAACACAACATTGAAGAACCTTCAGAAAAAGCTGCCGAAAGATTTTCTTAGAATCCACAGATCTTATATAATCAATATCCACGCTATCGATCGTATCACCCGAGATTTTTCCTCCAATTTAATGATCCATATGGAAGATGGAACTGGACTTCCAGTTAGCCAAACCTACTTAAATGAAGTAAAACGCTTACTGGATATATAACTCATAAAAACCCCGCAAAAGTAGTTTCTGCTTTTGCGGGGTCTTGTGTTCATTATTTGATTTTTTCCAACTCAGCATTCAATTGCTGTACATCATTATTTTCTTCTTTTACTGTCTTTTTCAGCAATGAAACTTCATTTTCTAATGCTTTTTCTAATTCTATTGTTTCTGCATCTAAATTAGCTTTTGGCTTCTTGCTTTTTTCTTGAAGTGCTGAAATGACATCATATAAGTCTTCATGACCCATCACTCTGCCTGCTCCCCACATTAAACGGTCTGCAGGCTGGTTCATTACATAATCAGTAAAGTACTGATATGTTTCTTTATCAAAGTCATAGGCATACCAGTTATTATCAACGGCAAACAAGTAGTCATCAAGGGCTTTTTGAGCTTTCCCCTTCTCTAGTGCTTTAATAGCAGCGGATAAGTTTTCAATATTATTTTGCGCATGTTCGTGAGGGAAAATAGGTTCATCCTCCCATGTTAGACGAACAAATTGATCTTGCGCCAATTTAAATGTGTGAAGTAACTTACTGTTTACATCACGGCTTTCTTTATATAATTTCGCAGCTTTTTTATCTTCGCCTGCTTGTAGTGCTTTTGCATACGCACTATTGATATCATTTACCTTTTTATTTGCCTGTTTTGCAGTGCTAATAGCTTCATCAATCGTACTAATGAGTGTGTCGCTTGAAACATTCGAGTCTTTTAATACATCCTGCTTCAATGTCTTCTTCATTTCTTCTAAACGTGTTGTGAAGTTTAGCGGCGATACTGCTGTTTGATCATATTGCATAGCCAATAATCCATATAAATTCATATTAAATTGCAGTGCTTTAATATTATTTGTTTTTTCATTATCGAATTGTGAGTGGTAATGTGTATGCATAAATTCACTATCCTGAAAATCATTACGCAATGCTGGAACACCAGCTAACGAGAATGAAAAATCATCAGACCACGTACGGAGTGGCGCTACTACAGAAATCCCTTTTTTATATACACCTTTGACTGTCGGTACAGTTTTGGCAAATTTCGTAAGGAAGTCTTTGTATTCATATACTGCTCGGATTTCATTTGTCTTCGTATGTTCATATGCAGGTAACTCAAAATTCAAATTGGCAATTGCCTTGCCTACCCATTCAGGATGAACACGGAAGATTTGATTGTAGGCACCTGTAGACCAGTCGTATCTTGTATTGCTTACTCCCCATTCTTCCGCTGCTAATGCATTAAAAATGATAGTTTTTTGGGGTTTATAGCCACTATCTACTAATCCTTTTGCAATTCCCATCAATAATCCTATGGACGCATTATCATCTTGGAATCCATCAAAATAGGAATCATAGTGTCCTGATAAAATTACATATGAATCCGGGTCTTTCCCTTCAATTTTCCCGTAGTAATTATATGTTTTCTGATCTTTTTTCACTGTGGATTTGGCATCAAAATCAACCTGTAATTTATTATGTTGTTTTTTTAATGCTGCTTTTAATAATTCAGCGTCATTTTGCGACATAGAAAATGCAGGAGCATCATCAGGCCCACAAATATCCTGTGCATTTAAGGCATTTCCATCTACTTCTGCATATCCCTTGCTCTGTACTGCAATGACAGCAGCAGCTCCTTTTAAGTGTGCTTGATATGTTGGATAATTAATCCACCAATCCTCACGCTGATTAATATCTATAAGAACTAGCTTACCTTTAACATCAAGATTCTCTAAATCAGCCGCTGTCCCTCTGTTGGCATATACAACATCAAAAGTTTTAGGTCCTTTCGTATCAAAGTTCGTTTGATATCCGCCAAGAACAGCCAAATGTGTTTTTCCTTTGGCATCTGTAAACTTCAGATCTGCTTTTTTAAAGGTCCAGCTATCGACTGTAATCTCATCTTTCGAAACATCCGTAAGCCCGATTTTTTTCATTTCATTTGCTATTTTCTTACCTGTTTGCAATTCAGCAGTTGATCCAGCTGTTCGATAGCCTAGCTTCTCATTTGTTTTAAATTGCTCTAAACTTTTCGCAAACTCATAAGAATAATTTGCATCTGCTAGCTTTAGATAGCTCTTCGAATCTGTTGTTTCCACTGCTTTCTTTTGTTTTTCCTCTGTACTATTTTTCTCCGGCGTACATGCCACCAATGTAGTTGCGATCAGCGAAATCGCCAATGCACCACCTAAAAATCTTTTCATCAACCACATTCCTTTCCACTAAAATTACTTTGTTACTAGGAATCTTTATTCCCTAATTGCGAGAAAATTCAATCACACTTTTGCTATTCTAGCGAAATCAATTTTTTTCACAAAAATTATTAAATGATAACTTTCAACAAATAGCAATTACTTTTTTTATCAAAAACTTTTATTCTTTCCTTTTATTTCTTATGTAAATGCAAAATTTGATACAGTAAAAAAATGTTAGTGTTAAATGCTTGAGGGTAAAGGAATAGTGTCATTGAATTAAATTAATTGATAAAGAATATTATTTTAGAAAAAAAGGTTGAAAAATATGTCCTATTTTGTATAATAGAATACGTTTCACTAAACTAAAAGTTTTGTCTTAGTAAACTTGTGTTACTTAAAGTTCACCATAAGTAAACTTCCAATAAATGAAAATATAACTCTTACTAAAGAAAACACTAAAAATAGAGGAGGAATGCATTTGATGCAGATAGGTAAAAAAATCAAACGCCTGCGATTGAAAAAAGGTTTGACGCAAGAAGAACTAGGCGAAAGAACCGATTTGAGCAAGGGCTATATATCCCAGGTAGAAAGGGATTTAAACTCCCCCTCTATTGAAACACTATTTGACTTACTAGAAGTATTGGGTTCTACCCCAAAAGAATTTTTTGATGATGAAATTGAAGACCAAAATGTTGTCTATACAGACGAAGAGCATACGACTTTTACAGATGACAAGAAGGGGTATTGTTTAAAATGGTTAATCCCCACTTCAAATGAAAAAGAAATCGAGCCAGTGATGATTGTTTTTGAAGAGAATGGCGAATTCAAAAAGTTTGAGCCTTCCTTGTCTGAAACATTTATCTATGTACTATCTGGTCGGGTAAAACTGGTTTTAGGCAAACAAGAATTCGTTGCTTCACAAGGCAGCTCTATTTACTTTGATGCTTCTAACCATCATCAGTTGTTCAACGACTTTGCAGGTAAAACGGAAATTTTACTCGTTGCAACAGAATCTTATTTATAGCTTAGGGGGACCCCAGATGTCGGAAAATGCAATTATCCGCTTTGAAAATGTTTCAAAATCATTCAGTGATGGCACTGTAGTGCTAAAAGATATAAGCTTTGAAATGGAACGAGGCAAGTTCTATACACTCTTAGGGCCGTCTGGCTGTGGGAAAACAACAATTCTCCGTCTTATCGCAGGTTTTATGGAACCTACCAATGGTTCGATCTATTTCAATGGCAAAACGATTAATAATGTGCCAGCCAATGAACGCCAAGTCAATACCGTTTTCCAAGACTACGCACTATTCCCTCACCTCAATGTGTTTGAAAATGTGGCTTTTGGTTTGCGTATTAAGAAAGTAAAAAATGAAGAAATCACTAGAAGAGTAGAAGAAGCACTAAGGTTTGTCAATTTAGCGGGCTATAGCCAGCGTGAGATCTACGAAATGTCTGGCGGACAAAGACAACGTGTTGCCATAGCACGCGCCATTGTCAATGATCCCGAAATCATTTTATTAGATGAGCCTTTATCTGCGCTTGACTTAAAACTGCGCACAGAAATGCAATATGAATTGCGCGAATTACAGCAGCGTTTAGGCAAGACCTTTGTATTTGTCACTCATGACCAAGAAGAAGCACTAGCCATGTCAGACGAAATCTTTGTCTTACATGAAGGCCAAATCGAGCAAAGTGGATCACCTGTGGATATCTACGATGAACCAATCAATCGTTTTGTCGCTGATTTCGTCGGCGAATCAAACATTGTGCCAGGTACTATGATTCGAGATTTTGAGGTTACGTTTGCAGGTAAGACTTTTGAATGTGTAGACCAAGGCTTGAACGCCAACGAAAATGTAGATATTGTCATTCGTCCTGAAGATTTAGAGATCACAGATGTAGAGCGCGGAAAGCTTGTTGTAACAGTTGATACCCAATTATTCCGTGGTGTTCATTATGAGCTCTCTACCTATGACCAAGATGGGAATGAGTGGCTTGTACATTCATTGAAAAAAGCTGATGTTGGTGCAAAAATCGGCTTAGATTTCGACCCAGAAGCTATTCACGTTATGCGTTTAAATGAATCAGAAGAAGACTTCGATAAAAGACTTGAATCTTACGGAGAAGAAAATAATGCGTAGAAAAGGGAATTTATTATCACTAATCCCCTACTATATTTGGATTCTATTTTTCGTTATTGCACCGATCCTTTTAATTGTTTATTATTCGCTTCTTGATTTACATGGACATTTCACCATTAATAACTATCGAAATTTCTTAACTAGCGTTTATTTGAAAATGACCTTGAGTTCGTTCTGGTATGCGTTTCTCATTACGCTTTTCTCCTTAATTATTTCTTATCCAGCTGCTTATTTAATTACAAAATTAAAATATAAGCAGTTATGGCTTATCCTGATTATTATTCCTTCTTGGATTAATCTTCTTTTAAAAACCTATGCCTTTATTGGCATCTTTGGCAACAAAGGTCCAATCAATGCTTTTGCTAAAGCAATCG
Source organism: Rummeliibacillus sp. BSL5 (assembly GCF_052928305.1). Classification (NCBI taxonomy): domain Bacteria; kingdom Bacillati; phylum Bacillota; class Bacilli; order Caryophanales; family Caryophanaceae; genus Rummeliibacillus; species Rummeliibacillus sp. BSL5. Next base: position 1,431,071 of record NZ_JAVGCV010000001.1, read on the forward strand.
GACTTCCAAATCAGCAAATTCTTTTTACTGATTTTGCCTTTGTTTTTGTATCTGTGTATATTTTTATACCTTTTATGATTCTGCCAATCTTTAATGCATTAGATAAGTTAAATCCTGCATTAATTGACGCATCACGAGATTTAGGCGCTTCGAAAATCACTACTTTCAGAAGAGTCATCATTCCGTTGACTATGAACGGCGTTAAAGCAGGTGTACAGGCTGTCTTTATACCGGCACTTTCATTGTTCATGATTACAAGACTGATTGCTGGTAACCGTGTGATTACGCTTGGTACAGCAATCGAAGAGCAATTCTTAACAACACAAAACTGGGGTATGGGTTCAACCATCTCTGTATTCTTGATACTCTTTATGTTTATTATTATGTTGCTGACAGGCGAAAGGAAGAAAGGAGTGGCGCGCAATGGAAAAGCTAAATAAACGATCAAAATTGTATTTGGCGCTTGTCTTTGTCATTCTATATGCGCCTATCCTTTTTCTTGTCTTCTATTCGTTCAATAGCGGCGATTCAATGACCAACTTTAAATCATTCACCTTTGCCCATTACAAAGAAGTTTTCCAAGATTCTAGGTTAATCGTTATTTTAATCAATACAGTAGTTATTGCTTTGTTATCTGCATTAATTGCTACGATCATTGGAACGCTCGGCTCTATTGGCATTGTTTCTATTAAAAATAGAAAAATGCGCAATACTGTTCTTTCATTGAATAATATCCTGATCGTGAGCCCTGATGTTATTATTGGTGCTTCATTCTTGATCCTCTTTACAATGGCTGGGATTAAACTTGGCTTTATGTCCGTTTTATTATCTCATGCAGCATTTAGTATCCCGATTGTTGTGCTAATGGTATTACCAAAATTGCATGAAATGAGTTCGTCTTTAATTGATGCAGCGCTTGATTTAGGTGCAAGCCGTCGTGATATTTTAACCCGTGTTATATTGCCTTATGTTAAGCCAGGTATCTTTGCTGGATTCTTTATGGCTTTAACCTATTCCTTAGATGATTTTGCTGTCACATTCTTTGTTACAGGAAATGGCTTCAGCACACTCTCTGTTGAGATTTATTCAATGGCTCGTGCAGGCGTCTCGTTAACTGTCAACGCACTCTCAGGTTTAGTATTCTTTGTCACATTGCTCCTTGTATTAGGTTATTACTTTATTACAAAACGCCAAACAAGATCGGGGGCTCATAAATGAAATCTTTGATACGAGCATCGATTGGCATTTTACTTGTATGCGGAATATTAATGTATACTTCACATGCAATGGATGCTACTTCCGGAAAATCCGGGAAAGATATTTTAACTATCTACAACTGGGGAGAATATATTGACCCTGCTTTAATTAAAAAATTTGAAAAGCAAACAGGCATCAATGTTATTTATGAAACGTTTGATTCAAATGAAGCCATGATGACGAAAATTGAACAAGGCGGAACTAATTATGATATAGCAGTTCCTTCTGAATATACGGTTGAACAAATGAGAGAACGCCACTTGCTTAAAAAAATTGATCACAAGCAAATCCCTAATTTAAAATATATTGAACCAGATTTTCTACATCTGGCTTTTGATAAAAAGAATCAATATTCGATTCCCTATTTTTGGGGTACTGTAGGGGTTGTTTATAATAAGAAACTTTTAAAAGACAAGAAATTTGATAGCTGGGATGACCTTTGGGATCCATCACTAAAAGGCAAGGTTATTTTAGTAGATAGCGCCAGAGAAGTAATTGGTGTTGGTCTAAATAGTATCGGTCAATCACTGAATACAACAGACTCTACTGTTTTGCAGAAAGCCACTAATAAACTAATTCGCATGGCGCCAAACGTGAAAGCGGTCATCGGTGATGAGGTAACTCAATTAATGATCAATGGGGACGCGGAAGTAGCCCTCACTTGGTCTGGTCAAGCGGCTGATATGATGTCTGAAAATGATGATTTGACATACAGCGTGCCAAAAGAAGGCTCCAATCTATGGTTTGATAATATGGTCATTCCTAAAACATCGAAAAATATAGAGGGTGCCCATAAATTCATCAACTTTATGCTAGATCCAAAAGTAGCTGCTCAAAACTCTGAGTATGTAGGCTATACAACTCCTAATAAAGCCGCATTAAAATTGATGGATCCTGAAATCGTCAATGATACACGCTATTACGTGTCAAAAGACGTTCGTGAAAAATTAGAAGTTTATAAAAACCTAGGAAAAGAAAAGATCGGCGAATATAATGAACTTTTCCTACGCTTCAAAATGTCTATACGTTAATGTATTGAAGAAAGAAGCTGAATCAAAAAAGTATTAGCTAATGAAAAGACCGAACACCTGTGAAATTTAATTTCACGTGTGTTCGGTTCTTCTTTTGTGAAATTTCGTAATGTGTTCCTTGCTGAAGACTTAGCTTTAATTTCCCCATCACTACGTTCCTTCTAAGATTCACAGGAGTCGCCATCCAACTCACTACTGCTCTAAATTTATATCCCTGAAATAGATTGGCTTTATAAGGAGTTATTAATTATTCCCCTTCTTGTTTCTTAGATGACATTGGTTAAGTCAGATAAAAAGTAGTCTTCCTAAAATTTTTCATCCCTCTACTTTTTCTACAGATTATTCTGTTATAAAACAGCTTTCTTGAACACCCTATAGACAAAAGGTATAATTTTGATTAGTATTGTTTTATATTTAGCATCACGAAATAATTAAGGAGAAACTAGATGAATAAAAAAAATAGAATAGCTTTAATTCTTTTAATGGTTAATATGTTTGTCACTATGAGTGCAATTGGTTTAATTATACCTATAATGCCCAACTACTTGAAGGAGTTCGGCGCAAAGGGAGCAGTACTCGGCTTTTTGATTTCTACTATAGCTTTTGCACAATTTATCTTCTCTCCTATTGCCGGCAGTTTATCAGACAGGCTTGGCAGGAAGAAGCTAATCATCTTCGGCCTATTATTAAATGGGACATGCCAGATCTTATTTGGCCTTTCTAATCACTTATGGGAACTATTTGTTTTGCGTTTTCTAATCGGTTTTGGATCCGCCTTTATCACACCGCCTATCATGGCTTATGCTGCGGATATTACTACACTGGAAGAACGCGGAAAGGCAATGGGTCTTATCGGAGCTGCTATATCTTTCGGCTTTATGGTCGGACCAGGGATTGGCGGCGCTCTTTCAAATGTAAGCTTACACTTCCCATTCTTTATAGCTGGTATCGCAGCTCTTATCGCAGGAATACTTTCTATCATTTTATTACCTAAAACGACACCTGCTGTTGAGACACAACGAAGCGGAAATAATATTTTAAAAGAGATGGCAAATTCCTTTAAAAAGCCATACTTCATATTATTGCTTGTTGTATTTGTCTTCTCATTTGGTATTGCTAATTTCCAAGCTACATTATCGATGTTTTTGACATATAAATTTTCTTTCACTCCTAATGATATCGCCATCATTATGACTGTCGGTGGTTTTGTAGGAGTAATTGTTCAAGGCGTTCTGATTAACAAACTATTTAAACGCTTCGGCGAAATGAAGATCATATTAGTGAGCTTAATTGTAGCTGCTCTTGCTATGCTCGGAATGGTCTTTGTGAGTTTCTATTTCTCTATCTTGCTCGTAGCGACACTTTTCCAAACCGCAACAACCTTAATCAGACCTTCTGTTAATACAATGATTTCGAAGGTAGCGGGTAATGAACAAGGCTATGCGGCAGGCATGAACAATGCGTATATGAGTCTTGGAAACATGATTGGTCCAGCCCTCGCTGGTACTTTATTGGACATCCATTTGAATACGCCATTTATTTTAGGCGCAATTATTCTAAGTATTTGTTATATCATTACCTTCACATGGAACCGTAAAAAGTTCTCCACAATGATGTAAAAAACGGCACGCAGTTCACTCACTGCGTGCCGTTTTCTAATTTAAAGGCTGTGAATCTATTCCATGTATTTCGTTTACATCCTATAAAATATCTATCTCTTTTTAAAATCTCTTAAAAATTGTTCTGCAAAACGTACATTGATGTCCAATAACATTTCATCCGGCTGCAATGATGCATGATGCAGACCATATGGTGAATTTGCGCCAGTCCAAAACATCGCACCAGGAATCTCTTTTAAAAAGAAGCCGAAATCCTCTCCAGTCATGGCAGGCGGACATTCATACGGTGTGGTGCCGGCAACCTTTTCTGCTGTCTCTAGCAACTGCTTTGCACAATAGTCCTCATTGTATACTTGATAGTATGACGACCCATAATCTATACTTACTTCGCAATCATACGCTATTTCAATTGATTTACAGAGTGCTTCAATACGCTCTTTCATCAAAAGCATCGATTCGGCAGACATGGTACGAATTGTTCCTTCTAATCGTGCATCTTCTGCAATACTATTTTGGACATATCCTGAAACCATTTTACCTATGGTAATAACACCGCTATCTAATGGATTTAAATTTCGACTTACGATGGTTTGTAGCTGCATGATTAAATTAGCTGCTGCTACAGTCATATCCTTTGTATGCTGTGGAAAAGCTGCATGCCCTCCTACACCATGCAAATCAATAAATAGTTCTGATGTATTAGCAAATAACAAGCCTGATCTTGTCGCAATTGTCCCTACAGGATATTCAGGTGCGATATGAAGCGCAAATAGATAGTCAGGTAATAAATCCTTACGCTCCCTTTGCATCCATTCAAGCATCGGTTTAGCGCCACCCGGTCCTTCCTCTGCAGGCTGGAAATAGATAATGGTCGTATTTATAGGCTGTTGCTCTGAAAAAGCTTTTATAAGCCCTATAGCAATGGCCATATGAAAATCATGACCGCATGCATGCATAAAACCCTGGTGTGTTGATTCATATGGTAAGCCCGTATTCTCTTCGATTGGCAAACCATCTATATCTGCTCGCCAACCTATTTTGAATGAAGGCCTCGTACCCTGGATTGTGAGAATAATACCTGTCTTCCATAGGTCTACTTGAAAATAATCCTTTTTTAACTCTTCTATAATAGCTAATAAGTATTTTTGCGTTTTGTCTTCTTGAAATCCAATTTCAGGAATTCTATGTAAATCCCTTCTTATCTCCACTAAAGACTTCATCGAAATGGCACCTCTTATATTTGTCGAAGATCCTGCATGATTTCAGATTTTGATTTCGTTTTTTCATCGATTTCTTTGATGACGCGAGCCGGTGCACCAACCACTACTGTATACGGCGGCACGTCTTTTGTCACGATAGCACCTGCTGCTACTACAGCGCCTTCGCCGATTCGGCATCCCTCTAAAACAACAGCGTTCGCACCTATTAATACATTGTCTTCGACAACTACCGGATCTGCGCTAGGCGGTTCAATAACCCCTGCAAGCACCGCTCCAGCTCCTATGTGGCAGTCCTTTCCAACAGTCGCACGACCACCTAATACGGCATTCATATCAATCATCGTACGGTCGCCGATTTCAGCACCAATATTAATGACACTGCCCATCATAATAACGACATTTTGGCCAATTGTCACTTGATCTCTGATGATTGCTCCTGGTTCGATTCGTGCATGGATATCTAACAACTCTAGTGTTGGTACAGCTGAATTTCTTCGGTCATGCTCTACCACATAATCTTCAATCGTCTCTTTATTTTCTTCTAAGGCTTTTTTGATATCTTGCCATTCACCGAAAACAACCGCAGCATCTTTTTCACCAAAGACTTTGCTGTTTTCTCCGAAAGGAATGGAAGAGATATCTTTACCCTTCACATATACTTTTACAGGTGTAGCTTTTTTGGCATTGGCTAAATAAGAGATAATTTGTTCTGCATTCAACTTTTCCATTAGAAACCCCCCTATCAATTTCTACTATTGTACATGATAAATAGGATAATTTCATTTATTTTTTGAATAATCATACAAACATTCCGCTTGTTTCTTCGCTACCTCCACAAAAGCGGCAACTTGGCGCAATTCGAAAGCAGAATCATATCCGATCAGCCAGGTATCTCTTGTAATATTGAATGCTTCTTCCTGATTTGTGAGAGGAATCCTGTTAACATCCTCTTGTCCCGTGAGTGTAATGGATGGAAGTATGGCATATCCAATACCGTTCAACGCCATTTGCTTGCATGTTTCGATTTGGTCGACAATAATCTCATGCTTTGGATTAGATGAAAAATGCCGCTGCCACCATTGCTGTATTTCTTGATAATAATTTGAGTCACTTTTAAATTGTATGAATGGCCGAGTGGTTTTAAATACATCATCAAGCGTTTTGATTTCTGTATCGACTAAATAAAGAGTGTCTCGAAATAGATGCTGCTTTTCTCCTTTCCAGTCTGTTTGGCCTCTGACAATGCCGACATGTGCCTCTCCATCATACAGTGCTTTAACAATCTCCGAGCTCCAGCCAGTCATTAAGGAAATCTTGGCGTCAGGATATTCTGTCACAAAATCCTTTAATACTTTTGGGAGCCAGGTATGCCCAACGATGGAGGCACAAGCAATTTTTAATGTGCCATGGACTTTAGAATTTAAGGCTTGAATAGATTCAAAAATTTCTTCTCTCTTTGTAATCATCTCTTCCGCATATTGAATAACTAGCTCGCCTGATGCAGTGGCTGTCAGTCCTTTTTGTGACCGAATAAAAAGCTGGGTACCCCAATCTTTCTCAATCGATTGCAGCCGTTGTGAAAGGGCTGGCTGTGATAAGAATAATCGCTCTGCGGCTTTGCGCATATTGCGCTCCTCTGCTAACACCTTAATAATTTGGGCATCATTGGTCATAGTCAATACCACTACTCCTTTTAAAATTCGTCTTAATAGTTGTGGATAAAAAAAAGGCCCATGAAATGAGCCTTTCTATTACTCTAGCTATTCGGTTGATAGATATGTTTTTTTAATTGTTTTAAAATAACACGTCTTGTCATAATACCAACAAATGTTGAGTCATCATCTACAACACATAAAAAAGCATGGTTAATGACTAAATCTAATGCTTTTTGAAATTTATCATTAATATTTAACATGGCAACATCAGCATCCATGATGTCATTTACTTTTATTGTATCTAATTTTTCAAATTCAATGTGATCGAGACCTAAAATAGATTCAGTAATCATGCGCATACTAAGCAACCCCTGTAAACGATAATCCATATCCAGTACTGGGATAGAAGAATATCCTGTCTTTGTCAACACGAGTAAAGCATGCTCTGCGCTATTGCCTAATTGGACATGGGCAACTTTATCAGAAGGTATAATTAAATCTGCAATCGGCGCTTCAAGGAATTCTCTGCTACTTGTCGAAATCATAGTATTCTACTCCTTACTTGTTCATAAAGTGAACAATTAAAACTACAATTTCATCTTACCATATATTATTCAAAGATTTCCATTAATGACCGAAAAAGCGCATACATTTTTCAAAAGTTACCCTGCCCCTAATTTAACGATATGCCAAGATATTATAAAAGACAACAAAGGTAATAAATATCCCCGCTATCAAATAGCACCAAATAATTGGATTCAACATTGTTGGGTGATTTTCCACCGTCTCAGAATAATTTTGATCCTCTACAGTTGATTGAGCTGCTTGTTTTTTTGCAATGCCCATAGTCCAAAATAATGCTATACCAGCAATAAGAACGCAAACAATAATTAATGGCCATGTCAATTCACCCGTGAAATTCAAGAAAAAACCTTCTTTCTTTTTCATGTAGTATGAAACATCTCCGATTAATTAATGCATGGAATATGACTAAAATTTCGTATCACTTTTTTAAAGGAATTTCCTTCATTAGCTCATAAATCGGCAAAGGTTTACTGAAAAGAAATCCTTGAGCCTTTTTACATTGCTGCTTTTTTAAGAAACCAACGTGTTCTTCTTTTTCTACACCTTCTGCTATGACATCTAAGCCCAGATTATGAGCGAGATGGATAATGGTTTGAGCAATAGCCTTGTCTTTTTCATCTGTGTCCATATCACGGATAAAAGATTGATCAATTTTTATAATATCGATTGGGTACCTTTTAATATAACTTAACGAGGAATAGCCCGTTCCAAAATCGTCAACTGAAATAATCAGCCCCATACTCTTTAGTTGTTTTAGAATCTTCATCGTATCTTCTGCATCCGTCATAGAACTTTCTGTGATTTCGAGTTCTAACAGAGATGGTTCAATTTCATACTTTTCCAAAAAATAAAGAATCTTGGATGCTAACTGATCTTCGCGAAATTGTTTTGGCGAAATGTTAACGGCAATTCGGATATTAGAGATACCTTGTACTTTCCATTCATATAATTGCTTACATGCTTCCTCCAGTACCCAATTACCTATATCTATGATAAGCTCTGACTCTTCTGCAAGTGGTATAAAAACACCAGGTGAAACAAAACCAAATTTCGGATTTTGCCAGCGCAACAATGCCTCGAAGCTTGTAATAGTCTCTGTTTCTAAATCTATTTGCGGTTGGTAATACACCATTAATTCATTTTTTTCAATGGCTCTGCGCAGATGAGCCTCCATGAGAGCTGTGTTTTCGAGTTGATTTTTCATTTTGCTTTGGTAAAAACGATATGAAGATCGTCCTTTTTCTTTAGCATATAATAACGCTTGATTTGCTTTTTGCAAGAGCTCGTCAATAGAAGCACCATCATCAGGAAAATAGGTTATACCAATAGAAGCTGTTGTAGCTAATTCAGAATCCTCGATTAGAAACGGTTTTTTCATACTGTAGATGATATCCGCAGCCACTTGCTGTACTTGCTCTTTTTGCACATTTTGCAGGACAGCAACAAAATTATCGCCATTCAACCGATAGATTGATCCTATACTCTTGGTTATTTGAGAAACACGTTCGATAGCTGCGTTGATTATCATATCGCCTGCAGCAGTCCCATACGTTTTATTGACCCTTTTAAAGCGGTCGAGATCAATGGATAATATCGCTGATTTTTGATTCGTTCTCATCGAGTCTTTTATAATTTCCTTAAAATGTACGCTTAGCGCCTTACGATTCCATGAACCTGTCAGTTGGTCATGATAGGTAAAATAACTCGTGTCGCTCTCACATTCAGGAGAAGGCGTTATATCACGCAATATTAGAAGGATTTTAGAGATTTTTTGCTCTGTTAGCATTGGAATACTTTTTATAAATACAATAACAGATTTTCCTTCTATTGTTTTAAGTCCTATATCCGCTAACTCAATACTTTTTTGAGAGGAGATTGTTTCATCTATAAGCTTTTGTATCTCTTCCCTTGCAAATAGACTCACATATTTGTCTATTTGCAGGTTTGCCCCAACAAATCCAAATTTGCCATTTGCCGCAGCATTGCTGTGAAGAATATTGCCTTCTTTATCCACTACTAAAATAGGGTCGAAATTTTGTTCAAGTAATTCAAGAAACGCTGGATCTTGTGGATGCTTATGTATTGTACAGTAATAGAATTGATCTTCGAAAACAGTCTCTTCCGTAACAGTTAATAGGTGTTCTAGATTCTCAAAAGCTGCCGTTTCATTAGCGCACACTGTTAGAATCATTGTTTTCAAATGTTGCCAAATTACGCTTGGCAAATAACGGTGAGCCAACTCTGTTTTTGGAAAGTGGAGCACTCCAAATTCATTTTGTGCCATGTCATTAGCATACATTATAGAGTACTGTTCGTTAGATTTACGAATAAGGACAGAAAGACCACTCTGTTCTATACTGCTATATTGATTTACTATATATTGCAAAGACTTTTGGTCTAAAGTTGTTTTTTTCATTTAGCGCCTCCACAAAAAGGTGTACTTTAGACTATCATAATAGATTTCAAAAGAATTATATAGATTAAAAACAAAAATTTTTTGAATTTAATGAACCCTTTTTACCTATTTTCCACAAAAAGTCGCATTCAAAAAATAATTAATAATCCCTACTGAGTGTTTAGTCCCATTCCGCTTCCTTCATTTAATATTTTCATTCTGTTTTTTGTTAAGAGGTTTATAGCATGCTTATTTGGGTTAAAAGAGATAATTAGAAAGTATATTCTTCTGTATATACAGATATAATTGATTGGTATTATAATAGAAAAAGTTAGACCTCATAAGGATCGTTAGTTCAATCCTGCATGTTGTTTTAAGATTTTGGAGGCAGTTATATTTCCGCTCGGGCCTATCTTGCACCCGTGTAATATGCGCCAAATCATTCTATTATCTTGTATGAGAAGTGTTTTTCTTTTGTTTCCATACTATTCCTTTATATTGAAATTATTTTTTTAGCAGAAAGGTAGGAATACGATGAGCAATCGCCCCCACAATGGAGATATAGCTACAGCGATTTATATAGTTAATAAACATGCAAAAACTGCCCCTGATAATAAAACTCTTTATACATTAAAGCGATTAGCCCTCGATAAGATGATTAAGATGGGATGCGCAAAAAAAATAGGACTTCAATTCGTCAAAAGGCCACGGTTTAGCCAACAGCAGTCCGCTGTGGTCATTCAATGTTCTGATTACTATTTCCACTCATTGCCTAAGAAAGAAGACTTCAAGGAATTGCCTCATTTAGGTCACTTAGATGAGAATTATCGAAACCCGAGACGTAGTATGAGTCTAAGCAAGGCAAAGCAAATATTGACTAACTTCCTTGAGCCGGAAACTTCTTCATCTTCTATGCCTAAACGAAAAAAAAGAACGCCTCGAAGCATTTACGAGGAGAACAGAAAAAAAGGACTTTACCAAATGAACAGCTATTTTTATGGTCATTAAAAAAACCGGAGAATTCTCTCCGGTTTTTATAATACATATTGATCGATTTTTAAAATTAAATCAGCTATTTCTGGCTTGCTGATTTGGTCTTCAGCTCCCACTTTTTCTCCTTTATGTCTCAAATCATCTGTTATAAGGCTTGAAAAAATGATGACAGGCAATTTGCTTAATACAGGATGAGATTTCACCTGTTTTGTTAAATGATGCCCATCCATTTGCGGCATTTCAATATCTGTTACCATCAATTGGACATATTCGCTAATATCATCTGTTTTTTCCGCAATGCTTAACAAATATTCTAATGCATCTTTTCCATTCTCAAAAAATTCGACATTCGCATAGCCAGCCTCTTCCATCGTATCATGCAGGAGTTTACGTAAAAGTGGTGAATCTTCTGCAATAACGATTTTCTTTTCAGAGCGGCTTCGTTGCCCTAACTTTTTAATGGAAGACACATTAATACCGGAGTCAGGATTGATATCTACCATAATCTTTTCAAAATCAAGCAATAATAGCATTACGTCATTTTGCTTGATGACACCGATGACTTGTGAATTTCCCCCTTGATACATATCTGACGGCTTTTCTATAAGATCCCATGAGATACGGTGGATTTGCGTTACATTATCTACATGAAAGACAACTCGTTGTCTATTAAACTCAGCTACAATATATTTATGCTGTTCGCTATAAGGCGTATTGGACAATCCCAAAACCTTTTTCATATCAACAACCGGCAAAACCTCACCGCGCAATTGGATAATGCCTTCTACATGTGGGTGTGCATGCGGAATAAAAGTAACAGGTATAGGTTGAATTATCTCTTTTACTTTAATAACATTAATACCGAATTTGTTTGTCCCCATTTGGAATTCAACTATTTCAAGCTCATTTGTACCGCTCTCAAGCAAAATACCTTTATTTTCATTCATCTGAGCTAATACCTCCTACAATTCTCCCATAATTACCCCAATTGTATCATATTACATCATTTGCATATAGAAGAATTATTGACAATAAGTAGTCATTTTTTGTATTAACATCAAAACGCGTAGCTCAAAAGTAACTAGATTTTATAATAATCAACTAATGCTTGAGTACCTAAATCATCATATCCCTTTTGCGATAACTCTTCGTACATTCCTTTTGCAAGAGATAGCCCGGGCAATTGGAGCTCCATCATTTCTGCTTCTTTTAAGGCAATGCCCATATCCTTGATGAAGTGTTTAATATAAAATCCTGGTTCTAGGTCTCCTTTTACAATACGTGGAGCTAAATTGCTTAAAGACCATGATCCAGCTGCACCTGTGGATATGGATTGAAGGACTGTATTAATGTCGAGTCCTGCTTTCTTGCCATAAACGATTGCTTCACATACACCAATCATATTGCTCGCAATGGCAATCTGGTTGCACATTTTTGTATGCTGTCCTGCTCCAGCCTCTCCTTGATAAATAATATGTTCACCAAATAATTCAAATACAGGTTGTACCTCTTCAAAAACATCTTTTTTGCCGCCTACCATGATGGAAAGTGTCCCATTTTTCGCGCCAATGTCTCCACCTGAAACAGGAGCATCCAATGCTTCCATCCCCATAGTCTCAGCATGTTTAGCAATTTTTTTAGCTAGGGTTGGCTGAGATGTAGTCATATCAACTAATCTTGTTCCCGCCTTGCTCATTTTAAAAATACCGTTTTCTCCAAAATAAACTTCTTCCACATCATGCGGATAGCCTACCATCGTAAAAACAATTTCGGTATTTTCCGCTGCTTCGCCTGGACTCTCAAACCAGCTTGCCCCTAGTTCGATTAAAGCTTCCGCTTTTGCTTTTGTCCGCGTATAAATATGTACTGTATGTCCTGCTTTTAATAAATGCATAGCGATACTTGATCCCATTACACCAGTCCCAATAAAGCCAATGGTCCATTTTTTCATATATGACTCCCCCTTTTTATTGTTGTATTCATTATATCAGAATTTTCATTCCCCTTTATTATACAAGAACTTTCCTAGCGCAAAAAAAAGAGCAGATACGTAAAGTACCTGCTAAAGAAAGGGGGAAATGAGATTGTTGCTGTGTTCTTTATTATTATTCCACGCTACAACAAATTCTAAACCACCTTGTGCAAATTTTTTTATATAGTGTAAGTGGAAAGCCAAAAGTATTACCAAGGCCTATTGTGGCATTCATCTGCTGGAAGTAAATAAATCTACGAAAAAAAAAAAAAAGAAAACCCCTAATAGGAGTTATCCTTTAAAATTTCACTAAGTCTTCGCCTTTAGGATAATCTTGTTCATGCTCTTGTTCTTGCTGATAAGTGTTTAGTAAATGATCTAACTTTTTACTTAAGCGGATGGTTTCAATATTAGAAAATCCCTTCTCGATACCTGATTGAATCATTTTTTCACGTGTATTTTCTAATTTTTTTAAAATGGACTCAGACATCCACCATCCTCCTCTCAGTAAAGTATTGTTTTTCTTATCCTATTGCAGATGTAGCTTGTCTTATGAAATTCTATTTTAACTTCGCGGTTCTTTCAAGTAAACATAGATTATATCTCCACCTTGTTTGGCGATCCCTTGAAAATGCTTGAAGTCTTCTCTTTTAATTAATTCTTCTCTCAGTTGATAAAATTCATGTTTATCTACTTTTAACTCTTGAATGTTTCCATTTTTTAAATCGTCTAACTTTTGTATGTAATCGTTCATATTCGCAACTCCCTTTACGTATAATATCAAAAATCTACATAAAATGGTTTTCACTTTACGAAATAACTATTTTAAGGCAAACTGTAAAGTAACTAAAGTTAAAGGGGCTGGTACTTATGAAAATAGCTGAAATTGGGAATATCATTGAATTCGGAAATGGACTACAGGGAATTGTCGAGAAAGTGAATGAGAATTCTGTGATCGTTAATCTAACCTATATGGAGAATTTCAATTCACTTGAGATAGAAGAAAAAACTGTTGTTAACCATAAACGCTATAAAATATTAGCAGCTGCTAATAACAATTAATATAACGCATTACATATTCTTCAACCATGCTGTCTCTACGAATACCAAACATTTTGTGCTGCTCTATAAGAGCGGCATTTTTTATTAAACAACCTATAAATACTTCTATGGGCTGTTTGTCTAATTAAGTTTAGCATTTTCCCTAGATCCTACTTATACTGTAATGCCCTCTATTATGATGACAAAAAGAGCGATGTATGTGTCTTACATCACACCACTCTTTTGATCTTAATAAGACAAATCTTTAATTGAGAGCCCTAGTTTTTTTAATAAATCAATCGCTAGGTCTTTTTCTTCCCCAGTCAATACACTTGTAATTTCATGCAATTGTTGTTCATGCTTAGGAAACAGCTCGTCCATAAACTCAGTACCTAGGGGTGTTATTTCAGCATATGTTATACGCCGATCAGAAGGACATGATACGCGCGTTAAATACCCTCTTTTTTCTAATTTATCGACAACATAAGTGATTGACCCGCTAGCCAGTAAAATCTTATTTCCTATTTTTTGGAGGGGCTGTCTTCCTTTATGGTAAAGTAATTCCAACACAGCGAATTCTGTAGGATTTAATCCATTCTCCTGGAAGAATTGGTTTGTGCATTCATTGATAGCTTTTGTTGCCCTCGAAAGTACAATAAAGAGCTTCAATGACTGCTTTATTTCATCTTGTGTTGCCATTCTTGTTCATCCCTTATAATAAATCTTGATTTTAAGATATTATACCGCTGTGGTTAATACTTTGTCAAAAGGGTGATGTTATACAGAATAAAAGCAATCGCTCTGTTCTGTAAGATCAGCGAAGTCTATTTCCAAGCTTTTTTCTGCCACCATCTCTCTTTGTTTTTGAATTACAAGAGGAAAATCAATACTGAATATCGTGCCCTCTCCTACTTTGCTTGTGGCTGTAATTTTACCATTATGCTCTTCAACAGTTTTCGCCACAAAAGCGAGACCTAATCCTGTACCTTCTGATTTAGTTGTATAGAATGGAGTGAAGATATTTTCCAATTCCTTATCAGTCATACCTGAACCGCTATCTTCAATTGAGATGGTCACTTTATCATAGTATTTAATTTGTTGTCGAATGACAATCTTGCCTCCTGAAGGCATAACCTCAAAAGCATTCTTTAATAAATTGATTAGCACCTGCTTCAGTTTGTGGCTATTCCCTAAAATTAAATCTTCTTGATAAAGGTTTTTCTCATATTCTATCTCTACATGTTGCATGATTGATTGAGGCTGCATTAGCTCAATCGTCTCTTCCATTAACTCGCTAAATGAGAAAATATTCATCTCATAGCAACCTGGCTTGGATAAATCTAAGAATTCATTTACAATATTTTCGATACGCTCGATTTCTCTGTCCAAAACAGATAAATAACGCTTATTTTCACCTGTGGCTGTCATTTTCATTAAATCTGTAAAGCCCTTTAATGTTGTCATAGGGTTTTTAATTTCGTGTGCGATGCTTGCTGCCATCTCACCGACCATTTGAAGTGTTTGCTGGTGTTCTAGCCGCTTCATCATCATAATTCTTTCTGTCTCATCACGAATAATTGTTAATTGAATATCTTCCTTACAGTCGTAATTGCTCGTGAGCTGTATATAGCGCGTGCCCTCTTTCATTGGCACTTGAACGGTTAATTCTCCTTTGCCCGTTTCTTTTAAAGAACAGAAGAATTTATGGATATTATATCCTTCATTAGGGAATAACTTCCATAAAATGGAGATGTCTTGTCCAATGATACTATGCAGGGAAACATTTAATAATTTGGCAGCCATTTCATTCATCTCAACAATTCGCTTATCAGCATCAGTTAAGAGAAGACCACTCTCAGATTGGTCAAAAACACGTCGGAACTTTTTCTCAATAGCGAGATGCTTATCAACTTTACTAGTAACCTCCGAGTAATGGAAGCATAGTAAAATCCAATCGTATACATCTGAATAGCAGCTCGTTACTTTCATATCCTCTATTTTAGAGTTTAAGGTGTTAATAGACATCTTCTCAGTTGTATACGAACGAGTTTTAGTATTTTCAACAATCTGCTTCCATACATCATAGGAATCTTCGCTTAGCCAATTTTTTATATCAATATCTTCTTCTACTTGTAAGTGTTCTTTGGCCAATTCATTAGCAAATAAAATATGGAATCTGTGGTCAACAATTATAATTGGTTCTTCACATTCTTGAAATGTAAAATCAAAATTACTGAAAAATCGTTGCGGCATTAACTAATCACCAATCCCTTCTTTTTATCATTCTATGAATTTCGCCAATAAATAATGACAGCAAATTAGCACTAAATAAGTTGAAACTCTGCTAAATAGGAGTTTTAATGTCCTAAATTACCTCCGTCCGGAATTAAATTATTAATATTCAGATTATTTCATATAAATCAAATTCTATAAATAGGACTTTTTACTTTAAATTTTTTTGTATAATTACGCTAGTATCTTTATCTTAAAACAACTCTGTTAAATATACAAGATATTTCCACTCGACAAATTAGCTAAAAGGAGATTCCCTATGAATATTGTTCTTGCAACATTAAATGCCAAATATATCCACACTAATCTCGCTATCAGATATTTAAAAGCTTATGCCCAGCCTGACTTCAACCCAGTTCTTGCAGAGTATACGATTAAAGATCCTACTTTTAATATCGTATCTGATCTCTATCGAAAATCTCCAGATATCATCGGATTCAGTTGTTATATCTGGAATATTGAAGAAACAATCAAAGTAATACAAATGGTGAAGAAAGTCAGCCCTCATACGAAAATCGTCCTAGGAGGCCCAGAAGTAAGTTATGATGTCCATGTTTGGCTCAAGCGTTTAAAAGAAGATGTAGACTGCATTATTATGGGTGAAGGTGAGCATTCTTTTAAACAACTACTTCATTATTACCATGGAAACATCCCTCTTTCTGAAGTGCCAGGAATCGCTTATTTAAAAGAGGAAAAGGTTGAAATACATCAAGCGGCACAAAAAGTTGATTTGCGTGAAATGCCTAGCCCTTATCGTTTTGAAGAAGATCTTCCCCATCTATCAAAGCGTATTGCCTATATTGAGACTAGTCGTGGCTGTCCTTTTAACTGCCAATTTTGCCTTTCTTCTATAGAAGTTGGTGTTCGCTACTTTAACCGCGAAAAAATAAAAGAAGATATACGATATTTGATGAATAACGGCGTCCGGACGATAAAGTTTGTCGATCGTACTTTCAACATTAGCAGAAGCTATGCAATGGAAATGTTCCAGTTTTTAATAGATGAACATCAAGAAGGTGTCGTATTCCAATTTGAAATTACAGCAGATATCATGCGTCCAGAAGTTATTCAATTTTTGAATGACAATGCACCCAAGGGTTTGTTCCGCTTTGAAATTGGCGTACAATCGACAAATGACTTAACCAATGACCTAGTGAAGCGAAGACAAAACTTCTCCAAATTAACTCGTACAGTGACAATGGTAAAAGAAGGAGGCAAAATTGATCAACATTTAGATTTAATAGCAGGACTTCCAGAAGAAGATTATCACAGTTTCCGCCAAACATTTAATGACGTATTTGCTCTACGCCCAGAGGAATTACAGCTAGGTTTCTTAAAGTTATTGCGTGGCACAGGACTGCGCCTGCAAGCGAAACAATACGGCTACGATTATGTGGATGTAGCTCCATATGAAATTGTCGCAAATAATGTGCTAAGCTTTGATGATATGCTTCGGATTAAACAAACTGAGGATATATTAGAGAAGTATTGGAATGATCACCGAATTGATTATACGATAGATTATTTGGTCAGTAGCGTCTTTGAAACACCATTTGATTTCTTCCAAGAATTCGGAACCTATTGGGACAATCAAGGCTGGTCACGTATAGGCCACCAGCTTGAAGATTTATTCTTACGCTTGATAGCATTTCTAGAACAGCGCGGAAACGTAAACATGAATATCATTGTAAGTTTGCTGCAGCTAGACTATTTAAAAGCACAGCGTTTCCAGCCTCGTAAACCTTGGTGGAAAAACCAACTACCTGAAATTAAATCAAAAGATATACTGAAAGAGCTACGCTTACACCCTGAAATGGCCGGCAGTGCATTTGCTCAATTCAATGTAGGAGAAAAAGAATTGTATAAGCATACACTGCTTCTTCCTTTCTATATCGATTTAGATTTACTGAAAAATAATAATGAGGTCCAAGAGTGCAATGGTTATCTAATGACCTATTTCCGCAAAGATGGAGCTCCGTACTTTGCTTTTATCCGCGAAGAACAAATGGCTTACAGTTAATCAAATATGCAAAAAAGGGCTCCTCTAAGGAGCCCTTTTTATACTCAAGCTTAATTTATCCTTTTACAAGCTATCCAATAATAACTCTTTCTTTCGGATAATGATATTTCGTCTGTTTCGCTTTTCCGCCAAGAGAGTAAAGGAATGAAATCATTCCTACCCTGCCTATAAACATTAAAAAAATCATAACAACTTTACCAATGCTAGAAAGGTGCTCTGTTAACCCTAATGACATACCACATGTACCGAACGCTGATGTGATTTCAAAGAGAATTTCAATCAACGATGCATGCGATTCTGTTAATGATAAGATCATTGTTGCTAATACTACTAGGCATGTAGACAAAATAATCACTACATAGGATCGAAACACATCCAGGACATGGATTTCACGATGGAAAATTTGAATATCCTGCTTATTTCTAGCAAAGTTTATTAAAAATAAAATAGCAATCGCTAAAGTGGTTGTACGAATACCTCCCCCAACAGAACTTGGAGACGCACCAATAAACATTAATAGGCTTAAAAAGATATCTGTCGCTTGATGGAACTGCGTTACATCAATAGTCGTTAATCCTGCCGAACGTGCAGAGACTGAATGGAACATAGCTGTAAAGAATGCTTGATGCCAGCTCATCCCCTTAAATGCATTAAATGCTTCAAGTAACAGGATAACTGCTGTCCCCACTATGAATAAAATAGCATAGGTAGACGTGGTGATTTTTGTAAAAAGTGAAAATTTAAAGTTTGGCGTCTTATTTGACAAAAAGGCCTTCACTTCAATTAATACAGGAAAACCAATAGCACCAAGCGCAATCATAATCATATTGATAACTTGAACAAAATAATCATGTCGGAACAGATACATAGAATTGCCTGTAATATCAAATCCTCCATTGGTAGTGGCTGATATCGCTGCAAAGAAACCATTATAGAGCGCTTCTAAAAATGTATCAAAATACTGCGTGAAATATAGTGTTAAAATGGCAGTGCCTATTAATTCAATCATTAGAAGAAGCTTGATAATTTCTTTAATCAAATGGACAACACCTGATAGATTATATTGATTATGATCCACCATGATTAATTGCCTTTCACGCAGCCCAATCTTCTTTCCAAAAATAAGCCAAGTAAAGGTACCTAATGACATAATACCAATTGCGCCGAGCTGCATAATAACCGACAACATAATAACCCCAAAAACAGAGTATGTTTCAGAAATATTATTTACAGTCAGCCCAGTAACGCTAACAGCACTCACAGCAGTAAATAAACTGTCTAGCAAAGATACATGGACATTTTCCTTATGCACACCAGGTAAAATTAATAAGATGAATGAAATAGCGATCGCTATAAAATAGTAAGTCACGATTGCTTGGAACGGCGTTAACCGCTTTTTAAAACCTTTTGCTGAAGCCATTATTTCGGTCCTTTCATTGTTAACCAAGATACATACACACTATTGTATTGAATAATGAGCGAAAAAGGAAGGGTATTAGGGAAAAGATTTACCCTTTGCTATCTTTCCCTTTTTAAGCAAAAAAAATCCCATTCCCTACTACAGGGAATAGGATTTCCTATCTTTATTTTTCTGGTTCATTTAAGGATTTTGTTTTATGGCTTACACTCAAAATATAACCACCCGCAAGGATAAGAAGAAGAACAACCCAAAATATCACTTTCCAAGCAATTGAATGTGGGAAATCCTCGTCTAAAAAGCCAACCTGTGGATGTGCAAGAGTCATCACGCCTAGTTTTACACCAACCCAGCCTACAATCATAAATGCTGCTGTTTCAAATGAAGGATATTTCTGCAATAACGAAACAAACCATTGTGCAGCGAATCTCATAATAATCAAACCGATAATCCCGCCTAAGAACATGACCGCAAATTGTCCTGCATTAATGCCTCCGATAGAAAAATCCCCCATGTGAGGCAAGGTAACAGCAAGTGCAACAGCTGCCAACATTGAATCTATCGCAAACGCTAAATCTGCCATTTCTACTTTCACTACTGTTGCCCAAAATCCTGAAGCTTTCTTTTGTTTAACAGAATCTGAAGAACCTGTTTGATGCTTTTTCATATCATACAGATGCTTTCCTGAAACAAATAGAAGATAGATTGCACCTATTGCTTGTATCCACCACCACTTTACTAAAAAAGTGATTAAAAAAAGTGCTGCAAAGCGCAATACAAACGCACCAATCAAACCATAAAAGAGCGCCTTTTTTTGCTGAAGTGGCGGTAGATGTTTCACCATTACAGCCATGACCACCGCATTATCTGCCGCAAGCAGACCTTCTAATACTATTAATATTAATAGTACCCATCCGTACTCTAGTAAAATTGTTTCCATAAAAGTTATTTCCTCCCTTAAATTTGAAAATAAAAAGACCTCTGCCTATAAAAGGCAAAGGTCTCGCTTAGCATTCGTCATTTTTGGATGCTTCTCATAACCGATGGCGTTGCTGCCATGTAATGACGATTATGAGGTAGGTTTCCCTATAGCTACTCCCCTTTGACATGTGTCAAAAGAAGTTATACAGTTTGTCAACTCAGTATAGCAAAAAGTACTCAAAATGTAAATGCATTTTTGTAGATGAAAACATTTGAATTACAATAAGCTATATAAGCGAATATCCGGATTTTTATCGTTAAACCAACGCATAGCAAATTCATTTTCGAATAAGAATACGTAGTTGTTAAAACGGTCATGCACTAGCATGCTGCGGGGGCCGGACATGGATTCTTTGACATCTTCTTCGTTTTCAATCCAACGGGCAATTTTACTGCCAATTGGCTCCATATGAACATCTACATTGTATTCATTTTTCATACGATTTTCGAAAACTTCAAATTGAAGCTGCCCAACAGCACCCAAGATCACATCTTCTGTGTGTAGGGTTTTATAGTATTGGATGGCCCCTTCTTGCACCAACTGCTCAATCCCTTTATGGAAGTGCTTAGACTTCATAACGTTTTTAGCTGTTACACGAACAAACAGTTCAGGTGTAAACTGTGGAAGCTTTTCGAATTGGAATGTTTTCTTGCCGCCGACAATCGTATCACCGATTTGATATGTTCCGGTATCATACAGACCAATAATATCGCCTGCTACCGCTACATCAACAGTCTCGCGGTCATCAGCCAAAAATTGAGTAGACTGTGTTACTTTAAAGGATTTTTTGGTACGAGATAAAGTGATGTTCATGCCGCGTTCAAACATACCTGATACAATTCGTACAAACGCAATACGGTCTCTATGCGCTGGGTTCATGTTTGCTTGAATTTTAAAGATAAAGCCTGAGAATTCTTGATCCAACGGCTCTACAATTGTTTCCTCTTCTGTCAAACGAGGCTGAGGCGTTGGTGCAAATTCTAAATATGTTTCTAAAAATGTTTGAACACCAAAATTTGTTAAGGCAGAACCAAAGAATACAGGTGTTAATTCCCCTCTTTTGATACGCTCTTTTGAGAAGCTATTTCCCGCTTCATTCAACAACATAATATCATCCATTGCTTGCGTATAGTAGGATGTTTTTTTCATCTCATGGTCAACAGCAAGCTCGCCGTTTTCATCTAACGGTAAAAAGCGTTCATCTTCTTCTGTACGGAATTGTTCAATTCGGCTATTGTAACGGTCATAAATGCCGAGGAATTCTTTTCCCATACCGATTGGCCAGTTCATCGCATACGATTCAATGCCCAATACTTCTTCTAGTTCTTCCATTAATTCTAAAGGCTCTTTACCTTGACGGTCTAATTTATTGATGAATGTAAAGATCGGAATACCTCGCATACGGCAAACCTTAAATAACTTCAGCGTTTGGGCTTCAATCCCTTTCGCTGCATCAATAATCATCACAGCACTGTCAACAGCCATTAATGTACGGTACGTATCTTCTGAGAAGTCTTGGTGTCCAGGTGTATCCAAAATGTTAACACGGCAATCATTATAGTCAAATTGCATAACAGAGGAAGTAACAGAAATCCCCCGTTGTTTTTCAATCTCCATCCAGTCAGATGTCGCAAATTTGCCAGATTTCTTCGCTTTGACAGTACCCGCATCACGAATAGCACCACCAAAGTATAATAATTTTTCGGTCATCGTTGTTTTACCAGCATCCGGGTGAGAGATAATGGCGAACGTACGACGGGCTAATATATCTTGTTCAAGCTTAGCACTCATATTGTAATCTCCTTTATTTCTTTAAATAGTGATTTTTATCTGGGATCTATAGTTAGTCTACATCGGATTCATCCTTTAATATTTTTCACTCAAGTGAATTTTTATATTTTAATTTTAATGGAAGACTTGGAATACCTTCACAATCAGTTATTCCATTTTCTTGTAGAATTATAACTTCGCCGTTTAATTAAAACTTAACCTTGCAATTATATCAAAAAAAGTGAGGGTATTCATACCCTCACTTTTCTTAAATGATGTAATTTTAATTATCGATTAGGTAAGTTGAATTTTTCCCTTGCAGCTGCTAGTGCAATCTCTGCATCGCTGTGCGGGTATTTTTCATTGCCAATGATTTGGTAGTCCTCATGACCTTTCCCTGCAAACAAAATAACATCGCCGGGTTCAGCCACTTCGATTGCATGGCGTACAGCTTCTGCACGATCACCGATGCAACGATATTGATCATGCTGCATCCCTTTTTCTAAACCACTTAGAATGCTGCCATATTCTTCATAGCGCGGATCATCTGTCGTTAATATAACATAATCAGCTGCAGAGGCTTTTTTAGCCATATCCGGACGTTTTAATTGGTCACGGTTGCCGCCTGTGCCTATTAGAAAAATAAGCTTATTTTTCTTATATGGCATTGCAGCTGTAATAGCTTTTTCAATTGCATCAGGTGTATGGGCATAATCAACGAAGATTTGTATAGGGAAATTCTTTGGTGATACTTGTTCCATACGGCCTTTTACAGGTTTTAATTGTTCTAGCTGTTCAATAATTTCTTGTACCTTATATCCTTTGCAATATAATGCGGCTGTAGCAGCTAAAGCATTATAAATATTAAATTCGCCAAGCAATTGCAATTCAACGCTAAATGTTCCTTCTGGCGTTACCATGTCAAAATAGGTGTGATGGTCATGATACTCACAGTTAATGGCTCTAAACAATGCGTCTTCATTGTGCAGACCATAAGTCCATATTGGATATGGGGTAAGACCCGCATATTTTCCAGACCACTTATCATCTGCATTTAATACAGCATGTTTATCTTTCTCAAGATCTTGGCCAAGCTGAGAGAATAACAAACCTTTTGCATTTCCGTATTCCTCCATCGATCCATGGAAGTCAAGATGGTCATGTGTTAAGTTCGTAAAAATAGCAACATCAAAATCCACGCCCGCAACACGGCCTAAAACAAGACCGTGAGAGGAAACTTCCATTACCATTGTTTCGCAGCTCTCCGCTTTGGCGCGGAATATCATTTGTTGTGTAGATAATGCATCACTTGTTGTGTTGCCCGATTCGTATAAAATTCCGTTCAAATTAAAGCCAATAGTTCCCTTTAAAGCAGAACGAACGCCAAGCCCCAATAAAATATTTTCGATCATTGTAGCGACACTTGTTTTGCCGTTTGTTCCCGTCA
Source organism: Rummeliibacillus sp. BSL5 (assembly GCF_052928305.1). NCBI lineage: Bacteria > Bacillati > Bacillota > Bacilli > Caryophanales > Caryophanaceae > Rummeliibacillus > Rummeliibacillus sp. BSL5. The sequence goes on from NZ_JAVGCV010000001.1 coordinate 1,454,767, forward strand.
CGCCGAACATTATCAAGTCTGTTGATGGATAGTCAAAAAATCGTGCCGACAATAGGCCAAGCGCACGATTTGTATCGCTAACGATGACTTGCGTTACATCTCCTGACAAATCAAGTTGCTTTTCAGTAACGATAATAGTAGCGCCTTGGTCAACCGCATTTTGGGCAAAGTCATGTCCATCGACTGTATAGCCTTTAATGCATATAAATATACTTTTGGGTTCTACACCACGAGAATCAATCGCAATGTTTTTTATTTGATCTGGCAATGTCCCAATGATTTTTTTACTCGGTAAACATTGTAATAACTGTGTTGCTTGCATTCTTTATTTCCTCCTATTACTCGTCACACATGGTTGACGCCACATACGCAGATACAAGTTGAGCTGTATTCTTAATTGAATCAATATGTGTCCGTTCATACGCGTGAGATGACTCAATCCCTGCACCAAATAATGCATGCCGTATATCAAAACCAGCGCGAATGGCGGCAGAAGCATCTGAACCATAGTAAGGATAAATATCTAATTTATAATCTATGTTGCTTTCTTTTGCGAGCTTGACTAAATGCTGTGTCAGCTCATAGTGATAAGGACCGCTTGAATCCTTCGCACAAATGGAAACAGTATATTCATCAGATGATTGGCCGTCACCAATCGCTCCCATATCTACAGCTATATATTCGACAACCTCAGAAGGTATGCTTGCATTGCCTCCATAGCCAATTTCCTCGTTGTTTGAAATATAAAAATGCGTTGTATACGGCAATTCGATCTTTTCAGCCACGATTGTTTTCACGAATTGAAGCAGTATAGCTGCGCTTGCTTTATCATCCAGATGTCTAGATTTAATGAAACCTGTTTCAGTTGCTTCATAACGGGCATCAAAAGAAATAAAGTCGCCTACTTCTATACCGATTGATCGGCTGTCCTTTTCATTAAACACCTTTTCATCAACTCGTACTTCGATGTGTTCCTCATTGCGGGGCAGGTCGCCTGCTTTCTTGTATACGTGAACAGATGTTTCGTGCATGAGAATGGTACCTCGGATTTTTTTGCCGGAAGCTGTATGGATGGTACAGGACTCACCCTCTACAGCATTCCATCTGAAACCGCCCACCATCGTCAGCGCCAGGCGACCGTTTGATTTGATTTCTTTTACCATCGCGCCCAATGTATCAACATGAGCTGTCAGCAAGCGATGGCGTTGCGTATTCTTGCCTTCAAGTGTAGCAATGACAGCGCCCTTATTTGTTTTGATGAATGGAACATTATTATCTTCCAAATATTCACTGATAAAATTCATAATTTTTGTTGTATAGCCTGATGGACTTGCAATATTCACTAATTTTTCTAGCAATTCAACTGTTTCTTCTTCGTTAAATCTATTTTTCAATGCAATTCCCCCTACTTGTTCTCTCATCATATCAAAATAGGACATTTTACGACAACGTAAAATCATGTATGATGGAAGTATGAAAATATTTAGTACTTCCGAGGTGTCTTAATGAAGCACTCTACCATATTAAGAAAAAAGAATCGCTTCGTACTGTTAATTTTAGTAGCGGCGACCATTTTTCATACATTGATTAATTTACTTGGATTAATAGATGATGGCCAACTCTTAACGCTTTCGTCTATTCTATTTTGTATCTGTATTGGTATATTAACCTATTTTAAGATTGATGAACGATTGATTTGTATTCTGTTGGCAATAGGACTCAATTCATTTGTTGTACTGATTAATCTATACTTTAATTATACACATCATTTGGTCCTCTTTATATTATTACTTTTTATCTTAGCTATCTATCATTCTTTTTGGCTGAATTTTGCTATGATGTCTATCTCATTGATTGAATTTTATTTTCTATTAAAATTTCATTATGAGCCCTTTTCTAAATTCTATAATTCAACAGATATGACGATATTCTTTTTAATTTTTATATTCTTAGCGGTAATTGGAATTATTCAAAGCAACTATTTGAATTATAGATGGAAAAAGGTTGAACAAGTAGCTGAGGAGAAACAGCAAGAATTATTGTCAAAAGAAGGCTACCTGCACCTATTCTTTGAAAATGCAAAAGATAGTATCGCCGTTTTTGATTTGGAAGGACGTGTAGTGGCAGTAAACCCTGCATTTGAAAAATTGTACGGATGGCGTAAAGAAGAGTGTATTGGAAATGCTATTCCGCTTGTTCCACCAGAAAATTTAGCGTATGCAAATGAGCGTTTACGCCATTTGTTAAATGGAGAAAGCTTCCACCTATTTGAGACAAAGGATATGAAAAAAGACGGTACTTACTTTGATGCACAAGTAACACTTTCACCGATACTTGACGATGAAGGCAAGGTGATTGCCACATCTGTCATTACTAGAGATATATCCTATAAAAAAGAAGCCGAACAAATGCGAATCCAGTCAGAAAAGTTAAAAGTTGCAGGTGAAATTGCTGCTGGAGTGGCTCATGAAATTCGTAATCCTTTAACGGTGATTTCTGGTTTTGTTCAAATGATGAATAATGAGCAAAATTCGCCTTATACCTACTATACTAATCTAATTAACGCAGAGATTGACCGTATAAATTTAATCATTAGCGAGTTCTTAGTTCTGTCGAAACCTCATTCAAAACAAGTGAGAGATTTTGATGTTAAACATGTGGTATCTGATATCTTATTATTGTTCAAACCAGAGTTACAAATGAAAAATATTTGTCTACTAGAGGATATTCCGGCTAACAATATCGTATTAAGAGGTGACTCTAATCAAATCAAACAGGTCTTAATAAATTTGATAAAAAACGCAATCGAAGCGATTGAAACAGATGGCACCATTAGGATTTCGATTAAAGAAGCAGAAGAAGGTTATTGTGCGATCCGAGTCGCAGATAACGGGCAAGGAATGTCTGAGGAAGTCATTCAACATATTTTCGAGCCATTTTATACAACAAAAGATGCAGGGACAGGGCTTGGTATGATGATCTCTGAAAAAATTATACAAGAGCATAAAGGTTGGATAGAAATCAATAGCAGCGTTGGTGAAGGAACTGAAATATCCATTTTCCTAGAAATGCTATCTGAATCGTAAGGAGTTACAATAAAGCTATTTTGTATTTGTTAAAATTTTGATACGAGGAGTGAAAAGTCTTCCTTTTAGGCAACTGCGAGTATGGAATGTGAAATCGTTCTCATACTCGCTTTTTTTAGAGAAGGCGTAGCCACTATTCAAGACAGACTGTACCAGAGAGCACAGCCTCATCCCCTCTAGTTTCTTTTTTCTCTTCTTTTTCCGCTTAACAACATAGCTAATTTAAACATATGAAAAGAGGCAATTTCTATCCAAAAACAGAATAGCTATTGCCTCTTTTTATAATAATTACTTGATCTAAAAGGGTTGAGCCTATTCATGCATTTGGCTCCGAATATATTCACGGATTATCGGCAAATCCGGTGGGCTTATGTTAGAAGGGATACTATTTATATGAAAGAATTTTAAGTCCACAACCTCGATTTCTTCTGCCTTTATGATTCCTTTATAATCTTTACATATATAAGCTGCTACTACATTATATACCTCATCACCATGAGGATATTGATAGTAAAAATCTTGGCCAGAAAAAACCTCTAATAGAGTTAAACTATTTGCAGTTAAACCTGTTTCTTCAAATAACTCTCTTTTGGCTACTTGCTCTAATGTTTCTCCAATCTCCATAGAGCCTCCCGATAACCCCCAACACCGATTATCCTTGCGAAGTTGCAACAATAGCTCATTTTTGTTATTAATAAGAATTACACATGCACCTACCATGATTAAAGGTCGACTGCCCACCATATTTCTTAATTCCTTAATATATCCCATACCAACCTCCGAAAGTCTAAAAACTAATCTCTCTATTTAGTACCTTCACGTCCAAATGCTATTGTTTGAATATTTTCCTTATCAAGGAATGCTTCTATTTTTTTCTGTTCTTTGCCATTGACTACCCCATTTTTCTCAATGAGTGAACCAATGTTTAATTTAGAAAAATCCCCATCACTAACCTTATCAATCATTTTGTTTAATTCATAAATATATTCATTTGAGGCCGTTATATAACGGCTGATTCTTTCAGATTCTTCTTGATACCCTTCCGGTAAGGTATTATTCGAGATATATTGTGAGAAGGATTCATCATTTTCTTTTATAAGCTTGTTAATCCTGTTCAGCTTTTTTGATTCACTTTTAGTTAATTTCTCACCATCATAAATATTGTCCTCAAATGGTTCACTAGCACGTTCTAATTTTTCATCACTATTTAGGTAGGTTTGTATGCTACGTTTCATTTCCTCTTTGTTAAGAGTCTGATTTTTTTTGGTTGAATTGAAAACAGTACGCGGAATTTTCACATCTGCTATAAGTGGTGCATCGTCTTCCGCATCATCGATATATTCTTTCTGGGAACAACCACTCAGTGCACAGACAATTAGGAAGCCATAAACAATTTTTCTCATATTTATTCTTCTCCCCCTTAAGCATAGAGATTTCTCATTTTTCCTTTATCGCAAAACAGTGCGAATCAACTTTGCCTTTTGCTTATAAGGTGGATACAATAAATTATTCGCTAGTTTACTAGATCGTTTAAGAATAGATTTGGGATGTGTAAAGCATTCAAAACTAGCCTTACCATGATAATTGCCGATACCTGACGGACCAACTCCCCCAAATGGCAGGTGGGTATTCCCGACATGTGCCATCGTATCATTAATGCACCCTCCGCCAAACGGCAATTCATCTAAAAAGTATTGAATGGCTTTTTCGGTCTCTGAAAAGAAATAAGCCGCAAGCGGTTTTGGCTTCTGCTTAATCCGATATATAGCCTCAGGCAAATCATCATACACTAATAAAGGAAGGATCGGACCAAAAATCTCATCCTCCATCACAGGATTATCCCACCTGATATCTTGTAAAACAGTAGGTTCAATATACAAATCTTCTCTGTCTACATTCCCGCCAAACAAGAGATGTTCCTTTTCCTTTGTGAGCAGTTGATTCAGCCGATCGAACTGTTTGGTATTGATAATACGTCCAAAGTCCGGACTCTCTTGTGGATTGGACCCATAAAACTTTTGCAACGTTTTTTTCAAATGGCGGATGAATGTTACTTTCACTGATTCGTGGACAAGCACATAATCCGGTGCCACACATGTTTGACCTGCATTTAAAAATTTCCCCCACACAATACGTTTTACTGCTACTTCAATATTAGCTGTATGATCTACAATGGCCGGGCTTTTACCACCTAGCTCAAGCACATGTGGTGTTAATCGTTCGGCACATGCTTTGGCTACGATTTTCCCTACTCCTACACTTCCTGTAAAAAACACAAAATCAAAAGGTGCATGGATAAGAATGGATGTTTCCTCCACTTCTCCCTCTACCATACGTACATAACGTTCTTCAAATGTTTCTTCAACTATTTTTTGTATGACAGCTGCTGTGTGTGGAGCAGACTCTGATGGCTTCACAATTGCTGTATTTCCACCAATAATGGCGCCAATCAACGGCTCCATGACAAGCTGGAATGGATAATTAAATGGGCCAATGATTAATGAAACACCATATGGCTCTCGAACCACCATGCTTTTGGCAGGTTGGAAATAGATCGGAGTAGGAACAGCTATAGGATGCATCCATTCTTCTAAATACTTCAGCATAAAACCGATGCTTTCTAATACAATACCGACTTCTGTCGAGTAAGCCTCAAACTCACTCTTATGTAAATCTTGATTTAATGCGTTCATTATTTCTTTTTCATTTCGTTGAATGGATCCCTTTAATTTCTTTAACTGTTCTCTACGGAATTCCAGTGTTTTTGTTGAACCCGACATATAATATTTTCGTTGCAACGCGATCATGTTTTCAATATCTTGTACAGTAAAATTCGCCATAAAATCCCTCCTACAAAGTATAAAAAAAACCAACTTATCCATACTAATTTCAGCTAAATAGAATGTTGATTTTGCCAGTACGCACTGTCTTTTTTCAAATTGTACCATTTGTGAAAAATGAATACTAGTCGCGAAGGGAGTCATTAATATGATAAAAACAGACACTTGGTGGGAATCTTTATTTTCAGGGGATTTATCAATTGGACTATCACTGGAACGTCAACAGGAGCTAGAAGATGAAGGATTTTTGTATTTGCAAAATACAGAACGTTTTGAACGACAAGATGAGTTAACGATCTAACATCTACCTTCATCTTACTTCAAGCATGTATACGCAACTATCCGTATACATGCTTTTTTCACTTTCAAAAAAAGGTGGAGACAGGAATGAACAAAAGCATCCAAATTTATAAAAGAGATATAAAAAATATTGTCATAAACGGTAGTTCAGCCATTATCATATTGGGACTAATTATTCTACCCTCTCTTTATGCTTGGCTTAACATCGCTGCTTCTTGGGATCCTTACGGAAAAACCAATCAGATCCCCGTTGCCATCGTTAATGAAGATCAGGGAGCAACAGCTGGGAACCGCTCGTTTAATGCAGGGAAGGAATTAGTAGAGCAACTAAAAGACAACCATGATATGGATTGGAAGTTTACAACAAGGGCTAAGGCGTTGGATCGTTTGAATAATGGAGACTATTTCTCTGTCATCATCATCCCTAAAGGGTTTTCTAAGGAACTAGCGACTGTCACAAGCGGGCAGCCCCAACGCGCCAAGATGGATTACTTTGTAAACGAAAAGATTAATTCTATTGCTCCGAAAATCACGAGTAAAGGTGCTAGTGTTTTAGTCGAATCAATGAGCAGCAAATTTATCGGAACAGTGAATGGTATTATCTTTGATATTATGAACAGGCTTGGCGTAACGATGCAGGAAGAATTACCTGATATCGAAAACTTTAAAAGTTTGGTTTTCACTCTAGAAAGAGATTTACCGTCTATTTTCAACAAGCTTCAACGAGCGCAAAAGGACCTCAATAGCGCTGGTCAAATTCTTCAAAAAGCCAAAAAGGATTTGCCAGAAGCAAAGGCTTTAACACAAGATGGTCTTTCCACGATCAATCAGACATTAACTTTCATCAATAATGCAGAAACGAAAATAAATTCGCTCAAACCCCAAGTAAGAAATGATGTTGAAAAAATCCAGCATATTGCTACATCTGCCCAAGATCTCATTACAGCCTTAAACAACGATAACTTCACGCCTGCCACTTTGACTGATATGCATAATAAACTGAACCAGCAAGCGAGTACTGCAATTGAAAAATTGACCGCTATTCACACTGCCCTGACAACACTGCAACAAAACAGCAATGATCAACAAACAACGGAGGACCGTCAAGCGTTAGACAAGGCTCTACAGCAAACAGCCAATGCTCAACAAGCCATGGAAACCCTGCAGCAAAATATACAATCAAACACAGACCAAGTACAAGGGCTTTCTGAAAGGGTTGGAAAGCTACGGGAGTTTTCAGATACTGCCCTCACTGGCCTAACGAATTTTACGAATGAATTCGACAATGTTATTCAACCTACAATCGATTCACATATCAACCATATAAAAGAGATGCTAACAGGAACGAAGGGTATATTGACAGATATCCAGTCCACTTTCCCTGAAATAACACGCTTATTAAATGTATCTGATAGTGCATTAGCTAGCGCCAATCAAGGATTACAAAAAGCAATTGCTGATTATCCGCTTATTCATAGCCGTGTACAAAAGCTCGCCAATCAAATACGCAGTTTCGAGAAAGAAACAAATCTTAACAGTGTCATCCAATTGCTCATCAATAATCCGACCGCTGAAAAAACCTTTTTTGAAGAACCTATTAAGATGAAAGAACATCGCGTATTCCCTATCCCTAATTATGGTACTGGCATGGCTCCGTTTTATTCTGTTCTGGCCATTTGGGTCGGCGGACTATTGCTTGTTTCATTATTGGCGACAGACGTAGAGGATAAGCAATATACTGTTCGAGAAGTATACTTTGGTAAGTTGCTGACATTTTGGACGATTGGCCTTTTGCAAGCGCTAATTATTGTATTAGGCGACCTTTTCCTCTTAAAAGTCTCCGTACAAGCACCGTTTCCTTTTTTACTCTTTAGCTTATTTATCAGCATTGTATTCATGACCATTGTTTACACGCTCGTTTCAGTCTTCGGAAATATCGGAAAAGCCTTATCCATTGTCCTGCTTGTATTGCAGTTGGCAGGTTCAGGCGGGACATATCCTGTTGTTTTACTACCTAAATTTTTCCAGATAATTAATCCTTACCTTCCCTTTACCTATGCGATTTCCTTGGCTAGAGAATCTATTGGCGGAATCATTTGGCAGAAGGTCATTTTAGACTTAACCTTCCTAGGTGGCGTCTTGCTATTTATCCTGTTATTTGGAAGTATTTTTAAAAAGCAAATGCAAACCATGACTTTAAAAATGACCGAGAAATCCAGAAAATCTGGTTTATTCCACTAATTCTACGTATTTCACATCAAAACGATACAACGTATTGACATTTGTTGTTTTGAAAATTATGATAGATGGAGATTCTTACACAAGTAAGACTCAATAATCTCAAATAAGAGCCTTGCACAATTCCTGTGCAAGGCTTTTGTTTGCATTTTATCCTACAAATGATTCATTTCAGTAAAAATAGCTTGTCTTTTTTAAAAACCGGACTATAATATACAATTAGGTGCCAAACCTACGTGAGATTTATTCGTAAATCATCACAAAAAGGAACTCCATAACAGCACGGATTGCTGGGAGTTCTTTTCTATTAGCAGGCAGATGAGCGCCTGCTTTTTTATTTTGATTTGAAAACCTCCAAAGTTATTCAACATACAAACAATCCATACATAATAAAAACTGCCAACCCCAAAAGAGATTGACAGCCTCATTCTATTAAAATATTAAGTTCAGTATAAAATAACAAATGGCAGCTAAGGCAGCCGACGTTGGCATCGTAATAATCCATGTCATAACAATTTTGCGGGCTACTCCCCATTTAACGGCTTTTACTCGTTGTGCCGCGCCTACACCCATAATAGATGAAGAAATAACATGAGTTGTACTTACAGGCAAATGGATCAGCGTCGCACCGAAGATAATGGACGCAGAGGCTAAGTCTGCAGCAGCACCATTAATTGGGCGAAGCTTCATAATTTTGCCGCCTACAGTTTTGATAATTTTATAGCCTCCGATAGACGTACCTAACCCCATTGCTGTAGCTGCTGCAATCCGCACCCATGTTTGAATGTCATCGCCTGTTTGCCAGCCGGCAGCAATTAAAGCCATTGTCATAATACCCATAGCTTTTTGGGCATCATTGGTGCCGTGTGTAAATGATTGAATAGCTGCTGTACAAATTTGCAAGTAGCGGATCCCTTTATTGGTCTTATAAAGATGGGCCTTTTTAAAGATGACTTTGAAAAGAGACATCACAATGAACCCCATTGCAATCGCAATGAACGGCGAAAGAAGCAATGCTTCCAAAATTTTAAGGAAACCACCGTAATTCAAGATGCTAAAGCCTGCAGCTGCAATTGCTGCGCCTGCAATCGATCCAATGATGGCATGCGAGGAACTAGATGGAATACCGAAATACCATGTCACTAAATTCCATATAATCGCTGCTATTAATGCTGCGAGAATTACAACTGACCCATTCTCTAAGGCGAAAGGATCGACAATATCCTTAGTAATGGCTTTCGCAACTCCTGTAAAAGTGATAGCTCCGATAAAGTTCATTACAGCAGCCATCATAACAGCTACTTTTGGCGATAATGCTCTTGTGGATACTGAAGTGGCAATCGCATTAGCTGTATCGTGGAACCCATTGATAAAATCAAATGCTAAAGCGAAAATAACAACGAGAACTGTTAATAGTATGATTGAATCCATGCTGCACTCACTTTCTATGCATTACGCATAATGATGGTTTCCATTGTATTTGCTACTTTTTGACATTCATCCGCAATATCTTCTAGTTGCTCGTAAATATCTTTAAATTGAATAATACGGATTGGGTCTTTTTCATGTAAGAATAACTGTTTAATGGATACACGCAGTACTTCATCACATTTACTTTCGTAATCTTTTATTAAAATTGCATTTTCACGCATGCTTGTTAAATTTTTATTTTGCAATTTCTCCATTGCTTTCACAATTTCATCTGTACTCTTCACAATATATTCGATAAATGTATTCATAGATTCATCAATATCTGTTAACGCAAACATATCAAAATGTGCAATACATTCTTCCATGCCGTCCAGTACATCATCCATGCTGTTGGCTAGTGCCAAAATATCTTCACGTTCAATTGGAGTCATAAACGATTTATTCAACATCACAATTAACTCATGAATCAACGTGTCACCGTCAGTTTCATACTTTTTCATTTTTGTGCTAATTTCCTGTAGATCCTCAAAATTTTTAATTCGAAAATCATTGGCAAAATGCAAGGCTTCTTGTACATTCACTGATATTTTAACTAAGGCATCAAAAAATGGATCTACTTTCTTTCGACTAAACATAAAATCCCCCTGAAAAAGTTAGTATATAATATGTGCTGTTTGCAAAAATAGCATATCAGTAATTAAAATAAATTGCTTGTAAATTTACACTACTTAATAGAACATTTACAATCCTGTAACATTACTTACTAACTTTTTCAATAATTTCGATTTTATTCTCTTATAAACCTGCATTTAAGCTTCAACAACAAAAAAACCAGCCGCTTAGAGTGCGGGCTGGTTCAGTTTCAATGCTCGGTTGCCGATATCATTTCGCCAATGCAAGCCATCGTTCTTTATTTTTTTGATTTCTTCATACACTGTTTTATGTGCATCTTCCAAATCAGTTCCTTCAGCTGCGACAACTAGAATTCTTCCGCCATCTGAAATCCATTTACCGTCTTTAGATTGAGCTGTTCCAGCATGATAGATATGTACATCAGAAGATATTGTTTCCATTCCATCAAGTGAAATTCCTTTTGTATAATCCCTTGGATAGCCTTCAGCTGCAACAACTACGCCTAACACAGCCTCTTCTTTCCATTCAAGTTTCATGTCTCGTCCATCCAAAACAGCTTCGATAGCCTCTGCTAAATCAGAACCAAGGCGTGGCAAGACAACTTGTGTTTCCGGATCACCAAACCGAGCGTTAAATTCAATCACTTTCGGACCAGCATCGGTTAAAATAAGCCCGGCATACAGTACACCAGTAAATGGGCGTCCTTCTGTAGCCATCGCTTTTGCGGTCGGCATCAAAATATGATCAAGCGCTTCCTGCACGATCTCTTTTGAAATTTGTGGAACAGGCGAGTATGCCCCCATTCCTCCTGTATTCGGGCCCTCATCTCCATCAAAAGCTCGTTTGTGGTCCTGTGCAATAGCCAAAGGATACACTTTTTCTCCATTTACAAATGCCATGAAGGAAAACTCCTCTCCTTCTAAAAATTCTTCGATCACCAATTTTTCGCATGTTAATTCTGACAATGCCTGCAGCGCCTCTTCTTCTGTCATAGCCACTACTACACCTTTACCAGCAGCTAGGCCATCTGCTTTCAATACAATTGGTGCCCCTTTTTCCATAATGTAAGATTTAGCAAGAGCGAAGTCAGTAAATGTTTTATAATGTGCTGTTGGGATGCTGTATTTTTTCATTAGATCCTTTGCATATGATTTGCTTCCTTCAATCTCTGCCGCTAGCTTTGAAGGTCCAAACGCACGCAGTCCAGCCGCCTCAAAATCGTCTACTAGGCCATCCATCAAAGGTATTTCAGGACCTACAATAGTGAATGTAATTTGATTTTCTTTTGCAAATGCGATGAGTCCGATATGGTCATTTTCATGGATGTTGCATAGTTCAGCAACATCGGCCATTCCTGGGTTTCCAGGTGCTACAAAAACTCTATCAACAAGCTCGCTCTCTGCAAGTTTTCTCGCAATAGCGTGTTCTCTGCCACCACGTCCTACTACAAGTACCTTCATCCAATCACCTCATTGTTAATGTTTAAAATGTCGAACTCCTGTGAATACCATGGCAATTCCATATTCATCCGCTTTTTGTATAGAATCCATATCTCTAATAGAACCTCCAGGCTGAATAATGGCCGTAATGCCCGCTTTAGCAGCAGCTTCTACTGTGTCCTCCATTGGGAAAAAGGCATCTGAAGCCATAATACTGCCTGCTGCTTTTTCTCCTGCCTGTTCTAAGGCGATGCTAGCTGCGCCTATTCGGTTCATTTGGCCTGCTCCCACACCAAGTGTCATTTGATCGTTGGAGACAACGATTGCATTGGATTTAACATGTTTCACAACCTTCCAGCCAAATTTCAACGCTTGCCACTCTGTTTCAGTCGGCTTCCGTTTTGTAGGCACTGTAGTTGTCGTTTCATCTAGCTTGGCATTATCACTATCTTGTACCAACAGCCCGCCTTCAATAGAAGAGATTCTTCTTTCTACATTTGAACCAGCCTCAAATGGGATGGTTAACAGACGAATATTTTTCTTCGCTTTTAAGAGATTGAGCGCTTCTGGTGTAAATGAAGGAGCGATAATAATTTCCAAGAAAATGCCGCTGAGTTTTTCAGCTGTTTTCACATCAACAGTTCGATTTAAAGCCACTATTCCTCCGAAAATAGAAGTTTCATCTGCTTCAAATGCTTTAGCAAAAGCTTCGGCTATTGTGTCGCCTGTTCCTACACCACAAGGATTACTATGCTTCACAGCAACCGCCGTGGGTTCTGCAAATTCCTTGGCAATTTGAATAGCTGCGTCTGCATCATTAATATTGTTGTAGGAAAGTGCTTTTCCATGAAGCTGTTTTGCTTTAGCGATTGAGAAAAGAGAGCCTAGTGGCTTTTCATAGAATGCAGCTTTCTGATGTGGATTCTCTCCGTAACGCAACGATTGTTTTAATCGATAAGTCACTGTTAGGCTTTCCGGATTTTCTTCCCCTGATAGCTCTGTCATATATTGGGCAATCATCGTGTCATAGGCTGCTGTATGGCGAAAAACCTTCGCAGCTAGCTTCCGATTTGTTTCAAATGAAACACTTCCTGTATGGGCTAATTCTAAAAGGATGCCTTCATAATCTGCTGGATCAACAACCGCTGTGACATATTGAAGGTTTTTAGCACTTGATCGAAGCATCGATGGTCCTCCGATATCAATATTCTCGATTGCTTCTTCCCAGGTTACATCTGTTTTTTCAATGGTTTGTTGGAATGGATATAAATTGACGCAAACAAGCTGAATGGGTACGATGCCATGCTCTTCTATTTGACGAAGATGGCTTTCTTCACCATGCTTTGCTAACAGTGCTCCATGAACCATTGGATGTAGTGTCTTAACTCGTCCTTCCAAAATTTCAGGAAAACCGGTCACTTCACTGATGCCTGTCACTTCAATACCTTCATCCAGTAGTGCCTTTTTTGTACCGCCTGTAGAAATAATTTCAAAGCCAGCATTCTTTAAACCCTTCGCAAATTCAATGATCCCTTTTTTATCTGATACACTCAGCAATGCTCGTTTAGACATGATGATTCCTCCTCAACCTATGTTTACATGCTCTTGTTGAAATAGTTCTTTTAATACAGATGGGTAAAGACGGTGTTCTACTATTTGAATACGTTTCTTCAACGACTCTTCCGTGTCATTCTCATAAATTCGGACGAACTCCTGTGCAATGACAGGTCCTGTATCCATGCCTTCGTCCACATAATGGACGGTGACGCCTGTCTCCTTTGCCTTTGCATCCAGTGCCTGCCCAATTGCATCTTTACCAGGAAAAGCTGGAAGTAGTGAAGGATGGATATTAATGATTCGTCCTTCGTATTCCCGTAGAATGGTCGGCCCAATAAGGCGCATATAGCCTGCTAAAATGAGATATTCCACTCCTTCTGCAAGTAAATGCTGTAGGATTACTTCTTCATATGCTTTTTTATCTTCGTATTCCTTTGGATTAAAACAAAAAATAGGAATCCCCAATCCTTGGGCACGTTGTAGAACATAAGCCTCGTGATAATCACAGACAAGAAGGGACGTTTTTATTTTTAGTTCTTTCTTTGCTTCAGCTTCCATGATGGATTGAAAGTTTGAGCCGTTACCTGATGCAAAAATAGCAATTTTTTTCATTAGGCAAACGAGACTCCTTCCCCTGCAACTGTTTCGCCAATAATATATGCTTCTTCACCTGATTTTTTAAAATGAGCTACAGCACGTTCGGCGTCTTCACCCTTCACGATCACAGCCATACCAATGCCCATATTAAAGATTTGATACATTTCATGTGTTGAGATTTGCCCTTTCTTCTGCAATAAAGAAAATATTGGGTGAACCTTCCAGGTGTCGAGTTTCACAGCTGCTCCTACTCCGGCAGGCAGCATGCGAGGTAGATTTTCTACAAAACCTCCACCTGTAATATGGGCCATCCCTTTGATATCAATTTCTTGCACCGTAGCCTGAATAGCTCGTACGTAAATTCTCGTCGGTGTAAGCAGTACTTCACCAAGTACCCCATCAATCTCCTCAACATACTGATCCAAAGGCATATCTTCAATAACTTTTCGTACTAATGAAAAACCATTGCTATGAATACCACTTGAAGCAAGGCCAATAATCGCATCGCCAGGCTGGATAGATTCACCTGTGATTAATTGAGATTTCTCGCATGCCCCTACAGCGAAACCAGCCACATCATATTCATCTGCATCATACATGCCAGGCATTTCAGCTGTTTCGCCGCCAATCAATGCACAGCCTGCTTGCTCACAGCCTACAGCAATTCCTTTCACGATATCTTCAATACGTTCCGGCACTGCTTTACCCAGCGCGATATAATCAAGAAAATAAAGCGGCTGTGCACCCTGTACGGCAATATCGTTTACACACATTGCGACACAGTCAATGCCGATTGTGTCATGGCGTCCCATCTTCATCGCTAGAAGAAGCTTTGTCCCTACACCATCTGTTCCTGATACTAAGACAGGTTCCTTTAAACCTAGTGTGGAAAGGTCAAATAGTCCGCCGAAGCCGCCAAGTCCACTCATCACTTCTGGCCTCATCGTTCTTGCCACATGTTTTTTCATGCGTTCTACGGATTCATAGCCGGCTTCAATATCTACACCAGCTTGTTTGTATGCATTTGCCATGGAATGACTCCTTTTTAGGATTTCTATTTTTTGCCAAGATTAATTGTTGGAGCGTCAGTTAGCTCCCAATTTTACTTCTTCTACTGTTAGATTTTCTGATACAGGTTCTGTTGCCGGATAAATTTCCGTTGGGTATTGGCCTGTAAAACATGCTAAGCATTGCCCTCCATCTGCATAAGGCCTACCAATTCCCTTGACCATGCCCTCTACACTTAAGAAAGTAAGCGAGTCTGCTCCAATCAATTCACGCAGCTCCTCGACTGACAGTTTCGATGCGATCAGTTCATCTTGCGTTGATGTATCGATACCATAAAAGCAAGGATTTTTAATAGGTGGTGAACTGATACAAACATGCACTTCTTTCGCTCCCGCTTCTTTCAGCATCGCTACAATTCGTTTGCTTGTTGTTCCCCGTACGATCGAATCATCGACCATGACTACACGTTTACCTTCTACAACGCCTCTCACAGGTGACAGCTTCATTTTCACACCTTGCTCCCGGAGAGACTGTGATGGCTGGATAAATGTCCGCCCGACATAACGGTTTTTAATGAGGCCCATCTCGTATGGAATACCAGATGCTTCCGCATAGCCAATCGCTACTGAAACGCCAGAATCGGGCACCCCTGTCACGACATCTGCATGGATCACTGATTCTAGTGCCAGCTGTTTTCCCAAATTTTTACGCGCTGTATGAACATTAATTCCATCTACATTGCTGTCAGGACGAGAGAAATAAACATATTCCATTGAACACATCGAGCGCTGTGTCGCATGTGCGAATCTCTCTGAGTGAATGCCTTCCTCATTAATAATCACAAGCTCACCCGGTTCAATATCCCGTATAAATTGTGCACCGACGATGTCTAAGGCGCATGTTTCAGAAGCTACTACAACCCCATCGCCAATCTTTCCTAAAGACAATGGCCTAAGACCATGTGGATCAAGAGCTACCATCATTTCCGTCTCGGTCATGATTAAAAAAGCATAAGCTCCCTTTAACATCCCAAGTGCATTTTTAACACGCGTCTTCAAATCTGCGAAACCACCGCGTTTAATTAAATGAGCAAGAACTTCCGTGTCTGAAGTGGTCTGAAAAATGCTTCCCTGTGCTTCTAGCTGATCTTTTAACTGTGCCGCATTCACTAGATTTCCATTGTGCGCCAGTGCAAGCCCACCGCTTTGTGAGTTAAAGAGGAATGGCTGGACATTTTCATATCCGCCACCTCCTGCTGTTGCATAACGTACATGTCCAATCGCCGCATGCCCAGAAAGTCCTTGCATTTTTTCTGATGTGAATATTTCTGTGACAAGCCCTTCGCCTTTTACACCAGTTAGATTTTTTCCATCTGTTAAAACCATTCCGCAGCCTTCTTGCCCTCTGTGTTGAAGGCTATGGAGTCCGTAATATGTAATATTTGCTGCATCCTGATGGCCCCATATCCCAAATACGCCGCATTCTTCATTTAAACCCTTTAATTCAGCAAGCATGGGATTGCTCCTTTCCACACATCCTGCAATTCTTGGACAGCCGCATCTATTAGTAGCTCTCCTTTTTCGTTATGAACGATAAGCTTTGGAGTGGACGTCACTTTCCCGAGACATACTGCATCATCCATCACTGCTTCAAATGCAGCTTGATTTGCCTCCTTAATCGATAGAAGGAAACGAGATTGTGTTTCACCAAAGAGCGCTGCTGATTCAGTACCTTTTATAGATACTTTTGCTCCCAGTTGATTTTGGCCAAATAATGATTCAGCTAGTGCGATAGATAGTCCACCTTCAGATATGTCATGAGCGGATTTAACAAGTCCTGATCGAATCGCTTGAAGCAATTGGGATTGGCGCTTTTGTTCGATTTCTAAATCAATGGCTGGGGCACTCCCAAAGATCTTTCCTTCTACCATCTTTTGGAGTTCACTTCCACCAAACTCTTCCTTTGCCTCGCCGATGATATAAATCAAATCACCCGCATCTTTAAACGTTTGTGTCGTGATATGTGCTGTATCTTCAATAAGCCCTACCATGCCTACTACAGGGGTTGGGTATACTGCTTCACCATTTGTTTCATTGTAGAGCGAAACATTACCGCCAATTACCGGCGTTTTCAGCGTTCTGCAAGCTTCGCTCATTCCGTCTGCCGCTTGCTCAAGCTGCCAGAAAATCTCTGGCTTTTCCGGGTTGCCGAAATTCAAGCAATCTGTAATAGCAAGGGGTTCTCCGCCGGAACATACAATATTTCTAGCTGCCTCGGCTACAGCGATTTTCCCTCCGTTTTCAGGGTCTAAGTATAAGTAACGCGAATTGCAGTCTGTTGTCATTGCAAGCGCCTTTTTCGTTCCTCGAATGCGGACAACTGCGGCATCAGAGCCCGGCGCTACGACTGTATTTGTTCTCACCATATAATCATATTGGTTGTACACCCACTCTTTGCTGGCAATAGTAGGCTGTGCCAATAGATTCAAAAGAGTCTCTTTATAATCTGTAACCACAGGAGCTTTTACGTTCATTGCTTGGAAATCGCGGAAAAACTGCGGCTCATTTGATGGTTTATGATAGACTGGTGCATCCTCGGCAAGTGCATCCACCGGCACCTGTGCTACTTTTTCGCCCTGATGGAATAGTGTCAACTGGTGATCATCCGTTACTCTTCCAATCGATACGGCTTCAAGGCCATATTTCGAAAACAATTCGACGATTTCGTTTTCACGACCCTTCTTAACAACAAGCAGCATGCGCTCCTGTGACTCGGAAAGCATCATTTCATAGGCGGTCATATTCGTTTCACGTTGTGGAACATGATCGAGATTCATTTCAATGCCAGAACCAGCTTTGCTTGCCATTTCAGCAGAAGAACTGGTTAAACCTGCTGCACCCATATCTTGTATGCCAACAAGCGCATCTGATTGAACAAGCTCAAGACATGCCTCAAGCAATAGTTTTTCCATAAACGGATCACCGACTTGAACGGCAGGGCGTTTTTCTTCGGATGCTTGGGAAAGTTCCTCTGAAGCAAATGTAGCTCCATGAATTCCATCGCGTCCTGTTTTTGCACCTACATACATGACAGTATTCCCTACACCATGCGCTTGGCCCTTTTTGATATCCTTATGTGCAATTAAACCGACGCACATCGCATTGACAAGAGGATTGCCTTCATAGGAAGAATCAAACTGGATTTCTCCTCCTACTGTTGGAATGCCAATACAATTTCCATATCCTGCAATACCTGCAACTACTTCTTTGAATAGGTATTTCACACGAGGATTTTGCAGTTCTCCAAAACGAAGCGAATTTAATAAGGCAATAGGGCGTGCTCCCATCGAAAAGACATCACGGATAATACCCCCTACACCTGTGGCAGCTCCTTGATAGGGTTCGATAGCCGATGGATGATTGTGGCTTTCGATTTTAAATACAACGGCTAAATCGTCACCGATATCGACAATCCCTGCGCCTTCACCTGGCCCCTGTAATACTTTTTCGCCTGTTACAGGGAACTTCTTTAAAATGGGCTTTGAATTTTTATAGGAGCAATGTTCTGACCACATGACAGAAAAAAGACCTGTTTCCGTGTAGTTAGGCGTGCGTCCCAGAATTTTTTCAACCAATGCAAATTCTTCATCCGATAATCCCATTTCAGCATACAAACGATTTTCTTTAATGGATTCAACAGTAGGTTCAAGCAGTAACGACATGTGATTCCCTCCAGCTCTTAACGATTGATTGGAACAGCTTCAGCCCGTCCTCTGATCCTAGGAGCGCATCTACAGCTCGTTCAGGATGTGGCATCATACCAAACACATTGCCTCTCGCATTCATAATGCCGGCAATATTCTCGAGGCTTCCATTCGGGTTTTCTTCATGATAGGTAAACAGGATTCTATTTTCTTTTTTTAATTCTGCTAGTGTTTGATCATTGCAAAAGTAATTTCCTTCACCATGTGCAATCGGAATGGAAAGCACTTCACCAGTTGTATATAGATTGGTGAAAGGAGTCTGGCTGTTTTCTACTTTTAATTTCACATTTCGGCAAATAAATGAAAGCTGTTCATTTCTTCTCATCGCGCCAGGCAAAAGGCCTGCTTCCAATAAAATTTGAAATCCATTGCAAATGCCAAGTACAGGCTTCCCTTCCTCAGCTGCCTTAACTACCTGCTCCATGATAGTTGAAAAACGCGCAAGCGCCCCACTTCGAAGGTAGTCTCCATAAGAAAATCCTCCAGGAAGCAAAATGCCATCATAGCGATCTAGATTGTCTTCAGTATGCCAAACATAATCCACCTCTTCACCAAGCTCATCCTTGATAGCATGGTACATATCAGCATCACAGTTCGAACCAGGAAATACAATGACAGCAAACTTCATAGCGCGGCAACCTCCTTAATATCGTAGCGATAGTCTTCAATCACCGTATTTGCCAGTAGCTTCTGGCACACTTCATTGACCAAACCATCTATATCTTGTTCTTTTTGATCAATGGTAAGTTCTAGGTATTTACCAATTCGTAACTCTTCAATTCCTTTATAGCCCAGGCTATGCAAGGATTGTTTTACAGCTGAACCTTGAGGATCTAATACACTTTCACGTAATGTAATATATACTTGTACCTTATACATGGATTTCTTCCTCCAATTTCATGAGAATCGTTTGATAAGCTTCTGTTAAACTGCCTAAGTCTCGGCGAAAGACATCTTTATCTAGCTTTTTATTTGTAGCTGTTTCCCATAGTCGACAAGTATCCGGCGATATTTCATCTGCAAGCAAAATTTTACCGTCTGCTGTTTTGCCGAACTCTAATTTAAAATCTATAAGCGTAATACCAAGTTCTTGAAAGAAAGCACTCAACACTGCATTTACCTGCTGTGCATACTGTTTTAGCAAAATTACATCAGCTGGGGCAGCAATCGCCAGTTCTTCAATATGATCTTCATTGAGCAGTGGATCGCCCAATGCATCATCTTTATAGTAAAATTCAACAAGCGGTTTAGAGAATGGCACGCCCTCTGCTATACCGAGCCTTTTGGACAGGCTACCGGCAGC
This sequence comes from Rummeliibacillus sp. BSL5, assembly GCF_052928305.1. Lineage (NCBI taxonomy): Bacteria > Bacillati > Bacillota > Bacilli > Caryophanales > Caryophanaceae > Rummeliibacillus > Rummeliibacillus sp. BSL5. The sequence goes on from NZ_JAVGCV010000001.1 coordinate 1,474,962, forward strand.
CTTGTTTCGCACTACCACTTCCAATGGAATAATGGATACTTTCTTTGCAAGGTGCTCTCGTTCGGAAATTTTCTGGATGAAATGAGATTGAATGTTTTCGCTATGAAGCTTTGAAAACAGCAAACTTGTAATCGAATTATTTAAAACCCCTTTGCCCGCAATCTGTGCTTTTTTCTCCCCATTAAAAGCAGTGGCTTCATCCTTATATTGTATTAGGACTACATCTTCCTGATCTGTTGCATAAATCTTTTTTGCTTTCCCTTCATATAACATCTCTCTCTTTTCCATTCCTGCCCCTCCATTTTTCCGAATAGTATGACTAAACAATTGATAAAATGAGCCATAAAGATGGTCAAACACCCATTTCAATATATGTGCATGATTTATGTGTTTAAGGGTGTTTTCCATAATCTGCTTTTTTCAATTTGCATAAGAGCTTCTTCTGTATTCCGGTGAAGAATATTAATATGGCCCATTTTCCGGTTAAACGCTGCTTCTTTTTTTCCATAAATGTGATACTTCCACCCAAGACTATGTGGTATGGTCGTAATCGCGTTCTCCATATGCTGTCCCAGCAAATTCATCATGACAACGGGTTTTAGCAATTCGGTACTTCCTAGTGGCCAATTACAGATTGCTCGAATATGTTGTTCAAATTGTGAGGTTTCGCAGGCATCCAGTGTGAAGTGTCCTGAATTGTGCGGTCGTGGTGCTAGTTCATTCATAATCACTTTATCTTCTTCTGTCAAAAACATCTCGGCCGCAAGCGTGCCAACAACTTCTAGCTTTTCTGCGAGCATCATCGCCTGCTTGGTAGCCTCTTCGGCTGCTTTTTCACTGATGCGGGCAGGCACAATGGTCTGCGCTAAAATATTGTCTTGATGAATATTTTCAGCAATTGGGAAGCACGTACATTCACCGTCTGCTTTTCTAGTCAAAATGACAGATATCTCTTTCACGTAGGGCACCCAAGCTTCTAATACACACACACTGCTTTGTATAAGATCGCTTGCGCGAGATAAATCTATACGGTTCTTTATTACAAGCTGCCCTTTACCGTCATAACCGCCGCGAGCTGTTTTTAACACGCACGGAAATCCTATTTTTTCTACCCCGATTGCAAGTTCCTCCAAAGTTTGAATGACACAATATGGAGCGACCTCAACACCGCTGGACTTTAGAGCCGTTTTTTCAGCTATACGGTTTTGACTGATTCTTAATAATGCAGAGCCTTGAGGTAAATACGCATAATCACTAAGCCAATTCAATGCTGGAGAGCTAATATTTTCGAATTCAAATGTAATGACATCACTTACATCTGCAAGTTCTTGTAATTTTTCTGTATCATCATAAGCGCCAATAATTTCAATATCTGCTACTTGTGCACATGGCCCATTTGGAGTTGGATCTAATACCGCAACACGAAATCCCATCGCTTTCGCAGCAATGGCCATCATTCTGCCAAGCTGTCCTCCGCCGATAATGCCAATCGTTTGCCCCGGTACAATCACAGGGCTATGTAAGTTGTTCACTACTGTTTAGCACCTTCTCCCTTGTTTCATTGCGCATCATTTCTAACTTTTCCGCTAACATTTCATATGATGTTGCCAAAATTTGAGCAGCCAGCAGGCCAGCGTTTGTTGCACCTGCTTTCCCGATTGCTACTGTTGCGACTGGCACACCGCCAGGCATTTGCACAATCGATAAAAGAGAATCTAGCCCATTGAGTGCCTTCGTTTGAACTGGCACGCCAATAACAGGAAGCGTTGTCTTAGCAGCTGTCATACCTGGCAAGTGGGCAGCTCCTCCTGCCCCAGCAATTATTACTTTTATGCCGCGTTCCTTTGCCCCTTCAGCATAGTGAAATAATAATTCTGGCGTTCGGTGTGCTGATACTACTCGTTTTTCAAAGTCGATTTCCAGTTCCTCTAAAATGGCACATGTATGCTTCATTGTTTCCCAATCAGATGTGCTTCCCATGATTACCCCAACTTGTGGCATCTCTTTCCCTCCATCTAACATAAAGATAAGTAAGACATCACTCTACTGTGCATTCTTTTGAAATAAAAAAACCGGACAGATTACTTTCAAAGAGAAAGTAGTCTGTCCGGAAAGTGAAAATGGGTACACTGATCCCATAATATCCAGCAAACGGTTCTACTTTCTCTCATAGTCCAATAATTTACGGTTATTGGGTAGAAACTTTCGGGCCATATTCCCGGGGATATATGAGAGAATTGCTTATTACACCCTGATAATACTACAGGATTATCCAGCTGTCAAACCAATAATCGAACATTATATAATTTTATTTATATAATGTTCGCTTTTTAAATAGCTAATTATAAACTGCTTCTCTCCAGACGGCGCTTTCCGCGGGCTTGGCTTCAATCTCCTCATCACTTCGTTCTTGCGGGGCTTTCAGCTCAAGCTTTTCAAGCAGAAGATGCTATCTATAGCTAGCCTAATGTAAAAAAGAGGTTTAATTTTTGCTTATAATGTCTGCTTATATCGCTTCGTTCCAGACGACGCTTTCCGCGGGCTTGGCTTCAATCTCCTCATCACTTCGCTCTTGCGGGGCTTTCAGCTCAAGCTTTTCCCGCAGGAGACGCCGTCTTCCGCTACGCTATAAGATAAAGATTGTTCAAGCTTTTTGTTGCATATTATGATGAAATCAGCATTTTACACTTTTAGGTTTTTTACGTATTCAAATACATATTTAAAAATAAATTATTCACTTTTAGACTTAACACTATAAAAATATATTGAAACCAAAACGATGAATTATATATCTTGTTGTTTTCATTATACAGTTTATTAAATTGTAAAGGACGGAAGAATGGATATGGATTTTAACGGGTTTATATTAACTTCAATTGTTGGATTTATTTTAATCTTATTAGGCTATTTAATTTGGTATAAAAAGATGCTTTTTCTAATTGCGGGTTATAATGAAGCAACTTTTGAAGGGGATAAAGAAAAGTTAGCAAAGGGTACGGGCATCGTTCTTATCTTATTAGGTATAATTTTGATAGTTTTACCATATTTTCTATACTGGTTTGGAAACACACTAGTCTATTGTTTACTAGCTATTATAGGAGTAGCAGGAATAATAGTAGTTATTATGATGAGGATTAAACCATAGTTTAAATCGTCTATTTTTCATTCTTCTAATAGAATCACATAAAAAGGATAGATAGAGCTGTTTCAATCGTCTCTATCTATCCTTTTATTCATTTAAAGTTATTAATGACAACGTACTATTTCTACTTGCCCTCTTATTTTAAATCCGTCATATAGCTTGTATCATTGTATGTTTCTAATACCCATTTCTCTTTTTCATATGATAGTGTGCTAATTCCACCATTTGATAAGCGAGGGACTTCTTGAAAAACTGCCATCTTTTCAACCATATCAAAGATTGTATGGATGACTGCACCATGTGTGACTAAGATAACCTCATCGTGGGGATAGCTTTGCTGAATCTTATGCAAACCCTTTGCTAACCTTTGGCAGAGACTTTCCATAGATTCTTGGTTCGGATACTGCTTGCTTGGATATAATTTCAAACGTTCTTCTAGTGTTAGTCCTTCTGCCTTGCCGAAGTTTCGTTCTTTAAACTCGTCTATCAAAATTAATGGCAGGTCCAACGTTTCATTCATTATAGTAGCAGTTTGCCGCGCTCTTTGAAGCGTGCTACTAAAAATTACTTGGCAATTTTTATCTTGAAAGTAACTCCTACAAGCAATCGCCTGCCGCTTCCCATTTTCATTCAGTACAGTATCTGTCCCACCTTGAATTTTCCCCGCTAAATTCCAATCTGTTTCTCCATGGCGAAGCATATAGATTTTTGTCATTGATACACCTACCTTGCCGCTTTTGTAAAACCTGCCTTTTTGGCTTCCTCTTCTGTACAAAATGTTTTTTCCGGTTTTACATTATTGTACTGAGCCATTCCTGGTATGTGGTATAGTTTATTTCCTTTGCTGTTAATATTGCCTTTAATCGTACAAGCGCTTTTTCCGTTATCTTTTTGTCGGAAAGTCCCGTTCGAATTTTTCGTATGTTGTTGCTTTTCAACGACAGATTTGACAAATCCTCGATCGGTCACATATCCGTCATATCTCCATATCCCAATCTTCTTTTTCTTAGCTTGTTCTTGAATATCTTTAAATTCATTTACATACTTTGTATTCGGCTGATAGATATAGCCAACACGTGCTAGTCCCTCTGCCACTAATTGTTCTTGCACACTTTTTCCGTCCGCGTAGACATAAGCTAGTAGGCGGCCATACTTGTCCTCCTTATCGCCAACATCAAACTCTAAGGAAACATTCTTAGCATGATTCAATATCTCTCTATTTTTAGTCTGTGCTTCGCGCCCATATGGCTGCTCGCCAAGTTGTTTATGATACATCTCGGGTGTATCAATCAATAAGTAGCGAACTTTTTTTAGTTCACCATTATATTTCACCTTAATTGTATCGCCATCCATCACGCTTATTACCTTTACAGGTACTTTTTCTGATGTTTCAGTTTCTTGTTCATTACTAGAAGAATTGTCCAATGTACAGCCTGCAAGTACTACAAGCACCATGCTGCATAGTAGGATGATCCACCATTTCATACTATCACCATATTTTCTTTATAAATTGTATAACGCGACGAAACAGCGCCAAGTATGACGCTGCGCAAAGACGCTATACTTTATCTCTCCCTGCAATCGATTCACCTGTTTCTTCGACGTCGCGAATACGATGTGCTAGTCGAGAAGAAGCAGATGCTGCAATGCTTGCAATCAAATCATCTAAAAATGTGTGGACGCCTGTTCCGTCTCTAGTATCCAATTTCTTGATGATGCCGATTTTTTGCTTATCCAAATGTCCATACGTTGTCATTGCTATACTTCCATATGTGAGGACAGAACCTATCGCAAGTGTTTCATCAATGCCAAAAAGGCTTTCATCTGACTCGATTAATTGCTGCAACGGCTGGGATAACATTCCCTTTTCTGCTAGTTCATCTAATTCAACTCCGACGAGAATAGCATGCTGTACCTCTCTCTTATTGAGAACCCGTTCGACTGATTGAATGCAATGTGCCAGTTTCAAGCCGTTACTATAGGGATATTGCATTTCAAATACAATTTCGGCGATATCGCTAATCAATACGCCACGTCGCGCAATTGCTTCTTTCGCTGCATTTCGGACGCTTTCAGAGGATATATTTACTTTTTCATTATACATAATAATGACCTCATTTCTCCCTATATTTCTTATTATACCTTTGCAAATTCATATGTTACAATTTCCCTACAGAATGTTGAAGGGTGTGTTTGGTATGGGACAAGGAACTATTAACGATATTGCTTTTTATAGCGAAGCACTACAAGAAGAATTACATTTGTTGATTTATCTACCAGAAAATTATTCACCGCTTTACAAATATACTATTTTAATCGCTTCCGACGGGCGCGACTATTTTCAGTTAGGACGCATTTCTAGAATTGCCGATGAATATTTGGCAAATGAAGAGATTGAAAATTTAATTATTGTGGGCGTTCCATATAAAAATGTGGAAGATCGTAGACGCAAGTACTTGCCGAATGGCGACTTACATACCGCTTATTTGCGTTTCTTAGCACATGAGCTTGTGCCTTATTTAGACAAAAATTATTCCACTTATCATATGGGCATGGCCCGAGCACTCATTGGTGATTCTCAAGCAGCCACAGTGTCATTGCTTGCCGCTGTTGCCTATCCTAATACTTTTGGGAAGGTATTGCTTCAATCACCACAAGTAAATGAAGAGGTGCTTCAGAAAGTCCAAGAAATGAAAGACCCTCATGCTTTTTCGGTATATCATGTTATCGGCTCTTTAGAAACGGAAGTCGTGACGATGGATAAAAAAGTAAAAGACTTTTTGACACCAAACCGAAAACTTCACCAACTGCTTAAGGAACTAGGTGTTGATACATTTTACGATGAATTTGAGGGCAAACATACGTGGAAATATTGGCAAGCTGACTTAAAAAGAGCTATCCGACAAAATTTCGGTCAAAAATAAATAGTTAGGTAATATCCTTTACAGGAATTTCTGCTATACTGAAAATTAAGTTAACTATTTTTCTTTTAAGGAGGTTTTCATAGTATGAAATATGGAATTGTTGCATTCCCATCAAAAGAAATCCAAGATTTTGCTAACTCTTATCGTAAAAGATATGATACCCATTACGCAAAAATTACTCCGCATATTACATTAAAAGGAGAAACAGAAATCCAATCTTCAGAAATTGAGGAAATCTCAGCATCCATTAAGAAAGTGTGCGAACATTTTAATCCGCTGACTATTTCTATTTCAAAGATTAGCTCTTTTGCACCTGTTAATAATGCCATTTATTTAAAAGTGGAGCCGACAGAACAACTTATGCACTTACACGAGGCATTAGAAAATGATGTTGCAGGCGGCGAAGCAAAATATAAATTTGTACCTCATATTACGATTGCCCAAGATATGAGCGCTGGGGAACATGATGATGTCTTTGGCCAATTGCGCATGACAAAGGTTGATTTCAACGAAACAATTAATCGTATTCATTTGCTTTATCAGTTAGAGGATGGTTCTTGGACAGTGTTTGAAACTTACCGACTTAGAGGAGAAGAGTAATTATTGGTTTTCGCTAAGATTGTTGAAACAGAAAAAGAATTACAGGATGCTTTTTTTGTTCGAAGAGAAGTGTTTGTGAAAGAACAAGGAATTCCTCAACCTTTAGAGATAGATGAATATGATGAGAGTGCTACACACTTTGTCGCATACTTTGATAATCGACCGATTGCCGCTGGGCGGGTTAGATTTACAGATGAACTAGTAGCTGTTGTAGAACGCGTATGCGTTTTACCAGATTTCCGACGAAAGCAGATTGGTATTCTCATGATGAATTGCTTAGAAGATTTTATTCATGGCTCAGAGATTCGAAAAGTAAAGTTGAATGCCCAAACGCATGCCATTCCTTTTTACGAGAAACAGAATTATATCATCACTTCTCCAGAATTTCTTGATGCCGGGATACCTTACCGCGCTATGGAAAAAATAATATAACAGCAAAAAAGCTACGATGTCTTTGAATCTCAAGTACATCGTAGCTTTTTATTTGGAAGAAGTATGAAAGGGTTTAGGTTGATCAATTGATGAAATGAGCATATTAGACATATAAGTTGCAAATCAATCCCTTATCCGTTTTATTTACAATTTCGTGATCATAAGTATCAGCAGTATGGCGTTTAGGTCTGTGTATAATTGGTTGGTATACAGGTGTAGACCTTTTTTTCTCTACATAGAAAGATTGCTTCATCGTTTGTCTTTTTTGCTCTAACTCCTGCTGAAACTTTGATGAATTTTTCACTTTCTCAACACGTTCCACGTATGAATAAGATTCTCTAGTTTGTGCAGAGCGATTGATATATTGAGCAGCTTGATAGTCATTGATTGGTAAAATATAACTCATTATAAGCACCCCCGACAGTTTTTATCCTTTATACCCTATATGTTCAAAAGATAAACATCATGCCGAGGGAAACTTATATTAAAGCATATCTTGGATTTTACTTATGTCCAAATTCTTGCCATTTTTCATAATAGAATTGACAATTTGCTCTTCCAGATCTTTTGATACAGGCTTATTTGCAAGTTTCGCTACCTTTTTTACGATTTTACGTACTTGACGTTCATCTTGAAAATCGGCGCTTTGAATGGCATTTGCTAGTGCGAAGACTTCTTCCATTGGAACCCCAGTCTTTTGTTCAATCTTACGAAAGAAAGGTGAATTCATTCATTATCCTCCTCTAGCAAATGAAACTTGCGCCAACGATAATCAACAAGATGAATAAAACAACGATCAAAATGAAAGTAGAACCACCGTAAGAAGGTCCAACTTCACCGCCACCATAGCAGCCTCCGCCGAAGCCACCACCGTAACCGCCTCCGTATCCGTATCCCCATGACATATAACATCCCCTCCTCTCTTTTCTCTATATCCTATGCCTTTCGGAAAAGAGAGACCGGGCGTATGTCTATGGATGCTGACCTTTTGAGTGGAAAATAAGCGCACCAATCATACCAAAAACAATTGCCGCACTGATACCTGAACTTGTCACTTCGAACATTCCTGTCAGAACGCCAATCCATCCGTGCTTTTCTGCTTCCGCTAGAGCACCGTGTGTCAGGGAGTTACCAAAGGATGTAATCGGAATAGTTGCACCAGCTCCAGCAAAGTCAATTAAAGGTTCATACAAATTAAAGCCGTCTAAAACTGAACCAAGAACAACCAGAATACTTAAAGTATGTGCTGGAGTCAGTTTTCCTAAATCCATAATCAGTTGCCCTACAACGCAAATAAGGCCTCCTACAATAAAAGCAATCAACAATGTTGCAAACATATTTATTTCCTCATTTCATTGAAATTTCGATGGCGTGTGCTGTACATGGGATGGACTCATTTTGCTGAACAGTGAGCGGAGAGAGCAAGGCACCTGTTGCGACTGCTAAGACCCTTTCATACTTCTTCTCATTCAATCCCTTTAAAATAGTGCTGAAAAAGACAGATGCAGAGCATCCTGCGCCGCTAGCTCCGGCGAGAAATGTTTGATCATCTCCATAGAATTCTGCCCCAGCATCACGGATTTTCATGACATCCTGCTGAGCCATCCCTTCGCTAATTAAACATTCCTGTAATATAGGAAGACCAACCTTCGCTAAATCCCCCGTAATGATTAAATCGTAGTCACTTAATGATTGTCCTCTTCCTTTTAAATGCCTTGTAATTGTGTCGCAAGCTGCAGGCGCCATAGCCGCCCCCATATGGAAAGGATCAGTTTGCTGCAAGTCGATGGACTTCCCGACAGTTGCAGCCTCTATAACAGGACTATTCATCTGCCCTTTTGCAATTAATGCATAGCCTGCTGCTGTTACGGTCCATTGCGCTGTACCAGGTTTTTGACCGCCATATTCCACTGGATATCTAAATTGTCTTTCGATGGAGTTATGCTGGCTTGCAGCACCAGCCAATGCATATTTGCTTGCTCCTAATTCTGTAAGTAATGCTGCTACAATTGCTCCTGATATGGAAGTAGCACAGGCAGAATAAAGACCAAAATACGGAATACCTAACGTAGACGCCAGAAAGTTGGAGGGGGTCATTTGATTAACTAAATCACCACTCATAAGGAAGTCAACGTCACGTTCTTTAATATTCGCTTTTTCTAACGCAATTTGGCATGCTTGAAGAGCCATCTGCTTATGACCTTTTTCATTGGATTTTTCTTCTGCTCTTTCATCATCTAAAAGAAGATCAAAATCTGCAGCGAATACACTTTTTTTCTCTAGAGGTCCACCTACTACTCCAGAAGCAATAATGGAAGGCTTTGATGGGAAATAAATTACTCCTTGATCCATTACCAATTCGTCACCCCCACCGTTACTAATATAAGTTTTACTAGTGCTACAACGAAGGCTGATACAACGCCGAATACAATAACAGAACCTGCTAATTTAAAAATATTGCCACCGACACCGAGTACATATCCTTCAGATTTATGTTCAATGGCTGATGAGATAACAGCATTACCGAACCCTGTAACCGGTACAGCGCTACCTGCTCCTGCAAATTGTGCAAGCTTCTTATAAAGCCCGAATCCAGTAAGTAGCATTGATAAGAAAATTATGGTTGCGACTGTAGGGTTTCCTGCTGTTCTTTCTGTAAAGTTAAAATAAGTCATATAAAAAAACGTGATCAGCTGGCCAATTGTGCAAATGATGCCGCCTACGAGAAAAGCCTTTAAACAGTTTTTTATAATGGAAGGTTTGGGCGACAGGGATTGTTGTAGAGTATCATATTGTTTTGCATCCATTAAGTTTGTTCCTCCGCTAATTCTTTTAGATTTTTAATTTTTTCTTTTACCTTCTTCTCACTCATTTTCTTCTCATTTAATCGATCTGTTTCCATTATTATTTTCTGATCTGTACTAACTAGCACATCGCGATCAGGAAGCGCACGCTTAATTTCTTTTTTCCACTTCTTTTCATATTTCTTTTTATTCCATTTTGAAAATGGCTTTACCTCAACACCCACAATTGCCTCTTTTTTTGTAAATAAGACAGATACCTTCTGGACATGTTTGTCATGACCTAAAACTTTTTCTACCGATTGCCGTTCTTCCTGATATTTGTGGTCATCATTGACTGAGATAGCTGTACTGTTAGATTTTCCGCATCCAGCAAGCAAAGTTAAAAGAGTGATAAATATCAACAGGCTTTTTTTCATATCTTCCCCATCCTTTTTACTGATAGTATGCGAATTTTAGATTCAATTTATTCAAATGCAATAATGATAATAGCCTGTGCCATCTCGTTGATTAGCCATATAGTATAAAGAATTGGAAATAAGGAGGTGAAATTTGAATGGGTTGTGGAAGAGAAAGTACAAGTGTGAGCCCAATTATGTCAGGAAGTTGCGTGTGTGACGTATTACAAACAATTTTGGACCTCCAAGTTCAACGAGAAAATAACGAGTGCGGTCCTTGTCCTTCTAGCTGTTTCCTAGAACCTCTAGGCGGTTTAGTAAGTCCATCAAGATCAAATGCTGATACTCGTGTATTTATGTTACTAACAAAAGATGGCACGCCATTTAAAGCATTCTTTAAAAACTCTCGTCACCATCGGAATTCTCCAGGAAATGGAGTGCAAGGCGGTATGAATAATAATCCTCATCATCATCAGTCTTGCTTCTCTGTTTTCTTCCGTGTAGAAGATATTTTTGATGACTGCTGTGCAACATTACGTGTATTAAAACCAAACCGTAACATCCTTAAAGAATGTGGCTCTATTGACTTCAACAAAATTTGTGAAGTAACTGACTTTGCCCTTACAGATAGTTGCATTACCGTAGATCTAGATTGCTTCTGCGGCGTACAATGCGTGCAAGATGTCTTCCTAGACGTCTGCCAATAAAAAGCTCGCTCAAGGTGAAACAGCGTCGGAATATTGCGAAGGGCCCTGATCTCTATGGTCAGAGCCCTTTGTTTGTTTTAGCCCAGTCTCTTTTTTTAAAAGGGCATATGTTATAGAGAATCTGAATAAGGATGTGATAATAATGGGTTGTGGAAGAGAAAGTTCAAGCAGTTCAAGTTCAAGTTCGAGTTCAAGCGTTAAGCCAATCACTTCAGCTAATTGTGTGTGTGATGTAGTGCAAGCAATTTTAGACATTCAAACACAGGACATCACGAATGATTGCCAATGCCCTTCCAACTGTTTCCTAGAACCTCTCGGTGGCTTGGTAAGTCCGGCTAGATCCAATGCGGACACACGTGTATTTATGTTATTAACAAAAGATGGCACACCATTTAAAGCATTTTTCAAATCGCGTCACCACGCTTCACAAAATGACGGTTCACCTCATCATCACGGATGTTTTTCTGTATTTTTCCGTGTAGAAGATGTATTTGATGGCTGTTGTGCAACATTGCGTGTATTAAAACCAAACAAAAACATTCATAAAGATTGCGATTGCGGCTCGATCGATTTAAATGCACTTTGCGATGTAACGGATTTTGCCCTTACAGATAGCTGTATTACTGTGGATTTAAATTGCTTCTGTGGCGTACAATGCATCCAGGACGTCTTCTTAAATGTTTGTCCTGATTAACAAAATACCTAAACTAAATATCGAATAGACGCGAAAAAGCGGGATTCTCCTTTACTATGGTGAATCTCGCTTTTTTCATACCGAAAATTAACTCGTGGTGTAAATTATTTTCCAGCATTAAAAAAGCCTAGAAAAATATCTAGGCAAATTTTAAAAAAATATTCTATTACTCAACATCGATTATGTTTTTTTCAACATGCTGTGCTTGTGTTTTAAAAAAAGAACTTCCTCTCCACACCAAATCAGAGATTTCCCAAACCTTATATGTTAACAATTTTTCCGAGGTTTGAATAAAGACGTCTTCTGTCTCACTATCAAATTTCTTTACTACTCCAGTAATCTCCTGACCATCAATCAATACAAATACAAGTGGCTGATATGCCCTTTGCTGGAATGGCTTTGACAGGAAATGAAGCCTCTCTTTTCTTTTTACTAATTCATCAGCTTGAAGATTATGCTTGCTTGGTTTTTGTTCATTCTCTAAGTAATCTAGGTGCTCTGTTTGGTCTTCGATAACTATACTTTCGATTAGCACCTCGCCAGTTTCGACAGGGACCACCGTTTCCCTAAAAAAAGCAGGGGGCGTTTTGATAAAAAGGAGTGGGTCTTTTCCCACAATCACACATCCTTTTTATTTTTATCATATGCCTAATATGCCATATGGGTTCACATGAGATGATTAATGAAAGCTGTAGCAATTCCTAAGTAAATCAGAATACTGGTAATGTCATTTAATGTTGTGATAAAAGGACCTGAAGCGACTGCAGGGTCAATATTCATGCGGTGCATCACTAACGGTATCACTGCACCAGCCAAAGTTGCCACGACGATTGAACAACAGATGGCCACACCTACCAACAATCCTAGAAGGAATGTATGTTGCCAGAAGTATACAATGCCGAGCGCGATGATACCACAAACAACTCCCATGATGATGCCGGTGACCATCTCTCTAAGCATCAGTGCCCATTTGTTATCTTCTTCTGAATTCCCTGTCGCAATCCCTCGGACCGCAACCGCAAGCGCCTGTGTACCACTATTCCCTGAAGTCCCGCCAATTAACGGAATAAACGCTGCCAATAACGCTACTTTTTCAAGCGTATCAGTAAATAGATCAACTAAATTAGCCGTAATCATACCAAGGAACAACAGTATAACAAGCCAAGGTAATCTTTTTTTGGCAGCCAAAAAAGGATTCTTATCAAAAGTGTCCATATCTGAAACACCTGCTAGCTTGGAATAGTCCTCAGATGCTTCTTCATCAATAACATCAATAATATCATCGACTGTGATAATACCGAGCATTTCATTTTTTGAATTAATAACGGGCACCGCTAGGAAGTTATAGTCCTTCATAATCTGAGCTACATCTTCCTGGTCATCCGCTACCTTCACGCTTACGACACGATCATTCATAATATCATGGATTAGCGTATCTTCATCCGCGATAATTAAATCACGCAATGAAATGACACCTGCCAAATGCTCAGCATCATCCACCACAAAGATATAATAGATGGTTTCGGCATTCGGCGCTTCATTCCGCAGTATCGTCATAGCAGACCTTACAGTGGAGTTTTCGGGGATTGCCACATATTCCGTGGTCATAATAGAACCCGCAGTATATTCCTCGTAATGAAGAAGCTCCCGAATTTCCTGGGCATCTTCATTGCTCATTAATTTTAAAAAATGGCTAATTTGGTCTTTGTCTAATTCATTTAATACATCGACCGCATCATCCGTGTACATTTCTGAAATCATTTGCGCCGCATAAATAGGCGTCATTTCCTCAAGAAACCGAGTATATCCATTATCGTCAAGTTCTAGAGCTTCGAAGATTTCCGCCAACTCTTTCGGGGACAAGTATTGATAGATTACCTGTCGTATATCTGGTTCCACCTTCTCATAAAACTGTGCCTGATCATATGGATGAAGCGATAAATACTCTTCTCTAAATGCAAGTGTATCGCCTTGGTGAATTAACGAGCATAAATGCTCTTCATCAAATTGTACTTCATCATTTTCTGTTGTGTTATCCATCATGCATGTCCCCTCCTCTCGATTTGGATCTTTTTTAATACCTTACTATAATAGTGCGAAGTTTCGACAAGGGTCAATTCTTTTTTAGTGTTTCTATTGAATCAATTTCATAAATCCGTTTTTATAAAAGTACGGTTTAACCTTTTATTTATTCATAATAGTTCTGGCTAGATACGCTTTGCAGTGGAAGACTTAATCAATTCATCAATTCATTCTTGCAAGTATTCAGCTCAAGCTCTACCTGCAGTGATCACTATATCTACTGCACTATACCCCAAAAATATCATATAAAAAGAGCCTGGGACATAACTAAAGTAGTCCATTCCCCTGTGCTCCCAAAACTGAATAGGGGTTTGGGATATTTAAAGGCAGTCATATAGAAAAAATGCATGAAGGCGTATTGTCCTTCATGCATTTTTATTTGTCCCAGCCTCTTGTTAATTTACACCGCTATTTGAATGGCTGAGCAAAATATGCTCCATATCTTCCGGAAGATTGCTATGCCATATCATTTCCTCTTGGGAGAGAGGATGTTGAAGCTTTAGCGAAACACAGTGCAGCGCCTGCCTTCTAATCAATGTGCATTTTCCTCCATATAAGTCATCACCCAGCAATGGATGTCCAATCGAAGATAGGTGTACACGAATTTGATGTGTTCTGCCTGTATGCAAAGTCAAACGAACATGACTTACTTCTTCTCCATTTACATTAAAACGGTTTAAAACAGTGACATCTGTATGGGCGTATTGTCCATCCTCTGTTACTTCACGTTCAATAATGCTTCCTGCTTTTCTGCCAATCGGTGCGATGATTTGCTGAAAGTCTTCTTTCACGTGGCCATGTACAAGCGCTTCATATGTTCGGTGAATGGTATGCGATTTTTGTGCTTCGCTAAGCAAATGATGTATATGGCGGTGCTTTGCTATACACATCAACCCTGATGTATCGCGGTCTAATCGTGTGACGATATGAACAGTGGATGCCACATCCTGCTCTTGCAAATGCCCCGCAATCTTATTCGCCATACTGCCTGTTGGATGGTCATGTGAGGGTATAGAACTTTGACCATCCGGCTTTTCGACAATCAATAATGCTTGATCTTCATAACAGATAGTTAAACGTCCTTTTTCAGGTATTAAGCCAACACTCATCTCTTCTTTAGGAAAAATAACCTTAATTTCATCGCCTTCTGTTAAGGGATGTCGCACATTCTGTTCTTCTCCATTGACCAACAGAGCGCCACCGCGAAATTTGATCGCTGTTAATGTTCTCTTCGAAATGCCAAAATGAGCTAGTGCATCTCTAAGTAATTGTCCATCTAGAGATGCATGAAACGTTAAATGGTATCGTAAATCTTTCATTAGTCCCTCAAATCGCTATCAATAAAGGAATCATGTACACGTTGCCAGAAAGGAAATGCTCTAAAACGCGCAAATCTCACTTTATCTTTTGCCACACGATATTGAATGGTTTTCACGTTTTTATGCAACAGCTGAATATGATCAATCGTTACCATAAAATCATCCACCTTTACTGGCTTTAATACACAGTTGTGATGTGCAGGTAACACGAGCGAAGAGCCAACTGTACGGAATACGCGATTATTGATAGAAGCCATTTCCGTTAGCTGAATTGTCTCTAATGATGGGTGAATAATGGCTCCTCCCAGTGCCTTGTTATAAGCTGTGCTGCCGGAAGGAGTAGAGACACATAGACCGTCGCCGCGGAAACGTTCAAATAGCTTACCGTTTAACTCTATATCCATTACTAGTGTGACCTCTGGCGACTTCACAGTAGATTCGTTTAGCGCTAAATAGGTAAAACAATCCGTATTGTCTTGATAATTAATCGTCATTTCTAATAATGGGTACTCAATTACATCAAACTCATTTTTAGCAATTGAAATGACCAATTTTTCAATTTCAGCTGGCTTCCAATCTGCATAGAAACCGAGATGACCTGTATGGATTCCTACAAAAGCCACTTCTGACAACATATGTGTATATCTATGGAAGGCCTGTAATAGTGTACCATCACCGCCGATAGATAAGACTATTTCCGGTTTTTCTTCGTCTAATTCCAACCCAAAATGTGTTAAATAGTTGATAGCTCGTTCCATCAGTTCATTAGACTGTGGATCATTCCGTGACTGCACTGCGAATCTCATCGTTTTCCTTCATCTCCTTTCCCTTGACTTTGGCGCACTTCTGGATTGTTTGCTTCTTTATATTCTGTGAAATATGCCTGGGCTTCTCGAATTTCCTCGCGAATCTCAGACATCTCCTCATCAAGCATGAATGCTGCTTCGGCTGCGCTTTGAAGGCGTTTTTTTATCTCGTCAGGAAATAATCCCTTATATTTATAGTTTAACGAATGTTCAATTGAAGCCCAGAAATTCATAGCGAGCGTTCGTATTTGGATTTCTGCCAATATCTTTTTTTCGCCCTGAATGGTTCCGACAGGATATTCGATTATCATATGATAAGAACGATATCCGCTCTTTTTCACATTCGTAATATAATCTTTCTCTTCTATGATATGTAAATCATTTCTTTGCCGCAAAAGGTCAATTACAACTGGTATATCATCGACAAATTGGCACATAATTCGCACGCCTGCGATATCCTGCAGCTCATGTGCAAGTGTATCGGAAGGTTCAAAGACCAAACCTTTTTCCAATGTCTTATCATATATACTTGCAAGCGGTTTTACTCTGCCTGTGACAAATTCAATCGGCGATGTCCTATTTGATTTCTCAAATTGAGCACGTATTCCTTTTAATTTTATTTTCAATTCATCAACGGCTTGCTTATATGGCTGCAAAAAGCGATCCCATTGTCCCATGATAAGTCCCCCTAACACATTTAGGCTTCACTCAAAAGTTGTGCAAACACTTCCTCAACCGCTGTTGTAAAAGCTTCGCCGTAATTAGAGTTGCCTTCAATATTATATATTAGCGATCTTAATTCATCCCATAGATGAACTAATTCCACTTTACCCGCATCCCATTTTAACACAGGTACTGCATTTACCTGCATAGCAGCAGCTAAATCAGGCCAAATAGCTTGCGGGAATTCCACATAGCTATATCCCTCTTCCTCATCCATCATATATACAAACGTCATGGCATCCGAGTCTGTAATAAGCTTGCCTGACGGCGTTCCCATTATATTCTCCTCTTGGTTTTCAAGTAGAAAATTAATATGTGTGTTTTCTAAAGTACTACTGCTAATCGTATATGTTTTTCTCACTATTCTTCTCCCCTTTTGTGAAGTGTTTCTCTCGTTTTGTATTATGGATTTCACGATTAAATTGTTCGCTCTTTACTTAGTTGTAGAACTCCATATTATTTTATCATAAAGACGTTCTTTTCTGACCATATTCTTCATTTTTACGTCTGTACACCTTTGTTGTCATTTTAGCCTAAATTCCGCTATAATTCAGGATAAGAAAGGGTGAAAAGAATGCCCCAAGAATTAGAAATTGAATTCAAAAATATGCTGACAAAAGATGAGTTTATCAAACTCGCCGACTATTTCAATCTAAAACAAGACGACTTTCGTGAACAAACCAATTATTACTTTGATACAGAGGACTTCTTATTGAAACAACTGCGTGCAGGTCTCCGTATACGAAAAAAAGGCTCTTCCTTTGAATGTACATTAAAAGAACCGTTCACCGGTATAGGGCTCATGGAAACAACGGACAGGCTAACTGCAGGTAAAGCAGACTCTTTTCTAAAAGGAGAAGGCCCACTTGCTGCCCCAGAAGTAAACCAACGGCTTGAAGCATTAAAAATTAATATAAAAGACTTAAATAATATAGGTACACTTATCACCAAACGTGCCGAAATAAAGTACGAGGGTGGTCTTCTAGTTTTGGACCATTCAAATTATGGACGTACGGAAGACTATGAACTAGAATATGAAGTATCAAATGAGGAAAAAGGAAAAGCAACATTCCTTGAATTTCTTGCTAGCCATTCGATTCCCATCCGTCCTGCAGAGAAAAAAATTGCCCGCTTGATGAATGCGAAACAGTAAGATCTTTCTTTTCTTACATCGTGTGTAACGGGTATTTTTACAATCTCTGTTTGATAAAAAGTGAGGTCTATCCATGAACATTCAATCTATTCTTCCATATATACAATCACTTAATACGAATACAGCAGATATAAATGGAAATAACACAACAAATTCTTTTGCTAACATGATGGGGCAATATACTGGCTTATCAACAGAATCATCCGATACTTCGCAAATGCTTGGTATGTCTAATGCTTTGTCGAATACAGGAACACAATTATTGCAATTATTATCTTCTAGCGGTATGCAGAATAGTAATTTAGCTAGTGCCTTCAATCCAACCCAACTGTTGGGCAGCTTAGGCTCCTTATCCAACAGTGCCAACTCGCTTTATTACAACGGGACATCTCCCGTTTACACTCCAGCTACGATGAATTATACAAATGGTGCCTCGTCTGCGTTAAATGCAACACAGCAACCCGTGAGTGCCGCGGCAGGGTCTGGGCCACAAACGAGTTTTGATGGATTAATCACGAAGGCTTCCAATATGTATGGTATTCCAGAAAAAATGATAAAATCGGTAATTAAACAAGAATCTGGCTTCAATCCAAGTGCCACTAGCTCAGCTGGAGCAGGAGGTTTAATGCAATTAATGCCGAGTACTGCTAAATTCTTGGGTGTTTCCAATGTGTATGATGCCGAACAAAATATCATGGGCGGCACTAAATATTTAAAACAATTATTTGATAAATTTGGGGGCAATTATGATTTAATGCTCGCTGGATACAATGCAGGGCCTGGAGCAGTTGCTAAATATGGCGGCGTTCCTCCTTATAAAGAAACCATGAACTATGTGCAATCTATTATGAATACATTTAATGCTTAAGCCTCTTATATTACTGGCCAATCTTAGCTAACTGTCATCTATTTACGTTTAATTATGTATGATTTTAGCACGTAGATTGGCCTTTTATTTTGTACTCTATGAAATTTGAAATAGATAACGTATCATTTGTTTGAGAAAATAGAAAGAGGTTGATAAAATAGGATTACAGCTAAAGCAAAGGAGATACATCTATGATGCAAAAACCTATTATCCCATTTGAGGAAATTGGTGAGGAAAGACTCTATAAATTGATTGATATTTTCTATTCAAAAGTTGCCAACAATCCGAAGCTAAAGCCTATATTCCCTGATGATTTAACTGAGACCGCACGCAAACAAAAGCAATTTCAAACACAATATTTAGGCGGTCCCAACATTTATACACAAGAGCACGGCCATCCCATGATGAAAGCTAGGCATATGCCATTTAAGATTACTCCTGAAAGAGCTCAAGCTTGGTTGGAGTGCATGTCCGAAGCTATGGATGAAGTCGGCTTAGACGGCAAATTCAGACACGTGTACTATCAACGTCTTGTCCAAACTGCACATCACATGATCAACGCACCGGACGAAGACGAGGAGGTTTTAGAGTGAACAATATTCAGTATTTAAGCGAAAAACCTGCTGTCTCCCCATC
The DNA here is from genome assembly GCF_052928305.1 of Rummeliibacillus sp. BSL5. Taxonomy (NCBI): domain Bacteria; kingdom Bacillati; phylum Bacillota; class Bacilli; order Caryophanales; family Caryophanaceae; genus Rummeliibacillus; species Rummeliibacillus sp. BSL5. Next base: position 1,494,247 of record NZ_JAVGCV010000001.1, read on the forward strand.
TCTAAGCAAACCGATTGAACTTTATGTGTTCATCGATTTGCTTTCTCAGGGGAGCTTTGAACTTCAAGCGCTAATCCGACAATTACAAATAAACTATGGCCATTATTTTTCAATGCGCTTTGTCCTGAGCACAGAATTAAATTCTTTAAACAGTGCATGTCAGCGTATTAATAGTTGCCAAACACAAGAAGAACTAGTGGACCTATCACATCCTGTCCTGCCTTCCATCGCCGTAAAGGCTGCGGAACTGCAAGGAAAAAAAGCAGGTTATCGCTATTTAACCAAGCTCCAGGAATACACCTATTTAAATACCAAAAATGTATGCCAATGCAGTACATTACAAGAGATCGCTTATGAAACAAATCTAGATGTAGAAGAATTCCAAACAGACTTTTTATCCGTGGAAGCTTCCCGCTCTTTCCAGAACGATTTATGCATCGCACGAGAAATGGAAGTAGATGAAGTGCCAAGCTTTGTATTCTTCAATGAAAATATTGAGGATGAGGGATTAAAAGTTTCAGGCAGCTACTCCTATGAAGTCTATGAAAAAATATTAGAAGAATTACTCGGTGAGAAGCTAGTTTGCCAGCAACCGCCATCAGTAGAAGATTTATTCCATCGCTTTCATACATTTACAACAAAAGAATTAGCAGCAATTTATCAAATTTCCCCTTCTACTTGTGAACGTGAGCTAAAGAAAAAAATGTTGCAACAAAAAGTAGACCGAGTGACTTATGAAAACTTATCGCTCTGGCGTTTAAAATAAATAAATCAAAAAAGCCCTAACTGTTGATAACAGTTAGGGCTTTCTGTGTTGGGATATAACATTCTAAAAAGGGCAAAAAATAAAGAAGCATCTCTACGGGAGATGCTTCTTTTCACAAAGGGGATGGGAGAAATGTTCACGTTCAAACAAAGGGGTGTATGTTTGTTTGTGATTTATTTCACATCTATTACTTTAGCACGGAAAATCGCATATATCAACGCTTTGAACATCTTTTCACAAAGTTGTCAAATAGAAAGCGTTATCATTGAATATTATCCATTTATTCTCAGGTTTTTCTTATATATGTGAACTAATTTGATATGTGGATGAAGTGGAGATATCTACGCTTTCCTAGGGTAAGCCTTCTTTTAATACAAAGATATGCACCTGCAACGCTCAATGTAGGATTCCACATCAAATAATTACGAATACATTGTTTTCAAACTTTCTATTAGCAATATCCCCGTCTGAACCCAAAGCAAAAAAGATTGAACTCTTCAATTAGAGAGTTCAATCTTTTTCATTCGATTATTGTTCTGACAATAGCTTTTCTAATTCTTCTAAGTTTCGCTCGAACACTTTACATGCTTCTTCAATTGGGGATGCAGATTCCATATCAACGCCAGCAGCTTTTAACACATTGATAGGATAATCTGAGCAGCCTGCTTTTAGGAACTTATTGATATAGCGCTCTACAGCTGGTTTGCCCTCTGATAAAATTTGAGAACTTAATGCAATTGCAGCACTTTTACCTGTTGCATATTGATACACATAATAGTTGTAGTAGAAGTGTGGAATGCGAGCCCATTCCAACCCGATCTCTTCATCTACGACCATGTCATCACCAAAATATTTCTTATTTAACTCATAGTATACTTCAGTCATACGATCAGCAGTTAGAGCTTCACCTTTTTGGTCCATTTGATGAATAATATGCTCAAATTCTGCAAACATTGTTTGACGAATAATGGTACCACGGAAGCCTTCAAGCCAATGATTCAAGATATAAATTCTTGTTTTTGGATCATCAATTGTTTTCAGCAAGTAGTCATTTAACAATTCTTCATTACATGTAGATGCTACCTCTGCCACAAAAATTGAATAATCGCCGTACACAAACGGTTGATTGTTGCGTGTGAAATAACTGTGGATACTATGTCCAAATTCATGCACAAGTGTGAACAAGTTATCCAGATTGTTTTGCCAGTTCATCAGAATATATGGATTTGTTCCGTAAGAACCTGATGAATAAGCCCCGCTGCGTTTGCCTTTGCTTTCTAAAACATCCACCCAGCGATCTTTTAAAGCTTGCTCAACGATACCTACATACTCATCCCCCATCACACTTAAGGATTTGAGCATATGTTCCTTGGCTTCGTCATATGTCATATCAATTTTTGATTCAGCGACAAGTGGTGTATAAACATCCCACATATGCAATTCATCTACCTGAAGCATTTTTTTGCGCAATGCAATGTAGCGATGCATTAATGGTAAATACTTGTGGATAGTTTCAAGCAATTGATCGTATACTTTTTCTGGAATATGATTTGCGCTCATAGCAGCTTGGCGGGCAGAATCATAATGGCGAATTTCAGCATTCACATTATGAGCTTTCACATTGCCTGATAACGTTGTAGCAAACGTATTTTTAAAATCTCCATACGTTTTGTACATTGCACGGAATGCAGCTTCACGGACTGAGCGATCTTTGCTTTCCAAGAAATGAACATAGTTGCCATGAGTTAATTGAACTTCATTGCCTTCTTCATCACGTACAGTTGGAAATTCCAGGTCTGCATTGTTCAGCATACTAAAGGTATTAGAAGAAGCGCCCGTTACCTCAGACATTTGCGAAAGCAATGCCTCTTGTTCTGCAGGCAAAATATGAGGGCGTTCATTATTAATTTCTTCTAATTCATGTGTATATAATTGGAGACCCTTATTTTCTTTCAAATATTCTTTAATTACCGCTTCATCCAACGCTAAAATTTCCGGCGTCAAGAAAGACAGGCTTGTAGAAACCTTTGCATATAATGTTTTAGCTCGACTGTCCATAGCTTGGTATGTGGAATTTGTTGTATCTTGGTCATTGCGCATATGTGAATATACATAAAGCTTCCCAAGCTTAGTATAGACTTCATCGCGGAAACGAAGGACTTTAAGCAATGCATCCGATCCTTCAGCAATAGTACCTTGATATTGCGAAGCCTGTTTCGCCAATTCTGTTAATTCTTGATAAGAATTTTCCCAATCAGCATTTGACTGAAAAATATCTTCCAATTTCCATGTTAATTCCTCTGGTACTTCTTCTCTTGTAAGTACTTTCGTTTTTTCTGTCATTACTTAAACCTCCTACTTTCAACTCCAAAAATGGACTGCTCTATTATTTTCTCAATTTTCTTAAGTTTTTGCAAGAAATTGATTATAAATATAGTGGAATATCTTTTCTTCCTCATAATGGCTAAATATATCTTCAATATCTAAATAATTTAATATTTCGCTATAAAAACGAATTGATTCTGTATCTACACATATGCCATGTGAGTCAGTGAAATCCTTTGCTAATTTTGGACTATAAGCCATACAATTTTGATGCTGTGTATATAAAAAATATAGCCATAACAGCTGCCATTCAACTGCTTCTATCGAATGCGGCTTTTTATTTATTGGAATGCCAACAAATAATGGCAGCTTCTCAGGGATGACTCGTAAATAATAGCAAGCACGTAAAAAGGGATCTTTTACTCCTCTCTTGCTTATATGTAGTCTTCCTCTAAGAACTCGTTCTCGTTCCCTTTTGCAAAGCTGCCAATATTTCAAGTATTCATTCTTTGTGAGTGCACTTGCACGCAAAAAAGGAAAGTGTTGTTGGTCAATGGCAAGTGTTTGTACCTTTGCAATGAAGCGATATCCGCCAATAGGGAGCAGATAATTATAGTACACGAATAGTTTTAAAGTGGGGTTGTAGGTGATGAGATGGGCGTGTTGATTACTATATGTGATGAACTGCTGTTTAAATGGGGATAAACGTATTTGTTGAATTCCATCTTTATGAGGATTTTTGGTCGTGGGGGTATGTAAAATCCACAGTGGAATCATTTTTTCCTTGTGATAGCCAGTTGTACGTTTTACCATTTGGGGTTTGGAAATCGTACTGTATTGAAATTCAATAGCATATTGCTGTTCTTCTACTTTGATAAGAAGATCGGGACGTTGCATTAAACTTTTTAGATAAGGCTCTAGCTTTGCCTCTATCTGCAGTCTTTGAAACATTTCATATAAATGCCGTTTTCCAAGCAAGTGTGTAGCTGTCTCGCCTTCTGAAAAATACTGGCAAGACCCTTTCTTTCTGTGTGCAAAATGCGGAATCATCACTTGTCCAATTTTTAAATGCACGGCTTTTTGACATTGCGGACAATAAAATTGTTCTTTTTCTCTCAAACGACTTAACCCATTTTTATCTTCATTTCCAGTCAACAAAATGAGCTTGTTCGAGGAATCAAGTGCCGTCAACATTCAATCACCTCCACAAACCAAATTGTAAGAATATTCGACTCTGAATGCAAACAAAAAACCTTCTCAACTTGGAAATAGAGAAGGTTTCAAAGAAACTGTTAGAAGTATTTTCGCACTGTTTCTAAGCAGTTTTTATCCATAATTAATTTTCCGTATTCTTCTAAAAGGTGAATGGTCGTATCTGCTTCTTCTGCACATTCGGAGATAACGCTTAGATAGTCTTCTAAATCATCCATCGTCATTTCCTCGTCAAAGTCAGCATGCAAGAAATACTTGCCTTTCATCTCGAAAAGTGATGTTTCAAAGTTTGCACTTTGTGGCATTCTTTCTGCTATATCAATTATGTCGTCAAAGTCTTTTAGGATAAACGTATATCCATCTATATCATCCTCAACTTCGCCGAAAATTGTATCAAAGTTAGAGGAACCCGCCTTCGCATCAAGCCCACTAAATGCATTTTCAAAAAACTTTCTTTTTTCTTCAATACTTGAAGGGAGATCCATCAAACCATCAGGAGATAACTTTGTAGATGTTACCGTCAATTCGAGACCTTTGTCAGTTGCCACAACTTGGATCCATAACGGGCCATCCATTTCAAAATCTATATCATCATTAATCTCTTCCATCATAACCCAGAAGAGTTCTTCGCCTTTATCACGGTCATACCAAATTTCATCTTTGGTGAATCCTCGTTCTTCAATATCAACGTAAGAAATGAAGAGTTTTAGTGTATTCTCATTAATGCGTTCCATATCCATTTTACACAACCCCCTTCGGTCCATAATTATAATATTCTTCAACGATCATGTAGCCAGATTTTCAAGGTGTATTACTTTAACAGCGTCTATTACTATTGTATGACGAGATGGTGAAAAATGAAAAGGATAAATCTTAGGAAATATCAATAGTATATGAATTATAATAGTTTTAAGTTCCATTTGCCAATAAGAAGCAATAGATTATGGCAATGTGAATAGAATGTATTCACCGCAATTGTTTTAACATTATATTCTGATGCCTTGCCATTGTTGACACATCGCTGTTCTTTAATATCCTCATGTCTTTACCTTCTTCTTTACCCACAAATGGCTTTTAAAAAACGAAAAAAGCTAAAACCCACCAGACGATGGATTCTAGCTTAGCTTGTACACCTGTACTTGATCTATACAGAGTTAGTTCACCATTTTTTGCGCTTCTTGCAATTGGTAAGCACGAACTTTTCGTGGTAGGAAACGACGAATTTCATCTTCGTTGTACCCCACTTGCAGACGCTTTTCGTCCAAAATGATTGGACGTCTTAATAAGCCAGGATTTTCTTGGATTAACTCATATAATCGTTGTAAAGGTAATGATTCAACGTCCACTTTTAATTTTTGGAAAATCTTTGAGCGTGTAGAGATAATCTCATCTGTGCCATCTTCCGTCATTCGTAGTATTTCTTTAATTTCGCTTATGCTTAACGGCTCCGCGAAGATATTTCTTTCTTTATATGAAATCTCATGTTCTTCTAACCATGCTTTTGCTTTTCTACATGAAGTACAACTCGGTGATGTAAAAAGAGTGACCATCATCTCAAAAACACATCCTTTCGAAAATGTGAGTTAATGTATATAGGAATTGCTGTATTGTTAAATTAGAATTACTCTAATAAAGAAGTCTAACATCATTATACACCATAAATTCTCATTTGAATATACACAAAATAGAAATTACATCAATTGATTGACGACTAAATATGACGAATTATTCTATTATGTTCAGTTTCACTATTATTCGTCATAGAGCAATTCTCAGTTATATCTGTATTATCCCCATTTTCAGGAACAACTAAACATAAAAATCCAGAATAATTTTCTCAATTAATACCTTTACACTGAAAATGAGTTGCTATACTATTATTTACGTTTAATTGCCAAAAAGGTTCCAAAACTTTTTGAAAAGATGAAAAATAATGAAGATATTTCTTAGACATTCTCTAACTGTCCTAACAGTAGACAAATAAAAACTTTCTCTATAATTGGAAATTATGCAACAGTTGCTTTTTCAAAAACGCTATATTATAATTTTCACCATATTGATAAAACGTTGAAGAAGAAGAGTACTTATAGTTCGTATGTAAAGAGAGTCTGTGGCTGGTGGAAACAGATCCTACGCTATAGGGAATGGGCTTCTGAGTAGCTTTATGAAAACATAGTAGTAAGGCTCGGGTTTGTCCTACGTTACAGGATTAGAGTGGCCGGATTTCGGCAAACTTGGGTGGTACCGCGGATACATAACATTATTCGTCCCTTTTCAGAGGGATGAATAATGTTTTTTTGTTTTTATAAGAAATTTTAGGAGGAAAAAGAAATGAAAAGAATTTTTTCAGGTGTACAACCAACAGGTGTCATTACATTAGGAAACTATATTGGGGCCTTTCGTCAATTTGTGGCTATGCAGGAGGATTATGATTGCATCTTTTGTATCGCTGATGAACATGCAATTACTGTACCGCAAGATAGCGATTCACTAAGAAACAGCATACGAGCTCTTGCCGCTACTTATATTGCAGCAGGCATTGACCCACATAAATCAACATTATTCATTCAATCCGAAGTTCCTGCACATGCACAAGCAGGCTGGATGTTAACTTGTACAGCTTATATCGGAGAATTGGAACGCATGACTCAATTTAAAGATAAGTCGAAAGGAAAAGATGCTGTATCAGCCGGCCTTTTAACTTACCCTCCATTAATGGCAGCAGATATCTTGCTTTATAATACAGACATCGTTCCTGTTGGAGAGGATCAAAAACAACATCTAGAAATTACACGTGATCTAGCAGAGCGATTCAACAAACGCTATGGCGAAGTATTTACTATTCCAGAAATCCAACTCCCTAAGAACGGTGCTCGCATCAAATCACTTCAAGATCCATTGAAGAAAATGAGCAAATCAGATGAGAACAAAAAAGCAACAATCCGTTTGCTGGATACGCCGAAAGAAATCGAGAAAAAGATCAAATCAGCCGTTACTGATTCGGAAGGTATCGTGAAATTCGATATGGAAAGTAAGCCAGGTGTTTCTAATCTTTTAACTATTGAAGCAGCGTTGAGCAATATGTCGATAGACGATTTGGTCTCAAAATATGATGGACTTGGCTATGGTGCTTTTAAAGCGGGCGTAGCGGAAAGTGTTATTCATCACCTAACACCAATTCAAGAAAGATACAATGAATTAATTGATTCACCTGAATTGGATGAAATTCTGAATGTTGGTGCTGAGAAAGCCAACAAGATTGCAAGTGAAACTGTTACGAAAATGGAGTCCGCGATGGGCTTGGGAAGAAAAAGACGGTAATCAGTCCAAGACATGCTCCTAAAAAGATTTTAAAGTCCACTGTCTTCAAGATGAAAATAAATACATCAGACCATGGATAACCGAGAGCATGATAGTTTAAATACAAAATCATATGAGTGGCGGTCAATACAACTAGTCCATAACAAATTAAAAAAAATAAGAATCGCATATCATTATCCTTTTCTTGTTTTTTTATTTCAGTGATTGAAAGAGATTTGTTGTGTGAATCTTCGTATTGTCGTTAAAAGAATCTATTATAAGCTATGAAAAAAAGCCTTTCTCTATTCATGAGAAAGGCTTTTCTACTAGTTTTAACTTTTTATATTACATCTTTTTAAACAGTAGTGAAGCATTATGTCCACCAAAACCAAGTGAATTGCTCATCACGTAAGAGATTTCTTGCTCTCTTGCTTTATTTGGCACATAATCCAAATCACATTCTTCATCTGGAGTTTCAAGATTCATTGTCGGTGGCAAAATATTTTCTTGCAACGCCAATACAGAGAAGATTGCCTCAATACCACCTGCTGCACCAAGTAAATGGCCAGTCATTGATTTAGTTGAACTGATTGCTAATTTATAAGCATGCTCTCCGAAAACTGTTTTGACCGCTTTCGTTTCGAATAAATCATTATAGACCGTACTTGTTCCGTGAGCATTAATGTAATCCACTTGCTCAGGAGATACATCTGCATCATTAAGTGCTTGTTGCATAGCACGTGCTGCTCCTTCACCTTCTGGAGCAGGAGCTGTGATATGGTGTGCATCACCTGTTGAGCCGTAGCCAATAACTTCTGCGTAAATTTTTGCACCACGGTTAACCGCATGCTCATATTCTTCCAGGATCACAATACCAGCACCTTCGCCAATAACGAAGCCATCACGATTTTTATCGAACGGACGTGAAGCTGTTTTTGGATCTGGATTTAATGTTAGTGCAGTATTTGAACAGAAACCAGCTACTGCCATGTTAGTAATCGGTGCTTCTGCTCCACCTGAAATCATGACATCAGCATCACCACGTTCAATTACCTTGAAGGCGTCACCGATTGAGTTTGTACCTGATGCACAAGCTGTTACTGAACATGAATTAATCGCTTTTGCTCCGAAATGGATGGATACTTGACCCGCTGCCATATCGGGAATCATCATTGGTACGAAAAATGGACTCACACGACGTTGCCCTTTTTCAAGGAAATTATTATATTGCTGTTCAAATGTCTCCATTCCACCAATTCCTGAACCAATCCATACACCCGTACGCAATCCGACCTCAGGCGTAATTTCTAGGTTTGAATCTTCAACAGCCATAATAGATGCGGCTAATGCATATTGAGTAAAACGGTCCATTTTTCTTGCATCTTTTTTAGAAATATATTTTTCAATATCAAAGTCTTTTACTTCAGCAGCAATTTTAGCCGGAAATTTTTCTGGATCCAATCTTGTTAATGGTCCAATTCCAACATGGCCTGCTTTAATATTTTCCCAAGTTGTTGAAATATCGTTTCCTAGCGGTGTTACTGCTCCAATACCAGTCACTACTACTCGACGTTTTGCCATGGTTATAATTCCTCACTTTTCCTTTGTGTTATTTTCCCCATCTCATTGCAACAGCGCCCCAAGTTAATCCAGCTCCGAAACCTACTAAAACAAGTAGATCATCATCTTTAATGCGGCCGTTCTCCAACTCTTCTACTAACGCATTACCAATTGAAGCAGCTGAAGTGTTACCGTATTTGTGGATAACTGACGACATTTTTTCAGGCGGTAATTCCAACCGTTGTCTAGAAGCTTCCATGATACGGATATTAGCCTGATGTGGAATCAAAAAGTCTACATCATTTTTTGTTAAGCCTGCTTTATCAATTACATTTAGTGCAGATTGCCCCATTTGACGAACTGCAAATTTAAATACTTCGCGGCCATTCATTGAAAGATAGTTTTCTTTCGTTTGATATAGATGATTTCCACCTGAACCGTCTGAACCCAATTCAAATGAAAGTATGCCTCTTCCTTCAGAAACTTTACCTACCACTGCTGCAGCTGCACCGTCTCCAAAAAGAACGGCTGTATTACGATCAGACCAGTCAACAATTTTTGTTAGTTTTTCAACTCCAACAACCAAAACATAATCGTAAACACCTGATTCAATAAACTGCTTAGCTGTGACTAAACCATAAATATAGCCAGCACATGCTGCAGAAAGATCCATCGCTGCTGCATTCACTGCTCCAAGCTGGTCTTGTATCATGCAGGCTACACTCGGAAATGGCTGATCCGGCGTAACAGTAGCTACTAGAATTAATCCAATTTGGTCTGGTTTTATGCCAGCGTCTTTGATCGCTTTATCTGCTGCTTCAAATGCCATATGGGATGTATCTTGGTCATCTGCAGCGATATGACGTTCTTGTATGCCAGTACGTGTGCGAATCCATTCATCTGACGTATCCATCATTTTTTCTAAATCAAAATTTGTTAATACCTTCTCTGGAACACATCTTCCTACTCCAACAATCCCAGCATTCATGAGGTAGCGCCTCTTTTCTTATTATCAATTATTAGTATCTGGTCTTAATTATAGCGAATAATTCTCTTTTTATCAATATGAATCAATTTTGTTCATATCAGATTGTAAAAGTTTCTTCCAAAAAAATAAAATGTTATGGTATGATAGAGTTGATATAAAGTGAAACGAACACTCAGATTTCATGAGGTTTAATCCTCAATTAGTGCGCGTTGAACCAATCGGGCATTTATGGTCAGTAACTCTTCTAACCATTCGTTATCAATCAAGTGTTGAGTTGAGGTCTTGCTGCCCCATAATGCGGATAAAAGTGAGCTAGAGGTGATTATATGAAATACATTATGTTAGTGATTTGGTCAGCATTATTGGTTTCCACTTTAAACTATGTTGTGAGCTCAATCAATAATGTGCCATTAGATGGACCAGCATTCACAAAAGGATTATGGATATCACTTATCATTTCAGTATTAATCTTAATAATGGATGCAGTGATTCCAAAAGATTCACCAAAAGAAATCGGTCAACACGAATAATGACTAAAAAACCTGTCCTAAATAATGGACAGGTTTTTTATTTTGAAGAATGATTATTTACTTTCTTTATGAATCGTTACTTTACCATCCTCCAAAGCTACTACTAATCGGTCTCCGGCGCTTGCTTCGCCTTTTAATAATTCTTGCGCTACCAATGTTTCAATATAACGTTGAACAAAGCGGCGTAGTGGACGTGCGCCAAATGCAGGGTCAATGCCTTCTTTGACTACCCATTCTAGTACATCTTCATTTACGGTTAGCTCAATATCTTGTTCTGCCACCCGTTTTTGAAGAAGTGCTACATATTTTTTAGCAATTTCGTGATATTGTTTTTCTGATAAGGAATGGAACATCACGATATCATCAAGTCGGTTAAGCAATTCTGGTTTAAAATGTTGTTTCAATTCTGCCATTACTAGATCTTCGATTGCATGATCGCTATCTTGCCCTTTTAACTCCAACAAATAGTGTGAGCCAATATTGGAAGTTAAGATGATAACTGTATTGGTAAAGTTAACTGTTCGCCCTTGACTGTCGGTTATTCGACCATCATCCAATATTTGCAACAAGATATTCGCTACATCAGGATGAGCTTTTTCAATTTCATCGAGCAACACAACAGAATAAGGATTTCTGCGAACGGCTTCTGTCAATTGACCGCCTTCTTCGTATCCAATATATCCTGGAGGTGCCCCCACTAATCTTGAAACACTGTGTTTTTCCATGTATTCGGACATATCTATACGAATGAAATGATCTTCTGAATCAAATAGCTGAGCAGCCAATGCTTTAGCTAATTCTGTTTTACCGACACCTGTTGGACCTAAAAATAGGAATGAACCAATAGGCTTGTTCGGATCTTGAATGCCCGCTCTTGCACGCCATACAGCTTCCGTCACCAATCGAACTGCATCGTCTTGCCCTACTACACGTTCATGCAATGTGTCTTTCAGGTGCAATAGCTTTTCGCGTTCACCTTCTACTAATTTAGTCACAGGAATACCCGTCCATCTTGAAACGATTGATGCAATCTCTTCCGCTGTTACATCTTCCCGTAACAAACGGCTCTCATCATCAGTTTGCAAAGATTTTTCAAGCGATTGCAGTTCTTTTTCTAATTCTGGAATTTTGCCATGGCGCAAAACAGCAGCTTTGTTAAGATCATATTGATTCTCTGCATCTTCTAATTCTCTACGATAGCGGTTTAATGTTTCCCGTTTTTCTTGGATAGCTTGCAGTGCATTTTTTTCTGACTCCCACTGCTCTTTCATATTTTTAGATGATGCTTTTAATTGTTCTAACTCTTCGCGTATAGCTACTAGCCTTTTTTTGCTTGCTTCGTCTTTTTCTTTTTGTAACGCTTGTTCTTCAATCTCTAGCTGCATTTGGCGACGTGTTACTTCATCTAGCTCTTGTGGCATTGAATCGATTTCAGTACGAATCATCGCACAAGCTTCATCGACTAAATCAATCGCTTTATCTGGTAAGAAGCGCTCTGTTAAATAACGATTAGACAATTCTGCTGCTGCCACAATTGCTCTATCATGAATTTTTACGGCATGATGCAATTCAAAGCTTTCCTTTAGACCACGTAAAATGGAAATCGTATCTTCTACAGATGGTTCACGCACGAGTACTTGTTGGAAGCGACGTTCAAGTGCCGGGTCTTTTTCAATATACATGCGATATTCATCAAGTGTTGTCGCGCCGATACAATGTAATTCACCGCGTGCAAGCATTGGTTTAAGCATATTGCCTGCATCCATTGCTCCGTCTGTTTTTCCCGCGCCAACAATGGTATGAATTTCATCAATGAATAAAATGATACGTCCTTCACTTTCTTTGACTTCTTTCAAGACACCCTTTAACCGTTCTTCGAATTGGCCACGGTAACTAGCACCAGCCACTAATGCACTCATATCAAGCTCATATATGAGATGATCCTTTAATCCTTCAGGTACATCTTTTTTTACAATACGCTGTGCAAGGCCCTCAACAATAGCTGTTTTCCCTACCCCAGGTTCACCAATTAATACCGGGTTATTTTTTGTTTTACGGGACAATATTCTAATAACATTCCGAATTTCTTGGTCTCGACCAATGACAGGATCCATCTTTCCTTTTTTCACTTCTTCTACTAAATTCCGTCCAAATTGTTCTAATGGGCTTTTTTGCTCTTCGTTATTCATTTGCATTCAAATCAGCTCCCTTTGACCATTACTGACCTTATGTTAATTTTATTATATTCTTCTCTATCTTTAATGTAAAGTAATATGTTTGACCTTATTTGACTATATAATAATTACCATTATTTGCTGTATTCACATGACTATCATTCTAACTACGCTGTGTTATAATAAGAAAAATAGATTACGTGAAGGATGGGATAGGTATTGGCAGATTTGGATCATTTTGAACCGCTTCCGCAAAAGATACGAAAAATCTTTGAAGAACATGGTTCATTGATTAAATTTCCTAAGAGTAGCCATATTTGCACCGAGGGAGAGCCAGTTAAAGATCTTTTCTTTATCGTAGCTGGAAAAGTGGTTGTATCGAAAGAAACTGCAGGAGGCAAAGAATTGTCACTCCGAATTTGTGGCAGTGATGATTGTATTGGTGAAGGAATTGTTTTTAGTACATCTGGATTTTATCCGCTGAGTGCCAAAACATTAGAAGCCTCTCAAATTCTTACATTAGATGCAGGCCTTTTCGAAATACTATTAGCTCAAGAACCTGATTTGTTAATTGTGTACATTAAATGGCTACAGCTTCAAAATTTAAAAACTCAAACGAAGCTGCGCGATTTACTGCTATTTGGCAAGAAAGGTGCGCTATATTCCACTATCATTCGTTTATCCAATACGTACGGTGAAAAACTAGAAAATGGTGACATCCTGATTAACTATCCATTAACAAACACTACGCTAGCAAATTTGTGTGCAACAAGCCGTGAAGTAATCAATCGTACGCTGCATGAATTAAAGAATTTAGACGTCATTTCTTTTGATAAAGGATTGATTACCGTTCATCAATTAAACTATTTAAAAGATCAATGTGAATGCGATAACTGCCCTATTAGCGTCTGTCGTATTGACTAATGCTTCATCTTCTATGTATACCCTACTGTCATGAATATATTCGGAATGCTTATATAAAAAAATCAGTGAAGAACTAGTTCTCCACTGATTTTTAATTTTTATCGAATACCTAATGCCATTTTTGCGTAACGTGACATCTTATCTTTAGACCAAGGCGGATTCCAGACAACATTGACATCTACATCTTTTACTTCTGGAATTTCAAATAAAGCTGTACGGATTTGATCCACAATCACTGGTCCTAGTGGGCACCCCATAGAAGTAAGTGTCATTGTGATGACGCATAGGCCTTCTTCAGACATATCCACGTCATAGACTAAACCTAAATTGACGATATCTATACCCAGTTCTGGGTCAATAACATTTTCAAGTGCACCTAGAATATTTTCTTTTAAATCTGCATCCATGGTTTTATCCCCTTTCTTCATATTGTTCCCTAATCATATCATCCCTAAATCACTATGCCAAATGGTCAGCAAGGAAAGCAGTCCCTGCGAGCATCCCTGCACGAGAAACTTTGTGGCCAGAAGACGAATCAACCATAAACGCCAAATCTTCTGGATGATTCTGATAATAATCTTTTTGAAGTAGTTTATAAAATTCATGCGTAGGCTTAAATGGTACCATTTGGTCCTTTTTGCCATGCCAAAAGAATACAGGACGACCTAACAGACCTTCTGGTTCTTTACTTAAGTCAAAACGACTAAGCGTTTTATACATTCCCTCTAATTCTTCGTCATTCAACGGAATTTTAAACCCTTTTTCTTCAATGCCTGCAATTTGTTCCTTCGCTAACTCTACATAAGCTGGAGAGCCCATCATAACAGCCGCCGTTTTGATCCACGGATATACTTTCAATGCGCCAAGCGTCACAATGCCACCCATTGAGGTTCCAGAAAGGCCAATTTCACCTTCTTTTGCCAACCCTTTTTCTAGCAACTGGTTGCGTAAAAATTGTACTTCTTCGATAGAAGTTAAAACAATTTCCCAAAAACGCAGACTCAACTGAACTTCATCCAGTTCTTCTTCACGTTCCCCATGCAATAGCGCATCAGGCAATAATACACGTAGCCCCTTATTTACTAACTGGTAAGCATAATGTAGATTATGTTCTTTTGCGCTTGTAAATCCGTGCAAAAAAATGACAGTGGGCGCTTCTTTTGTCGCCGACTGTTCATTGTATATATGAAGTAAAGGGATATTGCCCCAAATTTCATGGTCCACTTTCATTTCATTCACTCCCTCATTTCGTTATGTCAATGTTATCAAAAAAAAGAAAGTGAAGCCAATCTGATGTCATATACTTATGGTTTCAAGCCTGCTAATACTGCTATATCCTGTGGTTTTTTTAATACGTATTCCGCTAAGTCATAGCCCTCTGTTGTTTTCGCTCCCCACAATGCCAGGGCAAAATGTACTCCAGCTTTATAGGCGCAATGCATATCATAGATAGAATCGCCAATGTACAGCGCGCTGCTACTTGGTACACCTAATCCTTCTAGGCAAGCCAATAGTGGTTCTGGCTCTGGTTTGTGTTTGACTGTATCGTCAGCGCAAACTATATACTGAAAATAGGTATTCAATCCAAATGGTTGAAACTCTCTTTTCAATTCGTCTCTTGTTTTAGAGGTAACAATCCCCATTTGGATCTGCTTTTCAGCCAATAATTCTATGATTTCTTCTATACCGCTAAACAATCCAACTTCATCAGCATATGCTAATACCGCTTGCGACCATTTTTTATCCATTTTATCTACATTCGTTATAGGGAGTTGCTTGAGTGCCTCTTTCCCCGGAATTCCTAAAGAAAACTTTAGATCATCCAATTCATAACATAATCCTTCTTCCTTCAATACCTGCTGTAGAGATAATAAAATGGCTTTTTCTGTATCCAATAAAGTACCATCAATATCAAAAATAATCGATTTGTACATCTGAACCACTCCCCTTTGTTAGTTATTCTAAAATATATATAACCTTTAGAAATACATTAAACCCTTTATTGTGAATAAACTTTGACTAAAGCCTTATTGAAAGGATAAACTTTAATATATCTTACCAACTGAATCAACTTCATAAATAGTGTATAAACGAACGTTTTGATTTTAATCATTCAGAATTTCTGCCAATTAACGCTTCGTTTCAGACTGCGTTTTTCACAGACTTACACTATAAAATAAAGAACGTTCGGTCATTTCAACTATATGGTGAAAATGATTCAGCTATTGACATTTAAACATTTAAATATTTAAACATATGTATTCCTATGATGAAAATTTTACTTAAATCACAGGACTAGCTAAATTTGGACTACACATCAACAAAACAAATAAGAAAAGGAGTTATCAGCATGGCACAACAACATTTAATTGTTTTAGATTTAGATGGAACCCTATTAACTGATGAAAAAGTGATTTCTGATAAAACAAAGGCCACATTGCAAAAAGCTAGAGAGGCCGGACATGAAGTCATGATTGCAACAGGAAGGCCCTATCGTGCAAGTAAATTGTTCTATCATGAACTAGGTTTGCACACACCCATCGTCAATTTCAATGGCGCATTTGTACATCATCCTCTAGACCAAAACTGGAAGACAGTACATAAGCCGATTGACTTAAAAGTTGTACAAGAAGTCGTAGAGTCCTTAAACAGAGAACAGTTTGAAAATTTAATTGCTGAAGTCATGGATGACGTATATGTACAATACCATGATGAGAAGCTATTAAATATTTTTAGTATGGGTGACCCGAAAGTAACGACGGGAGACTTACATCAATATCTAAAAGACAATCCAACAAGTTTGTTAATTCAAGCGAAAGAAAGCAGCGTGCCGGGCATTCGTCAATACTTGGCAGACACGAAAGCCGAATTGATTGATCATAGGCGTTGGGGAGATCCTTTCCCAGTCATAGAAATCGTACGTCATGGCTTGAATAAAGCTGTCGGCCTCTCTCATGTTGCCAAAGACCTAGGCATTCCTCGCGACCGCATTATTGCTTTTGGCGATGAGGACAATGACCTTGAGATGATTGAATATGCAGGTGTAGGCGTAGCAATGGGCAATGGCATTAGCCAACTTAAAAATATTGCGAATGAAGTAACAACAACCAACAACGAAGACGGAATTGCTGAATTCCTTATCGATCGTCTTCATATATAGAGAATAGAATACAGGGGGTTTTAAAATGAGAATTTACGCAGATAGCGCATCTGATTTGCCAAAGTCTTTTTATGAACAAGAGGATGTTACACTTATCCCGCTTCGCGTTCATCTAAAAGGAAAAGAATATGATGACATCATTGGCGTCGACATGGATGAGGTTTATCAAGCCATCCGAGATGGAGAATCATTAAAAACCTCGCAAGCTTCACCCGAACGTTTTTTGAAGGAATTTAACGCTTTAGGTCAATCCGGCGAAGAAGGAATCTACATTGCTTTCTCATCTGAACTTTCTGGCACCTACAATACTGCCGTCATGATGGCTCAGCAGGCAAAAGAAAATTATCCAGATTTAAAGCTAACTATTATTGATACAAAATGTGCCTCTCTTGGTTATGGACTAATCGTTAAAGAAGCTGCCCGCATGAAGAATGAAGGCAAATCTTACGATGAAGTGACGGAAAGAGCGCGATTTAACGCACTCCATATGGAACATTTATTTACAGTAGATGATTTAGATTATCTTGCAAAGGGTGGCCGACTCTCCAAAGCTAGTGCTTTTATCGGTGGCCTATTGAGCATTAAACCCGTTTTAGATGTAGAAGATGGAAAATTGGTACCTATCGAAAAATATAGAGGGCGCAAAAAAGTATTTAAACGCCTAATAGAGTTAATGAAGGAACGAGGCGACTCACTTTCTGAACAAGTGATTGCCATTAGCCACAGCGATGACCTCGCTGCAGCAGAAGATATGAAAGCATTGATTGAGGAGAATTTCCATCCTAAAGCAGTAGAAATTCATTTAATCGGATCCGTCATTGCAGCACATACAGGGACAGGTACTATTTCCGTCTTCTTCTTAAATCAGCTGCCCGAAAAATAAAAGAATACAAAAAAAGCTCTTTCTTATCTTTTCGATAAGAAGAGCTTTTATTTTATGCTTTTTTCCCTCTACGCCCTCTACGAAGCAACAAAACAATGAAGGTAATAAAGATGACATACACAAGTCCTAGCGCAATCATATACGGAATATTAATTCCCTTATGGTCAGTAACTTGGTAAAACTCAACAAGTTCGCGATCTAAAACGATGTTATATTTTTCATCTTCTTTTTGTTGTCGCACAATATCTTTTTCAAAGATGCCGTGCAGTTCCTTATTATTACCAATCACAGAAGGATCCAAAACATATCTTTTTGTTTTATCAGTATTATTGACAACTATAATCCATTTTTCTTTTCCTGCGTAACGTTCATATACCATTAAACCATCTTTATTTTCTAACAGCTTAAATTTCCCTGTACGCAATGCCTTAGATTTGTTTCTGACTGATTGAAGATCTTCAATATATGAAATAATATCATCTTTTGTACGGAAATCCATTGGTGCATGCGATTCATCTGTAGTCACGCCATTTTGCGCTATTTCAGTACCATATGAAACAATCGGCACACCAGGCAATGTCATGATTGCCCCCAGCGCAACTTTAATACGTGTAGGCGGGAACATGTTTTCTTCAGCAGATGCATGTGTAAAGCGAGCACTATATAAATCATCAAGCATTAGGGCAACAGGCTTTTGCGAGGTATCGTTAATACTATTACCTAATGGCTTCTCTAGCTGTGAAGAGTCTTGATCCACATTTTTAAAGATAGATTGGTATGTATCAATCGTATCTTTATTTACTTTCAAATCAAAATCAGCATCGCTCGGCTCATTTGTAATCACATACAAATTTTTATTTTTTTGTTTAAGTGCTGTAATCATTTTATTGAGAAATGCAGTGTCTGCTTTGCCAAGCTCCGTTAATCGGATACCATCCACTTTATACTTACCTACAAAATCTACCGCTGCTTGTACTAATGCATCCTGTACAGCAGTATTGGATGTATTCCAGTTAATGCGGTCAGAATTTGCTAGCTCGTACCAGTCTTGATGGCCTTTTTCTAATACCCATGCATGATTTTTACTTACATTATTAATCGGAAAATCTGCCATCGTTTTAATATGGTTTTTATGCAATGTTCCAATTAATGATGAGAATTCTTTGCCTGTACCGAAATGGCGCTCAATTTTGTTGTAATCTACAACGGCTTGTCCATCATATGTTTCGGATGAAAAAACAGAACCTAATGAAAGCATGGTAAAACCTAAGTCTTGAAAATACGAAAGCTTTGTAGCGATTCCATCAAAGTCTCCACCATGAAAAGCTTTTGGATCTTTTGCATTAATATTATAATCATTCTCTACATTTTTATCGAAAAATCGGTCTATTAATACATCATAAATACTTTCATTTTGAATTTCGGGTGTCTCTTCTTTCGCAGATACTGCCGGGGCTGCGCCAATTGCCGTGGCCAGCAATATGGATGCAACTGCAGTACTAATCCATTTTACATTCAACTCGAAGTCCTCCTCTATAGAACTGTCCAACATAATTTTAACAAACGAATAACAATCTCTCCATACGTACTTGCAAAAAAAATGTAATCCTTCTGTAATTTCAACAAAGTTGTGAATGTCCTTTGACAGAAAAAAACACACATTCTTACCGAATGTGTGCTTTAATATACTGCATTTTAGATATGAAGGAAACCTAATGGCAAATGTGCTCCCATATATACAGTGAATACAAGGAAGATAATAAAGAGCGCCCAAAGTACGCCAGTAGATTTTGATTTTTGTTTGCGAACTAGGACCATTTCCATCATGCCGATTACAAGTAATCCGCCCAATAGTTTTAATCCGTATTCCATTGCCATAGAGCCTGCCATTGCAGAACTAAATACAACGCCGCCTGAAATAATGATTAAAATGTAGAATACACGTAAAATCATATGTGTGATTTTTTGGCCCTTAGAGCCGTTTTGCATCATAACAGCTACGAAGAATAAAATGACTGCTATAATAACCGATGTAAAATGTAAGTGTATCATTTCGTATTTTCCCCCAAATAGTTATTGTCTTATTTATCCTACCAAATTTGTTATGTACTATACAAATTTTAGACCGATGGATAATAGATTCCATCGGTCTAATTCTTAATTCTGTCATAATTATTTCAATAAATGTAGATTAAAAGAGATACACATGTCAGCTTCGTTATTCAAAACTGTTTACCAAAGTTCCGATTCCTTCGATTGATACTTTCACCACATCTCCTGCTTTCAGGTATTGCGGTGGATTCATGCCCTTCCCGACACCTGCAGGAGTGCCCGTCAAAATAACATCTCCAGGTTCTAACGTTACTAATCTAGAAATCTCTACTATTAAATCTTCAACAGTGTGCACCATATCTAGGGTTGTACCATTTTGACGTACTTCGTCATTTACCTTTGTCACAACAGTTAAATTCTGCGGATTAGGTAATTCATCTTTTGTCACCAAATAAGGTCCCATTGGGCAAGAGCCATCTAAACTTTTGCCTAAGAAAAATTGCTTATGTTTACCCTGTAAATCTCGAGCGGTAATGTCATTGGCAATCGTATAGCCAAACACATAATCAAAGGCTAGGTTTTTCGGTATGTCTTTCCCCTTTTTGCCAATCACAACAGCTAGTTCACCTTCATAATCCAATTGAGATGTTACATTTGCATGTATAGGCAAAGTTTGTTCGTCAGCAGCAATAGCTGTCGGTGCTTTTGTAAATACAACAATATCCTCAGGAGCTTCTACTGCACCCATTTCTTTTGCATGCTCATTATAATTTTTGCCAACGCAAATAATATTTTTAGTAGTACGCGGTATAGGCGCCAACCACTCAATATCATTAAAGCTATATTTAAAGTGAGCTGGGTTCTCTGATTCTTCAGCAGCTCTTACTAGTTTGCGTGTTTGCTCCACAAATTCAAAGCCATTCGTCATGCCTTCCACTATTGTCTTAGCATAAGATGGCAGAACTTGTAGCTCTTCTTGAATAGCAAGTACATCCCAAACTGCTTCTTCTTTTTTCACCTTTGGACCAAAGCTCAATTGATCATTATAACGAAAAGAAAGAATTTTCATAAATGTAGCACTCCTTTTTTTACCCATCATACAACATTTACTTAAATATTTCCTCTTTTTTCGCTAAACTTTCCATACGTAATACGTTTCCATAGGCTTTCTAGTGGTCCTTGGCGAAAAATCAATAACCAAAAAATAGAAAAAACTGCTAAAATCGCGTATATTCCAAGCACTAACCAGGTGATTGTATCAAGACCTAATTTTCCATAAAGCCCTAATCCAAAATGATAAAAAATAATTGTACAAACAAGGGATTCTAATAAGTAAACAGTTAATGACATTCTCCCTGCCATCGCAAAAGGCAATAAAATCTTCGTTGCATAAGGAATGCAACAAATAAGAATGATAGCACTAGCATATCCAACAGCTAAAAGCGGTCCACCGAATTGCATTTGAATGCTATCTAGAAAATAAGTGCGATCCATTGTATAAGGCAACATTTTTAAAATAATTCCAAGTACAATGAGCACGACCGCAGTCACAATCCACTTAGATAGATGATTCTTAGCACTTTCTATTAACTTCCATTTAGCTGCCGCGGCTCCAATTAACATGAAAGGTAGTATGGTGAACAAGGCCATAATCCACATAGAAGGAGAGAATTGTACGCTCGCATCTGTTAAACGCTGCTGGAACGCATCCATCCAAGAACCGCCCCCATAAGCTTTAATTGCACTTTGAACAGCTTGTATATCCGCGTATTCAAATGTATCAGATGAAGCTTTAACTAATGAGGCAATATATGCCAATAAAGCTACCAAACCATTTATTGCTCCGTAAAATAGCAAACCAATCGCTAATAAAAACTGGGGCTTCATACGAATCAAGCTAATGGCAATAAGTCCGCAGAAAGCATACATCATTAAAATATCTCCCCACCAAAGAAACAGTACATGAAGCAAACCGATGATGAATAGCACCACCAAACGTTTTACGCTCAATTTATAAAAACTGTTTCCTAGTGTTTCCGCCTTTTCCTGTTGCATCGCAAGACCATAGCCGAACAATATGGCAAAAAGCGGATAAAAACTGCCCTGCACGAGAACATCCAACCATTTATGATATGAAATATCAAGCGGCGTTGAAAAATACGTCTTTAAATCTACATATGGTACTGGCGTACTGAATGCAAACATATTTACGAGAAGAATGCCAAGTAAACTGACCCCTCGCAGAATATCTATGGTAGCGACTCTCTCTTTGGTCGCCGTTGGGGTACTCTGCACGTCTATTCCTCCTATAATTGTATAGAGTGATTAGCATTAAATGCGTAAATCACTTTCTCCGCTATTTCAATCTTCAATATCTCTTCTATTGCTTTTTTATAGAGTGAAAGCTGCACTTCATATCGCTTAACCATTTCAGTACGCAAGCCCTCTATTGTTTGCATATGGGGCAAAAGCCGATCCGTTTTATAATCGAGCAAAATCCACTTCCCGGTTGCATCCTTTAACAGGCAGTCGATTACCCCCTGCACAACCTGCGTATCTCCCTCATTGTCTGCAAGACTTAGCGTAAAAGGCATTTCTCGGTGAAGCTCTTGCGCATTCATAAAGCGGATGCCTGTTTCACTTTTAAAGAAGTCGATAATCTTATTCGGTTTCACAGCTTTCGCTTCTTCTTCTGTTAACAGTTGACGCTCCACTAATGAATCCACAAACCTGCGTACCGTTTCTTCGCTATGAAGACCTTCTTTTGGGATATGCTGCATCACTGTATGGATAGCTGTCCCCGTTTCTGCTGCTGTCAGAGATTGCTGCTGTAAAAATGCAGGCCTTTGTGCTACTCTTTGCTGATTTGGCGTGCTGCTCGTAAATAGCTCTGGCTCTTCTTGCGATTGTAGCTGCTGCAGTCTCTTTAATTCACTGACAGATGTTTTGGAACGTTTAGCAATCGCTCGTTCATATGCGTAAGGTTCGTCAAAGCGTCTTTCGATCTCTGCCACCATTGCCGGATTTACTTTCGCTTCTGGTAAAGATTCTTTATCCTCTTCTACTTTCTCTACCTCAGTTTCATACAAATCATTCACATGCAAAACATTCAATTTCCATTGAGATTGTTCTGCCCCTGCCTCTTTTCCATTGAAATGAGGATGTCTTGCAAATGCCGGTCCGATCCAATCTAAATAACTTTTTGCTTTTGCGCGAAGGTAGTCTGGAAGCATTTCTCCATCTGGGAGCTGTGCAGAATCCGTCCACTGTTTCTTCGCTTTCTCCCAATCTTTAATCGTTCCAAGTAAGAAAAGCTTCTCCTTCGCCCTTGTCATGGCTACATACAGAATACGCATCTCTTCTGATTTCATTTCTAGCGTTTTCTTTTCTACCATAGCAAGGAAAGGCAGAGAGGTGTACTGGATTCTCTTTTCTGGATCAATCATCTTCACAGCTAAGCCAAATTCTTGGTCAAATAAGTAAGGCAAATGGAAATCCATTTTATTAAATTCACGTCCAAGCCCTGCTACAAAAACAAAAGGAAACTCCAGGCCTTTAGATGAATGGATGGTCATGAGACGAACCACATTTTCCTTCTCACTGATGGCTTTAGCAGTTCCTAAGTCATTTCCCCGCAACCGCATGCGCTCTACAAAACGTAAGAAACGGAAAAGACCTCGGAAAGACGTTTTTTCATAAGCGATAGCCCGATCATGTAACGCACGGAGATTCGCCTGCCTTTGCTTGCCATTTGACATAGCTCCGACCATCTCATAATAATTTGTATCCATATAAACGCGCCATATCAAATCAGCCAGAGATCCGCGTCTCGCCAAATCACGCCAATCCTCCAGTTGCAATAAGAAACGCTGTAACTTCGAAGCAGTAGTGGCGTTTAACCCGGCTCCTTCACTACGCACGAATTGTTTAAGCGCTTCGTAGAATGATGCCTTCGGTTGTGCAAGGCGAATTTTGGCCAATTCATTTTCAGTAAGACCCACAAAAGGTGCTCTTAAAACCGATACAAACGGAATATCTTGATAAGGATTATCGATTGTTTTTAAGGTGTTTAACATAATCATGACTTCAAGTGCTTCAAAATAACCTTTTGAAATCTCCGCATACAATGGGATCTCCGCTGCCTTAAACTCATCCACCAAATCTGCAGACCAAGTCATTGAACGCATTAGAATGACAAAATCCCTATACTCGATGGGTCTTTCTTTTTTGGTCCATGGATCCATTACTGTCATACCTGAATCCATCATGCGTCTAATTTCTTTAATCATAAATCTAGCTTCTTGCTGGGATTTCTTTAACTCTTCTTCCTCGGATGCTTGCGAACCGCTTTCATCCTCATTCTCTTCGGTATATAAAATAGCCAATTCAATTGGCATTTCTTTTTCGTCATAAGGTGCTTGTGGTTTTAAAGCGGCAGCTTCATCATAAACCACTTCTCCTACTTCCTCGCCCATGATTTGTTTAAAAACATAGTTCGTTCCTTGTAACACCTGTGGACGACTACGGAAGTTCGCGTTCAAGTCTATACGGAGGCCTGAATTCTCCCCCTCATTGTAAGCTAGATACTTATGAAGAAATAACGTTGGTTCTGCTAAGCGGAATCGATAGATGGCCTGCTTCACATCACCGACCATAAACATGTTACCGTTTGATGCTTCACCTGTTTTGATGAGCTGTAGGATGGTCTCTTGAAGAAAATTGACATCTTGGTATTCATCAATTAACACTTCTTTAAAATGGGCCCGATAATCAAGTGCAACCGATGAAGGCACCATTTCGCCATCCACGTCTTCCGTTAAAATAGCTAATGCGTAGTGCTCTAAATCTGAAAAGTCTACTAATCCCTTTAAGCTTTTAGCTGCTCCATACATTTCGCTAAATTGTAAAGCCAGCTCTACCAACGTTGCAATCATCGGCTTCATAAAGCGTATTTCATCAAGCAGCCTTTCTGGAGAACGCTGAAAATACTTTTCAACTGGCTTTTCAAACATTTCTTTCACTTGCTTACGTTTCGCTTTTGCCATTTCTAGCAGTTCTTCATCACAGCTACCCTTCTTTTGGGCTTTCGCTCTGTCTAGTTTAGCCTTTTGGAAGAATGAATGAGCCTCCTGCCAGCTTCTCTCACTAACAAGAGCTCTTGCCTCTTGAAGTAGCACTAAATCCTTTTCTGCTGTTTCCCCGTATGCATAAGGACCATCTGGCAACAGTGCCAGCTGACGGATTTCTTGGGCAATGTGGATGGCCCCATCAATATCATGTAAAATGGCCTTTTTCACATATGGAATGAAAGGCAAATCATCTACAACAGCATCATCTGCAATGGCATATTGCTCTGGCAAGGCCAAAAGCCATTTAGACGGCTCTGGATTGACGCGTGACATTTCATATAGCTTAGAAATGAGCACTTCAATCGCCTGGTCATCTCGATCGGATGTAAAACTATCCACTAACCGGTAGACACGATCTGCATATTCACCGTCATAGGCCGCTTCTAGCACTTGCGCGAGAATATCATCCTTTAGCAATGCCGCTTCTGTTTCATCTGCAATGCGAAAACCTGGATCGATGTTCAGTAAATATGCATATTGCCGCACGATATTTAAGCAAAACGAATGCAGTGTAGAAATCTGCGCTTTATTAATCAGACTTAATTGTCTGCGCAAATGCTTAGAAGTAGGGTCTTTCTTGATTTCCTTTTCAAGCGCATCGGCCATACGATGTCTCATTTCTGCCGCAGATGCATTAGTAAATGTAACGACAAGCAGCTGATCAACGTCAATGGGATGGTCAGATGAAATGACTTTCTCAATCATCCGATTAATCAATACTGCCGTTTTTCCTGACCCTGCTGCTGCAGAGACTAGGATATCTTGTCCTGTTGCCCATATGGCCTTCCATTGTTCGTCCGTCCATGTCGCATCGTCTGGCTTTTTAGGTATGGCTGAGGTCATCGTGACCACTCTCCTTCCGTATCTTTTCAATTACTTGTTCTGGCTTCTCCAGCGATAATTGGCGATAATGCTGCGCTGGATCTGTTGTATCAAATTGACATACACTTTTAAATGAACAGAACTCGCATGCGGTACGCTGATTCATCTTGAATGGGCTTATGTCCGTTTTGCCTTCCAGGATTTCTTGGCCTGCCTTTTTATGCTTACTCCGAATAAAGTGTGTAAGTGAACTCATATCATCTGGCGCTATGATGGATGACATACCGGGAGATGCACTGCCGTCTTTTTTGACATAAACAGGCACGACTTTGGAATATCCTCCACTCTCAGCAAGATTTTCGTCCATCGCAAGGATTGATTGAGAATCATTTAATAATAGGCCACGCATTTTAAATTCCTTTAAACGCTCAGTTTCGGCTTCTTCTATTGATAAGCTATTAGATGCGCTTAGCATTGGGTTGTGAACATGAATATAAAGAACGCCGCCAGCTTCGGCATGGACCGGAAGCCATTCCTCTGAATTCGTAATGGCCACATCTAGGTATGTCAGCATCTGTAAAGATAGTCCATAGTAAACTTCATTTAAATCCAGCTTGCGGGCAGATGATTTATAATCGACAACGCGTATATACGGTTTACCATCAATGGTTGTTGCATCCACACGGTCAATTCGGCCGCGCATTTGCATTTTTTTATCGTTGTCCAACTGAATAATAAGTGGTGGCAAAGGCTCATTCGGCCCAAAAGCTGCTTCAATCGCAATGGGTTTAAAGCCCGACACTCTTGCATGCTGGCTAAGCGACTGTAGTGTACGTTGTACGATATAGGTCAACTTTCGAGCAATATAACGGTAGCGTGCATTGCTTAATAAAATTTGGTGATATAAAAGTGGCGATATTTCTTCAACAGCTTTTTTTGCTAAATGCGCACATTGCTCATTCGTTAATTGGCTCCATGAGAGGTGTAGACGATCCGTTTCTTCACTAATCCATTTCAAAGCAGCATGAAAAAGATCGCCGATTGTAGGTGTTTCTAAGCGATACTCTGCTCTTTCCTCCAGATTTAATCCATACATTGAAAAATGGGAGAATGGACAGCGATAAAACTTCTCTATTCGCGATACACTTGAAGTCAATGTAGATCCATAAAGGGCCTCCGTCATTTCAGGTGTTAAAGGTTCAGCCTGACCATGTGTTTTTAATGGACGCATTAAGCGCTCTAAAATGGTTCGCCAATAAGGATCCTTCTCATAATATTGTTGAAGCGCTAACCATTCAGGACTTAACTCTCCACGTTCCTGTTGCATCCGTAGTCCTTTCATTAAATACGCAAGCGACGTACGCGGATGCACAATATATGACATAATATCAAAAGCCTCAGTCGATTCCGTCGGATCAACAAGCGCCATTGTTTTACGTATGTTTTTCAGTTGATCTTCCAAGCGTTTGATATACAGAGACGGTAGCAGTGCCTTGTTTTCTTCATCAGCCATCGCATAAGAAACAAACAAACGATGGGATTGCATAGTAAATGCATGGTAGGTGATAAATTCTTCTTCTAATAAGCGAGTTTTAGAGGTTGGTGCGATTTCATGCCCAAGTCTTGAAAACCACTCACGCTCGCTGTCAGCTAATATCCCTTCATAATCGAGCCGTTTTGGATATACACCATCATTTACGCCAATTACAAAAACTGCCTTAACATGTGTTAAACGAGCTATATCAGCTGATGCTATTGTTATTTGATCTAAAGAAGGAGGAATTCTTGAGAACTCCAATGTATCAAAGCCTTCATCTAAAATCTCAAAGGCTTCTTCTAAATTCATAGGCTGATCGCCAAAAAGAAGAACAAACTGGTCTAGGATATCCACCCAATTTTTCCATGCTTGTTCATGCTCACTTGCTTCCAGTAAACGTCCTTTTTCAATTTCATAGTCCTTTAACGTTTGCAGCTTATCAAATACTTCTAGCGTCTCCATGAAACGATAAATGGATGTGGCAATATCTCTACCTGTAGTGGCTTCTTGCAATTCTGTTTCTAATGCTTTCAATGGCACACGAATTTTTTCGCGCACCAATTCTATCTCTTGTTGATAGGCCCGTTCTTCGTCTGTTTGATTGGCTGTATATAATTCTAGTCCGCGATATTTTTTGTAGAGCCAGCGCTCATCTTCAAACCAGCGATTGCCGTATATCCCCTTCGCCAAAACAAAATTTTCAAGTAAGTCTGCTCTTTCTCTCCATATTTGCTTTTCTGCATTCATCGGGAAAAATAAATCGGTTTTGACGGCACGGAAAATAGGCTCATACTGCCAGCCGGATTGGATAGCTTCCAAAGTTGATCGACTTAATTCAATCAACGGATGATGAAGCATCGGCTTCTTTTGGCTGACAAAGTATGGCAGATCATATTGAGGAAAGATGGTGTGAATGAGTGGATCATAGACATCCTGTTGACGATAAAGAATGGCCATATCTCGATAGCGCATACCATCCTCATGGACAAGCCCATGAATTTTTCGAGCAATAGCATGAACTTCTGCCCGACGATTAGATGCTTCAATGATCTCCGCACTGCCATCGCTCTCTTGTTGAAGTGCTGGAAATATATCAAACTGACTTTCTAAATGTCGTAAATCAGCCGTCTGAAATCTGTGTTGCTCCCTTTGATGGATAGTCGGTTCTAATTCAACGCCATTTCCCTGCGCTATTTCCATTAATTTAGCGCACGTTCTCGAAGATTGGTAGAACAATGCATGCTCATCTTCTGCATCTGCAACTGACTCCATCGGTAATACAATCGTTACGCGGCGCGCTGTTTTAAGCAGTTCCTCTACGACTTCTAACTCTCGTGTAGTAAATGCCGTAAAGCCATCTATATAAATATCTGCCTGTTGGATAGCAAGTGATTTTCCCAGTTGTGACGCTAATAATGGATAGTAGCCTTCACTATCAACATACGTCGTGCCCAATGATTCTTCAATCGCCCCTACGAGCAAATGTAAGTCATGCATTTTATCCTGTAGCGTTTTAGGCGCATCTACATCTGCAAAACTAGTCATTAGATTTGTCAGCGCTGTACTATCCAAACTATATCTGCTAAATTCCTTTAGCAATGACTCCATTTCAGCTGTAAATCCCCGTTTATCAGCAGCTTTCTTAAACAGAGCAAATTCTTCTTTGTGTTGGTCCAACAATTTTCGGATCAGCATTCGATAGCCAAAACCATTGACTTCTTTGCGGCTAATCCCACCTGTTTCTTGTAGAACACGCCATGCCAGTCGTTTAAAGGTTGTGACTTGTGCACGAATAAGCCCTTTAATACTATATTCGTGTGTCATATCTCTCTCGGCTGAAAATGACATCTGATCAGGCACAATTAAGAAAATCGGCGAACCAATTGGCTGCTCTTCCACTTTCGCCACAATTTCTTGTTGAATCAGGGCTGTTTTGCCCGATCCAGATCTGCCTGTTATGAATCGCAGTGACATACATAACTCCCGCTTTCTTTTCCTTAATTATAGCACAACACGAACGAGCGTTCTATTTTTGTTCATATTTAGATGAATTTCGCATTTCTTCTTTCATTTTGTTGTTCATTCGCGCTTCGACATGCTTTCCTCCCCACCATAAGAGAACCAGAACAACAACAATCAAGCCTGTCCTAACAGGATTCGTAATGAGTGCACGCAAATCTGATCCGATCCAACTAATAATGAAAATCATCACCAGTTTTGCCAGCATCACAGTGATTAAATAATTCTTCTTTTTAAGATTTGATAGTCCAGCCACCACATTGACAATAGCCGATGGCGTGAAAGGAAAACAAAGCAATATTAATAATGGGGTGAAGCCTTGGTATTCAACCCAATGTATAAGCTTTTGAACAGCTGTACGATTTGAAATAAAGCGCAGAATTTTGCTTCTGCCAAACTTTCTGATAATAATAAATACAGAATAAGCTCCTAACACTGCGCCTACCCACGAAAACAAAAATCCCCACCATAATCCATAGGCGCTAGCATTCGCCACCACGAATGCAGCTAATGGCAAAAACGGCAAAAAAGCCTCTAAGAATGGCAAGGCTATAGCTAGTAGAGTCCCAATTAAACGATAATGTTGTGCAAGCAACTGAAATTTCTCAATGGATAACCATTCAGGCACGATCATTGCCCCTTTCGACAAATCTTACTTTTATAGTTAAGACTAATATAGCCATTTATAAGTTGCGTTACGATTCAGTTAAAACTTTTTTGCTATTTTCGACATACAATTACCCATAAAATCTAATAGGGGGTAGTCCAATTATTATACAACACTTTGTGTAGAGGTGAGCGACAAAAGGATTGCCTTTATTTCGACAAAATGTTGTTCTCCAAAATACAAAAAGACGGCCTGTCCTTTCAGACAGCTACCGTCATAATAGATATGTTTCTATTTATACATACTCAGTTTTAAGGATTTATCTCTAGCTCTATCTTCAGCTAGCAACGTGTCTTCTAGCGAACTACTAGCAAGCCAATTCGATAGTGGTCATGACGATAAATGACATGCTGCCTTAACCGAACTTCTCCGTCCTGGTCAACCACTTCTAGTCGACAATGTGCTGCATTTATTTGGAGCGCTTCATATAATTCTTCTTCATTTGAGACCGGAATGCCATTGACTTTACGAATGCATTCACCCACTTGAATGCCCATAGCTGCAGCTGGGGAATCCGGCAAAACACCCGCAACCATCACACCATTATCTTTTGGCGTTACGGCATATGTACCATGGCGTTCACTTAATGAATATAGGATTGAAATGAAAATACGTCCAATTATACCGACAAATACTGCTGCGACTCCCATGATTGGAAAGAAGTAAGCAATAATTCCTTCAATTAAGACAAGCAGGCCCAGAATCTCGATTGTTTTTCCTACTTGTGGGTAAAAGTGTACCGGCAACAACTTTCTTGATCTCTGTTGAAACCCAATGACAAACGGTACAAGAATTAGTGAGAATGTATTGCTTCCTAGCGTAAACTGCGGCCAATATGGAACATATTCGTGAATCGCTCCACTCGGAATTACGAAGAAAATAGGCAGCATCCACAACCGTTTTGCAAGGTAGATAGCGGATGGTAAACCTCGTTCAGACTTTAATATTTTAGGTGAAGCAAGTTTTGCAGCATTCTTTACGACAAGAGCACCTTCCGCAACCAGCACAAGCCCAATTAATATAGGAATTGTACTTAACATCCCGACATGCATAGAATGACTTGTCACATCCCACTTCAAGAAATGCCAAGAGCCATCTGCAATATATGTATACCATAAGATAACAAATGCTATGCCAAGTGGATAAACAGCAGATGCTGCATGATAATAAAAAACAGCGATTAAAATAACGCCGACGACTGCACTGATCACAATAAATTGAATGGGAACTGTTAATCCTACGATTAAGCTTATGGCTGAGATGATAACCCCAGGCAACCAGCCTTCTTTCACCATAAGGATTGTCTCAGACCATCCCCAAAAAATTCGTGTCTTAAAGGATTTCCGTTCTGATTTTACACGCTGATAGCCAATTAAAATAGCGAATAAGATTCCTATATATAATAAAGGATTTAAAAAGAAACGGCCGATGCCTTTGATAATTTCCATGATTACATCTATGTACATACGTTTTGCATCACCTTTCATTCTCCGGCAGTTAATATAATGGTGCTTTCATTGTATCAAACAGCCGATTGAAAACGAAGTGTTTTAATGATTATGTACCATTTATCTTATATTAGGGAATGTAAAAGCGGTGAAAAGCAATAGTTTTCTCTTCTTCACTTTCTGGCTCATGAATTGCAAGATTAGCCCTGTAGGAAGCGGTCGAGGATGACTGCTCACCTACAGGGATTTTTCATCTATTTCAACTTTTGATTAATATAGCTAATCGCCATTTGGAGCTGCGTATCATTTTCTTCTTTCTCTCTATATTGAACCATCTCTTCACGCAGGGTTGTTAAGAATTCCTCATTCATTTCACTTTTGCCGGACAGATTGTGTTTATCACTATACTGTTGGACAGCTTTTGCTGTGGATTTATCATAATACCCATCCAATCGGCTAATTTGGTAGCCCTGTGTTTTTAATACTTCTTGGATTGATTGAATATCATCTGCAAAATCTCCTTCTTTAAATTTCCCTGCGATTGGTGGCAATTTCATATGAAATAGGGGATTTTGTTCCACTTCAACTCCAGCTTGAATACCCTTGCCATGAATCCATTCCCTTTTTGGTGTCAGCCATTTATTCGTGGAAAGCTTCAATTCGCCCCCATTAGATAATGGCCAAGTTTCTTGTACAGTACCTTTTCCAAAACTTTTAACACCAATAATCATTGCTCGATCTAACTCTTTTAACGCTCCACTTAGCACTTCACTCGCAGATGCACTTCCCTCATCTTGCAGCAGGACCATCGGCAGCTGTTTTAACTTTTCATCATAATCAAACGCGAGATCATCTTTTGCGACTTTTAAGGGCTCTTGATTGCCCATCGCATCTTCCATGTAGGCGAAAGTAGAATCCGGTTTAACGACACTTCCAATAACTTGTGCGACACTTTTGAGATATCCGCCGGGGTTGCTTCTTACATCAATGATTAAAGCTTGAATATTATTTTTCATCAGTTCGCTTGTTTGCTGGTACCATTCTTCTGCCGTCTTTTCACCAAAAACAGAAATAGCGATATAACCAATATTTTTGTCTTTTACTCCAATGAGCTTGCTTTTGACAGATGTTTGCGCAATTGCTCCTCTTGTAATTTTGATATCTACATGTCGGTTTTCTGAAGGTCTAAATACTGTCATGGTAAGGGTTGTACCCTCATCGCCCCTTATAAGTGCAAGCAATTGAGTTAATGACTTGCCTTCTGCCCTTTGCTTATCTATTTGGACGATTTCGTCATAAGGTTTAAGTCCCGCTTTCTCAGCTGGCGACCCTTTCATTGGCGACACGACAATAAACCGGCCTTGGCTTTGGGTGATCTCTGCTCCTATCCCTACACGTTCATCAGATAATTGCTCCTTATGCATTTTTGCTTCTTCTTTTGTATAGTAGGTGCTGTAGGGATCCTTCAAAGCGCCCGCCATACCTGTAATCGCACCTTCAACCAATTGTTTTTCCGTTGTACTATGAACCGACTCTTGGCGAATTAATTGATATGCTTCTCCAACAGGTTCTAAAGTTGTTGATTCAGCCTTCACTGCTTCTTTTGTTTTTTGGGACTTCATGAAATAGAAAATCCCTCCGCATACCAATACACTAATAAATAAATAAAGCCACCATTTTCGCATTAATCTCAGTCCCTCCCATATCTTTGCACTATATGAGAGAAAGTCCTGAAATAAAACTAAAATGGTGGACATGTTTTTAAATTATTTTAAAATCTTCATTGTATTTTCCATCATACCCTTATCCATTGGACCCACAGCTTTCTGCTTAATCTGCCCTGCTTCATTAATGAAAAAGGTAGTTGGAATTGTAACAATTTCGTACTGCTTTTGCTGTTCGCCTTCCTTATCCAATAAGATGGGGTACGTGATATCGTAGGATTCGGCAAACTCTTTAATATACTCTTTACTTTTGTCAGAGCTAGTCAAATTAACTGCTAAAATTTCCACATTATCTTTTTTATTCAAGCTTTTATAATATTTCTCCATATGAGGGATCTCTTCTTTACATGGTGGACACCATGTTGCCCAGAAGTTTAGTATTACTTTTTTGCCGCGATAATCCGATAGCTTCACTTTTTTCCCTTCGAGAGTCTTAAGTGTAAAATCAGGAGCATATTGTCCGATTTCCAATCCATTCTTTTCTGTCTCTTTTGTTTCTACTTTTGTGTATGAGGTGTCGACTTTTTCTGCTTCAGTTATTTTCGACTTTAAAAAGTTCGTGAGTGCAAAAACAATTAATGCTGCCACTAGCAGCAAACCGAAAACTTTCTTTTTCACTTTTTCGCCTCCAGCTTTGCATATCTATAAGAATTTATGCTTGTTTCCATACTAAAAATGCTATCACAATCTAATTTGAAAAGCCATGAATGCTATGTGAATAGATACGTTGGAAATAAAAAAAAGTTGCCGGCTAATTAGCCAGCAACAAATTCATTATGTCTAAAATGAGATATACCGCAAAGGATTGACCGCTCCTACTTTTTGCCCTTCCCATGGCGTTGTATGGATTTCAAAATGGAGATGGGTGCCGTATGCGCGGCCTGTCTGCCCCATATAGCCAATCACCTGGCCTTTATGAACTCTTTCGCCAACAGATACCTTATATTGGCTTAAATGTGCATAAACTGTCGTAAAGATATGTCCTTCAATGGAATGTGTCATCATGACCACATTTCCATAGGTAGACAAGGGACTAGCACGAAACACTACTCCATCGGAGGCTGCTACTACCGGAGTGCCCTCTTTATTCGCAAGATCAATACCATAGTGAAATTCTGCGCCTTCACCTAAATCCCGCCACCCGTGATTGGATGTCAGCCGCCCTACAGCCGGCTTTGTCCATGTTCCAAACGTGACCTCGGGCAGTTCGCCCGTCTCCATTTGAGAAGCAGCCGAAGTAGCTGCATTTGACGTAGAGGACATTTGTGCTGCTAGGTTTGCTAGTCTTTGCTGTTCTTCTTCAATCTCTCTTTTCACATTTTCACTCATCGTGACAGCTTCTGAGTATTCCTTTTCAAGGAGTCTCTTCCCTGTTTGCAGCTTTTTTTGTTCTGCTTCCAGTTTGTCGATTACACGATTTTTATCTATTATTTGTTCATCATACGATTTACGAAGCAATTCTAATTGTTCACGGTAGATTTTTTTCTTCTCTACTTTCCCATCAAGCTCTGCCTGTTTCTCTTCCAAACGCTCCTTTTTGTCGCGTTGTTCTCGTAAAATTTCGCGATCTGCTTGTAATAATGTATTCACAGCACCCACACGGTCAATAAAATCACCTAAACTTTGTGATTGTAAGACAAGGGTCACATAGCTTAAACTCCCATTGTTTTCTTGAAGAGCCCTTGCACGATTATCAAGCAATTCAGTACGTTGATTGATTGTTTGCTGCATGCTTTCAACCGAAACACTTAATTGGTTGATTGCTTTAGACATCTTGTGTTCTTTCGCAAGCACGGAACCAATTTTCAAATCAGTTCTAGTAAGTTTACGATCAAGGCTAGCGATTTGGTCCATATAATTCTCAATTGTTGCTTTATGTTGATTAATCTCAGAAGTTTTTGCATCTAGTTTTGAATGGAGTTCACTTTTTTCTTTATCCATTCTTTGCTGTTTACTATTTAAGTCCTTGATAGATGTTGCATGCACCTTTATCGTTGGCCATACTAGATCAAATGCGATTGTGGTACATAGTAAAGCTTTTAAGGCCCTTGATTTCATGTTCAACCACGAATCCCCCTGATATTCTTTCTCAACATTGCATATTTATGGCTTAACTTACACTTTTAAGAATTTACGTACAGACATAAAACTTCCCCACATACCGATGATTACGCCCATTACTAATATCAATGCATCTATTTCAATGATAAATGGAGAAACGCTTAGCAATTCGAACACTTCTCCCTTTAATCTTGGCGCTAGCGCACTGTGAATATTTGCATACGCAAGCGTTACAACTACAATCGGAATAATCGATCCTAAAATACCTAGCCAAATCCCTTCAAGTAAGAAAGGAATGCGTACAAACCAGTTTGTAGCACCTACAAGTTTCATGATTTCAATCTCTTTACTTCGAGCAAAAATAGTAATTTTGATAGTATTCGAGATTAAGAACATTGCAGTCAGCAATAAGGCAACGATGAGTACAATCCCCACATTTCTACCTGTGTTTAACACATTGAAGAGCTTCTCGATTTTCCCTTTCCCGTATAACGCTTCATATGTACCATCCATCTTATCAATTTGTTTAGCGATTTTCGCTGTCTGTTGAGGGTTGGATGCTTTGACATAGAGAACATTTCGCAATGGATTGCTTTGTTTAAATAAACTTAAATCGTTACCAAAGTCTTTCACTAAACCGCTTAATTCACTCTCTTTTGATGAATAGCGTATTGATTCTACCCCTGGCAAGTTCTTAATTTGATCTTGCAGATTGCTCTCATCTTTTTCATTTGCTTGTAAATCGATGAGTACTTTGATCTCCACATCGTTTTCCAGATCATCGGCAACTTTGTTTAAGTTCATCATAATCACCATAAATACGCCCACAAGCAATAGGGTTACAGTGACGGCACTGACAGAAGCAAATGTCATCCATCCATTTCTGGCAATTGATTTAAAGCTTTCTCGTAAATGACGCGACAAGGTGTTAAATTTCATAGCCGTAATCACCTCCTCGTTCATCACGAACAATTAGTCCGCCTTCAATGGCAACAACACGACGCCTCATATTATTAACGATTTCTCGATTGTGCGTCGCCATAATAATGGTTGTCCCTCTTGCATTAATCTCTTCAAATAAACTCATAATCTCCCAAGATGTATCAGGGTCCAGGTTTCCGGTTGGTTCATCGGCAATTACTACTTTTGGTAAATTGACAATGGATCTCGCAATCGACACGCGTTGTTGCTCTCCGCCCGATAGTTCATCCGGAAACATTCTCGCTTTCTTTTTTAAGCCCACTAAATCCAATACATCCATCACACGTTTTCGTATTTTTTCCGGATGTTCTTCTATTACCTCAAGAGCAAATGCGACGTTCTCGAAGACAGTAAGCTTTGGCAGCAGCTTAAAGTCTTGAAAGACTACGCCGATTTGCCTTCTTAAGTAAGGAACTTCTTTATTCTTTAAATTAGACAGGTTC
Source organism: Rummeliibacillus sp. BSL5 (assembly GCF_052928305.1). NCBI lineage: Bacteria > Bacillati > Bacillota > Bacilli > Caryophanales > Caryophanaceae > Rummeliibacillus > Rummeliibacillus sp. BSL5. The sequence continues at coordinate 1,530,952 of NZ_JAVGCV010000001.1, forward strand.
ATGCCATTCACAACAATTTCACCTGATGATGCTTTTTCTTCCCGATACATCATCTTAATAAAAGTCGATTTCCCAGCACCGCTCGGACCGACAATATAAACAAACTCCCCTTGGTTAATTCTTATATTGAGCCCATTCAGCGCTACAATACCATTGGGGTACTTTTTATAGACATTCTTCATTTCTATCATATTTAGACCACCTATGTTTTAGTAAAACTTGACTATTTTCCACTCTATTATATCACGGCACTATTTGTCTACCATTACAAGTGTATTTCAAATAGGTGAATTATTACTTGGGTGTTTCTTTTTATTTACTTGTTATTTAATCTACCAAAAAAAAGACTGCATCAAAAGAAAGCGTTAAAGCTTTCTTTTAAAGCAGTCTTCTTACCATAACTTTTAAAGGTTATATCGAACTATAACAGATCCAGTTTTTGTTTCCCCTTCAACTAGCAGAGTTTGTGTATCTTCAATTACTTTTGAGAATTGTACACTCTTTTGCAAGAACTGATTTTGTTCATTTTGTCGTTGGATATCCGGTAGACGCACATCTACTTTTCCTAAGTTTGAAGTGACTTCACCCTGTAGGGAGGTATTATTCGGTATATAAATTTCCACTGCACCAGCAATTGTTTGTGCACGGATATTCTTTGCTTTTTCAGTACGAGTCGTCACTACGACATGGCCATTAGCTGATTTCGCATCTAATTCTTCTATTTTCCCATCGACATAAATGCGGCCATTGACTGTTTCTACTTCTGCTTTTTTCCCTTTCACATCACGTAGGTCAATTGCGCCATTGGCAGTTTCTGCTTCCAATTGGTAAAAACCTACATTTTTGAAATCAATACCGCCATTCATTGTTTTAACTTTTATTTGCTCGATATCAATGTCAGCTGTTTTAAATCCCCCATTGAATTGGCGGATTGTAACGAAATCATATTTTTTTGCCGGAATGTAAATAGTAGCATCTAGGCGCAGTTTTTTAGTTGCAGAGACAATTCGTAATGTATCATCATCTGCCTTGCTGATTACACCTTGATTGAATTCTTTTAATATGTCATCTGACATTTTTCCAATGGTTGGTCGAATACGATATACAATTTTCGCGCTCTCTTCATTCGTTGGAATCAACTCGATATTACCATTGGGAATATCAATGCTAATATTAGAAAACGTAGCGTTTTGTAACTCTTCTATTTTTTCTTCTGAGGCTGAAGAACTCATAAACCCTTTGTCAAAATCGAATTCTTTCACTTTCGAGAAAGTTGTGTTCATTAAATTCACCAATTTCGTTCCAAATTGTGTGAAGTCTTTTCGTATTTCTTCAAAGAATTCATCTTCATTGCCCGATTGGCGTTGTTCAGTTGTCTGCTCCCCATACTGGTCACTTGCCATCTTCTCTTTTTCCGACTCATTTTCGAAATATTCTTTCTGTGGAGCAGTCTTGCTGCTATCAGTTGTTGCTTTATTTTCGTTTGGCTGTTGGTTAATGTTTATTGGCTGCTCAAGTTTTTCAAATAGTACGATTGCTTCTTGGGCGGTGATTGTGCCTTTTTCGACTAAATCCAAAATTCGTTTACGTTCATCTTGCATAATAACACCCTCCATTATTCGTCTTACTACATGTACGAATTCACTGGCAAAAAGTTTCATAATAACGGAAGGAGATATACCTGCCAAAGCTTACTTAGCTCACTAGGGCAGATAAATCTCCATTTCCAGTCATGCTATCTTAATCATTTTACTAATATTATTTCTGCGCTTTTTCGAGCGATGCTTCCATACGGGCGCGATCACGCTCTAATACACGATTCAAATAAAATCCAGTATATGAACCTTCTGTGTCAGCTACTTGCTCAGGCGTTCCCTTAGCAACCACAGTACCACCTTTATCTCCGCCTTCTGGTCCCATATCTATAATGTAGTCAACTGTTTTTATTACATCAAGATTATGTTCGATAACAAGCACAGTGTCGCCATTCTCTACAAGTCGATGTAACACTTTCAATAGACGCGAAATATCATCTGCATGGAGTCCTGTTGTCGGTTCATCCAATATATATATGGATTTTCCATTTGACCGTTTATGCAATTCAGACGCCAGCTTAACGCGTTGCGCTTCCCCACCGGATAATGTAGTCGCTGGTTGGCCAAGTTTGATATAACCTAATCCCACATCAACTAACGTTTGCAGCTTTCTAGCAATACGCGGAATGTTTTTGAAGAATTCCAAGCCATTTTCAACTGTCATTTCGAGCACATCAGAAATATTTTGGTCTTTATATTTTACCTCAAGTGTTTCCCGGTTATAGCGTTTGCCATGACATACTTCACATGGTACGTAAACATCAGGCAAGAAATGCATCTCAATTTTGATGATCCCATCTCCACGACACGCTTCACAGCGTCCGCCTTTGACATTAAAGCTAAAGCGTCCTTTTTTATAACCACGTACTTTCGCTTCATTTGTAGAAGCGAACACATCTCGAATATCATCAAATACTCCTGTATATGTTGCTGGGTTAGAACGTGGCGTTCTGCCGATCGGTGACTGGTCAATATCAATCACTTTTTCTAACTGCTCGATTCCTTCTATTTCTTTCACGTCGCCTGGCTTAATCTTGGCGCGGTTCAATTTATGGGCGAGCGTTTTGTATAGAATTTCATTGACTAACGTACTCTTCCCAGATCCAGAAACACCAGTTACCGCAACAAATACGCCTAATGGAATATCTACTTTTACATTTTTTAAATTGTTTTCTCTTGCCCCTTTAATCTTGATATAGCGGCCATCAGGGGTTCTCCGTTCAATTGGCAATGGGATAAATTTCTCGCCGCTTAAATATTTCCCTGTCAATGAATGCGGATTATGCATAACCTCCTGCGGTGTACCGGCAGCAACAATTTCACCGCCATGTGCTCCTGCGCCAGGCCCTACATCGATTAAATAGTCAGCGGCCATCATTGTATCCTCATCATGCTCAACAACAATCAATGTGTTGCCCAGATCTCTCATGCTTTGCAATGTAGCGATCAGACGGTCATTATCGCGCTGATGTAGGCCGATTGACGGCTCATCTAGAATATATAACACACCAGTTAACCGAGAGCCAATTTGAGTAGCGAGACGAATTCGCTGTGCCTCGCCGCCCGATAATGTGCCTGCTGCACGGTTTAACGTTAGATAATCCAAGCCAACATTGATTAAAAAGCTCAATCGCTCTTGGATTTCTCTTAAAATCAACCGGGCAATCTGCATATCTTTTTCCGATAGCTCTAGTTCTTTAAATAGTTGGAATGCCTCTTTTACAGAAAGCTCTGTTACTTCACCAATATGCATACCATTGATCTTTACAGCTAATGATTCAGGTTTTAAACGATGACCGTGACATGATGGGCATGGTTGCTGTACCATGTATTTTTCCATTTGCTCACGTACATAATCCGAGCTAGTTTCTTTGTAGCGTCGTTCTACATTTCTTAACACACCTTCAAAGAAAATATTTTGGTCTCGTACGCTTCCGAATTCATTTTCATAGTGGAAGTGAATGCTATCATTTCCCGATCCATTCAATATCTTATCCATTTGTTCACTTGATAGCTCTTTTACCGGCACATCCATTGGGATGCCGTAATGGTAGCAAACAGCTTTCAATAATTGAGGATAGAATTGTGAGCTTGTTGGAATCCATGGAGCAATGGCTCCTTCATCCAATGTCAAATCCCAGTCTGGTATGACTAATTCTTTATCTACTACTAGTTTAGAGCCAAGACCGTCACATCTTGCACATGCACCAAACGGGCTGTTGAAGGAGAACATTTTCGGTTCTAATTCGCCGATTGAAAAGCCACAAATAGGACAAGCGTGATGTTCGCTGAATAACAGTTCTTCATGTTCCATCACATCGACTACTACACGGCCTTCTGCAAGCCTTAACGCTGTTTCTAATGAATCGCTTATACGTGCCTCGACGCCTTCTTTTAAAACGATACGGTCTATGACCACTTCAATCGTATGTTTTTTATTCTTGTCTAATTCAATATTATCGTCTAAATCACGCAATTCTCCATCTATTCGTGCACGGACAAACCCCTGTTTTTTTAGATCCTCTAAAAGTTTTACATGTGTGCCCTTTCTCCCTTGGACCATGGGTGCAAGTAGTTGAAGTTTGGTACGCTCAGGATACTGCTTAATGCGATCCACCATTTGTTCAATGGTTTGAGAAGTAATTTCAATACCATGCTTTGGACAGATTGGTTTTCCGACACGAGCAAAAAGCAATCGCAGGTAATCATAAATCTCCGTTACCGTTCCGACTGTTGAGCGCGGGTTTCGGCTTGTTGTTTTTTGATCGATTGATATGGCAGGAGATAAGCCTTCTATCGCATCTACATCCGGCTTGTCCATCTGACCTAAAAATTGCCGTGCATAAGATGACAGCGACTCAACATAACGCCTTTGACCTTCAGCATAAATCGTGTCAAAAGCGAGAGAGGATTTCCCTGAACCCGACAAACCAGTAATCACGACTAATTGGTCTCTTGGAATGGTCACATCTATATCTTTTAAATTATTTGCTCTGGCGCCTTGTACTACAATCTCTTGATTTTTCAAATTGGTCATCCTTCCGACTTCAATTCCAAAATAGTGTCTCTTAATTCTGCTGCCCGCTCAAAATCAAGCGCCTTTGCAGCATCCTTCATTTCTGTCTCTAAAGATTCAAGCAATGTGATTTTTTCCGCCTTTGTAAGCTTTTTGCCTTTGGTTGCCTTTGTCAGATATGATTCCGGCTCCTCAGCAGCTTGTGTTGCGCGAATCACATCACGAATTTCTTTTTGTATAGTTTTAGGTGTAATATTATGTTTTTCATTATATTCCATTTGAATTGTACGACGACGTTCCGTTTCCTCGAGTGCTTTTGCCATTGAATCTGTAATGCGATCAGCATACATAATGACATGCCCATTGGAGTTTCGAGCAGCACGACCGATTGTTTGGATTAAAGAACGTTCTGAACGAAGGAAACCTTCTTTATCTGCATCTAAAATAGCGACAAGGGAAACTTCCGGAATGTCTAGTCCTTCACGAAGCAAGTTAATACCAACTAGTACATCATATGTTCCTACACGCAGCTCTCGAATAATCTCAATACGCTCTAACGTTTTTATTTCCGAATGCAAATACTGTACCTTGATGCCCATCTCTTTTAAATAATCGGTTAAATCCTCCGACATTTTTTTCGTAAGCGTCGTAATCAGAACACGTTCATTCCGTTGAATTCTATTTTGAATTTCATCCATTAGGTCATCGATTTGGCCTTCAATTGGGCGTACATCGATTTCTGGATCAAGCAAGCCAGTCGGGCGAATAATTTGCTGAGCCATTTCAGGTGTATGTTCCAATTCATAGGGACCAGGCGTTGCCGAAACATAAATTGCGTTATGAATATGTTTCTCAAATTCCTCAAATTTCAGCGGCCTGTTATCAAGCGCGGACGGCAGGCGGAATCCGTGTTCTACTAGTACGTTTTTGCGTGCTTGGTCTCCATTATACATACCACGGATTTGCGGCAATGTAACATGGCTTTCATCAATGACAAGTAGAAAGTCTTCCGGGAAGTAATCAAGCAATGTGTAAGGTGTAACACCAGCAGGGCGCAATGTAAGATGCCTTGAATAGTTTTCTATGCCAGAGCAGAAGCCCATTTCGCGCATCATTTCCAAGTCGTAATTCGTTCGTTGCTCTAAGCGCTGTGCTTCCAGCAGCTTGTCTTCTTCTCGCATATGTTTTAATTGATCTTTCAGTTCTACTTCAATATTATCTATTGCTTTTAATAATTTCTCCTCACGCGTAACGAAGTGAGATGCTGGGAAAATAGCAATATGTTCTCTATCTCCAAGCACTTCGCCTGTCAATGCATCTACTTCTCTAATGCGGTCAACTTCATCCCCGAAAAATTCAATACGGATACAGTGTTCATCCCGAGATGCAGGGAAAATTTCGACTACATCTCCTCGCACTCTAAAGGTACCACGCGTGAAATTTATATCATTTCGTTCATACTGGATATCTACTAGTTTGCGGAGCAGCTGGTTGCGTTCAATTTCCATCCCTGTACGAATGGACACAACCATTTCACGGTATTCTTCCGGATTCCCCAAGCCATAGATACAAGAAACGGATGCAATAATAATTACATCATCTCGTTCAAACAAAGAGGAGGTGGCAGAGTGCCTCAGTTTATCGATTTCATCATTGATGCTGGCGTCCTTTTCAATGTAGGTATCGGTTTGTGGTACATACGCTTCCGGTTGGTAATAATCATAATAGCTGACGAAATACTCGACAGCATTATTTGGAAAAAACTCCTTAAACTCGCTGTAAAGTTGACCTGCGAGCGTTTTATTATGCGCAATGATCAACGTCGGCTTTTTCACTTCTTTGATAACGTTTGAAATCGTAAAAGTTTTCCCCGTTCCTGTTGCACCAAGAAGTGTTTGATGCTGTTTATTTTGTCTAACGCCTTCAACCAGTTCTTTAATCGCTGCAGGCTGGTCGCCACTCGGTTGATATGCGGAATGTAATTCGAAATCTTTACTCATTTGGTTCCTCCCCGTTCCTTAAAACTCATAGACATATTTTAACATAGCTACGCACAAGTATCCAGAAATAAGCGAACGTACGTTTTATTGTTTAAATAAAAAAACCGCCCCATCTGAACGGTTTTTAATTTTTAAATTGAATGATAACAGTCACAGTTTTCGACTTTGGGGGCTTTTACTGAGAAAGTAAAACAAAAATAGTTTAATTTTACCCTCATATGGCCCAAGCAAAGTATTCATTCTGCCAACAAAAAGAGAAGAACGACCAATGATATGTCATTTTTCTCTGTTTTATTTCCTGAAATGCTTTTTGTTAGTATAGGAAAAACAACATGAATATGCAATCTTTTTTACTTTCTCATCTATCTATAGAAATAGAGTAGTTGAGATCATTATATACCCGTAAATTTAGTCTTTGAATCCACCAACATACTAGGAGGAATAAAAATGGAAATTATAAAAATTCATGAATTTTATCTAACACCGGATATTTGCATGCTTAAACCTATTTTGCTAGACAAACGAAATTATTCACTTGTTATTGAGCTCAATCGTCAATACATCGTCTCGTGTACCGTGACCCGATTGATTAATTATATTTGCACTTCACTCGGCACTTCATTGGACGTATCACTGGAATATTCAAATTACGTATTTAGCAAAGTAAACGAACATGCTAAATCAGACACGATTATTAAACTACCTATCATCTTAACGGCTCTTTTACAGCCATATATTTTCTTTCCGACTGCATCACCTAAGAAAAAGCATAACGCATGGATTTTGTGGCAAAATTTTAGAGGACATACTATGATGAATAAACAAGAAATGGGCTTATATTTCAAAAAAGGAGTTTATATAGAGGAACAATTAAGTTTTACAACACTTTCAAGGCAGCAATATTATGCATCCATCCTTTATTTCCGTCATATGGACGAGGTGATCAATAGGCATCAAAAAATAGACAATCGTTCAATTATAGAGCGCGGCTTGTTTCTTATGACTTAGATAAATAGTGAGTTAACAGTTCTTCCACATGATTGCGCAGCCGAATATTCGAGTATCGGCGGCAATCTTGGGCTCTTTTATTGATAAAAATGTATTCGGAGAATAGATCATCTCGCTCCCCGCGGAATACTTGCAGCTGATGCATAGCCAAATAACGTTTCGTCTCAGCCAGTTCTTTGTGGACTCGCTTGGTTGTCTGTTCAAGTAGCCTTATATATGGTTGTTTTAATTTAAAATGCCCTTGCTCAAATTCTTTGCTATCACGCTTTAGAATTTGCAGCACCATTGGCAAGTAAATGGCCTGCTCTAACCTATGAATTGCTTCATTCGATAAATTCAACATCGCCAACAACCTCCATAGAAAACAAACGTTCTTATTTTATTTTATATTCGAGTTACTCATTTAGCAAGTAAAATTAAGAACAAACGTTTGGTATGATTTGGCTCAATACCCAAAATAGAAAGAGACAAGACCGCTACTAGCAAAAAATACGCCCGTTCAGATGAGACCTTGCAAAAGTCTATCCACTCGGGCGTATTATTTATTCATAACTTACAGTTTTTATAATTGTGAGCGCAAATATGCATTAATAAACTGGTCAATATCGCCATCCATCACCGCTTGGACATTACCGGTTTCTGTGTTGGTGCGATGGTCTTTCACCATTGAATACGGATGGAATACATATGAACGGATTTGGCTACTCCAGCCGATTTCCTTCTGTTCACCGCGGATATCATCTAGCTGAGCTTGCTGCTCTTCTACTTTTAGCTGATACAATTTCGCCTGCAGCATATTCATCGCTTTCTCACGGTTTTTAATTTGTGAGCGTTCAGCCTGGCATGCCACCACAACACCTGTTGGCAAGTGAGTAATGCGGACAGCGGATTCTGTTTTATTGATATGCTGACCACCTGCGCCTGATGCACGATAGGTATCTACTTTTAAATCTTCTGTACGGATTTCAACAGCAATCTCATCGGTAAACTCCGGCATGACATCTGCAGATACAAAGGAAGTATGTCGGCGTCCAGCGGAATCGAATGGTGAAATACGTACAAGGCGATGAACGCCTTTTTCGGCTTTCAGGTAACCGTATGCATTATGTCCGCGAATCGCAAGTGTAACAGATTTCAACCCTGCTTCATCGCCTGGCAAGTAGTCTAATGTTTCTACTTTGAAATCATGTTTTTCTGCCCAGCGCGTATACATACGCAAAAGCATAGATCCCCAGTCTTGGGATTCGGTACCGCCTGCGCCTGGGTGAAGTTCCACAATGGCATTGTTTTGATCGTAAGGATCGCTTAAAAGCAATTGCAGTTCGAAATCCTCGGTGCGTTTTTTAAACTCATCCATCTCTTTAAAAAGTTCTTGCTGCAATTCTTCATCTGGTTCCTCTTTCAATAAATCCAGTGTCATTTCAAGGTTTTCCTGCGTTTCAACTAATTCGTGAAATTCGTTGACGATTTCTTTTAACCCTCTGGATTCACTGATAATTTTTTGCGCATTGTTTTGATCATCCCAGAAAGATGGCTCAAGCATCATTTCATCCAATTCTTGAATCCGCGCCTCTTTGTTTTCTAAGTCAAAGAGACCCCCTAAAGTCTTCTAATTTTGTGGACGTCCCATCAAGGTCGTTCCGAACATCAGATAATTCCATCATAATTTGTTCCTCCAATTACATTAAATATTCAATAACTTATCACGCATCTTAGTCACTTTTCAACAACTAAGGCTGAATGTTATTCACTGTAAGTATAGTTATAGAAGGGATAAGATTCTATAACTATAGCTATGAAAAGACATAAAGGAGTTGTTCAAAGTTTGAACAGCTCCTTTTGCCAATTACATCATTCACTTTATCCTACATTACGGGCAGTAAGAGCTCATCAGTGGGAGATAAAGGATCCCACTATTTTTACTCTTTAGACAGCGCCGTGGCAGTTTTTATATTTCTTACCGCTACCACAAGGGCATAAATCATTACGACCTACTTCTTGCTGTTTACGGACTGGCTTGCGTTTAGAAGTCTTTTCATCGGTTTTCGGATTTACCGCTTCACCCTTCGCTACTTCTTCACGTTCAAGATTACTGCGGATTTCTGCTTTCATTGCATATTGAGCAACGTCAGAACGGATAGCTTCTACCATAGCTTCGAACATCGCAAAGCCTTCTGATTGATATTCACGAAGCGGATCTGTTTGAGCGTAAGCACGTAGATGAATACCTTGGCGCAATTGGTCCATTGCATCGATGTGATCAATCCATTTAGAGTCAATTGCACGAAGCAAGATAACTTTCTCAAACTCGCGCATGCGGTCTGGCGTAAGTTCTTCTTCTTTTCGGTCATATTCTTTTTTCACTTCAGTGCGAAGGAATTCAATGATTTCTTCTTGTGTTTTCCCTTTGAATGAATCGACAGTGGCAATGCCTTCTGGTAACAAATTAGCACCTACAAAACTTGCTAGTCCTGTTAGATTCCATTCAGTTGGATTTTCTTCAGTTGTATATGAATGAACTGCGCTAACTAGTACTTCGTCTACCATTGATTCGACTAAGCCACGCATATTCTCTGTTTCCAATACCTCATAACGCTCTTTATAAATGATTTCACGTTGTTGACGCAAGACATCATCATATTGCAATAAGCGTTTACGCGCATCGAAGTTATTACCTTCTACACGTTTCTGAGCAGATTCAACGGCTTTGGATACCATTTTCGATTGGATTGGCTGTGTATCGTCCATCCCTAATCTTGTCATCATGTTTTTCATGCTTTCTGAGCCGAAACGTTTCATCAATTCATCTTCCAAAGAAAGATAGAATTGTGTGATACCAGGGTCACCTTGACGTCCAGCACGGCCTCGCAACTGATTATCGATACGGCGTGATTCATGACGTTCTGTACCAATAACGGCTAATCCGCCTAAATCTAGTACGCCTTCGCCAAGTTTAATATCTGTACCACGACCAGCCATGTTTGTTGCAATGGTTACAGCGCCTTTTTGACCTGCTTCTGCAACAATCTCTGCTTCGCGCTCATGGTTTTTCGCATTCAAGACATTGTGCGGAATGCTGCGTTTTGCTAATAAATGCGAAATTAATTCTGATGTTTCGATAGCAACTGTACCAACAAGTACTGGCTGCCCTTTTTGATGACGGTCTGCAATTTCATTTGCCACCGCTTCAAATTTACCTTGCATAGATGCATAGATTAAATCCGGACGGTCATCACGTGCAATTGGTTTGTTAGTCGGAATCACAACAACATTCATATTATAAATATTGCGGAATTCCTCTTCTTCCGTTTTAGCTGTACCTGTCATACCAGATAACTTTTCATACATACGGAAATAGTTTTGGAACGTAATTGTCGCCATGGTCATAGACTCGTTTTGAATTTCTACGCCTTCTTTTGCTTCAATGGCTTGGTGTAATCCTTCTGAATAACGGCGGCCTTGCATAATACGTCCTGTAAATGAGTCAACGATTAATATTTCACCGTCTTGTACCACATAATCAACATCCAAGTGCATACTAACATGCGCTTTTAACGATTGGTTGATGGCATGGTTTAGACCAACATGCGTTAAATCAAACAAGTTATCAATATTGAAAGCTCTCTCTGCTTTTTCAATCCCTTGTTCTGTCATTGTAACGCCTTTAGTTTCTACATCATAATTGTAGTCTTCATCTTGTTTCAATGTGCGTACAAACGCGTTTGATTGTTTGTATAAGGCAGCTGATTTATTCGCTTGACCAGAAATGATTAAAGGTGTGCGGGCTTCATCGACTAAGATGGAGTCCACTTCATCGATTACTGCATAATGCAACGGACGTTGAACACGTTCTTCTTTATAAAGAACCATATTGTCGCGCAAGTAGTCGAAGCCAAGCTCGTTGTTTGTGCTATACGTGATATCACATGCATAAGCTTCACGTTTTTCATCTTTTGACATGTTATTCAAGTTCAAGCCAACTGTTAAACCTAAAAATTCATATAATGGACGCATCGTTTCAGCATCACGGCTTGCTAAGTACTCGTTGACTGTAACAACATGCACGCCTTTATGAGTAAGGGCATTTAAGTAAACAGGTAAAGTGGAAGTCAACGTTTTACCTTCCCCTGTCTTCATCTCAGCAATATTCCCTTCATGAAGCGTTGCGCCCCCCATTAATTGAACTGGGTAAGGGTACATGCCTAAAACGCGTTTAGATGCCTCACGAACAACTGCAAAAGCTTCAGGGCGAATTTTATCTAAATCTTCGCCGTTAGAAAAACGTTCGTAGAATTCATTCGTTTTTGCTTTTAATTCTTCATCTGTTAATTTAGCCATATCTTCAGCAAATGCATCGACTGCACTTGCAACTTTTTCTAAGTGTTTTAATTCTTTTTTATTTGGATCAAAAATTTTATTTAATATGCTAGGCATTGATTTTCACATCCTATATAGTCTCAACCTTCATTTTAACACTGTCTGAACGTTTAAAGCAAATGAACAATTAGTAAAAATCTATTATTCCTAAACAAATAATACAAGGAAAAAAGATATACAGAATTGAAATTTACAAATCTATTCAGTGTGATGAATTAAATCATCTACTGTGGCCGTTCACTTAACATATAACAGTAATGATAACTTAACAGTAAAGTAAATAAATTGAAAAATCAATCTTTAATTTCTTTTAAAAGAAATACATAGAAGGAAAGGTTGGATTTCGAAAATTGATAAGGAAGAATATCACATAAAAGCCCAGCTGAGCAAACATTAGGTTGCTCCTGCTGGGCTTATCTAAAACGCAAATACTATGAATTTATTATCTTAACTAGTTTCAATCAGTCCGTATTTACCATCTCTGCGTTTGTATACGATATTTGTTCCGTCTGACTCTGCATCTGTGTAAATAAAGAAATCATGGCCAAGTAAGTTCATTTGTAGAATGGCTTCCTCTTCGTCCATTGGTTTCAAGGAAAGTTGTTTTGTACGGACAACTGATAGTTCTTCCTCTGAATCATTCGGATCAGCTACTGCTCCAGGGGAATTTTCAGTCTGAACATTTGCAAAGTAAATGCCTACTCCTTCACGATCGCGGAATTTGCGATTGACTTTTGTTTTATGCTTGCGAATTTGACGTTCCAACTTGCCAATAATCAAGTCAACTGCAGCATACATATCATCATTAGCCTCTTCTGCACGTAAAGTTAAACTTTTCATAGGAATTGTTACTTCTACTTTCGTACTCTTGTCATTGTAAACCTTTAAATTTACATGAGCAATCGCATTAAGATCTTCATTGAAATAGCGTTCTAATTTTTGAAGCTTTGTTTCAACGTACTCTCGAATTGCTGGAGTTACCTCAATGTTTTCACCACGAATGTTAAATGTTAGCATGTAAACTCCTCCTTTAATCAACCATACTAATATTATTCTACAATGCCCGTTAAAACCCTTCTTAAAACACATAATTAATTAATTTTTTTTGATGTTGTTATTGTGTTCTGCCACTATTTTGTCTTATTTCCACTAAAGTATATTGCTTGGGACTTAGATATAGAACAAAATAATATATTTTTGATATTTTGGATTTCAAAAAAAGACCCGAACGCCATAACGGCTCGGGCCTTCATTATATTAAAGATTATCCAATTGGTTTTTAATATCATAAACCGCATAGAAATATTGATAGCGTTGAAGTACTTTGCGATCAATAAGCGTGCTTAATTTGATTTCTTCACCCTTGATTAGCTTTGGTATATTTAGATCTTGGTAAAGCCGTTCAAGAATAACCATTTTGTCGACAATGTCTTTACTACATGTCCCAGTTCCACAATTATTATTTGTTTCATCAGCAGCAAGTTCCTCTACCTCGGCTACGCCTTTTTCAAAGTCTGCAAGCTTTTTAATAGAAGGTTCGATATTTTTATCTGTCCTATATTCTCTTAATTTGCTTTTATTCTTCACATAATTTTGGGCATTGACCGACATAGCGTCATAAGTTTTGCCTGCTTCAATGACTGCTTTTGTGTAACCAGATTTTCCAGGTGTAATAGCCACAATCTTTTTATCTAGCTCTTGAGCGGCTTTAATATTGTCACCTTCATTTAGCAAGGCCTTTTGAGGTACAGTTAACGCTTCTTCTGCTATTGCCTTTTGGTCCTTCCCCAACTTATTGTATAGTGTTATGGCCTGTGCAATATTATCAATATACTGATTATCATACGGAGTGCCAGGATCTGTTAGTATTGTCACAATTGAAACGATGGGAGCATATTTATTGTAAATAGCCAGTACTTTGCTATCTACATAAGTTAATGCTTTTTTGTCAAGTCCATTATACAATTTCACTGCTTCTAATATATCAGCATATGGACTTTTGGGATTCAAGCGATTGACAGCCTTCTCAAAAGCATCTGCCTTTTCTTTTGGCGTTTTGTATTCTGTCCCAGATTGTATACTATCAAAATCCGTTACAACATATTTTTTAGCCGTAGTCGACAATTTGCCATAATCTTGGATAAGTTTTTTCAAATCAGTACCGTACTTTTTACTGTTTGGATCAAGTGATTGATAGCTCTTATCGAGTTTTTGCGCTTGTTTGATAGCTGTTTCTTCGGTTAAAAATTCCTTATTCAAGCTTGTTGTTTTTGTAACAATAGCTTTTGGATCTAACGATAATTTTTTATAAATGGCAATTGTGGAAAGCATTAATTGAATATCGTTATTGCTGTACTTTCCATTTTTATTTATCTTATCAATATTTATATACATATCTACTAAAGGAGCATAGCTATTATATTTTGCTAGCGTTGGCTTATCTAGAAGCGAAAGCTGTACTTCATTTAGTGCATTGTATTGTTTCACAACAGAATTGACATCCTCGTACAAACTGTTCTTAGACAACTTGTTCAAAGCTTGAATAAATGTATCAATTTCGGCTTTAATAGTTGCTGCATTAAAACGATTAGCAAAATCCTCAATCTCTTTCGAGTAGATTACATAAGCCTGAACGTTTGGACCCGCATTCATGTATCTATAATACAGAGCAATTGCACCATCTCTATAGCTAGAGCTAGTTGGCTTTAACGCTTCATACGCTGCATTGATTTTTTGTGCTTCTAGGAAATTCTGAATCGCCACATCATTCAACGGGATAGACGGACGAATAATTTCATTTTCTTCAAAAACTCGATTTGGATCATACGGAATGTTGTGTGATTCTTCATACGAGTGGTCGTTTGCATACCTTGGCGCCTTGCTGACAATAGCTCTTTGCGGTGAATCTAATTGATTATAAAGAGTAATAACCTTTACAATACTATTTACGTCATTTTTATTTTTTAGTTTATCACCAGAAGCATATCCTTTTCCTTCGACAAACCGTCCATATTGCACATACATGCTTTTGGCGATGTCCTGAATTGTCAGGATATCTTCGAATTTATGATATTGTTCCATAATTGTTGGATCTATAATCGTTTCTAAAGGAACATTATACTGCGCATTAATCTTGTTGTATTTTACGTTATTCACATAGTAATCTTTGACTTTTTTTACATCTTGCACGCCTGGTGTATAGCCTTTATTACTAACTTCCGACAGGTCTTTCACCATTTGTTCGAATTCCCTAGCTGTCGCAAGTTGTGGAATATATCGCGTTGCTACTTCTTCCAAGGCCTTCTTGTTTGCTACATATTTTTTCACCTGTGACGGTGCACGGTCATAAAGAGTGTAATAGACTTTCAAAACGTCTACTTCATACTTGCTGTCAGTAGGTTTAATTTTTTCGAATGCTTTATCAATAGTTGAAGCTTGAGCTATCTCATCTCCATCTTGCAAAAATTTATATTTAGAGCGATCTGCATCATCTATTACTTTTTTCGGATCAGCTGCCAGCTTTTTATACGTTTTGATGGCTTGTTGAATATATTCAATATTAGTTGGTGAAATATCGTTTTCATTCGTAATTTTTATCAAATCAAACATTTGCATGATATCCGCAATTGGCTCATATTGCTTATATTTTTTTAAGATTTTGCTATCAACAAGATTGCTTATTTTTGAATAAGGTTCTACCTTTGCTAAATAGTAACGGACAACTGGCAGTACATCTTGCGTTGCATTACTTTTACGATTCAATTGGTTAACCATTTCTTCAAAGGTTGAGGCAAGCTGTTGTTGGCTTTTATAGGCTTGATCTAATCCTTCCATTTTTAGGCCATTTACCAAATATTTAAGCGTATCAGGTGATGCATCTAGATAATCGATGTGAACTTTTTTCGCTTCTTTCGGATAGTTTTTGCTCGATTTTTTCAGTTTAGCATAAGCTTTATCGAGTCCTTGCGCCTCTTTAATATTGGCTTCTTCACCTGCCAGCATCTCAATTGTCGGTTTGTGTGTTGTTGTCGAATTGTCTACAATTGCTTTTTGAGGAGTACCTAGCTTTTTATACGTTTTAATATTGGATAAAAGGTCAGTAATATTCTTTGTAGAATAGCCATAATAACCATTACTTAATGTTTTATCTGGAATTTTATTAAACGCTGTTACCACTTGTGGAATGCCTGCGTATTGGTTGTATGTCTTAAGAACTATTTTATCTACTAATGCTGTTTGGTTTGGTTTTGCATTAGACATAGTATTATATTTTGCAACAACTGATTTTACATCTTGTAGAGTGCTATTTGCCGATAATTTATTAACGTCTATAGCAAAGTCATCAGCTGCTATCTTTGCTTCTTTGTAAACTGGAGACGTAGGAATTGCGGCAATGGTAAGCGCATTCTTTATAAATCGTCTAACATCAATGATGGCATTATCATATGCATCAAAAACCTTTTGCAGGTCTGCTAAGTAAGTTGGACTCGTTTTTTTCTTTTGCACTGAATCATAACTTTTATCTATAGTCTGTGCACTAGCCACATTTTTTTCTTCTAAAAGATATGGCTTTTTTTCCTGTGCGTTTGCTTGAACTATCTCTTTCTGATCTGCTCCAAGCTTTTTATATTTTGCAAGCTGGTCGATTAAATTATCAATTTGGGCTGAAGTTAATGAGCCTGGCACAACTTTAATAAAATCAGGTAAATTTAATATTCCTTCAACAATACTTGGTATGGTTTCGTACTTTTTATATGTAGCTATTATCTTTTTATCCACAACATCAATTGGCGCCAGTTTAGGATAAACGTTCGGAGTAGAGCTCGCTGTCGGTTTGCTTATATTTTTATAAGAAGTTACCGCATCCTGTATTTTTTTTAGTAACTCTTCTTTTGATGCACTACCTTCATCAATGGAATCCACAAGGTTCGCAAAAGTCGCTGCAGCTACTATTTGCTTTTCGTAGATTTTTTGTAGTTCCACAATTTTAGAGCTGTTCGGCATAAACCCTGCAACTTCGCTATCTGCTACGGTTGCATTTGTGTATTCCCAGTACAAAGCAACAGCATCTTTACCATACGTATTGCTGGATGTCTTTAAACTTGCGTATTTTTTCTCCAATGTGGCAGCTGTTTTAATTGTGTCAGCTTGAGTTAGATAACCATTTAATTTACTTTTCTCGTCTGAACTCATTAAATGGTCTAACAGATTTTTTTGAGCGCCCGAAAGCTTATTATAAGAGGTTAAAAAGTTATATATTTTGGGGCCATTTTTTTCTTGTGTTCCGCTATTTGCATTTCCTACAGCTAGCGTCATTAAACGATATGAACCTGTGACATTGCTATAATGATTTAATTTTTTTACTGTAGAAGCAGGAACAGCCGCTTTGGATATTGCATTCATGCTATCATAGGTCTTTTTCAGCGGAGCAGCTTTTGTTCTGTAGTTTTTATCAGTTAATTTAGTGACATCAGCTTGGAGCTTTTTTACTTTCTTAAGAGCTGGCTGTATTTTTGCCCAATGTTTTTTTAAAGTTGGATAATTCGCAACTAACTTTTTGTCTTTTTTCGATAGTTTATCGTATGCGCTTTTGGCAGTTTTTGTTTTTTGGATGTAGTCAACTTTTTGAGATTTAATCGCTTTAATCTTATTAATAACTGCTTTAGCTTTTTTACTTGTTTTTTTGGATACCATCGTAATATCAGCATGGGTTGATATATCAGGACCAGCTTGTGCTTCTGTACTTTCCTTGCTAGCAGCAGACAAAAACGCTGGCGCCATTAATACAGCTGCAAGTCCCATAGCGACAAATGATTTACGCATATGAATCCCCCTTTATGTAATGTTATTTATATAGTCTCTCTTCTATTATATCGGAAGAAAAATTGGTAATGTTAGAATAACTGGTTTATTAAGAAATGAAAAAACCCCGTAAAGATTTGTTTCTCTACGGGAATAGTCTACATTTATACTTGTTGTTTTTTATCAATAATTTCTTGTTTACGACGTAATTTCAATTCTGAAATTATCAGCGTTTCAATCAGCTCATCGGTTTCTAAATCAATACCATAATAATAATGGCCAAAAGCAGGACGCTTCCATTTCACTTCACCATGTACAGCAATAGGTTTGGTATGTAAGACAAAGAGAAGCTCAATAACGCAAACTTTGCCTTCAATTGGTAAATTATCGTTTAAAGCAATCCTCGCACCGCTGGGGCTTAAATCGACTAACTGGCAAAATTCTGAGGTTGAAGAAAAATCCTGTACAATTCCGTCCATTATTACTTTATACTTTGAAGTTATCCTGTTCTCAAATATATGCCGAAATGACTCGGTACGTTTAAACTTCATAACGCTTTCCAACACCTTTACTACTAAATTGTTTCTATTATAACGAGAGTGACAATATGAAGAATATAACAAAAAAAAGACTCTAGCAAAAACAGCAGCCTTCGCTAGAGTAATTACTTTTACTTCTTACCATCAAAGTAGCTACCATCCATCACACGGACACTCGCATAAGGATCAACATAACTTCGTTCAGATTTCTTAGATAAATGGAGATTCTTTATATCTGTTGAGAGTTCATCTTTTTGGGCTTTCAAACGTTTTCGGATTCTTTCATCCAGTTCCCGCAACTGTTTTTCAAACGGATGACCCGGCAGTGGATTTACTTCCAACTGCTGTAGTTCCTCAATAATAGATCCCCGTTCATCTAGTAAACGTTCTGTGATTTGTAAATAATCATCCCGCTCTTTATCCGGCGGCAGCTCGGACAAATGTTTAAAAAGTTGCGCGGATACTTGCAATAGTTGTTGAAGCAAATCCATTATAATTGATTCCCAACAAACTGTTTTTGTCTGTTAAACTTAATGACTTCTTTCCATGTATCACGGAACTCTACCACTAAGCCCTCCACTTCATCAATAATGGAAGGGTCACTTTTTATATTCGCCTCCATTAAACGACGATTCATATAGTCGTAAAGCGGCATCATTTCATTAGAAACAGCTAGATCCATATTTAATGTGGACATTAATTCTGTGATAATATTTTGGGCTTTAATAAGATTTGTATTTTTCATTTCAATATTTTTTTCAAGAATTCCTTTTTTGGCTTGATGCATAAATTTAAGACAGCCATTATATAGCATAAGTGTTAGCTCACCAGGAGAGGCGGTTGTGACACTATTTTGTTTGTATGCATTATAAGCATTTTGTGCTTGCAAGTTGGACAACTCCTTTATATTTTACAAAGTTCTTAAATTATCTATTGGGCGAAGTAAGAGGCTTGGCTATTCGCACGTGCAATTGCATCCTCCATGGCAGAAAATTGCTTCCAATAACGGTCTTCAATCATTTTTAAGCGGTCTTTCCAATCAGCAATTTTGTCTGTTAGACCTTCAAGTTGTTTTCCAAGAGTATATGTGTTATCCACAGAAGAAGCTTTGCCTGCACGTTCTTCAATTGTTTTTACGGTATCTTGAGAAATTTTACGCATTTGCGCAACTATCCCTGTGTTAGGCTGAGTAAAGATTTTCATTACACTTTCTGGATCTTTCGTCAGGGCTTCTCGAAGCTTGTTTTCATCAATCTCTAACTTCCCGCCATCGTTGTAGGTTTTGGTTGTAGTAATGCCGATTTCAAATAGAGCTTTCTTATTTCCATCTCCAAATTCTACTGATTTATAAAGAGTGCTGCGCAGACTGGAAAGCGCATTACGCACAATAGAATCGCTACGTATTGATCCGGATTTCGCCTTTTCTTCCCATTTTTTAATTTGATCTTCAGTCATTTGAGAGCGCTGTGCATCGGTAAGTGGCTGATAATCCTTGTATTTGGCTTCACCAATCTTATCATTCAATGAGGTGATGAGATTATTGTACATGTTGACGAAGTCTTTCATCTTGTTTACCATTCCATCTGTATCAGTTGTGGATGTAACCGATATTGGACTGATAGAATCTTTAGCAAATTTTTCTTTTAGAGTAATAGTATATCCTGAAATAGAGAGTTGGTTTGACGTGCTATTCATCGTAATTCCGTTTATAGTATACTCAGCATTTGTACCCTCAATTATCTGTGCATCAGCTGCCTCGAAACCAAGGCCTTCCATAAGAGATTTATCATTAGCACTATCCGCTTGGATAGATGCCCCACCATCCTTAGGTAATCCTGTTGCATTTGCGGTAAGTGACATTTTTCCGTCTGCGAAAATTGCTGTTATACCAACTTTATTCAGTTTACTTGTAAAACTAGATAATGTGTCTGTGCCTTTATATGCAATGCTTTCTTTTTTCATTGACCCATCTTTTTGTAAAACATTTAGAGTTAGGGTCCCTTCTTCTGATGAAAATCCAGGAATTTGAGATAATAATGTATTTTCATCAGCTATCCCTGAATTTGTTGTAATTTTTCCTGACACTAACCTACCAGAAGTTGCAAGGCTTGTGATACTCTCTATAGAAAGCGATCCGCTAGCTGTTGAAGATGCAGTAGCAGAGATTTTAGAGCTATCGGATACATTAACTGTCTTTGTCGGGAATTTACTTTGCAAACCAAATTCATCAAAAAATGTTTTTTCAAACGTGGATAGCTTTGTATTCACTTCCCGATAAGCATCTCGTTGCCATTCATATTTTTGCTTTTGTTGTACAAGTTTTTCCATTTGCATGCTTTGCGCTTGCATTAGTTTTTCTACCATAGATTCCGTATCAATTCCAGATGCTAATCCTGTAATACGGCTACCGCTTGTTTGTAAATATGAATAACTCGATATATTGTTCGCCATTTCATTCACTCCTTAAATCTTTTCGTCTACTATATTTCCGATAATCTTTTGCATTTCATAGTAAGCATCTAATACTTGTTTAGATGGGATTTCACGAATCACTTCATCTGTTTTCGAGTCGACTACTTTGACATAATACTCTTTCAATCCATCATGATAGACAAACTTCAAGTTATTATTATGTACCTCCATGAACTCATTCAACTTGTCTATTGCCTTCTGGAAAGTGGCTTTTGGTATGTCATTTTCTTTGTTTTGATTTAAACTTTCTTCCGTTGATTCATTCGCATTTTTTGTTAAAGGTGTATTTGCTATAGCCGGATCGACCGGCGGCATCTGTGAAGCAATTCGCATAGACAGATTCCTCCCTACAATTAGCATGCATAATTAGTTACCTTTAATATCGGATAAGTCTTTTGCTTTTCAATAGTTCATTAGAAAGAAATCAAAAAACCGCCCCTCCAAATAGGAATAGGCGGTTTGTCTGTTCAATTATTTAAAACGTTCAATAACATCTTCTAATTCACCGGCAATTTGTTTCATATGCTCAGTAGAAGTAGACACATGCTCCATTTCTTGTTGTTGTTGGACAGCAGATGCACTCACTTCTTCCGCTGATGCGGCCGTTTCATCTGAAATTGCTGCTACATTGCGGATTGCTTCCATCGCTCTTTCTTTATATGTCAGCATTTCTTCTAGCTTATGGGACAATTGCTCAATGGTGCCGCCCATTTCTTTTGCTACTGACGCGTTTTCCATAAATGTTGTCTCGGTATCAGAGACAGATTGATTGGTGGTTTCCATCAATTCTATATTATGTTGAATGAGCGAAACTGTTTGAGCTGTTTCATTCAAAATTTCTTTCACTGTATGCTGGATACTTTCTGTTTCTGAACGTGATTGCTCAGCCAACTTTCTTACTTCTTCGGCCACAACCGCGAATCCTTTGCCATGCTCCCCTGCTCTTGCAGCTTCGATACTCGCATTCAATGCCAATAAATTAGTTTGTGCTGTAATGCCCTGGATCGATTCAATGACCGCATTAATTTCTGTCATCTTATGGGATAGAACTGAAATTTGAGCTTCCACTTTACTGTTCATATCATTAGTGGTTTCATGATGATTACGAAGCAATTCTACTTGCTTAATTCCTTGTTTAGTAGAATGAGCTGATTTCAGTGACAACTGATCCATATTTGCTGAAAGTGCTGCTAATGCATCAATCTGTGAAGAAAGATCCACCATTTGCTGATTTGTATTTTCTGCATCAATTGATTGTTGTTGTGCACCTTGCGCAATTTGTTCTACTGCTGCTGCCACTTCTTCGCTCGCTGCTGAAACCTCTTCAAATGCACGATGCACGTTCGTAGATGTTTGATTCAAGCGCGAAGTAGATTCTTTGACCGTGCCAATGACTTCATTTGTCTGGTCTAACATATCATTGAATGCTATAGCTACAAGCCCAATTTCATCTGGGCGTATTTGCGATTCATCTATTTTCTCAGTTAGATCACCTGAAGCTGCTTTTTCAATAGATTTTCTTAAGCTGGCAAGAGGTTTCAATTGCTTATGAATGAACCAAAGCGACACAGCTGCCATCAAAATGATGATGATGATACCTGCAATAATTGTTAAAGTTAATATAGACTTAAATGTTGCCAGAATACTTGATTTAGGAACTACCGACTGCACGCTCCATACCTCATCTGCTCCCTCGACTTTTATGGGTGCAAATGCGTTAAACGCTTGTTCTTTTAATTGCTTCGAATCTACATACAGACTTGGTATATCACCTTTTGCCAATTGGCTTTTTACCGGTTTCCAATTAATCGCATTCGCCATATTGGTTCCAGTGATTTTGGGGTTTATACTATTCGCTACCACAGTCCCATTGTCTGTGATAATGCTCGCATAACCTCCATCAGGCTTCATGTCCTTAACGAATTCATTTAAGAAATCCATTGAAATTCCAGCTGTTATAACACCTGCAAATTGATGATCTTCTGTATAAATAGGCGTAGCTATAGAAGCCACATAAATAGATTCATTTCCTACTTTAAACTCCTGTGGTTCCGTTAATACAGTACGATCTTCATTTTTGGGAATAGCATACCATTTACTTATCTCTTCATTATCATATCCGACTGCTGGCACTACATTAACTTGATCGTTATTTTTTAACATATACGGGATATATCGCCCATGTTCATCTAATAATTTTGGGTCTACTAAATTCTTTTTAGGCGCGATATTTTTTTCTAAAATTATAGATATCCCGGTAAGCTGCGAAGTATTATCTAAGTTTTGCTTCATAATACTTAAAACTGATTGTGCTGTCAGTTTATGATCGTTTGCCAGTGCTTCTAATGCATGTTTTGTCGCCTTTATTGTTTCTTCTGTGGCTTCAAATCGTTCAGAAACTTCAGCGGCATATAGTTTCGAATGCTCTTTTGCATATTTTTCTGAGTCTTGGATACTTTTTTGATATAAATTGATACTTACTAATACAGAATATATCAGGAATAATATTAGAAACAGCCCTATAATTACCCCTGACAATCTCCAACCTATACTTTTGGTCTTCTTCATGTGATTTTTCTCCCCTAGTTGTCTGCAATTAATAGCAATTTGAACCAATATACCCAAAAGGCGATCGGTACGTTAAACTATTCTACCATGTTCATTCAATAGTAAAAAGTAATAAGTATTTTTCCATAAACATTCCAAAGAATAAAAATTTTAGGTTTCAATTTAAAAATATTGTAAATTTAATAACATGTTATTATAATAGAAAAGTTGCTGGGCAATTTGACTTAATAACTATATAAAAATGCTTTTCTCATTGAAAAAAGAGTATTTACAAAACATAAATACCTTTGTACATAGCAAAATAAAGCATAATATAGGTCAAAAGATTTGATGTTTTAAAGAAACAACAAATTCCCAATAGAATTAAAATTATATGCTATAAAGCATAGTAGAAAAGGATGATGAAAATGAAATGGACCATTAACCGAAAACTTCTCGGTGGTTTCGGAGTAGTAATTGCGATCTTAATTGCTATGGTTGCAATAAGCTTTTCCCAACTTCGTTCAGTGAACGATAGTTATAGCTTCCTCTTGCAAGACAAAGCACAAAAAGCGGTAGATATTAAGGATTTACAGGTTGCCGTGAAGCAAGAAATGTCTAGTTTAAGAGGCTACTTACTTTTAGGAACTGATCAGGCTTTACAAGAATATACACAATCACGAGAGGATTTTAAAAATAAGTACAATAATCTACAAAGTAGGTTTAAGATCGCTGAAGCAAAGAAAATGTTAAGTGATTTAAATAGTATTGAAGATGAATATAATCAACTCTCTGAGCAAGTCATTGCACTTCAAAAACAAAAGAAAACAGAAGAAGCAAATCTTTTGATGACTTCAAAAGGAAAAGATATTGTAACCCGTATTAATGAGCAATCAAAAAAACTGTCTGATTATCAAAATGATATTTTGGACAAAGGTAACAAAGAAACATCAGACACAGTAAAACATACAATGAACGTGTTAATTATCATCGGCATCATTGCGGTTATAATCTCCATTACCATTGCATGGTTCATCGGCCGTCTTATATCTAAGCCGCTCATCGCCATTGCACAATCAACCTCGCGCGTTTCAGACGGTGATTTAACTGTTGAGCCTATTCAAGTAAAAAATAAAGATGAAATTGGCGATTTAGCTCAATCATTCAATTTGATGACTGATAACCTTCGTAGTTTAATTCATAAAGTAAACAATAATGCAGTCCAAGTTGCTTCTTCAGCAGAAGAATTAACTGCTAGCGCTGAACAAACTTCACTGGCGACAAACCAAATTGCAACGAGCATCCATGAAATTTCTAGCGGTGCAGAATTGCAAGGCCAAGGTGCAATGGAAAGCTCTAGTGCAATGAATGAAATGACAGTAGGTATTCAACAAGTAGCCGAATCTTCAGCACAAGTTTCTGAACTATCAAGCGATACATTAAAAGAAGCTAATAATGGCCATGACTCGTTGAAAAAAGTGATTTCCCAAATGAACACCATTACAGATGTAGTAGATGATTCAGCTAGAGTCGTCAAAAACTTGGGCAGCCATTCTGAAGAAATCGGCCATATTATTGAGGTGATAACTTCAATCGCCGATCAAACAAATTTGTTAGCACTAAACGCTGCGATTGAATCAGCTCGAGCTGGCGAACATGGTAAAGGCTTCGCAGTAGTTGCTGCCGAAGTACGCAAATTAGCTGAACAATCCAAGCAATCTGCTGACCAAATCGCTCAATTGATCAGCAAAATTCAAAATGATACGGCACGTGCAGTAGATGTTATGACACAAGGAACACATGAAGTGCAAGTCGGCATGACTGTCGTACATGAAGCTGAAACTGGCTTTAAAGAGATTGTGAAATTAATAGAACAAGTTTCTTCCAAAATAGAAGAGTCTACAGCTATCTCTGAAGAAATGTCAGCAGGCGCTGAACAGATCAACGCCACTATGGAAGATATTGCTCAAATAGCACAAACTTCCGCGACAAATACTCAACACGTGGCTGCTGCTTCTGAAGAGCAACTGGCATCAATGGAGGAAATTTCTTCTTCTGCTTTGGCGCTATCTAAGATGGCGGAAGAGTTGCAAGAACATGTGAACCAGTTCAAAATCTAATTTATCATTGATTTATAACTTTTAAATATCAACACACACGAAAAAGACGCTACTCGATTGAGTAGCGCCTTTTTCATCCCACTAGTTGCGGGATTCAAGGGAAATTACTAGAAAAAAATTCTAGCGCTAAATATAACGGTTCAGGACGAGTGTTCCTTTCGCCCGGAAACTAAATTCCCCGTACAAGGTGTTTTCCAATACATCTTCTGCAGTCGCTGTTAAACACTTCATGTCTATCAGTCCCTTTCGTTGTAGTATTGTTTTTCCCTTGTATTCTATATATACCCGCTGTCGCAGGCTTAAAACATATTTTATAAAATTTGTTAGGATTGATAGTAACTTTTTCTTCTGACTACCAGTTACGGAGCTATTTTAATTCCCTTTTTTCTTTCAGGAGCCTTTGAAATTCCAACTCTAATTCACTAGACGGTTCAATACTTAGGCGGCTGAGCACTTCTGTTATTTTTGTCTCTAATAAGAGAAGCTGGTCAGACTTAGAATTATCTTTTTTAGGCTTTTGTTGCTGTACATATTGCGTATAACTACCTTCGAAAATATGGATCTTCTGCTTCTTAATCTCCAGTATTCGAGTAGCAATCTTTTCAATAAATTGACGGTCATGTGATACAAAAATAATTGTGCCTTCATAATCTTGCAGGAGTGATTCTAAAGCTTCTACTGCTTCGGTATCTAAGAAATTGGTCGGCTCATCTAGCACTAATGTATTTAGGTCACTGACAAATAATTTGGCGAACGCTACTTTTACTCGTTCACCCCCGCTTAATACACCAACAGGTTTATACACATCATCATCATAGAAATGCAAGCGAGCAAGAACTGTACGGATTAAGTCTTCCCCTCTTTTTGAGGTAGATTGCACGTTTTCTAAGATTGTTTTTTCAGTGTCTAATATATCGAGTTTCTGACTGAAATAGCCCATTTGAATAGAGGGAGAAATCGAAATGCCTGCATCTCTTGCCATTATTTTTTTAAGGAGCGTTGTTTTCCCTGTTCCATTTGCTCCGATTATTGCTAATTTATCGCCGCCTCGTATGAAGAAGCTTGCTTTTTTCCATAGCTTTCTTTCCCCGAAAGACCCTTCCACATTTTCAAATCGAAAGACAATACGTCCATTTACCAAATCTGCATGAGGTAAATCCATTTTTATAGGGGCACGCTCTTTGCTCTTTTCCACTTTTTCAAGATTTTCTATTCTCGTTTCAATGGCTTTAGCAGATTGATATAACTTTTTTTGTTTTTTTGCAAAGTATGGTTTTGTTCCAGTAATTCTAGCTTCTGAGGAGCTCAGCTTTTTCGGTTTTTTTGTGGCTCTTTTTGCTTTTTCCTCTTTTAATATTAAAGCTTCTTCAAGCTGTTTCTTTTCTTTCACATACTTTTCATATGCCGCTTGCTCTTGATTCTTTTCCACTTCTTTTTGTTTTACATATTCACTATAATTGCCTTTATATTTTGTCAGATGGCCATCTCTTATTTCCCATATACTCGTGCAGAGAGCATCCAAAAATGTCCGGTCATGTGATACTAAAATAAATGCTCCTTGCCAGCTTTTCACACTTTTTTCCAACCAGTTGATATGAGAAAGGTCTAAATGAGTAGTCGGTTCATCTAATAGCAGTAATCCTGAATTTTGATTGAGGCTTTTTTGAATATATTCTTGTGTGACTTCTCCACCGCTTTTGGTTGTGATATCAACCTTTAATTGCGGAATATATTCACACTCTACATATTGATGCACAAACCCATTATCAGGCGTTATTTTCTGAGCCAAAATCTGTAATAGTGTCGTCTTTCCGCTTCCATTCGGTCCAACCAGCCCAATCCGTTCATGCTGTTGCACCTCGAGTTCTGTAATATCCAACAACAAACGATCTTTTACATAATGTTTTATTTGTCCCGCTTTTAATACCTGCATAAATTCATCTCCTTTTGGAGACAGAAAATGCCTCCTATTTTATGCAGAATAGGAGGCATTCATAAATAGAGGATCATTAAATAAGCCTATAAAAAGACCATTCAATCCAACTATAGAAATACAATCCTATTCTGAAAATGACAATTGAAGGCATCAAAAAGAAGCGGTGTCCGCCTACTTAAAACCTTCATTTGTGTGTTTTCAATCATAGGATTAGTAAATCATTTAGTTGGGTCACCCTCTCGTCCGTTTGAATTACAATTATCTTAAACCAAAGAGCAAAATTCTGTCAAATGAAATTTGCCCTCTGTGGAAAATCTTTTACCTAATAAAGCTCAAGGAACTTTCCTTTTGCCTTTTTCCCTTTGGTACAGTATGGATTGCCTGGCCAATAAGCCCTTCCACACTTTCTAACAGGGCTTCATTCATACTAGGGTGGGCAAAGGCCGGAAATTTTGCATCCTCTTCTTTCGCTGCCATTTCCAATAGTTGAACAAATGTGCTTGATAGCTCAACCGCTCCTTCTCCTATCATATGAATGCCTAAAATAAAGTCATTTGAAGCATCTGTCACTACTTTAATAAAGCCATCTTTATTGCCAGTAATCATAGCATAGCCATTACTCCCCAATGCAAATTGGTTTACACGAAGATCGATTCCGAGATTTTGGGCTTGCTGTTCAGTCAAACCAACTGAAGCAATTGGCGGAATGGAATGAACAATGGTTGGTAGGAATCCTAAATCTACCTCCGGATTGCCACCAGCAATCGATTCTACTGCGGCTTTGCCTTGCTTAATTGCCTTTACTGCGAGAAGCGGACCTTCCGTCACATCCCCGATCGCGTAAATAGAGGGAACTGTTGTCCTCATATTTCGATCAATCTTTATAAACCCATCTTCATTCTGCTCGATACCAAATCGTTGTAGCCCTAGATCCTCTACATTCGGCTTCCTGTTCCCTGCTGCGAACAAATGTGTACCTGAAACATCCTCTTCTTTTCCTTGCGTTCTAAACCTTACATCGATACCTGCTTCTGTTTCCTCGACTGACAAAATCTTGGCTTCTTTGTAGATCTTTATCTTCTTTTTCTTAAGTAACCGGTTCAATTCCTTAGTGATAGAACTATCAAATAAAAAATCATCTGTGTCTTCCAATAGAATTGTCACTTGAGCCCCTAATGCATGAAAGCTTGAAGCCACTTCTAGCGATATATAATCATGGCTATAAACGATTAAATGCTCGGGCAACTCCTGCAAATCAAATATTTCATGAGAAAGTAGCATGCGCTTATTGTTTTTTGGACATCCCTCTGGCAACACAGGGCTACTACCTGTAGCGATAATTGCTTGCTTGAACGTATAAATATCAAATTGGTGGCCATTTTCAACACCAATCCGATCTTCTCCAATCAGTCCTGCCTTCCCTTTAATTATCTCTACTTTATTGGCTTTGCAAAGTGTTTCTACACCACTTCTGAGTTGTTCAGTTACTTTCGATTTATAAGAAAGCAGCTTGTTTAGGTTAAATGATGCTTCACCAACGAAAAGACCTAGCTCTTTCATATGCCCAGTTTCTGACTGTTTTTTCGCAGCATATGTAAACACTTTAGACGGAATGCAGCCTCTATTCAAACAAACGCCGCCAAGTTTTTCTTGCTCTATCAACGTTACGGATAAACCAAGCTGCGCAGCACGAATGGCTGCACTATATCCGCCGGGGCCGCCACCGAGAATGACCAAATCTCTTTCTTGACTGATATCTCCAACGACCATCTATATCATCTCCAGCATCAATTTGTTTGGCTGCTCAATTAAACTAGCAAAACGATTTGTAAATGCAACCGCAGTAGCACCATCTGCAACACGGTGATCGAAAGACATGGACAATGTCATCATATGGCCAATAACAATCTCGTCATTCTCCGTCACGATTGGCACTTTTTTTGTTTTATGGAAAGCGATCAGTGCTGTTTCCGGATAGTTGATAATTGGTGTTGCTCCTGTACTTCCAAGCGGCCCCACATTGCTGACAGTAAATGTGCTGTTTTGAATATCAGCAGCCGCTAGCTTACCGTCTCTCGCCTTTTCATTAAAGCATTTCATCTCATCATGAATCTGTTGTATTGATTTCTTATCAGCATGGTGAATAACTGGCACAATTAAGCCTTCTTTTGTATCTACCGCCATGCCGAGATGGTACTCTTTTTTCAGCAGTATTCTATCGTTTTCTTCATCGAGTTCTGCATTAAATACAGGGAAATCTTTCAAAGCAAATACCAGGGCTTTCATGAAGAAAGCAGGCACCGATACATGAACGCCTTCCTTCTTTAATTCCTCCCGCAACTTCAGAAGACTTGTCATATTGACTTCGTCAAAATGGGTCACATGTGGAATCGTAAAGAGGGATTTTGTCATTTTCTTCGCGATTTGTTTGCGTATACCCCGGAACGGAATTTCATCAGGCGATATTGGCTTTGCCAGGATTTCTGGCTCTACAATAGTCGATACAGCTTCATTCTCTGCTAACTGTTCTCCCTTCATAAACCGGTATACGTCTTCTTCTGTTACCCTTCCAGAGGGATCCGATGGTGTAACATCTTCAATATTGATATGGTGATCGCGTGCAATTTTGCGTGTATAGGGAGTAGCTAATACGCGATTAAACGAAGAAACAAACTCATTTTTCTCCTTTAATAGGACCGGAACTTCTTCTTTAGGAGTTTCAGATGCCTTTCCTTCACTAACAGGTTCTATGCTTCCTTCTCCTTCAATGTAAAGCAGCGTCGTACCTACAGCTACGGTTGTTCCTGCATTAATAATAATTTCTTTTATTGTACCGGCTCCAGGTGAGGGCAATTCTGCCACCATCTTATCCGTCTGCACTTCTACAAGCGGCTGGTCAGCTATCACCCGATCTCCTGGTTTAACAAGGTAATGAATAATTTCACCTTCTGTCATTCCTTCTCCGATATCATGAAGTTTTACCTCTAGCATAGACGTTCCCCCATTTCAAAAATCAGAATGCATTTATTCTCTTTATAGAAAAATAGAAGACGCCAGGAATTGGCGCCTTCAGCCACACGATTAGAAATGAACAGCCTTTTCAATACTTTCTAATACACGTGCTGGCGTTGGAAGAAAGTCTTCCTCTAATGCAAAGAAAGGCACTGGCACATCAAAGCCTGTAACACGCTCAATAGGCGCCCGCAAATATAAGAAAGATGTATCGTTAATAATAGAGATAATGTCATTGCCAAGACCGCCAGTTAAATGCGCTTCATGAACAATAACAGCTCTCCCTGTTTTTTGTACAGATTCCGCAATGATTTCTCGATCGATTGGATAGAGTGTTCTCAAATCAATAATGTCACAGCTGATTCCTTTTTTCTCGGCTTGCTGCGCCGCCTTTTCTACAATGGTCATCATAGCTCCCCAGGCAATCAGAGTGACATCTGTACCTTCTTTCACCCTTTTCCCTTTGCCAATCTCAACTGTATATTTTCCAACCGGCACTTCTTCTCTTTTCGCACGATAGCTCTTCATTGGCTCAAGCATTAATACCGGGTCTGGGTCTTCCATTGCCGCGATCAGCAGCCCTTTTGCATCATAGGGAGTAGATGGGCAAACAACCTTTATTCCTGGCATATGTGTGAACAGGGATTCTGTGCTATCAGAATGAATTTCAGGTGAACGGATTCCTGCGCCGTATGGGGCTCGGATAACCATCGGCACAGTATAATGCCCCATGGTTCTCATCCGAAGCCGTGAGACGTGTGTCATAATTTGTTCGTAAGCTGGATAAATGAAGCCTAAAAATTGAATTTCCGCAATAGGTTTAAATCCATTGACTGCAAGGCCGATGGATGTACCTATAATTCCAGCTTCTGAGAGGGGTGTATCAACAACACGATCAGTACCAAATTTCTCTTGAAGCCCTTCCGTCGCACGAAAAACTCCGCCATTCTTTCCAATATCCTCACCAAGAATCATGACACTTTCATCGCTTTCAAGCAGCGTTTTCATCGCATCATTGACAGCTCCTACTATCGTCAAAAGCTGTGTAGTCGTATTTTCTCGTTGTATATCCTTAACTTTCATTTCCAAAGCCCATTACCCCCTCTTCAAATGTGCAAGATAGGATTCTTTTTGCTCAGCCAGTTGTGTCGGCATTTCAGCGAAAACATGGTCGAACAAATCTTCCACGTTTGCTTTTGGATAGCTTTCCATCTCTTCAACAGCTGTCTCTACTTCTGCTTTGATTAATGCTTCTATCTCAACAATCCAAGCCTCATCCCAGCAGCTGTTTTTCTTCATAAAACGCTCAAGTCGCACTAATGGATCTACTATCTCTTTCCCTTGGTCTTCCGGACGATATTTTGACGGATCATCTGCAGTTGTATGGGCACCAGTACGCCAAGTCACCGCTTCAATAAGCGTCGGTCCTTTGCCATTTCTAGCATCTTCTAAGGCCTTTTTAGCCTCAAAGTAAACAGAGAAACAGTCGTTTCCGTCAATGCGTACTCCTGGCATGCCATATGCGACAGACTTTTGAGCTATCGTTTCGGAATTCATTTGCTTTTCAATCGGAACTGATATGGCATATCGGTTATTCTGATTAAAAAATAAGACAGGTGCTTTTAATACACTGGCGAAATTTAATCCTTCATGGAAATCTCCTTCAGATGTTGCTCCATCTCCAAAGTAGGCAATGGCTGCATTCCGCGTCCCTTTACGCATTTCCGCCCAAGCTGCTCCTGCTGCATGCGGCAATTGTGTAGCAATCGGCACAGCAGGCGGAAAAATATTTTTACCTACAGGCGGAATACATCCCTCTGCTCTTCCATTCCAGTAAAGATAGGTCTCAACCATAGGGGAGCCAAATGTAAGCTTTGCACCGTGGTCGCGGTATGTTGGAAACATCCAATCATCCTGCCCCAGCGCTAGTGCACTGCCCACCTGTGAAGCTTCCTGCCCCTCCATTGGTGCATATGTGCCCAGGCGTCCTTGCCGCTGCAAGCTGATCGCTTTTCTATCAAAGGCCCGAACCCGCTTCATATGGTAATACAACTCTTTTGCTAGCTCTTCATGCAATTGTTCACGATAGGAAGCGTCCACTACGTTTCCTTCATCATCTATGATTCTTTTGATCGGAAATTGAGTCTCCATAGTACCCTCCTCACACACAATTATTTACGAATCGCCCATTTTGGCTTGATAGAAGAAGTGAAGAAGCTGTTTCGCTTTCCTCTGGATGCCATGCGTTGCTCACACATTCGGTTTGCTGCTTCCATGGTAGTGATGCTGTCCAGTCTTGCTTGCTGGTATACTTCAAGAATGGCATCATAAATATGTTTTGTTTTTGCAAGTACACGTTCTTTATTCACACCGTATAATTCATCCGCTACTTGAATGAGACCACCCGAGTTGATAATGTAATCCGGTGCATATAGAATGCCCTTTTCAGTAAGCTGTCTTCCATGTTCTTCAGTAAGAAGTTGATTATTGGCTGAACCAGCGATTGCTTTTACTTTCAACTGTGCGATGGTTTCATCGTTAATAACTCCCCCAAAGGCACAAGGAACAAAAACATCTGCTTCTTGTGTATATATTTCATGGCTAGCCACAATAGAAACTGAACCTAGCGTAGCTTCTGCTTTTTCTTGTATCGCCTGTAAGCTTTGTTCGTTAATATCTGTCACAATCAAATGAGCGCCTTCTTCCAATAAACCTTCTGCTACTTTAAAGCCAACTTTTCCTAGGCCTTGAACGGCATATGTATGGCCGCCAAGACTGTCTCTACCAAAGAGCGTTCTATTTGTTGCTTTGATGCCATAAAGAACACCCATAGCAGTCGGAATAGAAGAATCTCCTCCGCCTCCATAGGCTTCCGGTACACCAACGATACAATTGGTCTCTTTCATGGCATGAATGAAATCTTCCATATTTGTGCCCATATCTGTCCCCGTATAAAAACGGCCACCCAGCGATTCAACAAACTGGCCAAAAGCTCTGAACAATTCAGGTGATTTATCTTTTAACGGATCCCCGATGATAACAGCTTTTCCTCCACCAAAATCAACGTCTGAGGCAGCACATTTATAACTCATGCCTTTCGAGAGGCGCAGGGCATCTTCAAGTGCTTCTTCCACACTGTTATATGGCTGCATACGGCACCCGCCAAGCGCAGGTCCAAGCGTTGTATTATGAATTGCAATAATTGCCTTCAAGCCCGATGCCGGATCGTTGCAAAAGACCACTTGTTCATGTTTAGACATTTTTTCAAAAAGCGTAAATTCTTCTGTTATTGATTTCTTTTCTACCAGATTCATTTTTATCCCCGCTTTCATTGAATGGTTGACGTCTCTTCTCCACTGTAAGCCCTTTCAAAATAGTGCTAATGAAGATAAATAAATGTAACTTTAATTATAAAAGGTTAGAGTGTACAAATATATATCAAACTGATCTAATTTTCTGAAATTATTTAACATTATGAATATATTTATTAATCAATTACTCCGATTTGTAAATTCCTTTTACTGCAGTAAAAAACCCCTTTCCAAAGTGAAAGAGGTCGCGAATGAAAGTCTATTATTCTTTTATTTTAAAGGCTCACGGCCATTCTTGCTCACTAGCTGATGGCAAAACTATTTTTTCCGAAACAGGTGATTTTAGCACGATCGATGTATGAATAATACCGTAGTGAATTAGATAATCAATAAGCTTATTTAAATGATCCACATCATTGACTGCTGCCTTCAATAAATAGTTCACAGTGCCAGTTAAACGGTGACATTCAATGATATCGGGATGGTTTCGAGTCATTTCTTCAAAATCATCATAAAGAACCTTTACTTCACTCACCTGAATGAATAAAAGTAGGTTTCGACCTACTGCATTAGGCAATACTCTTGCTCCAATTTTGTCGATCGTTCCTTTTTCAGTTAACCTTGTAAAACGTTCAGCTACACTTGGCCTGCTGAGGGAGAGTTTTTTTGATAAATCGCTTAGTGTAATTCGTCCATCTTCCTGAAGAATTTTCAAAAGTTGAATATCTGTCACGTCCATGTTATCACCCTCAAACGTTTTATTTTACGCATAGCTTTCTTCTATTCTATTAAAAAAAATAGTCGAAGACGCCAAGAACATCCAAGTAAACAATCACAATCACAACAGGCACAAGGTATTTAATCAATAGGAACCATGTAGCAAAAATTTTCTTTCCAACAGATGAGCCAGAAGAAATCTCTTCTACTAATCTTTCTTTTGAAATTTTCATCGGAACGAAAATGGCGATCAACAAAGCCCCAAGCGGCAGAAGCAAATTACTTACAAGATAATCAGCCGCGTCAAAAATAGACTTTTTGAAAATCAATACGTCGCTCCACACACCGTATGACAGCGCAGAAGGTACGCCTACAACAAAAATAAGAAGACCGATGATCCATGAATATTTCATCCGTTTGCTGTCATCGCCCTTTGCTAGTACGGCCACAATAATCTCTAGCATAGAAAAAGCAGAAGTTAATGCGGCAAATAAAAATAGAATTAAAAAGGCAAGTAAAAAGACGATGCCAAATGGGATTTGGTTAAAGACTGTTGGCAGCACATTAAATAGCAATACTGGCCCTGCATCTGGTTTCAGACCAAACGAGAAAACAGCAGGGAAAATAGCCAATCCAGCTAACACTGCCACAAGAATGTTCATGACAACGATGGAAATAGCGGATTGTGGGATACTTTCCTTCTTAGATAAATAAGAGCTGTATGTGACCATGACGGATACCCCAACACTCAAGGTAAAGAATGACTGCCCCATGGCAAATAAGATTGTATCCGAAGTAATCTTTGATAAATCAGGATTAAGAAAGAATTCAAGTCCTTTCATTGATCCTTCTAGTGTTAAAGAACGAATAATAATAAGCAGGAATAAAATAAACAATGCCGGCATCATAAATTGGCTTGCCTTTTCAATACCAGCTGTTACCCCCCGTGAAACCACATAAATCGTGATGGCCATAAACAAAAATTGACCGAAAATAGATAGGAATGGACTGGATATCGTTTCGCCAAATAAAGTCCCATATTGGACTTCTGTCAGACCATTTAAGGCCCCCGTAAAACCTTTATAAATATAAATTAAGATCCATCCGCCTACTACGCTATAAAATGATAGCAAGATAAAGCATGTAAAAATGCCAAGCCTTCCAATAAAATGCCATGAAGAGTTTGGCGCTAGTTCCTTATATGATTCTATTGCATCTTTTTGCGTACTTCTTCCGATAATGAACTCTCCAATTAAAAGCGGCAAACCTACAAGCAGTGTAAAAAGAATAAAAATGAGTAGAAAAATTCCTCCCCCGCTTGTACCCGCTACATAAGGAAACTTCCAGATGGCGCCGAGCCCAATTGCAGAACCAGCAGCTGCGAGAATGAACCCCAGCTTCGATGACCATTGTTCTTTCTGTTCCAATACTCCACCCCTTCATTTTTATTAGACAGGAAAACGCTTACACTTATCTCTTTTAATCCCCTCAATTGGTATAACGTTTTTCCAACTTCATTTTATCAACCCGTTATATGAAAATCAATATTATTTTCTGAAAATTCTATCACCTATATACACCAAAATTCGTTCCTTACAAGGAATATTTGCATTGCACAAAGCCCCTTGTAAGGATTCGTTATTACTATATATCCTTTTCTCCAAGGATAACAGTTGCTCCTTGTTTCGCCGCACGAAATCGGATTTCTTTCACTTCTTGTGCTGCAAAATTAAGCTGCTCATCTGCTGATTCCATTATTCTTTCGAACAATTCCTTCACAGTCGGTACATCATCTATTAGTCCTGCAATTTGGCCGCTATTAATAAAGCCATTTTCCATATCGCCTTTTAATGCACCTTGTATATGCTTATCTTCAGAAGTCCATTCTGTATACTGGTCTAACGTCATTCCCTCTTGTTCCTGCTCGTGTAAGCGCTTTGCATAAGGATTTTTTAAAATCCTTCTGACCCGACCAACACTGCGACCCAAAATCATCGTTTCTGTATCCTCTGCTTGGACAAGATGATTCTTGTACGCTTCATGGAATGGCGCCTCTTTTGTTGCAATCAGCCTTGTCCCTATTTGTACGCCACTTGCGCCAAGCATAAGAGCTGCTGCCAGACCTCTGCCATCCCCAATCCCACCAGCAGCTAGTACCGGTACATTTACATGCTCCACAATCTGTGGGACGAGTGTAAATGTAGTTAATTCAAGAGAAGAGTTAATCCCTGCTGCTTCGAATCCTTCCGCTACAAGGATATCCGCGCCAGCTGCCTCTGCTTTTTGTGCATGTTTAACAGATGCTACAAGTACAATTACCTTGATTCCATGTTCATGGAGTAGTGGAATGAGTGGTGCTGGATTACCTGCTGATAGTGAAACAAACGGAATTTTATGCTTGATAACCAAATCAATAAGATCTTTTGTATGAGGTGATACGCTTATGGCTATATTTACCGCAAAGCTTTTAGCTGTAAGCTGTTTAGTTTCTAGAATAATCTTTTCTACCTCACCAGGATTCATAGTACCGCACCCAATCGTGCCAAGCCCTCCCGCTTCAGAAACGGCAGCGGTTAATTGGGCATTGCTAATATTGCCCATCCCCCCTTGGATAATAGGATAGTTTATTTGAAGCAATTCACAAACATCTATCATTTTTTCTCCTCCCTTTGAAATTATGTTATAATAAATAGAATAGAAAAACAATTTAGAAAATTACTGACGGAGGGTATGCTATGATTATTGCTTTTAACGGGAAAAATCCGCAGCTCGAAGAAAATGTATTTATTGCGCCTGGCTCTCAACTGATCGGAGATGTCCATGTCGGCTCAGAATCGACCATTTGGTTTAATGCTGTGCTTCGCGGCGACGAAGGCTCTATTACAATAGGTAAACGATGCAGCATTCAAGATAACTCAACCATTCATTTGTATGAAGGTTCTCCGGTTGTCGTGGAAGATGAAGTAACGGTTGGCCATAATGTTATTTTGCATGGCTGCAAGGTGGGAAAACGCTCCATCATTGGCATGGGATCCACCATACTAGACAATACAGAAATCGGCGAAGAGTGCATCATTGGTGCCAATACTTTAATTCCAAGCGGCAAGAAAATTCCTCCTCGCTCTCTTGTGATTGGCTCACCTGGTAAAGTGGTCCGCGAACTAAATGACAAAGACCTTGAACTCATCCAGTTGTCTATTGATACGTATGTGCAAAAAGGATATGACTTTAGAAAAGCTTTAGAGCAAGATTAAACAACGTTAGCACCCTATAAAGAAAAAAGACGTCTAACTATCAGCTAGTAGTAAATAGTATGAACAAATGTGTTAAAAGATGCCTTGGATATATTTTATATACTAGTAGATTAAAAACCCAGAAAGCTTATCGTTTTCTGGGTTTTACTTTGGATTCTCATTGACTAGATATGGATGATGCGCTGCATTATACGATTTGTCTTTACGGCGCATATCATTATCCTCACTGAATACTTCTTCAAAAAATCGGCTGGCTGGCTCTGCCAGTAATTTATAGTACTGGCTAAATAGAAGTGAGGCATGGTCACCATTCCACAGAGGAGGCAACAACTCTTTTGGCAATCCCGGGTCAGTAAATAGAAATTTACGGTATTCATGCACTAGGTTCGCCCGAGCCACAAAACATTCCGCATCTCTCATTTGCCCAGTTGCCATAGCACTTTGGTGGATAATATATCTTTTGCTATATGTTGCAATAAACTCTTCATACTTTCCTTCAATCTCTTGTAGCGGCCAACTTTTTTCGACAAGTGCACGGTCTTCATTTGGCCCCTTGTAAGCTGAAACAAAGAAATCAACATACTCGCTTATCTCATATTTTTCAACTAGCGCCTTCACTTCTTTTTCAAGATCGTTTGGCGAAATCCAGCAGCCACTTGAAAAGCTCCCGAAACCACTCCATAGTAGCTCTTTGCGTAATTCATCACGTATTAACCTTTTTTCTTCTGGAATGGTATACATCAGCATGCGCCATTTGCCATCCCATGAATGTGCCTTTAGTTTGAAAATCCGGTGAGCTGCTTCTTCCATACGGGCTTCTCCCCGTGGAGTAAGGTAATAATAGCTTTTGTTCCCCTTTTTTTCGGATACAATCCAGCCCTGCTTCACCATTCGAGAGACAGCAACTCGAACGGATTGCTCATTATGTCCAAACTCTTTCAATACACGAATTAAACTGCCGATCCATATTTTATTTCCGTAATGACGAATATAGTCGCCATAGATGGTGAAAATCATTGATTGTGTATTCGCCATTTCATTCCTCTCTTTCTTCTTCTTTCGACATTTCTTTATTTTCTCATTATAACGTTAATTTGATAGAATGCCTACTTGCCGATATACTCTGGTTCCCTTTTTTCACTAAAAGCCTGTAGTGCTTCTAAGCGATCTGTTGTTGGTATCGTTAGTTCATAAGCTTTAGCTTCAATAGCCAGACCTGTTTGTAAGTCTGTGTTCATTCCTTGTGTGATAGCATATTTGGCTTGTTTTAAAGCAACAGGACCATTTTTCATCATATCTACCGCCAATTGTTCACAGGTACTCATTAATTCCTCTTTCTTCACTACTTGCAATACAACCCCCATCGACAATCCTTCTTGTGCTGAAAATTTTTTGGCAGTAAAAATGAGTTCCTTCGCTTTCATTTCTCCTACTAATCTAGGCAGGCGTTGTGTTCCACCGGCTCCTGGGATGATGGCCCAGCTTGTTTCTGTTAAGCCCATTTGTACATCTTCTGCTGCAATAGGAAAGTCACAGGCAATCATCAATTCAAACCCACCGCCCAGTGCGTAGCCATTGACTGCTGCAATGGTTGGCTGTGGGAGGCTCGCAATGCCGTTGAATACATCGCGAATCGCTTTTACATTTCGTCGGACTTCTGTTTCGGTTAAATGTTTGCGCTCTTTTAAATCAGCGCCTGCGCTAAATGCTTTATTGCCGGCACCAGTAAATATGGCTACTTTAACCTCTGGGTCAATCGAAATTTCATCTGTGACTGCTTGCAAGCATTTAAGAGTTTCATAGTTAAAACAATTAAGAGATTCTTCCCGATTAATAGTTACATAAGCAATATTATTTTTCTTCGTATATAATACTGTCGACATCCTACCATTCCTTTCTATTAAAAAGACTGTCCGTCTTTTGCCCACGCTCTTACATAAAAGAGCATGGGTGCTTGAAGGGACAGCCTATTTACAACCTTTATTCATTGTAATTTTCTACAATAGCGGCAATGCCTTGACCCACACCAATACACATTGTGGCCAATCCGAATTTTTCGTTTCTCCTTTTCATCTCATAAAGAAGTGTTGTCAAAATACGCGCCCCACTAGCACCTAATGGATGGCCAAAAGCGATGGCTCCTCCGTTGACATTCACTTTATTCGAATCTAATTCTAGCTGGCGAATGCATTCAATTGACTGGGAAGCAAAAGCTTCGTTCAACTCGATAAGCCCGATATCATTTACAGTCAGGTCTGCTCGTTTAAGCGCTTTACGAGTTGCGTAAATCGGACCAAGTCCCATAACGGCCGGTTCCAATCCTGCTGTAGCTCCTGTTATATATTTGGCTAGCGGCTTTACATTCAGCTCTTTCGCTTTTTCCACGCTCATAAGAAGCAATGCCGATGCCCCATCATTTACTCCAGATGCATTTCCCGCTGTCACAGTACCACCTTCAAAAAGGGGCTTTAGGTTTCCAAGCTTTTCAAGTGTTGTCTCTGGCCGCGGATGTTCATCACGGTCAACAACCATTTCACTTCCTTTGCGGTCCTTATATACAACCGGAACAATCTCTTCCGCAAAACGATTTTCTTCCAATGCTTTTTTGGCCCGTTGCTGACTTTCATGGGCAAATACATCTTGATCCTCACGAGAAATGGTGTAGCGCTGCGCAACATTTTCTGCCGTTTGCGGCATCGAGTCTGTTCCATACATTTCATGAAGAACAGGATTTGTAAAACGCCAGCCGATTGTTGTATCTTGCAGTTCCATATTTCCTCGTGGGAACTCTTGATTTGGCTTTGCCATGACTAACGGCGCTCGTGTCATGCTTTCTGTTCCGCCTGCAATAAAGATATCTCCTTCACCTACTGCGATCGCTCGCGCAGCATACATCACAGCATCCAGTCCTGAGCCGCACAGGCGATTAACCGTGGTGCCGCCGACCTCTACTGGAAGGCCTGCAAGTAGGGCTGCCATTCTGGCTACATTACGGTTGTCTTCTCCAGCTTGGTTCGCGTTGCCTAATACAACTTCTTCAATCTGTTCAGGAGGAATTGTCGGGTTTCGCTCAAGCAATGCTTTAATGACAACTGCTCCAAGATCATCCGGCCTGACATCCTTTAATGAACCTTTATATCTGCCAATCGGCGTACGGACTGCATCTACAATAACGACTTCTCTCATTTTTTTATCAGCTCTTTTTGATCAGTATAGTCATACACGCCTCTACCGCTTTTGCGGCCAAGTCTGCCCGCTTTCACATACTGTTCAAGAAGTGGTGCAGGCCGATATTTTTCACCTAGCTTTTCATGCAAATACTTTAAGTTGTTCAAACGGACATCAAGACCCACAAGATCAACTAATTCAAAGGGACCCATTGGATAATTCAGTCCAAGTTTAATCGCTTTATCAATCTCTTCAGGTGTGCCGAGCCCTTCTTGTAGCATATAGAAGGCCTCATTACCGACCAATGCACTGATCCGACTTGTCACAAATCCAGGGAATTCATTAATGACCACTGTCTCCTTCCCCATTCTTTCAGCGACTTCTCTAATTACAGCTGCTGTTTCATCGCTTGTTTCGAGTCCGCGGATAATTTCAACGAGAGGCATTTTATGTACAGGATTAAAAAAATGCATCGCAATCGTTTTATCCGGACGTTTCGCGTAAGAAGCAATTTCTGTCGGGCTCATAGTAGATGTATTTGTTGCGAAGTAGCAATGCTCTTGGGCATGCTCCTCCATCATTTCAAATACTTGTTTCTTAATAGCAGCTACTTCTGGTACAGCTTCGATCAGTAAATCAGCCCCTGCCGCGACGAATGCTAAGTCTGTTTCAAACCGTAAATTTTCACGAGCCTGTTCTGCTACCTCTACAGTGATGTGTCCGCGGGAGATGTTTTTTTCAAAAATAATCTCAATCTCTTTTTTGGCATTCTGCAATGCCTCTTCGCTTACATCTGCAACTGTGACAGAGTATCCGCCAAGTGCTCCAACATAGGCAATTCCTCTGCCCATGACACCTGAACCAATGACGCCAATGCGGTTAATCATATTTTTCTCCTCCTTTATGCAGGAAAACGGACAAGAGATCGTGATCACCTGTCCGTCTTCAATAAATAGTTTAAACGCCTAATGGATTAAGGGGACGGCTGCCATAGTAAGATAGGATACTCTTTGTTT
This sequence comes from Rummeliibacillus sp. BSL5, assembly GCF_052928305.1. Taxonomy (NCBI): domain Bacteria; kingdom Bacillati; phylum Bacillota; class Bacilli; order Caryophanales; family Caryophanaceae; genus Rummeliibacillus; species Rummeliibacillus sp. BSL5. The sequence continues at coordinate 1,572,842 of NZ_JAVGCV010000001.1, forward strand.
CTGTATAGAGATCCAGTGACTCAATACTTAACTCGCGGCCAAAGCCTGACTGTTTGTATCCGCCAAAAGGCGTGCCCGGGAATGCAGAAAATGGACAGTTGACCATGACAATACCTGCTTGAATTCCGTTGGCTACACGTGTTGCTTTGGCTCCATCTTTTGTCCAAATCGCAGAACCTAGACCATATTCGGTATCATTTGCCAGCTTAATCGCTTCTTTTTCATCTTTAAACTTCATGACAACAACTACAGGTCCAAAGATTTCTTCTTTTACTGCTTTCATATCATGGTTCACATTAACAATTACAGTTGGTTCATACCAGAAGCCATTTTCAAAGCCTTCAGGTTTCGCCACTTTCCCACCAGCAAGAATTTCTGCGCCATCTTCTACCGCAGATTTTACATAGCTGTCAATTGTGTCAAGTTGACGTTGGTCGATGATTGCCCCCATATGTGTACCTTTATCAAATGGATCACCCAGTTTAATAACTTTTGCCTTTTGGACGAACTTGCTCATGAATTCCTCATATATATCTTCTTGCACATACAAGCGTGAACGCGCTTCGCAAGATTGTCCGCTATTATAGAAAATACCAAACAATGATCCATCAACTGCCGCATCAATGTCTGCATCATTAAAGACCAGATTAGGCGATTTGCCTCCAAGCTCAAGTGTCACGCGCTTTAATGATTGCGATGCTTTGGCCATAATGTCTTTACCGATTGGCGTAGAACCTGTGAATGCAACTTTATCCACTTGTGGATGGCCCACTAGATAATCGCCCACTTCTGCACCTGAACCAGGAATAATATTCACAACGCCTGCAGGGACACCTGCTTCTAGGCAAATTTCGCCAAGGATAATCGTTGTAAGCGGCGTAAGAGAAGCAGGTTTAACAATAACGGAACAGCCAACAGCAATCGCCGGTGCCACTTTCCATGCAGCCATCATCATTGGGTAATTCCATGGCGTGATTTGGGCACAAACACCGACAGGTTCTTTTTCTGTATAGTTATGGAATTGCCCAGGCACATTATTAACCGTCCCGCGGTGGCCGACAATCGCGCCTGCGTAGAATTCAAAATCTTCAATGGCTTGCATAACCTGTCCCTGTGCAGCATGGATAGACTTACCTGTATCAAGAATTTCTAGTTCTACTAGTTCGTTGAAACGGGCACGCATAATAGAAGCAACCTTATTCAATACTTGTGCACGGCGGCCAACAGGGTACTTCTTCCATTTACCGTTATCAAATGCTTCACGTGCAGCAGATACCGCTCGATCTGCATCCTCTTTTGAAGCTTTTGCTACTTCAGCTACCAATTTGCCGGTTGCAGGATTGTATACTTTTATCGTTTCATCACTGCTGCTTTTTACCTTCTCTCCGTTAATGATTAAATGGTAAAAATCTCGTTTCATTGCTGCTTGTTCTACCTTGATTTCTTGAGTTGTTGACATCTATTCCACTCCTTTTATTTTCCTAGGAAAACTGGTTTTCTCTTTTGCATAAACGCATCAACGCCCTCACGATGATCAGCTGTCAAACCAGCGATCCGTTGTCCTTGGGCTTCACGTTCAAGATATTCGTCAAATGAAAGTGTGCTTGCCTCTTTCAGTGACCGTTTGATTAAGCCCATTGCCTTTGTCGGCATAGTTGCGAGACGGGCTGCAAATGTGTGTACTTCATCAGTAAATGTTTCTGCTGTATAAACTCTATTAGCGAGGCCAAGTTCAACAGCTCTCTCTGCTGGTATTTTCTCACCCAGCATTGCTAACTCAGCTGCTTTTCCTTCACCTACAAGCTTCGTTAGGAAATAAAGATTGCCTGAATCCGGTATGAGCCCAACATGTATAAAAGCATTAATGAAACTAGCATTCTCAGAAACTAAGCGAAAATCACAAGCAAGCGCTAGAGAAAATCCAGCACCAGCGGCAACTCCGTTCACGGCTGCTACGATGGGCTTTTCGCATCGCCTCATCTCTTTTACCATTGGTCCATAATGCGATCTTAAAATATCTCCGTGATCCATCGTTTCATCTACTTCAGACAAATCTTGGCCGGAACAAAACGCTCGCCCTGCTCCTGTGATCACTATTGTTCGGACTTTTTCATCTCGTGAAGCTGTCTTAACGGCATCTTTGATTTCACTATTCATCCTTGCTGTAAACGCGTTAAGTTTGTCGGGTCTGTTCAACGTGAGCCAGGCAACTCCATCTCTTACGTCATAATGAATGGTTTCAAACATAGATGCAGCTCCTTATCTACCTTTATATTCTGGTTTTCTTTTTTCTACAAAAGCATTCATGCCTTCTTTTTGATCCTGTGAAGCAAAAAGAAGATAAAAATTTTTCCGTTCATACTGCATGCCCTCGTATAGTGGATAATCGACAGCCTTATTAACTGAATCCTTGATTAGACGTAAAGAAAGTGGTGGTTGTTTTGCAATCTTGGCCGCAAATTTTAATGTTTCTTCCATTAATAATTCCGGGGAAACAATTTGATTAATCAAACCATGTGTTAAAGCATCTTCTGCTGGAATCCTCTCTCCTGTCCAAAGCCACTGAAGCGCTTTTGTACGTCCTGCCAGCTTTGTCAGCCTTTGAGTCCCACCTGCCCCAGGCATAACTCCGAGTGATACTTCTGGGAAACTAAATTCGGTGCCAGAATCTGCGATTAAAAGATCACAGCATAACGCAAGCTCGAATCCGCCGCCAAATACAAACCCTTTCACCGCTCCGATGATAGGCTTTTTTATGAGTGAGAGGCGGTCCCAATCGGCAAACTGGTTTAACAATTCCAGCCGAATCGGATCATCCTCCGCCATTTCATCTATATCAGCGCCAGCTGAGAAAGAGTGACCCTTTCCGGTTAAGACAATCACCTGCACCTCTTCATCTCGGTCAAATGACTCCATTGCTTCCACGACTTCACTGACCATTTTTCGATTAAGAGCATTTAACTGGCGGGGGCGGTTTAACTCTATGACCGCCGTTCCGCCTGTTATAAATGTGTCGATACAGTCAAAAGCACTCATTCTACTTCCTCGCCGATCATCAATGTTACAAGATCACCTGCAAAACCCATTAAATCTTTTCCGGAGGCTTTCCCTTCATCCGATTTCATGCCACTTTTCAAATCTTCCATGCTGTCATAAATCATTTCGCACATGAGATAAAGATCTGGTTCACCGCCTGCCATCACATTTTTAGTAAATCTCGTTACTTTCATTTCACGAAGACCTGGAATTTTTGCTGTAACAGGACCGTGAACATTAAAATAATGCTCATCAAATTTCTCTTTGTCTTTCGGTTGTTTGTATAATGCCACTACTTTTGCCATTCTAAATCCCTCCACTTTTTACATGATTGTTGATACTGGTTTCATTGCTTCAAACGGGTTCTTACAACTTTTGCAGTACAAAATGCTTCTGCAGGCAGTAGGCCCGAAGATATTTTCCATGGTTACATAAGTAGAATCGCAGTAAGGGCAATCCACATGCCATGAACCATCTTCTTCAAAGTGCTGCGGCGGCGGAGCAATACCAAATGCGCGCAGCCCTTTGTGCCCTTCTTCAGTAATACGTTCAGATGTCCAAGGTGGATGGAATACAAATTCGACTTCTACCTCACCCACCGATGGCAGTCTTTTCACTGCATTCACTGTATTTTTCTTAATAATTTCTAATGCAGGACATCCCAGAAAAGTGGGAAGGAGCACTACATTCACGTTGTTCCCTTCCACATTCACTTTCTCTACCATGCCTAAATCAATGATGCTGACTGTATCGATTTCTGGATCTTTCACGCCCATTAACGCATTTAATACTTCTTGTCGAATTTCTTCTTCAAGTGATACCACCTGAGATCACCTCTTTTGATGTTCATTTACCAAGCTGCTGCAGGATCTAATCTGTACACTTCTGACAGAGTCTTTAATGCAGATGCCAATTCTTCCGTATGATCGCCATTGCGGCCATTCTTTGCCGAAGCTTCTGGAAGGTCTGGCACTTTCATCGCAACACATTCAAAAGGTAACGCCATGTTCGATTTCCATTCCTCTTTTAATTGATCTTCGCTGGCAATTAGACCGCTCTGATCAATCGCTGTTTTTTCATCTCCGTACGAGAAAACATCGCCAAAGTCCTTCATCACAAGCTCTATTGCTTCGTTCATTCGGCGTTTTGCTTCTTCTGTTGAATTGAGAAGCTGAATAAACCATGTTTTCCAGTGCAGAAGATGATAGTACAGCTCCATGTTTACTTTTACAGCCGTTTCAGCAAGCGGCTTATAGTTGCTTTGCCGTAATGAATCCATCTTGACTTTTTTCGCTTGGGTGTAGAAGAAATTCCTAACAACGGCGTAAGCCCAGTCATATTTCGGGGTTTCCATGTAATAGCCTTCACCGTTCACTCGTTCAGCGAGCACACTATTTCTTCTATCCTGAGCTTCTCGCAGGTGTGCAAGGTCATCTGCTTTTCCAGCACCAAGATCCTCAAGCAGTGTATAGAACATAGCCGCATGCCCCATTGTATCTTGACTGATGGAGGAAGACGCCACATCCTCTTCTATATGTGGGGCAAGGCCGAGCCATTCAGAGCCGCGGAAAGAGATGAGAAAATCATCGTCCGCTAATTGAAACAATAGATTTTCTAATGATTTTTTGTATTCAGGGCTTAAAACGTTTTCTCCGCTGCTCATTTGCTGTTCCCTCCCCAAGATAGAATCTCTTTTTCATCCAGCATTTGCTGCTCGTAATGGCGCCACTTCTTTTTCAGATAGCCATAGCCTTTAGTTGTACGATATTGCTTATTATCCAATCGGCCGAGCGTCAGTTTCTCATCAGCATTCATAGAACGGATATGTTCTCTATCTACAATCCAGATATCTGCAACAGGCTCACGGCGCATAAAGTTTTCTTGTGCCATGATAAACGCCATATCTTTGTTTGGCGCAAGCAGGCTAAATTGGTGTTGAAAAGCAGAACTCGGCGTTCGTTTGCTAAACACTTCAAATTCTCGGTAAAATGTTTTTTCTGCCATTTATATGACCTCCCATCGGTACAATTAATTGGTTGTAGCTGCTAATGCATCACGAACCCATGCGTTATTTTCATATGAGGTTCTACGAAGATTGAGGCGAGCTTGTGAACGTGGTCCTTGGTTTTTAATAATTTTTTTAAACTCAGACCAATCCGGCTGCTGGTAGATCCACATTTGTTTTTCTTCATCGTAATGCATGGTTGGATCCGGCAGTTTAAGCCCGAGCGAAAGGATCCGTGGAATATATTTTGTAAAGAAGTCTTGCCTTAGTTGTTCATTTGTTTTTGTACGGATTTTATATTTAATCGTAATGTCCTGTTTAGAGGAACCAGTTGTTTCCTTGCTTGCTGGGCCAAAGAACATCAACAAAGATTCCCACCAATGATTTATTGCATTTTGTACCATCGTTCTCTGTTCTTCTGTTCCTTCTGCCAGCGCCATAATGATGGCTTCCCCGTGCTGTGCATGGAAGACTTCTTCTGCACAGATGCGCTGAAGTGCTCTTGCATACGGGCCATAAGAGGAGCCAAGCATGTTTGTTTGAGTAATAATGGCCGCGCCATCGACGAGCCAGCCAATCAGCCCTGCATCTCCCCAGGATTTTGTATCCATATGGAAGACGTTATGGAATTTTAAATCCCCATTAAATAAATCCTGCATGATGTCGCTGCGGGTTTTACCATATGGCTTCAATAAATCTTCTGCTACGCGAAGCAGTAATTGCCCATGCCCCATTTCATCTTGCACTTTCGCCATGATGGCAAGCTTTCTATGAAGCGTCGGGGCTTTTGGTACCCACTCTTTTTCCGGAAGCGCTCCCATAATTTCGCTGATACCATGCATGGAAATTAACTTAATGAGCGCGATACGATATTCCTCAGGCATCCAGTCATCAGCCTCAATTTTATCTCCCGCTTCAATCCGCTCGGTAAATTGTTCAAGCTTTTCTTCTTCGCTTTTCATTGCCAGATTAGACACTTGCTCTCCTCCTTAAAAATTAATTTATTTGTAGTTTCTATAACAGATTTACACGCCGTTACGATTATATGTTATGTGTCAAAGAAATATTTCCACCATTATCAGGTTTTGTTGCGCTTCCCCACTTTTAATAAAAGCACTATTTAGGATTTCACAGCGAAAAATGGCTCACTTTCCACTTTTATTGAATCTGTCGGACAACCTTCTACCGCATCCTCTAAGTCTTCAAGGAGATATTCAGGAACTTCAACGCGTCCTTTGTTATCATCTAAAATGACATGAGAGATGCCTTCTTCGTCATAATCGAAAATATCTGGTGCACTGGCTTCGCAAGCACCGCATGCAATACAAGTTTCTTTGTCCACCATGGTGTACTTCGGCATGATAAAAGTTCCTCCTTTGATCTTTGTAAGGGCTAGTTTACACAGATTTTGCTAGGTTTTTTCGCTTTCTCCCATCACCGACGTGCTGTGCAACGGTTGCACTTTTGCTTTTGGGTCAATATAGACTTTGGCATTGCTAACTGCAGTTGGCGCTTCGCCGAAACCACTGGCAATAAGCTTTACCTTTCCTTCGTATGTGCAAATATCTCCGGCAGCGTAAATCCCTTCAATATTCGTTTCCATCCTTGAGTTAACAACAATACTATTCTTCTCAATCTCGAGACCCCAATTCTTCATAGGTCCAAGCGATGAAACAAAGCCGTATGTGACGACAACATCATCCACCTCAATCGTCTCTTTTCGGTCGCCTTTTACCTGCTCCAGCACAACCTTTTCAATCCGATCTTTACCGATTAATTCTGTTGGAACAAACGGCGTCATGATGGTAACTGAAGAATTCTTCATATTTTCCACGCTATGCTCATGGGCTCGGAACTTATCTCGTCGGTGGGCAATGGTAACCTGTTCAGCTATTGGTTCAAGCATCAACGCCCAATCTACCGCTGAATCTCCTCCTCCAAACACTTGCACTTTTTTACCGGCAAATTTGTTGAGGTCTTGGATGAAATAATGGAGGTTTTGACCTTCATATTTCTCTGCTTCTTTCAACTCCAGCTTCCGAGGCTGAAAAGCCCCATTTCCTGCTGTAATAACAATGGCCTTGGTATAATGAATGCCATTATTTGTTGTTAACTCAAAAATGCCATCTTCTCGTTTTTCAAGAATTTCAACTGATTCCCCTAAGCAAATAGTCGGTTGAAATTGTTCCATCTGTTCTTTCAGATTATCAACCAGCTCCTGCGCCTTGATTTTCGGGAAACCCGCCACATCATAGATATATTTTTCTGGGTAAAGTGCCGATAGCTGACCGCCAAGCTGCGGCAGGCTTTCAATCACTTTGCAGGACATTTTCCGCATACCTGCATAAAAAGCAGTAAACATGCCGATTGGTCCTCCGCCAATTATCGTAATATCAAAAATATTCTGATTTTCATTCATGCAATTCCGTCCTTCCATGTTTCTATTACACTACTACCGCCTTAGAATTTCTTAAATCTACAATTCGGGCAGCTTTCCCTTCTGACCTTGGGATTGTTTTAGGAATATTAAAGACAGTGTTTATGGTCACTAAGCATGTAGATTTCATCACTCGCTGGATTTCTTTCTTTATTTTCGAAACACGTTCATTTGACAAGTCTTGGCCTATTTCCTCATATAGCTTGCTTTCTATCTCGACATGTAACACTGCTTCGTCCATTGCTCCATTGCGGATAAGATGGATTTGGAAATGCGGCACAAGTCCATCGATTTGAAGTAACACCCGCTCTATTTCAGATGGAAAGACATTTACACCGCGGATAATAATCATGTCATCCGTACGTCCCTTTACTCTAGACATTCTGACTGTTGTCCGTCCACAGCTACATTTTTCTCTTGATAAAGAGGCAAGGTCACCTGTACGATAACGCAAAACTGGAAACGCTTCCTTTGTTAAGCTTGTAAAAACAAGCTCGCCAATTTCTCCATCTGAGACTGGTTCCAATGTCATCGGATCAATTACCTCTACAAAGAAATGATCTTCCTGTACATGCAGGCCATCTTGCGCTTCTGCACACTCAATTGAAACACCCGGCCCCATAATTTCGCTCAATCCATAAATATCGATTGCTTTCAAATTAAACATCTCTTCAAGCTTAGTCCGCATCTCTTCAGACCAGGGCTCAGCACCAAAAATGCCATATTCGACTGATGTTTCTCTCGGATCTTTACCCATCTCCAGCATCTTCTCACCTATGTTTAAAATGTAAGATGGGGTTCCACAAATTCCACGCGGTTTGAAATCTTCAATAACCGTGATTTGCCGTTCTGTATTACCTCCTGATATGGGAATGACTGCCGCTCCAAACATTTCAGCACCGTAGTGTAAGCCAAGCCCACCTGTAAACAATCCATAGCCATATGCATTGTGGAAAATATCTGTTTTCTTCCCTCCCGCAGCCACTATGGACCGGGCGACAATTTCGCTCCAAACTTTTAAATCATTCTCTGTATAACCAACAACAGTCGGCTTCCCACTTGTTCCTGATGAAGCATGGATTCTCACAAGCCTCTCTTGTGGAACAGCAAATAAACCATATGGATAATGATCCCGCAAATCTTGTTTTTTTGTAAATGGGAGCCTTAGTATGTCATCCAAGCATTTAATGTCCTCTGGTGTAATCCCTATTTCACTAAATTTATTTTTATAGAATTCTACATTTTCATAGACTAACCTTACTGTGTTTTGAAGGCGCTCAACCTGTAAGCTCTCCATTTCAGAACGCGCCATTGTTTCAATGTGCGGATTGTACATGTGGTGTAACCCCCTAATTGTAGAATATGGAACATTAAAATCTGAAACTATATAACACTTTTTAAACGATTAATTATTTAGTTGTAATACAATTAAATTCTAATTTTCGTTTTACCAGTTGTCAACAGTAAATTCTGAAAATTCTTTTATATTTGAGGGTTACCTTCTATATCTTAAAAGCATTTGAGATTTAGATAACAAAAGTAGCATGTTTCTCAAGGAGCAAGAATCGGGTAATTAAAGGAGGGATAAGGAGCGTGAGCTAAGATGGGCTACGTATTTATTATGTTATATTTTGTGATTATTGGATTCGTTATTGAGATTTCTGTCATGTTATTTCACTTTACCGGCCTCAAAACAAAAATATCGAGGTTTCAGGTCATCTCAATGCTAACAGCCACTGGCTTCACGACAGATGAATCCAAGATTATCATTGATCATCCGATACGAAGAAAAATTGCATCATTTCTTATATTATTCGGTGCCTTTTCACTTGCGGTCATTATTTCCTCCATCAGCAATATTCTGTCGGACGATTTAAGACTTAAGGAGCTATCCATCATTTGCGGTGTACTCTTTGTAATTCTGGCGATTTTAAAATTACCTTTAACTCGAAAAAAATTAACACGATCTTTTAAACGAGAGTTAGAGAATGAATTTCAAATATATGAGCGCCCTCTAAAAGATGTTTTATATCTAGACAGTGAGGATTTTGTAACGGAAATGGATATTACTGAACACTCTAAACTAGTGGGCAAAAGGATTTCTGACATATTAGATGAGGAAGAAGACATACGTATATTATTCATTAAAAGAGGAGAAGTTTGGATAAGAAAGGATTTATTCTCCTGTACCTTAAATCAAGGTGACCAAGTACTTCTCTATGGAAATAAAAAAGAGATTGAAGAAAAATTTGCTCGGGAACTAAATCAGAGGAAGATCTAACGTATTCTAATAATATAAAAATCGTAATGAATCTTTTGGTTCAATTATTCGTAGATGAATCATAGACAAAATGAAAAGGAGGAATTGAATTGGAAGGTAAAGGTTGTATTAAGTGTGGTTGTACGGATGCTGTTACAAAAGAAGTTGCTATGACGGGCACAGGTTTGTCCAAGATGTTTGATATTCAGCACAATCAATTTATTGTGGTGTATTGCAAAAACTGTGGGTATGCAGAATTTTATAACAAAAAGTCATCTGCTTCCTCTAATATCTTAGATTTATTCTTTGGTTAGATGATATGTAGTTCGCTAATTGCATAAGATGAAAAAGAGAAGTGAGAAGCCACTTCTCTTTTTTATTATCTAGTTCTCTCCTCTTAAATATATTTCATATTCCATAGAACGATATATTTCGATATGCGAAATAATAGTGCTGAATATTCATTAAATTTTAATAAATTTAATAATTCTGTTTTATTCTACTTTATCCTTTGATATAGTATTAATAGTTACTCTTCTCAAGTAGCTAAATTTTTCATTAGATAAGGGGGATTTTTATGAAGAAAAGGTTTTTATCGCTTGTGCTATTATCAGCTTTAATGCTAGTACTTGCTGCATGTAACTTCGGCGGAACGAAAGAAAAAGATACCTCTTCCGGCGGGCAATCATCTTCTGGCACTACCAAAAACGAAGATAAAACGTTAAATCTTTCAATTACTTCTGAACCACCAAGCTTGAATCCACAGTTGGCAACGGACAGTACTTCTGGTGCTATCATTCGTGCAGCGTTTGAGGGTCTTACTCGTGTAGATAAAGACGGTAATGTTCAAAACGCAATGGCGGAGGATGTAAAAGTAAGCGATGATAAATTAACGTACACATTCAAGTTGCGTGAAGCAAAATGGTCAAATGGCGATCCAGTTGTAGCTGGCGACTTCGCTTATGCTTGGAAATGGGCTTTAGATCCAAAGAACGCTTCTGAATATGCTTCAATCCTTTACCCTATTAAAGGCGCAGAAGCATTTAACGGTGGGAAAGGTTCTGCTGATGATTTAGGCATCAAAGTAGTTGATGAGAAAACATTAGAAGTAACACTTGAAAACCCAACTCCTTACTTCTTAGAATTAACAGCATTCTATACTTATATGCCTGTTAACGAAAAAGTAGTTAAAGACAATAAAAAATGGTTCGCTGAAGCTGGCGATACTTATGTAACAAACGGTCCTTTCACGTTGAGCGACTGGAAACACAATGACTCAATCACTCTTAAAAAGTATGCTGATTACTGGGATAAAGACAACGTAGCTTTATCTACTGTTAACGTTAAAATGGTTGAATCTGAAACAACTGCTAACCGTATGTTCAAAAGCGGAGATCTAGATTACTTAGGCTCTCCATACCAAACTGTTCCACTTGATGCAATGGATGGTTATAAAAAAGACAAAACTTTAAAATCTATGCCATATGCTGCTATCTATGAGTACAAATTCAATACAAAAGGTAAATTCACTAAAAATGCAAACATCCGTAAAGCATTATCTTACGCAATCGACCGTCAAGGCTTAGCTGATAATGTATTAAAAGGCGGACAAAAACCAGCATTGAGCAATGTACCAGTTGCAATCGAAGGATTTGAAGATGAAAACAACAAATTCAAAGACAACGATATCGAAGCAGCGAAAAAAGCACTTGAAGAAGGTATGAAAGAATTAGGTATCAAAAAAGCTAGCGATATCAAAATCGGCATTTCTATCAACACAAGTGAAGCACACGCTGCTATCGCACAATATATTCAAGAAGGCTGGCACAAAAACCTAGGTATCGAAGTGAAAATGGATAACTCAGAATGGCAAGTATTCCTTGATAAAGTAACTGCCCTAGATTATGATGTAGCGCGTATGGGCTGGATCGCTGACTTTAACGATGCTTACACATTCCTAGAACGTTATGATACTGCTAAAAATGGTAACAATGATACTGCTTGGGAAGATCCAAAGTACAAATCTTTACTAGTTTCTGCAACAAAAGAAACGGACGAAAACAAACGTCTTGATTTATTAAAAGAAGCTAACACAGTGCTAGCTGAACAAATGCCAATCGCACCAATCTACTTCTATGTAAACAACTATGTAGAAAAAGATTATGTGAAAAACATGGCACCAAACAAGCTAGGTGAAATTGACCTTAAAGCTGTAGATATCGAAAAATAACTTTAAAAAACTGCTTCCACCGTTAATTCGTTGGAAGCAGTTTTTTAGTTTCCTATAGTTTTGTATAATTTATAATAAAGAATACACTGGTTATTTAACTTCTCATTTAAATCACTTAACTTTCGTCGATCTTCTCTTTTCCCACTCCTGCTTCCCTACTTTGTAAAAAAGGTACCACAGAAATTAATGCCAGAGTACAACTCATTGTGTTGGATTCAATAAAACATCAATAATAAACTTCTCTATCACTGCCTCTAATAACTTAGTGGCCAACCACAGGATTGGAAAAATACATAATACGTGGACCTTTCGAAATCAATTCAGAAATGTAAAAATGTTATTAAGGGGATGAATTCATTGTTTAACGATTTTAAGCTAACGGAAGACCGTCCTATATATATTCAACTGAAGGATTATCTTAAAAGGATGATTACCAACGGACATTTACTTGAACACCAAAAGCTTCCATCTACCCGAGAATTCAGCTCATTATTATCCATCAGTCGAAATACCGTTCTAACGGCTTATACAGATTTGGAGCAAGAAGGGCTTATCTATGCAGTGAAAGGAAAAGGACACTTTGTAAGCCATGTTGAAACATTCAAATCCCAATCCATCCATTTGAATTGGACGGAAAAGATCAATGGGCAAACCTTTCTAGCAGAAAAGATGGACCTCATGAAGCATGGAGTGGGCTGGAAAAAAGGAATGATCTCATTTACTAGCATCGCCCCCGATGAAAAGCTTTTTGATGTAGAGAATTTCAAAAGAGCTTTTTTAAATCGGATGTCCCTAGAGGGAGATATTGTTCTCAACTACGGCTATGCAAAGGGCTATAAACCACTTATCGAATATCTGCTTCATTACATGGAGATTAAAGGAATCGATACTAGTAACAAAGATATTTTAATTACAAATGGATTTACAGAAGGCCTTGATTTACTTTTATCCTCTTTAAATAAAAAGAATGGCCGTCTTATTTGCGAAAATCCAACCCATCATTCTGCCCTTAAGCTTTTTCAATTACACGGCTTTGAAATCGATGGAATTGAAATGGAAAACGATGGTGTTAATGTGAAGAAGTTAGAAAAATCCCTATCCGAAAAGGAATATGATTTTGCTTACTTGATTCCGTCTTACCATAATCCAACGGGTATCGTAACATCCTCAGAAAAAAGGAAGAAAATGATGGATCTGTTTTCATCCTATCAACTGCCAATTATTGAAGATGGATTTAATGAAGAATTACGTTACTCAGGATCACATCTAGCACCGTTAGCTGCCTTTGGTGGACTTGGCAATAACGTCATATATATTAGTAGCTTCTCTAAGATTCTTTTTCCTGGCTTACGGGTGGGGTGGATTTTAGCAGACAAAGAGTTGATTTATTACTTGGAAAGTATGAAAAGAGCTCGTACCATTCATACATCAACATTAGATCAAGCAGTGTTATATCAATATTTAAATGATGGCTATTTTGAAAAATATATAAAAAAAGCAAAAGCAGTCTATAAGAAAAAATATGAGCTTGCTGTCCATTATTGTAAGCAATATATCCCCTGTAAACGGATAACTGGTGACGGCGGACTACACCTTTTTATAGAACTAAATAACAATATAGATACACAAAAGCTCCTGGAAGCATGTTACCCAAAAGGCGTTGTTTTTTCGATAGGCCATGTATTTTATACGGACAATAATGGAAAACATACGCTGCGTTTAGGCTTTTCTAGGCTACAAGAAAACGAGATTGTTGAAGGAATTAAAATTATAGGAAACACCTTAAAAACTAATTTTGGAGGTTAAACAAATGAGAGTTGGCGTCATTATGGGAGGGATTTCCTCCGAGAAGCAAGTTTCAATCATGACAGGTGAAGAAATGATGGTACATTTAGATAAAGATAAATATGAGGTCGTAACGATTCGGATTGAGAAAAAAGAAGACCTAATAGAAAAAGCACGGAATCTTGACGTTGCATTATTGGCGCTACATGGTAAATATGGTGAGGATGGGACTATTCAAGGTACTCTAGATACTTTAGGCGTTCCCTATACAGGAAGCAATGTCTTGTCCAGCAGTTTATGTATGGATAAGAATATATCGAAAAAGGTCATCAGATATGAAGGCGTACAAACACCTGATTGGATTCACCTTTCAAATAATGATGAACTTAATCTGGACGAATTAGATCAATTGGGATTCCCTGTAGTGGTGAAACCTAATTCAGGCGGTTCGAGTGTAGGTGTAAAAATTGTGTATGACAAGGAATCAGTTAAATCAGCGATAGCAGACGTATTCAAATGGGATACAGAAGTGATTATTGAAAAGGTTATTTCTGGTGAGGAAATCACTTGTCCTATATTGAATGGAAAGCTTTTACCGACGATTTCAATCCGGCATCAGGGTGAATTCTTTGATTACACCTCGAAATATGATGATGCAGCTACCATTGAAGAAGTGGTTCAGCTCCCTATTGAAACACATAATCGTGTTGCTGATGCAGCCATCTCTTGCTATAAGGCATTGAAATGTAGCGTTTATGCCCGAGTAGACATGATGATTTACAACGGTGTTCCCTATGTGTTAGAAGTTAATACGCTGCCAGGATTAACAAAAAATAGTCTAATGCCCAAAAGTGCAGAAGCAGCAGGTATACCTTACTCTCAATTGCTTGATTCTATTATTGAAAGTTCACTTCAAGCTAGGGAAAATTAAGCCTAGTTGTGGGGATTGTGATCCTTCTGTGAATGGGATTGAAATGTTTTAGAAAAAAACCGAACGAAGGTGAAAGTTAACTTCACTTTGTTCGGTCATTTTTTTATTTTTCTAGGTTGAATTCTGTGAGAGTATGCTTCAATATGATCTAATTTTATCTTAAATTCTTAATTTCATTAAGCACTAAATATATTTAATTGATATTCAAGTGCTCGTTATATGTCTATTATGGGAACTTTACGATAACTTTAATTGTCTGAGAAATATTGTTGTTAGAAGTTTTGATAACTCTAAATACCTTAAAAAATGCTAGTGTGTACAAGTACCTTTATATGCATACACTTTTCAAAAAGAATTATTCCATAAATAATTCCTTTATCATTTTTTCAGCTTTATGCATTTCTGCTAATAACTGATTTTGATAGTCATTGTAACTATCCATATAAGCACGTACACCGCCCAATATGTTAATCTCCTTAATATCCTGGTGATTTTCTAATATGGCTAGTGCTTTTATATATCTTGTATATATTAGTTGTAATATACCACCACTTTTGATTTCATCTGCATAACCTTCCTCGAAATTATTTATTACTACTTTTATCTGATCAATTATCTGCTTTTTCTTGTACATTATATCTTCCCCTATCTGCTTGGTACTTTTCTAGTTTCTTTTATCCATTCAGATGGCCAATCTTGCGGTAACAATATTTGGTCTCCATTTCCTTCTAATAATGCACCACTTTTTGTATATTGCTTCTCAACTTTACCTATATTCAAAACTTGTCCTTTCGGTACTTCTATTACTGCTTCAAATTCTCGGGTGTTTTTCCAATCAGGAACTAATGCTGTACTTGTTTTTGCATTTATTCTATTTCCAGCAGGGCTAGTAGTCACAAATGAACCTGTTGCTCTTGCCCCACCTCCATATGTTCTATAAAAGATGATTTTTTCTTTCGTGATTACTGTCCTATAATTACAATCAGTAAATGACTCACTTATCCATTCTGCCAAATCTACCTTTTCAATTACTTCTACTTTATCATCAATAGCCGTTGAGTAATTACCATATGATTTACTTGTACCCTTACCAGCCATTACCCCATCCTTCTCGGCCTGTTTGATAGCTAGATACTCATCCGCTTTCGCAGGGAGTTTGCCTGATGGAAGTCCTCGTTCTACACCAGTGACTAGATTTCCAGCGTTTGTTTGAACCGCACGGACTTCGATTGGACGGAGGGCATTGTCGATAAATTTGGCGGATTGGCGGACTGTTTGTTGACCTGTCTTTGATGTGACTGCAGCGAGAACGGGATGCTTTAGGGTGAATTTCAGCTGATCGCCATGGGCTTTTCCTAGATTCCTCGCATGTTCCAGTGTCGACTTTAAGGCAGATCCCCCTGCATTCTCAACAGTTTTATAGGCTGATTTCATTACATTCGCAAGAGCTGGCATATTTTTTAATAAGGCTTTTCCCGCAGCTGCGCCGGCACCAGGTACAATCGCAAATGCGCCTCTTACTAGGCGTTCGTTATCCGATAGTTTTCTGCCGGAAATGAGATCTTCTCCTGTGATGGCTCCTCCGACATCAATGGCTGTATAGGCAGCACCTGCCACGAGCCCAGCGGGTGGACAGACAATCGTTAAGCCCACCACAACTCCTGTCGCAATTAAATTAAACCAAAATTCCTTCTTCTCCTGTCCCGCACGAATCCCTTCATATTCAAAGGCACCACTATTTAAAGCGGCTGTTTCGTAATCCTCTTGAGACGCTTTGACATCTGGATTTTGGAGCTTCCACGCCTCATATTCAGCTTTTAGGTTTTCAGAATACTCCGTGTCCGCTTCATATAAATCCGTTAACTTGATTTCCTTTTTATCGTGTCTATTAAAAAAGGGCCCTGTTTGAACATTAATCGTATTCGCTGTTGTGTACGCAGAAACATTCATATCCGCCATCATTTGCATATATTCATCGATGCTTTTATAGAAAGGTTCATCTACTTTTTCATCTATAATTTTACCAATTCCCTTGGCATAATTATATAATTTTTTGTACTTCTCGCGTATGGATTTCGCTTCTGATTGGTATGTCTGGGGGCTAAAAGAAATGGCTCTATCGATATCTTTGTCTGCTATTTCTCTCTTCGAGTCCTTAAATAGGTCATCTGCATGCTCATACTTATTGTCATACTTGTACGCTTCATTCACTTTT
Organism: Rummeliibacillus sp. BSL5; assembly: GCF_052928305.1. Taxonomy (NCBI): domain Bacteria; kingdom Bacillati; phylum Bacillota; class Bacilli; order Caryophanales; family Caryophanaceae; genus Rummeliibacillus; species Rummeliibacillus sp. BSL5. Next base: position 1,589,741 of record NZ_JAVGCV010000001.1, read on the forward strand.
TCCAGTGCAGAAGCTATACTCTTCCACTTTGCCTCTTCATAGAGAATCTTCATGCTACACCACCTTATAAAACAAATTAAGATTAATTCCTCAATTGTAAAAAATTTATAATTTCATTTTAAAAAAGGATAGTATTGGCGTCAATGAGCATTCTAGGTCAGAAGAAATTTTTCTAAAGGATTTTATTTATTAAAAGAATCTCATTAAATTATTGAAAACGAAGAAAATAATAGATTAGTTAGATTTTTCCGTGCAAAATTACCTATCATTAATAGATATACATATTCCTATTCATCTATACTTAAATACCCTGTGCACTCTTCTTATAGCCTAATTCAATAATGCCTGTTTATAGAAAAAGGGACTCTTCAGTATCGGAGAAGAATTCTAGCTGAAACAGAGCTGTGTATATACAAGGTTTAATTGGGCTAATACTGTGTGTCTCTCTAAGTATGAGAAAACTTATATTATTCAATCACTCAATGACTTTAGGGATTTAAAAAGAACAGTCAAAATCCTTGATCTCAACATATATTAAATCAATCGGTATAGTCATTATAAAGCTACCTGGTTTACAAAATGATTGATCAGAGATAATCACTTTTGTTGTAATGATATCTCACTATTTTTGATGGCATGAAAAATCAGGTTTTTGACATTCTTGATTTTTCTGAAAACATCTGGTAGTCTAATTTTAATTCCTAGTAAATTAATCTGAAAAGAGGGGATGAGTATGGGAAGAGAATTCAACGACTTGTTTGATCAATGGGCCCAGACATATGATGGAACGATTTCGGGCCATGATCTTGAATATACAGAAGTGTTTACAAGGTATGATGAGATTTTAGAGGAAGTGGCAGACCGAGCATCCGGTTTTGTTATTGAATTTGGTGTAGGAACCGGCAACCTGACGAGCAAGCTTGTCAGCAAAGGAAGTGAGGTCTATGCTGTTGAACCATCCCAAGGGATGAGAGAAAAAGCAAAGGAGAAGCTCCCTGATCTCACGCTGATTGACGGTGATTTTCTTCAGTTTCCCAATCCTCTCGTAAAAGCCGATGCAATTGTCAGCACCTATGCATTTCATCATTTGACAGATGAAGAGAAAGATAGAGCGATTGGCCGTTTTCATGAAGTGCTCAATGAGAATGGGAGAATTGTTTTTGCTGACACTGTTTTCTTGGACGATAATGCCTATAAAGCAAAAATCAAAGAGTCCGAGGAAAAGGGTTTCTTCCGGCTTGCCGAAGATTTAAAGAGTGAGTACTACACGACCATTCCGGTTCTGACCAAATTATTTGAGAAGAATGGTTTTTTAGTAAAATTTGAACAGCAAAATGAGTTTGTCTGGCTCATAGATTCAATAAAAAAGGAGAGATAACTATGGCAGCACAACAAAAGATGAATGTAGAAAGTTTTAATCTCGACCATACAAAAGTAGCAGCACCCTATGTCCGACTTGCAGGTGTCAAAGAAGGGATCAACGGAGATGTCATCCGCAAATATGATATTCGCTTTTGCCAGCCGAACAAGGAGCATTTAGAAATGCCCGCTTTGCACTCGCTTGAGCATATGATGGCAGAATTCAGCCGCAACCATTCCGATAAAATTGTCGACATTGGACCAATGGGATGCCAAACAGGCTATTACATGGCGTTAATCAACCATGATGATTACAACGAAGTACTCGAAATTCTTGAAAAAACACTGAATGATGTTCTGGTAGCGACCGAAGTACCAGCCTGCAACGAGGTACAATGCGGCTGGGCAGCGAGCCACAGCTTGGAAGGTGCAAAAGAAGCAGCAAGAAAAATGCTGGCAAAAAGAGACGAATGGACAGAAGTATTTGCCTAAAAATGAGGGAGCAGCATGAAGTACGCAAAAAATATTCAACAATTGATTGGCCATACTCCTTTGCTTGAATTGACTGCCTTTCCTTTGCCTGAAGGAGTCAGACTGTTTGCCAAATTGGAATTTTTCAATCCTGGTGGCAGTGTAAAAGACCGGCTGGGTCAATATTTGCTTGAGCAGGCTTTTCGTTCAGGAGAACTGCAGAAAGGCGGCACGGTGATTGAACCAACTGCTGGTAATACTGGCATCGGCTTGGCGCTTGCAGCCATCCATTACGGGGTGAAAGCTGTGTTCGTCACCCCAGAGAAATTTAGCCAAGAAAAGCAAATTTTAATGAAGGCGCTTGGAGCAAAAGTGGTGAATACGCCGACAGAGCTCGGGATTGAAGGCGCCATAAAGATAGCAGAAGAGCTTCTTCAAACAATTCCTAATTCCTATTATCCAGGACAATTTCGGAATGAATGGAACCCTGCCACTTATTATGAAACACTCGGTCCTGAACTTGTGGAAGCAATGGAAGGACAGATTGATATATTTGTAGCGGGAGCTGGATCAGGCGGGACATTTACCGGAACTGCCCGCTATTTGAAGGATCACGTTCCCGGAGTCCGCTGTGTCGTGGTAGAACCTGAAGGATCCATATTGAACGGCGGAAAGCCAGGAAGCCATGAGACAGAAGGAATTGGCATGGAATTCCTTCCCCCATTTATTGATACTGCATTATTTGATGGAATTCATACGATTTCTGATAAGGATGCATTCCATTATCTGAGGGAAGCGGCAAGATTAGAAGGCCTATTGGTCGGGAGCTCTTCCGGTGCTGCCCTGGCTGCAGCGTTGAAGGAAGCGGAACAAGCGGCTCCAGGAAGCCATATTGTCACCATTTTTCCTGATAGCAGCGAACGATATATAAGTAACAGAATATATGACGAGGTGAAATAAAGATGAAAAAGAAAACACAATTAATACATGGTGGAATCAGCAGTGACCCATATACTGGTGCAGTTTCAATACCGATCTACCAGTCGAGTACATTCAAGCAGGACGGCGTCGGCAATTTCACATACGAATACGCAAGAACAGGCAACCCGACGAGAGAAGCGTTGGAAAAGCTGATTGCTGATATTGAAGGCGGTGCTCGGGGATTTGCATTCGGATCTGGTATGGCTGCCATTACAGCAGTAGTCCATTTGTTCTCATCTGGCGACCATCTGATCTTAACCGATGACGTGTACGGTGGTTCCTTCCGTGTCATGACAAAGGTATTCAACCGTTTTGGCATTGAGGTTTCGTTTGTAGATACAACAGATCTAGATGCAGTTAAGTCGGAGATTCGTCCTGAGACAAAGGCCATCTTTGTAGAGACGCCTACGAATCCTCTATTGAAAGTGACGGATATTAAGGCGGTCAGCGCAATTGCGAAAGAGCATCATTTACTGTTCATCGTTGACAACACATTTAGCACGCCTTACTGGCAGAACCCGATTGCACTAGGCGCGGATATTGTCCTGCACAGTGCGACGAAGTATCTTGGTGGTCATAGTGATGTCGTAGCTGGTCTCGCCGTAACGGCAACAGAAGAGCTTGGAGAAGACCTCCATTTTATCCAAAACTCTACCGGCGGGATACTAGGACCACAAGACAGTTGGATTTTAATGAGAGGCATCAAAACGCTCGGTATCCGCATGGAAGAAATCGAATCGAACACAAAAGCGATTATAGAGATGCTTCAAGAAGAGGAAGCGGTCAGCAAAATCTTCTATCCGGGTCTTGCAGATCATCCGGGACATGAAGTCCACCAATCCCAAGCTGGCGGATTTGGAGGCATGGTCTCCTTTACCGTGGAAAACGAAGAAAAAGCGCGAGAAGTTGTGAAAAATGTTCGCTACTTCACATTGGCAGAAAGCCTTGGTGCTGTCGAAAGCTTGATCTCTGTTCCCCCTCTCATGACTCATGCTTCAATTCCACGAGAACGGAGATTAGAACTGGGCATTGAGGATGGACTTGTACGGATTTCGGTTGGACTGGAAGATGCCGAAGACCTTGTGGAAGATTTGCGCTCTGCTCTGAGACAATAAGGAATACTAAAAAGCTGCGAAATTTTATTCTGCAGCTTTTTTGTGACTAATCATATATGTGGACCATGAAAGTGCTCGAGGTTTTATTTCACAAGAGAATACACATAAGTAGAACACCTGTTGCTCAAAAGGCAATCAGGTGCTTTCTCAAAAAGCCTATACTGATATTTTTTATTATTAATCCCAGATACTCCTTGAAGGTACAAGTAGTTGATTCAAATAAAGTAAAAAACCTTGAAAGACAGTTCATAGCCAATCAAGGTCAATTATTTTTTACTTCTTCTTCCAATTAAGCCTAATCCTCAATTAAATCTATATAATATTCATTATTATTGAGAAACTTTTTAAAAAAATCCTCTAACGATTCAGCTATTTGAATATCAAAATAATATATTGGATTATTAACTAATTGTAAATCTATTGAAATATAAACACCCTCGTTTACTTCAAAGAAAATAAGTTTATCTTCATCATCAAAAAGTTCATCTAAATCTGGGTCAAATTCAAAAATACCTTCTCTTAATCTAATATCTGCTACAGCCCCTGGTCCTAATATTCTATTTATTGCATTAGCACTTTGACCTTTAATAAAACCATAACCAACTTCTAAATATAACTGTTTTAAATCATTTGGAAAACTGATATCCATTCTTTGTTCAGCTTTTAAAATATCATCTTCAGGTACCTTATAAGTTTTATTTTCTAGCTCATTAATAAATTCAAAATCAGCCATATGCTATTTTACCTCCTTGGAAATAGTTTACCTGATGGAGCTCCCTTTCCATGTATCCCAGCTTGGTGTTCGTTAGGATATTTTGCTGGATGAATATTCCACCACTCATGAGGGCCACCAAAGTTGTTCTCTATGATATGATGGGCATCATACGGTTGACCGATACTCCGAGCAACCTCTCCATTCTTATCAAGCACTTCTTCTGTATATCTTGGCCATTTTTGTTTGGTTTTTTCTTCCCATTCTGCAATCAATTTATCTTTCAAGCTCGAAGTAAATTTGCTTCTATGCTTAGCTGTCTCTTTTGGTGTCAATTTTTCATAGTTTTTGGATCTCAAGGCTTCTTTTATAAGATGAATCTGCTCTTTATTAACCTTTCGTCCAGTTTTAGCCTCTATATCCCTCAGATAAGCTTTTGCTAAATCCTTATTAAGTTCACCCGTACCCTTACCAGCCAATACCCCATCCTTCTCCGCCTGTTTGATCGCTAAATACTCATCCGCCTTCGGCCTGATGGAAGTCCTCGCTCTACACCAGTGACTAGATTCCCAGCGTTTGTTTGAACCGCACGGACTTCGATTGGACGGAGAGCATTGTCAACAAATTTGGCGGATTCACGAAGTGTTTGTTGGCCTGTCTTTGATGTGACTACAGCGAGAACGGGATGTTTCAGGGTAAATTTCAGTTGATCGCCATGGGCTTCCCCTAGATTCCTCACATTTTCTAATGTTGATTTTAAGGCAGATCCCCCTGCATGCTCAACAGTTTTATAGGCTGATTTCATTACATTCGCAAGAGCTGGCATATTTTTTAATAAGGCTTTTCCCGCAGCTGCGCCGGCACCCGGCACAATCGCAAATGCCCCTCTTACTAGTCGTTCGTTATCAGAGAGTTTTCTGCCGGATATGAGGTCTTCTCCCGTGATGGCTCCTCCGACATCAATGGCTGTATAGGCAGCGCCTGCCTATAGGCCCACCCTGTCTATTTCTAATGCTTCTTCATTTAGTTTTGCGCCACTAATTCCTTCATCTCTAAAAATTTGTATCAAGTTCCAGCCTTGTTCTTCTCAATATGCTTTAATTTCATCTTCTTGATATTTCAAACTGTATCCATTTTTAGCTTGCCCTTGAGTCGAAACCCGTATATATCCTACAACGTTCGATTTCTCACCCTCCCGTTACATAAATTTTAATTTGTGTAACGCTTTTTAACGAATAGCGAGTATTATACGACCGTCTCTAGTAAATCCCCGTCATATAAAATGTCATCTCGTCTATTTATCGTTCTTCTCACAAAATCCAAATATAAAATAAACTCCATGATGTACTACTTTCATGAGGTATGAATTTCAGTTAAGCAACATTCATGTTATCTAAAGCATGAATGTCTCATTAAAAAACGAAAAACACCTGTTACCTAATAGACAATCAAGTGCTTTATAGTTAGCTATATAAAATACTCCATTAGATTAAAACGGCATCTCGCATAATTATATGGAAATTTTTTATAAACAAGATATCATTATACAAACTCTTGATGGTACAACCATCAAGAGTTTTTGATTTTCAGCCATCTAATTTATAATTTCTTTTTATTTATCTATCTTAAAAATCTTCTTCCCATGCTTCTTTTGCATCCAACAACCTTTGTGATAAAAACTCATAAAAATCCTTTGCTGTATTGTAATCATCAAGCCCCCCTGGTCTATTCCACGCTATTACCGGGCACTCTTTATTCTCCATTTCACTGATATATAGACAATAAGCATATTCTCCAGCATCTTCAATAACTACTAAATCCTTGTCCATTCCTAAATCTCTATATCTCTTTGTATTAACAACAACAGTAGCTCTATTTAACTTAGCCACTCCTAAAATATTAACTCCATATAACCCACCAGAACCATAGGTAGTTAAAAACCACTTATAACTTTCTGGTAATTCCACCCCTAGCTCATTTTGGATAGAATTAATTTGACTTTCATCTACTCCACCTGTAAAGTCATCTGATTCCTTATGTTCATTAATAAAGTGTATTAATTCCTCTTTATCCAATCAAGATTCCTCCTTTTACAATTCACTTTTATCTATTTGTTTAGCTCTCCATCTCCAATATTTACTTCTAAAGTTGTCATATTGCTTTTTTAATACAGGGACATTTCTAAAGCTCCCACCATTCTCCACCAACCCATGCAAAATTTTATTATATTCATCATGCATACTTGCAGGAATTTCTACCATTGATCCTGGCTCTCTTTGGATTAAATGATGAAGTTCTATAACCGTTCCATCTTTCCAAATCGGTGCTCTTCCTTTTTTCATTAATTGAAAATTTGTCATGCCAGAATCAGGATCGATTCTCTTATAATCGATATCAATCCTTTGAAAAACCCGTCTGCTAATATCTCTTTCTTCTCCATTAACCTTTGTTGTCCCAGTATATTCCACAGCTTTATAGTTTTTATACTCTTTACCTGTACCCTTACCAGCCAAAACCCCATCCTTCTCCGCCTGTTTGATAGCTAGATACTCATCCGCCTTCGCAGGGAGTTTACCTGATGGAAGTCCTCGCTCTATACCAGTGACCAGATTTCCAGCGTTTGTTTGAACCGCACGGACTTCGATTGGACGGAGGGCATTGTCAATAAATTTGGCGGATTCACGGACTGTTTGTTGACCTGTCTTTGATGTGACTGCAGCGAGAACGGGATGCTTCAGGGTAAATTTCAGCTGATCGCCATGGGCTTTTCCTAGATTCCTCGCATGTTCCAGTGTCGACTTTAAGGCAGATCCCCCTGCATGCTCAACAGTTTTATAGGCTGATTTCATTACATTCGCAAGAGCTGGCATATTTTTTAATAAGGCTTTTCCCGCAGCTGCGCCGGCACCCGGCACAATCGCAAATGCCCCTCTTACTAGTCGTTCGTTATCAGAGAGTTTTCTGCCGGATATGAGGTCTTCCCCCGTGATGGCACCACCGACATCAATGGCCGTGTAGGCAGCGCCTGCCACGAGCCCAGCTGGTGGGCAGACAATCGTTAAGCCCACCACTACTCCTGTCGCAATTAAATTAAACCAAAATTCCTTTTTCTCTTGACCCGCACGGATTCCTTCATATTCAAAGGCCCCGCTATTTAAAGCGGCTGTTTCGTAATCCTCTTGAGAAACTTTCACCTCTGGATTTTGCAGCTTCCATGCCTCATATTCAGCTTTCAGATTATCAGAATACTCCGTGTCGGCTTCATATAAATCCGTTAGCTTGATTTCCTTTTTATCATGTCTATAAAAAAAGGGTCCTGTTTGAACATTAATCGTATTCGCTGTTGTGTACGCAGAAACATTCATATCAGCCATCTTTTGCATATATTCATCGATGCTTTTATAGAACGGTTCGTCTACTTTTTTATCTATAATTTTACCAATTTCCTTGGCATAATCATATAATTTTTTGTACTTCTCGCGTATGGGTTTTGCTTCTGGTTGGTATGTCTGGGGGCTAAAAGAAATGGCTCTATCAATATCTTTGTCTGCTATTTCGCTCTTCGAGTCCTTAAAAAGGTCATCTGCATACTCATACTTATTGTCATATTCGTGTGCTTCATTCACTTTTTCCAGTGCCGAAGCTATGCTCTTCCACTTCGCCTCTTCATAGAGAATCTTCACCTACTGCAACACCTCTTAAAACAATTGGGAAGCAATCATTACATTTCCCCAATTGTAAAAAATTTATAATTCCATTTTAAAAAAGAGAAATATAGCCGTCAATGAGTATTATAGTTTAGCAGTTATACCAGCAAAGCATAATATTCTAAAATCAATCATATTAAGTTGTTAAATATGCAGGAAATAGATAGATGATTTAATGTTATGTATGCAAAGATATCTATTTTACAATCAGTTGATAAGTATTTTGGTATATATTTAAATTCTTAATTAATCATAATTAGACTTACTCAAAAAAGTAATTAATATTTTATAATAAGTACAATATAATGTAGGTAAAATTACCTTTTTATGTATTAAACATTTAAACAATAAGATTTTAGCACCTTTTAAAAATTCAAAAGTAAATAAATAAAGACCCTAGGATAATCCCTAGAGTCCTTTTAAATTAATCTAAGCGACTATGCTAAGATTAACGAAGTAATTGAAGTACACCTTGTGGCTGTTGGTTAGCTTGTGCCAACATAGCTTGAGCTGCTTGAGAAAGAATAGAGTTTTTAGTTTGCTCCATCATTTCTTTCGCCATATCCACATCACGAACACGTGATTCTGCAGCAGTTAGGTTTTCAGAAGCATTGTTCAAGTTATTGATAGTGTGCTCTAAACGGTTTTGGTTTGCACCAAGTTTAGAACGAGCAGCAGAAACTGTTTTAATTGCAGTATCAACTAACGCAATATCAGTATCAAATTGACCAGTTGTTCCATCAGGAGCTAAAGCACTTACTCCTAAATCAGCTGCACTGAATCCTTTACCTGTTCCAGCATCAATAGTTAATTGAAGTGTTTGCGTTGCATTAGCACCAATTTGGAAATCCTCTTCAAAGGTACCATCTAATAATTTTTTACCATTAAATTCTGTACGAGTAGAGATACCTGTTAACTCTTTATTTAATTCTCCAATTTCATCCTTGATTGCTGTAAGGTCTTCGTCAGCTAATGTTCCACCATTACCAGCTTGAACGATTAGTTCACGTTGACGTTGTAAGATAGAATGAGTTTCACCCAAAGCACCTTCAGCAGTTTGGATTAAAGAAATAGCGTCTTGAGAGTTACGAGATGCTTGATCTAATCCACGAATTTGTCCACGCATTTTTTCTGAAATTGATAGACCAGCAGCATCATCGCCTGCACGGTTAATACGAAGGCCAGAAGACAATTTTTCCATTGATTTTGATTGTGCGTTTGTTGCACTATTCAATTGGCGGTGTGTGTTAAGAGCTGCAATATTGTGATTGATAATCATTATAATTTCCTCCTTGGAATATACAATCCACATCCTTGTGGATCTCAGTGTTTTGACAGGGAATTAAGCCGGCCGGTCTCTTTTCCCTGTTACATACTTACTATCGGAGCATTACGTAATTGTTTAATAGTTTTAGTTAAATTTTTTACTTTTTCTTTTTAAATATGTCTAAATTTTGGAGCACCGCTTCCGTATTAGATTGTGACACTTCTGTTCGGAGTTCTCCCCGTACTATTCCAATGTTTTTAGGAGCTTTGATACCAAGTTTAATTTGGTCCCCTTTAATTTCAGTGATGACAATTTCCACGTCGTCCCCTACCCAAATAGTTTCGCCGACTTTACGTGATAGTACTAGCATCTCTTCACCCCTCTACGCTTTCTGTTGAGATAAGGTGTCGTATTGCATAATCTTCGTTATTTAATATAACTTGTTTTGCCTTGTTATTCGTTGTATTCCAAACAATTGGGGCTTTTAAATTAATCGTAGATTGCTCAATTGATTCTTTTAATGAAACAATTGATAGCACTGCAACTTCCCTAGGATCATTTATTTGCAGGGAGTGCGTGATGATTTCGTCGATTTCAAAGCTGTAGTTAGTTGTAATGTCAAATGGATTAGTCACAATAAAGGCAAGTTCTGCTGTTTTAATCGATTGCAGGACATGGAATGCCGTATTATCTTCAATCGGGAGTAGCACAAACCCTTTTTCATCCTCAAAACCTGGTATGCCATGTTCGAAATGAAGAATTTGAGATGATTCAATCTCTACTTCCCCTAAATAGGCTGTTAAAATATTCATGTTTAATCTCCCCTTACACTTGCCAATCTATTTTTAATGAAGGGTATTGAAGCATTTCTGTTGTCACTTTACCCGGTGTGTATTCATGGATTGGCTTATTGATTTTCGTGTTGTTAATTACTTTTTGCGGTTGGGCTTCTATATTTACCTTTCCCGGTTGGAATGAAATTTTAACGCTGCCTGGTGAAGGGATAAACTTAATACCTAAGCTAGAATAAGGCTGTCTGCCAGACTGTTTGGCATGCATAACAATTGGATTACCCCCATTCTCAATATGCATCAAGTCGTCACCTTCACCCGCCCTTCTTGAAATCCCCTCTAAGAGCTGCCCTCTGCTATAACTAGCAACTTCGGCCGTACGCCGTATGCTACTCATCAAATCTAAATCTGCACGTGCTTCTATTGTATCGATGGAAAGCTCCGGCTTTATCGTACTAATTTCAAGGATCGCGGCTGGTTGCTCTAACTCCAGCTCAGCCTGAGGCTGTTGAATTTCTTGAATTGGCTGCTGAATGTTTAAACCAAGTTTGCCTTGCGTTGATTCAAGGTGCAATTTTGGCATGTCCATAAAATATCACCTCTCAAAAGAAGCGTTTGGAAAAATTCCAAACGCTTCTTCATCTTATCGTAAAAAATCTGTCAATGACGGTTGAATAATACGAGCTCCTACTGATAATGCAGCTCGGTGGATAGATTCTTGTGTGATCATATTAGTAATCGCCTTTTCGTAATCTACATCTTCATTATCTGACATTTGCTTAGTTGCAGAGATTTCTTGTGATGCCAGGCGATCTTCCATCAATTCTACACGATTTTGACGAGCCCCAATATCTGACCGAATCGTCAATAATTCATTACTATTTTTATTAAGCTCGGTTAAGGAGTTACTAAAATCCTCAGTTGTTGTAGCACTATCTAACCTTGCAAACATATCATCAATACTTTGGAATGTGTTGAGTGGTGTAATATTTGATTGCAAAGAAATTCCGTCAAAAATCTCTATATTTATTGTCTTTTCAAAAGCAGGATCGGTTGAATAAGTCCCTGTAGTTTTATCAAAAGGAGGTACATTTGTTTTAGTACCACTAAAAATATATTTCTCTCCGATTTTTGTATTGGACATATCTTGCACATGTTGTCGTAATTGTTTTAGTTCGGCCTTTATTTTATCACGGTCCTCTTCTGTGGTAGTTCCATTTGCCGCTTGAACTAGTAAATCATTCGTGCGCTGCAATGCAGCATTTACTTTATCCAATGTATTATCAGATGTATCCAGCCAATTATTGACTTCACCAATATTACGCTCATACTGCTCTATTTTGCCAAGTGCTGTACGGTAGTTAATCCCTTTCATAACAACAACAGGATCATCTGAAGGGCGGTTTACTTTTTTCCCTGTTTCCACTTGGCGTTGTAGATCCCCCATTTTGCCGTAGCTACTTGATAGATTGCGTAGCATATTGTTTGAGAGCATCGATTGTGTTACACGCATCTCACTTTACCTCCTACTTACAGACCAACTCGGCCCATACCGTTAATGATCTTATCTAATATTTCATCGATTGCCGTAATCATACGAGCTGATGCGCTGTATGCTTTTTGGAATGTAATCATATTTGTCATTTCTTCATCCAAGGATACAGAACTTACGGATGCTCTGCGTTCTGTGACAGATTGCAGCAATGTTTCTGAATTATATTGCAAGCGGTTTGCTTGTTGGCCGTCGACTCCTAGCTGACCTATTAGTCCCTCAAAGTAGGATTGCGTGCTAACGCCACCTAAATCTGTCAGTGCTGAAAATTTCATATTTGCTAGTTTTTGAGCAAGTTTTCCATTACCAGGTTCCGCATCTGTAGAATCAGATGCAGCAATTAGCTTTGGATCTTTAACAATCGTCTCATTCACGACAATATTACTAGCAGACATGCCACTTGATGCGTCTTTTACTACAAAGAAATCCTGTCCTTGAACACCATTCAAATCTGTACCAGTTTTGTGAATCTTATTAAACTCTTCTGCAAAAGCCTTAGCCATTTTATCTAAGTTAGCTAGCATTTCTGGCAATTTTCCCGTAACGGTTCCAGTTGATGTACCGTCTACACGATAGCCGTAGGAATTAACTAATGATTTTAACTTGCCTGTTTCCGTAAACTTGTTTGCTAAATGAACCTCTTCCCCTTCTGCTGACCAATCGTTGTTAACTGGTTTATCAATTGCCTTTTTATCGGCATCCAGTTCTTTTTTCACAAGGTAAAAGCCTGTAACAGGTTCTGTCGGTGTTACGCCGTCTGTTGAACCTTTTGTACGCAATTCAGCATGATCTGCCCCATCTACCAATTTCAACTTCGTACCATCAGCAAGTTTAATAGAAACAGTAAGAGAACCTTCCGAAATAGCTAATGCGTTGCCGCCTGATTTTTGATATTCCAAATCAATCGGAAAATAGCTGGATAGCTCATCAACAAGATTATCTCTCGCATCATACAAATCATTTGGTAAGTAACCGTTTGGTTCCACATCTTTGATTTGTCTATTGATATTGGCAATTTGTTCGGCAAGTGAATTAATATCCTTTAATGAGATACCAATTTCTTTTCCCGTGTTATCTTGCACTTGTTTAAGCGATGTTGCCATATAGTTAAATGAATCTGCTACCGCCACGCCACGTTGAACAACAACGGCACGTGCTCCACCGTCTTCCGGATGTACGCTTAAGTCCTGCAATGAATTCCATAATTCATTCATTGTTTGGGCAAGTCCATAATTGGATGGTTCGTTTAAGATATCTTCCATTTGTGTAATGACTTGCGATGTGGATTGCCAATAACCAAGTTTATTAGTCTCTTGTCTATATTGGTTATCGACAAATTTATCGCGGATTCTTTCTATTGAGCCTGCTTCAACGCCCGTACCTAAAAACCCAGGCATTTGTGGCGAATTCGTTCCTGTACCTGGGAACCCTTGTGTCGGCTGCATGTTGACGCGTTGACGTGAATAGCCGATCGTATTGGCATTAGAGATATTATGGCCAACTGTGTAAAGTGCTTGTTGTTGGGTTGTAAGGCCGCGTCTGCTTGTTTCTAAACCCATAAAAGTGGAGCCCATTCTTTTTCCTCCTATAGCAATTCGTGCATTTATGCTTGCGAATCAAAATTAGTTTTCGGCAAATGGCTGCCTCTGGCTTCGTTTTTCGAATAATTCACTTGATTTTGCCCTGGGCGCATCAAGTCGAGCGTCATATTGACATATTGTAATGATTGGTAAATCATTTTTTGATTTAAATCATTTTGCTGCTTCAGTGAATCTATGAGACTAACTAAGCGATCGCTAGCCTCTTTCAATGCATCTTTTTCATCTTGTCTGCTAGCTGCTTCCATAACTTGTACAACAGTATTACTGCCAGAGGAAGCAAATCCCTTTGCTTTGAAGTAATCCGTTACTGCCTTCTGGCGCTGTTGTTCAAGCTGCGATATGGCTAGTACATGTGCTTGCTCGTCTTTCAAAATTTGGTCGAGAGCTTCCATATCGCCGACTTTGATTAGATCTGTTTTGCGATAAGCTAGTTTGAGCAGGCTTTTATGCATTTTTTCAAGTTTATCCATGCTGGTTAACAGCGGCTCTATGGACATGTTCTCTCTCCTTTATTTGCGGTAATAACGCAATAAGTCTGATGCTAATTTATTTGCGTCGACTTTGTAATTGCCTGATTCCACTTGTTCTTTAATTTGATCAATACGTTCTGCACGGTCGGTGCTGTAGCTTTTGATTCCTTGAAGGTCTTTCGCTGCAGATGAGATTTCAATTTGGTCCGTCATATTGACCGTACTCTTCTTTAGTTTCTCTGTTTTTAATGATTGGTTTTGATATGGATTTACTTTGTTCACACCATAATTTTGAATTTTCAACGTAATGACCTCCTCTTTTTTATAATCGTATACTTTTTATTTCGGTACAATTTGGTGAATGTTAAGCCAATACGCGATAAAACGAAAGAGTTCCTATTGTTTGTTATTTAGTATAGTACTTTTTTCTAATTAAAAACCTTCATTCGCCAAAAGGAATGAAGGTTTATGCTTTATTTATTATTTCTGTCAGATAAATAAGTTGCCTTATCTTGATTCTCTCTTGCTTGCCTGAATTCACGTGCCGCATTAAATTTATTTAGGTCTTTTTTCAAACCATCTGCACATTCGTTACAAAGCTTTCCTGAAGTTGTTATGCGCCCGCATTGATCGCACGGGTATCCTAAATTTGGGAATAAGGCCGGTTGAAGCCTATTTTTTCTAACCCATTTATATAAAAGCTCTTCTTCCACGCCTGTGACTTCAACAATCCGTTCAACTGTCGCCGCGCGGTTTTCTCGTTTACGCAAAAAACGGTAGACAACTTCATACATATTTTCTTCATCCTGAGTGCACTTCGGGCAAACTTCCCTTACACCGGTATAGTTAAAGAAGCCGCCGCACTTCGGACAATTTCGCAATTCTCCCATTGTCATTCCTCCAACTTATAGCCACTAAGACTTTTGGCATTCTATGGACATCATAGCAAAACAAAAAGCATATGCCTATAGAAAATTAAGTGAAAAGTCAATAAGAGTTTATATTACTACAAGTAAAATTATCCTTGAATCAGTGCAAATGACGTTACTGTCCTCGCCCCTGCTTCCCTTAGTAACGCAACAGCATGTTTCAGGGTTGTTCCTGTTGTCACAATATCATCGACCAACAAATAATCGATATGTTCTATTTGACAATCTTCCGTTAAACTGAAAAATTGCTCTGATTGCTCCCTCTCCATTTTTGATTTAGTCGCCTGGTTTTGCGTAGTCTTTTTCTCTAGGCAATGTGTGTAAGGGATGCTGGCAGCCCTCAATAGTTCGTCCACCTGAGCAAATGTCCGTTCTTTTTTCTTTAAAGGATGCATAGGAATTGGAACAATGGAGGTAGAACTATTTTTCAAATAAGTAGCAATGTCTGACCGAAAAACTTCTGCCAAAACAACATCCTGCCCAAATTTGAATTGGTGAAGATAATCATGCATCGCTTCATTATAGTGATATAGCGCAAAGACATCTTCATATTTTTGCTCGCTGTCTTGTACCCGCTCAAATTTCCTCAAGCACTTCTCACAGACAACAGGCTCGGGCATTGAAGTAAACAGCAGCTTCCAAGTAAGTTGTTGACGCAATGGTGCTGAGCATAAATAGCAGTGCATCATTGAATCACTTCCATTTCGTTCAGCTTTACGATTTCCCTTCGTGCCTCATCCATTTCCAACGTAATGCCATGATGGAAGAATACTAAATCTCCTGAAGGATGGTCCGCTGAGCGGCCGACACGTCCACCAATTTGTATGAGTGCACTTTTGTTGAAAATGGCACTTTCCGAACCAACCACCGCTACTTGCACTCGTGGAATGGTGATGCCACGTTCTAAAATAGTTGTAGTCAAAAGCCCTGGTATTTTACTCTGCCTTAACAATAGCACCTTTTCTTTTCGGACTGAGTCCTCTGCGTGAACAGCTTGTATAGCTGGATGCAATTGCTGAAATAAACCAACCGACTTTTCCATTAGCTCAATTGTAGGAAAAAAGACTAAAAAAGGTTCTTCATTCTCCAGCCGATCACAGACCCATTGCTTTAGCTTTTGAGGTATTTTGCCTTGTGTAAGTTTCTTTTGATAACTGAACAATGAATCAAAACGCGGCACAGGTAAAGGGTGTGTATGATATCTTCTAGCAATAAAAGAATATCCACCATTGCTTTTTTTAATCCTATTTTTCAATTCATCAGATGGTGTTGCGGTGACATAAAGAATGGGTGCTTCCAGTTTCTTTGCTTTCTGCACAGCTTCTTGTAATGTTTGATCAAATGTATATGGAAAGGCATCCGCTTCATCAACTATGACTACATCAAATGCCTCTTCAAAACGGTAAAGCTGATGTGTCGTTGCAATGATGAGTTGGGAATAGCGTTTATCTACCTCCGCTCCCCCATAAAGTGCTTGTACAAATGTTTGTGGAAACACTTTTTGAATCCGCGGAGCAAGCTCGAGCACTACATCTGTTCGAGGCGTCGCCACACATACTCGTTTATGGCTCTTTAAGCATTCAGCAATGACCGGGAATAAAATCTCAGTTTTCCCCGCGCCACATACTGCATGCGTAAGATGATCTCTACTTAGGCGTACACTTTCTATCAGCTCGACAGAAGCTTTTTCTTGCTGAGGTGTAAAGGTACCTTCCCATATAAACGTATTTCCTTTTGTCACTATTTTCTTTCGAGGACCAATCCATTTTATTAATTGTGTACAGGAACTGACTCTGCCCATGTTAATGCAATGCCTGCAATACACACATGTTTGTTCACACTTTGCACAATGAAAACATGCGAAAAAGTGTTGGTTTATATTGCGACAACGATTACATTGCCATTTTTCTTTGGAAAATAAATGATTAGTTGTAGAGATTAATTGAACGCCAGAGATGACTTCTACATAGCCAAGCTCAATTTGCTGATCGATTGTTTCATTTCTTAAAAATGATTGATTGCGTAGCCATAGCCTGCCAGTTAAAAAGTCTTGAAACTGATGATGCAAAAGGTGTAAAGGGGAAGATTGGGTAAGAATAAGCTGTGATTTGTTTAACTGAAATCGCAATGATTCCCTCCAATTCTGGGGTTGGATTGAATTAAGTTTAGCGATATTCAAGAGTCATAACAAGGGATATTTCATAAAAGAAAAAATCCCGATAGACAAACTTGCATCAACGGGATTTTAACAATTATTTTCGATACCATCCAAGCCCAAGTGAACCTTCGCCAAGATGCGTACCAATGACAGGACCGAAATAGCTTAATGTAAATTCAACGGATGGATATTTTTCTTGAAGGACATGCATCCATTCTTTCCCTTCCTCTTCACAGTTACCATGGATGACGGAAGCTTTAATATTTGAATGGACTGCTACATCTTCTCCTAGTAAATCTTCTATACGCTTAAGCGCTTTTTTACGTGTACGGATTTTTTCAAATGGGACAATCACTTTATCTTGGAAATGCAAGATAGGTTTTACTTGCAGCAACCCACCGATTAAAGCTGATGCTGCTGACAGGCGGCCACCACGTTGCAGGTGCGCCAAATCGTCCACCATAAAGTAAGCACGAACTGTTTTTTTCATTTCTTCAAGTTTCGCTATGATTTCTTTTGCAGAAGCACCTTGTTTGGCCATTTTACCTGCCTCAATGACATAGAAGCCTTGGACGTAACAGGCAATTTCACTATCAAAACCATGTACATCTAAATTTTTGACCATCTCACCAGCTTGTACAGCGCCTTGATATGTTCCACTAATACCACTTGATAAATGGATAGTTACGACTTCATCATAGTCTTTCGCTAGTTTTTCAAACAAGGAGACAAATTTGCCGATTGGCGGCTGCGATGTTTTAGGAAGCTCTTTTTCTTCCCGAACTTTTTTATAGAACGTCCCTACGTCTAGATCGACACCTTCCTCATAAGACTCTCCCTCAAAAATAACGCTTAGTGGGACTACATGTATATTTAAATCTTTTATTTCATCCTCTGACAGATAGGCTGTGCTATCTGTAACGATGGCGGTTGTCATTAATTGTTCACTCCCCTACCTACATAAATACAATTCTATAATAGATCACTTGTTATGTTCAATGGGAAATAGCTAAACCCGGCAAAACAAAAATGAACGCAAAGATTTCTCCGCGTCCATTAGCAGTACTTCTATTTTTTTGTTCCCATGACATAGACAGCAGAAACGCCCCATTTGCCGTTCTCCTTCGTCATCACTGTCACTTGGTTGAGTGGTTGTGTGAAGGAGTTGCTATCTTGTTTCACAACTGTTTTGATATTCGCAAAAATTTCTGCGTAATTGTCCTTGTATTTCTTCAAGGTAATATTTTTAGCGGTACGCTTTACATCATAGTCTTTAAACGCTTGTTTAGTGTAGTCAATTTCTTCTTTATAATCGAAGCCTTGTGGTTTATCAGCAATGGTTTTGGCATATCGATCAATATCTTTATCATTAAAAGCAGCAATATATTCATCGAAGACGGCTAATATAGCTTTTTTCTCTTCAGCTGGCGCTGTTTGATCTTCATCAACTTTACCGTCTGAATTTAGCTCAAAACCTACACCTTCATCATCTGAAGAGACAGATGGTTTCGCGGCCTGTTCATTCGTTTCTGTATTTTGTTTCGTATCGGAAATACCGTGATTAATCGCGTTATTTTGAGATGTATAATCACTATCTTTGGTCGACCCTGTATTGCTACTCGCTTTTTCATCGTTGTTGCCACATGCAGCTAGCATCAACGCACATACACCGATTAGCGCTATCTTTCGTAAAAACATGGATGAGGCCCTCCTACTTTGTATTCAGCAAACATATTGACGTCAAACTAATTAATATGTTTCATTTCAAACAATATCAGTATAATCCAGTTAAGATAGCGTGTCATCTTCTTTTAACTTCCTCGGCATTCACCTTAACACGATATAAATAGTAAAAAGCTAGAGTAGCGGCTCGAACTCCGCTATACTCTAGCTTTTTAATTTTCTTATCTTACTTCGACCCAGCCGTTTTTAATTGCTGTAACAACTGCTTGCGTACGGTCGTTTACATTCATTTTTTGAAGAATGCTTGATACATGGTTTTTAACTGTTTTCTCTGAGATGAATAATGTTTCACCAATTGCTCTATTGCTTTGACCGTCTGTTAAAAGTTGTAGCACTTCACATTCACGCTTTGTAAGCAAGTGGAATGGACGGCGAATTTCTGTTTGATGGAATGAACCTTTGTTTTCGCGTTCGCTTAAACGACGGTATTCCGCTACTAAGTTTCTTGTTACTTTTGGATGCAAGTAGGAGCCGCCAGCAGCTACGATTTTAATCGCATCAACAATTTCATCCGCATCCATTTCTTTAAGCATATAACCTAATGCACCTGATTTTAATGCATGCGATACATATGACTCGTCATCATGGATGGACAAAATCATCACTTTAGCATTAGGGTGTCCTTCAATAAGCTCAGCTGTTGCTTCGACGCCATTTTTTTGTGGCATATTAATATCCATCAGGACAACATCTGGTTGATACTCTTCATATAGTTGGATAAGATCCGTACCATCATCGCCTTCTGCAACGACTTCAAATGAATCTTCAAAGTCCAATATACGTTTAACCCCTTCGCGGAATAATTGATGATCATCAATAATAATAATTTTTGTCATGAAAACTTCCTCCTAAATTGCACCTAAATTCTCTATTTTGTTTTAATTGGTATTTTAAACATGATGTGCGTTCCTTGTTTTTCTACAGAATTTAAATTCATTTCGCCACCTAGCAAATCGACACGTTCCTTCATTCCAATCAAGCCAAAAGAATTCTGTTTTGTAGTTTGTGGATTAAACCCAATGCCATCATCTTTAATGGAGATGTTGATAAAGTCTTTACAACTCTCTAGTTTAACCCACACCTGATGTGATTTTCCATGTTGGATTGCATTATTTACACACTCTTGCACCAAACGGAAAATGGCCACTTCGTATTTTGAATCAAGCCGGGTCTGTTCTCCAATGCTTTGGAAATAAACCTTCGTTCCTTGATGATACTCTTCTACAGAACTTAGGTATTTTTTCAAGGTCGGCACGATTCCTAAGTCATCTAGAGCCATAGGCCGTAAATCATAAATAATACGTCTTACCTCATGCAAGGCATCCCGCACCAAACCCTTTAGTTCTACTATTTCCAGCAAAGCTTTTTCAATACCTCGTTCTTGATATGTACGATTAATTATATCAGTGCGTAGCAATACATTAGCAAGCATTTGTGCGGGACCATCATGAATTTCTCTTGAAATCCGTTTTCTTTCTTCTTCAGTGGCTTCAATAATTTTCATGGTGTAATCTTCACGCATCTTTGCATTTTCTAATGCCGGACGAATGCTCTTCAAATCAACGGTCAAATAATTCAGCACCACGTTAACTTGGCTAACCAAATGATCCGCCCGTTCAATTGTATCGAGTAGGGAGCGCATTCTTCTTTCTAAGTCATCCCTCTTATCACGTAATAACCTTTCTTCTGCTTGAAGAATCGAGTAACGAATTTGAATCTTATTTGCTTGGTCATAGGCTTTTTGAATCTCTGCTTCACTATAAATGTTGAAATTCTTAGAAACTTCCGCTAAACGAACTCTCGACAATCGTGACTTTTTCTCTAGCACATCATTTTCCAGAATTACTTCCTTTATTTTAGAACGAACTTGTTCCAGCTCGAGTTTCATTTCATCAAATGTTTTGCGACTCTGTTCACTGATAGTGAAGATGTCATTCTTTGATTCGTCGATGGTTTTAATCATTCGGTTGAAGATTAAATCCAACGATTCTAAGTCGAATTTATCGTTTAACATTCACATCACCCTTATTTTTTGTGCTACATTTAAATCAATACTTCGCCTGTTTGCTGGCTTATATATCTTTCCTACTGTATTCACATCATTATTATATCACGTGTCAGACTTAAGACTATTAAATTATGATGACAAACAGATGTCTAAGGCTTCACGAAATAGGACCTATATAAAGAGGAGTGTAACATGAGAAAAAATTATTTAACAATAAAAAGCGCTGGTTCCAATGAAATTGTAATATCAAAATCAAGATTTATCGCTAATTGTAAACGAGTGGAAAATGAGGAAGAAGCATTAGACTTTATTCAATCAATTAAAAAAGAACATCATTCTGCAAATCACAACTGCTCTGCATATATAATCGGTGAGAATAACCAATACCAAAAAGCAAATGATGATGGGGAACCTAGTGGAACTGCCGGTGTACCTATATTAGAAGTTATCAAAAAACAAAACTTGCAAGATACAGTCATTGTCATCACCCGCTACTTCGGTGGCATAAAATTAGGTGCAGGCGGTTTAGTACGAGCATATGGTAAAGCAGCGTCTGCTGGTATTGAGGCTAGCGGAGTCGTAGAACGCAAGTTACATAATGTTATGAAAGCAGCAATTGACTATACCTGGCTCGGAAAACTAGAAAATGAAATTCGAAATTCTTCTTATTTAATTAAAGAGATTGCTTACGCAGATAATGTAGAATTTTACGTATATGTTCCTGAAGAACAAGAAGCAGAGTTTAGCGAATGGTTGACAAACATGACTAATGGGCAAGTAATGATTACATGTGTTGACAAAGTATTTCGTGAATTCGACAAAATATAATGAAATTTTAATTTTACCTTTACATTTTCACATAGTATAATGAAGTTCGCTATATGTGCTAAAAGAAACTTCTTTCTTTTGAATAGCGTCAAATAATTATCTACACTTAGTATTCCTAAATTTAGAGGAGATTATATATGACAAATTCTAGAATACAGGCAAAAAAAGAGAAAAGAGTGAAAAAGACGCCTAAGAAGAAAAAGTCGCGTCTCGCTTTAAAAGTCTTTTTAATTGTCATTGCATTAATGCTCGTTTCTGGCGGTGCCTATGCATACTATTTATATAAACAAGGCGAAAAAGCTGCTAACAAAGCATATGACAATGAAAACGAACGTGAAAAATCTGATTTGCGTACTGAAAAAGTAGAACCGTTGAAAGACAATATCTCAATCCTATTTGTTGGGATTGACGACAGCGAAAAACGAGAACAAGGCACTGATCATTCCCGCTCAGATGCGTTAATGCTTGCCACTTTAAATAACAAAGATAAATCAGTAAAACTATTGAGCATTCCGCGTGACTCTTATGTATATATTCCCTATGTAGGCTACCAAGATAAAATTACGCATGCCCATGCATATGGCGGTACACAAGCAACAATCGATACTGTTGAAAACTTGTTGAATGTTCCAGTGGATTACTATTATCGATTGAACTTTGATGCGTTTATTCAGATTGTAGATGCATTAGGCGGTATCGAAGTGAAAGTACCGTACGCCCTACATGAGTTAGATGAAAATGACAAACGGACCATTAATTTAAAACCAGGAAAGCAAGTTCTGAATGGTAGTGAAGCATTAGCGCTTGCACGTACACGTCATCAAGACAGCGACATACAGCGTGGCGAACGCCAACAAATGATTTTAAAAGCCATTATTAAAAAAGCTTCTTCCGTTTCATCATTCACAAAATATGATGACATCTTGGAAGCAATCGGCAACAATATGAAAACCAATATGACGTTCGGCGAAATGAAGTCACTTGCAGCATATGTGAAAAACGGTATGCCTAAAGTTAAGTCGTTATCATTAAAAGGTAACGATGATATGTCTACAGGTGTTTACTACTATAAACTTGACGAAAATGGTTTAGCTGAAACACGCCAAGTTTTGCAAAAACAATTAGGAATAAGTGACAGTGATTTAAACAAAACGAATCAACAAACTGACAACAACACTAATCAACAAAATAATAATAACCAGCAAAACAATACTAATCAACAAAACACGAATAACCAACAGCAAAACACGAACCAACAAAATAATAATGCCGGAAACAACAATGCTGGCTATCAATCTGGATCCACTAACAACTATAGTGGCAGTTACAATTCCGGCGGTAATCAATAAAGTCGCTTCATTGGCTAATAAATAAGAAACACCTCAAACGTTAGAATCAAATCTAGCTTTGGGGTGTTTTTTGATCTTTCACAATAATTTTTTCAATCCATATTAGTATTGCGCAATAATAGTTCCGTTTCAAGAAGCACTTTCTGCGCGCTTAGTTCCATCTCTTCGTCACTACGTTCATGCAGGACTTTCAGATCACGCATATATTAGGAGATATCGTATCTACTACACTAGTTATAATAGTCCATCTATTTTGAGTTTAATAAGAACTGAGTCATCCTTCCTCTCTTTACTAAAACTTCACTTTGTCGTTCATCTCCTATATCTATTTATTAACTAAAAAAAGACGTGAAAGATATATCTTTCACGTCGTCTTAAATCACTAGTTATTTACGTCTTACTAGATTTAAAAGTGGTCGGTAATTTTGTCCAGCTAGTCCAATCGCTTCAACAAATAATTCAATGGCAATCAAGATTACCGTGATTAGTAAAATAGCTCCCCATACTGTAGCCATCGAGAATGTAACTGCCGCTACTCCGAACATCGCTGCAATACCGTAAATTAACAGTACTGTTTGGCGATGAGTAAATCCAATACTCATCAAACGATGATGCAAATGGGATTTGTCAGGACTAAATGGCGGTTGTTTATTTAATAAACGGCGCACAATAGCAAAGAACGTATCCGAAATTGGCACGCCCAACATTACGATCGGAATAACCAAAGAGATAAACGTAACATTTTTAAAACCAAGTAATGATAAAACGGCAATCATAAATCCAAGGAACAGCGCGCCTGTATCACCCATAAAAATTTTAGCTGGATGGAAATTATAAAATAAGAAACCACAAGTACTTGCAGCAAGAATTAAAGCAATCACAAGTACAAAACCATTACTCATAATAAACGCCATACCAGCAAGTGTAACTAAAGCAATCGTAGAAACACCAGCAGCAAGGCCATCCAATCCATCTATTAAGTTAATTGCATTTGTAATAGCTAATATCCAAAGTATTGTTAATGGAATACTAAAATATCCAAAGGTTAATTTTCCGTCAAAAGGCAAGTTGATAAAATCAATTTGAACGCCGCCAAAGAAGATGACGATTAATGCTGCTGCCAATTGGCCAAGCAGTTTTGCTTTTGGCGTAATTTCAAGCATATCATCAAGAGCCCCAGTTATAACAATCACAAAGCCACCAATTAAAATAGCAACCATTGACTTATCCATAGGATGTGCCACAGCAATTCCTATTAGAAAGGCTATAAAAATGGCTAAACCGCCAAGTCGCGGCATTACACTGCTGTGTACTTTGCGATGGTTTGGTTTATCAACAGCGCCAATGCGGTATGCGAGTTTCTTAACGAACGGAGTCAAGAGTATTGAAGCAACAAAAGCTACAATTAGTGCTAGGTAAGTCATATTACCCGTCCTCCTTACGAACTCTACATCATTTTATATGAAATATGCGTCCCAATAACGCAGTGATATACTATTTCTCATTAAGTACAAAGACTATTATAGCACGAAATTAGCAAAATAGCAGTCTCTTTCAAGGAATTCATTGGGCCACTCACATTCACAAATGTACTTCTTCCCCAATTCTATTCTTTATACACATAGACAAAATGCAGTCGCTCTACTTATTTCTAATCTTCACTATATATTAATTGGGATACTCTAAAATTACAAGACGTATTTAAGAACAAATTGTTCCAATTATTGTTCTTCATATTACCAGACTATTGATCTCTTTAAAATAGAACTGTTAATAGTAAATAAATACATTTAAAAAGCCTTAAGATTTTAATGTATTCGACAAATTATAAAAATATTCATCTTTTTATCACAAAATAGTGTTTTTTTCGATATTTTTTTATGGTACTCTAATCAATAGCTTTTGAAATTTTAATTAGAATTTTCAGATATTAAATAAATTCACTTACTATTCTAATTAAAAAATGATATACGGCAAAACACAGGCCAGTGAAAAACACTAAAACACTTCTTAGATTTTTCAGTGCCTAAGTAAAAAGGAGTTTTTCTATGGAAATTCAAAAACTGTCACTTGGAGAAAAAATTTCGGTAGGTTTTATGCTATTTGCCCTTTTCCTTGGTGCAGGCAACATTATTTTCCCGCCATTGCTAGGACAACAATCAGGCGAACATTTTGTTTTAGCCATTATAGGATTTTTAATCACAGGTGTAGGTCTGCCTTTACTCGGCGTTATTACAGTTGCTAAATCAGGCGGCGAATTACAGGATATGGCTTCTAAAGTAAGTCCATTATTTGGAATCATCTTCACAGCAATTGTTTATCTAGCTATCGGTCCTTTCTTCGCCATGCCGCGTACCGGAACCGTTTCATACGAATTAGGGGTAAAACCTTATTTATCAGAACATACCGCTTCTATGAGCTGGCCACTAATTATTTTTACAATACTCTTCTTCTTAATTACAATGTTTTTTGCATTGAATCCAAGCAAGCTAATTGACCGAGTGGGAAAAATTCTAACACCAGCACTTTTGGTTGTAATCGCAGCTCTTGCTATAAAATCAATTGTTACACCAATGGACGGAGCTGGAAAAGCGATTGGTAAATATGTCTCAAATCCTTTCGGAGAAGGTTTTGTACAGGGCTATTTGACAATGGACTTTCTTGCAGCATTAATTTTCGGTATTGTAATTATCGAGGCTTTAAAAGGGAAAAACATCACACATAAACCAACAGTCGTTAAAACAACCATTTTTGCAGCCTTTATTGCAGCAGCTGGACTTGCACTCGTCTATTTAGCTCTTGGGTATATCGGTTCGTCCAGCTATCAGACTATTGGGCAATTCAATAGTGGAGCTGATATTATCACAAAGTCTGCCAACATACTTTATGGGCAATTTGGCAACATTTTATTAACTGCGGTAATTTTGTTGGCCTGTCTGACAACCTCAATCGGTTTAATGACAGCTTCATCTGAGTTTTTCTATAAATTATTCCCATCAATTTCATATAAAGCTTGGGTATGGATTTTCGCTATCTTCTCTACTATTGTTGCTAATATTGGCTTAGATCAGCTAATTGCAGTTTCTTTACCAGTTCTTTTAGCTATCTATCCATTAGCCATTGTACTGATGGTATTAACGCTAGTATCAAAATGGTTCCTCGATGCTCGTTCCGTCTACATTACAGCGCTTATTTTTACAGCATTTATCAGTATTTACGATGGCCTGAAGAGTGCAAAAATTGAATGGCCAGCCTATGAAGAGTTTTTGAAACAGATTCCTCTTTATTCAACAGGAATCGGATGGCTCATTCCCGCTTTAATAGGTGCAGTGATTGGCTGGATCATTTCTCTTTTCTTAAAAAGAAAATAATATATTATTATTTAAGCGATTAGAGCGAATCTCTAATCGCTTTTTATTGTGCTTTCATTTAATAGGATAAAACAATATTTTAAACTTCCCTTTAACCAGTTATAGGCAACCGTTTACCTTCTATATAATTATTAAGTTTGATTATATTTACAACTATAAAAAAACGCTTTCAAAAATTTTATAAAAGACTCAACTTTTTAAGAACAAAAGCTTGAATTCATCTCATAGTGTGATATATTTAATACGCTATTGAGATATATTCATAAATTAGACACAAAGGATTGAGGGTGTAACAAAAATGGAGTGGTATGAATTAGTCGCTTCGATTATTTTAATTTTATTGGCAATCTTTGTCGTTGTTCTAGGAATCGCATTATTATTCCTGCAAATAATGGACAAAAAACAAAAACAACATGCCATCTTGCGAAATTTCCCGGTTCTTGGCAGGGTCCGCTATATTACAGAAAAAGTCGGTCCTGAGCTTCGACAATATCTATTCGATGGAGACAATGAAGGGAAACCATTTAGTCGAGAAGACTTCTTACATGTCGTATTACCCGGGAAATACTTGAGTAATGTCATAGGATTTGGTTCTAAAAGAAATTTTGAAGAACCAGGATATTATATTCGTAATGCCACATTTACTAAACAAGTAGAAGAAATGCGCGTAGACCAAACACAAACAGTTGAAACACAAAAATATGTAATTGATTCAGATAGCCTAATTAGCCGTAAAGAGCATACTGAAAAAATTGTCGCTAAACCATGGTTATTGCCTGATGAAGACGCCGTAGTCATCGGACCTAATTGCCGTGAGCCTTTCCATGTGAAGAGCTTGGTTGGCCAATCAGCGATGAGTTATGGTGCTTTAGGGAAAAATGCAATTAGCGCTTTATCAAAAGGGATCGGCTTAGCCAAAGGCTCTTGGATGAACACTGGTGAAGGTGGCGTTTCCGATCACCATTTAGCTGGTGGATCTGACCTAATCGCACAAATTGGTTCTGGTTTATTTGGCTTCCGTACACTTGAAGGCGACTTCAGTTTTGAATTATTAAAAGAAAAAGCTGCTATACCACAAGTAAAAGCTTTTGAACTAAAATTGGCTCAAGGTGCAAAAACACGAGGCGGCCACGTTGAAGGCGATAAAGTAACCGAAGAGATTGCCCGTATCCGTAACGTAGTACCTGGTAAAACAATCAACAGTCCAAACCGTTTCCGCCAATTCGATGATTTCCCATCATTATTCGACTTTATCGAACAAATTCGTGAGGTAGGCGGACTTCCAGTCGGCATTAAAGTGGTAATCGGCAGTCCAGATGATGCAGACAACCTTGCCTCATATATGAAAGAGTCTGGCAAAGGCCCTGACTTCATTACTATCGATGGTGCTGAAGGCGGTACTGGTGCTACTTATCAAGATTTAGCTGATAGTGTTGGACTTCCATTGCACAGCGGTCTTGTCCTTTTACATGACGCACTTGTAAAACATGGTGTTCGAGACCGTGTTAAAATCATAGCTTCCGGTAAAATTATCACTTCAGATCGTGCAGCAGTTATCCTTGGCCTTGGCGCAGATTTAATCAATGTAGCACGTGGATTTATGATTTCAGTAGGCTGCATTATGGCCCAACGTTGCCACACAAATGAATGTCCTGCAGGAGTAGCTACAACAGATCCAAAACTTCAAAATGGTTTAATCGTTGATGAGAAAAAGTTCCGCGTTACTAACTATATTTTAACAATGCGGGAAGGCCTTTACCGAGTAGCAGCTGCTGCAGGCCTGGATTCTCCTACTAAATTTAATAGCGAACATATTGTCTATAAAGATGAACATGGCCGTGTATATAAAGTAGAAAACCTTAATCCTAAATTTTAATTTAAATAGAAAGAATTCCCCTGCTCTTTTAGCAGGATGATGAATACAAGCGAGTATAAGAATGATTCCGTCGTTCTTATGCTCGTTTTTTCGTATAAAGCCATTGTTCAAAGAGATTATTACAACTGTTGGAATCTACCTCACTTACCATCAACTAAAAGCATACATGCTAGCATTACCATCTTAATATAAGACCATTTATATATATTTATACCTGGCAAACCTAAAATTAAAGTAAAAAGGCAACTTCAGTTGAAAACCCAACAAAAGTTGCCTTTTTTATTTAGAAAGCAGGCAGGATATTCCGTTATCCAACCTATTTTAATCTAACTCTTTTAATGCAATTCGTTCCACTGCTTTTGCAACAGAGCTGTGGACATTCGGATCTAGTGGGTGTGGCACTAAATCGCCATTATGTGTAGCATCCACGATTGCATTTGCTGCAGCCAGCAACATCGGATAAGTAATGCTTTTTGCATTGGCATTTAAAGCACCGCGGAAGATACCTGGGAACCCAAGAACATTGTTTACAAGTCGTCCATCAGCCGCATAGGCTGCTCCTGCTTGTAATGCTTCCTCTGGTGTGATTTCAGGGTATGGATTGGACAACGCCAATATGATTTGCCCTTTTCTCACCATGCTTGGTTTAATAAGACCTTTGACACCAGTTGTCGCAATCACAATATCACATTTTTGCATGAGCTCTTCTAAAGAATTCATGACTGTACCACCGAAACTACGTAAGCGGTCACAAGAACTTTCTTGTAAATCACTACCGCATACTTCTTTCACGCCATACTCAATCAACATACGAGAAATGGCAAGTCCTGCAGCTCCAAGACCTACTTGTCCAACAACTGCTTGTTTTAAGTCAACTCCTGCATAACGGCTAGCAGATAAAACTGCAGCTAATGTTACAACCGCAGTACCATGTTGGTCGTCATGCATAACAGGTATATTTAAATCATTCTTTAAGCGTTCTTCAATTTCAAAGCAATGAGGTGAACCAATATCCTCTAGAAGAATCCCGCCAAACCCTTGTGAAATATGCTTTACTGTTTCAACGACTTCATCAGGATCACTCGTATCAAGTAGAATTGGTATACCGCTAATTCCTGCAAATTGGTCAAACAGCACAGATTTTCCTTCCATGACAGGCATCCCAGCAACAGATCCTATATTACCAAGCCCTAAAATAGCAGTACCATCTGTGACAATCGCTACTGTATTACCAATGCTTGTAAAGTAATTTGCTTTCTCAGGTGAGCGCTCAATTTCTTGGCAGACACTTGCCACGCCAGGTGTATAAATACGTCGAAGATCACTAAGTGAACGAACATCAATCTTCCTGGACATATGTATTTTTCCACCTTCATGAGCCTTCATTACATCGTCGGAAACAGCGCGGACAGTAATATCTTCTAAACCATTTAACGCACCCACAATGGCATCCAATTGTTCTACACTGTCGCATGTACAAGAAACATCACGAATTGTAGATAACGTGCCAATCTTTAGCGTCTTGATATCGCCGATATCGCCACCTTGGTCGCCGATCGCTTTTGCAACTTTAGCGAAATTTCCTGGTTTTGATGGTGTTTCTACTATTAGACTACGTATAATATTTTGTATTGCCATATATTTCCCTCCACCTTACACTATTATGACTATTTTGTGACGATTAGAAATACATTCTACCCCTTTCGTCTTTAAAGGTAAATATACTCCCTATAAACTTACAGATTTCTGTTCAAAATAAACGGATTAGAAGTTCTTTCATTTTGCTACAAGAAAATTAATTCCATTAGAAATTAAGTGTATAGAATTTGTAGTACTTAGTTATACTGGAAATATAATCATCCAACTCCCATAGCATATTTCGATTTGAAATATAAATTCATGTGAAAAAACCTTCCCCCAAGAGAACCGCTTCCCCCTTAGCGGTTCTTTTACTATTTAATCCGACTTATTTCCCGAGGAATAACCTTTATTTTTATTTATTCCCCCTGTATTGATTACTAAATCTTCTCTTTTACACAGTAATTCTATTTTATTTTAAAGTAATCATCTTATTTTTGCACTAAATTAAGAAATATTTGTCGAAAATGCAAACAAGCCTATTTTCAGATGGAGCAGTTACATTTATACTAGTAAAAGTATAAGTAAATTCAGTCAAAAGTTACAAAATCCATTGTGAAAATATGAGGTGTGGTAATGAGCATTAAAAAGATGATTCGTCTGACAATCATAATTACAGCTATTTTAGTTATTCTTAACGGATTAAGTTTAGGATACCTGGCAAAAAGTATATCCAACCAAAACAAAATCGAAAGAATTAATCGTGAAGACAGTTCAATTGCTCTTTCATTGATGAAGAATACGGAAACAAAGTCTTCTAATATTCGTACATACGCAGAATCTGGCTCTAGCCGTTTCTTACAAGCTTATGAACGTGAGGTCCAATCCTCACTCAACGCTGATGAGACTTTAAAAAAATTAAAGAGCAATCAACTTCCAGAAGATATTATTGCTCTTGCCGAATATGCGATTACACAATCAGAACAACTTAAACCACTAGAAGAAAAAGCAATCGCATTAGCAAAATCCGAGGAATTCGTCCAAGCTAAAGATATACTTTATGGAACTGAATATAGTTTATTAAAAGATAATATCAGCAGCTCTATTGATTCTTTTGACAAATCATTAAAAAAATTAACAGCAAAACAAGTAGCAAAAGCTAAAACGCAGGTAAAAGTGAGCATTATCACAATGGCTGGTCTTCTAGCGCTATTTATGATTTATATTGCAGTAGTTCTATCTTATTTTTCTCATAAAATGAAACCTATATACTCACTAAAGAATTTTGTTTTAGAAGTAGCGAATGGCAATTTAGCAATTGAACCAATTCACCATGGACAAGATGATGAAATTGATGAACTTTCGGAAGCATTTAATGGCATGTACCAAAATTTAAGAGACATGATCCATACATTAACACAAACGAGCGAACATCTAGCAGCTTCTTCCGAAGAATTGTACGCGAGTACTGAGCAAACCAATAATACAACTAAAAATGTAAGCCAAAAAATTGATCAGCTTGCACTTGATTCTGCGATGCAAACTGACTATTTAACAAATGGAACGAATTCAGTGAATGTTGTTGCTAGCCAAATTAGCGCTGTAGCCGAATCAGCTGCTTCCGCTGCAAAATCAGCTGCAAACTCATCAGACAAAACGGTATTTGGTGGAAAGCATCTGGAGAATACGGTCAAACAAATAAAAGAGATCAAAGCAGAAGTGGCAGAAACCCAAACTTCTTTATTAGAGCTCGCGAATAGTTCAAAGAGAATTAACAGCATGCTTTCTACGATTACTGAAATTTCGGAGCAGACAAATCTGTTAGCACTTAACGCAGCAATAGAAGCGGCTCGTGCCGGGGAGCATGGTAAAGGTTTTGCGGTAGTGGCCGGGGAAGTTCGAAAGCTTGCAGAGGAATCGGCACGTTCAGCGAATGAAATACGTGAAACAACCGAAAATATCGAAAAGTATATGCATAAAACAGTACAGCAAATGGAACAAGTCAATTTAAAGGCTGATGATGGTTTCAACAATATTCAAACAACAGGTAAAGCATTCAAGGAGATTTATACAATGTCTATCAATCTTTCTAATGAAATACAAGAAGTATCGACTATTACCGAAGAAATGGCAGCAGCCTCTCAGGAAACGGCAGCTTCCCTTGAAAATGTAAATGCTATTTCACAAGAAACAAATTCAAAAACTCAAGAGATTGCTAACCTGAGTGAGGAGCAATATGCAATTGTTGAAGAAATTACAGCCTCAGCAGAAGAATTGAGCCAGTTAGCAGAAACATTAAACAAACAAATACAAGTGTTTCAAGTGTAAAGAAAAAGCGCAAATTGCGCTTTTTTTATTTTTACCTACTTATTTAATGGTCCTTTAGTAGCTACCACTCCTACATATATTTTAAAAATATTTCAATCTATCTATCAAAACTCCCTTTTTTCGTCAGTTGATTGTATTAAATCCCATTTTTCTCTACAATACAGTTAATAAAATATACTCATAAGATCCAACCCAAAAGGAGTGACCTATATGAAAAAAGCAATCGTTTCTGCTCTAGCTGTATGTGCTACCACTTTTGTAATACATGACCAAGATGCGAAAGCAAGTACTAATACATACAAGGTAAAAAGTGGTGATTCACTATATGTCATAGCAAAAAAGAAAAATACGACAATTACCAAACTTAAAAAACTGAACCATCTGACTTCAGATCTTATTTATGTAGGACAAACCTTAAAAACCTCAGGCACAACGAGCAACAGTGCGAGCAAGAAAACCTCTGCTCCGAAAAAAAGTACAACAAGTAAAACGACAACTGTTACCAAAAAGTCTGGTACGTACAAAGTAAAACCAGGCGATTATATCGCAAAAATTGCAGCCAATCATGGTATTACATTATCAGCCTTAATGAAAGCTAATGGCCTAAAAAATGACCTTATTTTTGCTGGCCAAACATTGAAGATACCTGGCTCAAGCACTACAGTCACTCATGTTTCTTCTAACAAGAATAATTCTCCAAAACCAACGACAAGCAAAAAGGCAACGACCTATACTGTCAAATCAGGTGATTATGTAGGAAAGATTGCTGCAGCTTTTAATGTATCCATTGCGTCAATCGAAAAAAATAATAACATAAAAAACCATGTTATTTATGTTGGTCAAAAGTTAAAAATTAATGGGTCTTCAACAAAACCAGCAAGCAATAACACGAAACCAGCGACACCGAGTAAGACTCCAACAGCGCCTTCGAACGCAAAAAAATATACAGTGGTGTCAGGTGATACGCTTTCGGTAATAGCCCACAAATTTGGTATAACAATCACACAGCTAAAATCTTGGAATGGATTAACTTCAGATATGATCCGCGTAGGGCAAGTCCTCGCTGTAAAAAATAGCGGGACAACAGTCCAACAAGATAAAGAGAATACAACAGGTGTGTCTAATCCAACACCTGGACAAGCGTCATCTACAGTATTAAAAAATGCTATTAATATTGGGCTTTCTATGAAAGGAACACCTTATGTATGGGGAGGTTCTTCGCCAAGCGGCTTTGATTGCAGCGGTTTTATTTACTATGTATTTAAACAAGCTGGTTATAATAACATCAGCCGCACAAGCGCTGCTAGCTACGAAGCGCGTTCTTACTATGTTTCCAGTCCGAAACCTGGCGATCTAGTATTCTTTAAAAATACGTACAAGACTGGTATCTCGCATTTAGGTATTTATATTGGTAATGGCCAATTCGTCCATGCCGGCGGTGATTATGTACAGGTATCTTCGGTAAATGAATCTTATTGGAAGAGCCACTTTGATAGCTATAAACGATTTTACGATTTATAAGTTATAAATTTCCCCTATATTACTAACTTTTAAACCTTATCTAATATTTTTGGATAGGGTTTTTTTACATTGAGAAAGCTTGATATATCAACGTTTTTGTCGAACTGTAATCATTATCCTCTATTTTTGTTACAAGAATGTAATATAACTGTAAACGAAATAGCATTGTTAATTTATCAGATTTTTTATAAAGTTATACTTGTAAAAAACGAAATAAAACATAACATTTGAACTATAACGATTGAACTTAAATAACTACGAAATATAAAAAAACTTACTAGAATAGTTGGAGGACCTTTCATGAAAAAGAGAACTTTCTTAACGGCTATCGCATCAGGCGCATTAGCATTAACAATTGGATTTGGCCAAGCAAAAGCAGCGGAACAACACGATACAGCAACTACTACAGAACATACATCTATTACAATGGTTTCAAGCTCACAAGCTGTTAAAATCAGCGGCAAATACCATGTTACTGCAAATTCCTTAACATTACGTAAGGCACCTTCTCTATCTGCAGGAAAGTTAGGTTACTTCAAAAAAAATAAAACTGTAAATGCAAGCTACAAAAAAGTTGTTTCAGGTAGAACATGGTTTAAAGTTAGTGCACAAGGCAAAACAGGCTGGATGTCTGCAGCTTACTTAAAAGCTGGCGCTGGCGTTAAAACAACTTCTTCTAGTACAAATCAAAGTGATATTGTTAATACAGCTAAAAACTACTTGGGTGTTCCTTATGTTTATGGTGGAACTACTCCATCTGGTTTTGACTGCAGTGGTTTTACACGCTACGTTTTAGGTAAACATGGTATTACTTTACCACGTACAAGTCGTCAGCAACGTACTGCCGTACCATATACAAGCAATCCACAACCAGGAGATTTAGTATTCTTTAATGTAGGTGGCGGTGCTATTACACATGTGGCAATTTATGCAGGCAATGGCATGATTGTACATGCTGCAGGCAGCCATGTACAATACCAAACAATGAGCACTTATTGGAAAAATTACATTCATAGCTACGGTAGCATTCGCTAACTGAATGTTATAAGTAGTGCCCGTTAGAACAATATATCGTACGTTAAAAAAGCTCAGCTAACGTAGCTGAGCTTTTTCATTAGGATGCAGTTTGATAAGTTTCTTCTTCACTTGCAGGTTCAGTTGACTTTGGTTCTACAACAGATTTGTTTTCCTTAATGCTTTTCGTTTGTACGGCTGGTGTTTCTTCAACATCAGTATCTTGCTCTGGTGTCTCCAACTCTTCTGCAGATGCTCCATCGTCTTGAGTACTGCTGATTGTAATTTCTTTAAATTGATAATCCGCATAGTCGTCGATAACAATTTTATAGATTATTTTTTCTTTCAATTGATGCTCTTGCTTATTTTTATCTACATAAGTGAATGTAGAGTCAACTTCGGCAGTCGCATAATCGTCTGTGATTTGAATATTGCCGATTGAATGTTTTAAATCTTTATACTTTCTGCCTTCAGCTGTGTATGTTTCTAACATCTTAGATGCTGCATTTTGCGCTGTGCTTCCTGGTAGAATATAGGACTCATATGAAGGTCTTTTAACAGGGTCTTTAATAGCAAGTGGTACAAGATCATAGAAGCTATCGATATAATCTTTTATCAAGTCTTTCCCTAAATATGCTTCATCTCTGTGATCATTATCAAAATCTTGATCGTTATCAATATCGATTTCTACATCTTTGTTTGACCATCCTGTAATCAAATTCATTATTTGTTTAATTGGTATAGCGTAACCTATTTCAGGTTGATCTGTTAAAATAATCGAATTAATACCAATTACGTTACCTGTTTCTGCATTAATCAGTGGGCCACCGCTAGAACCAGGATGCAAACGAGCCGTCATTTCGTATAGTCCGCTATATGTGTATTCATCCGTAAACTCTGCGCCAATGTTTGTGATTTTTCCTTCAGTTGAAGTGCCGCCCTTATTATTCGGGCTACCAATTGCAATAACAGGCGTGTTAAGTCTTGCTGGTGCTGTATCTAAAACGAGCGGGTCTTTCCCTTCCAGTTCTGGTACACGTATAAGAGCAACGTCTGTCTTTTTTGAAATTCCAATTACCTGACCTTGAAACTCTTGGCCATGCTCATTTGAAACTAAAACATAAGAAGCATCTTTCGCCACATGGGCATTCGTGATAATGTCTCCTTTTTTGTTAAATAGGAACCCAGAACCTTGCTGCAAATCTGTCACGATCGTATAGACTTGCGTTTTAGCGTTTGCAATAATTGCAGAGGTATCATTTTTAGGCATAACAACATTTGTTTCTTCTTTGGTCGTCGTTGGCTGGCCAGTTGCAGGAATATCATTGGTCACACTTCCCTCTTGACGGCTAGCTGTCACCTTATCCTCTTGATCCTTTTTCGGTTCTTCTTTCTTTTTTGTCTCTTCCTTTTTAGGCTTATTGATTTTTTCTACTTTAATATGTTCATTTTCATTTGCTGACTTTTCATTTTTGGTTAGGAGCATAAACGCACCCAAGATAATGGCTGCTATTAATACAATGGATACAGCTATTCTTTTGATGGATGCTTTCTTTGGCTGATACCGTCGATTTTTAGTCATCACACATCCACTTCCTATCATTATTTAATTGTCAATACTATAGACGAATGAGCCTATATGAAAGTTTCAAAATTTTATCAATTCGGCTTTCTAGATTCAATTTCACAAAGATTATCATAGCATAAATTCCAAAGAATAGAATGAGAAAATAGATTTTTTTCGAAGGTATTTCTACTTATTTGTTTTACCCTATTTTCAGCACTATATGCACACCTTACTTTCTTTTCCATAGGTCTCCTTTATAATGTCTACTCGGTTTATTTAAAGATTCCTTTCCGTGGTATATAATGAGGGAAAACGTGTTATGGAAGGTAAGTTGAATGAAAAAGATAAATATATTGGGCATTCCTTTTGTAGATACTACCAAAAAAGAGTTTGTTAGCCATGTCTTGACCTTGGCAACCAGCAATAAGGAACCCATTTCAATCGTAACAGCGAATCCAGAAATTGTTATGCTAACAAAAGAAAATGCACAATATGAACAATACGTACAGCGATCCACCTATGTAGTCGCAGACGGTATAGGCGTTGTCATCGGTTCTAAAATATTAGGTACGCCTTTGCGGGAACGGATACCAGGCTATGAATTAGTACATGCATTTATGAAAAATGCTGATGTTAATAAAAATCGATTCTTCTTTTATGGTGGCAAGCCTGGTATAGCAGAAGCAGCGGCTAAAAAGGCAATCGCCCTCTACCCCCATATTAATATTGTGGGGACTGCTGATGGCTATGGTGACAGAGACGCAGTAGCTACTCAGGCAGCGTCCTTAAAGCCTGATTTTATCTTTATTGCTACGGGAGCTCCCAAACAAGAAGAATGGATAGCTAGCCACCGCCATCAATTCGAGCACTGTGTCATGATGGGCGTAGGCGGCAGTTTGGACGTGTTATCAGGCAATGTTCGCCGCGCGCCACAACTCTTTATCAAGCTTAATCTTGAATGGTTCTATCGCCTAATCACACAACCCACCCGTATAAAACGTATGATGAAGATACCTCTTTTTCTGCTTAAGGTGTTGCAATCAAAATAACAATTTGCCGATTCTATTAAATTGAATCGGCTTTTTTATATGTCCAATTTCCATTCAAAAATCCAGTAGCAATTTATTAATAAAAATTCGCTCTTATAATTTATATTGATTTATTGTATACAATTGTATACAATAATTTTATATTCCGATTGTATACAATTGTATACAGAAAGAGGTGCGGTATGAGACCAAATGAGGAAAGAGGCGGCCGACATCGTCATCATGGCGGCCATCATACAAAGGGTCCTAAAACATTTAGGCGCGGCAGAGCAATAGCGTTTTTAGAGATGATTCAGCTAAAACGTATGACTATCAAACAGCAACTAGACGAACCCGAATTTGAAACTATTAAGCCAATCTTAATCGGCGAGTTAAAGGCACTCGATATGGTTATCAACGAATTCATACAGCTATTTGATTTAGAAGAAAGTGATGAAATGGTAAACATTGAAAATTCTTCTAAAGAAGCTTCAGAAATGATAGGAGATCCAGCAGATGAAATTAATCAATGAATACATCGATAGCCTCTTCGCTCCAACAGATACAGATTTAGAGGACGTGCTGACATCAATTGAAGAAAACGGAATGCGTTCTATCTCCGTATCACCCGGCTCTGGTAAGCTTCTTACAATGCTGGTGTCTTTATCACAAGCTATAGAAGTACTAGAAATTGGAGCACTTGGCGGCTATAGCGGCATATGCTTGGCAAGAGGATTTGGCAGCGAAGGTTATTTAACATCACTCGAATTAGAGGAAAACTATGCTACCCTCGCTCATCAAAATTTAACCAAAGCAGGCTTTGGTAATCAAGTTACCTACTTGACTGGTCCAGCACTAGAAAGCCTCCAAATTCTAAAAGAAAATAATAAACAATATGATTTTTTCTTTATAGATGCAGACAAACTAAATTACATCAACTATTTAAACGCTTGTATCGAGCTTGCCAAAGTTGGTGCTATTATTGTCACAGACAATGTCTTAGCTGGCGGGAGTGTTGCAGATTCAAACTCACAGCCTAAACGTTATAGTGAGTTCATGAAAGAGTTCAATAAAACAGTCGCAGAACACTCTCAGTTGCAATCTGTATTAATACCGATCGGCGACGGAATGACGGTTTCACGCGTTATAAAGTAGTTATACAACATGCTGACTGCTAGCAAATGCTATATGCTTTGTGAGCAGTTTTTTCAATTTCTAATCCTGCTTATCCGACTACCCCACCCCTCAACCTAGAAATATTTTCCCTTGCATGATACTGTATTCAATGAATAATAACGAGGAGGAATTCTTTCACTTTGATTTCATTTATCCTAACACTAAAACGACTGCTAGAAGCTTTGTATAAATCATCAAAACATCCTTTATTTTTATCGCTTATTACTACCCTATTTTTCATCATTCTGTCAGGCGTGTTATTTTATACACAAAAAGAAGGCTGGGCCGTTCTAGACGCCATCTATTTCTGCGTTGTGAGCATTATTCCAACCGGCATCGATACCAACCTTTCCCCTGAAACAGCGATAGGAAAAGTATTCACTATGTTCTATCTTATCGTTGGAACAGGCACAATGCTCCTAACACTCATACTTTTGGCCAAATCGACCATCAATAATGATGATGATTTTAAGAAAACCTTTAAAAGTGGAAAGTGGAAACGCGAGGGACAAGAGGAAGAAAAATAATTCATTTCTTCCCAGTTGCATTGGAGAAGAATAAGTCAAGATAATGCTAGGGCATTTTTGAATATCACCTAAATCATGAAATCTGAATTAAGAAAATAAAAGTGCTATACTATTGGTGTAAATAACTGTTGCCGACTTAGTTTAATGGCAAAACGGTGGTCTCGTAATCCACTGATAAGAGTTCGATTCTCTTAGTCGGCATATTAGAAAATCGACAACTTAAATACATGCCACCCCTTCACGTTGAAGGGGTTTTATTTTTTGTAGTTTACTTTGTATTTCCTCAAAATATATATTCACACAAAAAGATAAACACCAATTAACTCTTAGAACTTCTCGAAAGATAAAAAGACCTTATCTACTATGAGATCAAGGTC
Source organism: Rummeliibacillus sp. BSL5 (assembly GCF_052928305.1). NCBI lineage: Bacteria > Bacillati > Bacillota > Bacilli > Caryophanales > Caryophanaceae > Rummeliibacillus > Rummeliibacillus sp. BSL5. Next base: position 1,629,145 of record NZ_JAVGCV010000001.1, read on the forward strand.
TTTTTCTTAAACTGTTTACCTATAAACTAGTTCCATGCATTTGAGATAATTATTTAGTAACATTTACAGTGAATTTTACAGGTGTATTGAAAGTAACAACTTTATCATTTGAAAGAGTAATTTCTTGTACATATACGGTCGCAGTACCTTCAGCAAGTTCTCCATCATTCTTTACTACTGTAGAATCAGTTGCAACAAATTTTGTAGATTTAACATTCAATGTTTTTGAAACATCTGTTTCTTTACCGTCTATCAAAACTCTTACATTATTAGATAGTAAATTAGTTAGATTGCCCTTAATTTCTCCTGTTAAAGTGTACCCTTTAAAATCAGCAGTATATTTTGAAGTTGTATCAACTATAGTTACAACTTTAGAAGCTACAGTATTAAGACCAACTTTTACAACAACTGTGAATGTATCCCCAGCTTTAACTTTTTCTTTATTAACAGTTACTGTACCCCCACTTACAGTTACACCTTCGTTATCTGAAACAGATACTGTTGCATCAGAAGTTACATCTTTAACTGTTAAACCCTCAGCATCTGAAGTATATAACTTAGGAGAAAAGCTTAAAGAAGCTTCTTTTAAATCAACTGTCGTTGGAATTTCTTTAGCAACGTAAGAAGTTGCTTCCCCAGAAGGTTTTACAGTTACTGTGAATGTAGCTGATTTTTCACCAGCTACTAATTTTACAGTATATGTGCCAGCAGTTGTCGTACTATCTGTTGCAATATTTACTGTGTACTCACCTGTTTTTTCAGCTACAGATTCCACTTTTACAGTTGGTACATTTACATCTTTAGCAAGTGCTTTACCGTCTTTATCTAAAACTTCCTTGTTCAACTCAGTACTAAAAGCATTACCGTATTGATCTTTAACTGAAACAGCTAAATCTTGTGAATCTGCAGATGTATTAGATAATAATAAAGAAGACTTTTCAGCTTTAATCGAGTCTACTGCTTTTGCAGCGTTTACTTTAATTTCAACTGTTTTAGTATCTACTACTTTGCCATCATTCACTAATGAGATTTTCACAGGAACCACGCCTGTTCCCATAGGTGTAATGGTACCAGTTGTTTTATCAACTACTGCCACACCATTATTTTGTGATTCATATGTGAAATTACCAGCAATTACATTACCTAATTGATCTTTTGCTTGAGCTTTTAAAGAATATCCTGAACCATAAATTGTTGAAGCTGGTTTAGAGAAATCAGGAGTAACACTAGTTGTTACAGTCCAAGCAGAAATTGTTGAAGCTACTGCTTCCTGTGCAGAAATAGTTACTTCAGAGCTTTCAGCTAAAACTTTATCAGCATCTTTAATTACAACTTTCGCTTTGATAGATGAACCTTTAGCAAGGTTAATTACACCTGTTGTTTTATTAATCGCAGTAGACGCTGATTCAAATGATACACCAGTTGTCCCAGGTTGGTATGAAGCAGTAATATCTACTCCGCTTTCGTCTTTAACTTTGTAATCTAGTACTGTATTAGTATCAGCTTGTACAGTTTGATTTGCTACTTCCACTGATGATGGCTTTAATGAACCTATTACTAAATCATTTGTAACATTATCTTCACCTATTTTAGTGTTTACAGTATAGGTAGTATTAGCTGCAAATGCATTATAGAATTCTAAAGTAGCTGATTTTTTATCTTCAGACAATGTAACTGCTTTTACTACGTGTTTTTCACCAGTCGCTTTGTTTACTACTTCGAATGCAGATTTGTCAAGTGAGTCAATTGCTTTGCTAAATGAAACTTTTGCTGATGTAGTATCAATAGCTTTTACAGATTCAACATTTAAAGAAACTACCATACCATCTTTTATTTCAATTTTTTTACCTTCATACTCAAAAGTTCCATTAGCTAGCTCTGCGTCATTGTAAAATTTATCTTCTACTTTTACAAATCCTTTGTTTAAGCGACCTTCATTATATAGAACTGTACCATTTTTATCAGTCTTGTAGCCTTCTGATAATTTACCATTGTAGAACATTAAAGTTGCGTTGTTCGCTGTTTTGTAACCTGATTTAAGGTAGCCGTTATAGTATAGAGATGGATCTTTATCAACATCACCATATACTTCGTAGCCCTTGTCAAGATAGCCATCTTTGTAAAGGCGTTCACCGTTACCAGCTGTTTTGTAGCCTTTTTTAAGTGATCCATTGTAGAACAACAATTTATTTTCTTTTGCTGTTTTGTAACCTTTTTTAAGTGATCCATTGAAATAAAGTTTGATTGTTTTACCTGAACCAACTGTTTTGTATCCAGTTTTCAATTTGCCATTGTAGTAAAGTTTTGAATTATAAACAACATAACCTTTTACAACCTTACCAGTTTTAGCGTTTATTAGTTTACCTTTTGATACTTTGTATTTAGAAGCTGCAAATGCGCTTGTTGAACCTGGCACTAAGGCGGCTGTTATGACAGAAGCGCCTAGAGCAACAGCAGCAGCAGTTTTAATAAGTTTATAATTTTTCAAAATTCCCATTCTCCTTTATAGATGAACTATTTTACGGATTACGATACTACGTAATTTTTATAAGTTTTTTTCCAAAATCCTTCAATTCGTAATCCTTAACGACTATATTATCACATTATTTAAATTTGCATAATAGTTTTTTATATTTTTTTATTAAAATACGAATAAAATATGAATAATATATAATTATATCCAATAAATTTATATCATTTTCCAATTTTTATTACTATTATTCTACTTAGTATTTTGTATTTTTTTATTATAAATTCTACTAATGTTTAATATTAGATAAAATACTATAAAATTTTTTACATAAAAACATATTTTTAATTTTCATTGGTTTATCTATAAGCTTTATTATTATATTTCCCTTAACAATTTCCTAGTTCTTTTTTATTTTGAAAATAAACTTTTGAACTACAAAGTTCGTCTTTTTTTGGTTTAATACCACTTTATTCGACAAATTTTGACTAACATTCGCTTTTTACTGAATATATTTGTAAAAAAGTAAGTGAAACAACATCTTATTTTTCTACTCCTGTTCCCCGCTAGTATATAGTACTTTTTGTATATACTATTTCTTTATTCTACCACTACAGAGTTTCTACATATAGCCATAAAATGCTTAGTTAATTTCAAACTATATAGTATTACTTTGTATTTCAGATATATAAGACGTGAATATAAATTTATTTTTATCCACAATAAAAGCCATCCATAATTGGATGGCTTTATTTCTTATTCTATTACAGCAATCATGCCCTCTTCATCATCAATTTCTAATCGGATGCTTGCTGCATAAGGATCTACGTTCGTTTCTTCCTGTAAGTAGGCACGGATAGCGGACAACATGTTGGCTACGCGATACGTATCTTGTCGATTATTATAATATGCATCAGCAGAGTAGCCTTCATCGTCATCAAAGCAAAGCTCGATCTCTACATTTTCGGGCATTACATTGATTTGGCGTGCATGGTATACGCATAACGCGTTAATTAATTGGTCTTCTGATAAGACTATTGTTTCCATACATTTCGGTCCTCATCACGTTTTTTGTTGCCGCGGAACATTTGGAAGACTTTCATGATTAACATAATAAGTACCAAGATGGCAATAACATTGATTAATAAACCAAATAAGTTGCCCATTGCACCCATATTGCTAAGCATTCCGCCAAATAAAAGTCCTGCCAGTCCTCCGAGCATCATACCACGCATAAACCCGCCTTTTCGTGGAGTTGAATTAGCAGTTTTTGATTTGTTAGTTTTGTTATTAAAGCTTGAGTTTTTATTATCTTGTGTATTTCGATTTGTATTGGATTTGTTGTTATTGAAAATAGAATTGTTGGAATTACCGTTTGAATTAAAACCTCTTTTGCCTGATTTGTAACCTCTTGCATCAGCTGTGATGCTGAAATGGTCTGAAACAACAGGCCCTACAGTTGAGAAAGCAAGAGTAGCTGCAAATAAAGCTGCCGCAAGTTTTTTAAATTTCAATTAAATACCCTCCATTAGTGTGTAATTAATATTACTTACTCTTATCTTATCATTTTCCTTACATTATATGAAATGAAACGCTAAGGCAAAAAAAATCCTCCTGCTTTTATGGCAAGAGGATTTTTATTAGTATGTTAGTCCACTTTTACATTGCGAACTTCTGTTGGCTCTTCAATTGTTTGTTTACCTTTTAAGTAGTTGATGAATGCATCAGTGTCTACTTCGATTGTTTTATCATTTGTTGCTGTTGTGAATGCTTTGAAGTTATCGCCACCTGTTGCGATAAAGTCGTTAATTACAACAGAATATGTTTTTGCAGGATCGATTTTTTCACTTGTATCCCCTACAAATACATCTACAACACCTTTTGAGTTATAAGTATAGTGCAAGCCAGATACTTCTAAGCCATAACCACCTGTGAATTGTTGGTTGATTGCTTCTTTAATATTGGCACCAGTCATGTCTACAACTTTCAAGTAGTTGCCGAATGGTTGGACTGCTTGCGCTTTACCCCATGTAATAACATTTTTGTCTCCGTCTTTAACTGTAGTAAGGTCAGCACGGATACCACCAGAGTTTGTCATAGCAAAGTCAGCATTGTAGCCTAGAGCTTTTGCTTGGCTTAATTGCCCATCAGTTACTAAGTTGCCGACTGGAGAACCACCTAGTGGATGAGCGACACGGTCTCTTGTAATGGATTCAAATGATGCTGTTGCGATTGGCGCATCAATTTTCGCTTTTACTAAAGATTTCGCTTCATTCACAATGCCGTTTACTTTCTTAGATACTTTATTGCTGTTGATTTGTTCTTCAGTTGGCAAGTAGTTATATTTTACAATACCAGATGGTGTTTTAATAAAGTCTTTTGTCTTTTTGCTAATTTTACCTGTTACAACTGAGTAAGCTTTACCAAATGATTTTGCCTCAATAATGCGTGTATTTTTGTAAACGCCATTAGCAAAGTTGTGATCATGGCCGCCGATTACTACGTCTACAGAGTGTTTCGAATCGATTTTTTCAAGCTCTTTCAGCATATCCACTGTTTGGCCTAAAATTTTCTCTTTTCCTTGTGTTTCAATTGATGTGTCTGCATCTGTGTTATAGGCACCAGAGTGTGCAACTACAACGATTGCATTTACACCTTGTTTACGTAAAACTTTTGAATATTTCGCGATTGCTTTTGCTGGATTTACCACTTCGATATTCTCAACGTGTTTAGATAGTACTACTGTTTTAATGTCTGGTGTAACGACACCGATAAATCCAACTTTAACTCCACCATATTTTTTCACTGTATAAGGTTTGAAGCCACTAAGGATTTTTTTAGATTTTTTATCCACAATGTTGGAAGTTAGGATTTCCATATTGCTTTTAGTCAATTTATAGTCTTTTACTAATTCATAGTTTTGTGTTGCTTCGGTCGGTGCAAGGCCGTTTAAAATTCGTTTGAATTCATCGATTCCCTCATCAAATTCATGGTTACCTAGTGCTCCAACAGTAAATTTAATTGCATTGGCTGCATTCATTGTTGGCTCGTCTTGAAGTAAGCTTGAATAAGATGGACTTCCGCCTACTAAGTCGCCTGCACTAATTCTGTAAGTATTCGCTGCGGCTGTTTTCAGTTTGTACTTCTTAGCAAATGCTGCTTTTTCTTGCTCAAAGTGATAAGCAAGAGCTGGTGCTCCCCCGATTGGTGTACCATCTGTAGCTTTATAACTCTCTCCGATATTACCATGCATATCATTGATAGATAGAAACTGTACTGGCACAGTTGTTGGTGCTTTTGGTTTTGCTGGCGTTGTTTTGGCAAAAGCTGACATAGGCGTCATTAATAATGCAGCAGCCCCTAATGTTGCGACGATTTTTGTTTTAAACACTCTCTACACTCTCCCATTTTATATGTAAGTTTGTTTCTTCTTCATTGTATAGTCTGCTATATAACAATACAATACTCAAAATTAAAAATAATATAATAATAGTATGTAAGACTATTCAGATAATACTATATCATTATTTCCAATGAATGAAAGCGCTTTTTTATTAAAAATTTTGAAGAATTTTGCCTAAATATGATATAATTACGTAGTACTTATAGTTAGATGTGCCTGTTAAAATTTGGGGAGGAATTTATTTTGACAACAATGAAATCTGTTCAACAACGTTTTGAAGAAAGTCCTTTTTGGCAAACACTTGGACTTGAATATATACATGCTGAAGATGGAATTGCCGAAATTGCCTTTGACTATAAAAAAGAGTTAAACAATGTGGTGGGTACAATGCACGGCGGTGTCTTCATGTCAGCGCTTGATACGGTTATGGGCATTGCAACACATACGCTTGGTTTTAAAGATGTAATTACTATTCAACTAGAAACGCGTTTTTTAAAGCCGGTTACTCACGGTCGTGTGAAAGGGCTAGCGCGTATCATATCGCAAACTCGTTCAACAACCATTGTAGAAGGCCGTCTCTATGACGAAGAAGATGAACTCGTTGGATTTGCGACAGGTACATTTAAAGGTAGTAATTAAGGATAGAGATGCCCACTCTTTTAAGAGGTTGGGCATCTTTTTATATGTCTCTATTGTAGGTAAAGAGGCGCCTACATACTTTACCATTCTGGCTTTTGTGCTTGTCTCCCTCTCTATTCTGCTAGTAATACTAAGGTACTAAGTTGCCTTCGCCTTCATCGTCACCTTTAACCTTTTGATTTGTTTTTCTATTAATTTGATAGTTGATGCTATTCTCTTCTTTAATAATCTCGTATTTTGCATAGTTTCTCTTTTCTTTTGGAGGAATTCGCATATAAAACGTATAGTATTCTATTTGCGCTTTTAATGCGCATGCACGATTCATTCTCCGTTCAAATGTACTTACTGTAATATCCATTATTAATTCGGTTCCACTAGTAAAAGTAATAATAGTGCCTAAGCTACCGTATGCACTGTACCTTTTTATATGGTTAAGTGCTAACCATATGCAGCCATCTTTCTTTGGCGAAAAAACGGGAAACCAGACTCTTTCATTAATAGTGACCGGATGCATTTTAACTTTACCAAGAATATGCTTTGTCCCTTGTCCTGCGCCTGTTAAGCTAGAGCCTGAAAATTTTAAATTGGCATCCATAATTTCGATTGGATTTAAACCGCTTAGTGTAACTCCCCCCAACTCCATAATTTTAGTTTTTACCTTCCCTGTCGCATTTTCGTAAAATGGGATAAGTGCAAGCGTTTCAATAGATAAAGCGTAAACATGTTTAATCAATTCATTTCCCTCCTCATTAATAAAATAAAAGCGATAAAACAAAATTCCCCGCCATCAAATCAAACATAATTTGTAAATTCGACATAAATCAGGATAATTTTATATTATATTATTACTATTAAAACCCAGTGTCAAATAAACATATTTTCCTATTAAATTCACTATAAAATCCCTTTTTTCTCTCAAAAACCTGTTAATTAGCGGTTTTGTTATTTTACACTGTTAAAAGCTGATTAACTTTTTTCATTACTTTCTTAACTTAAACGGCCTAAATTACGTTAATTTTAACCATACTAAAGGTTAAAATTATTTAAATAGAAAGCGCCAATACACTCACAATCCAACTAATATGCATAAGAAAAACAATACTATAGATAACAAGCGCTGCTCTTAAAAATAGATTTACCAATAAAGTAGCCCTCATCTTACTTAGAATAACAATGAGAGCTACAGGCAAAGCTAATTTCATTAAATAAAAGGCTATTTTACTCGAGCTATATATCCAATTCATTAAAGGATTGGCTTCTCCAATAATATGAGTGCGTAAGCCTATGTCTGTTAAAATTGTATCTAACAAGCATAATATAAATAATATATAAACATTAATAAATTGCCTTTTACTAGCTGGCTGTGTTATAGATTGCTCCACTAAAACTCCTCCTATATTGCCAATGTTGAATAAGTCTAAGGCAAATAGAAAGGTTTTTATTCACATACCAAAAAGGACTGGCCAGAAAAATTCTGTGCCAGCCCTTCTACTTTTATATTAAATTACATCCATGGATGGCCTGGGTTCCATTGTTGCCATTGTTGATGATGGCCATCATGGTGCATCGGGTATGTTTGCCAATGTTGTTGTGTTGGACGCCAGTGTTGTTGACTTGATTGCCAAGGATAGGATTGATGGTAGCCATGATGCATTGGATATCCATGACTTCCATGACTTCCATGACTTCCATGACTTCCATGCCCTCCATGACCCCCATGGTGTCCCATATTCCAGTTGCCATGTTGTTGATGCTGCATATGTCCATAGTTTTGATTCCAATCATGACCCTGTCCCCATTGATCGCCAGAATGCCACCCGCCGTGCTGTTGACTCATTTGTGACATCCATGGGTTATACTCCATATTTTCTCTCATGTAATTAACGCCTTGCCCATCAAAAGGTTGAACCATTCTCTAAACACTCCCTTTTCATTATTCTTTGTATCATATGGTCAAATGACTAAGGCAATTGGGCCTTTATACCAATAGATTAACAATGAGTAAAGAGTATCGGAAAGGAACATTTCTTTGACCAACAAAAAAACCAGCAATCGCTGGTTTTTCATCTATAGTTGTGTAGCCGCCTCGTATGTTTCCACGAGATTACTGGCAGTTTTTTTCTGGTCATCCGCTAGCATACTTAGTGTAGCATTGAGCTCTTCTAATGAAGCAGTGCTTCCCTCAATAATTGTCGCAAATTCATTTGTATTCGCTTCAATAGTGCCTGTCTTGTCTTCAACACTTTTAATTTCACTTGCTACTACTATCATTTGCTGATTCAGGTTTTGCATAGCAGTATATAAATGAGTAAACGCATTTACTGACTTTTCTACAGTTTCTACTTGTTGCTCGACACGTTTTGCCCCTACTTGTAATTGGCTTAAGGTGCTTTCATTGTATGTGTTGACATTGCTTAGATTTTCATCAATTTTCACCAATGTATCTGCAGTAGTGGAAGCCAGTTTACGAATTTCTTCTGCTACAACAGCGAAGCCCTTCCCATATTCACCGGCACGTGCAGCCTCAATAGAAGCATTGAGGGCCAACAGATTAGTTTGTTCTGTAATCCCTTTAATCGCAACTGTGAATGTATTGGTTTCTTGAATTTTAGAAGTCAGCGTTTCAACGGATTGTGAAAGCTGTTGGAAAAATCCAGAGAAATTATCGATTTCATCCTTCATTTCTTTCATATTTTTCGCACCCTGTGTTGCTTGTTGCCCAGCTTCCTCTGTTTCATTTTTAGCGCCTTCTAACGAGCGTCCAATATCGAGGACCGTTTTGTGCATATATTGGATATCTTGTGCGATATCATTGATCCGATAATTCTGCTGTTCTGCTCCAGCACTTACCTCACTCACTGCCCCTAGCATCTCTTGATATGAAATAGTGGTGTTTTCGAAAGTATTTTTAATGTCGTTTAAATTAGAAGTTATTGTATCGACTGTTGTATTCAGCTTATTCGAAGTATCTTTTTCCTTTTCTGCCTGCTCATGTACTGTGCGTAAGTAGCCCAACGCTTGGTCGAGCACTCTACCATTCTGCAAAATTTGTAGATATAATCCAATAATCATTAATAAATAAACTAATACGACATTGGCCAATTGACTATGTATATCTTCATTTTTAAAATTGGCATAGTTCATATAAATTGTAATAAGGCCGAGGATTACTCCGGTAAAGTAAATCTTTCGATTAGAATGAATACTTGCCACTATAATTAAGAAAAAGCTTAAAGCAATAGTACCGAGTGTTGATTCACCTTGGCCAAAAATCAAAGTCATACTAATTAGAAATATCATGGCAACAACAAAGTATGGGAAAGCAATTTTTAAGGCATTAATTTTTTTCTGTGCAACATAAGCGATTATAAAAAGTATAAAAGATATTCCCAGACTAATCCTTACCAAATTTGTTGATGACAATATAAGCTGCGCAATTGTGCCTAACCCAGAGCAAATAAAGACCATTAAAAATAGGTAAAAGTTTTTCTTTTGAAGGTCTTCCCATTTTAGTTCATCCATCGTCAAATTTCTCACTTCCTCAGCGATTAAGTAAAAATTCCTGTTATCTTAAAAGATAATTAGGCCTTTTTTCATCATTATTATAACAGTGAGAGATTCAACTTTTCAATGTAAAATGAAAAAAATTACAGAACCTACCCTTAATTATGTCAAAAAAACCATTTAGTTTTTCAACTAAATGGTTTTCGTTTATATCAAATTATAAATGTCTGTAACCAGCAAAGTGTTTTTTCCAGTAAGATTCATTCACAGAGCTAACTTGAACCTTTGTACCACTTGCACTAACAAACTTGCTGTTGCCCATATAAATACCGATATGTGAAATTCCTGATTTATATGTATTTTTAAAGAAAACTAAATCGCCAATACGAGGTGATTTGGTTGCAGATGAACGTGCATAAAAACCTTGGGCATTTGTGCGTGATACAGAGTATCCTGCTTTTTTATATGCATAGTAAATAAGTCCACTGCAATCAAAACCGTTTTTTGACGAGCCGCCAAAAACGTATTTTATCCCCTGTTGCTTAAGAGCAATTGCTAGAGCTTTGGAACCGTTAGACGAGGTTGAAACGCCTGCAACACTTTTGCTGACTTTTTTTGTAGCTTTCTTTTTAGCTTTTGTTTTCTTTACTTTTAATTTTTGGCCTACATATATTTTTGTAGACTTCATATGATTTAATTTCATGATTGTTTTGTATGAAATATGATATTTGCTTCCTATTTTAGAAAGGGTGTCGCCTGATTTTACTTTGTATGTAACTGTAGCTGCTGATGCGGTTGTTTCTTCTCCCACTGTTGTAAATAGTAGTGCCGAACTTAGTGCGATTGCTGTTAATAATGGTTTTCTCATTTAATATTCTCCCTTAGTTGAATCAATCTCATAAAGTCTTTTTAATAGCATATAGACGAACAGTCATCTGTTCTCCAGACAGCACTTTCAGCGACATTAGCTTACTCTCTCTATTGCTTCATGTTCGCGCTAGGCTTCCAGCTCGATCGCATCCCTTAGAAGATGCCGTACCCGTAATACTATCCATACTCTTTTTTAGTGAAATTTTATTATGAAATTAACTCAGTTATTATCTTTATTAGTTATATTTATTTTTTGTAGTTATTTATTGAACATGTTCATTATAAGGGGTGAATATGACAAGAATGTGATAATGAGAACAAATTTATATTACAAAAAAGCTCGCATCTATTTTAAGAAGCGAGCCACTCACTATGAATAAAAATGACTTCCGTCGATCATCTCTTTCGCTTTTTTTGTTTTATCTATTCTATGATACTCTGAAATTTGGATAACCCGTACATGCCCCGTAAAGAGTTCATGATAAATACCTCTAGAATCTGTAAAGTGGATATATTGATCTCTTTCACTTTGGATTAATGCTTCTGCTTCTGCTTGCGACTCAACAAAAATGAAACGTCGCACATAATGTTCTTGGTCAAAAAAGTAAGTCACTTTAAATTCCTTCATCAACAACACTCCTCTTTTCTCTTATGTGTAAGCATATCCATCCTGCGCCATACTAAAACTTTAATCACTCCGTCCCACCTAATAAATTTTTTTACTATTAGTCGTAATGGTTGTCTCCGCTGAATAGGATGTAAGACACCACAAAACGGAGGAAACCACAATGCACTCTTTTTTCCCTTATTTCTTATTAGGCATATCTTTGGCCGCACCGATTGGACCAGTTAAGGCAACCCTGCTAAACCTTGGGATAAAAAACGGGTTTTTTCACGCTTGGTTTTTTAGCTTAGGCTCCATTACAACTGACATGATGTACATGACATTAGTTTACTTTGGTATTGGCCAATTTATTGAATACCAGGTTGTAAAAACAATCTTATGGTCGTTTGGCTGTTTCGTGTTATTGTACACAGGGATTGAAAATTTATTAACACTTCATAAACTAAAGCTTGATGGTAACTTTAAGAAAGCAACAAGATTAAGGCATTCTTTTATGTCAGGTTTTTTTATTGCACTATTAAATCCATTGACCATCCTCTTTTGGCTGGGTATCTATGGATCAGTATTAGTAGGAAAAACCGGAAAGTTGGAACAATGGGAAGTTGCATTATTTAGTTTAGTGATTTTATGTGGAATCGTCGTTGTAGATTTATTTATGGCTAGTATTTCAAGCGGCTCACGAAAAATACTGTCTACAAAATTTTTAAATGGGATATCAATTGCATCGTCTCTATCTATGATTGGTTTCGGTATTCATTTTGGCTACCAAGCTTATCAAGCCCTGTTTGCATAAAAAAGTGCATTACGGAAAACCTACCTCTAACAAATAAAATTGAGGTGTTATCATGGGGAATACGGATAAAGATGATGTGAAGGTTGGATTCTGGGCGATATTCAGCTTAGCTTCCATCCCTCTAGTCATGACGCTCGGCAATTCAATGTTAATTCCTGTATTGCCAATATTAGAAAAGAAAGTTGATATTTCTTCCTTCCAATCCAGTATGATTATTACCAGCTACTCTATTGCAGCCATACTGTTTATACCAGTAGCTGGTTATTTATCGGATAGATTCGGACGAAAAATCGTTATTTTGCCATGTTTAATTTTAGCTCTGATCGGTGGATTAATATCAGCCATCGCCTCATGGAAGCTGGATAGCCCCTACACCATGATTATTATTGGACGAGTCCTTCAAGGTATAGGCGCAGCGGGGGCAATGCCTATCGTTATTCCTCTTGTTGGGGATCTTTTTAATGGCGATGAAGAAAAGGCTACATCCAGCCTTGGCATTATTGAAACATCTAATACATTCGGTAAAGTGCTGAGTCCTATATTGGGTTCAATTTTTGCTGCTTTTCTGTGGTTTTTACCCTTCTTCTCGATTTCTTTCTTCAGTTTAATTTCCATCATTTTAATTTTCTTCTTCATTAAAGTCCCCAAGGATGAGGACGAGCCTGTGGCCTTCAAAGAATTTGTGTCCAACGTTAAAGGAACATTTTCAAGAGAAGGCAAGTGGCTCTCTGTTGTCTTTTTAAGCGGCATTTATGTCATGCTTGTACTATTTGGCATGTTGTTTTTCCTTTCTGAGGTTCTGGAAAGCACCCATGATATTAAAGGGGTGAAGAAAGGATTTGTCTTGGCCATTCCGTTATTGATGCTATGTATCGCCTCCTTTATTACGGGTAAAAAAGCAAAGGGCGAAATTAAAGCATTGAAAAAGCTGATTTTGATTTCACTAATCATCACCTCTGCGAGTATTGCTTTTATTGGTTTTTTAGAGGATCATTTAATTTTCCTTTTGATCGTTGCAAGTATTGCCAGCATTGCCCTAGGCTGCTTACTTCCTGTACTAGATGCCATTATTACTCAAAATATTAAAAAGGAAGAACGCGGTACAGTTACCTCCTTTTACAGTGCTGCTCGCTTTATTGGCGTTGCTGCTGGCCCACCCGTCATGTCTCTTGTAATGAAAAACTATTTGAATCATAGTTATATCACCGCTAGCATATTAGGATTGATCTTGGTATGGCTTGTCGTCAAATTGATTAAAGCGGAAGAGATTGGTTCAAAAAATAAAAACTTGGAACCAAAGACAGAATAAAAAAGGACCAGATTCTTTTGAATCGGTCCTTCTTTTATCATTCATTTGGCATTCATACTAATAAGAATCAGCGTAACGCCAGCAAATAGGCAGATCATGCGCGTCATAGAAATCTTATCTGCTAGCCCAAACATGGCAACGGCTGTGGTAATAATCAGTACAGTCGGTCCCACTAACGCTAGCATTGTATTGATATAAAATGCCTTCTCTAGGTTGTTGAACCTAAACATAAATAATGCGGCCGTAATTTCAAGACTTCCTGAAATCAGGCGCATCACAACCATAATTAATACGGATTTATCTATAATTCATCATCCAATCTTCCATTTCGTTTCTATATTTCACTATATGTCTGATGTGGACAATTTATATTTACTTTTTAAAAAGCATATGAAAAAGCCTCCGTAAATGTTCGGAGGCTTTAACCTATCTGTTGCTGTACTTTTCATCTAACATATCAAAGATTTCTTTATAGCTAGGACCAGAAGCGGCATTTAACCTTTTGACTTCCTCAATATCCGTTCCAGTCCATGTATACTTTTTTGGCGTTTTCGGGTCAATCATATTACCATTAGATTGTGTATCTGTCCATTCATGATTTGCTACTATTTCTTTTATTTCATTGTAAGATGGACCAGACATCGCATTTTGCCTTTTGACGTCCTCAATGTCTGTACCCACTTCAGTATATTTTTTATTCATCTGTTGTCTCTCCTTTCATTTTTGTTTATTCACACATCTGTGGATTGTGGTTGATCAGGTTCTCCTTTAGCTTGATGTTGACTGACACCACCGGATGAAAATAAGGGGGGTTTCTCATAATCGACTGGATGACTGTAGGCAGATGTCATCGTTCCGCCATACTGACCTACAATCGTTTTGATTGCATCGCTTGTAGCTTCAACCTGTGAATTTTGATCGTATACTTTCTTAAAATCCAATGATTTTTTTGAATGATTGTCTAAACTCAAAAGATCACCTCCTATTTTAGGTTTCCTCAAAAAGTGCATTTTATCCGGTTTTAGAGGGCTGTCGATTTCTATCCTGTTGATTGATTAAATTTGTATAATTTTGTCCATAATGATCTTAACGAATGTTTATAAAGGTGGAATTATGTATGTTGAAAAAACTAATCAGTATAGCACTTATTTGCGCCATATCTTTTGGAGCAGGCATTTATTATACATTGAATACATCATCAACTAAGTTTCTAGATTGGAACAAAAATAGTGTTGAATTATTTGCCGCTGCACCAGCCACACTTTCTTCTGTATACGATGACGTCAAACTTGTGTTATCCACATCAATGAATTTTATTGATAATCAACTAGACAATCTCTTCCATGAAGATAAGGAGAAAGAGACAAAACTGATAAAGTATATAGAAAAAAATCATGATAACCCTATAAAACCTGTGGATGACTCTCAAAAAATTGATGTCGACAACGAAGAAATCGATCCAATGCCTGCAGATGGCGGAATGGGTATATAAAAAAAGCTCCTATTGTTTGGCTACAAACAGAAGGAGCTTTTTTGTGAATAAATCAAACTTCTAACCGATAATTAAACTATAATTTATCAAAAAGGAGTTCAATCATCATGAAAAATCTGAGATTATTACTACTTTTAGTAGTTGTTCTTTTAGCTATACAAGTATCAGCTACAGCCAAATCTAATCCAGTTCATACATTACAGCTGAGTAAGCAATTAAAAGCGAAGACACTTTTTTATCCCTACAGAGACCCAGCAGGTGTTACAGGCTCAAAAGCAAAGGGATTACAAGGCGTCACAGTCGATGAGCATCAACAATATTACCTCACCTACTCAACAGGTGATAAAACGCGGTACGGGTATATTTATAAATATAGCTCCAAAGGGAAACTTTTGAAAAAGAGTGAGCGTCTCACGATTGGTCATGGCCAAGCTATTGCCTATAAAGATGGCTACTTATATCAATTAGCAGATATACGGGGACAAAGCCGGTATACATTGCAAAAAATCAATGTAAAAACATTTAAAGTGGAACGCAAATGGCTGGTTCCGTCGACAATCCATCCCAATGTTATTACCATGTTGGATAAGAATACAGCTGTGGGCGTTTCTAAATCCGGCAATGGTTATGACCTCAACAAGATTCATTTAGGAAAAGGAAAAGAGGCTGGTCGTGATTGGCGAGAAAAGGTACACATTAACGGACTTGTCGGAACAACCCCAGGTAAGGAAGTACAAGGCTTTGCATATGGCAAGG
This sequence comes from Rummeliibacillus sp. BSL5, assembly GCF_052928305.1. Lineage (NCBI taxonomy): Bacteria > Bacillati > Bacillota > Bacilli > Caryophanales > Caryophanaceae > Rummeliibacillus > Rummeliibacillus sp. BSL5. Next base: position 1,645,006 of record NZ_JAVGCV010000001.1, read on the forward strand.
GGAAATATTATATCCTTTCAAATGGCGAATATATGATAGTGAATCCTGATGGAAGCCAAAGCCAGAAACTACGGTTGAACACCAATAGAGAACCTGAAGGTATAAGTATTACGAATAGCGGAAGAATTGTAATGGGCTTTAATAAATTAAATGAAATATTTATTGAGATGTAAAAAAACATCCAAGTTCTATTACGGAACTTGGATGTTTTTTATGCTTCAATATATTATGATGGCATACCGATAATCGATTTAATTTCTAAGTATTCCTCGATTCCGTATACGCCCCATTCTCGTCCGATACCTGATTGCTTATAGCCGCCAAATGGAGCAGCATAATCAGCTGGTACTTGGTTTATAGTGATGCGGCCCGCTCTGATAGAAGAAGCCACTTTTAATAATATGTCTTTATCTTCACCAACAACATAACCTGCTAATCCAAAAATGGTATCGTTCGCAATCTCAATGGCTTCATCAAGAGTTTCATAGGTTAGGATAGACATTACTGGACCGAAGATCTCCTCTTGAGCTATGGTCATATCATTTTTCACATCCGCGAAAACAGTTGGCTTTACATAATAGCCTTTATCTAATCCTTCAGGTTTGCCCGTACCACCGACAACAAGTGTGGCACCTTCAGATTGCCCTTTTTTAATATAATCCTGTACTCGATTATATTGTTTTTCAGATACGAGTGGCCCTAAGTACGTGCTGCGGTCATATGGATCTCCAACTGGGAATTCTGGAAGAACCTCTTTAACTGCCTCAATGAACTCATCTTTCATTGATTGTGGAATTAACGTACGCGTCGCAGCTGCACAGACTTGGCCTGAGTTGGATAAAATATTGCCCACTGCAATTTTTGCAGCTTTTTTTACATCATAATCATCAAGAACAATAAGAGGAGATTTCCCACCAAGTTCTAATGCTACTTTTTTTATCGTTTTCGCGCCATTTTCAGTAATTTTTTGGCCGACAGCACCTGAACCTGTAAATGAAACAAAGTCGATATCAGGGTGAGAGCTAATGCCATTTCCGACAACTTCACCAGTACCGTTTACAAGGTTAAACACTCCTTTTGGTACATTTGCTGCTTCAAAGATTTCTGCCAAGATAATGGCAGCAAAAGGTGTTAGCTCAGAAGGTTTTAAAACAACTGTACTTCCTGCCGCAAAGGCACTTGCAAGCTTTGTAGAAGTTTGGTTAGTTGGGAAATTCCAAGGTGTAATTAGCCCAGACACTCCGATCGCCTCTTTTGTAATAAGAGTGGAGCCTCTTTTTTCGGTGAACTCTAAAGCTTCAAGCTCTTTAGCTGCTTGTCTAAAGTGAGAAAGCCCCATATTGTAGTGTACTTTTTCACTCATTTTTATTGGCGCACCAAGTTCTTGTGTGATCGTTTCTATAATATCGTCTTTGCGTTTTTCATATTCGTCCGCAATTCGGTTCAGTAAATCAATGCGTTCTTGCTTTGAAGTTTGTGAAAAAGAAGGAAAAGCCTCCCGTGCGGCAGCAACAGCTTTATCTAGGTCTTCCTCTGTCCCACTGCTGATTTGGCCAATTACTTCCTCCGTTGCAGGATTAATGACATCAATTGTTTCGCTTCCTGTAGATGCAACCCATTCGCCATTAATAAAATGCTCTAATCGAGATTTCATATTTATCGCTCCTTTTTCAAATAGTAAAGGGTACATGAGATTTTTTACTTCTCTCCATTTATTCCCTTCTTTCGAATATAGCATAAATAAGATAGATCCATAAAGGATGAGGTCCTGCATAGCAAATAGTATCCATATTTGTCGTATGAACCCCTCGTTTATTTAAAAGGAAAAGCCATTATACGACAAAGTAGTTACCTAGCATCAATCGACAAAAGGTGCATAAACAAAAAAAACTGTAGACGAGATTTGACTCGCCTACAGCTTACTATTATTCAAAAAGACCAATAAGGATATATTTTGCCTTTTGAATAGAAGGTAACGCTTTGATATCCTTTTTATTCAAGTTCTCTGATTTACTTGGTGTAATAAACGGAGATGGATCAGAAACTTTGACGTTTTGTTCATTTGTTACGATTGTATCCTTTGTAAGAATGCCATCAATAACCTGATTTTTTTTCTTATAGGATACCCCTATTTGAATCGGTTGTTTTCGGACCATGCCATTTTTCGTCATTTGGTATACATAATATTTTTTATTTTCTTTTTCAATAGACTGTGATGCAATCACAGGCACTTGAAGAGCTTCAGCTAACGTTACCTGCATATCCATTTTTGTACCGAGTAATAACGGTTTTTCTTTTTCAGTTACCGTCGACGCCTCGTTATTTAGATTTACCTTTGGTTGTTTGTCTGTACTTTTCGCGGCATCCGTGTTGCCACTTGTTTCTGTGGTATTTTCTTCAGCTTCGCTTGTGATTCCTGTTGCCTCATCAGTTGGTGTATCCTCAATTGCACTGTTGTCACTTTCATTCCCTAATTTAACCAAAAAAGAATACATAGGTTCTTTTTTTGCTGTTTTATAGTTAGGAATAGCGATAACTTGCGATACTTCACCTGTATAATACTGATCTAACAGCGGTGAATACAATTTAACTGCTTGTCCTTCTTGAACTTCGTGCACTCGTGTTGCAGGCAAGTTTCCCTTTACCGCTGAACTAGTAGAGGCAATTGTAATCATAGGATCCTGCAGTTCAGGGTTAATATTTGTTACTTGCCCATCAACTGGACTCACTACATTTAAATCTTGTAATTGCTCATCAATCCGTGATAGTTTCGCATCGTTTTCAGTTAGAGTGGCTTCTAGCTTGCTCTTTTCCGTTTGAGCAGCGGCTATTTTTTGTTGTACATTGCTATCAATAATTGGAGAGGTATCTATATTTACATCTACTTTTACTTTTTTGTTTTCTGTTTCGGTTTTTGTTGTATCCGCTGGAGCTTGTTGTTTAATTTGCTGTAATTCTGTAATTTCATTTTCCACACTGCTCATCTCGCTTTGCAGCCGTTCTTTTCGGTCTTCTAATATTGCTTTTTTGTCCTCCAATTTTTGCGCATCATACACAAATAACGGGGTTCCAGCAGTCACCGTTTCGCCCTCTTTTACAAGGATTTTATCTAATGAACCCTTGCGTTTATCAAAATATACATGGGTTTCAGACTCAGGCTCTGTCACACCTTTTGTATAAAATAGTTTTTTCACATTATCCTTTTCTACTCTTGTCCAATCTCGAACATTAATTGTTCTTTCAGCTTTGCTATTTTCTTTTAAAAGAAGATACACATTGCATAGAACAAACACAATGGCCAATACGGCAATAATCGACTTGCTCCACTTCTTCAATTTTTCCAATCTCCTTTAGAAAAAGAATTCTATCTTCATATAAGATATGAAACCTGCAAAGATCCAATAAATGGCATATAGTATCACATTCAGTACGAATAGCGTTTGCTTACTTCCTTCAATTAACTTCGTTAGATAGAAATATGATAAGATGAACATCGCTACCCGGAATAAAGTGAGTTCACTTAAAAAGTGTATAGCAATCTCATTCGAAGTGATATATTGTGCGATGACGCCAAATGAAAAAATATTTGATGCAGACCCAATATTTAGTCCCAAAAATAATGGAATAAGGAGGAGTTTCTCAATAAGGAAAAGTCCTAATACATTCATTTGCATAATCAACATTTTGCGGAACTGTCCATTGGCAAAAGCCACATAATATAAGCTGCTTAAATATAGGAAGATGGTTGGAATGATTAGGGCTTGCAGCAGCTTTCCTATTAAGAAAAGTTGCTTTCTCGCTTCAAAGGCAGAATCTGTGAGCGTTGGTAGTTCCTTCGAGATGGATTCACTCCCAATGCCAAGCGAGCTACCCACCATGTAGATTAAAATACTTGCCAGATATAATAAAATAATAGAAAGACGATAACGTTTATAATGCTCTGCTTCCGCTAACATTCCTCTATAAACAGCGGGTGTAAAAATCCCTTTAAACGGGTTTATCCTCAGTATCATATTTTTTTCTCCTTTAATCGCATCCTTCTTCAAGATTCATAGAATGAAAATGAAGAAAGCCCTGTACGAGAGTCTCAAACAGAGCAAGAAAATCTGCGAATATACTGCACATTCTTTCTTTTATTTTAGATAGGAATGTAAAAGATTGCAACTTTATTTGGGGGATTTTTCAAGTAATTTGTTGAAAAGAGGCTGATTGTATCGATAGATGTATTTTCTCGACCGGGTATTCCCGTTTTATAGGAGACTTGTCCTACTAATCAATCTTGTAATAGATTTTTGTGAACACTCTTGAAGATATTTTTTACATTCCTCATGAGTGATAGAAGGTTTGAAAAGTAAAAACCAATCGAGCAATGCATTTTCTGTTGCCTGTGGTATTGTTTGTTCACACATACTACAAAACCAAGTCATCTGAGTATGGCGCGGCGTATACCTTTAAGTCATAATGACATCTGAAACTAGTTTACAAATGACTAAGGGGGGCTATGATATTTTTCCGAAAGTGGTAGATGATTATACGAATCATTCGGTGCACTCACTTTGATTGAACTAATAAAAAAATCACACTTCAAATGAAGTGTGATTTTCTCCGACATTCTTATTTCTTAATTAGTTCTAAGTCCACTGGAATATTTTTCTCTACCTTTTCACCTTTTAGGGATTTAACAGCTGTTTCTACAGCAATTTCGCCAATTTCTGTTGGTTGTTGTGCGATTGTTGCTGCTAACTTGCCTGATTTTACAGATTTTACAGCATCATCAGTTGCATCAAAGCCGACTACTTTGATTTTTTTGCCTGCAGCTTCAATTGCTTCTAGTGCGCCTAAAGCCATTTCATCATTGTGCGCAAATACGCCTTTAATATCTGGATTAGATTGTAGGATATTTTCCATAACTGTTAGACCTTCAGAGCGGTTAAAGTTAGCTGTTTGCTTTTTGACTACATCTAAGCCTTTATCTGCTACTTTATGGAAACCTTCTCCTCTATCGCGAGCTGCTGATGAACCTGCAACACCTTCAAGCTCAGCTACTTTCGCTCCATCGCCAATCAATGATTTCAAATAGTCGCCTGCCATTTCTCCACCTTTAACGTTATCGGAAGCGATATGAGCTACAACTTTACCGCCGTCTGATGAACGGTCAACTGTGATAACTGGAATTTTTGCATCGTTTGCTGATTCGACTGCAGATGCTACTGCTTCTGAGTCAGTTGGATTGATGATGATAAGATCTACATCTTGTTGAATTAAATCTTCTACGTCTGAAGCTTGTTTCGATGCATTATCTTGTGCATCTACTACTGTTAAGTTTACATGTTCTTTTTTCGCTTCTTTTTTTGCGCCATCTGATAATGTAACGAAGAATGGGTTATTTAGAGTTGAGACAGACAGACCGATTTTCATATCGTCATTTGATTTTTTCGAGTCTTTCGAAGCTGAATCATCACCATTTGGTGACATAGAGCAAGCTCCTAGTAATAATGATGCTGATAACGCTAGAGTCCATGATAGTTTTTTCATCTTTATCTCTCCTATGCTGTTTTTTTACGATCAAGTAGTACTGCGATTAGAATGACAATCCCCTTCACGACTTGTTGGAAGAAGGATGAAACGCCGATTAAGTTTAAGCCATTATTTAATACGCCGATAATTAGTGCACCGACTAATGTGCCGAAGATCCAGCCACGTCCGCCTGTTAAAGAAGTACCGCCTAATACAACTGCTGCAATGGCGTCTAATTCATAGGATTGACCTGCTGTCGGCTGTGCTGAATTTAAACGAGAAGTAAGAATTAAAGCAGACAATGCAGCAAGCATACCTGTTAGTGCATACACCGCGATGGTGATGCGGTCTACATTAATGCCAGACAAACGGGAAGCTTCCTCGTTACCACCAATTGCGTACACTCTGCGGCCGAATGTTGTTTGTTTTAAAATAAAGTAAAGAACAATGAATGCCACGATCATAGTCACTACTGGCACAGGGATTCCAAATAAATACCCTTTCCCGAATAGTTGGAATGCCTGTGAATCGCCTAGACCTGAGACCGGTTTACCATCTGTATAAACAAGTGTTAGACCTCGGAAAATAGTCATAGTGGCAAGTGTTGCGATAAATGGTGCTACTTTGCCTTTTGCGATAATAACCCCATTGATAGCTCCAAGCAATGCACCTAATAGTAAACCAATAAGCATAGCTAAAAGTGGATTCATACCACCTGCAAGTAAGCCTGCACTAATAGCTCCTGTCAGCGCTAATGTCGAGCCGACCGATAAATCGATCCCGCCTGTTAAAATGACAAACGTCATCCCAAATGCGATTAAGGCACTGATGGATACTTGGCGCAGAACATTAAAGATATTTGTAGCTGTTAAAAAACTAGGGCTCATAAATGAAATAATAATGATGATTAAAAGAAGTCCTAGCAATGGTCCGAGTTTTTGAATTAAATCTTTAGATTTGGACAACTTTGTCTCCTCCAGTGGCATAATACATAATTTTTTCTTGCGTCATATTTTCCTTTGTTACTTCTCCTGTAACTTTTCCTTCATGCATAACGAGCACGCGATCTGCCATGCCGATTACTTCTGGTAGTTCCGAGGAAATCATTAAGATTGCGACACCTTGCTCAGCAAGGTTATTAATAATTTGATAGATTTCTTTTTTAGCCCCAATATCGACACCGCGCGTCGGCTCATCCAGGATCAAGATTTTCGGTTCATCGCCTAACCATTTAGCAATGACTACTTTTTGCTGATTCCCACCACTCAAAGACTTGGCTGTTTGCATAGGGCCTGATGTACGAACACCCAGCTTTTTGATTAAATCGCTTACAAAGCTCTTTTCTTTTGTTCGATTGATGATACCCATGTTTGAAGCTTTGTCTAGGTTTGTCAGCAACACATTGTCTTTTATTGAGAAATCAACAACTAAACCTTCCGATTTGCGGTCCTCTGTCACATATCCAATGCCATGTTTTTTAGCGTGAAGCGGATTCGTGATTTTTACTTTCTTGCCGTCAATGAAGATTTCGCCTTTTGCCATTTTGCGATATCCGAAGATGGCCTGTGCCACCTCTGTACGACCAGCTCCCATTAATCCTGCGATTGCAAGGACTTCGCCTTTACAAAGCTTGAAATTAATATCCTCACAATAACCATCTCTTGTAAGGCCCTTCACCTCAAGCTTGACGTCGCCAATTTCAGCATGGCGTTCTGGAAAACGTTCACCTAGTTCACGTCCAACCATCATTTTGACAATCTCATCAAAAGTAGTTTCTTTAATCACCCGAACACCGACATATTGTCCATCACGTAAGATCGTAATACGATCGCAAATCGCAAAGATTTCTTCCATCCGATGTGAAATATAAACAAATGAAACACCTTGTTCTTGTAGTTTGTGAATAGTTTTAAATAGTGTTTGTATTTCACGATCTGTTAGAGCTGCCGTCGGTTCATCCATAATAATGACCTTTGCCTTCGTTTCAATTGCTTTAGCAATTTCAATAATCTGCTGTTTCCCAACAGAAAGTTGTCCAGCTGGCGTTTTGACATCTATATCGAGCCCTAATTGGCTTAAAATACGTGAAGCTTCTTTGTTCATTTCTTTCGTTTTTAAAATGCCTGTCCTGCCAAGGGTCTGCTCATTTCCTAAGAATAGGTTTTCTGCAACCGATAAATCTGGCAAAATATTAAGCTCTTGATGGATGACGGCGATGCCTAGTGCTTCCGCTTCTTTGGGAGATTTAAAGTTGACTTCTTGTCCATTCACTTTGATTACGCCTGCATCCCGTTCATAAATGCCTGTCAAAATTTTCATTAGCGTTGATTTACCTGCTCCGTTTTCCCCCATCAACGCATGGATTTCTCCATCCTCGAGAGAAAAATTGACGCCTTTTAACACGACATTTCCGTTAAAGGCTTTATCAATGCCTGTCATTTCAATCATTATTTAACACCGCCCTTTTAAAAAATCACACCTGATTGCAAAAGTATATTAGCGTATGGTGTTGCCTCTCCTGTGCGGATAATAACTTTGGCATCCACCGATTTTTGTTTTAATTGTTCATGGCTGACCTTTTCTATTGGACATGGAAAAGGTGTTAGCTGACTATAAAGCTCCACATTTTCTGCGTCCATTTCTGTTGCTATCCAAGCTTTTTCTGCTTTGAAATCACCAAGCACAGTTTCGAGTATGTCTATGAAACTCGGTTTTCCCATTGTATAGGCAAGGTCAATACATGTGACCCCGTCCGGAATCGGCAGACCGCAATCAGCAATCATGATGGTATCTGTATGGCCGATTTTTGCGAAAATGCCTGCCAGCTCCCGATTTAAAATTCCTTGTTTTTTCAAACTGCTCATCCTTTCAAGCGGGCTTCCACCATTTGAAGTGTTGGCATGCCGCCTTGCGCTCCGAATTTCTCTACAGATAAGGATGCTGCAATGTTCGCAAATCGTACTGCTTCTTTTAGCGGCTGTCCTGATGTTATGGCGTATGCAAGTGCGCCATTGAATGTATCACCGGCTCCTGTTGTATCTACCGCTTTTGTTTTAAAGCCTTCAATGAATATATGTTCTTTGCCGTTATAATAGCGAGCTCCAGCTGCACCCAATGTGACGATTAATTGGTTTGGATACTTCTCAAGAGCTTCTTCTATTTCACTATGAAAGATTTCTTCGCACTCTGTTTCATTTGGAGTTAAGTAAGCAATGTTATTCATCCATTCTTCCTTAAAGTTTTTCGCAGGCGCTGGATTTAACAGAACAGGAATGCCTGCTTCTTTACAGACCCGAAGTGCATAATCGACGGTTTCTTGCGGGATCTCCAATTGCATGATGACTAGTTCACTGCGCTCGATTAATTCTCTCGCTTCGTCAATTCCCGCTTCTGTTACAAGTCCATTTGCACCGGGCACAACGATAATCCGGTTGTCATTTTCATATAAAAGGATATTGGCAATGCCCGTTGCTGTTTCCTGTGCAGTGGCAACAAAACGTGTGTGAATGCCTTCTGCTGATAAATTTGCTGTGAGTTCTTGGCCAAATCCGTCTTGTCCTACAGCGCCTACCATATGAATTTCTCCGCCTAGTCTTGCTGCTGCGACCGCTTGATTTGCGCCTTTTCCGCCAGGCACTGTTTCAAAACGATTACCTAGCACGGTTTCTCCTTGTTTAGGAAAAATCGTTGTATCTACTACTAAGTCCATATTGATGCTTCCAATGACTGTAATCATTTGACCCCTCCTTATTTTGTCGAGCGCCGAATGACTAACTCTGTCGGCAATTCGATGAGATGATTATCTATAGGTTCTTCTTTAATTTTCTTTAACAATAATTCTGTCGCTACTTTACCAAGATGATAAATATCTTGAGCGACTGTGGTTAGTTCTGGTGTGACAAGCGCTCCAAGGCTAATTCCATCAAACCCTACAATTTGGATATCATCTGGAATGTTTCTACCCAGCGATTGCGCTGCTTTCATAGCACCGATGGCAGATGCATCACTTGCTGCGAACACCCCATCAATTGTTGGAAAAGCACTGAGTATGTTGAAAGCTTTTTGTTCTGCTTCTGTAAATTCAAATGGCGATGTGATAATTTCGACTTGAATATCTGACGCATTATTGACTACTTCCAGAAATCCCTTCATCCGATCTTCGGCTACTCCGATTCCTTGAGGACCTCGTATGCAAAGAATATGTTTGCATCCTTGGTCAAGTAAATAGCTGGTCGCCATTTTTGCGCCTTCTACATTGTTTGTCGTAACAGTCGGTATGGTAGGATCTAATCGCCTGTCGAGTGCAACTATCGGCAATTTGATATGGCGGTAATATTCCGCTTCCGTATAATTAGTCGTTACAATCAGCCCTGCTGCATAATTTTGCTGCAAAGATTGTATATAATGCTTTTCTTTCTCCTGTTGTTCAGAAGAGTTGCAAAGGACAACCGTATATCCATTCGAAAAAGCTGTTTCCTCTACGGCTTTCGCCAATTCTGGGAAGAAAGGATTTGTAATATCAGGAACAAGCAATCCTATAATATTTGTCTTTTTTGTACTCAGTGAACGTGCCATCTGATTTGGTTTATATCCTAATTCTTGAATCGTTTTCTTGAGTATATTTTTTGTTTCCTCGCTTACATAGCCCTTGCCATTTAAATAACGCGAAACGGTCGCAACCGAAACGCCTGCGTGTTTCCCCACATCCCTAATTGTTACCATTAATTTCTCCTTATTGAACGTGTAACCGGTTACATATGTAATCGTTTACACATAATATACTTAAAAACTTTAATTATGTCAACATAATAATTAATTTATGTCATACTAAATCTAAATTTCCCCCATAAATCTTGATTAGTATGTCACTTTAACAGTATTCAAAGAATGGTTGATCCCTTAAATCACCTAAAAAAAACCCTTTTCTTATAGAAAAGGGTTTAAACCGTTTATTTTTCATTGTGGGTCGTATTCTTTTTCTTTCTCCGTATGGTCATGTAAAGAATAAGAGCAATAGCCGCGATAAGAATAACAAAACCAACTATATACGGTACAGCTTGTTTCTTTGTATCGTTTTTGGAGACATTATTTGTTTCAGTAACTTTTTTAGTAGAAACAATAAAGCGACCGTCTTTTGTTTCAACTGCTGCTGATTTGTTAGCGTTTGAGTTTTTCAACTGACGATAAAAATCATCATCCTGGAGAGATTGCTCTCGGTTTTCAAGGACGAGCAACGGTTCGCTAGACTGCCAGAAATTTTGTGTGATGTAAGCAGTTGATGCGACTGCCTGCGGCAAGAAGCCTTCTTCCATCATTTTTTCATCTGATAATGGGAGTTGGTCTCTTCTATCTTTTAATAAGTTAAAATCGTTCACTTCCCCTGTAAAGATTAGCGCATATTTTTGCAGTTCAGCCTGCGAAACCTCTTTTTCTTTTTTCAATTTAATAGGTGGGAGCTCACCGTTAATAAATAATGTTTTGTATAGAGCGAGCATTTGACTATCGTTCACTTGCTTTTGATTAGGCATGATGATCAGTGTTTGATGATCAAAAGCATTGGGATAATCGCGCAATGAAAATACCGTATTGTTTGCTTTCTTAGCAAGATTCAACGTACTGTCTCCATCAATATACAACTCAAAACGTTCACCTGTATGCTCACATGGATCTTCTAATTGGAATCCTGTGACCTCGAATCTCAAATCAATGAGCGAATGCTTGTTTAATAAATTCGTTTGAATGGGTACATTCGCTTCATATATACCTGATTGTGTTTTCTTTAGTTTGCTAAGATCAATGGAATGAGGCACATCATTGACATAAAGGATTAGCTCTGTTTTTCGGCCATTCGCTTCATCTTTTACAGGCATGGTTGCTGATTTTTTCAAATACAAATGAAGGTTTGCTTGATTGTCTTCTTCCATGCGAGGCAATGAAACATAATAATCTTTTGATGTGGTGTTACCGCCAGATAAGGTTTCACTCTTAAAGCCTAATTCGTTAAGTTTTATATGGGTGCCGTCCTTCTTCTTTGACTGCGGTAATTGGTCTACCGTCATCTGTTTCCCCGACAGTTGCTTTGTTAAATCTTCTTTTAATAAAAGATCAATTCTTTGTTCAATGGTACTACTGCTGTCTGCAGTTACAAAAAGTGCAGGAACCTCATCCTTGCTGCCTTGATTGTGCAATATTCCGCTTTTGAGAGAGATTCCATCTTTATAGCTGACATTTGCCTTAGACAAAATGCGTTGTATTTCCGATGTTTTAAACTCATCTTTAGCTCCAATAAAAATAACCGGTCCTTTTACTGAGCGAAGATAAGTTTCTCTTGATACTGTAGCCTCGCTGTCTTCCTCTTCTGATAAAAATGCCGCTAGCTGATAAGCGCTATTTAAAGTAGCTGTTGATGGATTGTCTGGTAATACTATCTGGGTGTTCCCTGTTTGAAAAGCAGATGGATAATCGCTTAATACTATTTCTTTTTTTTCTTTTGCAAACGAGGAGATAGTTGAAAGTACATCAATCTTAAGCCAGTTACCTTGATCTCCCGACGCAACACATACGCCTTCTTTTACCGCTCCATAAAAACTCGCTGTTATCGTGTGGTCTCCTTTTGTTAAGGCTCTTTTTGGTAAATCAATCGTCACGCTATTGTTTGTTTTCTTGCCTGCAAGAGAAATTGACTTAACGGGCAATCCATCCACTTTCACTGTAAATGATGAAGGGGATTTTAGTAATTCCGAATGCTCCAAGTGAAAAGTAGCACTATGCTTTTTATTTCTTTCACTTTCTTCTAATGAATAATAAAAGTCAGTGGAAGATGATGGCCCCTGCAATTCGATTACTTTATTGGTAAGCGGTTTTTCTTCGTTATTTGTGCCTTCTATTGTAATAGGGTGCTTCACTGTAATATTCGTTGCTGCCTTTCCAGGCAAAGAAAATAGAAACAGGCTGAAGAACAACGCTGCAAGATATATAAAGTTTCTCATGTTTCTCCTCCTTACTTTGGCTTCTTCGCAAAGCGCTCTGTTTTATACCATTTGACTTCTTGGCCTGTAATCAAACGCTTGATTTCTAAATATAAAGAACGAACCACTAACACAATCCACATCTGTGAATATGTAAAATACATGGCGATAACATATATGAAATTCTTCCAATTCATCTCTGTTTTTTCAATACTTAATGTGACCATCACTTCTCCTAGGAAGAGTAAAAATGCAAGTCCCCAGAGAATTAAGGAGATATTGCCAATGCTAAGGCCGATATCATAGAACAAATTGATGATAAATAAAGCATTCGACAGAATTACTCCAAAGAAAAATAGGAAATAAGTGAAAAAGAAATAAAACAAATCAAAGATAATACTCTTTCTCTTCAGTGTTAAAAATTGGCGAAGAAACTTTAGCACAACATATTGATTACCACGCGCCCACCGTGTTCTCTGTTTCCACCATACACTCAAGGTTTCCGGTTCTTGTTCCCATGTAATAGCTTTTGGGAAAAAGCGGATATGGTAGCCAAGATTATAAACACGAATGGTCAGCTCTGTATCCTCTGCTAATGCCTTCACATCCCAACCGCCAAGCCTCTCTAAAATACTGCGGCGAATAGCAAAGTTAGTACCAGGGATGGTGGCAACACGGAACCATTTCCAGCGTCCGCCTTGTGCCATCCACTGAAAACAAATCGTTTCAATATTGATAAAACGAGTCAGCCAGGTTTCTTGCGCATTGATGACACGGAATTTGCCGACAGTTGCTGCGGCTTTGGGGTCATTTTGAAGTCCCATCACCAAGTACCAAACCGCCATTCGCTCCGGCGTATTGTCCGCATCATATACGATAACAATCTCGCTGGAAGAGTCAGCAAGCGCAGAATTTAATGCAGAGGATTTGCCTTTTCCCTTATTCGGTTCCACTGTTTCAAGGACTCGGATAAATGGGTATTTTTCCGCAAACCTACTTGCAATCAACCCCGTATCATCAGACGAATTATCATTAATAACAATGATTTCAAGCTTATCCTTGGGATAATACAACCGAGACATCGCTCGTAAAGTCTGTTCGATAACGAGTTCTTCATTGTGGGCTGGTATAAAGATACTAACAGTTGGCAGCTCCTCCATATTTCTGGACCATTCAGGAATGGGCTTTTCAAAACTGCGGAAATGGAGATAGCCCCCTTCCATTAGAAACATATGATATAACAGCATTACCCATATAAGAAATAGTGCTATATAAAATAAAAGATCAGCCATGCTCATTCCTCTCCTCAAACAATCGCTTGCGCAATGTGATACGCAAACGAAGCGTATTTATGAAAAAAATCACTACAAATACTGTTACAACCACTAGAATAGCCCACAAAATAACTTCAAAAGGCCTTTCCTGGAAATACATTTGTAGCCGATCCTTTATAGTAAATGACTTCTTCACGTGCAGGGCTCCGCTTTTTTCCTGTTTGATATCTACTTTCTTTGTCTTGACTTGAAGCTGACTCTTCCGAAAATCAATCCATTCAATTGGCATTTGGGTATCTTCTAATGTGCTGATGATTTTTTCCATCAAGGGAGATCCTAGATAGACTGGATAAGGCATGCCTATCGCTGAACCTGGCACATTTCTTAATTGAGTAAGCGATGCCTGAAACTGATTAATGGACGTCTCCGTTGATTCTTGTATCTGATTTACATTTATCGGATATATTATATGACCATCCTGTTTTGCCATATAAAAGTGTTGGCTATGTTCATGCAGGGCAGCCGTAAAGCCTTTAGTTGGATTGCTGATGATTGTAGGATAGAGCTTATTTAAAACCATATATTCCAAACTATTATCTACTTCATTGCCAGAAGGAGATAGAATAAGCGATGCCCCTCTTTGTTGAAGAGAACGCAGGTACTTAACCAGCTTTTTGTTATCCTGAATATAATAGGATGAGCCATCTTTCTCTTTGTAAATCGGCGTAATTGCTAGATGAAGTGGAATGTGACGAGAAGAAAGCTCGTTGATTGTTTCTTTTAGCTTTGTTAAATTGGTTTTCATATTTATATTCGTTAGGACGATATAGGCTGGATGTGTATTTTGAAACTGTATGCCCAGCACTTGGCTAAAGAGATGCGGCCAGCTGTAGACAAAGTCTGTTGACGACATCAAATCGCCCATATAAGACCAGTTTGAATGAAGGGAACGCGATACAAATGGCACTTTTTGCGTTAACGTAGAGGCATGTACAAGGACTTTCCATTGTTCTTTCGGCGGAATTATAGCATGCCACCTAATTGGTTCTGTCAACGAATAGTTGCCAATTTTGCGTAGTTTTATATTTTCACGGTCTCTCCACTTTCCGAAGGGTTTTAATTGCGTAGCATTTTCGCCAATAGCAATTGCCGGCCCTTTGAAATGTTCCATTGCTCTTTTTGCTTTAAGGGGAACTTTCTCCTTATAGGTGCTAATAAACACTAGCCTACGATATTGCTTCAAGTTGTTATCAGTTAATGATTCTACGGGGAATATATCGACAGACACTACAGATTCCAACATCTCCTGCAATGCTACGATGTCTTCATTGACTCGCCCGTCGCTTGTCATATAGACGATTGCAGTGTCCTTTTCTTTGGCAGAAGCATATGTATTTCCTGCATAAATAACACTTCCTAAAAGAACAAGAGTAAACAGCCAAAACTTCTTATAGCTCACTTGTCCTCATCTCCCTTTCCATCTCTCCTAGCAATTCATCAAGGGTACGCTCGCTATTAGGTGTATAGGTAATGTAGCTTGTTTTGTATTGGAGTGTTATCCATTTGCCATTGAGTAGTTGATGATTTTTGAGTATGTCATCCAATTTTTGATAAATGATATCAATTGAAGCGTCAGATGTTTCTGTCAACAGCAAACCGATTTCATTCTGCTGATACCGAAACTTTTTATCAATATGACGGAGCTTGCCTGTAATTCTTAAAGCTAACTGCTTCCAAAGATTATTTGCTTCTTTCATGCCATATAGTTTCTTAAATTGACTATAGTTCTCAAGTTTTAAGAGAATAAAGGTGAATGTATGATGATAACGATCAGCTCTTCGCATCTCTTCATTTAATGTCAAACGCATACGCATCTCATTGTCAAAACCCGTCTCCGGATCCACCGCTACAAAATTCTTGATATCTTGTTGAAGCCTTTTGTTATACTCCTGTTGCGTCACAAGTATTCCTTGTATCTTCCCTGCGGCGAGGACGCCAAGCAAAAGTACAATCCCGTATCCTAAAAATAACTGTAATGGCATACGAGTCGCTGATACAGCTTCTCCTGAAAACTCCGTATAAATCAGGGCTGTACCTGTTATAAACAGATAAATTAAACTGCTAATTAATCCTGCTACCAACCCACGCCACAGAGTAAAGAAAAAGATAAGAAGCAATAGGATATATAATAACAGCCGTGTATTCTCACCATTCAACAAAAAATAAGGGGGCAATTGACTCAGTATAATAAATAAAGCCCCAAAGCCAAATAATTCTCTTAGCCATTTACTTTTTAGTTGCATGCGCCATCTCCCTTTCTGCTAATAATGGGGATAGATTATCAAATGCATGAGTTTCTTTTGTTTTTGCATCATAGTAACCAGATTTTTTATTAATTTTCATTTCATTCATTTTCCCATAAAATTCTTGGGCCATTTTGATGTCTCCTGCTTTAAGCATATAGCGTGTAGCAAGTGCGTAAACTGCAGGTGATTCATACTGCACAGAGGGTTTTTCAGTACTTGCTGTATACCTCCCATAAAGTTTATGTTCCCTTCTATATATCTTAATAAGCCATTTTTTGAAAGTTTGGGTATTTTGACCAACAGATGCTTGGTGATATGCGACATAAAGCTGATCAACTAAATGCAAATCATCGTCATATACGTACGTTTGATTATCAATCTGATAGGCCTTTGGATAGGTATCATTTTTTGATAGAGGCGCCTTACTTAAAATCGATAGCTGCTTTTGATATTGTTCCTCTGTAAGAACATCATGTTTTTTCATTTCCTTTAAAGATTGTGGCATTATATAGCTCAGCGTTAATACATTTGCTTTTTTATATGTATCTACATCTACATAATCAACAAAAAAGCCATCCTGCATTCCGTCTTTTACTAGCGATTGGCTGATTGTCTTCCCTAACTTGGTATATGCTGCACTATGCCATTTGTCCCCTGCTTTTAGTAAAATACCTGCAATTCTTTCATCATCAATCAATGCATTGACAGTTGCCTGCTTTTCTCCATCAATTTTCCATGCAAGCAATCCGTTCTTTAAAAAATGGTCTTTAATCACTTTTACTTGTTGATGAAAACGTTCCTGGTCACCTTTTTCATATAAATAAGCTAACCATAAACCGGCAGATTCAGATAAATAGACATTTTTTTGATCAGTTAAATTCGTGCGCAAAAGCCCATCCTCATTGATTAAATGATTAATCACAAATTTTTCGGTAGATGAAAGAGGCTTTACTTCCTGGTATTGAATACTTTTCTTCATGCAGCTCGTTAATACAAGCAAACAACATATGAGCAGCAGACATATACTGATACCTCGGCGATTCAAATGGCTTCCCTCCAATAAAAAATACATATATTAATATACCTTATTAGTGTCGAAATTTGTTGAATTTGTATGAAATAAGAACCTATTTCACTCAGAAAAAGATTTATCTATTTTTAATATGTTTATAGGCTGATTGAATAGGGAATCAGAACATGGTGGACATTATGGGTTGTTAAATTTAGTTTCTTCTATTATAATAGTATACCTATTCATCATTAGGAAATGCGTTTATCTTTTTTCACATCTAACAACTTCATAGTTTCATCTCTTTTCACTCATTACTTTGCAACAATACAACTGAATATGGTCTCTTAAAAGGTACGGAGATTGTTTTTAAGTTTCCGCTATTTCTTTTAAACATAGGTATCTTTTTGGAGCTTCTCGAAAATAGCAAAAACTAAATAGAGGAGCTGTTTTAGAAATATGGTACAAAAAAATCTTGATATTGAGCCTTCGGATATTAATATCGTAAGCTCAAAGAAAGCAAAGAAAGCTGTATTTGCAACAGGTGTAGGTAATATGATGGAATGGTTTGATTTTGGACTTTACGCATACCTAGCCGTTGTAATCAGTGAATTATTCTTTGCAGGAGTAAGTAACCCCAGTCTTCAACTCGTCTTTACATTCGCCACTTTTGCGGTTGCTTTCTTAATTCGTCCACTCGGCGGCATATTCTTTGGCCGGATCGGGGACAAATATGGACGAAAGATCGTCTTAAGTACGACCATTATTATGATGGCAATCTCTACCCTCTTAATCGGTATTTTACCCACTTATGAACAAATCGGTGTTTGGGCACCTATTTTACTGCTTGTAGCACGCATGATTCAAGGCTTTTCAACAGGCGGCGAATACTCAGGCGCAATGGTCTATATTGCAGAATCTTCTCCTGATAAAAAACGTGGGACTCTTGGCAGCGGCCTGGAAATTGGTACGCTCGTTGGCTATATTTTTGCCTCTGGGGTTGTCACACTACTTACTTTTATGCTGTCGCATGAACAAATGCTATCATGGGGATGGCGTTTACCGTTCATTATTGCAGCGCCAATTGGTTTAGTCGGCCTTTACTTGCGCCGTCATTTAGATGAGTCTCCTGTATTTGAAGAGATGGAAGAAGCTCGTGAAAATGAAGAACACATTCCATTTAGGGATATCATCAAGTACTATAAAAAAGATTTACTTCTAAGTATTGTAATTGTGGCTTTCTTTAACATTACAAATTATATGATACTGTCATACATTCCTTCTTATATGACAGAGGTATTGCATATTCACAATACAGTAAGCTTAGTCATTTTGTTAGTTGTGATGATGATTATGATTCCACTTGCACTCTTCTTTGGTCGTTGGAGTGATAAGATTGGTAATAAACGCATTGTTCAAATTGGTTTGCTTGGTACGCTTATTTTAGCAGTCCCTGCATTTTCAATGATGGGTTATGGCCATATCGGCTGGATTTTCGCTGGCGTCTTTTTGCTGGGCTTTTTCCTAAGCTGTTATGAAGGTACTATGCCGTCGCTATTACCAACACTTTTCTTCTCAGATGTCAGATACCGTGCATTAGCTGTATCGTTTAACATCTCTGTTTCAATTTTTGGCGGTACTACACCACTTGTAGCATCTTATCTTGTACATGCTACAAAAAATCCGTTGTCACCTGCCATCTATCTAATGGTGATTAGTATTATTGGCTTCGTGATCTTTACATGGTTATTCCGCGATACATCTGGACGTCCACTTAAAGGCTCATTCCCAGCTGTGGATTCACGTAAAGAGTTTAAAGAAGTCCTAGATCAAGACCCAGATGATGTCCTTTGGTGGCAATCTGAAACTATGGAAGCAAAAGAAGCAGAACTTCAGGCAAAAATGGCTGACTAATGTTTATGTTGTTAGATGTAGCAACCCCCTCGAATTTAATCGAGGGGATTTTTTATTATGGGACAGTTTTTCTATAAGACGGAATCTGTAAAGTCTGGGGAGTAAATTTTAGTTTAGCGTTAAGTAAATCATCGAATTGCGGTAGTATTTTGCCTCGGGGCGGTGGTAAATTACTTTTAAACGACAGTAAAAAATTTATCCGTTAAGATTCATCAGGTATTGTTTGGATTACTACTACAAGGGAAAGATGATAGTCAGGAGGTGTATTTTCTATGGAACTATTGAAAGTTAATGGAAAGATGGATACAAAGAGCTTAGCCAAGCATGTCCTTGTCCCTATTATTGGCGGTTCTATAACCGGTTGGCTTGCCAATCGACATGCTCAAGAGAAATATAAGAAGCTGAAAAAACCTTCGTTTTCTCCACCTTCCGCCGTTTTTCCCATTGCCTGGACTACATTATATGGATTAATGGGGCTCGCAAAATATAGAGTATCCAAACAGCAAGAAGGTAAAAGAAAAAAGGAAATTTCCATCTATGAA
Source organism: Rummeliibacillus sp. BSL5 (assembly GCF_052928305.1). Taxonomy (NCBI): domain Bacteria; kingdom Bacillati; phylum Bacillota; class Bacilli; order Caryophanales; family Caryophanaceae; genus Rummeliibacillus; species Rummeliibacillus sp. BSL5. The sequence continues at coordinate 1,664,536 of NZ_JAVGCV010000001.1, forward strand.
CTACAGCTTGGACTTAATTTCTTATGGTCATTTTTGTTCTTCCGTTGGGAGCTTCGTGGCACGGCATTAGTGGAAATGACCGTATTACTGGGCGCGATTGCACTTACTGCCTATGACTTCTTCCAAGTGGATCGAGCAGCAGGTACATTGATGATTCCTTATATAGGATGGGTTATCTTCGCGCTAAGCTTGAATTATGCTACATGGAAATTGAACGAATAAAAAGGATATCTCCCATGAGATATCCTTTTTTCTCTTCTTATTTTGTTAGGAAATGCTGCGTCCAATAGAAACGTTTGTTGCTTTTATCGTAATAAACGCCAACACCCATTTCCTTGAAGTTTTTATTTAATATATTTTCGCGATGCCCTTTTGAATTCATCCATGCAATCATTACTTCTTTCGTGGATGGATAACCATAGGCAATGTTTTCGCCCATTCCTGTAATATTTATGCCAATATGGCTAGTAATTAGGTTAGACCATGTTTTATACTTTCCGCCATCGTGGCCGAAATAATTTTTTTGTGCCATTTCTTTACTCTTGTAATAAGCTGTGTAGTTCATCACTTTATTTTCTTTAAGAGGTTTTAAGCCTGCTTTTTTTCGTTCTTTATTAACAAGCGTGATAATCTTTGATTCTCTTTCACTGCTGCTCTTTCTTTTTAAATCCTTAAAGTCAGCTAGTTTTACATAGCCCTTTAAGCCTTTTTCGCTAAAGTAAGCCCAAGATTTACCTTTTGTAATCTTCAGCTTTACGCGTACTTTCTTGTCAATATATCCAACAGCCGTATTTTTTGTGCTTGCACCCTTACGTACATAAGTTTTCTTCGTACTCAGCATGTAAGTTTGCGTTGTCTTTGTAGCCGCAGATGCTGTTTTAGGACCTGCATCTAAAACGCTTGGGGTTGCTGGGACAACAGCAAGGGTAGCTGCTAACACAATCGATAAACCTGTAACTAACCATTTTTTCATTTTATTTCCTCCCTTTGAAATAAAAATGCACATTGTCTAACATATGTATACACATGCTAAGATAACACCTTATACCCTTTTTTGCACTACATAAACAAAAAAATCCAACTTTATTCGTTGGATTTTTTTAAAAATTTAGTTCGAAATATCCTTAACCATTACTTTCTCTCCTTTGGTATCTAGTTCACCGGTGAAGAAGAACCCATATTGCTGATACAAATGGATAGCATGCTTGTTGTTATCATATACGCTTAAATAGATTTTCTTACACTGATACTTCGCAATCAAATGCTGGATTAATTGCTCAAGAAAAAGACGACCATAACCCTTTCCTTGGTAATGCGAATCAATCAAAAACCGATCTAGCCACACTCGTTGTCCCTCTTTTTCATCCTGAAAGGCACCATACATGGCGAACCCTACAGGAATGTCGTCTACATACAAACCAACGGGGACAAAATTGGCATTCTCACCGGCTTCCTCTAAGCATTCTTGTGTTGTTTCAATAAACCCTTCTTGCGCTTTAGCTACATGCAGTGCTAAAATTTCATCTTTGTTGGAGATGGTAATGTTACGAATACTCGCAACCATAATTTCAAAACCCTTCTTATCAAATTTAATACTTCATTTTAATTATATAAAATTATGTGTGATTCACCCAAATATTATGTATATATAAGAACTCACCAGATATTTGATATATATAATAAAAGCCTTTAACCTTGGTGAGATTAAAGACTTTACAGTTTAAAACTTTTCCACAAAGCGCTGAGTGATTTCTTTTGGCCGTGTGATTGCTCCTCCAACTACACATGCGTGTGCACCTATCTCCATGCATCGCTGATACATTTCAGGGGTCAAAATATTGCCTTCTGCAATAACTGGTATCTTAACTTGACTGAGAACGTTCTTAAGAAATTCAAAGTCATTATCATATAATTTCTTCCCCTTTGTTTTTTCTGTATAGCCATGCAATGTCGTAGAGATACAAGTGAAACCCAATCTCTCTGCTTCGATTGCCTCTTCAAGCGTTGCAATATCTGCCATCAGCTGGCATTCAGGAGCCTTCTCTTTCACATACGCAACCAACTCACTTAAATGAATGTCACCAGGGCGTTTTCTGCTTGTTGCATCCAGCGCAATCATGTCACATTGGCTTTCTAGCAATTCATCAATTTCTTTCGTAGTGGCTGTAATATAGATATCACTATCTCTATAATCGCGCTTTACTATGCCTACAATAGGCAAATCCACTTCTTCTTTAATCGCTATAATATCTTCCTTTGAGTTTGCACGTATCCCTTTTGCGCCCCCCTGCCAGGCAGCTAACGCCATCTTTGACATGATAAAAGAACTGTGTAATGGTTCATTCGGTAAAGCTTGGCATGAAACAATCAGACCGTCTTTGACTTGTTGGATCATTCTACTTTTCCTCCTTAAAAAATGGGTATACAGCGCCGTACAAGGCTGCATCATTATAAAGTTGCGCCATTTTAATTTCCGTCTTTAAAAAATGGGATGGCAAGAACTCCTCCACCTGTTCTTCAATGAGGTGCAATAAAAAGTCTCCTTGTTGAGAAATGCCTCCACCAATTATTATGCAGCTTGGATCAACCAACAGGATAATTTCAGAAAGCCCCCTCGCGACTTCCTTACACCAATCTCTAATCATAGCGGTGCAGCTCACATCACCTAGTTTCGCTTTGTCGAAGGCATCTTGCACTGTAAAATCAGTGCCTAATTCTTTTACAACCTTCCTTGATAAAGCAGAGGTGGAAGCCCTCATTTCATAGTTTGTTTTAGAAGCAGGGTCATATAATAAATAGCCGACCGAGTGAGCTTGCAAATGGTAGCCATCTACAATTCCCTCATCATAATAGGCACCACCTATCCCCGTACCTAGTGTAATGCAATAGACTTGATCGTGATGTTGCGCCGCACCTTTCCATATTTCGCCCAACAATGCGGCATTTACATCATTCTCAACATGAACAGGCAAATCAAACTTTTCAACTATATGTTTTTTAAACGAAGTGCCTTTATAATTTTTAATTGTAGGACCGGCGTATACAATTTCGCCTCTCTGCCTATCAACAATTCCGGCTGTGCTTATACCGATTCCATTTATTGAGCTTACGCTTAGAAATTTTTCTATTATCTCGTCTACTTGTTGTAAAATAGCAGACTCCATATTTCTCTTTGTAGCTACTTTTCCCTTATCAATTAGATGAAGCTGCTCATCAACCAATCCATATTTAATATAGGTGCCGCCGATATCTATTGTTAAATATTTAGCCATGGTAGCCCCCTATGCACGTGTATTTTTCATGTGATTTGTCAAAAGCTTTTTGGCTCGTTCTGCGTCTCCCGCTAGCAAGGCTGCAACTATTTCCTGATGTTCTTTAATAATGGCTTGATATTCTGCATGGGTCAGCTGTACATGCTGCACTTGGAAAAAGTAGCTTGTAATCATATTAGTCATTTGTATAAACAACTCATTGCCCGTTGCTTTCAAAAGCTCCTTATGGAAGGCAAGATCAGCATTTCTGAATTCTTCCGGGGTTGTAAGTCCTGCACTATTTTCCACCAATTCTTTTAGGCGATTTAATTCGTCCTTGCGATTTGCCTTCACAATTTCATCAATAGCACTTGATTCAAAAAGTGCCCTTAAGCCCACAATTTCTTTCATTTTCCCGCTATTGATTTGCCATAAGAAGAAAAAGTTGTCCAATAAATTTTCAAAATTTGTTTCGTTTAAAAATGCTCCATGTCCTTGGCGTACAGTAATGATTTCCGTATTTTCAAGAAAGCTCAGTGCTTCTCTGACCACAGATCTGCTCACTCCGAATAACTCTGTGAATTTCCTTTCAGTTGGGAGCTGGTCGCCAGCTTTTAATTCATGATCAATAATATATTGCTTAATTTCTTGGATGATCATTTTCTTTAATGACTTTCTTTCAGATGATTGAATCGGCTCCATCGTCAGGTGTCTCCTTTAATTGTTGAACCAATTTAAAAATAGGTTCAAAATGCTTTTTCATTTTATTTTGCGCTTCATGAAGGTTTCCTGTTTCTATAGTTTCAATAATAGCTTTATGTTCTGTATATGCTTGTAGCAGTTCGTCTTCTTTTTCTTTTACATCAATACAAACGAATGAAAAGTATTCGTTGATAATTTCACTAAATAAATAGTACGTACTATTATCAGTAGCTTTCATTAAAGCTTGGTGAAATAGTCGATCATACGGCTTAGGATCATCCTTTGCTATAATCGCTTGAAAGTATGATTCATTTAAGTTTGTTAATTCGGTTGTATCTGCGAGCGTATTATTTTCAATGATTAATCTTAGAGCACCCATTTCAACAATCTCTCGCGTTTCAATTAATTCTTTAAGCTTTATCCCGTACGTATCATAATGAAATTTCAAGATTTCTGTAATAGAATCAAGCTTTGGTTCTGCAATATAAACTCCGCCACCTGATTTGATAGTCAATATGCCAATGGTTTGGAGAGATATGAGCGCTTCTCTAACAACCGTTCTACTTACCTGAAGCTTGGCTACCAACTCTTTTTCAGATAGGAATCTATCATTCGGTTTGTAATCTTGGTCTTTGATATAATTTTTTATTCGATCAATTGCAAGGTCGACCAAAGATATCTTCTGGATAACCATCTTTCACCTTCTTCTCCTCTTTTTTTCTATCATAACGACTCTGATCTATAAGCTGCAACTATATGAAAACCCTTACAAAAAATATTGACTTTTCAATTTGAGCCTTTTATGATGGTACTAACTAAAAATTGGTCTGACAATATTATATATTTTGCGTATTGTTTTATCAATTAGTAAATAGGAGGAATGAGTAATGAAAGGTTTATTTTCTGCATTGCTTGTACCATTTGATGAAAATGGTCAAATAATTGAACAAGGTTTACGTGATGTCGTAAGGTTTAACATGGATGTTCAACAAATTGATGGACTTTATGTAAATGGAAGTTCAGGAGAAAACTTCTTACTTTCCACGGAACAAAAGAAGCAGATCTTTCAAATTGTAAGCGATGAAAATAAAGGTAAAGTTAAATTAATTGCACAGGTTGGCTCGCTTAATCTTAATGAAGCAATTGAGCTTGGTAAATATGCAACAGAACTTGGATATGATAGCCTTTCTGCCGTCACGCCTTTCTATTACAAATTTACATTCCAAGAAATCAAAGCTTACTATGAAACAATTATTCGTGAAACTGGCAACGATATGATTATTTACGCTATTCCTGCGCTTACTGGTGTTTCTATGTCAATGGCTCAGTTTGATGAGCTTTTCCAAAATGAAAAGATTATAGGTGTGAAATATACAGACGGTAACTTCTTCTTACTTGAACGTCTTAGAAAACAATATCCTAATAAACTTATTTACTCAGGGTTTGATGAGATGTTAATTTACGGAGCGATCAGCGGTGTCGACGGAGCAATCGGCAGCACCTATAACGTAAACGGAAAACAAGCAAAACAAATATGGGATTTATGCCAAACCGGCAAAGTCGCAGAGGCCTACGAAGTACAACATAAAACCAATGATTTGATTGAAAAGATTTTAGAGCTTGGCTTGTATCAAACGTTAAAAGAAATTTTGAACGTAAAAGGCATTCAAGCCGGCACCGTCAAACAGCCAATGTCTTCTCTTGATCCGGCAAAGAAAGATGCAGTTAAACACCTTGTGGAAAAATATGAACTATAATTTTTAGCAATCTTTTAGTAGATTGCTACGGGCTAAATTGAAAGAATTTTGTATAAATAAAAAATGTTTTATTTATTGAAAGGGTGAGTTTTATGGAGAAAATTAGCTTTGGAACGGCCAATTGGGCGGTACTTGTTCTTTATTTGCTGGCTATGTTGGCGGTAGGGATTTATTTCACAAAGAGATCAAGCAAAAATACAGATGCTTTCTTTACAGCTAGTGGCAAAATTCCCGCATGGGCTGCCGGGTTTAGTATATATGCAACGACTTTAAGTGCGATTACATATATGTCAACACCTGAACAGGCTTTTTTATCTGACTGGTCCTATGCAGCCGGGAATCTCACGATTTTGGTGATTATTCCGGTCTTAATCTACTTTTATGTTCCTTTCTTCAGAAAGTTAAATGTGACAACTGCCTATGAATATTTAGAAGCACGATTTGGGGTATCTCTTCGCTTTATTGGCAGCTTGTTATTCACACTGTTCCATATTGGACGCGTAGCCATCGTTATTTATTTGCCGACATTGGCTATCACACTTGTATCTGATATTAATCCGATTATTATCGCTACAGCTGTTGGCGGTCTATGTATCATCTATACATTCCTAGGTGGTATGGAAGGTGTTATTTGGAGTGATGTTATCCAAGGAATTATTCTATTGGGCGGAGCAATTCTGCTTGTCTTTTTAGGGATTGATGCGATTGACGGCGGCTTTTCTACGGTGATGCAAAACGCGATGGACCATGATAAATTAATCACGGCGAAAAACTTCCAATTCGGAGGTGCAGCTGCAGCTATTCCCATTATTTTCTTGGGCTCTATTTTTAATAATCTACATCAATACACGGCGAGCCAAGATGTGGTGCAGCGTTATCAAACCACGAGTTCCATTAAGGAAACCAATAAATCTCTATGGACAAACGGCATTTTAGCTTTGGTGACAATTCCTGTTTTCTTCGGTATGGGAACTGTGCTTTTCAGTTATTACAACAATGTCACTTCACTTCCCGAAGGCTTTAATACGTCTGCTCTTGTTCCTTACTTTATCGTTTCCAGTTTGCCGGCAGGTGTGGCAGGTCTTCTGATTGCTGCTATTTTCGCAGCTTGCCAATCAACTATTTCATCAAGCTTGAATAGTATTTCTGCTTGTGTAACGGTTGATTTTAAACAACGTTTCTTTGGAAAAGATGAGAAAAAAGATGTTTGGTTGGCTCGTATCATCGTCATCATAGCAGGCCTACTCGGTATGGCTGCAGCTCTTTATCTAATTTCAACTAATCGTGCAGAAACATGGAATCTCTTCCTAGCTATTACCGGATTGTTTGGTGTACCTATTGCCGGCATTTTTGCATTAGGTATATTTACAAAACGCGCAAATACACCAGGTGTATTAATCGGCCTATTCTTAAGTGCAATTACAGCGTATTTTGTTCAAAAGACTAATTTAACGCCGTTTACAGTTAGTATCGTTTCATTCTGTTCTGCATATGTATATGGATATATCATAAGTCTGCTATTCTCACGATCAACAAAAGATACAACAGGTTTAACTATCTATACCAAAGATGAAGTTTATAAAAAACCCAATCAAGAAGCAGGAGTGGAGCCTTCAATCGAGAGCATCAGCTAAACAAAAATAGCTTAACCAAGTTCGCTTATTTTTTAAGCGAACTTTTTTAAATAAATATAAAGAAAAAGGACTATAAGCTACATTCCATTTTTTAATTTTTTTGTAAATTAACCCATTAACCTATATACTTTTAGCATGAATGGGTAATACATTATAAATAAATTAACATTGGAGGGACTATAAATGAAGAATAATAGGAAGAAAATTGGCTTATCTACTATAGTGGCTGCTTCGCTTCTATTTGCAGAGCCTTCTCTCTATTCTGTTCATGCGGCAAATGAAACACCCAAACTCCCAAAGGCAAATGAGCTAAATCAGCAAAGAATCTTAAAACAGACACCAGCTATACACGAAGAAAATCAGCGTGTCGATCAGTTGCTAGAGGACACACCAACCAGTGCTACAGAGGCTATTCCTAAAACCGATGATGAAAGCGACGGAGAGGTAAATAAACCAACCAATCCACAAACTCCTTCTGAAGAATCAGATGAAAGTAAAGAAGTTCCACAAACGAAACCACCGAAGGAAACACCTTTAAAGGCAAAACATTTTTACTATAAAAAGATAGATGAAAAAAAGCAGAATTTCTATCTAAAAATCAAAACAGTGCAAAAGAAAAATTACCCTATCTATAAACATAATCCCTATAATGTAGACAAGAATTCCATGAAACCAAGCCACCGCAGCTTCAACTATAAGAGCAAGAAAATGTACATAAGCAGATCTGCTAAAGCTGGCGGAAAACTATGGTACAGAATTTCATATAATGGCAAATTGTTAGGGTGGATTGAAGCAAATGGCTTAAGCGAATATTATAAAAACCTAAACGTAAAGGTCATTAATCAGCTTCCTGAGTTGCCAACTGGTTGTGAAATTACTGCCGTCACCATGATGCTCCAGTATAAAGGAGCCAAAGTGGATAAGATGAAAATGGCCAGGGAAATGCCAAGAACTAGTACATTAAATGGCAATCTAGGCTTCGTTGGCAGTCCCTATAGTAAAGCAGGTTGGTGGATCTTCCCTCCTGCATTGATGAAACTAGTCAAAAAATATGCCGGTTCCTCGGTGAACATGACAGGCAAATCGTTTACATCGATTAAAAAACAAATCAATCGTAATCACCCGGTAGTTGTATGGGTAGCGAATGTCGATGGTTTTGTAAATCACGCATTAACTGTAACAGGTTATGATAATTCAAGAGTTTATTTTAATGACCCATGGACAGGTAAAAAAAGCAGCATGAAAATCAGTACATTTAAAAAACATTGGAAAGATGACAAATATCGGGCAATCAGCTATTAAAGGAGAAACTTAAGTCTTTTATTCTACTATGGAAGTTGAGGTTAACAGATGAAGCGAAAATGGTTAATGGGTTTGATGGCAAGTATTCTCTTGCTCTCCCCTGCGATTGGCAAGGAATCTACTGCACAGGCAAAAGAAGTATCAACGTTCTATAAGACCAATCCTGTGATTGTAAAGGTAATAGCAGGTACCTCCATGTATAAAGATGTTGAATTTAAAAAGAAAGTAAGCTTTGAAAAGAAAGGCACCTATTTGCATGTTAAGCGAATTGTCTCCTCTTCTAAAGGAACACCGCGCCTTCAATTGACGAATGGCAACTATTTTACCGCTCATAAACACTTTGTGGTAAAAACGAAGGGTTATCAAAATCCCAAAGCCTACTATCAAGTTCAATATAAACAAATCAAGCCCACAGGGAAAGTTGGCTATAATTTAAGTCGAGGCTACGAAGGAATCAAGACATGGAAAGTTATGAATAAACTTGGGATTATCGGACCCAACGGCTATGCTAAATATAACGATGCCACATATAATGCCGTACGTAATTTCCAAGCCAAAAATCATCTGCCCGTTACAGGTAATGTGGATATAAAAACTTGGAAGAAATTAGGTTTCAGTGAAGCATCATGGTATAGCATTGACCAGTATATTGCACCACTAAAAGCCTTTGCTTGGGATGGACGTAAAGAACATATCGAAGCGATGATAACACAAAGCTATAAATATTTAGGAAAACCCTATATCGTCGGCGCTTCCTCTTCACCAAGCTATGGACTAGATTGTAGTGGGCTAGTAACGCAAGGATTGTATGCAGGCGGGATTAACCCTGTCCCAGTATCAAGCATCCAACACGCACACCCTGGCAATGAGTGGAACAGCCGCAAACTGTTTGCTTCTTCGAAATTTAAAAAAGTAAGCTACAACAAGCGGCAGCGCGGTGATTTAATCTTTTACTATGAGCCAGGTACACACACTATCTGGCATGTAGCAATCTATCTCGGCGACAACAAAGTAATCGAATCATGGCCACAGAAGGTAATGATTTCACCAGTTGTCAATTCACACTGTAATGTAATTGCAGGTGTAAGACGTCCATTTGTATAAGAGAAATGCCTTTGTTCAAGACGCTGAACAAAGGCATTTTTGTATTGTCATCAATAAAAGTAAATAAGCAAGCATACATGCTTTTCAGAGCTTCCCTCAGAGAAACTGCACGGTTTTATCAAACGCTAGGGTTATTCAGCAGCTCATATTACCTGAAGATTAAAAATATAGAACAGACAGCGATAGCTACCTTTACCAATGAGAAGGTTTCTGTATATATATTGGCAACCGGGTCATCTCATTTCCTTTTGCTGAATTGATTTGCATTTGAGTCAAAAACATACTAGTAGAAAGATCAGCTCCACCCAAATTAACATCTCGTAAATCAGCACCAATGAAATTTACTTCTCTCAAATCTGAATTTCTCATATCTGAAGCAATCAAATAAGCTCCTCTAAAATCAGAAGCCCTTAAATCTTTTCCTTCTAGTTTCTTTCCGATCCAGTCGACTCTTGCATGATCAAAATCTTTTATATTTCGATTACCAGGCAGTTTACTAATCGCTTTTTCCCTAACAAAATTACTTGCTATAGTTAGAAGCTCATTTAAAGAAAAACGGTACATTATTAAATCAAGGGCAAGTAAATCATCTGCATCCAACTCAGTTAAATACTGCAATTTCTTTAACTGTTTGCTCAATTTATCTGCTATATCTTCCGGTATTTCATAAGACAGAGCTTCTGAAACATATGCAATCATTTCATGGAGTTGCTCCATAATTGGAAATACCTGAAACATCTTCTTCCCTATTTCAGGATTTCCTCGCCAACTCTGTCCCTTAAAAGTAACCTGAGAAACGACCTGCCCCGCCCCCAAGCAATCAAAAACTGTACATCCTTTGAAGCCTTTATCTCTCAACTGGCTGTGTATTTGACAGCTGTAATTAGGTTGCAAATTCAGGCAGGGAGTTCCTGCCGGTTTATTAATTGAAAAATCGCTTGAAGCAACAATATTTAGAGCAGTACAACAGAGACTAAAACATTTTGTGCAATCTGCTTTCATTCCCTCTCTGATCCGACGAGCAGCTTCTTTATCAATTATAGTAGTTTTAGACATTGTCATTTCTCACTTCCATCCCATCAATGGTCTATCACCTAAAATATAGCATAATATTTCATACATGTATTTACATTTTTAAGGTATATATATCTAGATTTTAATAGTATTAATAAACCTAATTTCGTTTTATTTTATTTTTTTAGGGAATCTTCTACTAACCTAAAAGATTGGAGGTTAGGTAATGGAACAAAATATGAAAAAAGAAATGAAGAAGGAGTTTTCTGGCCTAAAGGAGCCATCTCAATGGATTGCAGGGATTGAGTGGTTTTTCTTTATTTTCGCCAATATTGTCATCATCCCTTTAACAGTGGGAAAAGCATTTAAGCTTGGACAAGACAGTATTATTACCACATTGCAGTTATCCTTCTTAGTGACAGGAGCAGCTTGTTTATTGCAAGCTTTCATTGGCCACAAAAGAGCCATTCTTGAAGGTCAATCTGGATTATGGTGGGGCATGATTTTATCAATTGTCAGCATGGCTACCGCACAAGGGACTTCCCTCGGGGAATTAGGGGGCAGTTTGACAGTTGGAATCCTGATTTCCGCTGTTTTAAATATAGCTATTGGGTTTTTTGGCTGGGGGCCTGCTATTTCAAAGCTTTTCAAACCAGGTGTCATGGCTGTATTTATGTTACTTTTTGGCATTCAATTAATCCAAATTTTTTTAAAAGGCATGTTAGGTATACCAATGGGTAACGCGCCTGATGATGCAAAAATCAAATTATCAGTAGCGGCCTTGACGTTTATCATCGCAGCCATAATGATTTTTATCAATGTGAAAGCCCCAACTAAATATAGCAAGTATTCACTTCTCGGCGGAATAGTTGTCGGGTGGATTGCTTATGCTCTTATTTTTGGACCAGAGCATTCTGTAAAAACAGATGCTACCTTTAAGTTCCAACTATTTAACTTGGGCAAACCTGCTTGGAATATTGGCATTATAGTGATGGCTGTCATTACAGGCTTGATGAATTTAGCAAATACATTCGGTGCTTTAAAAGGAACTGAAAATCTATATGATGAAGAAACGAGCAAGAAACAATACAAGCGGAGCCTCACCATTTCAGGTGTATTGTCTGGACTGGGTGGTCTATTTGGATTAGTTCCTTATGCACCTTTCGTGTCATCAATCGGGTTTTTAGAACAATCAGGCATTGTTAAGCGCCTTCCATTTGTAATAGGCAGTGTCCTATTTTTCATAATGGGATTGATACCGCCTGCCGCGCATTTCTTTTCCAATATTCCTCTTAGCATAGGCAGTATGGTCCTCTTTGTTGCTTATTTGCAGCTATTAAATTCATCCATGGATTTCTTTAAGAAAATAGAGCTTAACAAGAGAAATGTATATCGCTCTGCCATTCCCCTTTTTTTAGCCATCGTCATTATGATTATGCCTGACTCTTATTTTTCTTCCCTTCCAAAGGTAGTTCAGCCAATTGTCGGCAATGGCTTATTAATGGGCATATTGATGGCCCTTATTTTAGAAAACGTAGTGAAATGGAATCGTATTAAACCACCTTCTAAAAATTAATATGTTTTACCCATATGTAAAAGGGTATGCATAGTTATAGGGACGAAATTACCTATAAAATTTCTAATTTGGAGGTACTTAAATGGTTCAAAAATCCAGGGTATATGGTGAAGATATTGATCCTCGCTACGGCAACTCCTTTATATCTAACAAAAATGCAGTTGCCACACCTAACGAACTTGCTTCCATGGCCGCAAACCAGATTCTTATCAAAGGTGGAAATGCCATTGATGCAATGGTTACAGCCAACTCAGTTCTAGGTGTTGTTTTTCCTCATATGACCGGAGCAGGAGGCGATTCTTTTTGGTTAATTTATGATGCTAAAACAGGTAAACGTCACGCCTTAAATGCAACTGGGCATTCCGGCAAAAATGTCACGCGCGATCAATTCAATCGGGAAGATGGCATGGACATCCGCGGAGCTAAAGCAGTTACTACTGTACCAGGAGCTGTCAGCGGATGGATTGAAGCGCATGAGCGGTTTGGAAAGCTTCCATTAAAAGATTGTTTAGAGCCAGCGATTGATTATGCTTACAATGGATTCCCTGTTGGAGACTCTCTTGCTAAGTTCTCAGAAAGTGCTCTTACATTACTCCGCACATACCCATCGACAGCTAAGGTTTACCTCAAAGATGGTGTCGCGCCGTATATCAAAGGCGACATCCTTAAGAATCCTGATCTAGGAAAAACTCTCGAGAAAATAGCAGTACACGGTAAAGATGCCTTTTACAAAGGTGAAATAGCCGATATGGTTACAGCATTTTTACAAAAAAATGGAGGATTGCTAACAAGAGAAGACTTTGCTAATCACAAAGCAGAATGGGTGGAACCTGTTTCTGTAGAATACGGCGACCGCAAAGTCATTGCGCCGCCGCCCAATTCAGCTGGAATGGTCACACTCCAAATTCTTGGTATGATGGATCATTTAGATATCACAAGCCTAATTGGCCAAGAGGAAAAATTTATTGACTACTTTACTCGGGCTACTGCATTTTCATTTATGGACCGGGACCAATATTTAGATGACCCCGCATTCAATAAAGTTCCAACTGATATCTTACTAAGTAAAGAATACTTTGAAGAACGCGTTAAAAAAATGCATGATCCATCGCTTGGACCTCCGGAAAACGGATATGCCAAGAAAGGCGATACAACATTTAGTTGTGCAGTTGATGAAGAAGGCAATGCAGTTGGAGTCATCCAAAGCCTCTATTGGGAATGGGGCTCAGGTTTCGTCGCAGAAGGGACAGGCATGATGCTTCAAAACCGTGGTGCTTACTTCTCGCTTGATCCAAAAGCGCACAACACTTTGGAACCTAATAAACGCCCTGCCCATACGTTGACTTGTTCCATGGTATTCAAAGACGACAAACCCGAGTTAGTTGTTGGAGCAATGGGCGGAGACGGCGAACCGCAAACACAAGCACTGATTATCATGCGAATATTAAACCAGCATTACTCTGTCCAAGAAGCAATCGATGCTCCAAGATGGCTTCTCGGCCGTACATGGGGAGATGATATACGAGGACTTCGTTTAGAGAGCCGTTATGATAAAGAAATTGCAAAAAAACTCGAGGAGCTAGGGCATATTAACGTTTCCATGGTAGAAAACTTCAGTGACTTGATGGGTCATGCGCAGGCAATTCGCATCTGGCCTGATCGCCTTGAGTCAGGAGCAGATCCGCGTGCTGGCGGACTAGCAATTGGCAACTAACTCGTTTTTTGAAAAATCCAATCATATTGAAAGGAGAAATTCAAGAATGACTTTAAATAAACAAAATGAAAACACTAACCCACAACCAATGAGCGGTGAGCGCGGAGGAGAAATTTGGGGTGCCCAAAATCCGGAAATTGACCGCCAAAATCCAGATATTTTAGTTCCCCCTACGACTGATAAAGGGACTATGCCAAACTTAAAATTCCCGTATGCTTTATCACATATGCGTGTAGAATATGGCGGCTGGTCTCGTGAGGTAACAGTTCGCGAGATGCCTGCATCTACTACTATCGCTGGCGTTAATATGCATTTAGAGCCAGGAGGGGTACGTGAGCTTCATTGGCACAAAGAAGGCGAATGGTCTTACATGATTAAAGGAAAAGCGAGAATTACAGCTATCTCTCCTGATGGCCGTGAGTTTGTAGACGATGTAGAGGAAGGAGATTTGTGGTATTTCCCAAGAGGTGTTCCACATTCTATCAAGGGTCTAAGCGAAGGAGCCGAATTCCTGCTCGCATTTGATGATGGTAGTTTCTCAGAGAATAGTACATTCTCGATTACAGATTGGTTCGCACACACACCAAAAGACGTCCTTGCTGCAAACTTTGGCGTTTCAGAAGAGGAATTTGATAATTTCCCTAGCAGCGAACGCTATATGTTCCAAGGAAAGGTACCTGGACCGATTGCACAAGACTTACCGGAAGATGCAAATGAATTTGTTAAAAATCCTTATAGCTTCAAACTCCATGATGTAGAACCAATTGTAACAAACGGCGGTAAAGTATGGATTTCAGATTCAAATAACTTCCCAGCCTCTACCACAGTGGCAGCAGCCCTTGTTGAATTAGAACCTGGTGCTGTCCGTGAATTACATTGGCATCCAAACAATGATGAATGGCAGTACTATCTTGAAGGACAAGGTCGAATGACTGTGTTTGCCTCTGGCGGTAAAGCACGGACATATGATTATCAGGCTGGTGATGTTGGCTATGTTCCATTTGCGATGGGCCACTATGTTCAAAACACAGGAGATACTCCTCTCCGCTTCCTTGAAATCTTCAAGAGTGATCACTATGCAGATATCTCACTTAACCAATGGATGTCTCAAACACCAAAATCACTTCTGAAAGAACACTTACCTCTAAGCGATGAATTTATCAAAAATGCATTGCATAGCGATAAACGTCCGAATGTAAAATTTAAATAATAACCGTAAAGCCATGCAGATTTACCCTGCATGGTTTTTTTATCTCCCTCCTTTGATTTAACATAAAGAAAGCCCTAAATCTTTTAAAAGATTTAGAGCTTTCTTTTCATATTTTAAAATGGGTTCACTCTCTTCAATGGTTCTTTTGCAGGTCCTGATATGACTTCTCCTTTTCCATCAAAGATAGAACCGTGGCATGGACAATCCCATGTATGGTCTCCATCATTCCATTTCACTTCGCAGCCGAGATGTGTACAGGCTAAGTTCATAAAATGAACCTCGCCATTTGCATCCTTATACATCCCTGCAGGTTTTCCATCTACTTCAAACTTCTTCGCTTGCCCTTCCTTAAGTTCAGCTGCTTCATCTAAAATAGTTGGAGTTGATTTCTTCTCATGACCCTGTTGCTTTGGCAAACTACGATTTGGGTCATACAATGGCTGATATGGGTTTTCTTCTCCCATAATTAAATCGGTAATCAACTCTGCTCCCACTATGCCAGTTGTCATACCCCATTCATTAAAGCCAGTCATAACGTAAATGGAATCAGTTCCTTCATGCAATTTCCCTATGAAGGCACGTGAATCGGGTGTAATATAACCATGTGCTGACCAATAGTCCATCATTTCGGTTAAGCCAAATTCTTTTTCTACTCTTTCTTTAATAGATTCATACCTTTCCGCTGTAGAGGCATTATCGCCAGTTGGATGAGATTGTCCACCGATAATTAAAACAGGTTCTCCCTCATAATACGCGGACCTAAAAGAAAGCTCCGGCCTATCATTACTTATATACATACCTTTCAAATTTCGATTCAGGTGAGCAAACGCGGTTAAATGTGTTGTAGAGGGTTTCATGGTTTTCGAATAAAATGACTCTGGATCTTCTGCGGGGAACAATGTAGCTAGGATCATATCATCACATCTAACCTGGAATTGCGTATCCGTATTAAGAGTAAGACGATCCCCGTCTCTTTCATAACCTATATATTTAGTGTGCTGATAGATATGGGCCCCCATGTCTTCCAATTCTCTTAAAATACCCTGCAGAAATTTAACCGGATGGAATTGTGCTTGATTCCTCATAACAAGCGCCCCTTTTATATCAAAAGAAATAGGAATGTCATCGACCATCTGTCCATCTATTCCTAATTTCCGGTAAGCAATTTCCTCACTTTCTAATTGCTCTAGAGAACGTTCTTTTTGTGAGAAGACGTACGCATCTGTTCTTTCAAAATCACAATCAATCCCATATTCTTCTACAAGGGACTCGGCCATATCGATAGCCTTTGAGTTCGCTTCATAATAAAGTCTTGCTAACTCTTCTCCACTTTGTTTAATTAGTTTATTGTAAACGAGCTCATGCTGAGCTGACAGCTTTGCAGTCGTACCTCCAGTTGTGCCGCTAATTAATTCTCTTGATTCCAATAATGCTACCTTCTTGCCTTTCTTTGCTAAAAAGTAAGATGCCAAAATACCTGAAATTCCTCCACCTACAACAGCCACATCCACTTCGACCGTATTGGCCAGCTTCGTGTAACTTAGCCCTTTGGCTGACATGCGCCAAAAGGAACGGCTTTCACCAATTAATTTATTCAATACAAAATCCTCCTATACTGGATATTTAAACCTTATATACTTCTACCTTTACTGGTAAAAAGTAAACATCCAAATAGGAGGATTGTCCCTTATTCTTTTACAAAAAACATGCTCACAATGGACAAGCAAACAAGATAGAAGGCAAACCATAAGCTATAGGTAGCGTGCCATTGCACAACGAGCGTCCCAATGCCTACACCGAAGATAAACATCACAATGACTGTCAATTGATTGAGGAAATCGCTTTTTGCCTTCTTCTCTTTATTGAATAGAATACGATATAAGCTGTTCATTAAATTTTTCGCATTGCCTGTCATAATTCCATTGTTCACTTGTGTATCTCTAATTTTCCGGAACATTGTTAATTCATAGCCTGATAAAATTCCAAGTAATACGCCCATCACACGCGTATCTAATTGAAGCTGATATATAGCTAGCAACAATAGTAGAGCAGCCTGGAAATAGAGAAACAATCGATATTTGAGCATTCTCAGCTCCGCAAACTTCACAAGAAAAATCTCTCCTAAGAAAACACCTAGCGCGAATCCAAAGAACACGATGATATTACGGACAGCTTGCCGCCATTCTCCAGAAAACAGCTTCACGGCAAACGTCACCATATTCCCTGTCTGAGCACTCGCAAACACGTGGTTTTGCGCCATAAACGTATAGGCATCAATAAATCCCATCAAAAATGCTGCAATGATTGTCAAAAGTGTAATAACTCGATTGGATGACTTTTGTTTTTCTGACATAAGACCTTCTCCTATTAATAGGGTTTTATATTTCAAGCTTAAAAGTATGTATGATTACCCATTACCCTCAACACTATAAAAGTATTCGACCACATTGTAAACCACTCTGCCTCGCTCATTCATAATTGCTTCGTACTAAAGACATCACCTTACGCAGTCTTGGCTTCCATCTCGTCATGCTTAATGCTTAGCTTTCAGCTTAAGCTCTTTCCATAGAAAATGTGTAGCCCCTAGGACTTTTTTAATAATTATTTGACTCCAAACTGTAAAACTTGAAAATTATCTTTCCATAGATTAAGTATGTTATGATTAAACTCGATTTAGAATAATAGAAGAAAGGGATATCAGTATGGAAAATAATATCTTACTGCGTAATAATGTTCGATTAACTGGTAAAGGTACGAAAACGATCATCTTTACACCAGGGTTTGGTTGCGATCAAACAGTGTGGAGTGCAGTTTCACAGAAATTTGAAGGCGATTACCAAGTAGTTCTATTCGATTACGTCGGTTCAGGAAATACTGATATAAATTTCTACGATTCAAATAGATATAGTACACTTGAAGGCTATGCCCAAGATATATTAGAGATTTGTGCTACTTTACAGTTAACAGATGCTATTTTCGTGGGCCATTCTGTTTCTTGTATGATTGGCATGCTCGCAAGTTTTAGACATCCCGAATACTTTTCGCATCTGATAATGGTTGGTCCTTCTCCTTGTTACCTTAATGAGCCACCCCAATACATCGGAGGCTTTCAAGAGAGTGAGCTCCTTGGTTTAATCGAATTAATGGAGAAAAACTACATAGGCTGGGCAAATATATTTGCAGCAACCGTGACAAATAATCCAAGTCGTCCACAAGTTAAACAAGAGCTAGAAACCCGTTTTTGTTCGACGGACCCTATAACAGCGCTTAATTTTGCTAAGGCAACTTTTTTTGCAGATAACCGAAAAGATCTTGAAAATGTAATACATCCTACACTTATTGTTCAATGCTCTGATGATATTATCGCTCCAGAAACAGTGACACAATATACGCATCAGCATATACCGAACAGTGTGTTAAAACAATTGAATGCTATAGGACATTGTCCACATATGAGCCATCCTGAAGAATTATCAAATACGATCCGACAATATTTAGAAGAACAGTTAACGAAAAAACAAACAGAGGAGATTTTATGAAATGGATGAGCTATTGGATCGTGCACCATGTGGTTTTCTGAATATGGAAGAAGACGGAACTGTCACATTGGTAAATCAAACTTTAGTAGAATTGCTAGATTATAAGAAAGAGAATTTGATAGGGGAACATATTAATTTAATTCTTACCTCCCCATCCTGTCTTTTTGTTCAACTTTATCTGATGCCACTCATAGCTTTAGAGGGCCATGTTGAAGAATTGTATATAACTTTAAAGTCAAGGAATGGCGGAGAAATTCCTGTACTCATAAATGCTTCTAAACAAAGTATGAACGAAAGAAACAATGTGGCATGCATATTAATTCCAATTAGACAAAGAAATAAGTATGAAAACGAACTGTTAATCGCAAAAAAAGAAGCTGAAGCAGCTCTAAAAGCTAAGCATGATGCGATTGAAGAATTACAGGTAACACTAGAAGCATTAGAAGCTCAAACATCGGAACTTCTAAGACTGAATGAACAAAACCAACAATTCAAAATAGAAACAAAAAGAGAGCTTGAACTGGCTCGAAAAATCCAACAGACATCTCTAACAATGCCTATTCAAAATGAAGATATTGAAATGGAAACATTCTATAAAGCATCTAAAGAATTATCTGGTGATATTTATGGGATATATCAACTTGATTCAACCCGATACGGGATTATACTTCTTGATGTAATGGGACATGGTATCTCATCAGCATTAATCACGATGTCTCTTCATGCCCTTTTCCATAGATTAATTATGAAAGAAGGCCATACAGTTGAAAGAGTGATGAAAGGGTTGGATAATCATCTACATGAATTGTTTCAAAGTAATGAAGATGCAAGGCATTATTGTACTGCTATTTTCCTTTTAATTGATACAGATAAACAGCAAATCGATTACATAAATGCCGGTCATCCATCTGCACTGTGGCAAGATGCGAATGGTACACAATTTGAATTACACTCTACTACACCTCCTCTTGGATTGTTTAAAAATGTGGAATTTGAAACCCAAACACT
The DNA here is from genome assembly GCF_052928305.1 of Rummeliibacillus sp. BSL5. Taxonomy (NCBI): domain Bacteria; kingdom Bacillati; phylum Bacillota; class Bacilli; order Caryophanales; family Caryophanaceae; genus Rummeliibacillus; species Rummeliibacillus sp. BSL5. The sequence goes on from NZ_JAVGCV010000001.1 coordinate 1,684,347, forward strand.
TTTATATCAAAACAGTGGTAGGCTACTTCTATATACAGATGGGGTAGACCCACTTGGTACAGAGTATTTGCATCCATTCCTTATGGAAAATGCATCTCTATCTTTGCCTGCATTTAAGAAAAAAATGTTACAAACACTTTCCAACTGTCCGATTGATAACTCTAAAAGTGATGATCAGTGCTTTATTATTATTGATATAAAATGAAAATTAAGCTGCTATAGCCTTTTCACTAAACAAACATGAATGTGTAACATTCATGTTTGTTTTAATAAGTAGTAATATACTAACCAAATTACAATCAGTAGACAGATAGCTTATCTAGTGCTACCACTTCTTTCGATTTGTACATTTACTTTCGCTTCTATTTCCATATCCTTATATAATTCTTTCCATTTTCCTTCCTTCCACAGATCCGGATGATACGCTCTAATATCTTCTCCTATTCCTACTACATCAGAAGAAGCTTCTTGACATTTTTTAAACATTTTTGCAATGTCCTTTTCAATTCTTTTTTCAATAAACTTTTTTAAGGGCTCTCTTTTTTCCTTTTTATTTAAATGGTCCGGTGGATACTCTGTCATGACAATAGGCATTTTTATTTCATAGCTCACCTTTATCTTACTACCTACCTGTGAAACTTTTTTCTTTTGCTTAAAGCGGATGATATTAAAAGATACTGGCTCTTTTTCTTCACCTTTATCCCACAGATAGGACACTTCGACCATCTTTGATTTCCCATAACCTAATAATGTCACAAATAGAGAATCTCTTTGAGTAAGATGTACACCTGTATATTTTTGACCATTAAACAGTGCCAAACCTTCTGCTTCTGGAAGGCCTTTGCCACTAATTTTTATATATGGTAACCCTAAGTCCACACCTTCACTAAACATTCTATTGGCTGCAATTTCTAAATTAGTTTTAGGATATATGGAGTATTCTTCAAAGCTTTTTATAAAATCTAAATAATACTCACCAATCTCTTTCGGAATGTTTTCCTTCAAATCTAAAAACTTTTTTACAGAACCCTCAGTTAATACGACTTTTGCAGTCATCGGACTTTGAGCAGAACGGTAATAGACATCCAACATTTTGTATAAATTTTTTTTTGCTGTATCTTCACTAAATAATATTGTAGTCAGCTCTGCTATATCTATAGCTTGCTCGGATTTTTTATTAGCGTCCATCCTTACTTCTCTAGCTGTTTTCCCCTTTCCATCAAGTACAATATATTTGGTAGGATCATCACTCGAACTAGGGTACGCATAGTATGCTTTTATATCCCCAATATACCCATCAACTCCTATAACAGAAATGATAGAGAGATCTTTATACAGCCTCTGATCCCAACACCCACTTAGAAAAATAGAACTAATCAGGAAGAACATCAAAGCTCGGCGCATTTAGATTTCCTCCTTTTGTTGATCAACATAATGATGGCAGGAAGAATAAAAGTAGTTGGAATATAAAAATAGTGGAAGTGGTTTCGAATGAATTCCATTACTTGAATGTTTATTATTCCTACGCTACCAATAAAAACGATTAAATGCAAAACAGCCATTGGCCATATTTTATGCTTACGTTTCTGTTTGAAATAGACGATTCGTATATTGAACACGATTAAACCAAATGAAATAATGCTCCAGCCCAGCCATAAAAAAAAGAAGAAAATATCGAGTCTTTTTACAAATGTCACTTCGATTGATTTTAAAATATACAAGATAGGTTCTGTTACATACGGCAAAGCATCTGTAGCAAAATACATTTTGGTAACAATAACTAAGAAACCAATAAATAGTGTTATAGAAAGTTGGAAGGTTAAAATATCTTTAAAGCTTATTTTATCCTCTGGCAAAACATATTTTCTTAATACTAAATACCCCTCTAGTCCTGTAAAAGCAGCCATTGCAACCATCGTCCCTTTCATCCATTGACCTCCTGTACTCGTACCTATTGGGAATAGATGATTAAGACTTAACTCTGGAATAGAAAATAACAAATATATAATAAAAATAAAAATAAAAGGAATTATAAATACTGGTAAATTGATAATTGTAGACGGTCTGCTTACACTGATATAAAAAGATATTAATAACATTAATACTAATGAAATCGTATTGGGTGTGTTTTGCTGTACCCAAATATTCAAATTGTATTGCATATAAATGATTGAACCAATGAGAACAATTATCCAAATGAAAATATATATCCAAGCTGTGAATTTCCCTAAATCGAAGTACTTATATAATTTTTCGTATATCCATAATTGAAAGAAAACAATTAGTGATCCCACAAAGAATATAATCCACGCATCACGGCCACCAGCTAAAATAATTGTTTCTGGATAACCAATAAATATGATACCTGTTGATCTGAAAAAGAGCATGAGAAAAAGTTGAACTTTTGTAATTGTAAAATTCATATTTCCCTTCCTTTCGGGTCAAAACTGCTAGGTTGCGGAGAAGACTTGGTGTGTTTTCCACGGAATAAAATTTGTTTCACTTTCTTTGGATCAAATGGGACAATTGGATATAAATAAGGTGATTTCAATGAGTTTAAATTACATAAATGAACAACTAGAGCAAGCGCTCCTATCAATATGCCAAAGAATCCTAGTATTGACGCAGCAAACATAAACGGAAAACGCAAAACTCGGATAGAAGTATTTAACTCCACTGACGGTACTACATAACTAGATATAGCCGTTAAAGCTACCACAATTACTACCATATTTGAAACTAAACCTGCATTGATAATGACATCTCCGACAACTAAACCACCGACAATACCAATAGTTTGAACCAAAGCTACTGGAAGCCTTACACTGGCCTCACGAATGAGTTCAATAATAACTTCAACAATCAATGCTTCAAATATGGGTCTGTAGGGAATTTCACTTATATCTAATTTTAACTTCTTACTTAATTCTATTGGCAGCACCTCATAATGGAAACTAACAACCGCTATATAAAAGGCAGGTAAAAAAATGGCTGCCAGAAAACTAAAGACTCGCACCATCCGATAAAAAGAACCCACGATTACACGACTATTAAAATCATCAGGCGATTGGTAAAATGAAAATAATGTGACAGGTGCGATAAAAGCATTCGGTGAAAAATCCGACATTATAATAATTTTCCCCTCTGAAAGATTGGCAAAGACTCTATCTGGCCTTTCCGTATTTAAGATTTGTGGGAATGGTGATAAAGGTGAATCTTCTATAAAGTCATTTGCTTGACCAGAAGTGTACAATCCATCTATTTTATCTTTCATTAGATTGAGTTTGCGCTCTAATTCTGTGAGGTTATCTTGATTAGCAAAGCGGGCTAAATAAAAATAATATACATCAGCTTTATTTTCTGTTCCAACAGTCACTTTTTTAACAATTAAATCTGGTACGCGCATCCTTTTTCTAATCAATCCCAAATTCACATCCATATCTTCAACAAACCCTTCATGGGACCCTCGTATAATTGCTTCGTTCGTCGGTTCATCTGGGGAACGATGAGGTAAGTCTGGTATGGTAAAACGAACCATTTCCTGAGAATTCAATAATAGTAGCACCGTAAATCCTTGGCACACATACTCAACTAATTTTTCAAGATTGTAACTCTCCTTTTGGGAAGAAGTCGTTGCATCCCACTCTTTTTCATCTAGAGTTGTTTGCACCTTTAATAAATTAACTATATTTTGAACATCTTTTTTATTAGCCATCGAACTGTAGTAACAGAGAATGGCATATTGATCTTTGGGAAAAGAAATTTCTCTAGCTACAAAATCTACCGAATTATAAAAAGTAGCATTTAATTTTTCAACCATCGATTCTAGCTGAAGCACTTTAATACCCCCTAATCTACTCTTTTTTTATAAATTTAATTAAATATAATCTATTTAACTTTCATACCTTCTTTTCTTCAGTATGGATTGAAAGATTACATTTCAAACAGAATCTCTTAATTTATTTATTGGAAAGAGTGAATAGTTTAAAATCTCTTTTCTCACAAGATTGATTAAAACGCGGGACATATAATATGAAGGTTCGTCCTTAATAGAATGCTAGTTTAGTTAAAGCCAAAAAGCCGAACTATATAGAATGCTGTGCTAGCATTCCTAATAGTTCGGCTTTTCTAGTTGCGGATAACCATTTAATAGTTTTTGTAAGTTAATTTATGATTTTTCATATAAAGAATTATTCAAAAAAGTAATTATCGCTTGAAATCATCTTATCTTTATAATTACATTCTATCAATTCCAATATTTTTTCATCATTCAGACCGGTTAAAGTACTTATTGTTTGAATGTGACATGGAACAGATAAGGCTTTACAACGCTGTATTATCCCATCTATTTGCATATAATAAAGCTGATCTCGATCTACCATTTTTCCCATATTCTTTATCCCCTACCTATCCTAATTATTCTCAAGCATTCAAAGAATTTTACACGATAGTTGTTACCACTTGGATATTAATAAATAATTTTGTTTCTAATTATCTTCCATTTTTAAAAAATAGCAAAAAACAGCATCCAGAAAACAACTGAAATATGGTGAAATAAACTAATCTCTATCAAGATTATGTGCTGGAAATTTAAAAAGAGAATCGTGGGATGAAAAAGAAGGTTTTTCGAGGATTTTTCAATATTAAATGTAGTCACAAAAACTAATTACAAATACAACAGTAGTTTATTTGAATCATTTCATAAATTTTTTGTAATAGTGTATAAAGGAAACTTTTTCTTTGCCAATTAAGGCTTCGCTCCAATTGGATTTTAAGCTCAAGCTTATCCAAAGGATTTTCGTCTTCCTAAAAACTATAAAATAGAGATTATTCGTCAATCTTCATCTAATTTTACGAAAAATACTCATTTATCAAATCAATTCTTATAAACTACCCCCTTAGTATATTTTATTATATAAATTCTTCATTTGAGCACTCTAATCCTTTATTTAAGCAAATAAATACTTAATCTATCTAAAATAGTACAGTTTTTGTTATTAAAAGCTCTTTGTTGGAATCTATTACCCATACTATAGGTTTAAATTGGCATTTTCAAGCAAAATCACTTTTTGTCAAAAGTGAAGATAGACTGTTTTCCAGATATTTCGATATAAAGTTACACCCTCCCTTTTGCAAATTACCTTTTGATTCAATACTATTCAATCCCTGCTGCCTGACACACACTTAAAAGATGTATATAATTTGATTACTATGAGAGAAAGGAACACTACTCTATGAAACAAGAAAAGAATCAAACAGGCTGGCGTCCATTTCTTCAGCTTGTACAACAAGCTAATCCGCCAAAACTCTTAATCAGCATAGCCATCTTGCTAAGTCTGATTACGACAGGGGTGGGCTTGCTCGTACCACTTTTCACTAAAAACCTGGTGAATGATTTTTCAATTAGCGCCATCAACGCAAAAAGTATATCCTTCCTAGTCGTAGCGATTCTTGCTCAGGCATTGGCAAGCGGTTTCTCTATTTATTTATTGAATCGTATTGGTCAAACAGTTGTGGCGAGCATTCGAGATAGACTTTGGAAGAAGCTACTTGTATTGCCTGTCAGTTATTTTGATGAACACCCTTCTGGTGAGACGGTAAGCCGAATGACGAATGATACATCGGTTGTGAAAGATCTCATCTCTGACCACTTAGCAAACTTTGTTGCAGGTATTATTTCCATTGTTGGTTCTATTATCGTTCTCTTTATTTTAGATTGGAAAATGACCCTTGTGATGTTCATTGCAATACCGATTGCGGCTGCTATACTTGTTCCACTTGGTAAAAAGATGTATAAAATCGCTAAAGGAACACAAGATGAAACGGCAAAATTCACTGCTGTCCTTCAGCAGGTTTTATCTGAAATTCGACTTGTTAAATCTTCCAATGCTGAAGAAGTTGAATATGCGAATGGACGTCGAGGCATTACCAACTTATTCAATTTTGGTTTAAGAGAAGCTAAGGTCCAATCGTTAATTGGCCCAATCATTAGCCTTGTCATGATGACACTGCTTGTTCTGCTACTGGGTTATGGCGGCATGCGCGTTTCATCCGGTGCTTTAACAGCGGGCTCTTTAGTAGCATTCATCATGTATCTGTTTCAGATCATTATGCCAATGGCCCAAATGGCGTCATTTTTCACTCACTTCCAAAAAGCTACAGGTGCCACAGAACGAATCATTGATATTCTTGAATTAGCCCCAGAGCCAAATGCTACAGATGACGTTGAACACGTAGATGCAGATTTAAATGTGGAACATGTCAACTACAGTTACAATGAAAAAGATACAATCTTACATGATATAAACTTTACTATCCAGTCAGGAAAAGTAACCGCTATTGTCGGACCTAGCGGCAGCGGTAAAACAACCCTATTCTCTCTCTTCGAACGATACTACCAGCCCAATAGTGGACGTATTACCATTGGCGATAAATCAATCAACGATTTCTCCCTTACCTCTTGGCGAAGTCATATCGGTTATGTATCACAAGAAAGCCCGATAGTCTCCGGGACTATACGGGATAATATCTGCTACGGTTTGAGGCGTGAGGTGACCGATGAGGAGATTCAGACTGTCGCTAAAATGGCTTATGCCGATCAATTTATCGCGGATCTCCCAAATGGCTATAGTACAGAAGTCGGCGAAAGAGGAATGAAACTTTCTGGCGGCCAACGCCAACGAATTGCCATTGCTCGAGCGTTTTTAAGAAATCCAGAAATTTTAATGCTAGATGAAGCGACATCCAGCCTTGACAGCAAATCGGAGAAAGTTGTGCAACAAGCATTAAACGATCTAATGAATGGTCGTACCACGATTGTCATCGCCCACCGTCTCTCAACAGTTATTGATTCAGATCAGATTATTTTTCTTGAAAAAGGAAAAATCACAGGAAGCGGTACACATCAGGAGCTCTACCAATCACATCCTCTTTACAGGGAATTTGCAGATCAGCAATTGCATAGAGTGGAAGAATAACAGTCTTCTTACCCATATCCATAAATCGTTCTTTGGATACGAGCTTTATAAATGGACATATAAGGTCCCTACCTTAATACCAATGATATTGAACATAAAAAGACCCCAATCTAATAAGATTGGGGATTTAATGTTATCTTCTCATTACCTATAAAGACTCATTGCTCTCCTTGGATTAAGCGTTCCTACCGATTCCATATGCTTTATCCCTAGAACTGTATAAATAAGAATAAAGCCTTTTATTAATACAAAAGGCTAGCTTTATATACTTTTTAATTTTTCAAGTACTTGCTTGATATTGAAACGTATTTAAAACCATCTGCGAATGAACTAACTTCGTATGGCTCAAAAATGACCTTCAAACCTTTAGTTGTCCAAAAGAAAGAATGACCTGCAATGCTTGTATGGCTATCAGCAAATGGATATTTTTCAGGATGGCTTAGAATAAAGCGCTTAGCATAGGCCTTACCATCTTCATAACTTTTAGCAGATTGAAACGCTCCTTTTAAACTCATACTTTTCCCATTCAAGAAGTTAAAGGTTTTTGAATAAGGCATACCGTGTGCTCCACCTGTATACGTATATTTCTCGCAGAAAATGCTTACTTTAGAAGATTGACTAAATTTTTTAGAGCAGGTAATTACAGCAAAATATGGCATTCCGTTTGGGATAGATCCTTTTTTCAAATCCTCTTTATTTTTCTTTTGGAGTTTTTCATTCACTCTGTAAACATGTTTTGTATAGGCAAGCATCTGAGCATTCGCTTTTTTATATTTAGCTCCACTAATAACTGCGTATTGGTATTCTTTCTTATCTTTATATTTTTTAATAGTTACTTTAGGTCCTGCCGCTTGTGCTTCCATTTTAGGGGTAGTAACTGAGATCATGAGACATAACGTCAAAAACCCTAGTAAGATTGCTAGATTTCGCTTCACATTATTAACTCCTTGCATTCTTATTTGTAATTAGATTTAATCAAAATTTAACCGACATTTTTAGCAAAGTAGGAAGTAGCACCTGACATTCCTGTTCATATGGTGCTTTACATTAAAACTCCTTTTTTCTTATATTCTAATTAATAAAATGATTTATGTATATTAACTTTCTAGGATGATTGGTATTTTTTAATTAGTCTATCAAAGGAGTCACGATGACAAGCCTATCTTTTCATGAAATTGATATTCCTTAAAATAGGTCATCGTTTTAATGAACGATGGATGCATAGGACAGCCAAAACTATTAGCATCGAGGAGGTGAGCTTTTTTTCCTGTCTCTTCTAAGTATTTCAAAATAGGATAGTTGGCATTGAACCATCCCCCTTTTGAGCCCCATGCTGCCACCACAATATGAGCTTTATCAATCGATTTCTTGATCGTCCATAGATTTTGAGGAATAGAACGTATTTCTGCCTCTAGCAACTCTTCTGTTTTAACTGTGCGTAAAGAAAATAAATTAACAATACTGATTGAGCCATAACCATTAAATTCGGCAATCTTAATGCAACGATCAATCGTGTGGTCACATTTGTCCAATTCAATAGAACTCGGATTTAACATAATATATAAACAATCCGGCAAATCTTCATCCCATGTACAAGTGAGTTTTAGACGGTGTTTCTGAGATTCGTCGAAGATTACTTCAATGTGCTCGTGCGATTTCCATGCTCTCATTTCCTCAGCACCTCATTCAGTATTTTAGTTTTTATTTCATTCTTCTCTAGAAGTCCAAAACCCTTTATTATTCGACAGATTAGTTGTTTATTTTTCAATAACCTTATATAAACTTGTGTGAACCATCGCAATTCGGCATTTTTTTTGACATGCCACATATACAATCGTTCAATCCTTTACCGCTAAGAATTCTTTCGATATTCTTTGTTATCCTGGCATCGCGCGTTTTTGATTGTTTGGCAGCTGAAAAATGCATGATATAGGCTCTTTGTCGTCCAGGCGTTAATGACTCAAAAGATGCTTTTAAAGCTGGCATTTCAACAAATTTTGTTTTCAATTCTTCTGGCATCTCTACTTCTTCTTTTTTTAGAGCTACCTTCATGCCGGCCTTTTCCACTTCAATTGCTTCAAAGATATATGCTTTTACATTGTCTTTCATAGAATCCATCTCTATGACATTAGCAAATCGAATTTGGCGACCACCTTGTGTATTCTCTCCTGGTTTGACTAAGATGCCATTGGGATCCTTTAATAAGGAGCCTTTAAAGAAGCCCAGTGCACAATATTTTTTAAATGCCTGTATCATAACGATATTGTTATCATCCATCGTGTAGCAAGGAATCCGCCACTTCCATTCTTCTGTTAGGCCACATGATAGAATTATTTCTCTCAGCAATTTCATTTCCTCTTGCCAAAGGGTCGCACTGTTTATATATTCATCAATTTTGGGATTCATTTTGTTCAAAACCTTCCTAATTCATTTACTTTACTAATCTCTTTCAGAGATAGCTCTTCTTTTTACGTCCTTCAGATATTCAGAAGCCTCCAGCATCTTTGCGCCATACCAAAACATCTCACCATCTACTAAAAGAATTTTGACCTTTGGAAGGAACTTACGAAATTCTGCTATATGCTTTTCTTGAAATGGAAATGGTTCAGAAGCAAGCAGAAGGATATCAAGATTAGCCTCTGCAAGTTCTTCGTTTGTAACCTCAGGGTATCTTGATTTTTTATTCGTAAAGGGATTTTCGAACCCTAATATCCTTAAGACATCATTAATATAAGTTGTTCCGCCAACGGCCATATAAGGCTTTCGCCAAATTATATAGGCGGCTTTAAGCGTTTGATCCTCTGTAGGTGTAGGAAAAACATTTTGACATGAGGTAAGCAGCTCATGAGCCTGCTTCTTTCGATTGGTCAATGCCCCAAGTGTTTTAATCAACCGATATGCATCGTCTGTACTCTGTACCTCTGTGACGAAAACTGGAGCAATCTCTTCTAAAGCAAGCACAATGTCTCTCGTATTTTCTTCTTTTTCTGCCAAAATTAAATCCGGCTGCAAATTACGGATAGTTTCAATCTTAACCTCTTTTGTGCCGCCTACGATGGGGATATTTTCTACTTTTCCTTTTGGAAATATACAATATTTTGTTCGTCCTACAATCATTTCGTCAAGCCCTAATGAAAAAAGAGTTTCCGTAATGGCTGGACAAATAGAGAGTATTCGTTTAGGAGAGTCAGGAACAGCTATATGCCTTCCAATGTGATCCATTATAGAATTTGCCATTTTGCAACTCCTCTATAGTTCGACCTTTAATAACTTTCGAATATTCTGTCGATTATATTGTTAGTTTATTTTACAGTATGACATTGATGATATCTAGTGTTTCTACACTAGAAAAGAGTATATTTTAAAAAGTAAATTACCCGAATATGAGAGTACAATTTAATTTAGCCGTTGTAAATAGGGTGAATATTAACTTCCCTGTCACAAAAAGTTTCTATTTTAATAATAGAGCAGTAAACAATCAGACTATCTCGTTGATTTTTATTTGTAATGCACTTACAATTATCATGTTATAAAATGTTTATTTTTGTTATAAATTATCAATACTATAACAGGAGGGGATATCATGTTGCCGCTTGAACGACAAAAGCGCATAAAAGAGTTAATCAGTGAAAGAAAACATTTGAAGATTACAGAGTTAAGTGAGCTATTGAATGTTTCCGAAATGACCATTCATCGTGATGTAAAGCTATTGATTCAGGAAGGGTTTGTAGAAAAAACGTTTGGAGGCATTTGTCTTGCTCCATCATACCAAACTTCCAAAAGCACTAACACAAATGTTTGTGTACTATGCCACAAAAGCATTAATGATAAGTTAGCCTATCGATTAATTTTAAATAATAATCAGATTGAAATGGCTTGTTGTACACATTGCGGACTGCTTCGGCATCAACAGCTGGCAGAGGAAACCATGCAAGCTATTTGCCCAGACTTTCTTACCCAAACAACAATTAGTGCACCTATGGCATGGTATGTGATGGACACTTCTCTGAATTTAGGGTGCTGCCAACCTCAAGTACTTCCCTTTCAATGGCGTGAGCATGCAGAGAACTTTGTAAAAGGTTTTGGTGGTAAAGTGTATTCGTTTGAAGAAGCTATGGAACAAGTCTCTCAAAAAATGAATGGCAGCAGTAATAATTGCTGTTCAGATTGCTAGGGGGAGTTTACTATTTTTAAAAAATATTTTGCCCAATTGGCGTTGTTCATAGTAGCTTCCATAGCCTTGTTGCTTCCCCTTTTTGGGATGCCTACTGCCGATGCACATTCTGCCCTTATCGAATCGATACCTGCTGAAAAAGCTGTAACTGAAAAATCACCAACCACATTAAAGTTGCGCTTTAATGAGCCGGTAGAATTAGACTTAGCGAATGTTACTATTTATGATCGAAACTCATTGCCTGTCTTTACTCATCAACCAGAAAGTAAGAGTGAGCGTTCAGCTAACCTTTCTTTTTCACTTCCTAAGTTAAAACAAGGAACTTATACCGTTCAATGGAGTGTTGTGTCATTAGATGGTCATCCTGTCAGCGGTTCTTACTACTTCTCAGTTGGCAAAGCAACTAGTAATGGAGCAAATGCGATCGCGGATGGCAATCAATCAAGCGGTGTAATGTTGATTATCTTCCGAACTATTGCACAAGGCGCTATTGTTTTACTAGCAGGTGTCTACATATTTAGCATTTGGGCGGAGAAACGCAAGTATCCTGCTCTTCGTCAGTTAATCACTAAATTGAACTGGGTTTATCCGATTCTACTGGTAGCGAGTGTAGCTGAATTAGTCGCTTACGTAAATTCACTACCACCAGGCTTGGTACAAGCCATGTTTAAAGGAAGATGGGATTTATTGCTGCACTTCCCATTTGTGCTGATGTTATTTGCACAATTAGCTTGCATTCTACTTCTCATGATTCCTGGTATGGTGCGAGGCTGGTATATTGTCTTGTGGCTAGCATTGGCCATCACTCCGGCATTTGGAGGCCATGTATGGGGGCTGGCACATCCGTATGCTGCTCTGATTCCGCGTATTATACACCAACTAGGCATCAGCCTATGGTTAGGCGCACTTTTGTACATGATTTTAATTAGACGCAAAGGAAAAGTTCATTGGGAAGAATTTAGATCCTTCTTCGTCAATCGAGTACTTGCATTTTCCGGGTTAGTCATCCTTTCCGGAATAGCCATGGTGTTTTTCCAAACCAGTTGGAAAGCTATATTTGAAGGCTGGATGAATTGGAGCACATTGCTTCTTTGCAAAATTGTGCTTACTCTTCTAATGCTTTGCCTGGCACTTGTGCAAACACTTAAATGGAAGAAAAACGGAGAATTTTCTACTTTTCGTCTAATTCGTACAGAATGGTTGATCGGTATTGTTCTTATATTACTTGGTGTTTGGCTAAGCCAATCAGCTTACCCCCTGCCAAAAACTTCGTATGATAAAGCTTTGACAGCTTCGGAGTCAACAGTCCAAGTTCATATGAAGAATTTGCATGCCGGCAATAAATCAATGACGATCGAAATACCTCCGATAAAAGGGAAAAAGCCAAAAGATGTGAGCGTTACAATCTTTATGACCGATCATGATATGAAGGCCGGTCCTTACCCTGCCAAAGAAATGGATACTGGAAGTTATCAGGTCTTACTTCCATTTGTGATGTCCGGCAACTATCGTTACAGTATCACAGCAAACTATCCTGGTGGGAAAACCACGGAATGGACTGATCAAGTATCAATCAGCAGTGCAAATAATTAATAATAGGAGAAGATAAAAATGAAAACAAAGAAAAAATGGTTAACGCCTATATTGGCTACAGCAATCTTAATGGGATTTACTTATACAGCGGATGCTCATGTTTCTGTACAACCGAAGGAATCAACAACAAATGCATATGAGAAGTATACAATGCGCGTACCTGTAGAAAAGGATATCAATACAACTAAAGTAGAATTAAAGGTTCCTAAAGGGGTTAGCCTTGTCTCTGTTATGCCAATACCTGATTGGGGCTATGAACTTAAAAAAGATAAAGATGGACAAGTTAGCTCAGTTATTTGGACAGCTAAAAAAGCTGGAATTAAAGCCAACGAATTTATGGAATTCGCCTTTATTGGCGCGAATCCAAGCAAACCAGGAGAAGTGAGTTGGAATGCGTTACAAACCTATAAGGATGGTTCTGTAGTAAAATGGACAGGCGCTCCTGATTCAGATGAGCCGGCTTCTGTGACTACGATTAACAAAGGCGATGCAGAAGCAGAACATAATAAGGCTAATGCTCAAAGCGAAGCCAAAACAACGGAAGCAAAAGCTGAAACAAGCACAAACAATTCTTCCAATTGGCTTCCAATTACACTATCAGCAGTAGCTCTTTTACTAGCACTAATTAGTCTGTTTCGTAAAAAAGGCTAATATAAAGAACGGGTATTAAAACCTGATATAAAAATGATTGAAGTGGAAATAATGAAGACTCCTGCGGGATAGCGAGACAGACGAGACCCCACAGCGTAGCGAGGAGGCTCCGCGCTCGCCCGCGGAAAGCGTAGTTAATTCCACTTCTTCACAAGTTCAAATTTCGGCTTAAAAATAACTCACTAATAATATAAAAAGTCTTCAACCTCCTTAGAGATTGAAGACTTTTTAATTCTTATTTATTAGTTGAGATGCTTAGTTTATATGGCTTCATGCTAGCATTACCATTTACATCATTCACCTTGATATGGTATTTTCCTTTTTTCAGATTAAATGGGGTGATTTCAGCATCGCCGCCAGAATAGTAATCTGACTTAAATATTAGTTTTCCATTTTTATAAACAGAAATGACACCATCAATTTCTTGGCCAGCAGATAGCTTAATGACCCCTTTGGTATTCTTTGTTACATTATATTCATACCAGTCGCTATCTCCCTTTGTGATACCTGCATTGAAGTAGCCTGTGGCAGTTTTTACCTTTGATCCTTTCAGCTTAAGTGGCTTAGACGGGATATTTTTCTTCACAACTGAGCCAGCATCTTCATCCTTCGTGGGTGCTGAAGCAAGTGTAAATGTGTAAGGGACAATAGACATTGGAACATTACCATTCATTATTGGTTCCATCATAATGAAATAATTCTTTCCCTTTTTAGCGTTAAATGACCCATATAAGTGGCCCCAAATACCCTTGTCAATGATATGAATATAATTATATTCTTCTTCATCTATTTTTCTATTATTATTTCGGTCTTCAATTATACCTGTCACACCTGCATACATGCTTAATAAATCCTTAGCATATGTTGCTTTCATGGTATCTGTAATGGTGTGCTCATCAATGGTCACACCGATTAACTCAGTTTTCTTTGCCTGATAATAAAAAATATCCCTATCATTTGGCATTGCAAAATTCCCTTTAAACGATGCTCCAGGTAAATTTTTCACATTCTCAAATGAATCATTGTCTTCATATTGATCCTCTACTCCGGAGAGCCTTACCTTAGAGCTTAGCTTGTACGGTTCAAACGAAATACTATTAGAATCATTAAAGTAATTCGATTGGATATTCACTAAATATGTCTTGCCTTTTTTAAAACCTGTATAGAAATTCTTCTTGGTTGAGATTAAACTACTGCCCCAATCAATGTTATCACCAAGGTTATTTAAGTTTAATATTTTTTCACCTTTTTCATTTTTCTCCTCATCAAGCTGATATATATCCATCATTGGTATCTCATTATCTTTATTTTCTAACGTAAATTTAAAGATGGCTGTTTGTTCTGGTTTGATGATATACCAATCCTCATCCATGTTGTTTTGCAAATAAGCGGATGTCTCCCCAATCATAGAGTAAGGTCTTGCGCTATCAAGTATACCCTGAATATATTCATTAGGATCTTCTGTTTGCGGATCTTCTGACTCTTGTTCTTCTGCCTCCGCAAGTGCTGCTCGCTGTTTAGCAAGTGCATCTGTTTGTAGGCTTTCAGTTCCATCTATTTCTTCAGTAGATTCTTTATCTTCCATTTTCGGATAGTTATCCTCATCCTCTGGGAGCACTTTCGTTTCTATTTTTAATCCATACGGAATAATCGATTGTTCAACGGATGTATTGGATTCTGAAATCTCCATACCCATAAAGAAGTCAAAAAGGCCAAAGTAATTGCTTGGTTTATTGGACACTTTAAGGATATAGGTTCCCGGCTCAGCTGAGTAAGTAAGCTTATCACCTTCACTTGTACTACCATTATTGGCATAAGCAATTGGTTCAATTTCATCTTTTCCCTCTAACGTGTTCTTAAGCAATTTTGTCTTTTCTTCTTCTGTTATTTCCTCATCAGGCGATAATATTTGTTCCAATTGATACAAGCTCATGCTTGGATTCACACCTGGCACTCCAGTTGTCGTAATCTTAACCGCTTGTTTCTCCTCAACTTTGAAAGTATAGTAATCATTATCGCCTTTCTCACCGATGAATGTATAGCCCTCTTTCGATTCGAATGGGAGTGCATCTATAGCTACCATATTTTCTACAGATGAATCATCCTTAGGGAGTTCCTTCGTTTTTTCAACTGACAATGAATAATGAGATTGTTTTTTTGATGTGCTGTCATAACTACCGTTTACATCTTTCACGCCAATAGCCACAGTTCCTGAAAATGGCGCCTTTACAAGCTTTCCTTCCGACTTGCCAGCTCCGGTGCTATTTACGTCCATTGTTTCTTTTTTGTTATCCCCATAGAAATGGATCATCATTTTATAATCATACTGGGTAGCACCTTCTAGCACAGCCTGAATCGAGTCACCTTCTTCAACCTTAAACTGGATCCACTTTTGTTCAAAAGGCTTCGTTATCTGGCCATCTATTTTTATCTTATCGTTGCTTTCTACTTTTTGAGCATTGTTAAGTATTTCCTCCTGATTCCACTTTTCCTTTACAAATGTAGGAACTTTCTTAGTGTTAAATTTCATCGCTTCTACAATATTAAGGAGACCGTTCGCATATTTCTCGTCAAAACCTGCTGGACCTAAGTCTATCGCGCTTTGCTCTAAAATATACTCGACTTGTGACGGCGTTAATTTTGGATATTTGGACAGCAATAAAGCAGCGGCACCTGCTACCATTGGCGAAGCCATAGAAGTACCGCTCATTTTTTGAAAGCTTGATTTCTTCTCTGCCTCATAAATAGTGCTGTAAATTTCATCTCCTGGGGCGACAAGATCAACGGAAGTTCCGTAACTCGAATAATCCGCTAATTTTTTTCGACTATCCACAGCTCCTACGCTGATGACGCCTTCATAGCCCGCCGGATAATTCACCCAATCATCTCCAGAGTTGCCCGCAGACGCCACGACGACCACGCCTTTTTCATTCGCTTTATTGATCGCTTCTTCGATTAAAGGCGAGGGCATTGGACCACCAAGACTCATATTAACTACCTTTGCGCCCTTTTTAACTGCATGTAAAATCCCTTCAGCTATGCTATAGTCACTGGCACCCCAACGTTCAAACACATCTATCGGCAGGATTTTGACATTTGGATTTATCCCGTATCCACCAATTCCGTTATTTTTATTGGCCGCTATAATCCCGGCCACATGTGTTCCATGATTATCTGTTGCAGGCTGATGCATTGGGTCCAGGGCGTTATAGCCAGGCAAAAATAAACCCTTTAGATCTGGATGCTTTGTGTCAATGCCTGTATCAATGACCGCTACAGTCACTTTGTTTTTGCCCGCTAGTTGCTGGGCTTTAGCGATATTTAACATAGAGAGATGATACTGCTCTGCAGCTTTCGGGTCGGCATTCCCCATTGTCTGATAGTTTACGCTTGGGCTGATAGACTGGACCTTCTGAATTTTTTGATATTTTTGAATCACTTTATACAGGTTTTTCTTGTCCTTCACTTTTACTACAGCATAGTGCAGGTTCGAAAACTGCTTTACGACTGTACCGCCTGCAAGTTTGTGCTCTGTTGCTGTCAGAGGCTTATCAAATTTAATAACGAGTGTATCCTTGCTCAATGGGTTTTGCTTTTCGGTATCTCCTGAGTGGATTCCCTTCGCCTCGAACTTAGAAAGATTTGTACTACTATATGGCTTGCTTACTGCCGCTGTCCAAGTTGGTATGATAGTAGAAGCCATAAGGCCAGTACTGACACCTAGAACAGCGAGTTTCTGATAAAATGATTTCAACATTTCCCCTCCTAAAAACATAGTCATATGAATCATAGCTTTTATTCAAAATTTTGGAAATATATTCCGTAACCAAAATTCCGCTAGAATTCGACACGCATTAGATTGAGATGTATCTTGACTAAGATAGGTCAATTTGTTAGTATTTACACCATTTACAAATTGTAAATAGAAAAGGTGTGATAGATTTTTGACAGTATTCCATCCAACAAAAAAGTCTCCATCTTCTAAAAAGATGGAGACTTTTATAGTTTCAATGTGATTATTATTTTTGTAAATCTGCTGGAATCACTGCAAAATTCAATTCGCGTTCTAGCTCTTCCTCAAGACGTACTTTCTCTTCTTCAGACCAACCAAAGACTGTTTGCATATAATGAATAACTCTTTCTTTTGTTTGTCTCACAGTGTCTATTGAGAATAGAAGGAAACCTGTTCGTCTTAAGAAAAAGTCGAGCGGCGTTACAGCCATTTCGTGCTCGATTGCATATACAAGCATAGAGAATAGGCCAAGAGGCAAGCCAAATTCTTTTGCTTCCTCTTTTTTCGTACGGGCAATTTCAAATAAAATTTCCGCATTAGAACCATATTTACGTACTATATCGTTTGATTCTTTTTCAGTTAATCCTGCATCAATACCATTTTTTAGCTGATTGGCCATAAAGGTTTGGAAACCTTTTGAACCGCCAACATGTCCGCCTGATAATGGAAGATGTTTTGTTTTTGTGCCTGGAAATTGACGATTTTCTTCTGCAGCAAATTTCTTAGCCACAAGATCGACTACATTTTCAGCCATTTTACGATAGCCTGTCAATTTCCCGCCTGCAATGGTGATTAGGCCAGATTGAGATTCCCAAATTTCATCTTTCCGGGATATCTCAGACGCATTTTTTCCTTCTTGATAAATTAGTGGACGAACGCCAGCCCAGCTAGATTCGACATCATCATCTTTGATGCCAACAGTCGGGAACATATAGTTTATCGCTTTGATGATATAGTTTCTATCCTCTGTTGTCATGCGTGGTGTTGCCTTTTCTTTATTATAGAAAGTATCTGTTGTGCCCACATACGTTTTTCCCTCACGCGGAATCGCGAACACCATACGTCCGTCTGGCGTGTCGAAATATACAGCTTGTTTCAATGGGAATTTTGATTGGTCGAACACAAGGTGAACACCTTTCGATAATTGCAGGACTTTGCCTTTTTTTGAATGGTCTTTTTCACGAATATCATCTACCCATGGTCCTGCTGCATTGACAATCTTTTTGGCTGTGACGTTAAATGTTTCATCCGTTAAAAGGTCACGCACGGTCACACCGATAATTTTTCCATGTTCATACAAGAGCTCTTCTACACGAGCATAATTCAATGCCAATGCACCGAATTTCACAGCTTCTTTCATCGTTTCCATTGTTAAACGTGCATCGTCTGTCCGGTATTCTACATAGTAGCCACCGCCAATGAGGTCTTCTTTTTTTACAAGTGGTGCACGTTCGATCGTTTCATCTTTTGATAGCATTTTTCTACGTTCAGATCTTTTTACGCCTGCTAAAAAGTCATAGACTTTCAAACCTAGAGAGGTACTATACCTGCCGAATGTCCCCCCTTTATGGAATGGCAACAACATCCATTCAGGTGTTGTCACATGTGGGCCATTTTCATAAACAATCGCTCTTTCTTTCCCTACTTCTGCAACTACACCGACTTGCAGTTGTTTTAAATAGCGCAAACCGCCATGTACTAACTTAGTTGAACGGCTAGATGTGCCTGCCGCAAAATCTTGCATTTCCACTAGCGCAATTTTCATGCCACGTGTTGATGCATCTAACGCAATCCCGGCACCTGTAATTCCACCACCGATTACGAGGACATCATGTTGTACATCAGTCATTGCTTTCTTGATTTCTTGCCGATTTTTATTTGAAAATTCCACAGTAAACCCTCCTGAGAATAAAATAAAAAGAGGCCAAAGAAAACATTTATAAATAAATGTTTCTTTGGCCTCTCCAAATCTCCAACCTGTTATTAACTTGGTTCTATTATATCATTTTCTACATGTGCTGTCATTAAAAAGTGGTTACTATTTAAAAGCCATTGTTGCATGAATTGCTTTTTTCCAGCCATTGTATAGGTCATTTCTTCTTTCTTCTTCCATGGTAGGCTCGAATGCCCGGTCAATCGCCCATTGTTGTGCGATCTCATCCTCATTGTCCCAGAAACCAACAGCAAGACCTGCTAAATATGCAGCGCCTAAAGCTGTTGTCTCATTAATGCGTGGACGTTCTACAGGCACATTCAAAATATCACTTTGGAATTCCATTAAGAAATTATTTTTCACTGCTCCGCCGTCTACACGCAATGTTTTAAGCTCGATGCCTGAATCTGATTCCATAGATGAAAGAACATCTTTCGTTTGGTAAGCAAGTGATTCAAGTGTAGCGCGCACAAAATGCTCTTTGGATGTTCCGCGAGTTAGGCCGAACACTGCACCTCGCACATCGCTATCCCAATATGGAGTACCAAGACCCACAAAAGCAGGTACCACATAAACGCCATCAGTAGATTCTACACTTGTAGCATATTCTTCACTGTCAGCGGCATCTCTGAACATCCGCAGTCCATCACGTAACCATTGTATTGCAGAACCTGCAACAAAGATACTTCCCTCTAATGCATATTCCACTTTACCATTCAGACCCCATGCGATGGTTGTTAAAAGACCGTGTTTAGAAGGTACAGGTTTTTCACCTGTATTCATGAGCATAAAGCAGCCTGTTCCATATGTGTTTTTCGCCATGCCTGGTTCAAAGCATGCCTGACCGAATAGCGCTGCCTGTTGGTCGCCTGCAGCACCAGCAATAGGAATCTCTTGCCCAAAGAAGTGGTAATCTACCGTATTCGCATATACTTCAGATGATGGACGCACTTCAGGAAGCATTTGTTTTGGCACATCCAGAATAGAAAGAAGCTCTTCATCCCACTCTAAGTCATAGATGTTGAACATAAGTGTGCGAGATGCATTCGTGTAATCTGTTACATGCGCTTTGCCGCCAGATAGTTTCCAAATCAACCAAGTATCAATGGTTCCGAATAAGAGTTTTCCAGCTTCTGCTTTTTCACGTGCGCCTTCCACATTATCAAGAATCCATTTTACTTTCGTGCCAGAGAAATAAGCATCAATCAGAAGACCCGTTTTCTCACGGAATAGGTCATTATGTCCTGCAGCTTTTAATTCCTCGCAAATGCCGCTAGTTTGGCGTGATTGCCAAACAATCGCATTGTAAATCGGTTTGCCTGTCTCTTTATCCCAGACAACGGTTGTTTCGCGTTGATTGGTAATGCCGATACCCGCGATTTGCTCTGGTTTAACGTTTGCTTCGGATAAACAAGATGCAATCACCGCTAAGATAGAGCCCCAAATTTGACTTGCATCATGCTCAACCCAGCCTGGTTGCGGGAAGTATTGTGTAAATTCCTTTTGAGCTGTATGAACGATTTCTCCTTTATGATTAAAAAGAATAGCTCGAGAGCTAGTAGTTCCTTGATCTAAGGATAAAATGTACTTTTCCATGATATGTCCCCCTCAATGCTTATTTTAATAGGTAAAATAATTCCGTAAAACTTTCAGCGATTTGCTGCCAATAACCGTTCTCCTTCAGACGGCACATTCCCTAGGATATCTTCTCATCACTTCGTTCTTGCGTACCCCCGGAGTCGCCGTCTTCTGCTCCACGATATTGATAAAGAACGTTTGTCTATTGAAATTGTATGATGTAATTGACTTAAGTAACTCTAATAACATTATATATTTTTATTCATTTATTTTAGCTGTTTTGGGATCGTGTGCTATTTTCCCTTTCTCGCCAAAGATATAGCACAGAACTAGCAACACGATAACCACGATAAGTACAATCCAGAATAAACCAGTTAGCTCTCCTTTAAATGCTGCTTTAAAGAAAAGTGCACCGAGTGAACCACCTAGTATTGGCCCAACAACCGGAATCCAAGCATATCCCCAGTTAGATCCTCCTTTACCAGCAATCGGTAAGATGGCATGAGCAATACGAGGACCGAGATCACGGGCAGGATTGATCGCATAACCTGTAGTTCCGCCAAGCGACATCCCAATTACGACAATCAAGGAACCTACAGCTAATGGATTTAGCCCTTCTGAGAATTTGTTCGCCCCAATAAAGTCTAAGCCTAACACCAGAATAAATGTACCAATCATTTCGCTTAAAAGATTTGAAAATGTATGTGGTATTGCTGGTCCAGTAGCAAATACACCTAATTTAGCGGCAGGATCATCTGTTGCTTTCCAATGTGGTAGATAATGAAGATAGATTAACACTGATCCTAAAATAGCTCCAATCATTTGACCCAGAATATACTTTGGTACATCTGCCCAAGGAAAATCACCGTTCATCGCTAAGCCAATGGTGACAGCTGGATTTAAATGCGCGCCGCTTATACTGCCGACTGCAAATACACCCATTGTCACCGCAAGCCCCCAGGCCAACGAAATGACAACCCATCCTCCATTTTTTGCGAAAGATTTGTTTAGATTAGCACCGGCGCAAACCCCTGCGCCAAATACAACCAAAATCATAGTACCTAACATTTCACCCCAAAATGGTGTCATACTAACCGCTCCCCTTTATTTGAATGAATTTGTGTAAAAGAAAAAGGGAGACCATAGACATAGATAGCTTCTCAAAAAGAGCTACTACTGCCTGTGATCTCCCAATCTCCTTCACGATTATTAACTTACAATACATATTAATCGTAAAAGAAAGCGCTGTCAACAAGTATTTTTACATTTCAAACTTCTAGGAAAAGCGTTTCCATATTTCTTTCTCTGATGTGGTAATCGCAGAAGCCCCTGCATTAAGCGCTTTTTCTGCGTCTTCCACCGTACGGATTAGCCCACCTGCAAAGATTGGAATGTTCAACCTGTTTTTTACCTCACGTATCATATGAGGCATGGCTCCAGGCATTACTTCTATAAAATCGGGTTCTATCTTCTCGATGAGTTTATAGCTTTTCTCCAGCGCATGGCTGTCAATTAAAAAAATTCTCTGCACGGCGATTACGCCATTTTTTTTGGCTGTGGTAATCACGGTTGATTTGGTAGAAATCAGTCCATATGGTTTATATTCCTGGCACACATACGTTGTCCCAAAATCATCATTTTTTAGTCCATGAACTAAATCCATATGGTAAAACATTTTTTTATTATGTTCTTTAGCCATTTTATGAATATTCTTCAGCTGTGAGATGTGAACCTCCAGAAATACCCCTATCTCAAAGGGCGAAGCTAAAAATTTCTCAAAATCCTTCATCGTCGACATGGCCGGCAATATTTTTTGCTGCAAATAGAATCACCTCCACTACTGCACCAATGTGTTTCTTGATTATATAACTTTTCCCCTTCTTTCTAAAGATTTTTGTACGGCGGCAGGTGAGAGTGATGATTCGGTTTATTATATGGAAAACAGTAGGTGTTTAGGACTTTAATTCGTCACAGACAAAAATAAATTTTTCAGTTAATTGGCAGTGAATTCTTCCGCAAAAATAACTGAAGCCAATTAACCATTTTGTACATTACTACCCTTCAAAGCATAGCACTGAAACGCGAAACCTAGTCATCCACCAACAATAAAGAAAAAGCCTTCATCTCCATGAGAAATGATAGGCTTATTACAGTTTTTCTATTCGAATTGTTTTGTTTCTTCGCCTTGTACATATTTTGTGATATACCACGCATTAAGACCTGCCGCTATCGGAATAATGAGCGCAATGCCAATACCTCCACAGAAAATCGTCAGCATTTCCGCTCCGAAGACTTTCGAATTAATGATTTCCCCAAAGGAATATGATAGATCACGGAACCATAATAGCAGTGCCATGTAGCCACCAATGAAAGCGAAGAAAAGTGTATTCGTATCAGAGCCCAATATATCTCTGCCAATGACCATCCCTGAGCTGAAAAGCTCCTGGC
Source organism: Rummeliibacillus sp. BSL5 (assembly GCF_052928305.1). Lineage (NCBI taxonomy): Bacteria > Bacillati > Bacillota > Bacilli > Caryophanales > Caryophanaceae > Rummeliibacillus > Rummeliibacillus sp. BSL5. Next base: position 1,707,494 of record NZ_JAVGCV010000001.1, read on the forward strand.
GGCTTATTTTCGGATGATGATGAAATACTTCCCTTATCGGCGAAGAAATGGCGATTGCCACATCGGTAATGGCGCCAAGCGTACTGATAATGATTAAGGATACAGCTACTTTCACAAAATCTATTCCTATATGCAGTGAAAATATACTGATACCCTCCTCTTCTTCTTCGCTGAAACCTTGAATCATCGCTTTTTTGGCGAATAGATAAATTAGCAAAAGAAGAATACTTATTGTGATAAGTGTCGATACGAAGGCAATCACTGTTTTGCTGTTAATGCCATTAATATAAAAGAGATTGATTGCACTAACGCCAATACATGCAATCAAGGTCAAAACCACCGGATTATTATGCGAATTTAACATTAAGATAACAGTAAATAGAATGACGATAAAATTCAAAAATAACGCGATGAAGGATTTTGCCCCTTTTGCCCCTCCAACAAGAATCATTAAAATAAGTAAAATTGCTGCCAATACTACAATCGTATTCATATATTAGCCCTCTTTCTCTTTATGAAAAAAATTGAAATATATAAGCCAATCGGAATCGCCAGCACAATACCTATGCCGCCCGCCAAAGCCCGTGTTAATTCTAAAGAAAGATTGACGGACAACGTATATCCTAGCGGAAGTGCATTTTTTAAATAGAGAATCAACATAGGAATAGAACCGCTAATATAAGCAAAAAACAAAATGCTCGTCATGGTACCCATGATATCTCTGCCAATTTCGAGCCCAGACTTTTTCAATGCCTGAATCGTTATGTCGTGGTTCTTCTCCCACAACTCGAAAATAGAAGAAGTGATGGTAATCGCAACATCCATGACGGCGCCAAGCGCTCCAATAAATAGTCCTGCAATGAAAACGTTCTTATAGGGTCGTGTCAAAAACTGCATCTCTTCATAGCGAAGGCCGTTTTCTGAAGTCATCCGCATGACAAGGAGTGTAATGCCAATAGAAGCAAATGTCCCTAACAACGTTGTCAAAATGGCTGCATATGTTTTTTGGTTCGGCCCATTAATAACCAGCAGCGAGAGAACTGTAAAGAGAATTACCAATAAACCCGAAAGAAGTAATAGATTTTGTCCAGTTCGTACATATATTTCAAGAGCTCCTGCCAGCAAAGCAATATTGACAGCTAAGCTAAAGACAGCGAATAGCCCCTGTTTTTTCCCAATCCCATATAAAACAATGAGAAACGCCCAAAAACCTGCCATCATATATTTATCGCGTTTTACATCTTGGATAGTGCCTTTCAAGGTCTTCCCTTTTGACTTATCGATAGTGATAAATAACTCATCACCCGTTTTATAGGCTTGATCGTAGGCCTTCGATTTCGTGTATGAATTCGTTAACTCGATTTTCTTTCCTTTTTGATTGCCATTTTTTAATTCACCAATCAGCTTCTGCGTATACAGGCGATCTTTATTTCCATTCATATCTATCTCAGCTTCTGAATGTGTGACTTCCATATGGACCACTTTAGCAATCGGCCGGTCATATACACCATAGTTATTCGTTACAAAAACCATGGAAACTAAACATAAAAAAAGCAACAGGCAAAAGATAAAAACCTGTTTCTTCTTCAAGTTGTTCTTCCACTTCACTAGAAATCCACCTCCTAGGCATAGGACGACATCTGCTCTCACACGTTGCACGGCTCAAATGTCGAGAAGACAGGACAGAAAAAGAGGACACCTGTGTAGGGTCCCCTTCTTCAAATCGTTATACAGTATGATTAACAAAATGCTCTACAAATCTATCTGCATCTACTTCTGTACATACGCGAATTTTTGGTCCTCCATTTGACTGCTCGAAGGTTCTGCCGACTTCTTCCCCTTCCGTTACGACACCGACTTCGATGGACTCCATTTTAACAAAGCTTGGGTCAATCACAACGCCTACAGCCAGTGGGTCATGAAGCGCGCAGCCGCCAATGCCAGGATATGTCGATTCATAAAAATCAATATAAAATTCTGTAATGTCTGCCAAAAATGCAGCGCTCTCTTTTCCTGTTTCACGCCATTCTTGCAATTTGGAAATTGGCAATAATGTCTGCATGGTTACATCTAGCCCAACAAGAACCACTTCAATGCCAGAAGCAAAAACAAATTCTGCTGCTTCCGGATCCGCATGAATATTCGCTTCTGCAAATGGAGTCGTATTTCCTGGTACTCTTACTGCACCACCCATGATGACCACTTCTTTCACGAGCGAAACAATCTCTGGATCTTTTTGGATAGCAAGCGCAATGTTCGTCAGCGGTCCAACAGCAATAATCGTAATCTCATGTGGGTGTTTTTTCACCTGTTCAATGATGAAATCAGGTGCATATTGGCTTTCCGCCTGTAAATTCAAAATATCATCAGATCTTTTATTACCTAATCCATCCTCACCATGGACATGCCTTGCCCAATGCGTTTTCTCACCACGAGCGAAAGTCTCTGCCGCCCCTTGATAAACCGGTATCTGTTTCCCTAACTTTTCTAGCACAGTTAGTGTATTGCGGGTTGCATCCTCTACTGGCACATTACCAAAACAAGTCGTAAAGGCAAGCACCTCCAGTTCGCTTGCTTTGACTGCATATGCCATCGCCATTGCATCATCTATACCTGTATCTACATCAAAAATTATCTTGTTCAACAATATTCTCTCCTTCTTTTAAACAATTGAATCCTTTCAAAGAAAACTATGTATCGCAAAACTTACCAGCGTTGCTATATAAGAAATCCATGGTTCTAAAAAGGAACTATATCATATTGAGTAAGTATTTAGCTACATTATTATACTACTTTTTCGAATCGTTGGTCTTTATTCGATTTTTGTCCCGCTATATCTACTAATAGATGGAAAGGCTGCTTTACAAATACAATTTCCACAAAGTGAAAAGCCAAACAATTAGAAAGTAACTTCCGCTTTGTTTGGCTTTTTCACGCTAAGATGTATTGTTCCTAATTACATTAAAAATTTAAAGCATTCTAGAAAGATAGAGATAAATATTCATAGGTAGGAAAAATGGAGAATTCAAAATAGGTTTTGTTATTTTTAAAAGTGTTTTCTGGATTTTTTTTCGGGACGGGATAAATAGAAGTCGATTTCTTCTTTATATAAAATTTATTGTCTATAATCTGATTCTTTTTGGCATATTTTTGAAAAGTAATCTCACCATAGCCTTGATCCTTAATATCATTTAAAGAGAATGCATTATTTGTAATGATATTTTTGCTTGCTCCACCATTTGAGGTATATGCCCCGCCTAATAGAAGACCTGCCCCGTTATTATTGAAGATATTATTATTCTTCACCGTTACTGAACTTGTTGTTTTCCCTTTTCTTTCGCTTGCAAGCTCTATGCCAAAATCATTTTTATATACGATATTATTTAATATCTTAACCGCTTTTCCTCCGTCTACATAAATACCGCCTGCAGCATAGTGCCCGGCGTAGGATGGGTTCTTTTTAGAACTGTTCAGATAGACACGATTGTTTTTAATCGTTCCATTTCTTGCTTGGTCTATGCACCCAGTACATGTCCCATAAAACCCAGCTATATCAATCCCAATATTATTATTATCATGTACAACATTATCTGAAATAGTAAACTTTTCTACATTTCCGTTCAGGGTTAATGCTTCACTATTACCCAGAATTAAATGGTGGATATTGTTGTCCTTGATTGTGATATCTGAAATAGGGTCTGAGGCATTTCCGTAAATCAATATCCCATGCGCATTTCCTTTTTTCGAATGATTTTCAATATGATGAATATCATTTTGAACGAGACGTATGTGATTGCTCTGATTCATAACTAGGATACCGTTCGGATAATATTCAGGACTGTTTGTGATTAAATTCTTCATTTCAAATCCGTCAATTACAATGTAATTTGCATTTATCGTAAAGAAAGCTGAATTCCCTTTCTTTATCACCTGCTCATTCATATCCATTACTGGCGTTTCTCCTGGATATGCCTTGAACGTAATATATCCATCTTCCGCTGAGCCGGAATTTTTAATAGAGACCAATTCAGGGTAAATACCTCCCCTAACATACACAAGATCTCCAGGTGCAGTATTGTCTGCGGCTTTTTGTATTGTTTTCCAAGGCTCATGGATGGTTCCGCTATTCTCATCATTCCCATTATTATCTACATAAAAAATACGAGAAGTGGTTGTTTCTGCACTGGCATCCATACACCAGATAAAGAGACTTAGGCAAGCAATGATCAAACAAGAAAGACCTCTACTTATTGTGTTGCCACGCCATAAAAATCGGATATTATTAACTATATCGGTTTCCTCCTTTCTACAAATATTCCTACCGCTATAATACCATTAATGGTTACTAAAAAAGCCCACACCCGTAAAAAACACAGCCTCCATATAAGGCTGTGTTTATATATAATTTATGCATTATTGTGCGTAGTCGCCTGTGTAGTTGACTAAGGAGCAAGACTGCACACCATTCATTTGGTCAATTTCTCTCAGAAAAGCTGTGTTGTCATCAACTAAATTAATCTCCACTGTTACCTCTGTAAATCCGTTACGAATGCTTTTGGATTTTAGCTTTGTATTTAGTTTTCGCAATAATACACGTAGCTCGTCAGTTGCTTCATCTGTATGACGTACGATCAGCAAGTACGCTTCATGTTTTGCTTTCTTCTTAGACAACCACGCAATAACCAGACCAAATGCAAGAGAACCAATAATAGATAATGGATACATTTTAGCCCCGGTCGCAATACCAGCTGCAATCGCCCAAAACATATATGCTATATCTAATGGATCTTTAACTGCTGTTCTAAAACGGACAATACTCAAAGCCCCTACCATCCCCAGTGACAGGATAATATTCGAGCTGATGGTCATAATGATTAAAGTGGTAATCATTGTCATTAGTACGAATGAAACATTATAGTTATAGCTATAGACAACACCACGGAAATATTTTTTATAAATCCAGTAGATAAACATCCCGATGCCAAAAGAACAAACTAACCCCAGTACTATATCAATATAGGATACTGTTTCAAAAGATTCGAGATGAAGGATGCTTTTCTTAAAAAAATCTTGAAAACCCATTGTATCATTCATATAATTTCCCTCAAGTTTCTATTTAAAGTTTTGAAATGTTGCTTCTCTGCATAGCACATATTTAGAAATAGCAGAACGCAGCATTCTCTCAGGTTGCAATAACTGACGAATGCTATCAGGTAAAAAATGGTCAAATTTCACTTCCATGATGACTTGTTCCGGCAATAATACTTCCTGAGAAATCATATGTTCATCGAACAAATCAATGGTATTGACTGCAGCATTTAATTTTTTATCGAATGTAATCCTTACGTTACCAGGCTCATACACATATGGTTCTCGGGTATAACTCACAATAACGACCGGCTGGAAATTTCGATACATTAAAGCGGCATAGAAGTCCTTGAGCAATACATCTTCTTTATCTGCCAAGACCTCCGGATGCCCATTTAAAATGGCCTCGTACTCTCGCTTAGAAAGAGGAGCATTTTCCTTACAAATAAAATCTCCATTCTTACTTTTTCTCTCTAGCGTAATCTTTTGATCGCTCCCATTATAAATACGAATGCGATATTTCTCTCGATTGAGAACGCCGTTATTTTTGTCATACAGTGAATGCTGATGTATACCATCAAAGTATAAACTTGAGATGAGATACCCCTCTTCATCAAATGAATGGGAATCAAGCGGTAAGAAACTAGCAATCTTCTTTTGTAATACAACATACTCCAAAGCGTTGAGATAATATTTGAATTCGTGTCTAAAAACCTTTTGTGCAATATCCATATTAATCTACCTCAAAATCTCTTATTCCGTAATAATTTGTTCCTTCTTCATCTGTATACAAATCAAAAGAAGTTTGCTCATGGTTCTTGCTATCCCTAACTGATACCTTCCAGAAATAATGACCTTTAGCCAAATCGTCTAATTCAACTCTATTAGTGCGTATATCTTTCTTAGTAGCAACTATATTTTTCATAGAAGGATCTTTAGCAACCGTAAATGTATAAAATACATCATCGCCCTGTAAATCAAAGGAAACATCCCATGTGAAGATCAACTTTTTACCGTTTTGTTCTACATCATCTGTATAAAAAGGCTTCGGTTTTTGTATATCCGCATAATATCTTTTCTTAGCTCTATCCGGTGTATTTCTTATTAAGTCTAAGTCATTCTCATAAAGCTTATTTTCAATAGGCAAATAATTTTTATCTGGACTGCTAAAGACGAATGGTTTTACTAGATCTTTATATTGATTCATTTGAGCAGTCACTGTACGTTTATTGATTAGGTTTGATAACTCTTCAATTTTATCAGTTAATCTTTGAACATTTTTTTCTGAACGAAAATAACGATTTAACAATACATTTCCCCAATAGTTACTGATCCCTGCTTGGTAAGGTCGGATACTATTAACACTTCTCTGTAATTCCCAACCGCCATCATAGTCCCACGGCAAGATAAACCATTTATTAGAATTCAATGGTGAATAAAGAAAGAAGTTATTAGCATCTGTATCCATATTGTCCATAAGGATATTCATTGCGGTCCAAGTAAGCAAATTATCCACATCAAAGTGTTTTTCAATAACATCCTCTATTGGCATATTATCGTTATTCACATCATCCAACATAGAAATCAACTTTTCGGGGTCATCTTTTCCTTTAACCTCTAAAATGGATTCAAATTTTTGCTTGTTATATTTTGGATCTGTTTTCAATCTAATTTCATCAGGATAACGATTAAATTCAAAGAAAGTTACTTTATATAAATAACCATTCGGATCTAGTAAATGTGTACGAAGAAACCTTTTATTCGGCTGCTCAATTTGTGTATAGAGACCATAATCCTCATATTTCTTTTTGTTTCCATCAGTCAAATCCTTTACATACAAATGGACAAACTGCGTACGAAGGCTTGTCATATGAGGAATTTTTTCCATCAAGTCAAAACTCAATTTATTTCGTAAACGACTTGGATCATCAATATGTTTATTTAAATTAATTGTGCGTTGCTGCTGCCAAAGACCTGCACTATCAAACAATTTGATTTTATATGATTTCTGCGCAGCCTCTCGTGAAGAGTTCCCCCGAAGGCTTATTTTGGCATTAGGTTCATCCTCATTTACACTAAATTCCCCTTTATCACCACCAGTGCCTTCGGCAAAAATAATATCCAATTTGTCTTTGTTCTGGCGATTGGTATTTCGATTGAGTTTATACCAATCTAACCCTTTAGATTTGTCTGGCAACACGGTAATATACATTTTTTTAATGGAGTGATCGTGATCTTTTTCATACAAACGCTTATCATCTTCTAACTTATCGTTATTTTTCGCAGATTCGACCTCTATCTCATTCTTCACTTGTTGTTTCTTATTATCGGCCTGACCCTCTGTTGAACAGGCTGTTAGCAACATTGCTGCACTAATAGAAAGAACGAAAAGAGAAAGAGACTTTAAGGGACGCGATAAAGCCTGCTTCTTCTTGCTCATCGTAATAGCTGGCTGAGAACAGAAGGTATAGTAATCTAAGTTTTTAATAATATAAAGCAACCGATAAATGGCAATGAATAAAACAAAGAATGACGCAAAAAACATGCCTGCACCATCAAAATTTATCTTCATAGTGCCAAACGTCAAAAGAACGTTCACTAGTATAAATGAGCCACTAATAAATAAAACTCCCTTTCGATCATCAAAATACATGAGCAAATGCAAGATAACAAACAGAATGATAAAGAAGACATATCCCAAACACAATATAAGGAACAAATCCAGTTGTTCCATGGTAAATCCAATCTTAGGCAAATACAGAATACCTAAAGCGATAGATAAAACCGTAAATAGCATTTGGACTTCTACAAGGAAGGTCAGCTGTTGCATCAATACCTCCCGTAGTTTCTTCTTTGCTTTGCTCATACTCTCATATGTGCCGCCGTTCACGACGTTTTGGTAATAATTTAAAAACCTTTCATAAAATTTGGTTTCTACCATCACGACAAATAAGACGAGAGACGACAATACAGAAATATACGCATAAAACACTGGCACATCATAAAATGGCATTAAGACAAACCGACCGGCCACTATAAAATGACGATCAGAGAATATCCAATAAACAAAATTATGAATATAAACGCCAGAATACACGAACAGACCACTAAAGAAAATAGATGGATATTTCCGGATATACGTTAAAAAGGCAAAGTAATCTTTTGAAGGATCTCTTGGAAAAACACGTTCAAAGTGAAACATAATCATTCCCACTATTACTGCGAATCCTACATCAATACCAGCTAAAGCACTAATTGTGGGTGGTAGTGTTGTCAATTTGAACAATAAGAGGCTAATTAATATTGAAATAACAACGCCGATCACGAACCCTCGTACTATTCTCTTATAGTCTTTTAGGGCAGATAAAAAAACATTTTGTAGCCAAATAATCACTAATTCTATAAAGAACAAATAAGCAACTAGTTTATAGCCTATCGATTCTTCCACACCATAAAGAAAGAGTAGAGCAATTACTCCAGCTAGCGGCACGACAACAATGAGAGTTCCATAATAAGCTGAAATAATTTTGCTGAATGACTTCTGGTACACCATGTCGGCAACATATCTAGTAGCGCTCATTGAAAATCCAGATGTGATGATGATGGAGAACACAAAACTATAAACCATCGTTGCAATAAACAACTCGTTCTCTAAGTATCTGCTGCCGTTCGCCTTCATCATCATTTGTTGGGCAAACATCAAAATTAAGCACAAAATCATTGGACCAATCGTAGTGACAGAAGAATATACATAAGCTCTTACATTTTGAACAAGCCCCTGTTCTCTATATAGTTTTCGAAGTTCAAAACCAATTCCCGCCATGTCTATTCCTCTCCTATCGATTGATATAATTGTCGATAGTTTGATATCAAAGCAGATCTGGTATAAAAATGTTTCACTCGTTCCAATCCATTCTTTCCAAATTCTCTGCGTAATTCAGGTTTATTGCACAGTTCAATCATGTAATGCGCGATTTCTTCATAATGCATAACCGGTGCAATAAATCCTGCCTGACCACAATCATCATCTAATCCGCCAAACAGCATTTCTTTGCATCCACCAACATTTGTGCATACAAAGGGTTTCTCACAGGCTAACCCTTCAAGAATAGCCAATGGTTGGCCTTCACTGATACTAGTTAATAGGAAAAAGTCTATTTGCCCTAAAAAGTCTTTGATATTGACTAAACCTGTAAAAACAATATTTTTTATTTCGAGAGCTTCTACCAATTGAAGGCACTCCTCGTAGTACTCAGAGTCCTCATCAGTCGGGCCCATGATATATAGCTCAACATTTGGAACCTTCTTTTCTACTAATGCAAAGCTTTGGATCATTGTTTTAATATCTTTAATAGGCACGACCCTGACGATTGCTCCAATTTGAATATGTTGAGTATCGGATTTTACTTCTAGCTGTTGATAATCCTTCCACTCAACACCATTCGGAATAAGCTGAATTTTTTCATCAGGGCAGCCTAATTCTATTTCGATTTCTCTGTTACGGTTGAAGAGTGTCACGACTTGGTCTGCAGCATGATAAATAGAGCTTGATAAAGTGTAAAAGTAGTTAATCCAAATATCTTTGAAATATCCTTTAACCCAATCTGCTTTAATAATTTCTTCTTCTCTTTCACGCGAATAGATCCCGTGCTCTGTCAGGACCAATGGCTTCTGGTATAGATGCTTGGCTAATGTCCCTATTACACCTGCATATCCTGTGGAGACAGCATGATAGATATCCGCTTTAGGGACCTCATGCTGGATGATGGATATGAGAGGTAGCAACATAGAGCTGATCGTCCAATATAGTTCAGTGAAAGGTGCTTGCGTGTATTCATTCTTCCCCATAAATTCGACCAGTTCATAATAATCCTTGCTTGATAAAAATTCGCCTACATTAGAAAACTTCTTGCTTCGTATCAAATCAAATAACTCGTTCCAGGGCACTTTTACATCATTATTGATTAACGAAATGAGGGACTCTTTCTGTACAGTCGAAAGGTTATACCTTTTCCCCCATTTCTTTTTCTCATATAAATATTCATCTAAAAATATCTCTTTTAATTCCACTACATTTGGCGGCAACTGGTATTTATACTGTCCCTTTTGTTTCGTTTCTGCTCCTATAGCATAAATGATAAATTCATGCTCCTTCATTGTTGTCATAAGACTGTGAATCCAGCTAGAAACACCGCCCGCCACATATGGATAAGATCCTTCAGCTATCAAGCATATGCGCATATCAGGATTCCCCCAAATCAATTTTGAAATCTGCCTTTTTTGCTTCTATTAAGTACGTATGTGTATCAATCTTTGTAGCTTCACAATGCTCTAATCTATTCAGCTTCTTATCTGTTCGTAGGATATAAAACTGGTTCGGCGCATAGTTGCTAATATGACCTTCCAAACGATTTTTCGTATGCTTCCATTCCACTTGCATTTGCAGTGTATTGGCTACTTCATAAGCTGCATCTGTTGATGTATTAGCTCGCAGCCACGGATACGTTCCTTTAATTCTTGCCATGTATTGATCAAACTCATCATACATCTCTTTCCAGCCAAGATTATTGCTGCGATCTTCACTAATCACGTCATCGGGATGGGCAAAATGAGAAAAGTACCCTAACTCTGTAACAGTATTAGCGATGGACCACCGATCAAATCCGCTCTCAAAATAGCCTGATGTAATTCGAGGCATTTCAATAATGCCATCTTTTGCAATCTCAAACTCTTGGACATAGCCGAGCCCCGTCATATCCTCTCTATATACAGAACTTATGACAGTCAAATCTGGCCAAGCTGCCTTTAAAGCACGTCTTCCTTCTTCAGACAGTACATTGGATGGCGGAATATAGCTAGTAATCTTGTAATTTGGGAATGCCCTGCTTACATACGCGCTGAGTTCACGAATGGAATCCGACATATCCTCTTCATCCTTCCACACCTTGTAGCCATATGCTGAAGATACTTTTGAGTCTAAAACAAGCGATTGATGATTAAATCCATGAAAGCCTAATTCTCCGCCGCTTTTTAATAATTCTCTACCAAAGGCAATTAAGTAATGGCTATCTTTATCTTCTACACTATCAAAAGGAGGTGTTACTACATCTGTGTACGATTCAATAATCCCACCAGTGTATTTAAAACCATACTTCTTCGCTGTTTTCAGCATATTCGGCCACCAAATTTCATTATAGAAAGATGGGATGTCACGCTGATATTCCTTTGATATAGCAGCATTCCTGCCTTTTGGAATAGGTGCGGGAAAATCATCAATATAAAACAGCTTTTCATTAAACACAGGATAAATAAAATCAGGAAGTAATAGACTTAAGGCACCTGTAAATAGACCACGACTAATCTTTTCTTGCATGATAGTCCCATTGAAAATCATAAATGCCCCTTCGCCATATTTACTTTTCCAGAGGAGCGGCGTTTTATCTGCACTTTCAGCAAGCAATTCTGTTTGATCATCAAGGTCCAGACTGATCGAATCGTTTGTTATAAAATCATCGTCGACTTTATATCCTTTTTCTCCAATTAGTACATTCGACAATAGGTGAATACCTTGTGGTGATACATAATCTCCAAAACTCGAGATACCTAATTTCCGATATAAAATTTGATATTCTGCATCCTGATTAAGTACTGACATCAAGAGGACAAAGCCACCATTCTGTACATATTTTTCAATAGTCTCTACAGAACCAAGATCTTTTAAATGCTCGGTAGCTAGAATTGTGGTATTACAATCCTTTAACTTCACTCGGTGTTCCTTCGTATCAAAAATTGTGGTTCGCTTTTTCATATTTTCAAGCGCTTTTTCAGCATTCGCTTTTAGCTTCCTGTTATAATCGCTTGAAGAATTATATGCTATACAATAATTATCTCCGGTTAGCTGAGGTGTCTTCCGCTGGTTCTTCATCGTTGCCAAATATTGATTTCTTTGTGGATGATCTGCTTTTTGAGCTTTCAAAACGGTTTGTGAACGAGAAAACAAGAGTAAAAGACCACAGGCAAATAAAAGAAATAGAATAATATATACTTTTCTTAATTCCTTACTTTTGAAGTTCATGCTTACTTCCTCCCGACCAGTATCTCACGACGGTAAGAGCACGATTGGAAAATTGGATTGTTGAATTCATCAATTCATCTAAAATCTCCTGCATCTTCATTTTAGATTTTGTTCTGTAATAGTACTCCATCAGAAACAGGTAGGGCTCCTCATTCAAAGGGTAGGCTTCCAAGTATTGAAGCCCTGTCTTCTCAGCCTCTTGGTATTCGTGCAATTCCATTTCTACTCTCATCTTCTCTTCATAAATCTCTGATTCACCTTGCCCATTTTCAATCAATATCCCTACAGCCTGGATGTAAATATACTTATACTTCTTTAACGTGTGATCATCTAAAAATCCGCTTGCCATGTATTCTTTCACAACCTGCGCATATGATCTAGCAACCGTTGTGTTCTGCTGATTCTTTTCAAATTCTACAGAAAAACGCTGAAGTGAAAGAGATAGTTTTCGTTTTACTTCCATGACAGCAGCTACAGCAAAGTGAGAAGTTTCCGAGTCCTCATTTAGCACAGCTATTTTGATGACATCAATATATTGCATGGTGTCCTTCTTTAAAACATCGAGCATCAATTTCCTTCTCGTCGTAAAATCATTGATAACCAATGCTTCTTTAATCGGAATCACATTCAATTCTTTTTCACGCTTTACACTTTCTTCTTTTGTTAATAACTCAATTTCTATATCATTCGTTTGCTCATTCATATAATCCTCTAAAGATTTACCCTCATTTGGAATAAACTTTTTTGGCCAAATGCTAGGTAACAACCAGCCAATTAACGGTAAAAAGGATACAAGCGTCAACCCTAAAAGCCATTCCTTCACATTTCTTTTAGCCAACGCAAGGATAATAGCAGAGACTATTACATAAATAAGATAGAGGTACAGCATTTTTACATTTCCCCTTCTAACAAGCGCATAGAAATATTATTTGCCTCAAAACGGGATAAAATTAACTCCACATCATTCTGATTTGTATTCGAAAGAATGACACCCATCCGATTCTGGTCTAACATGCCAATATAATCAGTTTCTCGTAATAAATTTGATAATTTATTTGCATAAGTACCTATCTCTTGCTGAACAACAAAAGCCTCAAGCACTGCATACGGCATACCGTACTTATCTTTTTGTTCCTTCTTGCTTTCTAATATACTTTTAAATACTTCTAGATATAAGACATTCGTTTCAGGAATAAATCGGTTGGCCTCTGTCGCCTCTATATAACGCAATGCTCTATCTAATGCCGAACCAGCGAGCTCTGTTGTAATTTTAAATAAATTTTCATGGTAGAGTGACATATGTTTAAATTCCATCCAGTCGATTGTAATCACAGCAGAAATCTTATTGTTGCGATAGATGGGTGCTGCCATAATAGGCGTATCCAGCCACAACTCTTTATTTACAAAGATAGTGCCTGTTTGCAATACATGTTGTATATATTCGTATTCGTTTGCTTTAATCGAATTCTTTTGAGCCGATTGAGAGAAGTTTGTATTCGCTACTAATCTTAAAAATGCTTGGTTACGATTAAAGACATAAATTGAAACATTATCAGCGTCCATTACCTGCTTTACAACTTGAACAGCTTTTGAAAATACCTTCTCCGGCTCTAATTCATCTAGCTCTTTAATAATAGAATAAATTTCACCAAAACTATCCTCGCTATTTAATAGACGTAATTGCAGCTCATCCTTGACCTCTCGAGTTTCTGTATGGATGCCTTCTAAAAACTCATAGCGTTGTTCCAGCTCAGTCATTTTTTGTCGCTGCTCTTGTAAACGATTTGTTTTACGTTGCACAGAGTAGCCAACTACTAATCCGATAAATAAGAATAAAGCAACCTGGAAGAAAAATGATGTATCGTACAATAAAGATATAAACTCTCTTCCCTCAAACAGTTTCTCTATGGTTAATAGTCCAATTGATAAGCCGACAGACAAGATAGATTGTTTAATACCATACATAGCACCAAAAATCATAATATAAAAAACACCAATTTCTGTTGTATTAAAAATAGATATATCATTTATCAGCACAAACCATGCGATAATAAGGAAAACTACTATATTTTCTATATAAGCTTTAAAAGGCATTACTACATGCGCAAAATTCTTCGGCTTATCTGTTGCTTCTACAGTAGTAGCTGCTATTTCTTTTTGCGCCCGATCTCTTGTAGCCCATTGATAGGTTTTTTCCAACCCAGTCCTAATATCATAAAGTGGACTCCAATCGATTCCGTTCATGAGCTTTCTATTATTTAAAACAGAGTGGCGGATATCTCCTTCTTTTCCAGGCAGCATATTTACTTTTACTTTTCCATGTATATCCTGAAAGATTTGTGCTAAGTCATTAATGCTTGTTTCTGTGTTTGTGGATAGATTAAAGACTCCACTAATAGGAGCATTGGTCGACCTATATATAGCGTCCGCAATATCGCCGACATATATAAAATCTCTCGTTTGTTCGCCGTCTCCGAAAATCTTCAGTGCTTCGCTATTTAATGTGTTGTTTACAAACTTAGAAACGACCCCACCCTCGCCTTTACTATTCTGACGAGGACCATATACATTTGAAAAACGAAAACACACAGTTTCAAACCCATATATTTCGTTCCACTTTTCACAATACGTTTCACCAATCCATTTGCTGATTCCATATGGTGATATGGGTGCACATTCCTCTTCTTCTGATAAAGGCAATTCCCCGTTCACACCATATACAGCTGCAGATGAAGCAAATATAAACTTCTTCACATGATACTTTTGAGAAAGTGATAATATATTTACAAGCCCAACAACATTAGATTCTGTATCTAACAAAGGATTATTAAAGGATTTTACGACACTTATTTGAGCCGCTAGGTGAATGACAATATCAAATCGGACCGCTTTAAAAATTTCTTCACATTTTGGATCATCAACAGAAAGTACGTATCCTTTGTGTTTAAAGGTGATATTCTCTTTTTTGCCTGATGATAAATCATCAATAATAAATATTTCATGGTCTTCCTTATGAAAGCGGTCAGCTACATGCGAACCAATGAAACCATAGCCCCCTGTTATTAATACTTTCATACTGTTTCTCCTCGTATCTTCATAGTAAGCACGTTGGCTCCTTATAACGCCCCTGAAACCCTTATTATCACTAGGTTTATAGGGGTTATTAATTATATTCCTCTCAATAATTCTTAATGCCTAAAACACACTTTCTAATAAAAACTATTTTTTAGACATAAGTATAATGTTCTATTCTTACTTCTACTTCATTTGAAATAATTCCTCTATTGTATCTTTCGAATCAATTTCAACTTTCATAGTATAGCAAAAAATACAGGAAATTCTATATAAAATTGTTAAAAAAACAACTCCATTTCATACAATAATTTTCGGAAACCTTTATTAGGACACCTTGACAATCCTACCATTAAAGCACTGAACAAAAACTGAACAAAAAAGCACTTACCACCTTTTAATAGTGGCAAGTGCCTAAGTAGAAAACTAATTATTTTTACCAAATGATTTTCTAACTTTTCTAAAACTATAGAGAATCATCCAAAGGCCCAGTATACTTGAGGCAATTCCTCCAACTATCATGTTTAGAGAATACCCTTCACCTGTTTGTGGCAAGGCTTTTCCTCCAAATGTTTCAAGAGTTGTATTTGTATACTTATTAGGATTATTCGAATTTCCTGGAACATTTGGTTTATCAGATGATGTACTTGGCTGATCTGGCTTATTCGGATCCTCAGGTTTATGAGGATTTTCCGGTTTACCTGGTTGTTCTGGGTTGTCTGGATGTTCAGGTTTTCCTGGTTTTTCAGGCTTTGTTGGTTCTTCAGGCTCACCTGGTTTTTCGGGTTTACCTGGTTCTTCTGGTTTTGTTGGCTCTTCCGGTTTACTTGGATTTTCTGGTTCACCTGGTTGTTCTGGTGTTGTAGGCTTTTCTGGTTCGCCTGGTGACCCTCCTCCACTCCAAGGTATTCTGCTATTTGTTTTTTCAAGGTAAACTGTTTCTTTTTGTTGATCCACTATATCAAATTCAATTGGTGTTTGATTTAATTGATAGCCAGAAGGCGCCTTAATTTCAACCAATCGATATTTTCCAACCGGCAAATCTTGTAGGAAAATTTGACCGGTTTCATCTGATGTAAGTTTTTCAACATCAATTCCTTTTACTACTTCATAAATAGGATTGTTGTTTTGATCCACATTATCTGTTGCTTTTCTTAACTCAAAGATAGCACCTTTAAGTCTTAATGTTTTATCTTCATTATATTTTGTTAACAAAACTGAACGATTCGCTTTTTTATTTTCAATCATTTTAGAAACAATTGCATTGTCTGTTTGATTTTCTGAATCTAGAACGATTGTTTGTTCTTTTGAATCTAATAAATAGTCAGAAGGTGCTTTGGTTTCCACAATTGTATACGTGTCATACGGTAAATCTGTGAATGTTGCAATTCCCTTATCTGTTGTGGCAGTTTTTTTAACTGTTCCCTTTTCATTTGTTAGCACAAATTCCACATTATCTAAAAGAATAGAATGATCTGAAGCATCAACTTTCTCAATTTTTATTTGCCCTTTACCACGTTTGTTTGTAGCAAATACCTCTGTGAACTTTGTTTGATTTTTAGTAATGGTAAATGGATGTTCTTTTTTGTCTAACAAATAATATTTCGGGGCTTTTGTTTCGATCAGACGATAATTCCCTGGTTCAAGATGGCCAACTTGAATTTCACCATCTTGATTTGTTTTAAGGCCTTTAAGTTCTATTCCCTCTTTATCTTTTACTATCTCATCTTTATCATTATAAAGTAAATCAAACTCCGCTCCTGCTAAGAAATTACCGTTTTCTTCATCCTTTTTAATTAATTTAAACGCATTGAGGATTTTTTCATTTTTAATCGGTTCTGTCTCTACAATTGGTGAATCAATTTTCACTTTTATACCAGTAGCAATTTCGTTATTCATTAAATAACCTGCGGGTGCTTCTGTTTCCTTCAGTGTGTATTCACCATATTTAATAGGAGAGAATGTTGCAATACCTGATTCGTTTGTTACTGCTTTCGCAATTTCTACATTTCCGTCATAAAGCGCAAACTCCGCTCCTGCTAATGGTTTTGACGTATCAGTTGCATCAACTTTCTTTACAATCAACTCACCCTGTTTGTCATTCTTCATGGTTGCTTTTGTCGGTTCCGTTTGATCCTTTACCACTTTGAAGTCCATTGGCTTTTGATCTAACCAATAGCCAGATAGCGCTTTGGTTTCAACTAGTTGATAATCTCCTGGCTCCAACTCATCAACATTAATTTTTCCTTCTTCGGTGGTTGTTAATTTTTCGTAGCCAGTAACTACTTTGTACTCACCTGATTCGTCTTTTTGTCTAAGTTCAAATTCAACACCTGAAAGTGGAGTGCCTTCTGCATCTGTTTTAGTCAATTCAATTGCCTGACGAATTTTTTTATTTGTAACAGTTTCATATTGAACTCCGTCTTTTAAAGAAGCTATTTTCAACTCAATCTCTTTAGCCGGATTTTTTAGATATCCTGTAGGTGCTTCTATCTCTTTTAAATCATATTTCCCTTCACCTAGTTTTACAGGGAAAAGCAGCTCGCCATTATCATTCGTAGTGCCTTCTGTAAGCTTAATTTTGTCTTTGTTGTAAAGAGCAAATTTTGCTCCTGGCAAAACTTCATGCGTAGCCTCATCTACTTTTTTTAGCTGTAACGGTACTTTTTTTGTAGATCCCGATCCACTAAACCAATAATTAAATTTCTTTGTTTTTACTTCTTCTTTTCCTGTCGTAATACCATCATAACGAAGAGTTGCTCCATTCTCGACAATATCATTCGGTGCTCCTAAGAAAATGGTGCTGTATTCAATATAATAGGCTTTAGTTATAGGTTCATTAAATGTAAGTGTAAATGAGCCTTCGGCATTATCTACTCTTACAATATACCCATCTTCTAGTAAAGTTTTTGTTTCAGCTGGTTTGCTATTTTTTGATTCACCCGCTAAAGTAACTTCGTATACTTTGAAGGAATCTTCTAAAATTAATTGATTTGGATTTCCATCTGCATCTTTTCCTACTGCATCTGAAATAAATATATTAGATAATTTAGATTGTCCATAATTTAATTTCAAATTCCAATCAATTTGTGATGTAGCATTTTTCCCTTTCCCATCTTTTGAAAGTGTTTCATCTGTATAATTGACAGTAACCTCATCTATCCAACTGGCATTTTTATTTTCACCATCGAATAGCTCTGCTGTATTTTTCGCTCTATAATTACCCACGGTAACAGGGAAAATCCCATTTTCTATTTCAGATGTATATGTGATTTCATAGGCACCTGTAATCTTTCCTAGAGCAATTTCAATCTTATTACCCTTCAAATCAGGTTTACTTGTAATTGGTATTCCACTTTCATCTGGAGAAACTGTCCCATTCGGATTCACAATTACTGGTTTTATTTCAACCTGGCTTACAACATGACCTTCTGGTAACTGATCTTTAAATATAGCATTCTCAATTGTGTTACCATTGAAATTAATTCCAACAGTCCATTTGAAGGTCTTCTCTTTATAGTTATAAACGCCTTTCTTATAACCGTTTGCTTTTTGTTCTTCTCTAATGTTGGCAGTAGCTTCAGCATTTGATGTATAGTTTTTGCTATTGGTTTCCCAAGCGATGCCTGCTTTGTTTATATACTTCCTGTCATTAGCACCAATATCTTTTATTTCATAATCAGTCGTATAAGTTATTGTAAATGGCTTACTGATTGTTCCTTTAACTTTGAAGCTAAAACCTTTATTCCCCTGATCCTCAAATTCATACTCATCTTCATTTAAGCCTATTACTTTTAAAGAGCCTTCTTTAAACTTCATACCTACACCCTCATAGGTATCAGTGATAACAATGTTATTCATTTCATACGAATCTTTATTGACATCTATTTTCCAATCAATAGTTTTCGCATTGTAGTTTGTTCCTGTTGTGGATTTCACGATACTTGGATTGCTGTAATTAAATGATGCACTGCTGGTTTTATTATTATCTTTTCTTGTAATAATGTTGCTAACTTTTCCACCCTTAGTAAAATAATCTGTTTTCTCTGTCTTATATATAATTTGGTAAGGTGTTTTGTCAATATCTTGATTAAATGATAGGGTGTACCCTTTTCCATCGGAATTAACGTCTACATGATACAAGCTAGCATCGATGAGTTCATTATCTTCACTATAGACCTTGACGTCGCTCGCATTATTGATTTTATGATCCCCTGTTATAACATCCGTCAATATAGCTTTATCTTTCACAATGGTTTTTCGGTTATAGTTATACTTAATCGTCCACACAGCTTTGGTTCCATACCCATCTGACTTTACTGACTTCTCAATAGGAGGACCCCAGTTTACTGTTTGACTATTCGACGCTTCTTGTGTTGAACCACTATTTGTTATAGATGCTGTATTTTTATAGGTAGCTCTTCCTGAATCAGAATCTCCCTCATCTATCACACTGTCATATTGGATACGATACGCTTTTTTCCCCTTTGATAAATCAAAAGAAACTTCAGTTCTATCGTCGTTATAGATAGGTGTAACAGATACTTCAGATCCCTCTGCAACCTCTCCCTTTGCATTCACGATTAGCTCAATAACTGAAAGCTTTTTACCAAATTTATGTTTCCCAGGACTTCCTTGTAACAGTACATCTTTAAAAGATGCACTTGAGAGTTCGTCTAATTTTGTATTGATGTCAACTGTCCATTCAATTGAACTACTGCTTTTGCCATTATTTTCGGGCTTACCCGATTTAGTAATGGCATTTCCATCCTTTGGTTTAAAAAGCAATTTGATTGTTTCTTGACCAGGCAATACTAGGTCGTATTCTAGCTGAGTATTAGATTCACTATATTGGGCACCAATTGCAAAGCTTGCATTATGAATTTCAATACCTTGGTTTGCATCATCCCGAATAGATCCATTAAAGGTAATCACTACTTCGCCATTTTCAACCTTGAATGAACCAATGCTTCCGACCTCTCCATTACCTTTTATATTCGTGAATATTTCTGGTAATTTATATCTTAAGGTTGAACCTTCACCATATTTGTGGCCGGCTTCTATTAATAACTCAAAGTTTAAAGTAACAGCGTCCCCATTTCGAGCCTGGTAATCTGGGATATGGCTGATATCCTCTTTCCCACCTGTGACCTTGTCTACTAGTACAGTAATTTTCGAGATATGGGATGCAGGAACTGTCTTTTCAATTTCCACTGTAGGTGTAGTCTCATCTTCCGGAACATTCGCTCCTTCTTTTACAGCTTCTTGGCTTTTCTCATCTTTTGTCTCTTCTTTACTCACAGCTGTTCCGTCTTCTTCGCCTATATTGACTATCGGAGGTTTGCTTTCTTTAGTAACCTCTTTCACTTCATCAGTAGACTCTTCCGATGGTGGGTCATCTTCATGATTAGTTGTTGATTTCTGAATGTCCGCAAGCGGAATTGTTCCCTGGGCATCTTTCTCTTGGCCAGCTGTTACGATTACAGTAATGACACCTTCTGGTGATACTGAGTAACTCCCGACAGGTAAACTCCCTTGTTGTCCTGTATCGAATATATACTCACTCCGGAATGTATATGTCTCCTTATTCTCATTTCCAGAGCCAGCTGTTAGATTCCAATTTAGTACAGCTTTTCCTTCCTGATCTGCACTTATAGAAGCATTAAAACTCTGCTTTTGGTCGGTATTAGTAACCGCATGCACAGACAATGGGCCTATAAAGTTTTGCAAGATCAGCATACAAGCTAATACAATAAAGCTAATCCTCTTCATAATTACCTCCTATAATATTTTTTTGATTTTGGAACATAGTTGCTCTATAACTATTTTTCTTTCAAGGTGCAAAAGATAGCATCAATGTCTTGATCGCTACCAAACTCTAGCACCTTATAGCATGTTCCAACATACGTCGGTATTGCTAAGTTAGGCATAATAGTTTGCAAAATCTCTATGGATGAATTATTCGTCTCAGAAATACCTTATCCACAATACCTTTTCGCCACTGAACAAATTCTGAACAAAAAAACACTTACTACCTTATTAATAGTAGTAAGTGTTATTTTTTATGCTAAATAGTTTGCTGATAGAGCTCTTTGATTTTCAATGGGACCTCAATTCCCAATTCTTCCTCTAATCGGCTTTCTATGTTTTTATAATATGTTTTCATTTCGCTCACATTTTTCGTTTGCTTGTAGAATACTAGCAATTTATACATATATTCTTCTTGGTAACAATCGATATCTAGCATTTTCTTTAAACAACTTTCAACCAATGCGCTATCTTTATAAACAGATATACACCTTTCCAAATAACGTAATACAGACTGCCTTACCTGATGCTGCAATGATAGTGACCATATAAAGTCTTCCTCTTCTAAAAAATCACCTTTATAGAGTAGTAGGAGTTTTTCGGTATCAGTTGGCGATAGCTGTTGAGCTTGGGTGATTTTCTCTATCTCTTTGATATCACTACGTACCGATACATTCAAAGTATAGTGATTATTATTAAAGGAAATGGCATTTTCCACTCCTTTTTCTTTGAACTTTTTTCGCAGCTGATAAACTGTTGTATGAAGGAGACTTATTTTCTTTTCCTGGTTTGTGTCAGGCCATAATTTCTCCATTACGATGGCTTTATGGACAGGAATTCCCTTTCGCATCCACAAAAAGAGGAAAAGTTCTTTCACCTTTTTGGTACGCCATTTCAATGGATTCTGTTTGTTATCTACTAAATTAAAGCCCCCAAGAGTTTCTGCATAGAAAGAGACCGTATCCTCCATTGTATTCGCATCCGATTTCCCGATTGAACGACGGGCTTTCTCTATAGCCTTTTGCAGGCGTTTCTTATTGATGGGCTTTAATAGATAGTCAACCGCATCTACATCAAATGCCTCAAGGGCATATTGGGGATGGGCTGTTACCATTATAATTTGGACATGACTGAATTTCTTTGTGATTAATGAGGCAAAATGGATCCCATGCACATCACCCATTTCAATATCTAAGAAAACAACATCTACGTGTGATGTTTCCATTATCTTTAGAGCCGCATAGGGATCCATAAAACTCCCGACTACATTCACATCATCAAACTCTTTCAGCATCATTTCAGTTACGTTCAATGCGATCTCTTCATCATCGATTAACATGACTCTCACCGTTTATCACCTCGGTAATTGTATAGTTACTTTTGTACCTTTACCTTTTTTACTCTCTAATTGGAAAACCGTTCCTTTTATAAGTTTTAACTTCTTTAACGGATTCGTGAAACCAAGACGATTACTTCGCCCTTCTAAAAGCTCCCTTTGTTTTTCCAATGGCATTCCCACTCCATCGTCTTGTATGGTGATATGAATATATCCTGCCTCTTCCTGAATAGACAAAAGCAAGGTCCCACCATTTTTATTTTTCGATATGCCATGCTGCACTGCATTTTCCACAAGCGGCTGTATAGTCATAGAAGGAATAGTCTGATCAATTGTTTCATCA
Source organism: Rummeliibacillus sp. BSL5 (assembly GCF_052928305.1). NCBI lineage: Bacteria > Bacillati > Bacillota > Bacilli > Caryophanales > Caryophanaceae > Rummeliibacillus > Rummeliibacillus sp. BSL5. The sequence goes on from NZ_JAVGCV010000001.1 coordinate 1,730,216, forward strand.
ATATCAAAGATAACGTTCAGCCTGCTGCCAAAACGCATTTTTTCAATGGCCAAATAAGACTCCACAAGTTCTATCTCATCTTCCAATGAGACAAGAGCTTCTGGCCTCCGATAATCCAATTTCGCACGGAAATAGACTGCCAGATGCTGCAGTGCCTCGCGTGTTTTTTCTTCATCTGTATAGCTTAAACCAATAATCGTATTAAGTGAGTTATATAAGAAATGCGGTTTAATTTGAGCATAATGGAAGCTCAGTTCATCATGTAAAGCATCTTGAGCTGATTTTTTCATACGTAGGAGTGATTCGATTCGAGCCTTTAACTCCTCTTTTTGAATAGGCTTTTGAAGGTAACCATTTGCACCCACCTGAAAAGATAATACTAAATTCGATGTGTGTTTAGCGGATTGTAATAAGATGACCGGCAGTTCTATTGGTCCATATTCTTCTCGTACAGATTGGCACAATTCATAACCTGACATATCCATTAACAATGTATCCGTGATAATCAAATCAATTGATTCCCTTTTAATGATATTTAGCGCTTCCTCACCGTTGTTTGCACTTAGGATTTTATATTGCAACGCTTGAACCATCTGTTGAATTATCCTGCGTTGTCCTAATTCTCCATCTACTACTAATATAGTGTAGAGATAATTATCGCTATTTTCTGAAAGAAGGGTAGCTGCGTAAAGCTGTTCTCCTCTTGCAGGATCTAACTGCTCCGTCTGTATATCTAGTACTGCATTAGACAATAGAGGAACTGTAAATGTAAAACAAGAACCCTTTCCTACTTCAGAGATCACCCTTATTTTGCCTCCAGCAAGTTCAATGGTGTTTTTCGCAATACTTAACCCTATGCCAAGGCCTTCTTGATCATTGGTATGGTTATCTATTTGGTAAAAGGGCGTAAAAATCAGTTCTATATGCTCGTTTGCAATCCCTATACCTGAATCAGTTACGGAAATTTCCATCTCTTCTTGAACTACTTTTGCATCAATTGTAATCGTCCCTTGATTCGTTGCATGAATGGCATTCGATAATAAAATAGTTAGCACTTGTTTCAGCTTTTGTTCATCTATAAAAATGAGGGGCAGATCATGCCTAATATGGTTTATTAGTTTTACATTCATCTTCTGTGCATACATATATTGAATTTCAGCGATTACTTCTTCTGCCACTTTTAAATCAACTGCGCGTGGATTAGTAAGAATATCTTTATTTTTTGAATTAGAAACAAATAATAAGTCCTCAACTAGGCTCGCTACTCGCTTTCCTTCATTATATATTGCAATAGCCTTTTCATGCTGCGAGCGCTTCAAAGGCCCATCAATTCCTTCCATAAGTGCCAAGGATTTGTTTAATATCGTATCGATAGGTGTACTCAATTCACTCGATGTACGAACTAAAAATTCATCCTTTAATCTATGCTGCACCAGAAGTTCTTCCGAGAGGTTTTGTATTCGTTTATATGCTGTTTGATACCGGTAACTTAAAAGCAGCGACAAGCTAAAAATCATCAGTAAGCCTAAGAGTGGCAGCATGCTTTTCGCTTCAATTTCAAACAGGAAATTAAGCCCTAATACCAATCCGTAACACATGAAAGTTGTCATCGTAAGCAATAAATACTCCGATCCTTCTTTCTTTCCTAGGAAAGCTTTCAGTAATACTTGAAGAATATAGATAAAGCAGATAGCTAATATGGCTACTAGCATTATTTGACGAACGTATAGTGAAATAGATGGAATGATGAAGCTTAATGGATTATAGGTGTTGACGATTATGAGCTGGACACACAGTAAGATACTTAAAAATATAGATACTTTTCTCTTTGTATGCTCTATAAACAATCGGGACACGAACAGCAAGAAAAACAATACGACTAGATGGATAGCAGATAGCTGCAGGCGCGATTGTTCATGCGCTGTGAAAGAAGGGAAAACAGTGAAAAATACATAGCTATTAAGCATTGAATTATAGATGCCCAACACGATACAAAATAATGCAAAGTATAATTCATCAACATATCTTCTTCTCTGCAAAAAAGTAAAAAAGTGAATGAGACCAATCAGTATAAAACCCGTAATAATGCCTACTTCTATTAATTCACTTAATTCTTGCTTTGCTGTAACGTCCTTGCTCCTTCCAAAAGTGAGCGGATGAACTATGCCACCAGTATGATAAGTATAGTTGGCTGCCTGAACTACGATTTCAAGTTGCTTATTTCTACTTTTACCAAAGACCGTATAATTTTGATTACTATAAATAAAATTTTCTTTTTGCTCTGCTGGTTGCCCAGCTCCTCCTGCTTCCACTCCATTAATATAAATTTTGCTTGAATTTCGGATAGAATTCGCTTGTATTCCGTAACTTCCATCAGTAGGAACCTTAATAGTTAACCGATATGTACCAAAACCATTGCTTGTTTTATTTGAAAAAGCCTTCTTCCAATCACCTGGAACTGCAATTTGTTTTTGTATTTGTTGGTGTCTTTTAAATACATCCCTGTTAGCCCTTGGTTCAATCAACTCGTTCGGGTAAAACTCCCAATTTCCATTAAGCATAATAATAGGATCGCTTTTCGTGTTCCAATTTGTTAGTGAGAGTACTCCATTATCAACTGGAAAAGGGGTTTTATTTGATGTGTGAAATGAATGATTAATACCGACTAATGTAGTAATAAAAACAATGATAGATAGCACTATAAATATAATTCTTTTCACTATTCAACCTCTCTTTCCAATTTCTACACATTAAATGTACACTGAATGGAACATTCTTTACAATGATATTTTTTAGTGAAAATTATTGAAATAAAAAAACGCTGATTCTTCCCAGTTCAGCGTTTTCAATAATATTTACAATGCAATTAGCTATATCCCTCTAGCACTGGGTTGAACTACTTTCCTTTTTCTTTATATACGAATCGTGCCATCACTTCTTTTGTCTTCTCCTTCAAAAATACAAAGGCTGCATCCATTGCCTTTTCCGTTGAGACGCTCTCTTCTACAACCGAATAGATTTCAGTAAAATAGGGTGTAAGACTACATCGGCAATCCTCATCAATCGTTCCAGAAATTAAAATAGTGGGTTTGCCTGCTTTTTTGGCTGCTTGTGCGATTCCCATGGGCGCCTTTCCTGATAATGTCTGTAGGTCTGTTTTCCCTTCTCCAGTTAAAACAAGATCGGCTTCTGATACATGGTGAGCAAAATCAACAGCTTCTAATACTACTTGAATACCTTGTCTCATTTGTCCATCAAAAAAAGCTAGAAATGCTCCTCCAGCACCTCCCGCGGCTCCTGCTCCTTCTTTCTCGTGTAACGCAATGCCAATCTCTCTTTCAATCACATCCGCAAAACGTTTTAAACTAGAATCCAATAAAACAACCTCTTCAGCAGAAGCACCTTTTTGTGGTCCAAAAATAACTGAAGCTCCATTAGGACCGATGAATGGATTTTTCACATCACATGCTATGATAAATTCAGATTCTGCAATGCGAGCATCCCAACCATTCATATCTATGGAGGCTATATCAGCTAATGCTCCTCCACCTTTTTTCAGGTCTGCTCCTTCATCATTTAATAAACGAATGCCAAGAGCCTGCAGCAAGCCTGCTCCCCCATCATTCGTCGCACTCCCGCCTAATCCAATGATAAATTTACGATACCCTGCATTTAATGCATGCTGGATCAATTGTCCGGTCCCATATGAAGACGCCATTATCGGATTTATTGCCTCTTTATTTAAACGAGTAAGCCCTGAAGCTTCAGCTATTTCAATTACACATGTCTCTCCATCACCAAGCACTCCATATGCTGCCTGGACGTTTTTCCCTAGCGGATCTTCTACAAGTACGCGGATAAGTTTGCCATTCGTTGCATCACATAAACTTTGCATCGTGCCTTCTCCGCCATCTGCCACCGGCAACAGAATTGTTTTAATATTCGAGTCAACTTCCAGTATTCCTTCTTTCATAGCATTCGCTGCTTCTATTGCTGTTAAACTACCTTTGAATGAATCTGGCGCCAATAGTATTTTCATTTGCTCTACCTCCTCTGCATGAAATTCACCCTGAAAAAATTTACTTTATAAAAAAGCCTTCAACCTGAAAGAAGATTGAAGACATATATTTATTTAGCATGACTGATATCATCATTCACATAAAGCGAAAAAATTTTTTCTCTTGTTGTCCTCTTTTCCACACTTTCTTCTATTTAATATGTAAAAGCGGAAAGAGGGAGAATACAATGGCACGATTTGATTATTTGGCACCTTATGCCACATTTACAACTGTACAAGAAATGGACGAAGTAGTAGAACAACATATCCACAAGCATTACTACAATTTTACTCCATCAGACAAGGCAATTCTTTATAAAATGGCTTCACATGCATTGGATTACCCGGGGGCCTGCCACCTAAAAGCACAAACAATTGCAGCAGCTTTAAGCATTTCTGTAAGAACTGTTTTCCGTACGCTTAAACGCCTAGAAGAATTTCAAATTATCCAACGCATCCAAACAAAAAAGATGAATGGCATCAAAGGCGCCAACATCTTTTCTATTTTACCCTACCATGACACATCGATTTTGGCACATCAAGAGGAAGCTGAAACCCCTTCTGAGAGTAAGGCGGAAATTGAAACAATCAAACAGGAACCATCTTTATCTTCTAATCCTAAACATCAATACGGTAAACATACGTACCCGATGCTCAATACATCCATACGTAATCGAATCTTTCATTATCTAGCTTCTACCACAGGTAATACATCAGAGACAAAGAGGTTTGTAGATGTGGTGTACAAGCAACTAAAGCCGTTGCTGGAATGGGAAATATATCAATCTCGCAAACAACAACTCGAAGATATTAGTTTTACGGCCTTCAAAGAAACCATTCAACAGACCAAAAAGCAGTTTATTCGCAATCCCTTTGGCTATATGTACAAAAAGCTAGATAGAAAACTGAATCGATTTATCGTAGATGTGATGGAATTTTATTTGGAAGAGGCAAGAAGAAGTGATGCGTAGTAGGTGCTCATTAGGTTGTCACAATCCATGCCTCTGTCATTCAAGAATATATGTAATTTTTTTAGCACAACTATCAAGGCGTTATTCACTTAAAGCTTGCAATCTTCGTTACTTCAATCCCAGCTTCCCGCAGGCTACTAGAAATATAACTAGCAAAGTCCAGTGCATTCTCTCCATCGCCATGAATACAAATGGTATCTGCTTGGATAGGGACGTCTATACCTTGAAGTGACGCTACAGTCCCTTCCTTTACCATGCGGATCACGCCTTTCACAGCTGTTTCGCGGTCCGTAATGAGAGCCTGCGGTTCAGTTCTTGGTGTTAGTGAGCCATCACTTTGATATGTTCTGTCAGCAAATACTTCATTTGCTGTGTGCAAGCCAATTTTTTCACCTGCTTTGACTAGCTCGCTTCCTGCTAAACCAAATAAAATAATGCTTGGATCCACTTTGTAGACGGCTTCTGCAATCGCCATCGCGAGTGTTGAATTTTTTGCTGCCATATTGTATAAAGCACCGTGGGGTTTCACGTGTTGAATTTGTCCGCCTTCTGATTTAGCAAAAGCATAAATTGCTCCTATTTGATAGACAACAAGGTCATATGCTTCCTGCGGAGAAATTTGCATATTTCTTCTGCCAAAGCCGACTAAATCTTGCAATCCTGGATGTACGCCAATACCAACATTTTTGTCTATTGCCATACGGACCGTTTTCCTCATGGTCGCAGGGTCTCCTGCATGAAAGCCGCAAGCAATATTAGCTGAAGTGATGAAATCCAGAATTTCTTCATCTCTTCCCATTTTATAAGTGCCAAAGCTCTCTCCCATATCACAATTCAAATCAACTTTAAGCATGTTTATTCCCCCTCGTTTAGTTTCAATTCTATCGCTTTTTTTAGTAATTGTATTTTTCTTTCCTTTTGTAAAAGTAATATCTGGGCCTCTTCATGTGTAATTTCTGTAAAACGGATGGTATCACCTGGCTTCGCTTGAGCTAATAATGGCAAATCAACAGCAGCAACTTGCCCAATCTTTGGATAGCCACCTGTTGTTTGGCGATCGGCAAGCAAAATAATCGGATTTCCATCTGAAGGTACTTGGATTGTCCCAAAGCTTACCGCCTCTGATAACATGTCAATCGGTTGCGCTAACGACAATGGAACTCCTTCTAATCGGTAACCCATACGGTCCGATTGTGTAGAAACATCAAAACGCGAGGAGAAAAAAGCATTTTGGCTTGAAGTTGAAAAAAGTGAGTAGTGAGGCCCCTTCATCACACGAATCACTTGGTCATTTTTAAAAGCAGGGATGAGCTCAGATGCAATGGACCATTCAGCTTCTACGAATGTTTGATTTTTCATGTCTTTTTTCAGTTGACCCATCATGTGCTGCGCTACTCCACTAATTGAATCGGTTGAAATTTTATCTCCCTGTTTTATAGCTCCTCCATTAAACCCACCAATTCCAGCCTTGAGGTATGTTGACTTGCTCCCCATAACCGAGGGTACAGCCAATCCGCCCGCAATCCCCAAATTCACTCTGCATCCAGTCTTCGCCGCACCAAATCGAAGCTCGCTTCCTTTTTTCACATAAATGGTTTTCCACATTGAAACTGCCTCTCCATTAATTGAAGGAGATAAATCACCACCGCAAATTGATAGAAGTGTATCTTCATGAAATTCTATATGAGGACCCATAAGTGTTATTTCTAATGTCGGAGCATTTTCTTCATTTCCCACTAACAAATTCGCAATCCGGTGTGCAACGGTATCCATTGCTCCCCCCACAACTACCCCGTATTTTTGGAAGCCATACCGACCTAGGTCTTGAATTGTTGTGAGGAGTCCAGGTTTTTTTATGGTGATCATCCTTCTTGCCCTCCCCACTCTATGTACTCTTGATAGCTAATCGGTTTGAAACGAATTTTATCTCCAGCTCGCAACAAACTTGGCGTTTCGGCATTTGGTTGAAATAGCTCTACTGGTGTCCGTCCAATTAAATTCCAGCCACCAGGTGTTGAAATCGGATAAATTCCAGTTTGTTTGCCAGCTATCCCAACTGTCCTTTCAGGAATTTTCAGCCTTGGAGATGGCAATCGGGGCGCTGCAATCTTTTCCGACATACCACCAAGATACGGGAATCCCGGCGCGAACCCAATCATATAGACAGTGTATTCTGCAGAAGAATGAATTTGAACTACCTCATCTGCCGTTAAGCCGTTCAACTTGGCAACAGATTCTAAATCCGGGCCAAATTGCTCCCCATAGCATACCGGAATCTCCACAATTCTCGTTTCCGTATGCTGGTCCACAGGTAAGTCTGATAATGCCTCATGTAATTCATTGCAAACAAATTGGTATGGGAGCTCTCCTTTTAAATTATTCATTATTTTTAACGGATTATAAAAAATAGTTACTGTAGAAAATGCAGGTATGTATTCGATTAGCCAATGGAATGAATGATTCTCTAAAAAAGATGAAATGGCTTGTACCTTTTGATGCGTCGATAAATTTAGTTCATTTCCCAATTCGATGATGATTGCACTTTCTCCCATTGGAGACAAGGTATAATCCATCTAACTCCCCCCCTTGCAAAGTCATTAATTTAATAGCTTTTCTAATATAAATATCAATATACTATTATAGTATATTTTATTTTAAAGATTTAAACAATTTAAAATAGAATAAAGTCTTTATTTATTTATTAATATTTCTATTTATATTTAATTTATAGATAATTAATACTATTTTAAAATTAAACTTCTCAAGCCCTTTTCAGCCTATTTTATATCTGTTAGTATTTTTATATTCAAAAAATTCCTAAGAGAAAGAAGAGTTTATATGGTTTTAATTGGCGTTGCATTAATTATCATCGGATTTGCATTAAGGCTGAATTCTCTTGTAGTAGTAACTGTCGCCGGTTTAGTAACTGGTTTAATTGCAGGTATGCCTATAAAAGAGATCATTACTCAATTTGGAGAAGCCTTTACAACAAATCGTTATATGTCCATTTTGATTGTTACACTTCCCGTCATTGGGCTGTTAGAAAGAAGCGGTTTACAAAATCAGGCGGGACATCTTGTTTCAAAAATAAAAGCCGCTACAGCAGGACGTATCCTTACGATTTATTTGCTGATTCGCGAAATCGGTGCCGCTCTTGGATTAAATAGCATTGGCGGGCATCCACAAACTGTTAGACCGCTTATCGCCCCTATGGCAGAAGGAGCAGCAGAAGCAAAATACGGAGAAGTGCCTGAAAAAGAAAAAGAAGAAATTCGAGCGCATGCTGCTGCAGCAGATAATATCGGACTCTTTTTTGGAGAAGATATTTTCGTAGCTGTCGGTGCTATTTTACTGATGAAAGGCTTCTTTGATCAAAACGGGATTGAAGCTGATCCTATATCGATGGCACTTTGGGGTATCCCGACCGCTATTTTCGTGTTCATCGTTCACTCAATAAGACTATATTTCTTCGATAAAAAGCTAGATCGGAAACTAAGAGGCAAGACAGAGAACACTCCACCGATCAGTAAAAAGGATGTGAGCTAATGGTTTTTTCAGTTGAATTTATTTATATCATAATGGGTATTATTGGGTTTTGTTGCTCCATCTATACTTTTTTAGATAAAGCAAACCCACGCCGAATTTCCTCCGGTTTATTCTATCTTCTTTATTCTCTTACACTACTATTCGGCAAAGTCATACCGCCGTTTTACATAGGAATCATGGTTATCCTTATGGTGCTAATTGTCGGCTTGGGCGGTTTAAAGAAAGGTTCATATGAAGAGGCCACAGAAGGACAACGTGAAGAACGCCGGAAGAAACTTGGAAATATGTTATTCCTGCCTGCCTTATTAATACCGATTATCACGGTTATAGGCTCTAAGTTATTTGTTAATGTAAAAATTGGCTCCTTGCAATTATTAGATCCAGCTAACCCTACACTTGTATCACTGGGCATTGCATGTTTAATCGCAATCCTCGCAGCAGTAGCTCTGACAAAAAGTACACCCAAAACCACCATTAAAGAGTCACGAAGACTATTAGAAGCAATCGGCTGGGCAGTTGTACTCCCTCAGCTATTAGCTACTCTTGGAACCATTTTCACTTCTGCCGGTGTGGGCAAAGTCGTTTCAGATATGGTCACAAAAGTTATACCAGAGACATCTTTATTCTGGGTAGTATTTGCGTTCTGTATCGGCATGGCTGTCTTTACGATGATTATGGGAAATGCATTTGCAGCGTTCCCTGTGATGGCAGCTGGCATTGCCATTCCGTTATTGATCAAACAATTCGGCGCAAATCCGAATCAAATAGCGGCTATTTCAATGTTTGCCGGCTATTGTGGCACATTGATGACACCAATGGCTGCAAACTTTAATATTGTGCCTGCAGCTCTACTAGATTTAAAGGATAAGAATCATGTTATTCGAGTCCAAATTCCCACAGCATTATGTGCATTAGCTTTCAATATCGTTCTTATGTATTTTCTAATTAAATAGGAGGAATGTTCTAATGGAGAAAAAAGTACTGATTACCGGGTTTGACCCGTTTGGTAGTGATACTGTCAACCCCGCTTTAGAAGCTGTGAAAAAGTTAGAAGGCCAAAAAATTGATGATGTAACCATCATTACGCAAGAAGTTCCTACTGTCTTTCATGAGTCAATTAATGTTGTAACGGAATCCATTGAAAAGCACCAGCCCGATGTGGTAATTCTTGTTGGACAAGCTGGTGGACGCACTCAAATTACACCTGAACGGATTGCTATTAATATTGATGATGCGCGTATCCCTGATAACAAGAAGAATCAACCCATTGATGAACCGATTGCAGCAGACGGTCCGGCTGCCTACTGGTCCACTCTGCCAGTGAAGAGAATGGTGCATGATATGAGAGAAGCCGGGATTCCAGCAGCGGTCTCTCATACTGCCGGTACATTTGTCTGCAACCATTTATTCTATGGCGTCATGCATTATTTGGCTAATCAGGCGCCGCATATTCGTGGAGGGTTTATCCACATTCCTTTCATCCCTGAGCAAGCCGTCTCTAACAACCAACCAAGCTTAAGTCTTGATACCATCGTAGAAGGCATTAAACTATCAGCAGTTGCGGCTGCACATGATCATGAAGATATTCGCGAAGTTGGCGGTACTATTTGCTGATAGATTTGTATTGAGTTATTGAACATGTGTAATTTTAATGTTTTTATTAATTCATATTAAATTGAAGTGGGACAGTTGCGCATTCCTAGGGGCGAGCGGTAAGCTTCCTCTTCAGCTGCGCTTCCTGTGGGGTCTTACCTGTCTCGCTAATCCCTAAGGAGTCTCCGCTGTCCCACTTCATAAACACATATATTATTTTTGGCCTTCATAATTATGTAGTAGACTACTGACCCTTAAATAGGCTTTTAGTATAATGTCACTTTCAAGGTATGCTTCACTATTCTCTCCTCTGGTCTAATCAACTTTAACCTTATCCTTTTTTATCCATCTTCAATCATTAAATCTCATAAAATATTTCTGAATATTCATTGTTTTATGAATTAATTTATGCTATCCTCGTATGAAGTTGAAACTTCAAAACATACAATAAAAAGGAGAGACTTCTCTTGGAAAAAGAACGAAGTATCAAAGAATTGATTGAGATGCAATTCCATGATCTCTCAAAAGCTCAACAAAAGGTAGCAAACTTTGTCTTACGGCATCCCAAATTTGTGAGTGTTCACTCAGCTACTGAGGTTGGTGAAAAGGCGGGAACAAGTGAAACGACAGTTATTCGCTTCTGCTTTGCGCTTGGGCTTGAAGGCTATACAGAACTACAAAAGAAAATTACCTTACATGTTTTTAATAATACCGCTGTTAGTACACTTGGTTACTATGTTTCTTCGAAAATGGAGCTCTACAATGACCAATGTCTAGTAGAAAAAGGCATGAACAAAGACAGTACAAAAATCAGCGAGATTGCCAAGCAAATTAATAAAGAAGATTTTAATGAGGCAACCGAACGACTACATAAAGCAAAAAATCTATATATTTTGGGTGGAGGTGCATCAGAGTTTGGGGCAAGATGGCTGCACTTTACGTTAAATATCCTTCGACCGAACGTGAAGCTGATTCAAACGGACTCGGCGGATCTCTTTCGGATAATGCAGGAAATAGATGAGGATTCGGTTGTCGTTGTCATTTCATTGCATCGATATTTTAAGGAACCCATTCAAATTGCAGAAACTCTTCACAACCAAGGGGTTACGGTCTTAGCTATTACAGATTCGAAATTAGCCCCTATCCATAAACACAGCTCATATTCCTTTATTCTCGAACAGCCTGAACTGTCGACGATTGATCTCATGCCATCTCTTATATCATTTTTAAATGTTATCGTGACAGGCATGATGACTCTTGATCCGCAATATTATCAGGATCAGCGAGTTAGATACGATGATTATAAAAATAGCTTTATTGCAGATCGGTGGTTTTAACTGATGAAACAACCATTTACTGAAAGACTACAAACGATTTTCGAACATCTACATCATTCCCCTGAGACTAGCTGGAATGAAGTAGAAACAACGTCTTATATTGCAGAATTCCTTCGTCAAGAGGGTTTGAAGCCACATCTTTTTAAAAATATGACGGGTTTATATGTTGATATTGGAGAAGGCATTCCAAAAGTTGGTTTCCGCACAGACATGGATGCACTATGGCAAGAAGTAGACGGTGAATTCAAAGCAAATCACTCTTGTGGACACGACGGACATATGACCGTGGCCTTAGGGGTAGTGCTGCTCCTGAAAGAAATGGCCCCTTCCCTGCCAGGCGCCATTCGAATTCTTTTTCAGCCGGCTGAAGAAAAAGCGCAAGGAGCAAAGGCACTCGCCGAATTAGGAATTGTAGATTCCCTGACCTATTTGTTCGGCACCCATGTAAGACCGCTATACGAGTTACAGGGCGGAACCTATTCACCAGCACTCTATCACGGAGCGGCAAAACTATTTACCGGAACCATCCAAGGACTTGAAGCACACGGAGCACGTCCTGAGAAAGGAGTGAATGCCATTGAAGTGGCGGCTGCCATGATCGATGGGTTAAAAAGGATTTGGATTAGCCCCGAACAATCAGCTTCTATTAAGATGACACAGCTTCAGGCAGGTGGTTCATCTACTAACATCATTCCTGGGAGTGCCACATTCAGCATTGATGCACGCGCTCAAAATAATGAATCGATGGATGAATTAACAAGAGGCTTTGACAAGGTAGTGGACGCCGTCAGCACATTATTTGGCGCAGTCATCACTTACAAGATAGATGCGCATATTGCAGCAGCGCAAGTGGATGATAGCGCGAAAAACATTATGAAGCAGGCCATCCTCGATGTGGTTGGCGAAGATCATTTAGCGCCTGAGATTGTGACACCAGGTGGAGAAGATTTTCATTTTTATGCCTATACACGACCCCATTTAAAAACAACCATGCTTGGGCTTGGATGTGGAGTTACACCAGGATTACATCATCCAAATATGACTTTCAATCAGGAGCAGCTCCCAACAGGTGCTGAAATTATCGCAAGAGCCTTAATACTAGCCCTACATCAAATAGAAAGAAGCGATTAGATGATGAATATTCGAGAATTGAAGACCATTGCAGAGATGGAACAGATTCAAGAGCTTGAACAAAAAGTATGGGATATGGAACCCATACCGACTCATCAAACTTTAACAGCTGTAAAAAATGGCGGCATTATAGTTGGAGCATTTGATGGAGTCGATTTAGTTGGCTTCAGCTATGGATTTCCTGGTTTTGAAAATGGAAAAAGCTATTTATGCTCTCATATGCTCGGGATTGATGAGAATTACCGTTCACAAGGTATTGGCGAAAAGTTAAAACTTGCACAGCGTGAAATGGCCATTGCAAAGGGCTTCCACATCATGAAATGGACGTATGATCCACTTGAAACCCGCAATGCATCCCTAAACCTAACGAAACTAAACGGCATATGTAACACTTACTTCGAAGATTGCTACGGAAAGATGCAGAATAAATTTAATCAAGGATTACCATCAGACCGGTTTGAAGTGCATTGGCATTTGACTAGTCCATATGTGATTGAAAAACAACAGCCTCAAATAGAAGTAGTCAAAGCCTTGAACACCATTTCTCTGAATGAAGACCGGCTACCCGTTTTTATTGCAAGCCCTGAGCAAGAATTAAATAAACCTGCCTATTCCATTGCAGTACCGAAAGACTTTCAATCGCTCAAAGCGCAAAGTCAAATACTTGCAATTGATTGGCGCTTGCAAACACGTAAGATATTTCAACGCCTATTTAAAGCAGGCTATGCTGCTGTACGTTTACAATCGTATGAAACGCATAATGACTATCTGTTTGTGAAAACAGAAACATTAGAATTTGGAGGAGAGTAACTATGAAAATTGTAAATATCACGATCCGTCAACTAAAAATGAAATTAAAGGATCCTTTCACTACAAGTTTTGGAACATTTACAGATAGAGATTTTCTCGTGCTTGAAGCGCAGGACCAAGATGGAACGATTGGCTGGGGTGAATCAGTCGCCTTCCACTCGCCTTGGTATAACGAAGAGACTTTGCAGACCAACTGGCACATGCTGGAGGACTTTTTTATCCCATTGCTTTTAAATAAGGAAATCCATCACCCGGATGAAGTTAGTGAGTTATTTGCACCTATTCGCAAAAATAATATGGCTAAGTCCACCATAGAAGGTGCTGTATGGGATATTTATGCACAGCAAACAAATCAATCTCTTGCCTCTGCACTCGGCGGTACAAGAGATAAAATTGAAGTCGGGATTAGTATTGGCATTCAACAATCCATTGAAGAGCTAGTTGAATTAGTCGATGGCTACGTCAAAGAAGGCTACAAACGGATTAAAGTGAAAATTAAGCCAGGCTGGGATGTGGAGGTCATGCGCATATTACGAAACACTTTCCCAGATGTTGCCATGATGGCAGATGCCAATTCCGCCTATCGGTTAGAAGACGCAGAGTTGTTGAAACAGCTAGATGCGTTCAACCTCACTATGATTGAACAGCCTTTAGCATCAGATGACATTATTGACCACGCACAGCTGCAAAAAATGCTAGAAACGCCGATTTGCTTAGATGAAAGCATCCACTCGCTTGAAGATGCACGAAAGGCTGTAGAGCTTGGGAGTACAAAAATTATTAATATTAAAATCGGCCGTGTCGGTGGATTAACTGAAGCCAAGAAAATCCATGATTACTGTGAGGCAAACGGCATTCCCGTGTGGTGTGGCGGCATGCTCGAATCGGGTATCGGGCGTGCACATAATGTGGCTTTAACAACATTATCAAATTTTACGTTACCGGGAGATACAGCAAGCTCAAATAGATATTGGGATAAGGATATTATCAAGCCTGAAGTCGTATCCGAAAATGGCTACATCAACGTACGACAGGCTGTCGGAATAGGATATGAAATTGACTGTGAGGCTGTGGAATCCTTTACTGTCGCCAAAAAACATTACAAATAATGGAGGGAAATGTATGAGGAAAAGTTTACAGATTGGCGCCGCTTTCGTTGGATTGATTGTAGGAGCCGGATTTGCTTCCGGCCAGGAAATCATGCAGTACTTTACAAGCTTTGGTCTTTGGGGAACCGTCGGTGGGATTCTTGCAACTATCGCCTTTACATTTCTAGGCTATATGTTGGCTCAGCTTGGCTCAGATTTACAAACTTCTTCACATAAAGAAGTGATTTATCATATTGGCGGCCGGTATATCGGATTTATTCTAGATGTCTTAATTACATTCTTTTTATTCGGTGTAGCGGTTGTGATGTTTGCCGGTTCTGGATCAACATTCCATCAAATGTTCGGCATTCCTCCATTAATAGGCAGTTTGATTATGGTTGCTGCCACCATCCTAACATTATTGCTGAATATAAAGAATATCATCAATTTAATCGCTGTGATCACTCCCTATTTAATGGCGATTATTTTCATTATATTAATCTATTCTATTTTTACGATGGATCTCTCCTTAGCTGATGCCAACACAATCGCTAAAGAGCAAGGTTCCGCTGCCTCTAATTGGGTGCTGGGTGCACTGCTTTATGTTTCCTATAATATCGCAGCTGGTGCCGCCTTGTTGATTGTGATGGGCGGAACGATTAAAGACCGCAAAGTCGCAGGTATGGGCGGGATATATGGCGGGATTATGTTGGGTGCCTTAATTATCCTTATCAATATTGCGATGTTTGTAAAGATCGATGTGATCAAAGGTGTTGACATGCCAACACTTGAATTAGCTGCCCAAATCCATCCTATGGTTGGAGTTCTAATGGGAATTGCCCTGCTTGGCATGATGTATAACACGGCGGTCGGTATGTTCTATGCTTTCACCGTTCGTTTCGTACAACCTGAAAAAAAACACTTCAAGCCTGCCATTGTTGTGATTGGTTTACTTGGATTCGGCGCAAGCCTTGTCGGTTTTACCACCCTTGTCGGAAAGGTCTACTCTACTATGGGATACCTAGGGCTCGCCTTAATCATAGCTATTATCCTTTCGTGGGCTCGAAAAGCAAAGAGACAAAAAACAGCGAATGCTCCAGAACCTTTGTAGAAAATGTTCAATAACCAAATTACACATAAAAAAGACTGAATTTTCCAATAATATAACATCCTAATGAAAGCTTGAACCCATGTGAAATTATAATGAGTTCAGGCTTTTTCATTTGTTTTTCTTCTATTGAACTGACATATAAAAGTTAGTTTGTTTTCCGTTCCAGACGGCGCTTTCCACGGGCTTAGTTTCAATCTCCTCGTCACTACGTTTCTGCGGGACTTTCAGATCACGCAATTCCACATGAGTAGCCGTCCTCCTCTTCACACAATTACAATGATGCTCATCATTAAAATCAAAGATATTCCATCCCCCTAATGAGATGGAACATCTATTGATCAATTGGTAAATTATAAATTGAACTTTAAAATCACACCAATTCTTTCATTTCAAATTGTGCCAAATCACCGGCAGCTTTTACGCGAATACGTGTTGCATTTCCCGGCATATAGGCAAGTGGAACATCCTCAACATCTACGATGACCAAGCTTTCCTCAGCTGCACCCGCATTGATCGCTTCTGTTTTAGCTTGTTGTTTTGCGTGCTCTAATGCCTTTTCTCTTCCTATTTCATCTAAAGAATAAATCTTTTCGATTTGGCCGCTTACTTGTGAGATAGCTGAACCGATTGCGTTAGCAACACCTGAATGCTCCGGACGGATTACCTCTGAAGCACCTTCCAGTTGTTCCGGCAACAATACGCTACCTCCTCCTACAAGAATTACAGGTACTGGATCTGCGCTCGTTTTCATTTTATCGATGGCTTCTTCTACAAGTGACACCATCTTCGTGTACATTCTATTCAACAATTCCTTATCTAAATGTGCTACCTTAGCAGAATCACCGATCTCTACTTTGCCTAGAGCTACAGCAACATCTGTAGCCGTTAAAATATCTCCTCCAAAGACAAGGCTCTTTTCCTGTAATTTGTACCCAACGCTATCCGGTCCAATCGTGAAATCTCTATTATCTTGGGTACGAATCACTGTCCCTCCTCCAAGTCCTATCGACACAAGATCAGGCATACGGAAGTTGGTTCTAGCACCACCAATTTCAACTGCTAGAGACGATTCTCGCGGGAAGGATTGTACTAAAACACCCACATCGGATGTTGTGCCCCCAACATCTACGACAATTGCATCAGTGAGTTCACTTAAATAAGAAGCCCCGCGCAATGAGTTGGTCGGACCGCACGCTACAGTAAATATAGGGTACTTGACTGTATATTCAATAGACATTAGTGTCCCGTCATTTTGTCCGAAAAATACTTTCGCATCTATTCCTTCGCTTTTCAGTGCGTTAATAAATCCGTCGGCTGCTGTTTTTGCCACATTCACAACGGATGCATTCAGAATCGTTGCATTTTCTCTTTCTAACAGTCCTACTGAACCAATTTCAGAGGATAGTGATAAAGGAATATGATCGCCCAGTACTTCTCGAAGTATCTCGCTTGCTCTTTCTTCATGCGATTTGGATACGGGCGAGAACACTGATGTAATCGCAATTGAATCTACCTTTCCCTTAATCTCCTCAGCTATTTGATATAAATGATCTTCATCTAACGGAACGATTTCCCTACCATCAAATTCATGACCTCCACGCACGAGATAAACATGTTTCCCTAGTACTTCCCGAAGGTCATCAGGAACACCAATCAGTGGCTTTACTGATAAAGTTGCAGGGGCTCCGATTCGGATCGCAGCTACTTTATTTAACCTTTTTCTTTCTACTATGGCATTTGTGCAATGAGTGGTGCCAAGCATTGCATATTTAATTTCCTCACGAGGTACGTTTGCTTGCGTAATAATTTGGTGCATTGCATTATAAATGCCTGTTGCCACATCTTCAGTTGTAGGGGATTTTGTCTCTGACAATACAGTATTATTTTGGTCTAGCAAAACGGCATCTGTGTGGGTTCCGCCTACGTCAATTCCTATACGATAAATACTCATTATGATAGCACTCCTTTTTTCGCAAGATTTTCTACAGGCACATAGTCCACATCGTATCCAAAGTATCTTGGACCGACAGCCTTAATTCCTTCTTCCGTTCTCCACTTCGGGTGGCATGGTATACCAATGACGATACATCTTGATCCATATCTAATACCTTCCGTTGTGATAGGTAGCCCTGTTTCTGCATCTAGCACCGCAATCAAATCCGGGGTAACACAAAGTAAGCGATTGTCTGTCTTGGCAAGAAGATGTTCATTTTGGAAATGAAGCTGCAGTGTTTCCCCTTTATATGAATGAAGCCCTTCGAATGTTGCGATACCCTTTGCAAAACCTGATTCTGTTTTGCGATTGATATCGCTAACTTTGCCGTTGAACAATTCATAACCATCGATCTGCTTCAATAATTCTTGGATTGGGTTTACATTCTTTTCTTTAGCGAGCCTAATCGTTCTACCGATTTCCTCTTCCAGTTTTAAAATATTTTTCACGCCACTGTCGCGTAGATTCTTGCCAGTCATTGAATACATCGCAGTCATAGCGGATCCGCCCATTTGGATAGTAACAGCACGAGCAATTCTTTCTGTCCACACATTATCCACTGTAGATAACAAAGTTGTATTACCTTTTTCATCAGCGAGTATGGCAGGTGTAGCAGATATTCCATCTAGATAAAAAGTGACCATTTGTAATTCAGGGAATGCTCGACCCATTCCATCTGCGTCTATGACAGGAATGCCTAGTTTGGCAGCAAGCGCAAATGGAATCATAGAATTGACACCGCCTGCTTCTATTGGGAATGTGGCATACACCTTCTTCCCTAAATAGTCTTCAAGGTTTTTAAAAGCCAAAATAGGCTCTTCACCGCTTGGCGCTTTTTCCAGCATCACTGTTGGTGCCCCCATCATGGAGGATGGCACTACTAAAGCGTCGTCTGGTACTTCCTCTACATCTAAAAGTGTGACTTCCCCGTATTCTTCGATTGCCTGCAGTGCCATCAGCTTTCCGATATATGGGTCACCTCCACCGCCTGTTCCTAGCACTGCTGCGCCAACTGCAATATCTTCAATTTGTTTTTTACCTATTTTCCTCATTAAAAAGCCTCCCGAATATTCCGAATTTTTATTATGCCACTTGTTTCTCATTTTCAATATGTTTATTCGCACTCGATCTCGTAGCTAATTTCCCAATGTAATAAACTACACCACTTACCACAAGAGAATTAATAGAAGGAATCCCTAGAGTGACAAAATAACCTGCCGCAAAACCCGTTGCCCAAGCGATAAGTGTAATCGGACTTAGCTTTTCACCCACTGCTGGCAGTGTTCCCTTTTCTCTGCTTTCATCAAGTGCCTGACGATTGGTTTTTAATATGAAATAGTCAATCACCATAATACCGGCAACCGGCGGTATCAGAACGCCCAACAAGACAAGGAAATCCACGAATTTATCAAGAATGCCTAGAACGGAAAGCAGCGTTCCAATAATCCCAATAACCAAAGTGACAATTCCTCGATTTAATTTAACCTTAAATACTGAATCAAAGATGTTTGTAAAACCAAGTGATGAAGAATATAAATTCAAATTATTAATCTTAATCGTTGATGAAACGACTACTAATGCACCAAGCCAGCCAGATGTTTGCATCATGATGCTCGCCACGTCATTTGTTCTAGCAGCAAGTGCCATCAAAACCGCAATCATATTAATAAAAAGTTCGCCAATAACCGTCCCAATCATTGTCATCCAAAAGACGTCTTTTCCACTTTTAGCAAAACGGCTAAAGTCCGGTGTGATGACTGCTCCGATAATAAATCCTCCGGCGACCATTGTTGCTGCTACGCCCATAGACATCTTTTCACCAGCAGGAACCGTATTCATTAACTCAAAGATAGAATGATCTTTAAGAACCTGATAAATCCCAAAGGCTACAGCGATTAGAAATGCAGGTACAGCGATTGTCGCGGTCGCGCTTAATAATTTAAATCCAAAAATCACGAGGACCGTAACAGCAAGTCCCGTTAGTGTAGCCGCAACAGGAAGACTTAATTTCCCATGGCTTGCTTGCACTAGGCCTTCTGCAAAAACGGAGTTCTGTACACCGAACCAGCCAATTGTTGAAATCGCAATAACGGCGCCAATAATACTTGATCCGTAACGGCCAAAGCCCGTCCATCTTGACAATAGACTCGTGGAAAGTCCTTCACGTGCCCCTGCATATCCTAGGAGAAGGCTAATTACTTCTAAAATGACACTGCCGAACATCGTTGCCCAAAAAGCTTGCCAAAAGGTCATGCCATATCCTAGTGCCGCCCCGATCACAAATGAGGATATCGTTGCCATTGATCCAACACGTACAATCGATACATTCCATAATGATTGTCGTGCTGATTGTGGTACGCGAGATAGTGAATAATCATCCATTGTATTTTGTTTATTTTCCATTTGCCTCTTCTCCTCTACTCAGCTCTAACTCATAGGAACTAAACTCTATTACATCTTTACTCTTTGTTTTGAAGGTGGCGTCATATATGTCAAACGACTTTGTTTCACACCCATCTCTATCAAACCTTCGAGCATCTTTGTTGCGGCAAAGGCCGGATCAATCACTGGCACATCATAGCCTTTTTCTTTAAGACGCTCTTGCAGCTCTGCTGCTACGCCCAAAAAGCCTGTACAACCAAGTACGATTGCATGTGCACCGTCTTGTTCAATTGCCTGCACCATTTCTTCGAATAGGGCCGCTTTCAACCTTTCCTTCTCATGGACTTCCAACACAGGAATATTAATATATCGAGTGGATGCTAGATTGCCGTGTACACCTAAGGTCTTGCTGATATTCTCAATCATTGGCACCACATTCGGTAGCACCGACACGACTGAAAAGGACTTTGCCAATGAACTCGCAAATAGCATTCCCGCTTCACATGGCCCAACGACAGGAATATCTACTATCTCCCTGGCAGGCTTCACTCCGGGATCTCCGAAACAATCGCTAATAATCCCATCATAGCCTTCCACTTCCGCTTCCTTAGCTTTTTCTAGCAAATTCGGTACGCTTAATGCTTCATCATATTCACTTTCTATTGATGCAGGACCATAATCTAGACTGCAAACCCCAAATTCTGTGTTAGCCGCACCATATAAATCAAATTCCTTTTTCGTTTCCTCTAAAAATACATCTGAAATAATAGGCATGATTACTTTAATTTTCATTGTCTGCTCTCCTTTTTCATTTATACTTAAAGTGATAAGGCTAGAATTCTTTTCATGCAATGCTAGATTAACTTTAAAACCACCCCTTTTTGCGTGAATATTCCAGTTTTCTTACAAATAATTCAATCAATATGAAATATTCTGATAATATAAAGTTTAATAAAATATATACTACCTAATATTAGTTAGGTAATCAAGAGGGAGAAGGAAACAGATTGTCGACAAAAATTAACATTATGAAAGCGGCTACAGAACTATTTGCCATAAAAGGATATGAAGGAACAACTTTAAAGGATATTGCAAATGCAGTTGGCATAAAGCCTCCATCTATTTATGCATTCTTTGAGGGAAAGGAAGATGTGTTACTGCATATCTATCAAGAGATACTTGATGAGCATCATAAGCATCTGCAAGATATGCTGGAACAATTGAAGAATGGATACGCCAAAAATAAACTGTATGGAATGTTAGTAACCGCGGCAGAATATCATTTATCTGAAGCTGGAAAAATGAAATTGTTTAGAAGGCTGATGCTCTTCCCGCCTGAAGTTTTACAAAGTGAAATCACAGAAAGCTTCCAAAAACTTGTTGCAATAGAACGACAAGCGATTGATGCTGTCTTTGAAGAAGCTATACAGAACAAAGAGGTTAGAGAAGGAAAAAGTGAAGATATGACAACTGCCTTCCAATGCTTAATGAATGGTTTGTTCTTAGAGTCACAGTATTATGATGAGCAGGAATTCTATCTACGACTTGATATTATTTGGGAGGAATACTGGATGGGAATTAGCCGTAAAGACTGATTCCCAGGAACATCCATAGTCATCTCAATCACACAAAAAAGCCGTGATGTGTTGTTAACATCACGGTTTTTCTTTGTACCTTGCTCACTATTTTCAGGAAGAATCAACAGTAGGGTCCAATTAATTATCTACGGATTCTATATTGCTTATAGTCCTCCGGAAGAGGTGAAACATAGCTTTCTCCATCAAGACGTTCCAATAATTCTTCTTTCGCCTTCTGGATTATATCTGGTCTCTTCATCACTTCAGCGGCAGTAGCAGCAATCACTTTTCCTGCATGCAGCATTCCCTTGTGGCCGATGGAAGACCCGCCTTGTGAGACCATTTGCCAAGAGTGCAAAGAGGTACCTATTGCTGCACAGGCAGCATAGCATTGGGCTGTTGGAACAATCCAGCTGACATCGCCTACATCTGTAGAACCAGGCATGACTTCTTTGTCCTCCACATGTGGCTCCACAATATCAGCGAGTTCTTTTCCTTTTAACTCTTTCACATTTTGCAAACCAAATTCTTTTTCTGCATCTGTTAGTGTATCTCGAATTTCTTTTGCTAATTGTATTTCCTTTTCATCAAATTCGGGTACGCCAAGTTCTACATATTTTTCCTGCATAACGGCTTCTAACGTTGTATTGGGAATATAATTGAACATGGCCGAATCAAAACCAATCTCAAGCTCGGTGCCTGTCATAAGAGCAGCTCCTCTTGCAATGTCGCAGACTCGCTCATAAATCTCATGTGTTTGTTTTACTTCTGGCGCTCGAACAAAGTACAATACTTCCGCTTCTGATTGAACCACGTTTGGCGACACTCCACCTGTATTGGTGATCGCATAGTGAACCCTTGCTTCTGGAATGATATGCTCTCTTAAATAATTCACTCCCACACTCGTTAACTCTACCGCGTCTAATGCACTTCTCCCTAAATAAGGACTTGCTGCAGCATGAGAACTTTTGCCTATAAAGCGGAAATTCACTTCATAGCATGCGAGTGTGCGAGAAGACCAAATTTTATTATGAGCTTCTGGGTGCCAGGTTAAGGCAAAGTCGACATCATCAAAAACGCCTTCTCGTACCATGAAGATTTTACCGCCCCCGATTTCTTCTCCAGGACAGCCATAATACCGTATAGTACCTGGCAGATTGTTTTCTTCCATTAATTGACGAAGAGCAATGGCGGCGGCTAGCGACCCAGTACCAAGCAAATTATGTCCACAACCATGGCCGTTACCGTTTTTCACTACCTCTTCTTGTTTGGTCGATCCTGCTTTTTGGCTTAGACCAGTCAAGGCATCAAATTCGCCTAAAATCGCCACCACAGGATTGCCGCTTCCATAGCTTCCCACAAAGGCTGTTTCAATGCCGCTAATCCCTCTCTCCACCACAAATCCTTCATCTTCAAGCACCTTGCTAATGAGATCAGCAGACTTCCACTCTTCAAATCCAGTCTCAGCATATTCCCAAAGCTGATTGCTGACTTCAATCAGCTTGTCTCGTTTTTCTTCAATTAATTGATTTATTCTTTCTACTTCATTTTCTATTTTTGTTTCATTCATTTAGAACACCTCATTTTTTTATTTACAATAGTAATCCTTTAAAAAGGTCCATATTTTGTGAGATAGGCGATAATGACAAACACGATGGCTACTGCATATTGCACAAGCACCAATGGAAACAGCCATTTTAACCAGCGAATATAAGAAACGCCAACCAAGGCAGCTCCTGCTACAGCTATGCCAGGTATTATCATATTGAATATGCCATCGCCAAATGTGAATATAAGTACAGCTGTCTGTCGGGTCACACCAATGATGTCAGATAGTGGAGACATAATCGGCATTGTTAGAGCAGCCATTCCACTGCCGGAAGGAACCGCTATATGGAGCAGCGAATCGAAAACCATCATGCCAATTGCCGCAAAGGAAGGAGGCAAGTCCTTAATTAAAGTAGAGGCATAATACAGAATGGTATCCATGATGTGTCCCTGATCGAGCACAATCACAATGCCTCTTGCAACGCCAATAATCATGGCACCATAAATGAGTGCTTGAGATCCTTTCATGAATTCATCAACTAATGTATTGGTGTTATAGCGGGCAATGAGCCCAATTGCAATACCAAATATAATGAACATTCCGGCAATTTCATTTATAAACCAGCCAAATTTTACGACTCCCACACCTAGGATTATCAAATTGAGAACAAAGCAAGCGAGAATCAATTTATGTTTGCGTGTTAATGTAATATCAGACTTTAATAGCTGGTCAATTTGTTCACGTTGAATTGTTCCATATTCCCCTAAGGACGGGTCTTGTTTCACTTTCATCGCGTGCCGATAAACAAAAATTACAGATACTATGTACATAACAACAAAAGCTGCAATCCGAAGGCCCATCCCCGAGAATGGCGGAAGCCCAGCTATTCCTTGTGCTACCCCTACGGTAAATGGATTCATAATCGCCGTCGTAAAACCTGCGGATACGCCTACTAACACAATGCCAAGACCTGTAAGCGCATCATATCCTAGCCCTACAATCAGTGGAGTGATAATCAGAATATAAGGAAGTGTTTCCTCATACATCCCAAGCAATGAGCCTAACAATGCAAAAAATAGCATCAAAACGGGAATGAGTAATTTCTCTTTAGTGCCGAACTTGCGAGTCATCGTTACAATGAAAGCTTCAACAGCACCTGTCGAATTCAGCACGCCGTATGCACCTCCAATAATTAAGAGGAAAAACATAATCGAAGCTGCATCGACCATTCCAGCAGGAATACTGCCCAAGATGCCCATAAACCCAACTGGATCAGCCTTTATAAAATGAAACGAATCAGGCTTTACAATACTCCTGCCATCGACCACTTCCCTTTCATATTCTCCAGTTGGCATAGTATACGTCAGAATAACGCAGATAGCCAACAATCCTAATAAAAGAGCAAAGACATTGATCTCTTTCGGCTTCTTACCAGCTTTTGCCTCTCGTATGTCTACCACCTTTGGCGCCATATTATTTGTCATACCTTTCCCCCCTTATACTCTATTCATTGTTAAATGAATAGTATAAATTTAGAATATTGTTAATAAATATACAGAAGTACATATATTCCGTCAACCAAAATATTCAAAATATTTTAAATTAGTAATATGGTAGTACTTTAATTGGATGAATCATAAGTTTTATTTTAATTCCAACAAAAAAGTCTTCAACCTCTTATGAGATCGAAGACTTTAAGATTGAGAATAATAAAGGCACTATTTAACAACTTTTACTACCTTTGCCTTGCTTACATTACCTGCTTTGTCTTTTGCATAGAAAGATAGGACTGTTTTGACTTTTTGCTTCTTAATTTTTAATGTATATGTTCCTTTTTTAGTTGCTGTAGTTTTAGCAATAATTTTGTTTTTAACTTTTACATACACCTTAGATCCTGCTTCTGCTTTGCCTGTTATTTTAGTTGTTTTCGCTGTTACCTTTTTAGCAGTAGGTTTGTTAGGCGCTGTTTTGTCTAACACTTTTACTTTGGCACCTTTACTGCTATTGCCAGCTTCATCTACTGATTTAACAATTAAAGTAGTACCAGCTTTTTGTTTAGCTAATTTCACTGTAAAGCTGCCTTTAGAATCAGCTTTATTTGTCGCAATTTTTTTGCTTTGTTTATAGATAATGATGGTAGCACGTGCTTCTGTTTTGCCTGATACCACTTTGTCTTTATCGCTGAATTTTTTTACTGTTGGTACAGATGGTGCTGTTTTATCAAGAACTGTTATTGTTACTTCATCACTAGCTTGTCCGCTTTTTAAATCTCTTGCTTTCGCATATAATACTGTTCCTGCCTCTAACTTTTGGGATAACTGGTATGTAAACTCGCCGTTATCTTGTGTATTAGCCTCAAATTGTAATTGTTTTTTGTCTGTAATTTCGATTTTTGTATTTTTAGAAGCCGTTCCTTTAATAACTAAGCTTTCTGATGTGATTGGGCTGAACTCGGGTACCGGAACGGGCAGAACTGGATCTGTTGTATCTCCAGGGTTTCCAGGCGGTGTAACAACTGGAGGTGGTGTTGTCCCTGAGTCTCCTCCTCCTGTAGATGGTGGTGTTGTCCCTGAGTCTCCTCCTCCTGTAGATGGTGGCTGAGTTGTCTTGGTTATCTTAACCTCATGGGTATCTGACACGCCCCCTGCAGTTAATTTAAGTTTGTAAGTTCCATCTGTTAATGATTCATTTAACGCAATGCTTGTATGAATACTACCATCTGTTTGTATTTCTCCATCTTTCCACTGATAGATTTGGATTAGATTGCTATCGGAATCTACCATTGATAAAACAGGTTTTGTACCTAAACCTGGTTCTTCATCTTTCAATACTTTTCCCGTTATTAAGATTTTTTCACCTGTTTTATAATCCGATTTATCTGTACTAAAAGAAACTACTATATTTGCTGCATAAGCCGGAATGACAATACTTAAACATAAGATTAGTGAAGTCATAAAGACGACTATATTTTTCTTCATTATTGACCCTCCTTATGAATAGAAAGAGAGGAATACTCCTCCCTTTCAACTGTTCCTTATTATTTGATATCAAAGTTGATTGTGCTTGTTTGTGCCAATGGCGTTGGGTTTTCTAGGCTATCCCAAACAAATACCTCTGCAGTATAAGCACCTGTTTTAAGTGATTCAAGAGGAATATCTACCCCAACTCTTCCGCGAGAAGCTTTTTTGAATTCATCTAGGCTAAGCACTTTGAAAATGACCACTTCATCTTTAGAATCCTTCACTTGTACTAGTACTTGCGCGTTTTGTTTTACTTCACCGCGGTTTGCGAAGTTGGCAACAATATTCAACACACCATCTTCTGTCACAGCTTCTACTGCTTTTCCTTTTGTATTCTTGGTTTGCCCTTCAATGACAATCGGATAGTTAGCAACTGTAAACGTCACTACTTGTTTTTCGCTTCCTTCTGGACCAAATTCTAATGTGTATTCACCAGTTGGTGCAAATTCATCCGGTGTGAATGTTGCTTTGTATTCTTTTCCTTCAGCTGTGTCTAATTTAAATTCTTTTCCGGTTGAATCAGTAACTTTTGCTTCCCATTTAACTGATTCGTTTGCTTCAGCAGTTAAAGTAGCTGGATTTTCAGTGCTAACTTCTTCTGTTGGACCGAAATCATAATTTGTGATAAATCCATTTTCTGGTTGACCTTTGTAGATGACAATCGTTTTCTTTGTCACATGCCCAGATAAATCAGTAGCTTCAATCACAACTTTATTCGAGCCTTCTTTTAAATCTAGCTTATAATCATACGAATGAGATAATGCTCTCATTTCATATGGTTCATCGAATTCATGATTGTAAACTTCATTGCCATCCACAACAAGACGCAGATCATCATAGTTATCTGAAGCTGTTATTTTTAGTGTTGGGTTCTCTTCATCTTTTCCTACAATATTATTATCAGGAATACCTTCCACCTTCAGTTCCGCTGGTGTTGTATCCACAATAACCTGTCTTCTAAACTCAATTTTATTTCCGACTGAGTCCTTACCAGAGAAGAAAATATCATGTACGCCATCTTCAGTAAATGTCAGTTGCGTATTAAAGTCATATCGCTTCGTTACTTTATTCTCAGTTACAGGAATCTCGATACCGCCGCCTTCCAATTTATCACCGGTAACCTTTAATTCCTCAATTTTTGAAGCATCTTCAACATATCCAGTTACAGCCATTGTCTTTGTATCATAAACACCAAGGGCTTCTGGTGAAGTAGTGACAATGTAAGGAATAGTATTATCATTTGTAACTGTTGTGGATGCAATATTATTTGCATTATCTACAGCTACAATTTGAATAGTTGATTTATCCTTTACATTGCTCACAGGTACTTTGAACGCTTTTGCTTTAGATCCATCTAAATAGCCTGCATTTTTACCATCTACAAGGATTTGAATATATTGCAATCCACTACCTGCCATATCTGTTGCTTCAAAATAAAGTTGACCTTTATTGCTGCTGAATGAAGCATTAGTAATTTCAGGTTTTACCGTATCAACAATTACTGGAATCTTTGTAACCTGTGGCTCTTTACCTTCATAATCAACTTGTGTTTTTACTTGATAGAAGTATTTGCCGTCTTTAGCTTTTTCATTTCTGATATAGCCATCCCAGTTTGTTCTGCTTGGATTATATACATACGGTGCTGTGGCTTTATAATTTTTGCTTTGTGCACCTCTAGTCGTTAATTTCCTTAATTCCTTACCGCTTTCATCCACAATACTATACTCAACAGATTTACTGTTACGAAGGAAAGAAAGAACTGGGGTAACAGAATCTTTTTGCTTATCACCATTAGGTGAGATAGCAATTGCATTTTTGCTTAAGTCGCCTGTCAGCGCATTTTCGCCTAGTGCATTTCCTTTTTCATCAACCATGAAGGAAGTTTCTAGATAAGATCCATCCTCATAAATCATGTTGTCTAGTATTGGAGCTTTGTTCCAATCTCCTTTGAATCCAACAAAAGGAACTGTCAGCTCAGGTGCTGCCTTTTCTTTATCGGTACCTACTAGTCTCACAAAGCCTTCTACAAAGTAGCCATTCTTCATTAATTTCTCTAATTTTTCCTTAGCATTAGTTAAATTTACTTTTACAGTAATATCTTTAGTGCCATTTCCGAATAACGTAAACTTAGGTGTATCTACAGTAATTTTCGCTTCATCAGCAATATTTTGCTCTTTTAAGTCAAGTTTTCCTCCTGTCACTGAATCTGTAAGTAATGATGTCTTCACCTCATATTCAAGATCATCATCACTTGTATTAGTTGCAGTTAGAGTGAATGAGAAGGAATCATCTTTGATTTCTTTCAATTCTACTTTACCTTCATTGGTACCCTTCTTCGCTACATACACAGGTGTTGATACAGCAGAATGCAGCTGCATAATTCCTGCTCCTTGGCGACGAGGCGAGTAGTAGATTCCACCATTATCAGGATCTTCAACAGGTTTAGCTGTATTCATCAGCAACAGTTTCGCCATCTTAGATTTAGCTGCATCCTTTAAATCTGGAAATAGTTCTTTTACGCGTTGAAGAACTAATGCTGATCCACCTGATACATGAGGAGCCGCCATCGATGTACCACTCATCAGACCGTATTTATCATTATTTAATGTAGAATAAATCTGTCCTCCTGGAGCAGTGATTTCAGGCTTCATCTCAAGGCTTGGCGTTACGCCCCATGAGGTAAACGTGGACATTTTACCAGCTGCAGTATTTACAACAGATTGTTGCTTACCTGTAAATGTCACTTTTCCTTTACCACCTGCTGCTTGTAATTTTGCAGCCAAATTGTTCCCTTCACTTTGGGCAAGTGAAACAAGTGGAATAGTTGGATTATTTAATGCCATGCTGACATAATCACCGTGAGATACATGCCCTCTTACGATGACACCTGCTGCTCCTGCTTTTTCAGCTTGTGCTTGGATTTCTCCATAGTTAGGATTAGTTGCTGTACGAACTGCAACCACCACTTTACCTTTTACGTCTTTGTTGTTATATTGCGCAGGACTTCCATCCCCTACATATACAACATCTACTTCCTTGTTACCAAACACTTCTAAAGGATCTGGAGACGATTGTTTTTTGTATGGTACATTGATTGTTTCATCGCCAATTTTTATTTCAAATTCGTCTAGACTAATCTTATTATTTTCCATTGAGGCAACTGATAGTGAGCTTTTAGAAACAGAAGGAGCACCAACTAAGCCGATATCTGGGTTTGTTGCCAATGGCGCACCGTCGAATTCACCACTGATGTTATCCGAGTTACCAGCAGAAATGGACATAACAATGCCATTGTTCACCGCATTATCAACTGCTTTTTGTTCAAGGTTAGTATCATCTACGAACCCTGCAGTAGATCCTAAGCTCATATTCAATACATCTGCTCCAAGCTTAATTCCATCGTCAATTGCTTTAATATAGATATCTCCAAACGTTGATGGCATAGCAGGGTCATTGCCGAATACTTTCAGCGCTAATAATTGCGCTTCAGGTGCTACGCCTTGTACGCCACCATTGTTTTCATCACCATTTGCTGCGACCGTACCACCGACGTGCATTCCATGCATGGATGCATCTGGTCCAAGATCTAGTACTTCATCATTTTTATCTGCATAGTTATAGCCATAAGGAACCTTATCAGTGTAGAATTTGCCTGGTAAACTATTCTTTGTGATGAGGTCATTGGTAGAATTTTCGGATAATTTTTCCCCTTCTTTTGTTGTTAGTTTCATATCTTTATGTTTAAAATCAATCCCTGTATCGATAATGCCGACAACCATACCTTTTCCGTTATAGCCGTCTTTCCATGTTTGCTGTGCCTCAACCATTTCTTTACTAGTCACCATATCAGGCTTTTCTTTTGGCCGTTCATACTCTGTTGCAATACTTACACTAAGAACGCCCGGCAGTTTTTCTAGTTTTTCAATATTTCCATATTCCATTTCACCGCTGACACCGTTCAATACGGTCGTGAATGAATTATTTAATGTAAGACCAATATTTTGCTTTTTAACGTTTGCTAAGAAATCTTTTTGTTCATCTTTAATATCAGATTCCAACTTTAGGCGTGTTTTAGGTGCCAATTCTTTATACATCACGCCTTTGTCTTGGGCATAGGAAATGGCTGGAGCGCCCTCTAATTCAACAATGACCCGGACTTTCTGATTATCTTCAAACTCTGCATCTCGATCAACCTTTGTTTCTTTTGCCAAGTCCTTAACGAGATTGCTAACTTCCACTTTGTCAAAATCAGTGCTAGTTTCTGTCTCTGCTTTTGCGTGACCTGCCATCATCAACATATTAGATGCTAATAATGCCGATGCTAATCCAACTGTAATACCCTTTTTAAACAGCTTATTCTTGTCCAAATTGTTCTCCCCTTTTCTGAATATATGAGCACCTCTTTTGTGTGAAAATTCTAAGTTAGCAAGCTAGGTAAAAGAATTATATCACCTATGTTTATAATGTTAAATAGAAATATTCTGAACATTTTATATTATTAATAAATTGTTTTTCGACATAAATTGGAGGTTTTCAACCAAAATATATGGATTTTTAATATTTTTTTGTTCATGGAGAGATTATCATAGTTGTTTTGTAGGATTCCAATAGTTAATTATTGGGGCCTAATTGAAGTGAATAGAAATAGTATAATTGATAGGTTTGTACTCTCTATAATATTTAGATAAAGTACATATACCAGCCGACGAGTAGAAGTAAATACAAAAAAGCCCTCAATCTTTTGAAAGATTGAAGACTTTGACATAGTCTATACTATGGTTTTCACTGAACAGTTATTTTCATCAAGCTTTTTATTAAACGATCAAGCATAGCAGGAGTTTGAATAAATGCACTTTCAATATGTAGTCGTTCAGTTAATTGATGGGGATCCTTCCCAAACGGTCCTACATTAAGTACAGGTGCTTGAAGTTTATGCATATCAGCAAATGGAATACTGTAAACGTCTCCCCATACTGGTGTGTTTCGCTCAAATGCAGCCCATCCATCCTCATCTCCACTATAATGGACATAACTTAAATCACAAATCCCGTTGAAATAGTGGACTTGCTCCATTGCTACACCAAATTCTACAGCTACATCTTTTACCAATTGGACAGCATCCATAATAAGCGGATCATCAGATGTGTTAACGGCCGGATAATATGGTGGGGCGAATAGCAATACGATAGCTGGGGCCAACTCTTGGCATTCTATCATTAACTTATCTGCTATTCGTAAAGATTGCTCACGTTCGTCCCAATTGATATTTATGATAACTTCATCTCGTATCTGTACCACCCGTTCAATGCCCAACTTGTTTTTTGCGTAAGAAAGTAATTGTTCGTAACGCAATACTTTTACATTCCCTACGCCATCGATTCCTTGTTTTAAGCAAAGTTCTGTATATGCCTTATTACAGTCTTCTGCTGATTCCTGTGCAATTTGCTCAAATAAATCCAATACCTCAGACGCTGACCGTTTCATTAAAAATACATTATATAGAGCAGAGGCACGGTAAGGTGTTTGTGTTGAATACGTATCTTTTAAATCTCTTTGCTGTAGAGAAACCGGCAACGGCGTGGTTTCCGAAAGGTCACTTTCTTGGAAAAGCGAATTCCATTCCATTCGTTGCGTCAAAAAGGTTGAAATATAATTTGCTGTCATCCCTTTTAGCGGCTCGCCAACATGAGTTTCTTTTCCATAGAAAAGAGCAGCTGGCATAATCTTACCAATTGTCCCTGAATAAATGTAATGTCTCTCATCACCAGGTATTTGTGCGAATGAAGGTTCACTATTTAAAAACAATTTATAGGCAATGCCATATTGATCGCGCATCTTGACTAGTTCTGTTACGGCCCTTCTCATGCCAGATGAATTCACTTCTTCATCCGGAACAGTTAATAAAATTAGATTAATGGGCCACTTTTCTTCGCTTGCTTTTTCGATAAGTGCCATATGAAGCGCAAGGCCCATTTTCATATCCATTGTCCCTCGACCAAACAAGTATTTCCCTGATTCAAGATCCAGCCGCGCATCTTCCGGAAGATTACTTTTTCGGTTGAGTAGCTCTTTTGTTAGTTCTTCCGGCTGGAAGGCAAGCGGCTCAAGATCCCCATATTCTTCTGTTTGCACAGTGTCAAAATGGCTGATTAAAACTACCGTTTCTTCTACCTCTTGATTTCTATAAAAGGCAGTCACCAATTTCCGGCCAAGGTCAGCTTCATGAAGAGACAAGTATTCTGGATACATTTTGAAATATTCAAGGTCGCCTAACTTTTTATGGACTTTATGTGCAAATTGGCGTTCTCCCTCAGTAAAGGTTCGACTATCCCAGCTGACCAGCTCACATAATAGTGCTCTAAGCTTTTCCGGGGTTGCCCATAATAATTGACTCATCCCAATCACCTTCCTTGATAAAATTTCCCTTAGTGATAGTTTTATATTCTATTTATACTAGAACCGTAGAGATAAACAGCTTAATCCGCCATCTTGCTTTTGGAATTCGGACATTTCTAATTCAATGGTTTTATAACCTGCTTCATTCATTTTTCGTTTTGTTTCTTCATAGCCTTTTGGGATGATAACATAATCATTTACTCTTATGCAGTTTGCAGAGTATTCATCCTCAGCTGATACTGTCAGTTTGTCATATTGTTCGAAATCTGGATGATCCAAAAATTCGCCTGCTGCCACAATCAAATTATTGCCAAGATAAGCAATACCAGTTTTGAGGTGGAAAAATTTCTCTAACGGGACAATAGTTCCTTTATAACCTTCAGATTCTACTATCTCTTTTAACTGGCGTGCCCCTTCTTCATTTGTACGCTCTGAGATACCTATATAAAAATGATTATCTGCCTGAAGAACATCTCCACCATCTAAAGTGCCTGGTGCCTTGATATAATATATTTTTTCATAAAAATCTTTTAACACAGCTTCCATTTCTTTTATCTCGCCATTTCGTGAATGCGCTCCTGGATTGGAAACCACCGCAAATTCAGAAGTTAGGACTGCTGTGTCTTCCACAAATGTAGAATCGGGAAATTCTTCACTTGCCGGCAGATGAGTTACTTCTACACCACATTTTTTTAATGCTTCAACATAAGCCTTGTGCTGTTCCAATAATTTCTCGTAATCCGGCTTACCAAGATCTGATGTTGTTAATCCATTTACATAGCTTTCCCCAGGTGTTTTTACTATTACATTTTTAAACATTTACTATTCCCCCATTGTTTTTAGTTTATTTACGCACTACCGGACATGTTAAACAAGTTGGTCCTCCTGTGCCCTTATAGCTAATTTCTTGCCCCTTGTATTCATATACTTCAGCCCCCGCATCAATCAACTGTTGTTTGGTCTGATTGTTGCCTTCTACAATAACGCATACCCTTGGAGCCAAGGCTAGTACATTACACCCTAGATTCATGTATTCATCATCAGAAACTTCAATGAGCTGAATGCCCCGTTCAATCAATAGCTGCCTAAAGAAGACTGGCATTAGCCGTGAATACACTACTGCTAAATCATGATCTACCATACTGATGAATGACATTAAATGAAGGCATTCATGCACTCCTTGATCATGCGGAAGTTGCACAACAATGAATTCATCAACAAGAGGTGCTGTTATTTCTTTTAACTGTCGAATTGCTTCAGCATTCGTCCGATAGCCCAATCCTACAGCAAGTGTTCTCTCATCAAGCCACACAAGATCCCCCGCATCAGAAACAGCATCTCCCGTCAATTCACCAATAATAGGAATGTTCTTTTCTCTAAGAAATTCTTTGTATGCCTCTGCTTCAGGCTGCCTTACTGTCTTTCCAGATTTCAAGATAATGGCTCCTTCAGTTGTAAACTTCACTGGATCATGTGCATATAAAGAATCCAATCCTGCATCAGAAAAGACAGGCAAATAATCAATATTTGGAACATGTTTCTCCAAGATAGAAATAAACGTGGCGTGTTCTTTCACTGCTTCTTCGTAATTCGGCTCTTCTAAATAGTTGAATCTCTTCCATTCCTTCGAGACATTTTCTTGATTGATAAATGATTCTTCTGGCCGTTTAACAATTACTCTTTCTAATGGTTTATACATAGATGAACAAAAACTCATTCTCTCCCACTCCTTTTTCCGCATTGTGAAACTTATTTCTGCTTAAAGGAAAATCTTCTTAAATTATAAAAGTGAATATGTTATAATGTCAATATGTTTTAAATTTTTAGAAATCTTTATTTTTAATGAACCGAAAGATAGGTGACAAACCATATGCAATCAATTGACCGTGCAATGAGTGTTATTAAAATATTAGTCTCTGATTCTGATAACTGGATGTCTATTACCGAGCTCGCAGAAGCATGTAGCCTTCCCATTAGCTCTATGCACCGACTACTAAAAGCCATGATGAAGCATGGCTTAATCCAACAAGATCTCCAATCTAAACAATATAGCTTAGGGAATAGTTGGCTTGAATACGGTTTAATTATGTATGACAAAATGGACTATATTAGTCAGATTAGACCTGAACTAGAGAGGCTTATGAACAACGTAGAAGAAAGCGTCTACCTTAGCCAACCTATGGGAAATGAATCACTAATTATTGAGCGGATTGACAGTATAGCAAACCCAATTCGGGTGTATGATCAGCTAGGATCTAAGATTCCTATGAACATAGGTGCTGCCAATAAAACGATGCTCTCATTTATGCCATACCAACAGACAAAGAAAATTTTAGAAACTCTATTGCCCGAGCATGAAATAGAAGCTTGTTGGAAAGTTTTAAAAGAAACAAAAATGAACGGATACGGAATCAGCTACAATGAAAGAACGGAAGGGACGACTTCTGTTGCCGCCCCGATTTTAAACCATTTTGGAGAAGTCCATGGTGCAGTAAGCATCGGATTTGTCAGCTTTAATTTGACAGATGATAGACTAGACTTCCTCATTAAAAATGTGGTGGAAACAGGCAACCGCATTTCTAAAAAGTTAGGGTATAACGGTTTTTAATAAGACAAGCAATGGGTTTACCAGCGGTGCTAATAACTCATTGCTTTTTATTATGACTAAGATTCTTGTTCACTTATTTGGACAATGGTTTGTTCAGTAAACTCCTCTTCTTTTTTCACCACTTTCTTCGCCAACTTAAATTTATAAAACAATACACAAGCAATTAAGAAACCTACGCCATAAAACACACCCAGTCTCTGGGTAGGATCAAAGGCAAGAAAGATAAGAATAAAGAAACAAAATCCAAAACAAAATAACGGGACGATTGGATATAATGGAACCTTGTATTTTAAATCAGTCAGCTTTCCTCCCCCTTTTAGGAATTTTCGACGGAACATATATTGAGATAAAGCAATGCCCATCCAGGAAATAGTGACCGATATTCCGGCTATTGACATCAATAAAACAAATACTGTGTCAGCTGCTATGAAGCTTGTTAATAAAGATAAAAGCGAAAAAGAGATGGTGAATATAAGGGCATTGAGAGGAACTTTTCTCTTAGTTAATTTTCCAAATACTCTAGGAGCCATTCCATCGTGAGCCATTGACCATAACAAACGCGTTGAAGCATACAGACAGGAATTTCCGACTGATAAGATAGCAGTTAAAATAATAAAGTTCATAATGCCCGCCGCATATGGCACGCCAGCTATTTTCATTAGAGTAACAAACGGACTTTCCAATAATCCTAATTCAGAAGCAGGAAAAATAGCGGAAAGAATAATGATCGATGAAATGTAGAAAACGATTATTCTAAAAAGGACATTGCGAATTGCTTTTGGAATATTTTTTTCCGGCTCTTCACTTTCACCTGCGGCAATTCCAATTAATTCTGACCCCTGGTATGAGAAAATGACATTCATCATGGTAACGAAGACAATGGCAATACCTGCCGGGAAAAGACCGGTTGGCGCTAAATTCGTCATAAATGGAGTTGATCGGTCAGATAAAGGGATGAAACCAAAGATGCCCGCGATGCCAATAAGAATAAATGCAACCACAGCTACTACCTTTATACCCGCGAACCAATATTCTGCCTCAGCAAATCCTTTCGTTGTTAACGCATTTAAAGTGAATAAAAGCACAATAAATGCAGCACACCAAATCCAAACTGGCGTATGAGGAAACCAATGCTTCATAATCATGCCTGCAGCTGTAAATTCAACACCTGCAGTTGCAGCTGAACCCACAAAATACATCCATCCTAGTGAGAAACCCGCAGATGGCCCAATGTATTTAGCTGCGTACTTTTGAAACGAACCAGTAACTGGCATATGAACAGCAAGCTCCCCCAAGCAAACCATAACCATATACAAAATCAAACCGCCAATCAAATAGCCAATAATAGCTCCCCCGGCTCCTGCTTGATTAATCGTAAAACCTGCATTCAAAAAAAGCCCAGTCCCGATAACGCCGCCTAGTGAAAGCATAAATAAATGGCGTTTTTTCATCGAACGGTTTAACTGTTCGTGTGTCTCCATTTTCTCCATTAACCGCACCCCCAAGATATGTTTGAAGTATAAAAGAACCAAACCTGTTCCCCTATTAAAAGCTATAAGCTCTTCTTTGCCCCCTCTTTCCGCATAGCGGAATTAAATTCTGTTAAAAGGAATATTGATTAAATTATAAATAACGGCTCTTTAATTTGTCAATATCTTTTGAATAGTCAAAATGTAAATGCTTTCATTCTGTAATAATGATGAGCAATTAAAATAGAGCGGCTTGAAACCAAAACTAGATCATATACATCCCGCTATAATAATTTTTCAGACATAAAAAATCCCCATTCAATAAACAGATTAACTGTCTACCAAATAGGGAGCTTCAATATTAAGTTAATAAGTATAACTAATTATTCCATCCTTTAAGCCCCATTAAAATTTCATAAGGAACTTCCTTTTTCACCTTTCCCTTGTTACCCTCGGTAGTGGTGGCTTTGCAGATAGAATTCCAAATAGCTTCTTCCACAGTGTCCACCGCCATTTCAAAAAGTTGGGAGATCAGCTGGCCATCCTCTCGCAAAAAGTGAAATGTGTTGCTTTCCTGGTTAGGTGGCAGCTTATGAGGAATACGATGTGCTGTAGAAAAGGCAATAACGATATCTCCGCTTCCATGGGATGCATAAGATCCCGTTCTCGAAAGACCAAAGGCAGCGCGTTTCGCTAATCGTTGCAACTGCCGTTCATTTAAAGGAGCATCTGTTGCAAGGATTATCATAATAGAGCCATCTGGCATTTTTTCTTTGTTCTCTTCCGCTTTCACGAATTGGCCGTCACCCGGTATGCGCAAATCTTTTTTTTCACCAAAATTGCTTACAACTAAAGCTCCGACTGTATACAGATTATCCCCAAAGGAGGCCACTCTTGAGCTTGTCCCAATGCCTCCTTTATAACCTAAGCAAGACATACCTGTCCCAGCCCCAACGCATCCTTCTTCCACGATCCCACTCTCAGCATTCTGAATTGCTTGAATGGCATGTTCTGGTGCAACATGCATGCCGCGAATATCATTCAGATACCCATCGTTGCATTCTCCTACAATGACATTGACAGTGCCGGTTGTATCGCCAATTTGCGGATTTTGCCTAAGGAGATAACGAATGGTTCCATCTAAGACTGCCGGAACAGATAGCGTATTTGTTAGCATAATGGGGCTTTCGATTACACCCAATTCTTGCAGCTGGATGGTCCCTACCGTCTTGCCAAATCCATTAATCACATATGAGCTCCCTAAAACTTTTTCTTCGAAGAGAGAATCAGTATGAGGCAGGATAGCTGTTACCCCTGTTCGAATGGCATGTCCGTCTTCATTATTATAGGAAAGGGTAACATGTCCCACCTTCACTCCCGAAACATCTGTTATCGAATTATGTTTTCCGGTTTCGAATCTACCTATTTTAATACCTAGATCACGTAGCCTAACTCTGCTCATTTCTTTTCACCACCAAAATCTGTCTATTATATAAATTGAAGACTATCTCTTTTCAATATAAATGACAAGCAGAAAAATGGCCTGGAGAAGTTTCCTTTAATACAAGAACTTCGGTTTTGCAAATTTCCATACAGGCATTGCAGCGAGGGTGGAATGTATTACCTGCAACTACACTAGTTAAACATCTCTCTCTTAACATTTCCTACCCCCTCGAAAATTTTTTCGATACCCTAACACTTTCGTAACTTAAAATCCGGAACGAGTTGCCCTATATTCTCTTGTTTGGCGTTTTTTAAAACAGGTTGATGATATTGCCTTAAATGATTCAATTGCTCTTGATTTAACAAATCCAGCTGTCTCAGTACCTCTAATGCTGTTGGATAAACGGCCCTGCTGTTCCCGTCTTCTACCTTTATAGCAATGCCGACGCCAGTTTTTTTATCGCCAATTAAGTAAACAGCCTCGGCTCCTGCTTTCCCAAACATTCTTCCTTCGGCAGCTTTCATAAAATCTGTGCAAAAACGGCCGGTCCCACCAACCATCTCCGGATATTTCATCATAGCGGTAGTGATTCGATTAACGGCTTCGGCACGGCGGTTCGTAAACATGTTTGGACGAGTCATTCTTGCAAATCCATATGCTAATCGTTCTAATGGCAATGCATGTACCGGCACTCCACATCCGTCTATCCCTATCTGTATTTTTTCAATTGGATACTCAGTCATCTCAGAAATCACCTTCATAATCCGTTGTTGGACAGGATGGTCAGGTAAATAATAGTCTTCCAGTGATTCACTGTTATGCCTTGCTGTCACTAGCATGCCTGTATGCTTTCCTGAACAATTATTATATAAAGGGGTCAGTTCCTTTCCCGCTGCCATCAGTTGTTTATAAGTTTCCTGCGAATGAGGAATATGGGTGCCACATCGCAATGCTGCTTCTTCTATGCCTGTCCTTTTTAACATAGCCAAAACACGGTTGGTATGCTGTGCTTCTCCGCTATGTGATGCACAACATAAGGAGAGGTCCTGTTCACTTAGACCATATTGATCCGCTGCTCCCGTTTCCACAATCGGCATAGCTTGCAACGGTTTCACTGAAGAACGAGCATAAGTTACTCGATATGGGTCACCCGCTGCATATAGTAATGTTCCTGCCGAATCAACAACTGCTACATGTCCAAAATGAGAGCTTTCTATCTTTTTCCCGCGATAAACATCTACAAGTTTCAATGGATTCATCGTATGCACCTCTTCTCATCCATATAATTCGTTCAAATGTTTGACCTATTATATTGATGAGGAAAGTCTATTAGAACCGAATTCTTTCAGAGAATATCAATAATCCTTCATAGATATCAGATAAAAGAGGAATAACCATTGAGCAGAAGAGGAATATAGCATGTCTTTTTTTATGACTGTGATAATTCTTTGACGGAAGATGGAATATAGAGTGGCCTTTATATGGGTAATTTTATTTATTCAAAATTCAGAAATGATTGTTATAATTAGCTATACTTAAATAAAGGAGCTGGCTACCTTGCCTATGTTGTATGTATCTTTATTGTTATTGACGAGTTTTCTATGGGCGGGGAATTTTGTAGTGGGAAAATCACTTGTAGATCATGCTAGCCCCATTACCTTGACTACCTTAAGATGGTTGATCGCTGTACTTTGTCTCCTACCATTTGTATGGTGGAAAGAAAAGAAGCTGTTGCCATCAAAAAGTGCCATTCTACCGCTCATACTGATGGGTGTGACAGGCGTGGTGTTATTTAATATCTTTCAATTTTTAGCGCTTGAACATACTTCGGCAACAAATGTTGGATTAATTTCCACACTTAATACCATTTCAATCGCTGTCTTTTCTTTTTTTCTATTAAAAGAGCGGATTGCTCCATTACAAACGCTCGCAATGGCCTTCTCTCTCTTTGGCGTTTTGCTTGTACTGACAAAAGGGAAATTAGGCTTACTTCTCGCGTTTCAATTTAATGTGGGTGATTTGTGGATGATTGCTGCTGTTCTGATTTGGGGGCTTTATTCTGTTTTTAGTAAATGGGCGATGGCGAAAACCACACCGTTAATGGCTACCTTGTATTCAGGTATTTTTGGGCTAATTGCCATAATTCCTTTTAATGTGGCTGACTTCCGCATCACCAATGTCAATCCATCCTTCTTGGGTGCCCTTTTTTATACCGGGCTTATCTCTACAGTGCTATGTATGGTGCTTTGGAATATTGGCGTGCAAAAAATCGGCGCAACAACTGCTGGCCTTTTCTTGAATTTCAATCCTATTTTTACAGCCATCTTATCTTTTTTACTTTTAAGGGAACGAATGACGTTCATCCAAGTGATCGGCAGCATCATCGTCATTGCAGGCTGCTACTTGTTTTCTATTTTTAAAGCAAAAGAAGAAGCTGAAATTCATGAAGAAACTCCGGCTGCATGAGATGAGTAATTCTTAAAACACAATACTCCTATACGAAGGAGGGTACTTTATGATGAAATTCTTAATTTTCCTTACCTTATTATTAGTTGGCGGTTGGATTATCGAATATCTACTTCGAAAAACCTTTAACGTCAAAAAAAATGGTTATATTTATAAGCCTATCAATCTACTACATAAACGTTTAGAATGGACGCTGCTTGGACTTTTATTCATTTCAATCATACTTTTTTCTAAGTATACCTTTTTAATTGTGCT
The DNA here is from genome assembly GCF_052928305.1 of Rummeliibacillus sp. BSL5. Taxonomy (NCBI): domain Bacteria; kingdom Bacillati; phylum Bacillota; class Bacilli; order Caryophanales; family Caryophanaceae; genus Rummeliibacillus; species Rummeliibacillus sp. BSL5. Next base: position 1,771,019 of record NZ_JAVGCV010000001.1, read on the forward strand.
GCTTTATTTGGTTATACTGAATCTGTTCCGCGGTTTTATGGAATGGTTATTTGCTAGAGATAAAAGAGAGTATATTATCACTCTTTTATTTATGATAATTTATCTTCTGTTTGTGGCAATCACCTATTTCTTATTTGTATCATTCGATTTTATTCCACCATTTCATTGAAATTAAAAATAAACCCAAGATTACTGTAGAAATAGCAATCTTGGGTTTTAATTTATTCATCATCAAACAGTAAAATGGTCAGGTGCAATATTCTTTTTAACACGCATAGCAATCATATAGACAATCGCAGAAACCAATAGCGATTGGACTGCCGGGAGCCCTACATTATATACATATTGCGTCAAATAGCCAACAATGATACCGGTAACTAAAGCGATCGTTGCCATCCAATTCCAGCCATTTTTATCTTCCCACTCCTGTTTACGAATCATGAAGAAGTCCGCCATCATTACTCCACCGATTGCTGGATACAATAGAGCAGTTAAATACAAGAAGTCCATAAAGTGGTCAAGAATTCCCAATAGTGCGACTATTATAGCGAGTATTGTTCCTAATAATGTTAAAAGCGCACGCCCCTTACCGGAATTCACATTCAAAACATTTGCTAAGGCGAGACCCATACTATAGTTATTTACAAGCTGAGAAGTCCATGTTGCAAACCATAGGATTAGAAATCCCCAAATCGGAAAACCCATGCCCATCATCACATTCACAATATCAGCATCACCTACGCCTACTGCCATTATTGCTCCGACAATGAAAAGAGGGAATCCAACTAATACGATGCCACTCGGAATGATAAAGTTATCCTTCCAAGTTGGTTTTGCATAGCGCGTGTAATCTGATGCGATCACCCACTGAGAAACATTCACCCCAATAACAAGGCTGATAGCTGCCCATATGGACATGGTAGGCTCAGGATGCCAGGAACTAATGGTTTCCCACCCTGTATTCTTTAAGGCATAGTATATCCCTCCAGCAATCAAAAGTAAGCCTGCTGGTACAGCGATATAATCTGTCCATTTCATGGAGCTATAGCCAATAATAGAAGGCAATGCAAAGAGCAAACCACAAATAACCGTAACAACAGCCCATCCAATCCAGTTATTCTTATAATCAATCCCAAACATTGCTGATATTGCATTCCCGGCAACTGCCGTTTGAACTGCCCACCAGCCAAGTGAAACAAGGAAAATCGTCAGTCCGACTAAGACTTTTGCCTGCACAGAGCCAAAGCTCGTCTTCGCTATAACGGAAGAGGTTCTTCCTGTTTTAGCGCCGATATATCCTTGAAGCGTATTTCCAATCCATTGAATACCGAATAGCGAAATAATCAGTATCACGAGAATGCTAGATAATCCAAAGCTAGCAGCAAGAGAAGCTCCTACCATCAAAACCGGAATGGTAAATTCTAAACCCCCAAAAATCATGGCTGGTGTCAGCCAATGCTGGCGCTGGGACTCTGGGATTGAATCCAATGCCTGATCTTGGTCCATAAAACCCTCAGCACTCGTTTTGTTCGTTTTTTCCGCCACCTCTACTGTATTCGGTTGAGCCATATGTTTCCTCCTTTTCATTTATACAAAATGAGAGAATAGAAAACTTGTAAAAGCTTCTATTCTCTCTTTGCATTACTTAGATTTCACTAAGGCATATACTAATTCGCAATCATTTTCGCCGCCTACACACCAATGGTATTCGCCTGCTGGAATATAAGAGGCTTCACCTGCTTGAATCTTGTATGGATTCCCACCACTTTCGCCAGATAAAGAACCTTTAATAATAAAGGAGTATTCATGCTCTTCATGAACAGTCGTTCCGTCTAAAGGAAGCCGTTCACCGGCTGGAATGGTAACATAACCAAACTTTACTTCTGCATCTTGAAACTGATTTTGGAAGAGAACCTGTACAATATCCTCTGTAATCTTTGGTTGTTCGATTTTCATACTCATTCCTCCAATTATGATCTTTTAGGGAGCTCCTTATAGTCAAAGGTAATCGGATTTACTTCCACTTGGAAGTGTTCCTTCGCTTCTTCAATGGTGAAATATCCATTTTTTACGTCTTTGGCTACCTGTTCTGCCGGGCGTTTTTCTGGGCTTCCGTATCCTCCGCCTGTTCCTGTCATTAAGCGAATAACATCATTTTTTTGTAGTTTATAACGCGGATACACACCATATGGTCCGTCTACTTCGCCACTAGCTTTATGAATATAAAATTCATTTGGCGAGCCTTCGTTACCGCCGTTCATACCCCAAGGATAAAATTTATTACGCCCAAAGGTTACTGTAGCAGCTTGTCCATCTGTTAATGCACGATATGAACGAATGACCCCTTTTCCGCCAATGTATTCCCCTGCACCAGCACCATTTCCATCCTCTCGAAGGCTGTATTCATCAATCAAAACACCATAACGAGTTTCTGCCACTTCAACCGGGACATTATAGGTTTCTCCATCAGCCATACAGAATTGACCAGAAGCTCCGTCTTGGCCCTGTCCGCCTCCCCATCCACCAACGGATGGTTCCACAATTAGGAATGGCTCGTCTGTATCTTGATGATTACCTGACAGAGTTACAGCGCATACAGACAAATGATGCCCTGCAGTCAGGCGATTTGGAAGATGCGAAGCTAATGCTTTCCAGACTAAGTCCATACCTCCTAATAATGTCTCGAAGTAGTTTGACACTGGAACAGGACGTTCAGCCGACATAATCGATTTTGGATCAACAATTACTTGGAGCGGCCTAAAGACACCATCATTCACATCTTGTTCAGGGTTCGTAATAGCTAAGAAAATCGTGCGCACAGCTGACATTAGACCCGTGTATGAACAGTTTACTGGACCGGGAACTTGCGGGCTGCTTCCTCGGAAATCACAGATAAATTCATCATCTGTAATCGTTACTTTTACTTTAATCTTGAAAGGGCCATTGCCAATGCCATCCGTATCAATAAAATCTTCAGCCACAAAAACGCCCTTAGGCAGTTTTTTAATCTCTTGTCTTGAGATGGTTTCACCATGATCTAAGAGATAATTAATCGCTGCTACGATAGTTTCCTTACTGTGTTTATCACACAATTCCTTTATACGGCGGTCGCCTGTACGCAATGCAGCAACCTGAGCCCACATATCACCTAATGAAAGGTCTGGGAAACGGACATTAGAACGAATGATTTCAACGATTGCCTCATTCAGGCGGCCTTCATCATAAAGCTTAATACAATTAAATTGCAGGCCTTCTTGGAATATATCAACAGCATCATTCGTAAACGAGCCCGGGTCTTTCCCCCCTACTTCTGTCCAGTGAGCCTTGTTAGCAGAAAAAGCAATCAGCTCTCCCTCGTAAAAGATTGGCATTACAAGCCCTACATCCGATAGATGGGAGCCCCCACCATTGTAAGGATCATTGATAATAAACACATCGCCGGGCTTTATTTTTTCGCCGGGATACTTTTTGATTGTTTCTTTTACCATAAATGTAAGCATCCCAATGAAGCCTGTGACACCATTACCTTGTGTAAGAAGATTACCTTTTGCGTCTGTTAAACCACTTGCATAATCCAGCACTTCATAAATGATTGGGCTCATCGATGTTCGAGCAAGAGCGATAAACATTTCATCCCCTGCCGCCAAAAGAGAATCTTTCACAATTTCCAGCGTAAACGGGTCCACTTTCACAGAAGTAATCATATTACTTTTCCTCCATTTCGATAATGATGTTTCCGTAGTTGTCTAAATGCAATTGCTGGCCTTCATAAATAACCGTCACAGCCGCTTTTTCTTCAACTACAGCAGGTCCCTGAATGACCTTATTAGATGGGAGCTTTTCACGATCATAAACTGGTGTATTGATCCATCCTTTCTCCTCAAAGTAAACTGCACGGAATTCTTTCCGAGCTTCCAGTACTGAACCTATCCGTTCAATTTTAGCAATGACCGGCTTAGGTACTTTACCGAAAGCTGTTACGTGCAGATTCACAATTTCAGTCGGTGAATCTTCTAATTTAAATGTATAGTTCTTTTCATGAAGAGTATGGAATCTCTCAATAATGTCTCTCTTATCTTCTTCAGACCATTTCCCCACAGGGACTGGTACCTTTACCGTATGTTCTTGACCTAGATAACGCATATCTGCGAAACGATGAAACTCTACTTTATCCTCTGTCATTCCTTCATCCTCATAATGACGAAGTGCGCGATTCTCAATTTCATCCCACTGTGCAGTTATTTCATCTAAAGAAAGTTCATTCATTCGCTTGATATAGGTTTGAATATAATCATGTCTCAAATCCGTCATAAGCATGCCCCATGCGGAGAATACCGGAGATGCGATTGGGACAACGACTTTTTTTACGCCGAGTTCAAGAGCAAGAGCTGGCGCATGCATAGAGCCACCTCCGCCAAAGGCTAATAAAGTAAAATCTTGCGGGTTATACCCTTTACGGATGGAGATTAACTTTAAAGCATTTAGCATATTCGAATTGGCAATACGAATAATGCCTAAAGCAGCTTCTTCAGCTGTAATGCCAAATTGATTGCCGACTTTTGTTTGAATGGCTTCTCGCACTTCATCCATATCAACATCGTAATCAAAATTCTTAGGTGATAAGCGACCAGCCAATAAATTAGCATCCGTAGTAGTCGGCTCAGTACCGCCTAATCCATACGCCACTGGTCCTGGCATAGCTCCAGCTGATTGTGGCCCTACTTTTAGAGAACCTGCATTATCGATCCATGCAATCGAACCTCCTCCATTGCCGATTTCCACGATATCAACTACAGGTGCCTTTATAGGATAGCCCGCGTTACGGCTGTCTCTTTCAATATAGTAATCTGTTGAAACCTTCACTTCTCCATTTTCGATTAGTGAACATTTAGCCGTTGTCCCACCGATATCAAATGCAATAATATTCTTTTCTCCAATTAATTCACCTAATACAGCAGCACCAAAGATACCTGCAACGGGGCCCGATTCAACCATATTGATAGGCGCTTCCTTTGCATTGTTAAACTTCGTTGTCCCGCCATTTGATTGCATAATGTAACGCTGATCGCTCTTTGTTTGTTTTTGCAATTCTCTATCCAGCTTATCCACATATGTGGTAGCTGCCGGTTGCACATATGCATTTAGAACTGCTGTATTCGTTCGTTCATATTCACGCCATTCTTTTGTAATATCACTTGATGCAGTGACAAACACTTCCGGCCATAGTTCTTTAATTATTTTTACAGTTTCTTCTTCATGAGCTGAATTCACATAGGAGTGCAGGTAAGAAACAGCAATAGATTCGACGCCTTCACTTTTAAAGTACTGTACACACTCTTCAATATCTTTGCGATTCAGCGGTGAAAGTATCTCACCCTTATAATTCAGGCGTTCATCCACCTCAAGGCGTAAATGACGTTCAACAAACGGTTCAGGTTTTTCGTATCTTACGTTAAAAAGATCCGGTCTGTTGCCCCTTGCAATTTCGAGGATGTCGCGGAAACCTTTTGTAGTAATTAACCCCATTTTGGCACCCTTACGTTCTGTCAAAGCATTAATAATCACGGTAGTACCATGAATAAATGTAGATAACTCTCCACTTTGAACATCAGCCTTCTCCATTACATCTAAAACGCCTTTTTCAAAATTAGGTGGAGTCGTATTACTTTTTGCAATTCCAATAACACCGCTATCATCAACGTATACTAAATCTGTGAAGGTGCCTCCGATATCTGTTGCTACTCTCATTTGATCTACACTCCCTTTTTTAAATTAAAAAATAACAGGTGTTGAGACGCTTAAAATCTTGGTTTCATTTGAAGTAGGATTTTCCCATGCATGCAAAAGTTCTGAAGGAAAATGGACCGTGTCCCCAGCTGTCAGGTGATAAGACTCCCCATTGATCGTAAATATCACTTCACCCTCTAAAACATAGTAAAGCTCTTCGCCCAAATGGCTATAGCTATGCTCTTCTTTCAGATGAGGGGGAAGAATCACTAATAATGGTTCAAGTTTACGATCGGGAAAAGCACCTGATAACCGTATATACTTCTGCTCTCCTCCATTTACCTTTAACGTTTTTTGCTCCTGCTTTTTGATGAGATAATTCTGATTTACTTTATCGTCTTCAAAAAAGTAGATCATAGACACATCCAAAGCAGTAGCTAGTTTCTTTAACGAAGTAATCGATAATGAAGAAGTCCCTCTCTCAATTTGTGAAAGAAAACTTAATGAAAGTCCTGTCTCTTCACTCAGCTCTTTTAATGTCAAATTCTTTTGCTGCCTTAATTCTTTGATTTTCTTATAGATGTCTTCCACGTTGCTAACTCCTAAAAAATTATAGTAGTACTGTAAATCATATTCTTTTTAATCCTTTGAAATGCTTTTAAATTACAGTGTCACTGTAATTTTTATCATAATAACACAATATTTTTTGATAATCTATAATTTTTAGAATATTTATTATATTTTATTTCCAATGTATCTTTTGGAATTACAGTATAAGTGAAATTATTACTTCTCCTATTACTCACCGTACTGTATGAGTGAATTACAAAAGGATGCTGGGGACTTAAATTGCTTTCTTTCGGTAGTAAATTGCCTCAAAGCGGTGGTAAATGTTGCGGGAGCGGTAGTAAATTGCTCAAGAACGGTGGTAAATCGACGTTCACCGAGGGTAAATTACCCCATCAAAAAAGTCTTCAACCTCCTAAGAGGCCAAAGACTTTAATTATTGTAGCTATTAAGCTACTTGCTTATCAACAGAATCCTCGACAGTAGCTTGCGGTTTAGTTAGAGCACTTACCCCGAATGTCACAATGAGATTGACGATTAACGCTACTACACCCACGTTAAGGTCTTTCACAAATTGCGGCAATGATGGGAAGAGTGTTCCGATTGTAGAGCCACTGATTGTAATGTAGGCCACCATGAATACACCGACAGCAATCCCTGCGAAGGCACCCGCCTTTGTCACTGGATTCTTTTTACCAAGACTGAAAACAAGTGCAGGGAATAATTGAGTTACTAGGCTATAGCCCATTAACAGTAGTGTAACAAGTGTATCCCCACCCTTGAACGTAAAGAACAGTGCAACAATCGCCATAACTGGCACAAGGTTTTTCGCTAATTTTGAAATTTGTTGGTCTGTTGCTGACGGTACAAATACCTTATAAACATTCTTTGCAAGCAAAGTAGAAGAAGACATCATAATCATTGAGCCGGGAACAATAGCAGTCAGTAATCCTGCTGCACCGATTAATCCGACAACCCATGGATCAAAGGTTTGCATGGAGAGTTTTAATAAAGCTAAATCTCCATCCGCTCCTTCTAAGCCTTTCACTTGAAGAATTGCAGCAAATCCTACAAAGAATACAAATAATAATACTAGCTGATACAATGGCATGATAATAGCATTTTTCTTAAATACGCGTGCATTTTCGGCAGAGTAAATCGTACCGAATGTATGAGGCCACATATAAAAGCCAAGAGCAGTCAATAAGACTGTTGAAATAAACCAAGAAGTACTTAAGCCTGCATCAGGAAGTGCAAGGAAGCCTGGTTTTGCTGCTTCAATCGATTCAAACATCGGCTGGAAACCGCCGTAATAATGAATCGGCAGATAAATACCCAAGAAAAGAACAATGCCGAGAATCATAGCATCCTTGATGACAGCTGTCCAAGCAGAGCCATGAATACCAGAAATCATAACATATACGGTTACTGAAATTACACCAATCCAAATCGCAGCTGTTGAAGAGATAGAGCCTGCAGATGCTTCTGATACGATAATCCCCAAACCTTTTAGCTGTAAGACCAAGTAAGGAATAAGAGCTGCAACACCTACTAGCGAGACAAAGACGCCAAGATATGGGCTTTTATATTTGCTGACAAAGAAATCCGATTGACTCATCAGCTTGTGGTCTTTTGCATATCGCCAAACAGCTGGCAATAGCCAGTACGACATGATATAAGCCAAACAGCCATAGCCTAGAATGTAGTAAGTTGGACCACCTTTACCATATGCCCAGCCACTACCACCAAGGAACGTGAAAGTCGTATAAATTTCCCCTGCCATCAGCAAGAAGACAAATATGGTGCCGAATCCACGGCCGCCCACTGTCCATTGTTCAAGGTTCATATCCTTGCCTTTTTGTGCTCGAACGCCCAAGAAGATGGATAGCAATAAAAAACCAAATATGATAACTAAAGCAATATTCATTGTACTTCCTCCTTCTTATTCTCGGGGTCTAATTTGAAGACGATAGCCATAATACCTGAACTCAGCACTACCCATAAGACCACATAAAATAGAAGGAAAGGCATGCCGAAAACATACGGTGTCACTTTATTAGCAAATGGAATGCCACCTAGCAATCCGACGAATGGGATTAGGGCAAGAAAATGATGCAGTTTCATTGAGTAACCTCCTTATTTTATAAGAACCGCCGGATACCCAGCGGCTCTAACTTTTACTATTTATTTACCTAAGAATTTAAACACCGCATGCAGGAATGTTTTCACGCCAATTTCAAGCGCATCTTCATCTACTGTAAAACGTGCATGGTGGTGTGGATAAGTGATTCCTTTTTCTTCATTACCTGCACCTACATAGAAGAAGCAGCCTGGCGCTTTTTCCATGTAAGCTGAAAAGTCCTCACCACCCATATTTGGCTTCATCAGATCAAGTGCTTCCTCGCCAAATACTTCACGCACCGTTTCCTCAATCACTGCGGTTACTTCCTCATCGTTAATCACAGGACGGTAGCCAAACTCATATTTGAAATCATATGTCGCCTCATGTGCTTCAGTAATCCCTTTGATAACGCGTTCCATCTTTTCTGGAATGGTTTTACGAAGGTCGGCATCAAAGCTACGAACAGTACCGCAAATATCCACAGATCCAGGAATGACATTATGTGTTGTACCACCTACAAATTGCGTTACAGAAAGTACTAGATTGTCTAGTGGATCTGTATTGCGTGATACAATATGCTGCAAATTCGTTACAACCTGAGCTGCAACTGCAATGGAGTCAACCGTTTGATGCGGAAGAGCCGCATGCCCGCCTTTTCCGTTGACTGTTAACCAAAACGTATCAGGAGCTGCCATCATCGGGCCATATACAACACCGATCTTTCCAAGTTCAAGAGGTGACCATAAGTGAGTACCGATGACAAGATCAACGCCATCCATTACACCTGCTTGCACCATTTCTTCTGCGCCGCCTGGGAACAGCTCTTCAGCATGCTGGAAGAAGAAACGGACTTCCCCTTTGATTTGATCTTTTAATCCAGAAAGAATTTTAGCTGCGCCTAGAAGCATAGCTGTATGGCCATCATGACCACAAGCATGCATAACGCCCGGAACCTGGGAAGCAAATTCAAAAGTGTTCTCCTCATGAATCGGAAGTGCATCCATATCCGCTCTTAGCGCCAATGTTTTGCCTGGATTAGGGCCAATTAAACGAGCCATCACACTTGTTTTTGTTGGGCGAGAAAGCTCTAGGTTGCCAAACGATTCTAGCGTGTCATACACAAATTGTGCTGTTTTTTCTTCTTCAAAAGAGAGTTCCGGATTTTCATGCAAATGTCTTCTCCATTTAATAACATCCTCTCTCAAATCTTGTGCTGCTTTATTTAAATCTACTGTTACGCTCTCATTCATTGTCATGTCTCCCCTTTTCTACTAATCTATCGTTTCGTTTACTTTTTGGACTGCTAGCGTTAAAAGAGTTTGGCAAAGAATGTTCGCGCCGTCCGCACAATCATCCTTTGAACTCCATTCAGCAGGATCATGGCTGATGCCATCCTTCGAGCGAATAAAAACCATCCCCATTGGACATAAATCTTTAAACTGCATACCATCATGTCCGGCGCCACTTGGAAGATATGTTTTTTCAAGTCCTACTATGTCAAATGCCTCTACTACTGCTTTCTTTACTGAATCTGCACATGGGACCGGTGTAACGCGCTGCAAATCTTCTATCGTTAGGCGCACTCCTTGCTTTTCACAAATATCATAAGCTTGTTCACGAATTTGTGTTTCCACCTCGTCGCGCACTGCTTCATCCGTATCACGCAAATCGAGTGTAAACTCAGCTCTGCCTGGGATAATATTAATGCCACCTGGCTTCACATCCAGCTGACCGACTGTACCGACTGTTGTGCCATTTCGACCGGCTTCTGTTTCAATCGCAAGCATTATTTTCGCTGCCGCTACCAATGCATCCTGACGAATAGCCATTGGAGTTGCTCCTGCATGGCCTGCTTCCCCTTCAATGATGAATTTCTGCCAGAGAGGACCTGCAATCCCTGTCACAATGCCCGCTGACAATTTTTGTGTCTCTAGCACTTTCCCTTGTTCGATATGTAGTTCAATATAAGCTTTGACTTTCTCTGGTCTTCTAGCTGCCCGGCCGATAGATTCAGGATTCAGCCCATCAGCCCTCATCGCCTCCGCAATAGAGATTCCTTCTTTATCCCTTTGCACTAAATCTTTCTGAGTAAGCGTGCCCGCAACACCACGGCTGCCAATCATGCCAAAGCTAAATCTTGCGCCTTCTTCATCCGTAAAAGCAATCACTTCAATCGGATGCTCTGTTTCAATTCCTTGTTCGTTCATACTCTGCAATGCATCAATCGCAGCCAAAACGCCAAGCGGTCCGTCAAAATTTCCTCCATGGAATACGGAATCAATATGCGACCCTGTCAAAACTACACTCGCGTCTGGATTCTTCCCTTCTTTTCTGCCAATGAGGTTGCCAACTTCATCCTCCCAAACTAGCAGACCCGCTTCCTTCATATAAGAAGTGACCAATTCCTTTGCTTCCCGTAATTCCTTTGTAAAAGATAAGCGGATTACTCCCCCGCCTTCCGCCTTACCAATCTCTCCAAGACGTTCAAGCCGGCTCCATAATCTTTCCGGGTTTATCATGATTGCCCCCTTCCCGACATCGTGTGATGGCTAAAATTTTGTGTTAAGAACCATTATAAAACTTTTCTGAATATTTGTTATGTTTTTAAAAACAAAATTAACACTAAATTTTTGTGTAAATCTACAAAAAGTAGAGAAAATAGTTTGAAAATTTATTATAATTGATAAATATTATCTAGAATATGAGGTGACGCCAAATGAAAGAAACATTGAGCCATCGCCAGCTGCAATCTTTAATCGAGGTTTCGAATGTATTGAATTCAACTTTAGATATTGATACGGTAATAGATTCCATCATGGACCAAACAGTTTCTATTACAGAAGCAGCACACGGGGGTGTTTTATTTATCTATGACAAGGTGCAGAATGTTCTTTTGCCCAGATCTAATAGACGCTTCACAACAGCTCTATCCGAAGTGCGCCTTCGACCTGGCGAATCGATGACAGGTTTAGCCTTCAATGCACGAGAGTGTTTGATTTTCAAAAATAGAGTGGAAGTAGAAAAAGCTACTGCTACTTTATCTGAGAAAAATTCAAAGCTAATGTACGCCTCTGTCCCGATGCTTCCCTACTCTTCCATATGCTCACCTATTCTTTCGAACGGTGAATGCATTGGAGTTATTACCCTTGATTCCTTTGATCCGAACCTACAGTTTGTGCCTCAGGATATTCATTTGCTTAATGCAATTGCACATCAGGCTGCAGTTGCATTAGAAAAAGCCAATCTATATCAAGAACAGGAACAGACAGTCAAAGTATTGGAGAGATTAAACAATACAATCATCGATCAAAACAAAATACTTTCCCGTTCAGTCGAAATTCATAAAAATCTTGCGACGCTCGTTTTAAAAGGAGAAGGACTGCAATCTATTATCAGTTATTTGCATGAAATCACAGGCTATCAAGTTTTTCTATTCGACGAGTTAGGGGAAAACATCTCCCATGCCTATGATGTAAGCTGGAATGACGACAAACTGTTTAAGCTAAAGGAAAAAGTTCAAAAAACAATGCAAACCACTGAAATTGTGCGTTCGTCCATTGAAAGAACTATCAATCCACATTATCCATACATAAACCTACTTACTATTGGTGCAAGACCTGAAATTTTTGGTTCACTCGTTGTAGCAGCTAGTGAGAAAATAGATGCCGTCGATTTGGCAGCATTGGAACACGCATGCACTGTCATCTCACTTGAAATGGTGAAAGAACAAGCTATTTTTGAAGCAAAAGAACGGATAGATGGTGAATTTATTAATGACCTCCTTGCTGGCAAAATGGATGATGCGCTCGTTCAAAAAGCAAAGCAATTACATTTTGATCCGAGTGGAAATTATATCGCCCTCATCTTGCGTATAGATGAAGAGGACCAGCTTCGAACCAGCATCAGCCGGCATTTCATCCAGTTGGCTAATCATATATTTTCACATCATCAAATAAAAGGAATTGCCGTCAGAAACCATGACCAAATCGTTATGCTCATGACGTTTCCGCAAAAGGTTTCTGTCTCTTATACCACAACGCAAATTAAGGAGCTTGTCTCAAAACTCCAACACGAGTATGTGGTCAAAAAATGGGGCGATGCGTTGTCAATTGGCATCGGCCGGATTCATCCAACACTCCAAAAAGCAACAAAGTCATTACAGGAAGCGGCAAAATGCTTGCAGTTCATGAGCAGTTACGGAGAGATCAACAAAATCGTCAGCTATAAAGACTTAGGTGTTCATCAACTGCTTCTTCAAAACACTGAAGATGAGCTAATAGAATTTATATATGAAACCCTAGGACCACTCATCCGATATGATCAAAATAAAAAAGGCGGACTGCTCCCTTCCCTATTTGCCTATCTGGAACATAACCAAAATGTAAAGGAAGCCGCAGAAGCCATCCATGTTCATACAAATACCCTTCTCTATAGATTGAAGAGAGTCGAAGAAATCTTAGAGACAAACCTATCAAACAGCCAGCAATTTCTCACCATCAACCTTGCCGTGAGCCTTTATCCGTTTCTGCAGGAGAAGATCGAGATGAGCTAGAAAAAATTTAACTCAATCATTAATTAGGAGAATGAGAGATGAAAACTCGAAAAATATATGCCATGTTAATCGGAATTGCTGCATTGATCGTAATAGGCTATTCCATTTTCAAGATTTCTAATGGAAAAGAGATGGGATTTAATGAGGTAGGTACAATCGGGGTGTTATTAATGATGTTTTTCTCTACCATCACCTGGGGAGATAAAATAGACCAAGATGGCATATTACAGGAGGAAGAACTTGGTCAAAGAATTACAGAAAAAAGCTCTAAAATAAGTTACTTTCTTCTACTATTCTTTATTGTAGTAGCTGTAGCTGCCGATAAATTAATAAATGGGACAATCAATGCTTTTTTATTAGGTCTATTAGGTTTAGCGATGATTATATTACCTATTGTTGAATACGTGGTTGCTAAAAAGTATCAGTAAAATAAAAGAACCGTATTGAAGGAGGTATACATGATGCATATTTATTGGTTAGGCGGAGGGCTCTTTCCTCTTGATTGGGAGTTTTGTTTTTTAACAGTCTCCGAATACAAGGAGAGATTAATTGAGAAACGAAAGAGCAACCCTGATTATTTTGATTTAAAAACAGGTGGAATGGACAAATTGTCTGCTCTTATAGATGAACGCGTGAATTTTGCTCTAAATAACTTTCGTGAGGAATTTAATGAACATAGTAATGCATTAAGATGCCCACCCCTGATTATTCCAATTCCCCGTGGAGATATAAGTAACGGGGCAGATTTTATTATCATTTTAAAGCGAGAGGAAGATGGAGACACAGCAGTTTACTCTCCATACCCTATCTCATACTTAGAAACATGAGGGATTCTGTATCGATAGAACAAACAAAAAAAGCAACTTCCAAAATTAAGGGAGTTGCTTTTTTATCAAAACTAACAAATCATTAAATGCTGCTTTATCAAGAAAGGTATAAGGTTCATCAGATTCTGCATCAATCACAAATGTACCCTGTTTTGAGAGATATAATTGAAATGATCCACCACTGCCACCAATAAGGACTGCATAATCATCTCCCAACCACTTTGAAGTTCTAATACGTTTTACTTCAACTTCCCTCAAAACTTGTATAAATTGTGTTGAATCAGCTTGATCAAAATCTATTATTTTGGCTTCCTTATCACTGATGTTAATTAAGCTAACATCCACTTTATCAAAATTAACATCGCCTAAAATATCATTCGCTAAGGATTTAGTTTTATAGGCATTCATATAATGTATTCCTGCCCACACTAATAAAATAATGACTATAACTGAAAAACCAATCTTTAATTTTTTCATTCAGATTTCCCCTTATAAATACAACACCATATGCTCTTCATCATAATATGTATTATCAACTTTTAATGCCCTTTTCTCTTTTGCGTATATCGAAAAGCCACAGGTGGTGTACAACTTTATGGCAGGGATATTAGTTGATACAACGCTTAAATATATTTGCTCAACGCCTTCTAAACTTTTCGCTTTTTCAATTGCTTTATAAATTAAAGTCTTTCCTAATCCACTTCCTCGCTTTTGAGGTTTAATGTACATCGCTACAATCGTTGCTCTGTGATTCAGCTTTATTAATGACTCTCTAAATAAGGTGACCACTCCCACTAGCTCGTTCTCTTCAAAAGCACCAAAAGTAAATGAGTTCACGGGATCAGTAAATCGCTCTTTATATTTCGCTGCTGTTTGGTTTTTTTCCTCTTCGTAGGTTGTGGCAAAAGCATCTGGGCTTTGTTGGAGAGCTTCAAGCCTGAGAGAAAAATAGTCCTCAGCGTCATTAGTTCTTAATTGTCTTAATTCCATATGCGTCCCCTCCTTTCTATAAATATACGGTACAACAATATCGTATTCCTCTAAGCTATAAAAAATAATTAAATGTCCCTTTTTCATCTTTCTTCTCTATGTACTAGATGAAATAATAAAAAGTTGTGGAGGAATATATTATGTTACTACTATTTGATTATGGCCATGGAGGCAGAGACCCCGGAGCTACTGCAGGTAAAAGAAAGGAATCAGACGATGTATTGAAACTCGGAAAAGCCATTGCGGCCATATTGCGAGAAAAAGGTCTAACTATCGATGAAACGCGAAATCGTGATGTCATGATTTCTTTGCTCGCTCGCAGCAATCTTGAACACAAGAAAAGATATGATTACTTTATCTCGTTTCACCGCAACGCAGCAAAAAATACTAGCGCCTCGGGAGCAGAAACCTTTGTTTATCTTACAAACAACAAAAAAGCTAAAGCTCTCGCTACCTCAATACAACAAGCAATGGTGAATCTCGGATTTAAAGATAGGGGTGTGAAACAAGCTGATTTCCACGTTCTAAGGGAAACCTACTCACAAGCGATTCTTATTGAAGTTGGCTTTATCACTAATCAAACAGATAATGGACTCTTTGATTCCAAATTTGATCAGCTTACCAATGAAATCGCGACAGCTATCTATAAACATTGTGTTTCTTACTAAGTCTATAGCACAACTTCTTCCCCTCTGAATCCTAGGTCGCGAAACATGGGGGTAGCTTAGGACTTAAATTGCTTTCTTTCGGGAGTAAACTTATGATAGGCGGTTGTAAATGGAGAGAGAACGGTAGTAAAACGCTCAGGAACGGTGGAAATCATCTAAGAACAGCGGTAAACCTTCCTAACTTTTTTCCTCTATGCATTTAAATTTTCACTAATACCTATAATAAATTTGTAGAATCCTCTTATATTATTGAATATTCAAAAATCAATAAGTATAAAAAGGTTGGAGTGTATTTTATTGCTAAAATTTATAGTTATTTTTTCCTTCTTTTGCATTATTGTTTGGGCTTTAGATTTACTACTAAGAAAAAGCTTAAAAATCCCAAAAGATAAGGATTATCGCTTTGTCAATTCTACACACAAAAAAATTGAAATCTCCATGATTTTAATTATCCTATTTGTTTTAGTTTTTAGTAACTATAAATTCCCACTCGCCATGATCTTATTAATTTCTTTTGTTTTAATTCGAGCTTTTATTGAATGGAAATATGATAAAAATAGAAGAGAATACATCATAACGCTTATTTCAGTTTTCACCTACCCGACTTTTATAAGCATTGCTTATTATGTGTCTTTTAATTGAGTTAAAATAAAAAGAGTGGTTCCCCTTTTTGTAGGAGGAACCACTCTTATTCTATTTTAAAGGGGGGTATTTTGTTCAGATAAATTTTCAATCAACATACTAAAACATCTTTATAGGTGGGATAATATCATGATCAGGATAATCAAGACCTACATATAGACTTAAAGCACCTGTTAAAATCAATGTGAATACTAATAATTGTTTTCTTTTCATTTTGTTTTCCTCCTAATTGTGGCGAGCTTTATTTGCTAAACGATAAAGCTCACTCGCTTTTTTATACTTAGTGTGATGAAAGTAGTAGTTTGCTAGCTTTTCCGCATATTCCACAACGTACTGGTTTAATTGTACTTTTTCAAAGAAATCGATCGCCTCCCGAAGTGTTTCTTCATATTGCTCATTTTCCAGATTTCTAATCTCCATATATTGAAGATGAAAGTGAAAATGGTATTCTCTATAAGGAAAAGTATCTAATAAAGACAGTCCCTTATCACACCATTCCATTGCTTCTTTAAACCGTCCCAGTTTCATATATTCTTTCGACAGCAAATAAATTAAACATAATAATTCATTACCCGATAATTGCGCAGACTGAAAGGCAGATTGAAGATGATTAATGGCTTCTAGAGAACGACCCATATCTGAATAAAGATAACCTAGATTATGTTGCGTGATAGCAATTGTATGCGTTTTTTGTAATTTCTCAGAAAGCTGCAAAGCTCTTTTTAAAAACTTTTCAGATTCATAATGATTTTGAATCCGACGTTGATTAACACCTATTAAAATTAATGAATCAAGCAAATTTTCAATATCAAATTCCGCTTCAAAGGATTCGATAGCACTTCTAGCAACCTGAATGGATTGAAAATACAATCGATGATGTGTATATAGCCATGCTTGGTTATAGTAGATTATTCCTTTTTCAACCTCTGCAATGTCTATAAGCTTCATTAAGCCTATTAACTTTTCATTGCATTTCATGGCTTTAGTAAATTCCTCTTTTGCACATAAATACAAACTTAAGTAGTAATAATAATCAAAAACAGTTTGCGGCCACTGGGAAAGCAAATCAATCGATGTTTGATGGATTTTTTGATATTGAATGGTAGATTGTTCGATTTGTCCTGTAAAAACATATAATCCAAATAAGTAAACATCATATTGAATAAGAATCTCCTGAGATTGAGTTCCTTGGATTACATCCTTTAATTCCTCAGCGAGCTTTTCAGCTTCTGAGAAGTTTCTGTTTTTTACATTCCATTTAAACTGGGTAAAGTTTTTCAATAATCCCCCATCAAAATTATTCACTGCTTCCTCCGAGTCAAGTCCCAGCCTTTCACATAACATGTTGATGACTTCCTCACTCGCCGTGGCTACACCATTTTCGATTTTTGAAAGATAGGAAATTGCACATATTCCATCTGCTAGATCTTTTTGCGTAATATTTTTCAGTTTTCGAAAGTAGCGGATTTTTTCACCGATCAATTTGTCTTATTCCCTCCTCCCACTTCCCTATATCAATAGTTTAATTATTCCAATAAATTAGAACAATAGGTTGGAGGGCCTAAAACAAACCGGTATACTATGAATTAATTATTAATATTCCTAGTTGACGCCAACTTTTGTCCACGCGGATGCCACTCCATTGTACTGTGTGCTTCCTGTGCCGTATAAATCAGCTGCTGATGCTAACATAGCTGCACGTGCTGCGCTAAAATTACTTTTTGGTGAAAGATAAACGGTTAGCGCGCGATAGTAGATTTTTTGAGCTGCATCGTATCCAATGCTTTGGATTGTATTATAAGCTGCTTTGTTTGGAATACCACTGTTTGTGTGGACACCGCCATTATCTGATGTAGTGTTGACATAGCCGCTCATATTATCCGGCTGGCCATATTGAGTTGGATTGGACAAACTTCTTAATGCATCACCTGCAATTTTAGGTGTGTACACATCTTCACCTATTAAGAAATTCTTTTTATCCATAAACATCGCAAAGGTATCAGAAATTGATTCGTTAAGTGCACCTGATTGTCCTTGATACTCTAAACCGGCGGTTCTTTCTGTCACGGCATGGGTAATCTCATGTCCTACAACATCAAGAGATCCTGATAATGATGTAAAGGTAGTTCCATCTCCATCACCATATACCATTTGTGAACCGTTCCAGAAAGCATTATTATAATTTCTTCCATAGTGTACAGTAGAAGTTATCGTTGCGCCTTTATTATCAAAACTATTACGGTTGAAAGTATTTTTATAATAATCGTAAACAACGCCTGCATAGTAGTGTGCATCTACATCGGCACGTTGATTTGTAGCATTAAAGTTGTCATCAGGATCGACAGAGTAGCTTCCTGGTAAGCTGGATAAGTTTTTAGCAGTTCTAGTTTCAATCACGCCTGTCATTGCCTTAGTTGTATCATATAAATAGTAAGTGCCGCTTGAATAATAGGTATTCAATTTCTTCGTATCTCCAAGAACTCCTACGCCTGTCCCTTCTGTTACTGCATTATAGGAATCGATGACACTACCAGTTTCCGCGTCTACATAAACAACCCAGTTCGCTGGATAAGGATTAATAAATTGGAGATTAACTTTGTATGCATTATAGAAATTATCTCCTTTTTTATAAATCACCTGTTTTCCTTCCTCGTTGGTGCCACTTTGTTTTTCTCCTTTTGGTCCAACTTCAAAGTCAACTAGTGTTTCATCTTTTGTCAGATCGATAGATTTCCAAGCATTGTTGATTGCTTCTTTTTTCGTAAGGTTTGTTTTCAGTTTACCCTTACCTTTAAAGTAATCTCCCGCTTCAACAAATACGTCACCATTGACAGCAGTTACATAGCCCTTCTCATCTGTGTGAACTTTTAGTGCAGAACCATCAACCGGAATACCTTGAACAGATTGTACAAAGTCAAAGTGTTTACTTCCGATTTCATCCTTCGTTACATCCAATAATGTTAAATCTTTCTCTACATCAAATGGATAGGTCTCTTTATTATCTTTAAGGAATTGTTTAACCGCTTCTTTGTCTTTATGCGGCTTGTTAGAAAGTTTCCCATGAATGAAGGTAGGAACAGCTTGTCCTTTTTTCTTGGTTACGTTTTTCTCATTACCTGATTCTTTAATCTTTGCTGCTAACACATTTTGAGAATTTGTAGCATGGGCAGTTGACGAAAACGGTAGTACGGCACCAACAGTTAAGCTAAGAGCAAGAGCGATAGATGTACCTTTTTTCATAGATTATTCCTCCTAAGATTTATTTTTTGTAATTTTCTAAATCTTATCACAGCTTGCTAGTTTGGTAAATTGGGAAAACTAGTTAAAAAACCTTAAAATATCAGCGTTAATAGAGAGGTGGTTTCCTCAACTTTAAAAGCTTCTGAATTCTTTTCAATAAAATAATTTTAAAATAAAAAGCCTAATTCTCTATTATATAAATAGAGATTAGGCTTACTAAAATACGGGTGATATGATTATCTATTTTTATGAATGAGCTCTATATATTGTGTATCTCCATACCCTATGGTTGGGAAACGAGTAAACAATCTATTCACTAATTCCATGGTAGGTACATCTTTATTTTTTGCTATATATTTCACTACAGCATTGTCTTCTTTAAGCATATCTAAATAAATTTCTATGGCCTGATACATTACTGGAAACACGTCATTCGTTGGTCTTTGATGTTTTACTAGCACTTCTTTATAAATAGAAGAATAAGTACCCAATTTAAGTTCAGTTACATTCACTTTAAACTCATCTTCTCTAAAACTATATAAGAATATCTCTCCCTTATAGTTGGACTGCTCCAGATAAGTCAGCATTGTAAGTAGGTTCATCTGACAAAACATATCTTCTCCAAACCATAAAACAATACATTTATACTGTTTAGTAAACAGGTTATCTAATGGCTCGATTACTTTTTTAAAATAATTTTCTACTGAATCATTGTGTCCCTGAGCACGAGTTTTCACAAACTCTTCATCGAACACTTGGCTAGTTGCTGCATTTACGCACATGGCTTCATTAAATGGAACGTAATCAGAATCACCCATTAGTTTATTCTCTTTAAATTGTTCATACATAAATTGACCGTTTAATACATTTAGTACATCTCTATCAAATAGCTTGCTTGACTGCCTTTTTAATTTTTCAACCTCTTTTGTTGAAATAATCATTTCCCACTCCCCTTCTTTTTCTAGAGTAAGTTTAATAAATGATTGAACAGGCATCTCATTAAGCGGAAACTCTCTTGGATTTAGACCAAAAACACTTTTAAACGCTCTACTATCTGCTTCTTGCGAAGAATAACCATAATCAACAGCGACATCAATTATTCTCCTATTATTTTTCAAATCATCGGTAGATAAATATAGCTTTCTAAGAAGAACATATCGTCTAATAGTTATACCCGTTGCCTGATGAAATTTAAAGGAACAGTAATAAGGTGAATAGCCCATATAGTTAGAAAGCTCATCTAGTGAAAAATCATTTTTTAACGTAGCTTCAATCCAATCAATCATATGTTGTATCTGTTTATTCATCTATCTCACTCCTCTATTCCATTATAGGAGGACTTTATTTCATCATTTTGATACTTCTTGTGATTAAATTAAAGAGCGGGATCATTTTAGGCAGCTTGCTATAAACATTGACGCATCTTGGTTCATAAAAATTCGTTCTCCATGATAGAATGTCTTCATTTCTATTGATGTAAATCCTGCTTCAGCTAGAGTGGTCTTTAGTTCTTCATGAGCGAAACCGTTATGAACTTTCGGATGGTAGACTTTCTCATTTTTATCAAAGTCGACAATGATTAGTTTGCCGCCAGGATTTAATATACTGAACAACTCTTGCAGTATTTTTTTCGTATCTGGCACATGAAGGAGCACTAAAGACATGAAAACAATGTCGGTTTTCAACGCTGGTGTTTCCACTGTAAAATCCGAATAAAGTACCTTGGCATTTGTAATTCTCTTTTGATTAATTTTTGCTTTAGCTACTTCTAGCATTTGCTTTGATGAATCAATCAATAAAACAGAGTCAACCAAATCAGCTATCTCCAGACTGACCAGTCCCGTTCCACTTCCGTAATCTACTAAGGATTGAGATGAGCAATCTTGCAATTCCTTCCTTACTTGCTTTGAAATCACCTTAGCTAATTGCATCCTATCTTCTGTGTCGTACCTTTTCGCCATTTGTTCAAATACGTTCTCTTCCATTTTTACTTTCCCTACTTTCAGTATCTACAATATATTCACTCACTAATTTATAGAAGTTTATCTAAAATCATTTTATTAGTTCATTAAAATAATATATATAAACCTAAAACCACCTTTATCCAAGGTGGTTTGCTAATGCAATCTAAAATTAAAATTATGTCTCAATACTCCGCCATAAATACAGGGAGGCATAGCTTAAATAAGGAGACCATGGCTTGCTATACTTTTCCATCTCATCCATTGTCGGCTTCTGTGGGAGGTTGTACCATTTTTTGATAGCGTTCTGGATACCGATATCAGCTTTAGGAAAATGATTAGGACGACCAACGCCGAACAAAAGAAAGTTTTCAGCTGTCCATCTGCCGATTCCTCGGATTTTTATAAGAGTATTCATGATTTCTTCATCAGACTGTTGAGCAAGCGCCTCTAAATCTAAATGCCCCTCTGCAATTGTTTTAGCAAGACCAATAACATATTCTGCTTTCCTCGTACTAAATTGGAGTGCCCTCAGTTCTTCTACAGTCAGTAGCGCCACTTCTTCTGGCGTTGGATAAAACCATACGCCGTCTAGTTGAATGCCGAATGTGTGTACAAACCGTTCCGTCAATGTATGGGCAAAGGCAAGATTTAGTTGCTGATGAATAATACATTTAACCAAGCAGTTAAAATAATCAAAATCAAGCACAATTGCCGTTCCCCGATGCTCTTCAAAAAGATCACGAAGGTCAGTGCCTGCAAAATGTGTAGCAATTTCGTGTAAAGATTCATTCCAACGGAAAATCCTTCTCACGTGGCGAACTGCTTCCTCTCTAAATTCTTCTTTTTCCCCCTGAATACTAAATGCCGGTTCATCCACCGTACCAATCCCTTGAACTAATACCACCATGGGCTCCCCTTGCAACCGAAGTGGCACTTTTATTCTTCGTTCCAAGAGATTAACCTCATGAAGTGGATCTAATGCTAGCCTACTCAATATCAAGTCAAAATTATACGGACCTTGAATGTTTAAAGTTTCCGTCCACATGCCCATTCACCCTTTGTTATTTTTCTTCGATTATAGCATTTATACGAAATATATTGCTTGAATGCTATAGGGATCACATTACTTTACTAAGACAAATGTGATAAGCTTCTAGAATTAAAAAAGCACAGAGAAAGAATTATCTTTCTCTGCACTCTGAGTCCGTCTATTCATTAAAAATCAAAGTTATCTGGGTCTGGACCTACACGATGGTTTTGGTTTAATCCATCGATTACTTCTAATTCTTCTTGTGTTAATTCGAAATCGAACAAGTCTACATTTTCAACAATTCGATGTTCTTTTGTTGATTTTGGAATGGTCATTACACCATTTTGCAAGTCCCAACGCACGATGACTTGGGCAACAGATTTATTATGTTTCGCTGCAATTTCTTTTAATACTTCATTATCTAACAGCTGACCTTGCATTAATGGTGACCATGCTTCAAGCTGAATGTTATTGTCTTGGCAGAATGCTTTCAACTCTTTTTGAGTTAATCGTGGGTGTAGCTCTACTTGGTTGATTACCGGTTTGATTTCTGCATCCTTCATTAAATCTTCTAAATGATGAACTTGGAAATTACTTACGCCGATAGCTTTTACGCGTCCTTCTTTATATAGAGTTTCTAACGCTCTCCATGCATCTTTATATTTCCCTTCCACTGGCCAATGAATCAAGTATAGGTCTAAATAGTCTAAGCCTAGTTTTTTCAAGCTTGTTTCATAAGCAGCAAGAGTTGATTCATACCCTAAATCCTCATTCCACACCTTTGATGTGACAAATAGGTCTTCTCTTGAAATGCCTGCTTCTTTTAGCCCTTCTTGAATCCCGTTGCCCACACCTTCTTCGTTTCCATAAATCGCTGCAGTATCAATACTGCGGTAGCCATGTTTGATAGCTGTTTTTACGGCATTCACTAATTCTGGGCCTTCCTCCACTTTAAAGACGCCTAGTCCTAGCCAAGGCATTTTCACACCATTATTCAAAGTAGTTGTATCCTGTAAATTTTTTGCTGTCATCTGTAAAACCTCCACAATTTGATTATATTTTACTTGCTTGATCTTTTCGTTCCAATGATTTACTAATACCTGTTAATACTGCAGCCACGACAACCATAATGGCACCAATCCATGGTGTATGGATAAGTCCTATTGAGTCTGTCACAAGGCCTCCTACATATGAGCCTAATGCAATCCCAGCATTAAATGCAGCAATATTTATTGCAGAAGCAACATCCACTGCACTAGGAACAAAACGCTCTGCCAGCATAACAACATATACTTGCAATCCCGGCACATTCATAAAGGCTAATAGCCCCATCAAAATAATTGTGATTAATCCAGCTACTTTATATGGTGCTGTAAAATTCAAAACAAATAGGATGATGGCTTGTATAATAAACATATAGAACAGTGCGCGAATTGGGTTTTTATTCGATAGCTTTCCACCAACCATGTTACCAATCGCAATCGCAATACCGTAAACTAACAAAATAACAGCTACTGTTCCTTCTTTAAAACCAGTAATATCCTGAAGCAATGGTGATAAGAAAGTAAATACCACAAATGTTCCGCCATATCCAAGAGCTGTAATGATGAATACAAGCAATAGTCGTCCGTTTGTTACAAGTTTAAGCTGGTCGCTAAAACTTGTTTTAACTCCTTTTCTCAAACCAGAAGGAACCAGGATGCTATTTGCGATAAAAGCAATAACCCCTATAATGACAATGGTAATAAAGGCTGCTCTCCATCCAAGCTGCTGTCCAATAAAGGTTCCAAATGGTACACCCGTTACTGTAGCTACCGTAAGTCCGGTAAACATAATTGAAATCGCGCTAGCTCTTTTATTTTCTGGTACTAAATCGGCTGCAATAGTCGAACCGATTGACATAAATACCCCATGTGAAAATGCAGCGATAACGCGTGCTACTAGCAATAACCCAATCGTTGTAGAGCTAGCTGCAAGTGTATTCCCGATAATAAAGACAACCATAATCCAAAGCAATAATGTCTTCTTTGACATTCCTGATGTCAAAGATGTTAATATAGGAGCACCAAATGTTGCCCCTAAGGCATATAAAGATACCGTTAAGCCTGCTGTCGTAACCGGAATACTTAAATCATTTGCAATAAGGGGCAATAACCCTACACTAATGAATTCAGTTGTTCCAATCGCAAAAGCACTCACTGCTAAAGCAAGCAAAGCTAACGTACTTTGTTTTTTGCCTAAAGCCATAATATCTCCTCCTTCATTTTTTATATAAATAGAAACTTTCTTTTCGGGGAAAATTTACGAAAGAAAGTATAGTATCAATTGGCTGGCAAATGTTATTATGGTATATATCAATCACAAAGAAAAGTACGCACTTTAAAGTTCTATAGAAACATAAAAGTATCATAGGAACCTTTTAGTACCTATAAGGAGGAGAAATAAAAGATGCAAAAGAAGAAATATAATATATCTGTGGAAGCCACATTAGAAGTCATTGGCGGCAAGTGGAAATGTGTGATTCTTTGCCATCTAACTCACGGCAAAAAACGCACAAGCGAATTAAAGCGGCTCATGCCAAACATCACACAAAAGATGCTTACCCAACAGCTTCGTGAACTAGAAGAGGATGGTGTAATCAACCGAATCGTCTACAACCAGGTGCCACCAAAGGTAGAATACGAACTCAGTGAATATGGCCAAAGCTTAGAGGGCATCCTCAATTCACTGTGTTTATGGGGAGAAAGCCATTTAACAAAAGTATACGGAGATAAATTTTCTGTTTTAGAAGATAGTGTGTTGAATGATCAACTGAAGTAAAAGATCCTATTTGTTTTCAAGCTAAATTTGATTAGATATAGTTGCCCAATTGTACTTATTCGGTCTCTAAGACCTCAGTAACAATTGGGTTTTTTCATTATCTATTCGTTAAGAAAAATAAAAAAACTGCCTTACCAAATAGATAAGACAGTTATTTTTTATAAGGAAGCTCTAACCTAATCAGCAGCATTTAGACTGATCTGCTCCTGTACGTTTAATTCATCCTCATTTTCAGTTTCGGTATTGGTAACATTTTCGCTTGTAGCAGTAGTTTGTTTAACACTCTCTGCAAGAGATCCTTGAACATTGGTCATTTGTTCCTTCAATTTTTCTAGTCGATTAAATTTAAACTCACTATGCACACCGCGTTTTGCATCAATCTTCATTTCACTTTCTAGAGAAACCTTTTCACGAGAAAGCGTACGTCCCATTCGTGACAGTGTTTTAGTTTGCTCTAATGAGTCTGCTTTAGAAAAAATAGACTCCTCTGTGGTTTTGGGTGCTGACTCTTTAGACTCTGCAGTTTTATTTTCCAGCTTCCCTTTTTGCTCTTGAGCAATTTGTGCATCAATATCAGAGATTTGCTTTTCTAAGGCTTTCATTTGTTCTTTCAAACTAGATAGATCATTTCCTTTATCAAGTGCTCGTTCAGTTAGCTTGTTTTTCTGCTCTAAAATATTTTCACGTTGTTTCATTAAGCTCTCAATAAGGGAGCTTTTTTTGTTATGGCTACCAAACAATTGACGAGCCTGTACACCAATTGAAATAGAATCTTTTGGTTGCTCCTGTTTTTGCTGTGGCATCTCTTGATTTTTCATCATCGTTACATTTGCGTGCATCAGATTCACTTTATGATCTAACTGTATTTTCACCTCAAAGCCTCCTAATCCAATCCATATCTTATTTATTATATCGGCAAAATATTGAGCAAATACAGTCACTTTACATGAATTGGGAGTTTTAAGCCATGGATCGTTATTTGGTTGCTAAAAATTTTAGTACTTTGAAGGATTTGAGAGGTAAATTTATTCTAATAAATTCTTTAAATTATGTAGAACTACTTTTAATAACTCTGTTTATAGTGGTCATTTAATAGAAAACAATTTTTCACTTCCTATCTTGTCCTCACGCAACTTTAAATCGTAACATTAGTTACCTAAATTTAACATGAAACTTTTCTAAAAGTGTTTATACTAGTATATAAGTAAGCTAATGTTGGGGAGAAGATAAAATGGATATCGAAATATATAAGTCATCAAATCTTAATCCGAATGAAGAACAAATTAATGAAACACCGAGCGAGAATAAAGTTTCAGTGACTATAGAAGAAACTATAGCTCAAAATAGGAAACTATTAGAAGAAAACCGGGAAATCTTACCAAGTTACCAAGACTCCTCATCTTCTTAAAAAAACTAGGAGTGGGCCTTGATTTTAACAGTATAAATTAAATGAACTATTAAGTGCAGACTCTTTATTAACCCGGAGCCTGCACTTTATTTGATTTAAGCTAAATTCTATCAGATTCCGATTGGCTCCTCATGCAGTCTTTCTGACAGATCAGGCGCTGATAATTTTTTTTTTAATAAATTCATTGCCATAGTGCGTATCACTGTCGGTAGCACATGGAATGTATATGGTTTATACACTCGCTCCGTCCATTTATGTCCGTCTTTTCCATACACGCCAACGTTAATAGACGGTATATTCAATCCACGAATTTCGTTAACTGGTACAGGATAAATAGAATCCCATTCAGGGAAATTATTGATTAATGAGCTAAGCTCCTCATCACTTTCATGCAAGGATAGGAAACTGCCATCTGCTAAATACGGGAAGAATTTTTTTAAGGCAAATGTTTCGCCCGTCAATTGTTCCATTTCTACTAACGTTTCTTTTACCGATTTTAGAATCTCTGCGTCCCGTTCATTGGATTGGTTCAAATAGTTGTGAGGCAAATAAGGCGGCGCAAAGAATATGATGACTCTTGGCTTTTTATACGGATCCCAGTTCTGCAATTCCTCAACGATTTTAAAGCACAGCTCCCTTGCTTCCATCTCTTTGTCTTCTCGCTGCACTTTTTTGGCCACTTCATGGGCAGGAATGCCTTGTGCCACTAATTCGTTCATAAAGTCAGCTAAGCTCGTCACTTCTAAATGCCACGACAGCTTTTTACCAGGCAATCCAGTTCGTTTCAAGAATTCTTCATATTGCTTAGATAGATGATTCTCTACGTCTACGCATGCACTTGTAGCAATCGCAATCAACTTATCCATCACTTCTTTTGCAGAAAGCTCAAATAAGAAGTAGTTAAAATATAAATAGCTGCTTGTTGCAGTCTGTACTGAATAAAACTTCTTTGTATCTCTTTGTTGTAAACATGTTGGGGGAAGTGTCATTTCCCCTTCAATATTTTCAGCCAGCTCCAGATTATTATGGATTCGGCGTGTCAGTTCTGCCGCTACAAAGTTGGGATCCACACCTGATAGCGTATCTCCTACATGTGCCTCGCGTCCGTAAATATAAAAGCTCGGAAGAGTTTTGCCAGCAGCACCCGTATAAATATAGCGGTGCGGATCATTTTCATAGAGAGGCGTGATGAAATCATCATTAATGGCTGAGATAAATTCCAGACCATGCTCTTCTTTTAAACGCTTCAACTCTGGAATAGCTGAGATGATTCCTTTATGCTGGGATTCCTCATCAGGATTGAACATAAGAAGAATGTTCCCGTCCAATTCTTCAGCATGTTCAGAAAAATAAAGAACATTGGCTAAATGGACAGCAGCTCCACTCTTCATATCGACAGATCCTCTTCCAAACATCCAATCGCCAGAATTTGCATCCATTTGGACATCTTTATCCAGTTCATATGTTTTGAAAAACTGTTCGATTTGGTCAGGGTTAAAGGCATCCTGTTTCAAATGTCCAAAATCCTCAATGCCCACTGTATCAATATGCGAATGGAAAATAACTGTATTCGTAGGGCTTCCCTTCCCTTTTACCAAGGCAAAAATATTTTTACGATAAGGATCGTTCGGGACTCTTTTCTCCCAAACTTGATTAGGGTTTTGAATGAAGTAAGGAAAACTTTGAAGAATCTCCTTGAGAGAATCAGCAATAGCTCCCTCTCCAGCTGTTCCGTTCACGCTATCTATCCCGACAAGCTGTCTTGTTAAAAATTCAACTTGTTGAGGCAAAGTCATTTCTTGTAATTGTTGATACATACCCATCCCTCCAATGTTTTCTGTATTATGGAAACGCTTTCTATTTTTATTTATATTCATAATATATAATATTCAAATAAGTTTGTCATTATTTTTTTCACTAAAAAATCCCTTGATTAACTCAAGGGATTCCCATCAATAAAATCTTCCTATTCGATTTGAGATTTGCTCCGCAGCCACTTTTACTTTTTCTACCAGCTGCGGAATACTCTCCTCTGTTATTCGAAAATCAGGACCATTAATGCTTACTGCAGCTAAAACCTTATTGCCGTATCCAAAAATGGGCGCTGCAATAGATATAGTGCCTTCCGTACGCTCCGAATTACTCATCGCATACCTATTCCGGCGTACTTCTTCTATCGTTTCCTTTAATTGAATGGTTTCTTCATCTGTCAAACCTAGCTTTTTTATAATATCTGCTCTTTCTTCTTCCTTCAAAAAGGACAAGATGGCCTTGTTGGGTGCCCCGACATTCAATGGACTGCGAATACCCAAAGTTTCAGCGATTCGAACCTTTAAGGGACTGTCCACTATTTCAATTGTCATCCCGAAATTCCCATCTTGAATGTTTAAGTAAATACTTTCTTTTACGTCCAGTGCCAGGTCTTCCATGATCGGACGAGCTACATTTCTATAATCAATACTTTCAAGCACTTGTAAACCAACTTCCATCCAAAGAAGGCCTATTTTATAATGCTTTGTGTTAGGATTTTGTATAACAAGACCATGATCAATTAAGGAGTTTAATAAACGATGCATTGTACTGATCGGCAACTCTGTGCGTTTTGATAGCTCAGAAATGGACCATTCATTTCGATGCGGATCTGATCTTAAAATATGAATAATTGACATGGCACGGTCAATCGATTGAATCATGGTATTCTCCTATTCTTAAAAAATAGTTATTGAATCTATTATACTATTTCCCTGAATAGGAAAACAACAATCGACAGACTTTAACGACTATTCCGCCTTTTCTAATGACTGTTCTGGCTGTGAAAGCTGGACTTCCTCCATGTAGTTTTTCTTTTTATAGATACGTGTAAAGTAATCTTTTGTAATCTCTTTCACCTCACCGCCTAAGAATAACAGGGCGATAATGTTCGGCAAAATAACAAGAGCTAAAAGAATATCGAGGAATTGCCAGACAAACTTTAATCCGCCAATTGCACCAACAAATATGGCTCCAACATATACAAAACGCATTACTTTTGAAAAGAATGTACCAAATAAATATTCCGCTTGTTTCTCTCCGTAATAGATGATAACCACCACAGTCGATAACACAAAACAAAAGAGAGCAATGCTCATGATAATGCCAGCTAACTGGTCACCGAAAACTTGTCCCCACGCCATCGTCACCATGCTCGAAGCCTGTTCAGAAGGAACTTTCTCCCATTGCCCTGTACAAAGAACAACGATAGCCGTCATTGTACAAATAATTATAGTATCAACGATTACTTCAAAAACACCCCAGAACCCTTGTTTTGCAGGATGATCAGTTTTAGCGGTTGCATGTGCAATAGGTGCTGTTCCCATTCCGGCTTCATTTGAGTAGGTTCCTCTTGCAAGTCCCCATCGAATGGCAGCTGCAATACCAGCTCCACCAAATCCACCTGCAGCAGCTATCGGTGTGAAAGCATGTTCAAAAATTAAAGCGAATATTGAAGGTATAGCAGATACATTGGCAAAGACTACAATTAAAGATCCAATTATATAAATGCCCACCATAAAAGGAACAAACTTCTCTGTAATTTTACCGATTCTTGAAATCCCACCAAAAACAATAATGCCAATTAACACCATAACTAATAAGCCCGTAATGATAGGCGAAATATGAAATGCACCAGAAATGGTTGTGGAAAGTGAATTGGATTGCACCATTGTGCTTGCCACAATTTCAAGCATTAAAGCAAAAGCAAAGAATGATGCTACCGGCTTCCATCCTAGTCCTTTTTCAATATAATACATGGGTCCCCCAACCCATTCCCCTTCTTCATTTTTCTCCCGATATTTTACCCCTAGCACGACTTCTGAATATTTGGCAGCCATTCCTATTAATGAGACAACCCACATCCAAAAGATTGCCCCTGGTCCCCCGAATGCAATCGCTACAGGCACACCAATAATATTTGCCGCACCTACAGTTGAAGCTAACGCAGATGTAGCCGCTTGAAATGGTGTTAATGTTCCCTCAGATGCATCAGTTTTGCTAAGAATTTTCCCGAAGGTTTGACTGATAATATGAGGCATATAACGAAACTGAAAGAAACCTAATTTAAAAGTAAGATACAGTCCCCCACCTAATAGCAAAAGCATCATCGGAAGTCCCCATATAAAATCAGTAATACCCCCGATAAGATTCATAAACTTGTCCAAAATTATTTCCCCCTTTGTGAACGCTTACAAAAATACAAATGTTTCCGTAATACGGAAATACTTTCTATAATAAAATTATATCAAAGAGAAATAACAATTGTATACACATTTCTAAAATTTCTAAAATGGATAGTCCTATCTTCGAAAAAAGCTGTTCCATCTATCAATATAGATGGAACAGCTCTGCTATTTATGCTTCTAATTCAGTTACAGTCCGCTCAACATAACGGGCACTATCTATTTCTGCTAAGCGTTCGCCTTTTATTTCAAACACGCCTTTTTCAATGATGGTGTTCATCACATCATACACCTCTTTGGATGATAGCCCTTCTTTTGGCGCGTCAATACTTATTGAATAGTCTGTTCCCTTCGAGGTTTGGAATTGAAGCTGCAATACTTTTGACATTCATTCTCCTCCTTTTCATATTATTGTTGAATGCTTTCTTGCATTAGTATCCCTGTGCCGATCCATTCGTGCGCGAATAGACTTGCAAGTGCAGTACCTACAGCTGCCAAGTTTTCTACTTGTGCATCTCGCGCTACATTTTGGAATGCTTTTGTTTTTTCGATCATTTGTCCTTGCGTATTCACGCCAGTAGAGAATTTAATGCGAAGTGTACCTTTTTCAAATGTTTTCGTTGCCATGTTGCTCACCTCCCTTTCATTCACTACATAGACTAAACTTCGAAAAAGAGGACAAGTATTTATAAAAAATGAAAAAAAGCACCAACCCAAAGGTTAGTGCTCTTAAAACCATTATTTAGCTCGAATTAACTTCAAAATGGATTTATAGTGTGTAAAGGTATCAAAGCTACCTTGTCCATGATAAGATCCCATACCACTCTCACCTACGCCCCCGAATGGCAGGTAAGGTGTAGCTAAATGGGAGATCGTGTCATTGATACAGCCGCCACCAAATGAGATATTTCCTAGAACAGTGTTTTCTACTTCTTCGTCTTCTGTGAATAGGTACAGTGCAAGAGGTTTTGGTCTCTCTACAATTTTGTGGATTACTTCTGTTAAATCATCGTACTCGATAACCGGAAGAATAGGTCCAAAAATTTCATCTTGCATAACTGGATCTTCCCACTTGATGTCGTCTAATACAGTAGGCGCGATAAATAGGCGGTCTTCCTCTGTATCGCCTCCTACTACTTGGATGCCATTGTCTAGGAAAGCGGACAGGCGGTTGAAATGTCGATCATTAATAATGTGTGTGAAGTCTGGATTTTTAGATACATCTTCTCCAAACATCTCCTTAATTTGTCCTTTCATCTTCTCAAGGAATTCATCTTTCACACTCTTGTGAATTAGCAAGTAGTCTGGTGCTACGCAGGTTTGACCGGCATTAGAGAATTTCCCTTTAGTAATGCGTTGAGCTGCAATATCGAGATCTGCATCTTCATGGACAATACATGGGCTCTTTCCGCCTAATTCCAGTGTGACAGGTGTTAAATGTTTTGCCGCTGCTGTCATGATAATCTTCCCAACACCAGTACTTCCAGTAAAGAAGATATAATCGAATTTTTCTTTTAATAGAGCTGTACTTGTTTCTGCTTCGCCCTCTACAACCGCAATGTATTCTTCAGGGAAATTTTCTTGCACCATTTTTGCAAGCACTCCTGAAGTAGCAGGCGTAAATTCTGATGGTTTCAGCACAGCACAGTTGCCGGCGCAAATCGCACCGATTAATGGGGCAACCGCTAATTGGAATGGATAGTTCCAAGGCGCAATAATTAAAGCCAAACCATAAGGCTCTGGGTACAGCATACTCGAAGCATTACCAAAAACCTCTGGCGTTTGTGCTTCTTTCGGCTTAGCCCAAGTATGCACATTATCTAAGATATATTTGATTTCGTGTAAAACGAATCCAATTTCAGTACGATACCCCTCTTTTTCTGACTTGTTCAAGTCCTTACGCAAAGCTGCAAGTATTTCATTTTCATACTTCTTCATTGCGTCTACAAGTTTATTTAATGTCTCTACACGAAACTCGACATCCTTTGTTTTTCCTGTACGGAAAAAAGCCCGTTGTCGTTCGACAAGACCTTGATAATTTTCTGACATGATTATTCCCCTCTCAAACAAACTATACTTATTTTGATGCAAAACCAGATTTCCTACTTTTATTAATCCATAATTCTACCTAATCTTAAGGGAAATATAGATATTATCTTTTTAAGTATAAAATGTATTATATACAATATACCTTCAATACACTAGTATACTGAATCGTGATTCTGCATTCTTTACTCTTCCCGAAAAAAAATATATCATTCAGCTGAACCAAATACCTTTGATTACCCGCTTCTTACTTTTTAAAACAGAACAGTGAATGAGAAATGTGAATAGCACACCAATTTTTGTGGATATTTTATAAATGACATACATTTAGGCCTTAAATTGTAAAGTTTCGGTACTAAACTTTCGGTGAGCGGTTGTAAATGGTGTCACAACGGTGATAAATGTACTAACAGCGGTTGTAAATGATCACAGTGAGGTAGTAATATACCCCACCAGTAATGAAAGAAAAAATCCCTTCTCCAGAAGAAAAGGGATTTAAGCTATCTTTAAATTATTAAACTGCAGTATATCCACCATCAACCAGCAAGCTTGCGCCTGAGATAAAGGATGCATCATCACTTGCTAAGAAGAGAACAGCTTTTGCTACTTCTTCTGGTCTGCCCAAACGGCCGATTGGATGGAGTTCAATCAATTCTTGTTTTGCTTCTTCTGGCATGCCAGCAAGCAATGGAGTATCGATATAACCTGGGTTTACATTATTAATTCGAATGCCTTTTGCTGCATATTCAGAGGTTGCCGTTTGTGTAAGCAATTTTACGCCGCCTTTTGAAGCTGCATATGCACTGACTCCTGGCTTCCCTACAAATCCATGGATGGAATCATTATTAACAATGGCGCCGCCTGTTTCTTGTTTTAGCATTTGTGCAAGGGCGTATTTATTGCAAAGGAAAACCCCATTAAGATTGACATCGATTACCTTCTTCCAATCAGCATAGCTCATTTCATGAACAAGCGTTGCTGCACCAATTCCTGCATTGGCAAAAAGGACATCTAAGCTTCCATATTTACTCACAGTCTCTTCAACTAAACGTTGTACTTCTTCCTCTTCCGTTACGTTTGTTTTCATAAACATGGTTTGGTATCCATCTTGGTTTAATTTATCCGAAAGCGCTTGTCCTTTATCAGACATGTCGGAAATCACGACATTCGCTCCTTCTTTCGCGAACTCTACTACCGTAGCTTCCCCGATACCACTTGCTCCACCAGTTACAATAACTGTTTTTCCTTTAAAACGATCTGCCATTTTCGATTCCTCCCTTAGAAATGATTTAACTTTTCGTCATTATTATAGCACTTTCTAAAAAAGCTAAACCGTCTGAAGTATTGAATTGGAAATAATTTCATTATTTCTAATAGCAGTTATCATTCCGTAATATCGGAAAATTCCACTTTTACGGAACGCTTCGAAAATGAAAAATCCGATAATCCGGAAATTTAAAATTTATTTGCAAATTACACCGTAGAATTCTCAGTAATTAAGGGATTTGCTTAAACAGATGTTTTTGGCATGATTCTTGCAATTAAATTAAGCTGAAGGGGATTTTTTGAAAAAGGAGGATGTATTTTTTTGCAAACGCTTTCTTACAAATAATAATAAGGGGGATTTTCATGGATTTAATTGTCATACTGTTGGCGCTTGGTTTATTAATGTTTGTTGCTTACCGTGGATTTTCAGTTATTTTATTCGCGCCTATTTGTGCACTTTTTGCTGTTTTATTAACAGAGCCTAGCTATGTATTACCTTTCTTCTCTGGCGTTTTCATGGAGAAAATGGTCGGTTTTATAAAATCTTATTTTCCTGTCTTCTTACTTGGAGCTATTTTCGGCAAGGTTGTGGAAATGTCTGGCCTTGCAGAATCCATTGCCAAAACGATTGTTAAATTAATCGGTGCCAAAAGAGCAATTCTTACCATCGTTTTATTAGGCGCTATTTTAACATATAGCGGCGTTAGCTTATTTGTTGTTGTTTTTGCTGTTTATCCATTTGCAGCACAGCTGTTTAGAGAAGCAAATATTCCGAAACGCCTCATTCCGGGGACCATCGCATTGGGAGCATTTTCTTTCACGATGGATGCCATTCCTGGTACCCCGCAAATCCAAAACGTAATTCCGATTTCTTTCTTTAAAACTGATATTTATGCTGCGCCTACGTTAGGAATTCTTGGCGGACTATTTGTATTAATTTTTGGATTGCTTTATTTAGAATCCCGCAGGAAAAAAGCAGCCAAAGCTGGAGAAGGCTATTATGGCTTCGAAACAGAAACGGCTGCTACTCTTGAAGCGATGAAGGAAGAGCCTGCTATCAAGTTTACGGCAAATCAATCTGTACTCCGTCAAATCTTTGCCTTTGTACCTCTGATTCTTGTCGGCGTAATGAATAAAATTTTCGTCACTTATATTCCGAAATGGTATCCAAACGGCTTCAACTTTTCGAAAATCGGGCTAGATTCATT
This sequence comes from Rummeliibacillus sp. BSL5, assembly GCF_052928305.1. Lineage (NCBI taxonomy): Bacteria > Bacillati > Bacillota > Bacilli > Caryophanales > Caryophanaceae > Rummeliibacillus > Rummeliibacillus sp. BSL5. The sequence continues at coordinate 1,806,310 of NZ_JAVGCV010000001.1, forward strand.
TGGTGTAGTCGATACGTCAGCAGTTGCGGCTATCTGGGCTGTAGAGATGGCGCTTGTTGTTGGGATCTTTGCCACCATTCTATATGACTGGAATCGAGTAAAAGTAAACTTTAAAGAAGGATTAAACGCTAGTATCAGCGGATCTTTACTCGCAACTATGAACACTGGTGCAGAATATGGGTTTGGTGGAATTATAGCTGCTCTTCCAGGATTCTCAGCTATTAGCGGAGGAATTTCTCATACCTTCACAAATCCGCTAGTAAACGGTGCGGTAACAACCTCCACACTTGCAGGTATCACTGGCTCAGCATCTGGCGGCATGGGGATTGCTTTAAGTGCCATGGCAGATAAATATAATCAGATGATTGAAGCGGCCAATATTCCGCCTGAAGTGATGCACCGCGTTGTCGCTATGGCATCTGGCGGCATGGATACACTGCCTCACAATGGTGCAGTCATTACTCTCCTTGCCGTTACAGGTTTAACGCATCGCCAAGCTTACAAAGATATATTTGCTGTAACAATCATTAAAACAATTGCCGTTTTCTTTATCATTGCGCTTTATTCTTTAACAGGCATTGTATAAATCTTTTTGGAAGGTTACTAGTTTCTATTATGCTAGTAACCTTTATTTGAAAGGGAGACTTCTAAAATGAGTAAAATCAATGAAAGCTTTGAATCAGCCATTCAGGAGATACAAGATGGTGCAACCATTATTGTAGGAGGCTTCGGCCTATCCGGCATTCCAGAAAAATCAATCCTTGCGCTTCGAGATAAAGGTGTAAAAGACTTAACCATTATCAGTAATAATTGTGGCGTGGATGATTGGGGACTTGGCCTATTATTAGCAAATAAACAAATCAAGAAAATGATTTCCTCTTATGTTGGAGAAAACAAGACCTTTGAACAGCAATTTTTAAGTGGTGAGCTAGAGGTAGAACTTGTTCCTCAGGGCACATTAGCAGAACGTATCCGAGCGGGTGGCGCTGGAATACCTGGCTTCTATACAGCAACTGGTGTTGGCACGAAAATTGCTGAAGGTAAAGAACACAAAGAATTTGACGGAAAGACGTATATCCTTGAAAGAGGCATTACAGCTGATTTCGCTCTTGTAAAGGCATGGAAAGCAGACGCCCTCGGGAATTTGGTATACCGAAAAACAGCACGCAATTTCAATCCACTGGCTGCTATGGCCGGAAAGGTAACGATAGCTGAAGTCGAAGAAATTGTAGAACCAGGTGAACTTCAACCGGATCAAATTCATACACCAAGCATTTTTGTACAAAGGCTCTTACAAGGCGACGGATATGAAAAACGGATTGAACGTAAGACAGTACAAGTGGAGAAAGGAGTTTTTTCATGGACGTAAGACAAAAAATTATTCAACGTGCGGTATTAGAAATAAAAGATGGTATGAATGTGAATTTAGGCATTGGCATACCTACTCTGCTTGCTAATGAAATTCCCCCTTCCATCAACGTGTTGCTTCAATCAGAAAACGGGCTGCTAGGAATCGGTCCTTACCCTACTCCTGCTGAGGTAGATCCAGATTTAATTAATGCAGGAAAGGAAACTGTAACAGCTGTGCCCGGTGCTGCCTTTTTTGATAGCGCAGAATCATTTGCCATGATTCGCGGTGGTCATATTGATTTAGCTATCCTTGGCGGTATGGAGGTTTCTGAAACTGGCGATCTCGCCAACTGGATGATTCCAGGGAAGATGGTAAAAGGAATGGGCGGCGCGATGGATCTTGTGAATGGGGCAAAAAAAGTAGTCGTGGTTATGGAGCACGTCAATAAGCATGGCGAATCAAAAGTAAAACAAATATGTACCCTTCCTTTAACAGGTAAGAATGTTGTGCACTGTTTAATTACGGATCTGGCTGTTTTTGAATTCACTTCAAGTGGAATGGTATTAATAGAACTGGTGGATGGCGCCTCCTTAGAAGAAGTACGAGAAAAAACAGAAGCTTCTTTTACCGTGAGCCCACAACTTCTTATACATCAATAATAACAACTACAGAAAAACGGAGGGAACGAAAATGGGAATGTTATTAGAAGGAAAAACAGCTTTGATTACGGGAGCAGCAAGCGGCATCGGCCTTGAAATTGCGAAAGTTTTTGCCAAGGAAGGTGCAAAAGTAGCGATTTCTGATTTGAAGGAAGAAGCAACAATCGGAGTAGTCAACGAGTTGAAAGAACAAGGGTTTGAGGCGATTGCCGCTCCATGTGATGTAAGTGATGAAGAGGCTTTTGCAAAGAGTATTGAAACAACCTATCAAGCCTTTGGACGGATAGATATCTTAATTAATAATGCTGGTCTGCAGCATGTATCAAATATCGAAGACTTTCCAACAGCGAAATTCAAGCAAATGATCGATGTCATGCTTACAGCGCCGTTTGTGGGAATCAAGCATGTATTTCCTATTATGAAACAACAAGGCTTTGGCAGAGTCATTAATATGGCTTCCATCAACGGACTGATTGGTTTTGCCGGAAAAGCTGCCTACAATAGTGCAAAGCACGGTGTCATCGGATTAACCAAAGTAGCTGCGTTAGAAGGAGCGGAGCAAGGTATTACTGTGAATGCTCTATGTCCCGGCTATGTAGATACACCATTAGTACGTAATCAACTTTCAGACCTAGCGGCAACTCGCGGTGTCGAACTGGATAAAGTGATGGAAGACGTACTCTTCCCATTCATTCCTCAAAAAAGACTGCTCACTGTAGAAGAAATCGCGGATTACGCTGTCTTCTTAGCCAGCGATAAAGCAAAGGGTGTTACCGGGCAAGCAGTGGTTCTTGATGGTGGCTATACTGTTCAATAAGAGAACCTATTACCGCATGAAGGTACTCCCTTTCATGCGGTTTATTACTTAATAGTACTTTATGGAGTTTTTTAAATTTTAAATATTTTAATATTTTTTTGCTATAATAGAGTTATCAGATATTAAAAAGGGAGGCACATGATGAACGGATTTCAAAATATTCCCTTTAACTGGCTTGAAAAGATTATCAATCTAGCAGCAGAGCGAATTGTTTTAGTTAATCGCCAAGGAATCATTCTCTATATTAATACTGCTTATTGCGATTTCATTGGAACCACTGTTGATTGGGCCATTGGCAGGCATATTGAAGATGTGATCGAAAATACTCGTATGCATATCGTGGCAGAGACCGGCCGTGCAGAACTGGCTGCTGTCCAATCGATTAATGGCAGCGAAATGATCGCGAACCGTTTCCCTCTAATTATAGATGGCGAATTGGTTGGAGCCCTAGGCACAGTGATGTTCAGTAATCCAGAGGAATGGCAGAAATATCAGCGAAAGATTCAGTCACTGGTCGATGAGCTCGCCTATTATAAAACTCGGTTTGAAAAAGAATTGAAAAGCAAATACACCTTTGATGATTTAATCGGGAGTAGCACAGATTTCATAGCTGCAAAAAAACTGGCGGAAAGAGTAGCTGGAAGCCAATCGTCTGTTTTGCTGTTAGGTGAATCGGGCACAGGAAAGGAATTATTTGCGCATGCCATTCACTCGGGCAGCCCTCGTGCATCATTTCCTTTCGTCCCCATTAATTGCGCCTCTATTCCCGATCATTTATTGGAATCTGAGCTATTCGGCTATGAGGAAGGCGCCTTTACCGGAGCTAAAAAAGGCGGCAAAAAAGGACAATTTCAAAACGCAAACCTAGGGACAATTTTTCTGGATGAAATCGGTGACATGCCTCTTTCTATGCAAAGCAAGCTACTAAGAGTTCTGCAAGAAAAAGAAGTACAGCCCATCGGCAGCCAGCAATCCATCCCCATCGATGTCCGGGTCATCGCCGCTACACATCGGAATTTAGAAAAAATGGTGCAAGAGGGAAAGTTTCGACAAGATTTATATTACCGATTAAATGTTATTAAGATCGACATTCCCCCTCTACACAAACGGAAAGCTGATATTCCGATAATTAGTCTGCATTTATTAGAAAAGCTAGCGAAGAAATTTTACCGTGAGGAGCTATCTCTTTCACCGGAAGTCATCCAAAGGCTTCAAAGCCATATGTGGCCTGGCAATATTCGTGAACTGGAGAACGTTTTAGAGCGTGCCATCAATGTACTCGATGGGAAAACCATTGAGCTGTTTCACCTGCCTTTATATTTACAGGATGTAGCAGAGGATCCAAAGGACACTCAATTTGAAGGTCAGACTACTATTCCTTTAAGCCCCTTAAAAGATACAGTAGCTCAGGCTGAAAAGTCGGCAATTCGACGCGCACTGGCTGTAGCAAAAGGCAACAAACAAGAAGCCGCCAAGTTGCTGCAAATTAGCAAAACCAGCTTCTATGACAAATGCAAACTATATAATTTATAAGGAGCAACCTACTGTGATGATAGTAGGATTGCTCCTTTTTTCTTTAGCCGCCATCATTGTGGGCAAGCCGTAAATCCTTTAAACACATAAAAAACCAGCCTATTAAGACTGGTTATTAATCTAAATAATTGGTTTTTAATTCACCTTTTGCTTCAAAGGAATCCATATCTCAGAATATAAATCCTCACTTGAAGGGTCCTCATCTGAATATACTTCTAATTCTGGGGTACCCGCGTGCTCATATGAATTTGAGGGAAACCACTCTTGAAAAATCTGCTTCCACACTCTTTGCATAGCATCTGGCATGGGTCCGTGGACTTCAAAAACTGCCCATCGAGAAGCGGGAATATCAAGTGTTTCCAAACCTTCAGGTGTTGTACCAGCATATTCTGTAGCTATCCAATAATCAAATAAATCACTTTTGCTTTCCGTTATAGCAGCACATACACCAAGAACTCCCTCTATTTTCCCATTGTTCAAGCTAAATAAAAGATCGTCCGTTCCATCTTTATTCACTTGATCCCACAATTTAGGTATCCCTTTAAGGTTCTCATCATTCACAGTTGAAAACTCTCTTTTTATCCCTACTACCTGAAAACTTTCTCTTTCAACAATTTTATACTTCATCGGCTCTGCCCCTTTCAGACTCACCTGGATGACCAGGCGGTTATAAGAATTAAGCATCCCTTTATGAAACCGCGCTTCTCTTGGTGTTATCCCGTGCTGCCTACGAAATGCTTTGGTAAACGATTCAGGAGTTTCATAACCATATTTAAAGGCAATATCAATAACTTTGTTTTTCGTATTAGAGAGTTCCTGCGCAGCTAAGGTTAACCGTCTTCGTCTTATATACTCCCCAACGGTACTATCAGTTAAAATATTGAATGTTCGTTGAAAGTGAAAAACGGATGCTTGTGCCTCCTTTGCTATATCGTCGATTGTCATTTCCTCTAACAAATGTTCTTCTATAAAGTTTATTGCCCTCTGTAAAGAATCAATCCACTCCATATCGCACCTCCTTGAATTAAGAATACTAATTTCATGGCCATAAAACCTGTCATTATCTGCTTTTATAGGACCGTTTTTTATTTATATCCAGTAGTAGTTTCTTCTCCAAGTAAGAAGGGTTCTCCTTCAAATGAACGGTTTGTCTAATAAAAAAACCAGCCTATTAAAAGACTGGGTTCTCACTTTACATACGTATTAATAATTGAAAGAATAGAAAAGAAAATAACTCCTCTACACTATAAAAAAAATCTTACTCTTCAAGAAGAATAAGGTTTCTGTCTAAGTTTGTTATATAATTCTAAATTGAAATAATCAGCTTGGTTAAAAATAATATCATTAACCCCTTGCCTCTACTTACATTATAACCCAATCTAAATATTATTTATAGACTGTTTTTTCGCCCTGATCCTGCCTTATACTGTAATACGAAAGTCTACAAATAAGGAGAGTGACTATATGAATAACCAAACGAATACCTTAGATCCAGGGCCTTTCTTTCACGGTACGAAAGCAAATCTGAAAATTGGAGAACTGCTTGAACCATTATACTTATCCAATTATCAGGATAAAAAATCTAACTATATCTATTTTACTGCAACATTAAACGCCGCTAAATGGGGTGCTGAATTAGCAAGAACTAATTCAAAAGAGAGAATTTATATTGTAGAACCATTAGGTGATTTTGAGAATGATCCGAACTTAACTGACAAAAGATTCCCGGGAAACCCTACACGTTCTTATAGGTCCAAATCTCCTCTGAAAATTGTAGCTGAATTAGGTTCATGGGAAAGGCATTCCGATGAAGAAATAAATCATATGATCACATCTTTAAAAAAATTAAGTGAAGAAGGAAAAAATGTAATATACGATTGATTAGTTAGCCTTAACTAATTTTCCATAAAAAAAATCGTATTCAGAGGTGAACTCTTGAATACGGTTTTTTTGTTTTGTTTGAAGCCTACAATATCACATACGCTTCAACAGATGTGTTCTTCTCGACTTTAATTTTCTCTTTTTCCAAGCTTTAGAGCTCCCATAATCAAGGGGATTTGTAGTGGCAGTCGAAGCCATAGGATTAAAGGATTTGCTTTTTCATCTGGCTTGAATGATATTTTCTTCATTGTCATATACACATTTGCCGGAAAAACAGCCACCATAAAGAAGGCTAGCAATTTACTTGTGATGGCTTGACCTTTTTTCACCCAAAGCAATACAGAAAAAATAATCTCAAACACGCCTGTCACTAATACAATAGCTCGACGGAATGGGAGGATTTTCGGAACAATTCTGCGGAAACCTGGTTCATGGACGAAATGCAGGACACCTGCTCCAAATAAAATAACCGAATAGATGGATCTCAAAAAAGTTTTCATCTGCGTACTCCCTTCATCTCTTTATTCCTTCCTATTGTAATTCTTTATTACCTTACAACACATTGTGTAAACAGAACAATTCACACTCGCTCATTACGGTAGATATCATTTTATTTTTTGTTTAGCTTTTACTAGACGTATGTTAGCAATAAAAAAGAGCAGCTAATGCTGCTCTTTTTTATTGCTAAATTGATTCCCAGTCATATCCCCTATTCATGAACTGGTATATAACCCTTCTGAACATAAATTACCGGATCAAAGTATGTGTTTAGATTATATTTCTGAGATATATCAGCACTTATTTTTTTAAAGGTCATATAGCTTTCATTTGTCTTACTCGTTTTTACTTTTGCTGATATATAAATACTTTTTTTATTTTTAAAAGTTAATTTAAAATAATTTTTGACGTTCTTTTCTTGAACAAAAACACTATTCGTTAAATGATTAGGCTTATTTAAAACTTGTTCAATATGATCTAATTCAATTTTAGTAACTGGTTTAGTTTGTAAATACGGTTTTAAATAATTCACTTTCCACTCTGGCTCTGTAATGGCATCTCTGGATTGTACAATATTCATTGTTAGAATTATCAAAATCGCCATTACAATTACTATTAAAATTGCATTCCCTACAATAGTTGCGGCTGTCTTTTTCGTTTTTACAAATTCAACTAATATAGCCACTAAAACAATTGCCCAAAACACACACGCCACTATTGCTATAAGATTATTATCCACGTTTATTTTGTCATACATTAATTTAACTTTTTCTATATTCATTGGAGCACTCATTTCTTCGTAAGTTTACTTTTTTATTATTCTTGGCTTTAAGGTGAAATTATGAAATATTTAAATACTGTTTTAATAAGTATAAATGATGTTCATGGAAAAGATGCTTTTCTAAATAATTGAAATCAACCCAGCGCATTTTTTCTTTTTCAACTGGTTCAGCTATCTTTTCTAATAGTTTACAAGTGTATAATATTCCGATATTGTGTTGAGAGTCGCGAGGATATTTTGCTGAAACCCAATGTCTTTCAGCTTTACCTATCTGCTCAACGATTCGAATTTCATGTCCTGTTTTCTCAATGCTCTCTCTTAATAATGCAATTTCAGGAGATTCATCTATTTCAATCCCTCCACCAACTAAAAATAAATTCCCATCCAAATCTTCTACACATAAGAATTGTTGTTGGTCATTTTGAATAACAGCATATGCACCAGTTCTTTTCCAATAATTTAAATCGTAATTACGTTTACCAAAAGTTTTCATTTTAGCCTCCTAATTGGAATTCTAGCGATATTATAACATTAAAAAAAGTCCCAAAACGGTGTTTGGGGACTTTAATTGATAGAGCTGTTAGATAGGGATAAGGGTATTGCTAAGCGGAAACTCCAATGAGCAACAGAAAAGTCTGTTTTTAAAGTGGACCCTCTCCCGAAAAGATAATTTAACTTTCCTACACCTTCATCTAAGGAATACCCTCTAGTTTAATGGTATCCCCGCAGTTTTAAGTTCTCTAGGAATAGCAATAAAAGGAGGGGCGTACACCTTACTTTTTCAACCACCAAAAACCCTGCCTTTTACAAGACTGGGTCTCTTGGTACTTTCAATCTATCTCTTTTTTCCAACTGAACGATGTGAAATAGGACCGTTCCTATATGTTTTATGATTTCCTATCGCTTCAACAGTTACTGTGTAAGTTCCACGGACTTTCATTTTTGAAGCATAGCTATACTTATGGTTGCTTGCGGTTACATGTTTTGTAAAGACTAGTTTAGATCCACGATATAATTTAAGTTCATATTTTGAAGCTTTAGCTACAGATTGCCATTGAATAACAGTACCTTTCCAAGTAGGCTTGGGAACTTGTTTTAACGTTATCTTTTTATCCGAATGTACGGAGGCTGCTCCAGATTTATAGCTTTTATTATCTCCGATAGCTTTGATTGTTACTGTGTATTCACCTGAATTTTTCATTTTAGAAGAAAGGTTATACTTCCTGTCTCCTGCTGCGACCCTTTTAGAAAGGATTAGCGTTTTCCCTCTATATAATCGTAACTCCACCGTTTTGGTATGTTCTACAGTTTTCCAATGAATGCTATCGCCACTCCAAGTGGGCTTTTGTGGTTTTGCTAGCGTTGTCAATTTTTTATTTACTTCAGATGGACTAGAAACAATACTGTCTCTATAATTCACTGAATCACCTATTGCTTGAACAGTTACTGTATACGATCCTGGTTTTACCATCTGTTTTTCAAGATTATATTGCTGAACATTATTTTGAACTGTCTGCGTTTGTATTAATGTTTTTCCATTATAGAGTTTTATCATATATTGGGAAGCATCTGTCACTTCATCCCATCGAATAGTATTGCTATCCCAGATTGGTTTTTTAACTTGCTTTAAAGTTGGTATGATTTTACTTGTATCAGAATACGTTGAAACAGGTCCGTCCTGATAATGTGCACCATCTCCTATCGCTCGGACTGTCACTGTATAGCTCCCTGGACTCTCCATCTCAGAGGATAGATTTATTTCATGGACTGTTCCATCAACCCGCGTTGTATAGATGATTGTATTGTCCTTATATAATTCAACTTCATATTGGAAAGCATTTGGGACATCTGTCCATTCAATAATTTCTCCTTCTAAAATAGGTTTTTGCACTCTGTCTAAAGTTATCGCAATGGCTCGCATCCAAGAAAAGTCCAATCTAGGTGTTGGTATATTATTTGCCTTATCTTTAACGCTCACTCCGTCTTCTTTCATATAAGAAAGAATTTGATCTACAGTGGAATTCGGGTATTTTTGACGTACAAGTGCAAATCCTCCTGTTACTTGAGGTGTTGCCATTGAAGTACCAGAAAGATACCCGTATCCTCCTCCTGGCAAGGAGGAATAAACCGGATCCCCTGGTGCTAATAAATCTAGAAAACTAACACTATTTGAAAAGCTAGATACTTGGTCATAGTCATTTGTGGAGCCTACACTCACCACAGAAGAGATACAGGCAGGTGCACTAATGGCACTTTTGTAGGAATCGTTGCCAGAGGCTGCAATTGTCGCGATGCCTGCACTTTTTAGATTGTCTACAATATTTTTTATGCTGGTATATGAACTATCACAAGTACTAGAATATTTACCACCACCTAAGCTCATATTAATAGCAGAAATATCATACTGATTTCTTAATAGATAGACTCTTTCCAGCCCATTTAATAAATCAGAAAAATTCCCTTCTCCATCCTTATCTGCCAGTACTTTTATTGCTAAAATATTCGCTTCTTTAGCAACGCCTGAAAAGTTCGTCGTATTCCCTGCTGCAATGCCAGCTACGTGTGTACCATGTCCCTCTGTATCATTCGCTGCGCCCTCTCCTGTTGTTGCTGTTTTCCCATCACAATTTCGATTTGAACTGAAGCATGCTTCATAGACGACTTTGCCTTTTAAAAAAGGATGACTCCGATCTACGCCTGTATCAAGAATAGCAACGCTCTTCCCTTTCCCGGTAAATCCTGCTGACCAAGCACTCTCAGCATTCATTAAACTGTTTGTAAAAATATCCTTTGCTCTTAGTTTATCTTCTAGGAAGTTTGAATTGGTTTTTATATCACTTTTTGAAATGACCGCATCTTCCGTAATACTCTTAACATCCGGGTTCTCGGCTAAAGCTTTTAGACCCTCTTCATCTACTTCCATTGACATATAAGGAATAGTCTTAAATTTAGAAATATGGCCTGATACATCTTGTTCCTTGTTATCTAAATCCTCAATAACCGCATCTTGAGTCTCCTGGATATTGCTTTCCTGCTTATCCTTTTGACTCTTAGATACTCGTCCTTCTGGTGTGAATTTTTCTTCCAATTGAACAATTACTTTAATTTTGCCTTTCTTGCTTTTATTTACTTTTTGTTCTAAGTTGCTTTGTATTTTTATCGTATGATCAAACTTATTTGTTATTCTATCACTGCCTTTTGCTTCTACATTCATTTGCAGTCCACTTAAAAAAAGGCACGTGATTGTGAACATTAAAAAGTGTTTAAAACCCTTCATACTCAAGACTCCTTATCTATTTATCTCTCTCTATTTTATTAGCATATTTTAATTTATCGGGTTGAATCGCTAAATTTTTAGACCCTCAAAAAGATGTTAAATGTATTTATATTTTTAGGTAGCAGCCAACACAATGATTTCCATAGTTGACGCACCGATAATTAAAGTGATAAGAACGAAAATTAATATCCTTGAAAAGCCAACATTTTTTTTGGTTTTTTATATTCCACTTTCTTATGAAAAATTAAATTAAAAACTCAGCCTAAAACAGGCTGAGTTTACGTTCTGTTCATTATTATAAGAGTCTTTTCAAGGCCTCACGTTTACTAAGAGGTTTTAATTGATTTGTTGCTACGAACTCCTTTACTGCATCAGGGTTCGTCTTCCCATATTCTCTCAAGACCCACCCTATCGCTTTTTGAATAAAGAATTCATTGCTGTCGGATCTTGTGCGAATATAGTGAAATAAGCGTCCTTCATCTGTTTGTTTCTTATAACGGAGCTGGTACAGTAATGCTGATCTTTGTAGCCATATATTGTCGTCTAAAATCCACTCATCTGCATACGAAGAAATCAACTGTGGATAAACTGTAAACAAATACCCCATTATATGCGGCGAAAGTACATCCACCGTATCCCACCATGATTTCGTCACCAACAAAGTACACAGCCACGGCATATCATCAGGTGTAAGTTCCTTTTTTACCTTCTCTAGTATATCGAGCGCTGCCCTTTGATACTCTCTCTCGGGAAGATCCCATAATGTAAGAATAGTCTCTTTGAGATTTTCTTTTGAGGGAACACCATATTCGTTCAAAAATTGTTTCGTCAGCTTACTGCGGATAGGTGTTCGAATCCCTAAAAATTGAAATTGATTGCGCAAATAATTTTGTGACCAGTTCGCGTATTCTTCATCCTTATGTTGGTTATATAATTCAACCAGTTGTTTTATGTAATTGTTATTCATTCCCGCCACCTGCTTTGAGTTATTAATATTTTCCTTCTTTAAAGCTTATCTCATTGTACTCCTTATTAAACGCATTAATAATTCTACTATGCCTTAATAGCTAACTTCTTTAATATTCAAAAAATATTTCTAAGAATAGGCCTTATTAACCTATTCAACATACAAAAAACTCATTATATTTATAGATAATTGTTGCTGTTTCTTCTTTTCAAGATAGACAACGACAAGGCAACACTATAGAAATATAGTTGCGCAAAGCTATAGGGGCTAAGGTGGTTTCCACTAAGCCAGCCAGTTACCGAATTATCTATAAAAGGAGAATGTATATGATAAACATGAAGAAAGCATGGAGCGTAGGACTAGCAGCAACATTGCTACTGTCACAGGGAATGACTGTAGCAAATGCAAAAGGACATTCAGAAAAAAGCCATGGGCACAAAACACAGGCTCATGACAAAAATAAAAATAAGATAGATGATAAATGGGAAAAGAAGTATAAGCTAACTGGTAAAAATATCGCTTCACAAGACAAAGATAAGGATGGTCTCCCAAATATAGTGGAATACCAACTTCACTTAAACCCTTTATCTGCAGACACTGATAAAAATCATGTAAACGATGGGTTGGAAGATGCGGATGATGACAAATTAAGCAATAGAGCTGAAGTAGAGCTTAGGACTGATCCCAGCAATCCAGATTCTGACCACGATAAAATTAAAGACGGTGCTGAAGTAGACAAGCATGGCGTAGAATACTCAAAAAAAGTTCGTGAATTCGAACTAGAAATTGAGACTGATGATGATGACTTCGAGGCTGAGTATGAATATAAAAAAGGCCATGCCAAAATAAAAGTAAGTAAGAAATTCATTTCAAAAGCGACGGTTGAAGCTTTAGTAAAGAAATTTGAAGTAGCCACGGAGTTAACAGAAGAAGAAATGCAATCAATTATTGAAACAGAGTTACACTTGGAAGGTTCATATGATATGGAAGCCGAAGTAGAATTTTTAAATGGCAAAGAAGTAGAATTTGAAAAACAATCATTAGATCACGATGATTCCCAAGCAGACGATGATGATAATCAAAATGATGAGGACGAAGATTAATATCCTTGAAAAGCCAACAATTTTGTTGGCTTTTTATATTATTTCCACTGAAAAACTATGGCTTCACTTTAATAGTTTGAATGGAGAAAAAAAACATAATAAAAGGACTTTTTAATATGAATTCAAACAAATCTACTCCAATAGAAACAAAGCAGTATAGTAAAATTTCGCTCTTTTCATTAAAGTATTATGATTATCCTTGTAAGATACTTTTATAGCCATTAAGATTTAACATAGTGACCTCAAGAATAATATCAAATTTAGGAGGACGAGAGAAACCTCCCTAGATAGAAGCTTAGAATGTTACTGTGCTAAATATACTTTTTACCATTAACTTTCTTTCAGAAGTCCCACTCTCACAGATGGGTCTTTTATTTTTCAGGTCGCCATTTTGCATTTTAGATTAGTTTTAGAACCAACACGAAATAATGCGCAAACTAGCTTCATAATTTAAAAACTATCTACTATATCAATTATATAATAGATAGTTGAAATGAAAGTGAGGAATTACGTATTGATTGCTAAAGAACGAGTTTTTACTTTTGATAATTCAAAAGCTTTATTGATTTTTCTAGTAGTTCTCGGGCATTTCGTTGACTACTATACTGATATCTCTCGTAATATGCAGGTTCTATTTTTCTTTATATATATTTTTCATATGCCTCTCTTTATCTTTATAGCCGGTTTATTTAGTAAATCTACTATTAATAAATCGCCATTTCGAATTGATCGAGTACTGACTTTCTTATTGCTCTATTTTATATTGGAAATAGTGCTGTATCTTATGCTTCATGTATGGTTTGGAAGTGAGAGCTATGACTTAACCATGTTTTCTGAAGATGGCGTATCATGGTTTATGTTTGCCATGGCAGCGTGGCTTTGCATAGGTTACTTCTTAAATCAATTCAAACCAAAGTATGTGCTCATTGGCACTACGGTATTAGCCTTATTAGTTGGCTATGATAAAGAAGTAGGTGATTTTTTAGTCGCTTCTCGGATTATAGTCTATCTACCTTTCTTTATGGCGGGTTACTATACAAATCCGCAAAAACTTGCAGGTTTTTTACAACAAAAATCTGTTCGCATAACAAGTGGCATTATTCTCTTATTGACGATAGCCTTTATCTACTTCAATATTGATCTGATTTATAGCTTACGTCCTCTATTATCAGGTCGTAATGCATATGTAGTTGCCGGCCTGCCGGTCATGGGTGGTTTTATCCGTCTAGGTTTAATGATTGTGACGACGATTGTCTCTTTAGCCGTTATGGCAATCATGCCTAACAAAAAAACATGGTATACAGTAATAGGAGTAAGATCTCTACAAGTTTATTTCTTACATCGTTTTATCCTATTTATTTATCAACATTATCACTTGAATGACTACTTAGCTAAAATTTCACCTAACCATTGGTTAGAAATATATCTATGTTTCGCAGCCATTTTAACACTACTCCTATCCTGGAAAGGCTTCGGATGGATACTTATTAAAATTCAATCCATTTCTTATGTACGATTTAAGAAACAAGAAAAAGTAATTAGGCAATAAAAACAAAGCCCTTCCTTGTGCTGGGGCTTTGTTTTTTATATATAACGATATCTACTCAACCATCATTTCTCCACTTTGTTTAGCTTCTTTTATAAAAAGTATAATCTCGTATTAGAATTCACTTTCCTCTAGATTATGCAATTCATAAACCCCCTTGCCTATCCGTCTAAAATCATTATGTACAGTTACATGATGTCTCGGAGCATTTACACAACATCTCGATGCGATGTGCGTTCTAATCGTTGATTCTTTATATTTCGTATTTAACTTATTCATATACTCAATCACTTCATTGATTGTAAATTCATTTTTCCCTTTATCCTTCACTAATGAAATGACGGCTGAAATTAACTCATCCCTACAATTTGTTTTCTGCCTTGATTTTCTTAATTTTACGCTTTCACTTACAAGCTTCTTACTTTCCAAAACTATTGATCGCTTTGTTTCGCTCGAAATATTCCATACTGGATTTACCTTCGCAATTAAGGCTGATTCTATACTAAATTTGTTGTCTGTCTCCAAGAAATACAGTTTAATTTCTTGAGCTACCTGGCTCGCTTCATAAATCAGATGATTTATACGACAATTGTTAGATTCTCCTCCAATAAAGCATTTTCTTGGTGAAATCATGCCGTATCCCTTATTAAATCTTCGCGAAAGACTTTCGCATACACCTATATAGACAAGTTCATTATTTAAAGCGATTGCATATAAACCCGCTTGCTGTATATCACTTGGGATAGAGAATTTGCAGAACGGCCCCTGACCATATTTATTCAAGGATAACCCTTGAATATTATTATTTTCGACATGTACCTCAAAACTTTCAACATTCCCATTATGGTCTCTCAAAGGTTTTATATCACAAATAAATTTAAATTGATTTTTCAAATCCTGCATTTCAAACAAATCCTCCCTTATAATTCGTATCTCAGAAAACTATATTGAATTGATTTTATCGGCAGAAAGTTAAATTCGTTTTAAAAAACCGTACGCACCAACATCACATTTTTAGGTATTTATTACCTTATATATTTTCATTATAAGGTAATAAGTATCAATTTACTATAAAAATAAAGTGAATAATAACCTATATTTTACACATATTATTACCAGTTATGATTTTTTTAAGGTTATATAACCTTATATGATACTTTCACTAGGTTTTAATCGCTTGTTCAATAAAAAAAGAACAGTATTTTTAGCTAAACGAATTTTCTTTACCTATTCGATACCCTATTAAAGGGAAAAATCCTAATGCAATTAAAAAAGCCGAATATTATCCAAATGCTAGTACAGCATTTTTCAATAGTTCGGCTTTCATTATTTAACTAACTATAAACATCTTCGGCTTTGGTCGCACTGCCCCAGCCTCTTCTGAATTCTTACACCATGAATTTCTTATTTACCAAATAGCTTCTACCCATTCAGGATGATCAACAAATGGATTTCGGTTCCCCTGTATGTTAAATATTTTTTCGTTTCGTTGTTTTTCCCATTCACTTACTGGGTCTTGTTTATTCCATTGCTTTAAAACAGATAGTTTGCCATGATAAGGGTTTGTTCCATTGTTGACTTGATCGTTCAATTCTAAGTCAACTCTGTCACCCTTTTCATAACGAGTAGCCATGTAAAAGAGCATTCTTGCAATATCCCCTTTTACGTCATTTGGTGGCTCAAAAGAATCGCCATCCCTTTTACAAAGAGAGCAACCGTTGATTGCATTTCCACCGTTATCAAAATCTAGATTACCTCTTGCCCCGTTAACTTGAACGTCGGCTGGTCGTAAATGATGAATGTCTGTACCTGGGCCATTGCTCGTTCCAAAATTGCCATGGGATTTAGCCCACGTATGCTCTCTATTCCAATCGCCAGCATTGCCACCGGCTCTATCCTTTGAGCGAGATTCACCTGTATAAAGAAGGATAACATTATTTTTGTTTTTTGGATCTTCATCAGTGATTTTCAAAGCATCCCATACTTCACTGTATGAAAGCACTTTATTATCATCTATGATATCGTGCAATGCCGTTTTTAACGCTTGCCCTTCTTTACCAATAGCATCGCTATAATATTGATCCGTAGCATTGCCAGTTGTCACAGTTATGCTGAAACGAGAAGTAACAGATTTTTTACCGTCTGAAGCTGTAACAGCCACTAAATGTGTACCAGTAGGCAAATCTAACGTTAATTCTGAACCGTTAATCGTGCCCATCGTAGAACTGAAGGTTAGTTTATCTCCGTCTGGATCCTGAAAATAATCTGCCAAAGAAAAGTTTAGCTTTTTTCCAGCTGTTATCGTTTGATTATCAAAACTTTTTTTGGCTACTGGTGCATTGTTTTCTGCTGGTTTATTAGGCTGCTCTATTTTTTTGCCCTCTGAATCTCTAAACTGAATTGTTTCGGGATTCGCACCGTTTATATACTCGATATTTTTTAGGTTTTCTGCTCCTCTGACTTCCTTGACATTAGGACCATCAATAATAACTTTTTCCAATGCTAGTCCTGAGAAGTTGATAATCAAACCAGCCTTGTTAGGTTTGACTGTTACCGTTGCCCCTTCAAAGCCCTTACCTGCGAAACCTGGGCCTTTAAGCTCTGCATATTGTGAACTTCTAATGATGATTCCTTCTGTAATACTACCGCTTACAAAATTCATCCCAACACTTGGAGAAGCGATTGTTAGCTTTTTCGTTTTTGTTTTTGTAAAATTGAAAGATTTGTCAGCAACAATCTGTTCAGCATGATCATCCCCGCCAGAACTATCGGCTAAATCTAGCTGCACCATTACTGGATCATGGTCACTCGCACGACCAGCCATGTCAGTGAAATCTGAATTAATATGAAGAATATCGATATTCGCCGAGTCAGCTAAGTTATTGGATACCAAAATATGATCTAATACCTGTGAATTCCCCTGGTATACATACGTATAACGATCAGATTTTTCCACTTTATTAATCATATTCTTCATATATTTACCTTCCAGTATTTTTAACGAATCAGTGAATTGGAAATCGTTATAATCACCTACTGAGACAATATTTGCATCTGGATTGTCAGCTTTAACTTTTTCTGTAAAGTCTCTCACGATTGTTGCAATTTTATGGCGCTGAACTTCACTTACCAATTTAGGCGGCTGTGATGAGCCAAACAATGGTGTATCTCCTGATTTAGAGTTCCAGTGATTCGCAATGACAACAACACTTTCACCTTTAAAGTCAAATTGTGCAGCTAGCGGTTTTCGGCTATTATCAAATGCTGGATTTGTAGGGTCAATTCGTCCAGGATTCAATGAAAGCTTTCCATCTTTATAATCTACAGCTGTTGTTGCATCGCCACTTGGAATGTCTTTCGTTAATTGTACGCGGTCTGGGTTATACAAGAAGCCGACACGGATATTCGCATTCGGTGCACCACCATCTGCATTATTTTCCGGGTCAATATTAGCATAGTTATATTTCACGCCACCTGCTTCTTCAATTTTAGCAATTAAACGCTTATAGCTTTGATCAGCAGCAGCATCTCCTGCAGCAGAACCGTTGTTATCTTGAACCTCTGTCACACCAACAATATCAGGGTTTTTCATATCTGATGCAATCGCGCGAGCCAATTTGCCAGCTTTGTCCTCAGAGGTTTCTTTTGTATTGTTAGAGAAGTTTTCTAGATTATAAGAAGCAACGGTTAATTTGTCATCCTCTTTTACAATTGTTGTGGTTTCTGGCTTCGAATCACCTTCCACAAGTTTTGCTTTCATATCCTCATAATCAGCGTAGATTTTGTAATTCGAGAAGCCGTAGTTTACTACCCCAGTAATAGGCCCTTTAAATTTATCGCCTGTCGCCACTTTAAAATCTCTCGCTTGCGTATTATCATACAGCTTAAATTGAATACGATCTGCGTTTGCATTATCCTCTGTATATAAGACACCCCCATGAATGGTATCTGTTTCTCTGTCTTCTAGCACAGTCACCAAATCACCATGATCTTGAGGCCCTACAGCTTTTACATTTCCTACTTGCACTCTCATACCTTCGAGAGATTCCCAGAAATCAATCGCATCTTCCTGTGGATCAAATTGAGTAAATTGATCATTATCAATCACTTCAGATGGCAGATTATTACGGTCAATAACTACCGGTTCTGGAAGGGTGACATTGCTATTCAACACGCCTACCTTCCCGCCTTGGTCGTTGCGTGCATTAAGCTGTGTGACAGATAAATCCGTCTCTTTTTTAGAGTCAGCATAGCCGTCAATTTGGAATTCATCTACTTTACCATTCACACTGACAAGATCCCCCACTTTTACGCTCGCTGCTGTGTTACCCGTATAGACAATAATCCCTTCTGATGTCTTTGGATTGTTGTCTTTTTTCGAATCTGGTGTTTGCATGTGGAAGTAGTTGCCGCTTCCGATTTTATAAATATATGTGACAATACCTTCAATTCCTGAAACAGTCTTACCTTTCATTTGGGAGTCATGTGACTCTCCTTGAATATCATGAATTTGAATTCCTTCTGCTGAATCAAAAACAGTATATTCATACGTAGCAACAGGACTATCTTTCAAACCATCTTTAACAGCAAACACTTTTACTGTCATTTTATCTTGAATCGTAATTGGTTTACTATATACCTTACTTGATTTCGTAGGCTCTGTTCCATCCGTTGTATAATAAATGGTTGCTCCATCTGTTGGAGTCGTTAGAGCTAATTCAGTACCTTTTGCCACTGCTCCAGCTTTCACTGATGGCGTGACAGGCTGAACAACACTCGCATCTTTAACAATATCTGATGTGGAACGTGGAATGACTTGATATATACTATCGAATTGCTGAACAATTCCCGTAATGGAGTCATAGGTTTTACCAACAGCTAAATTCAATGTTTTTGTCTCATCACGTACGACAAATTCAGTAGTACCATCTGTCACAGTATAGTTCGCCCACGTACTGCCATCTTCCACAGATAAAATATTAATATTTTCAGCTTTTACTAGGCGTGATTCATTTTCCTCTGCCACTTCTGCCCCTGTAACAGCTTTAGGCGTTGGTGACCCTACATCGGATTTCTTTTCAACCATTTTTGCCCCGTCTAGTTGCAATAATCCTTTGTAATCAGCTAATGTGCCTGTCAACGTGACTTCATCGCCCACTGCTGCATCTAATGTAGCTGGTCGAACGGCTAATCCACCCGTTTCATCCTGAACAGAAATTGTATTTTTAAGTTTCGCAGCTACCACAGCTTTGATTGTGACCGTTTCGCCTAAAGGTAGCGCTCTTGCTTGTTCGATTGATTTAATCTCAACTGGGGTTCCTGGTTCTACTGATGAACCATCCATTGAATGCTTGCCCAGGTTAGATACATCGTCTATCGGAAGTTTATCCCACTCCTTAGTAGGCTCAAATGCATCATCAATAACGGTATCGCCTGACGTAATAGTAGATTTTCGAACTAATGTTAAGTCCGCCATATTATTGACTCTCGTACCTACTTGTCCAAGTGAATCAACGACACTATTTGCTTTTTTTAATACGACAGCATCATCACCGTTAAAATTAATAACAGTTGAATTAGCGAGATTTCCCTTACTCTTTATCGATTCATTCGCATTATTATTATAAATAACGTAAGTATCTCCAGCTTGAATACTTCCGCTAAGTTTTAACGTGGCTGTTGCGGTAGTTGCTCCATTTGCATAAAGCTCTAGGGAATACTGACTTAAATCAACTGTAGATCCAGTCCCATTATAAAGTTCAATTGCTTTATTGCTGCTACTTCCCTCAATGTACTCAGAAATAATTAATTCCGAAGCGTTACCTGTAGTAGCCGCCGATGTGGGGATGGCTGGTGTTAAGATGCTTGCTGTTAAGAGTGTCGACAAAAACGCGTTTAATGGCTTTTTCCATTTTCTTTTATTCATTTAAACTAGTCCCCTTCTTTATCAGTATTTGCTTAAAGAATTACAGCGTAATTTCTTCTACTTCAATGCCATCAAAAGAAATATTACTGCCTTTGACACCAGAAGCATCTAAATGACCCATTACCTTAATCGATGTAAATGTAATGCCTTTAGGTTGGCCTGTTAATATCAAATTTCCATTAATAGTGGCATGCTCTAACTTTTCAACATTAGTGATGTCTACTTGAATTGTGCCATTAAAAACTTTTGGATTTTCAGAAGTTCCAGTAAACTCTGTTGGAGAAACTACCTTTACGCCATCTTCAGTGCCGCTTCCCCCCCCATTATTTGGAGTGTTATCAAATGCATGCTCAAATGTTAATTCTACTGTTACTGATTTACCGTCCTTCGTGACAGTAGCCTTTACGACCGAACCTGCTGTTGCAGCCTGTACTGTTGCATGTTTAGAAGTGTTGTTAGTAAATTGAGCCTTTCCAGTTACTGCTGTGAATGTCACTTCATCTGCAGCTGTTAACGGCTCTGATTGCACCCCGTATTGATCCGTTGTTTTAAAATCAATAGCTTTTAATAAATCTGATAGACCATATGGCTTTGTTACTTTACCAGACACCTTCACTTTTGAGGTTTGTTCTTTAGTTCCATTTTTAAACGTTTCTACTTTTATTGTTTTTGCTGGTTCAATCGAGTAAGTAACCGGAACATAAATTTTCTCGCCTGTTTCAGTAATTGAAACTATTCGATTAACTGTTTTGGAAGTTATACTACTTCCACTCTTGTCTTTAAAGAAAGCAGCATCTAATTTAGACGCAGTTGAAACTGTGTATTCGCCTTTTTCTCTTTTTAAAGTAATCTTCTTTGCTTTTGTTGAAGCTATGACGACAGGCTCGTCTGATGTATATTGTGAGCCCTTTGCCGATGAAGCAAGCGTGTAATCAGCTAATACATAAACTGTAGGCACTGTTTTTACAGTGTAAATTACAGCCAAACCATTCTTATAGGATTTGATTTCCCCGTTTTTATCTTTTATCGGACCATTTGCTAACGACGCATTAAAGTAGTATTTACCTTTGTATAAAGTAAGACCGACGTTAAGAGCACCATTTTTATAGAATTTTCCTTTATAAAGACCGGTTGTTACTTTTTTAATTCCTTTGGAGTAGTACGCACCTTTGTAAGTGCCAGTAGCTTTAACGCCCTTTTTGTAGTAAAACTTCTTTTTATAAATGCCTGTAAACTTTTTGCCGTCTTTATAAAGCTTGCCCTTGTACGTTTTGTAACCTTTTACTACTTTGTTCGTTTTTGCGTTGACAAGCTTACCCTTACTATTCACTTTATAAGCCGTTTTTGCTGAAACATCTACAACCGGAAGAATCATTGAAGTAGTTAATAGGGATGCACCAATAACACAGGCTGCTGCAGGTTTAACAAATTTGTAGTTTGTCACAAATAAAAATCCTCCTGAATGGGTTTTATTTTCACTTAGCTAATTACACGAAAATCAGCAATTGGTGAATATCTTAATTATTTACTATAGAAATAGATTTTTCCACTTTCTAGCTATAAAAATATTCAATATTAACAATTGTAATATTATTTAAAAATTGCTTCTTTGCTAATACAATTATTTAGCGTCAGAAGGGATATACTATTTCTCAAATAGTTACTCTCATTTCGAAGGTTTTGTAGTTCTGTCATAAATGCTGAAGAAGTTGAAAAAGTAATAAATCATAATTCTCTTTAAGCCCAAAATCTTGCCTTTAAACCAATAATTCGATTGCTGATAAGAAAATTTAAAAAGCCTTTTAAATTTAAATAAGAAAAAACAACCTTTTCTACTTTACGGTAAAGGTTGTTTTCACTTATGGGGTTTAATTTTGTTCTATATTTCAGATGGCTTATCATTTATAAAGGCTTGCCAAATACAACGCTATGCTTAATTTGCATAAAATTCCGACTGTAGAAAAGCTATGTTCTCCTACCGTCCCTTGCGCATCTAACGATAACTCTGTTTTACGGCTATGTTATATGTACATTTTATATAATAGAAATGACATTCCTTTTACAGAGCTACTTACTAAACTTTTTAGAATAAACCATTTGTTTTACATGTATTGATGACCGATTTTAAATCCATTGTTAAATTATGAAATTGAGTGCTTTTTTGTATGAATTCCTGTTGGATTGCGTTTCCTGCTGTTCCTTCAAAAGCATATTTAAGGTTACTCCTTACATTGGCCAGCTGAATCAGAAATTCCATACATTCATTTCTTTCAATGTGCTCTAATTTTTGTTTATGAGTACTAATATGTTCCTGAAATTGTTCATTTAGTTCTTGCTTCATCTGCATTTCTTGCAACTGACACTCTAACTTTTTCATGGTAGACTTTAGTAAATTCAATGCAGCCTCTTGTATCTCATCTAATTCATTATCAAATTCTTGAATTTTCTTATGGATGTTTGATATTTCAATTTCTAATAAGTATTTGGAATCCATTTTATTCCCCTCCTCCATACGCATAGGCTAGACTTTCATCTAATTCCATTGTGGTTTGATTGGCATTTGATACTTCTTCAATAAAATCATTTAATTTTGATTGATAATTATAAAGGTCTTGATCCAGTTGCATCATTTGATCAAAAGAAATAAAGAAATACTCGCCTTCTTCCTTTGATATACTTTTTTTATCAAAATAGTCTTTCACAGCACTTTCGCTGACTAACGAGTATTTTCCTGAACCTGCAACATTGCTCATCATATTATTATAAATCATACGTGTTTGCTGTTCCTCTTCGTTTAAATACTCCATTAAGTTTTTTCGAATAGTAGAGATAATTTCCGATGCACTTCGGAACGTTTTGACAGCTTCTAGTACATCTTCCGGCTGTACTAAAAATTCAATATCTCCACTACTAGAAAAAACGGACTCAAAAGTTTCCATCGGATGTCCAGGAAGTAGAGTATTCGTCAATGTTTTGACTTTTTTATTTGCTTTTACATAGAACTTCTTTCCAATCCAGGGGTCGCCATGACTAAAGTTACCGATAGGGTCTGTTGAATGAGAATAGTCTTTTATTTTTTGTTGTGTAAGACCTAGATCCACTTTCTTCTTTGCTTCTGGACTGAGAATAGCATAAACATTGGGTCCGGCAAATGTCGTAGCTTTCAAGCCCATTTCTGCAGCCGTATATTGGGCTAATCCCCCGCCTAAACTATGTCCAGTAGTTGTAAGACTTTTAGGTTTATATTTTGTTTGTACATTTTGAACAAACTCCAAAGCAGATTTAAACTGTGTTTGTACAATAGAGTCCAAGGTTTTCTTGTTCAAATTCATGTTAACACCAAGAAGTACTTGATAACCGTCAGCTGTCACATCTCCATCAAATCCAAAAGGTTCTGTACCACGGAAAGCGATGACTATGTTATCATTATTGTAATGGATTTTATTGTCTTTTCCTTTTGTACCCGGGATTACTGCAAAGGCTTGCAGGCCGTTTTTGTCGGAGATTTCCTCTATTACTTTCCATTTTGAATCATTTGTTGGATCTGATATTATTGTATCTTTTTTAAAATATCTATCGTTATATGCCGCATCAGAAAGGGCATAATTATCATAATCATTAATTTTCTTAACTTCTATTTTAGTTTGTTCTTTATATTTCATTTTATTGCAACCTTTCGTTAAGGAGGATTTTATGAAAAAAAATATATTTTTAGTTATTTCAATATTATTATTAATTAGTATTGGAGGTTACTTTATGTATCATCATGAAAAACAAGAAAAAAAAGAGGAATATTTTACAAAGCAAGAGCAAAGAGTTGAAAAGTTTCTAACTTATAATATTCCAAAGTTTAAATCGGTTACTTTTACCAAAGAAGATGTATCTCCGATGGGGTTACCTTATCTAGAAGGTTATATAAATAATGATAAAAAGTTAGATTTTGTTGCACACGTTCAACCCAATGATCATAATTTTGAAGGACGAATGGGTATGCCTGAAGAATTAGATGCTTTATTTCGGGTAGATGTAAAAACTTATAGTGAGATCGTGAAAGAAGAACACAATAAATAATAATAAAAGCTAATGATCGTATTATATTCGAAAAAGTGAACATCTCATATAATCGATTAATTCTAACTAAATTTTTCTGTATTTATATTCTATCAAAAGTTTTTTATGAACAGTATATAATATTCCATATTTTTGGAATTTAATTAACCAATAATTGTATTTAGAAATTCTTTTTTCATTTACATCCCTTCATATTAAAAATGAGAGATGCTTTTTAATATTAAAATTAATTTTTCTTTGAGGAAACCTTCAAATAATTGAGGGAGATTCAGCTATGAAAAAAATACATATCTATATCTTTATTTCAATAGTAATAATAGTCGGCGGTGGCTGGTTCTTTTTGTATTATCATGATAAGCAACAGGAAAAAGAATGGTATTTTGCCAAGCAGGAACAGAGAATAGAAAAATACCTTGAGTATAATGTTCCAAAATTTAAAATGGTCACTTTCACAGACAAAGGTACAGTTGCAACAGGCTTACCTTATATAGACGGTTATATTAACAATGACAAAAAATTATCTTTTACAGCACTCGTGGAACCTAATGACCATAATTTTGAGAGCATCTTGGGAATGACTGATTCATTAAATGAATTAATGAACGTAGATATTAAAACCTACAGCGAAATTATAAAAGAGGAAAAAAATAATAAGAAATAAAATTCTCATTAATTAGAGACCATAACTTCACACAAAATTCGTATGTGATAATTCTCATAGTCTTCTCACTTCCCTTTATATAATCTTAAGTAATTATATTTCATTGAAAAAACTAATATCTTCAATACTTGCATCTTTCTTTTCTTAAAAAAGGTAAGATGCTTTTTGTTTAATAATGTAAAATGAATTTATCTTTGAAAAAATCGCCGATTAATCGAAAGAGATAGAACTTTGAAAAAATATATAATTTTCATTATCTAAGTGTGTTAGAAGTTTGTCGTGGAAAGATTTTTAGCAGAGAATTAATTAAATAGAAACTTCAAGGTTAATTACTTTTTTACTTTTTATTTTTCATGTCTTACTAGCATTTTTTGCTTTACCCTTTGCTTAAACAGAAAGTGTCGCTTTGTTTTTTGATTTTCCTTGATTACTTACCTTGTTTTCGGCAACTTCTTTACCATAGTACTGTCGTTTGCCTTGCACCTGTCATTAGTCGTTTTCTAATAAAAAAGCGCCGTTCCTTTACTTTGGAACCACGCCCGATTGTTGAATATATTATTTAATTAAAGCCACTATAACTTAAACTATAGGCATATTAAACAAGCAGTTTTACAGCGTTAATAAATTGATTTTATACGGAATAAATCTGACAACTATTAGCTTTTGCAAGTTGATTCGTTATTTCTTCATTAATTCCACAACGCCTTTTTGTATATCCAAATACTGCTTACCATCACCAATGCCAAAATAGTATACATCCAGTCAACGGCAATAACTAAGAGCCAACCACCCAAAATTGGGCCAATAAAACCACCAATATTCTTTAACTGAGCAGCTCCCAAATAAAGGCCTTTTTGATTAGCTGGTGCAATTTCTTCAATAAGAGCATTCATCATTGGGAAGCAGAAAATCTCACCGACTGAGAATATAATCATGCTACCAATAAACATCCAATTATTTTCTGAAACGCCGAATAGGAGGAGACCACATGAAAAAATAATAATGCCGATTTGTAGTGATTTATAAATCGATATTTTCTCTGTTAATACACTAAGCGGTAACTGTAATGCTAATACTGTAATTGAATTAGCAACGATTACATAACTAAACAGCTTCACACCGTCCTCCACCCTTAAATCGACAAGCTGCGGCAAGGTAGAATCAAATTGGGAATAGCCGAGAGAAATTAAGACACCGCCCATAATTAATAGAAGTAATTTTTTATCTTTACCGATGGTCTTAAAGATTGCACCAAAATGACCTTTTGATTTTAATGTTTGTTGCTGGGATTGATAACGATTCAATACAAATAGCAAAAACACCCCATACATTGCATACATAAGCCCGGTTATCATAAACGGAATCGATGCATTTGCCATATTGGAAATCCAAACGCCTAGCAACGGTCCAATAACAGCAGCAATATTAATAGCTGTATATCGTACAGAAAATAGTCGGCGTTTTTTATTATTCTCCGTAAAATCAACCATTAGTGCTTGTGTACCAGGCTCAAAAAATGACCGACATAAACCATTAACAGCATTCAGCACGACAAATATAGAGGGAGAGGTTGTAAAAGCAAAACCAAAAAAGGTTAAACTCCAAACAAATACTGTTATGATAATGACTGTTTTCCGTTCAAACCGATCTGTTAAATAGCCCCCAAAAAGTCCTCCAAAAGTAGAGAATAACGGACCTACTCCTAAAGTAAGTCCTATAATTAAGGGAGAGGCATGTAAGTGATTATGTAAATATAAAGCTAAAAATGGCATAGCCATAAAGCTTGCAGTCCGTGCAAATATGGTTCCGCATAATATAATCCATACTAACGGGTGAAAATAATGAATAATAGATTTCAAACGTTTTACCTACTTTCTAAAAAACATTACTTATCTATTTAAAATATACTAAAACTTACTGAATAAGTACTGTTTTTTAGTTCTTATTTCTTAATTTATTTTTAACAGAGTTTCAGGTAAAAATACAATCAATAATTCTATTTATTTCTTCCTTCACAAATTTTTGAATTATTTCCTCTGCAAAAGAACGTGGACAGTCAGTGATGAAAAATGTCTGCTTTTAATGGTCCAAATAATATTTTTCCTTTATATTCCCCTTGATGGGTAATAGACGGAGCCAGTCCATTACAGCACCAGCTGCTGCCTTCACATTTCCCCCTAAGCTTTCCATTGATTTTAATACATTACCCATTGATACAGCCCTTATTTTTTAAAAATATACCTCCTAATTAAATTGTTCAAATTAATTACTTCGTTGCTATCTGAATTCACGCAAATAACGCCCTATATAACGGACAATTTATCTAGTTATTTTATCAGGAAAAAATGTGTATTTTTAAGTATATAAATAGTAGAATATATTTACAGATGTTTTATTTTATAGGTTATATGGTTTATAAAAATCCATTAGTAAATTGATTAAAACAACTAATTTGTTAATATTTGTTTAGGGAATTAACGCAAGAGACGCCCCCTATTTAGAAGTCCATCATATAAAGAGGCTAGCAGATGGCGGAGAAGATACAGTTGAAAATGCCATAGCAGTTTGTCCAAATTGTCATAGAGAGCTGCACTTCAGACACAGTAGATAAACACTAAAGAAAAACATTATTCAGGAAAAGAGGGTCATCATGGTTTTCAGCTTTCTCTTTAATAAAAAGAAGCATAGTAGTAAAGAAACTAATATTACTCAAAATCCAAAGTCTACCGAGAATAATAAAAATAATCAGCAGTGGGCTAACCTAAAAGGAGAGCTTGGTGAGTATAAAATTACTATTCAATTAGACCAATTCCCTAAAAATTACTTGCACTACAGTGATTTACTTTTAAAAAATGATAAATCATCAACAGGTTACTCACAAATTGACCATGTTATCATTACACCATACGGAATATTTGTTATCGAAACAAAGAACTATCAAGGTACTATTTATGGAGGAATGGATAGAAAAACATGGTTAATTAACGGTAAATTTAAAATGATGAATCCATTATTACAAAACTATGGTCATATTCAAGCTATAAAAAATAACGTAAATGAAAAATACTACAACAACTTCATTTCAATAGTTTCATTTACAAAACGGTGTACATTAAAATTAGATGAAGAATTGAGAAAAATAAACTCTAACCAACTAGTAGTTTATGATATAGAATTGACCGAATTCATCAATAGAAAAATTGCCGTACTCAAATTACAAAATAAGGAGCCTTTTCTTTCAAATGAAGATATTAATTTGATATACAACACTTTATCAAATGAAAATATTATAGATCCCTTAATTAGAAAACAACACGTTGAGATAATTAAAAATAATAAAGCCACAAATATCAATGACCATAAATGTTCAATCTGTCAAAAAACAGTTTCAGATAAAGTTCAGTCATTTTGTTTATCTAATAAAAAGTTCAAGGGTAAGATTTATTGTTTTGAACATCAAAAGAGTTTTGTTTAAAATTTTACTAAAATAATATCTACTTTTATAGAAATCAAATTGACGTATAAATAAAAACTCCTATCTTCCGAAGAAGATAGGAGTTTTTGAATCCGTTCGCCCAATAAGGTTTTGAGTAAGATTTTAATTCTTAACTATTAAAGAGAAACTTTAATACCTGTTGCAGGGATGTCAGCTTTGTTACCAGCACCATCAACAATTTTGTAATCATCAGATGTTAATGTAACACCGTTTGAGAAATCTTCAGCAGTTAATTCTTTATTAATAGTAAGTGTAACTTCTTTAGCGTTAGTTGAACCAGTTACAGTTGCTTTTGCAGTAACTGCTTTACCACCGATGTTTACAACATATTCTGTACCATTTGTTGCATTAACTTCTTCGCTTAATGTTACTTTAACAGTAGTAGAACCTGCATCTGCATCTTTAGCTTGTACTGCTGCTGTAGCTGTTACAGTTACTTTTGCACCGTTTTCTGGAGTTTTAGTAGGCGTAGTTGAAACTGTTACACCAGCTAATGCTGCATCAGAAGTCCATGTATCTGTATCTGAATTGTAAGTGTAAGTTGCAGTTGCATCTTTATCACCTGTGTAAGAACCACCTACTGTAGCATCACCATTGTCACCAGTTGCTGTTGCAGCTTTACCTTCTACTGCTGCTGTAGCCTTCACAACGTTAGCAACTTTTGCAGATTGAACAGTTGGTTTTACGTTTTCATTGAATAATTTAGTTGTAGTAAAGTCATCCATAACGTTACCATTTGCTGCTTTAATGCCAGTTACTTTTACTGTACGGTTACCAGTGTAGTTGTTTGAACCAGATACAAGTTTAACTGTAGCTACTCCATTAGCACCTAAAGTCACTGATTCAATTGTAGCTCCAGCTACATAGTAGTTAGCTTTGTTTACAACAGTTGCATTGTCTAATTCTACAGATGTTCCAAAGTCTACTGTAAATGTATCATTATCTTTCACATCAACTTTAGCATCAGTCAATACAGGTTTTGCAGCATCTTTATCAGCACCACGTGTGAATGAGAATGCAGCAGTTTTAGCTTCATTTTTGTTACCAGCTACATCAGCAAATACGTTAGCTGCTAAATCTACTGTGTAAGTAGTATCTTTAACTAATGATGCGTTAGCAAATTTAACTTTAGATAATTCAATTGTATATTGAGTTGAAGAATCCTTTACTGGTTTTAAATCTGTAGCAGCAAAAGTAATGTCACCAGAAGTTGTTACATAGTTTTTAACTGCCTTTGCATTTAATGCAATTGTACCAGAAGTAGCTAAAGTAGTATCTTCACTTGTAGTAAATGTTAATACTTGGTTACCATCTTTGTTTACAGAAATAGCAGCTGTTGCAGTTGGTTTTACAGTGTCAGCAGCAAAGTTTACGATTTGACTAAATGCTTTACCTTCTTCACCAGTTAAGTCAGCATATGATTTATCTGCTACAGATACGTTTGTTAAACCAGATACAGCTGAGTCTAATTCAACAATGTATTTTGTTTTATCTGTTTTGTCTTGAGTTACTTTAGTTACTGTTGAACCATTAACAGTTAAGTCTTCTTTTGTAAAACCTTGAACTTCTTCAGAGAATTTAATTTCGAATTTTTTAGCATTTAGTACATTTACACTAGTAACTTCTGGAGCTACACCATCTTTAGCACCTTTTTGAACAGTTACTGTAAATGGTGATTCTAGAACGTTAGTAGCGTAGTCAGTTTGACCTGCAAATGCAACTGTAATATCTTTTCCAGCATCTACGTTGCCAGAGAATACGATTTTAATTGATGAACCTTCTTTTGTAACAGTTGCATCAGAAGAAGGAATTACTGTACCATCAGCTTTTTTAACAACTACAGAGCCAAGGTCATTAATTGGTTCAGAGAAGTTAAAGAAGAATGTTGATGCATTTTCTTTTGTAAAGCCAACATATGTTGGAGCTACTTTATCTTCTGCTTTAATAATTTTTGTTGAAGCTTCTACTTTATCACCAGAAGTAGTTTTTACTGAGTCAGTAACATTAACAGTGTAGTCACCATTAAATGTTGTTCCTGAAGTAATAGTTAAAGTTTTTCCATCTTCAGATAATTCAGCTGTTAAGCCAGTTTCAGGTGTTGAACCTACTTTAGCAATTGTAATGTTGCTAAGAGCATCATTAGTTCCAATTACAGTAGATTTATCAATAGATTTATTGAAAGTAATTTTAATTTCTTTAGCGTTAATCGCTTCTACAGAGTTAACTTTAGCGCCAACTTCTACACCTTTTTCGATAGCAATTTCTTTGCCTTCGTACTCGTAAGTACCGTTAGCTAGATCAGCATCGAAGTAGAATTTATCTTCGTATTTTACTAGGCCTTTATTTAAAGAAGAATCTTTAAATAGTTTGCCGCCAACTAGTGCAAGGCCTTCGTTTAAGCGTCCTTCTTTATAAAGAACTGTACCTTCTTTAGCTGTTTTGTAGCCTGATTTTAATTTACCGTTGTAGAATAAAAGAGTTGCATTGTTAGCTGTTTTGTAGCCTGATTTTAGGTAACCATTGTAGTAAAGTGATGGATCTTTATCAACATCACCGTATACTTCGTAGCCTTTGTCTAAATGGCCATCTTTATAAAGGCGTTCGCCGTTACCAGCTGTTTTGTAGCCTTTTTTAAGTGAACCGTTAAAGAACAACAATTTATTGTTTCTTGCAGTTTTGTAACCTTCTTTTAATTTACCGTTGTAGTAAAGTTTGATTGTTTTACCTGAACCAACAGTTTTGTAACCTTTTTTCAATTTTCCATTGTAGTAAAGTTTAGATTTGAATACTACATAACCTTTAACAACTTTACCAGTTTTAGCGTTTACTAATTGACCGTTTGACACTTTGTACTTAGAAGCAGCTGATGCAGTAGTAGCACCAGGAACAACAGCAGCAGTTACTACTGAAGCACCAAGAGCTAGGGCAGCTGTAGTTTTTACTAGTTTAAAATTCTTCATGAATTGAAAATCCTCCCTTATTGGATATGATTAGCATTAAATCGCATTGATAGACTTATCAACTAACCATGCTTGTCCTTATTATCGACTATATCCTATCAATTTTCCACCTTTTTTTCTGTAAAAATATTGAACAAAAAAATGTTAATGTCAATTTAATATTAAAAATAACAAAAATGTGTGAAGAATATTCTAACAAATACATTTTTGTATTATAAATGATTTTTTTTTATCAAAAATATATCGTTATTGTAACTATAGTCTTATTTTATAGACTTCTTATTAACAGTTATTTATTTTATTTTGTAGTTAATAGATAAAGTAATAATTTATTAGTAAAGTATAAAAATAACTTTTTAAATTAAAATTGGTTTATATATAGATAAAATGGGTTAGTCTTTTATGAGTAACTTCCTTTATATATATAACATTTGTCTGGTACAAATATTATATCTCTATATCATTCCTTACTTTAGATATACCTAATCATATTTATAAACACTCTCCCTATTAAAATATTATTCTATCGTATAGAAATTTTTGGTGATTGACCTTTATTTTTATATACGTCATGATTTCCTGCTTCCTTACCCTATTTCAACCATTTTATAAGTTTCCTCAATCTGGCCACCCTGCTACATTATGCTCTGCAACTCAAAAAGATTCTCATTTCCACTAAACAATTCCGCTTTTATTTTAGAAAGAATAATTCATACAATTCTTATTTTTATAAAACAATTTTACGATTATCCTTCTATTATTTTGATAAATTTTTATTATGGTAATGGAAGAATAATTTAATTTATAAAGTAAGAAAATGATTTCTCTATTTTTCTTCTCACAAACTTAAAAAAGTTCATTTTTGTCGTTTACGGCTTCCATTTGAATCGTTTGGAACCAGCAAACGACCTTTTTGGCGCGATTATTCGACAGAATAGCTTTTGTACCTCTTTCTGAAAACATTCTATTCTGAACTCACCTAGGAATAATTCGTTGTGCACAATGAGAATTGAGAAATCAAATATGTATCATTTTGAAGAAATACTGACAAGATTCGAGCCCATGATTTCAGCTGCCATCCGTAAATGTAAAATCTACAAAAATCATGAGCATTATCGCCAAACTGCTCGCATTGCTCTTTGGCAGGCGTGGCAAAAATACGACAGCAGACAAGGCGATTTTACCCCCTATGCTTATAGGTGCATTCATGGCAGTATACTAGATGAATTGAAACGAGAGATCCGCTATGAGACGCACTATAAGCCTGAAGAAGACTCCCAGCTGGAGATACACTTACCTATGGAGTTGGACAATGAAATTGCTAGTAAATTGGAAGGTTTATTGAATATTCTAGAGGAACAAGATCAGCAATTTCTCATAGATTACTATATTAGAGGATTCTCCTATGAAGAACTTTCGGTGAAATATGGTACTAGTATCGTAGCGCTAAAAAGGCGCCGAGGTCGGATAATCAAACGTGTACGGGAAAATAATACCGTTAAGATTTAAGGCATGAAAAAAGGCACCTTTGACGAGTTTGTTAAGGGTGCCTTTTATGTTGATCTGTTTATAGGGAGTTTTTGGTATAAGTGCAATTGGCGAATTTTTGAAAAGTTGCTTGAAGTTATACTTGTTATCATTACCCTTGCGTATTTGCGACCCATAGAACGTCCTTCATTTTATCCGCTAGCTCTTGTACTAAATCTGAAGCAGAGAGTGTACCCTCTTCATTTCCTCTTTGGTAACCGTATAATAGGATTTCTTTGAACTTCATTTGCATTTCTTCTTGTGACATCTGTCTTCCTCCTTTGGATTTTGTTCATAGAGAGGAGATACCCGTTGTTTTGTATAGGTAAACTTTTTTGAGAAGATTTTTGTTGGAGTTTAATCATTGGTAGCAAAATCTGTGAGTTTTGCTAACGGATAGAAAACGGGGACTTAATTTGTCTTTTTTCGTGAGTAAATTTCTTCTTAGCGGCAGTAAATTAGATGAGAGTGTTAGTAAACGCCTCGTGAGCGGTTGTATTTCTCGTAGGAACGACAGTAAATTTCAGATTTGTCCCTTTTTCAATTTAATAAGCGCATGAAAAAAAGCCTTTAACCCCACTAAATGAAACTCGTTCATTTAATGAAGCTAAAGACTATATAAATAGGATTCTAACCTAACTTCAAATACCATTCCTTAGCACTTTCCACTTCACCCATTGTTAACTGGTGACCTCTATTTTCCCAATGAAGTTCAACGCTCGCACTAGCTTGTTGCAGTAGCTGTTGTAATTCTTTCGTCTCTTCAGGAGAGCAGATCGGGTCGTTTGTTCCGGCACCAATAAATACAGATTTTCCTGCTAGGTCTGGTAAAGCGATGCTTCTTCTCGGCACCATTGGGTGTAACAGGATGGCTCCTTTTAATGCATGTTGGTAGTGAAATAGCAGACTGGCTGCGATATTGGCTCCGTTTGAGTAACCAATCGCAATGATGTTATCTCGATCGAAGCCGTATTTTTCCGCTGCTTCGTTCAGAAACTCATTAAGTTCATTCGTACGGAAGATTAAATCTTCTTCATCAAACACTCCTTCAGATAATCGGCGGAAGAATCTTGGCATGCCTTGTTCTAAGACATTCCCTCTAACGCTTAATACATTGGCTTCATCATCTATGACTCCTGCTAATGGCAGCAAATCAAGTTCGTTCCCACCGGTGCCATGGAGCATTAAAAATGTTGGTTTATTTGGGTTGGTCCCCTTATTAAAAATGTGCTTCATGTTGTAACCTCCTCTTGTGTTCTCTCATAACTAAAGCTATTTCGGTCTTTCTATTTCAAACATCTCACCAATTTTAGCATAGGATTGACCTGCCAATCTGCTAATGGCCGCTAATCCTCTAGGATCAATTCTTCCCTTTTCATAAATAGCCTCTTCTATATGAAATTGAACGACTTTACCAATAATCAGGTCACAGCCAGGCTCATCTGTGCCACCTAACTCTAAAGCCTGCTCCAGTACACATTCCATTCGGACCTTTGATTCTTTAATGCCCGGTACAGCAATCTTTGTACTTTCCACAGGAGTTAAGTTTGCTAGCTCTACTTCACTTTGTTCGGGTGGCAGGCTAGCTGCAGTACTATTAATCTTATCTACATTGTGTTCATCCACAATATGAACAACAAACTCGTTGGAATCCAAGATATTTCGAGCTGTGTCCTTCATTTTCCCGTTTGATCTTTGAATCGATAGGGAAATCATAGGCGGATTAGATGAAACGATATTAAAGTAGCTAAATGGAGCTCCGTTCAGAACTCCATCTTGCGTACGGGTTGTAACAAATGCAACCGGCCTAGGGATAATGCTTCCTGTCAAAAATTTATAATTTTCTCTTTCAGCCATTGTTTCTGGGTCAATCGATCGCATCGCCATCATTCCTTTTATATGATTTAATCTAGCTCTCTCACTTCAATCGGAATTAATCTCCGTTCCATTCCCCCTCTATAAGGTTCAAACTGCTCAGGTAGCATTAATTTTTCACCCATTGTTTCTGGTGACTCATCATGTGCGAATCCTGGAGGATCTGTCGCAATTTCAAACAGGATTTCGCCATGTTCTCTGAAGTAGATAGCATTGAAATAATTCCTATCACGAACCGGTGTTACGCCATACCCGTGTTGTGAGATATATTTTTGCCAATCTAATTGGTCCTCGTTATCAGTAGCACGCCATGCAATGTGATGAACTGTTCCGACACCCATAATTCCACGGCCATTTGTTGTTAGTTTCAGGTCGATAACATTCCCGATATCAGCGCAAGAACGGAAACGAATATAGTCTCCCTCTTGTCCTACTACTTCAAGCCCCATGATTTCTTCGACTAATTTAGCTGTCTCGCTTGGATTTGTGGAATAAAGAGTAGCTCCGGCGAATCCTTTAATCGCAAATTGCGGTGTGATCTCTCCGGTTGTCCATGTATTTGTTTCCCCTGCTTCTCTTTCAACTAGCTCTAAGTGCAAGCCATGCGGATCATCAAATGCTAGAACTTCTTCGCCAAAGCGTTCCATCACTGTATATTGTACATTAAATTTAGCCAATCTTTGTTTCCAAAATGCCAAAGAACCCTGTGGAATAGCATATGCTGTTACCCCAACTTGGCCGTCACCAATCTCGCCTTGTTGCGCATTTGCCCAAGGGAAGAAGGTAATGATAGTGCCTGGTTTTCCGCCATCGTTCCCAAAATAAAGATGGTAAGTAGCTGGATCATCAAAGTTGACTGTTTTTTTCACTAAACGTAATCCTAATACACCTGCATAAAAATCTACGTTTTCTTGTGGGTGGCCTACAATGGCTGTAATGTGATGAATACCCATTGTTTTTTTGCTCATTTTACTCACTCCAATTCTTTATTAAACGATGGTGACGAACTCATTCACAGGCTTGCGATAGCCTCGTGGTTGTCTGCTCGCTACTTTTTCTTTTCCTAGTGTAATCATTAACGCTACCTCATATTGATCACTGATATTCAGGATGTCTTTTACTTTATCCTCTTCGAATCCAATCATCGGGCAAGTATCCCACCCTTTTTCCTTAGCTGCCAGCATAAACAGCATAGAAGATAAGGAAGCATTTCGGATGGCTTCATCTCTTTGGAATGATGGTCCTCTTGTCTCATACAGATCAACAGTACCTTCTACTGCAAAATCATATTCTTGTTTATTTAATATACCTAGCATTAATAAGCCTTCATTGATTTCGGCTGCTTTTTTATAGGCTTCTTTATCGCCCAATACCAAGATGACAGCTGACGCACTATGAACCTTATACTGCCCATTAGCGGCCTTTCTTATTTCTTCTTTCACATCTGGGTCTGTCACGACTATATAATGCGTGTGTTGAAGGTTGAAAGCTGAGGGTCCAAGCTTTACTAGTCCAAATATTTCATCCAACTCTTCCTGTGAAATTTCATAATTCGGAAGAAAGTTGCTTGCCGATCGTCTTTCTTTTACCAACTGCGTGAATTCTGTCATCTCTATATCCCCTTATCTATCCCTTTTTTCATAACGACTGAGCACATCCATCAACTTGTTTGATGCGATTTGCTCAATTTTCATGATGTACATATACATGCGCAAGTCGCTACGCATGTATATGAATGAAAGAAAGATTAACGAATAGTGAACAATGCTTTTGACCAAGGAACGACTTGATCTAACATTTGATTCACTGATTCTTCTTGAACAGCTTTTGGTTTAAAGTCTGTACCGTTTTCGAAATCTGTGAACAATGATAGCGCTGGGTGTACACGAACATCCGCTACAAGCAATTCACCTAAGATGCCACGCAGATGTTCTGCTGCACGAGCACCGCCAACTGAACCGTATGATACGATACCAGCTGCTTTGTTGTTCCATTCTTCGCGAAGGTAGTCTAGTGCATTTTTAAGTGAACCAGTAATCGAATGATTGTATTCTTGAACGATGAATACAAAACCATCTTGTGCTGCAATTGCTTCTGACCATGCAGCTGCGCCTGAAGCATCTCCGCCTGCTTCACCTAGTAGTGGCAATTTGTAATCTGCAATATCAATGATTGTGTAATTTGCATCGCCGCGTTTGTCTGCGATTTCTTTTACCCACGCGCCTACTTGTGGACTTACACGTCCTTCACGAGTTGATCCTAAAATAATACCGATATTTACTTTTGTCATTGTTTCTTCCTCCTCTTGTTTTGTACCAAATAATTTAGACATAAATCCCATGATTTCACTTCCCTATAAATATTCCTTTTCAAATGTGCGAGTACTGCGCACTGTATCAATAGGTCTTACGATTTTTTCGATTTCTTCGCGTTTTGGCTCAAAGAATGGCGGCAATGATAGATTTTCGCCAAGCGTTTCATATGGTTCATCCCCCATAAAGCCAGGACCATCTGTTGCTAATTCAAATAAAATGGAAGGGGCAGCATTTGTATAAAGAGAACCAAAATAGTAGCGTTCTACATAGCCGGTGTTTGGCAGTTTA
The DNA here is from genome assembly GCF_052928305.1 of Rummeliibacillus sp. BSL5. NCBI lineage: Bacteria > Bacillati > Bacillota > Bacilli > Caryophanales > Caryophanaceae > Rummeliibacillus > Rummeliibacillus sp. BSL5. Next base: position 1,843,842 of record NZ_JAVGCV010000001.1, read on the forward strand.
TATAACTCTAAACGTTGTTGCCAAGCATCCAAGTCAGCCCGGTCATTCACACGGAATGCTGTGTGATGGACTGTGCCATAGCCTTGTCGAGCTTGCGGAAGCACGGTGTTCATTTCCACGATTACTTGAGCCCCGTTGCCCCCTTCACCCATTTCAAATAGTTTGAATGAGCCTTCTTTAGCGACTTCTTTCATGAAGAATACTTCCTCTAACAGTTGTTTGAAGTAGTCAGCGAAAGAAGTCCGGACAAAAATAGGTCCTAATCCGGTAATCGCATATTCAAGTGGCACCGGTCCGTTTTGCCAAGGTGTCCCTGCTGGCACTCCCGCGTTCAACTCATCTGATATGAGCTGATAATTCTGATCATCAAAATCGACAAATGATAAAGTCTTTTTGCCAAACTGCTCTTGGATTCCTGTATGTCTCACTTCAACTTTATCAAAGCGTTTCACCCAATATGCTAATGCCTCATCATTTGGAACTCGGAAAGATGTTTTAGAAATCTCATTTGTGCCATGCACCCCTTTTGGAATGCCTGGAAAATCAAAGAATGTCATATCTGTTCCGGGGCTACCGACATCATCTGTGAAGTACAAATGATAGGTTTGGATATCATCTTGGTTCACTGTTTTTTTCACTAATCGAAGACCTAATACGTAAGTGAAGAAATCATATATTTTTTCTGCACTGCTTGTTATAGCTGTAACGTGATGTAGTCCTTTAAGTGCGTCCATGAAATACCCCTCCCATTTAATTATCTCGAATTCGAGATATCGTTTTTAAAAAAATACTTTTGAGCTTTTGTTTGGAATATGATGCTGAACTTATATCAACTAAATTCAGCATCATACACAAGCTTTTATTATGCAGCTGGGTTAATTTCTAATTCTACTTTGATTTTGATGTCTTTACCTACTAGTACGCCACCTGTTTCTAGTGCTGCGTTCCAAGTTAAGTCGAATTCTTCGCGGTTAATTTTTGTTTCTGCTTCGAATCCGTACACTTCTACGCCCCATGGGTTTGTACCTTTACCGCCGTATTCAACATCAAATGTTACTGGTTTTGTTACGCCTTTGATTGTTAAATCACCAGTCACTTTGTAGTCATCGCCGTCTTTTACGATATTTGTAGATGTAAAGTCAATAGTTGGGTTGTTTTCTGCATCGAAGAAATCTGCTGATTTCAAATGATTGTCGCGATCTTCGCTGTTTGTGTTAATGCTTGCTACATCAAATTTGAATGCGATTGTTGCTGTTGTTAAATCTGTTAAATCTGCTGCTTCTACATCTGCAGTATAAGAATCAAATAGTCCTCTTACTTTTGAAACCATCATGTGTTTCACTTCAAAACCTACTGTTGAATGTGATTGATCTACTGTCCATTTTGCCATTTTAAATCTCCTCCAATGTTTATAATCTGAAAATACTAACTGTCTCGAAATCGAGATATATATTAAAAAATAATAGACTTAAAACAAATATCTTTAATTCGAGATAATCTTCTCATGAAATCAAACTCTTGTCAATACTGTTTTAAAAAATTTTTTTGATTAATTAAATTCAGCAAAATTTAAACCCCGCAGCAACCTTTGTATAGGAATAAATATAGTGAGAAATTGATTTTCACGGTACTTATTCGATTCTAGATTGATTTTATAAATTCCGAATCAAGGTTGTAAATCTTCCCCCTTAGCCTTCTTTATTACATGTAATTCAAAAAATTTCAGGAGGATGAAGAGTATGAAAAAAGATTACGATCAATTTAATAAAGAGGAAATCAATAAAGAAGTATCCGCTCAAGGACTTCCAAAAGAGACAAACAGTGTTTCAGTTAACTATGACAGTCCTTTAGCTGGTTATATGCAGAGTGCACGTATTGATATTCTAGGTGGCGTCGCAAAAGTTACCGCTACAAATACAGGAAATAATGATCTCAAAGTTTCCATACTATCGTATAAGTTTGCAATGAAAGTTGTGAAATCTTGGACAGTAAAACCGGGAGCTACATTAAATACTGGAGAATTTAGTATTACTGGTGACACTTACGCTTTAAGAGTGGGAAGGGCGAGCGATTCCTACCCAACAACCGGGAGAGGTACTCTTTATGGTATAACTTACCTCTAAGAAGGCATAAAATTTTTTAAAAACCGTATGTAATCAACTGTAAAAAGTTTGATTACATGCGGCTTTTTATTTATATTATAAAGGCTTTTTGATTAGAACAATCTTCAAGTTGAATTCAAAAAAAGCAGCCCTGAAGGACAGGACCGCCTTTTTCATTAATATTTGACACTCATAAAATCTTCTTGAAATTATAGGATTTATTCATAAAGGTGATACACGGAATCGAACCGTGGTGTAAAGGTTTTGCAGACCTTCGCCTTACCTCTTGGCTATATCACCATTCTTACTTACCTTATATAAAGAAACGCATATCACCTTATTCACAACCATAATTTTAAGAAACATAAAGAAATGGATCACCCATTACCATCAAACTATACATACTCTGCAATCAGCTATTCATTATGTAGAAACCTTCTAAATAAGGAATTCAAATTTGTTTTAATAAGGGTGTTATGGGATTTGTAGTTAGAATGTTATAATAAATGTAACTTTCAAACTTAAAGGAGTGTAAAATCAATAATGAGGATATTAAAATGGGCTATAGGCTTATGTCTTGCCCTTTTATTAACAGGTTGTTTTGGCGAAAATTACGATTTCTCTCCCCCAACTGTTTCACTAGTAGATCCCAACAACATTAGTGAAGAGACAGAATTAGCAAAAGCAAATGTTAAATGGGATTATGATAAAAAATATAATAAAAAAACGGACGATATTAATTCCTTGGCCCAGAAACAAGAACCAATAAAACTTAAGAGTGGCCAACAAGTTGACTTTTTGATTGAAGACGGCCATTTTGATCCCGACGGTATAAGTATCGTACTTTCAAAGAACCAACAAAAGATTGATTTAGAGGTCAAAAATGAACAAACATTTAGTGTACCAAAAGAAAAAGGCGAATATTTGATTGAAGTTAATCTTAATTCAGATAAAGGAAAGGCTCAATATGTGGGGGAAATCATTATTCAATAAAATATCAAATACTATCCTTATACTGAAATTCATCTCCTACATTGAATATAAAACATTGTACGAATAATATACAATGCCGTTATCTCTGATTTTGTATGCTTGAGCAAATAAAAAAATGGTTCCTAACATCAAAATTGATGTATAGAACCATTTTTATTTACCGTTTCATCGACTTATTAACATTATAGATTCTTTGAATACTAGCATACAAAGCAGAATGCTGACTCAACGAGTATCTTAGCCTTGGCAAAAGGAGCAGCTTGGGCGCAATCACATAATTGTTGATCGCAATAGCAATGCGGGTAACCTACGCCATAGGTGTTGTAGCAACAATCATGTGTTTTACAGCAGTTATCCAGACCATTTACTCCACTTTTTGTACTCTTACATGCAGGGTATCCTCCACATGAATCACCACAATAAATATAGCCGCCTGCAATACAACCTTTAATTGGACTCTGAGCATCAACTTGTCCGACTAATTGACCTGGCTCATAATTTTCATCGTAGTTAAATTCTTCTTCAAATTTTTCATTTGCTTCTGCCGACATCTCTACTGCTTCTTCATCAAATTCATTTTTGATAACAGAAACAACATTGTCATCACTTGCCCTCATAACTGTTTGTAGAATTTTTTCTGGTTCTTCAATGCTGTTATGATTAAGTGTTCCTACAAAAAAATCATTCGTTGTTTCAAGATCTCCATTTAAGTATCGTGTAATATACCGAATGTTAACTTTATCACTAAATTGCAGTACCAGTGCTTTAGCAGTGATTACTTGCTCCCCTTTTGTCGTATCAAATTTTAAGGCTTGAATCACTTCCGCTTTTTCTGTATCGAAATCTAATTCACTGTATCTTTTAATTTCCCTCATTAAATTTTGAAACTTTTGTTTCTGTTTAAAGCTGCTTATTAAAGCTGTAATCTCTTCTTGGTTTAAATGATATCCAACTTCCATTTGTTGGACCTCCTTTTATTTTTAATTTGCCAGCTGACAATATATAAAGAAAAGGAATACGTCTAATTTACAACCACAGGATGAAATTTCAGTTTAATCAAAAGTAACGATAGATTTACAGAGTCTAAAACTTATCAAGCCTAATGTAAGATTGATGATAAATATATTGATTACAGTAGAAAAACTCATTGGAGTGTGTAAATTAAAATAAAATGCATGATATAATAATCGGTTAGCACCAAATGTTGCTAATTCTATTGATAGATAAAGAGCCATTAAAGATATGGTAATACTAATGTCAGATATAATCATAAAAAGAAACAAAAATATACTGCTAAACAACAGTATTTGAGATAACAGTAAAGAGAAGCCTACTAATACATTGAAATCCTCATAAATAGTCTTTAATGAAAGGCAAAGTATTAATAATAAAATACTATATAGGCCGAAATAAATGAAAAAAATACTTTGTACCAAATCATCGTAAATTGTTAGAAGAAAAGAAGTATGTCTTGTCCCAAAAAGATCATAAAAAAGAAAAAGCACAAAAATACTAAAAAGGGGAACAAAAACAATTTGAATTAAAAGAAAGATAGTATTTGCACTCTTAAAAATATCAGCCATTATCACGATGAAAAAAATCAAAAACATTATAGCGATGATACTTAATAAAGATTGGACTGATATTGACTTTATCCTGATAATTTTAGACATTATAATCCCCTTCCAATAAATTTATGTAACCACTTAAAAAGTCTGCTTCTACTCTATTAAAGCAATTATTATTTAATGGATTATTGGTAACCAATCTAACCTTTACTTGATTACTATCCAATGGTTCGACCCGAACTAACCTTCCCATCGAGTTTGCGCTATTCAATTCCGACCTATTTATAATGCCTTCGTAGGTTGTATTAGATGTTTTTGAGATTAGTTGATTAATATCCCCGTCATATATTTTTTTACCTTCTTTAATTACGAGCAAATTATCACATATCGATGCTATATCTTCTGGAATATGGGAAGATATTATAATCTCCACCTCATCTTTCAGACTCAGCAAAGACTCCCTTAGTTTAATTGCTTCAATAATATCTAAACCTGTAGTAGGTTCATCGATTATTAAATAATCCGGTTTATTTAAGAGGGCCTGAACAATACCAACTCTTTGTAAAGTTCCCCCTGATAGTTTTTTTAATTTAACATCTCGATAAAGTTCTAAATTCATTTGATCTATTAACTGTTCAATATAGACTTTATGGTAAGATTTTTTTAAAGATGCTATTAATTCAATGACTTGGATTACAGTCAAGTTAGGATAGATATTAAAGTTTTGAGGTAAATAGCCAATTTTCACTTTCTGATTATTATTGTTATAAGTAATTATTGATTTGCTATCCGCTTTCTGAACAGAAGCAATAATCTCCATAAGAGTTGTTTTGCCAGCACCGTTCGGACCAATTATTCCTGTAATCCCGCTTAATTCTGCATTAATATTATCTAGTATTACTTTCCTTCTTATCGTTTTAGATAAATTACTTATTTTTATCATTAGGAACCTCCTATTATTTTAAGATTCTTATATACTAAACAAATGGACCATTAATTAAATTAATGGTCCATCTTGTTTTAATGTTTTACCAACTAGTGTCTAGTGATTGCACTTGTACATTTCCCATACCTAAAGGTGAAAGTGTTGAAGCTTGGGCATAATAGGTGGATGCTTCAGAAATAGAAACTGTAGAAGAAAAACTTCCTCTAGAAAACATATTCTTATTCCAAGTTGTTGGATCTGGTAGCAATGTAACAGATTTTTTAATTGTTGCACTAAAGGTTGGTTCAGAACCTGCAGTATCATTTTTTGCAGTAACCTTTGCTTTTCCATCCCAAATATTTACGTTGTCGCCAATTGCTTTACTAGCAAAGTTTAATTTAGCAGTTGAATATTTATCCATTGCCGCAAATGCATTGATCCCCATAAGCATACTCATTAAAAGTACCCCTGACATAATAATCTTTTTGACATTTAACTTTTCTAAAACCATTGTCATACCTATTCCTCCTCATCATTTTTAAATTAATGCATTAATTTGTATCAGCTGACATTATATAAAGAAAGGGATAGAGCTATTATTACAACCTTATTTTTAAAATTGATGTATATTTTAGGACTAATATAAAAAAGAGAAAATCCTTTAGGATTTTCTCTCTTTTAGTAAGCTCTCTTTGATTAAAGACCGGATTTGTTTCCAGTCATCTTCTTCATTATCGCATATAAGATATTTCCACTTTTTTAAGAATTCATTTGAAAGTCGCTCTCTAAGATTTATTAGATCCTTTAATATTTTTTGTTCATTTGATGTCAAAGCACTATGAATGGATTCAAGGTAAAAATAAAATAATGACTCTGCTGCATGAGACTTGTTACTGATTTTGAAGCCTACAAAACTATTAAAAATTAGCCAATTTATTCTTTGTTTTTCAGTTAAGCTATTGTATTCATTAAAAGCACTGTCTATCTGAAAGGGAATCCCCTGTTCAATAGGTATCACTCTTGTAAATTTACTGGGATCCATATGGATAATAAGATTAGTTCCATCCCCAATAGAGTGTGGATTTATGCCAGAAACCAAGGGATCCATAGTAGGGAGCAATATAATTCTCTGGGGTATTTTGTTTTTTGTTTTTAAAAGACGATTGTATCTTTGTAGGTCTTCTTTGTATTGAGTAACATACTGTTTAAACTCTTCTTTATAAGGGAACCAAGAGCTAGGATAAACCACTTCCATATTATTATCATGTTTATCCGTCAGTTTTCCGGTAATTAAAGTAACACCTTTAGCTACACCATAGTATCTCCCTTTCCCCTGATATCGTAAATTCGTAAAATAACGTCTCTGGTTATCCCGGAGTATCAGGCTATACTCTATATTAGGCGAATTGTTAATCGCAGCAGCTGTAACTCCCTGATTAAATAAATAGTGGGTAGGCATTCTTTGATTACTAGGAATCCAAGTAAAATTATGAGGGAGATAAACGACATCCCCAATTGATGGATTTCTCAGAGAGCCATTGCCCGAATAAGTAAATTTCAATGTATTTATTTTTTTCTTGTTAATTTCAGAAAGATTCACGTATATATAATCACCGGTTTGATAATATTTTACCGGTTTACCATTATCTAAAGAAATATTCTTTATTTTAAAGCCCTTATATAAAGTAAAAGCTATGTTAGGATCTTTTACATTAGAAATTTGAAGTTTTGCCGTTACGGAAAATAAGTTTGTGTTTTGTATACTCAAATTAACTTTATCAATTCTATAATCAAAGTATTTTTGTTTTGGGGTGCTTTCTAAATTTCTATAATATTCGTATTCCTTTGCTAGAGTAGGTATATCTTGTAATTGTTTTTTTGAATAATGATATGGAATAGAGCTGTAACACAACAATAAAACAAACACTAAGATAATACTGAATTGCTGAAATCTCCATTTTTTCAAAAAGATAATCTGTAAAATAACAATTAAAATTAAGGTGAGCAATAACATGCCTTTTTTATACCAATCAAATTCAAAGCTAAATAATGAATTATATAACTCATCAACTTTAGATACACCTAAATTTATATTTTGTAGCCAATTGGCTACCTCTATTAATTGTGAGTTAACAAGCAAATTATTTAAAAAGTTTAGATTTGTAGGTGAGAGAAGTGCCCAAACAATAAATATGCACACGTAAACTATTTTGCTAGAGAAACTCAATCCAAAAATATAGCCTATAAGGGCACTTATAATAAAAGGCAACCACCAATAATACAAAAAGAACAGTGAACTCTCTTTTACAAAAGAGTTAGTAGGGTCTATACAGTGATAATAAATGTTAGTACTTATGATAAAAGTTAAAACAAACAGTAAGGATAAAATAAATAAAAAGGATATATTAATACAATGTAATTTTCTCATTTCTTTATTTGCTACTTGATATAGCGAGCTTGTTAGATTCTTAGTGGCTAATTGATATCCTATCAACAGAAAAAACAACATACCCGACTGGATTAAAAAGCTTGAAAATTGTAAAGCATTACCTGGATCTTTCGCTTTATATAGCAATGTATATTCAATGAGTCCCCCATAAAGTAATAAACTAACTAACCCTATTAACAATAAATACTTATGCATCTTTAAATTACTAGCTGTTAATACTGTTAATACTTTTAAAACCTTCAATCTTCTCATCCTTTCTAACACAGCATAATAATTAATAAAGAGGAAAACGTTGATGAAATAACAACCCTTTAATATAGAAAAAAGCAGATAGAAATAAATTTTCTACCTGCTAAAATATAAATTAAGAAATATTAAGTTCAGTTATTATCTCTTTTTTATTAAACCCTACAATCTTTGAAACAATTATATTATTAATTTTTTTAATGATATAAGGTGTAGCTCTCCCTCCTAGTTGACTGAATTCTTCGTACACTTCAATACTTTTATGGATATTTATCTCTTTATAATTCACTTTCTTTTCTTCAAGAAAGCTTACGAGATTTTCGCAATATATACAATTTGGTTGAGTATAGACAATGATTTCCATACAAAATTTCCCTCCGTTTTATTATAGAAATTATGATTACATGTAATTTACAGCTCTTCACATAGCTCTTTTATTTTCTATTTTTCTTTTCAAATCATAAAACCCCGGTGTTTCCTCTACTTGATATCCATGAATATATTTAATAAGTGTATATTTTAATTCTTGTGCTAAATCTTCTCGATTTTCATAGCTTGTAAGCGAAAGAGATTTTTTTAATTTAGGTTCAAATAAATCAATTAATGATTGCATTGCATGTTTGCTTTCTTGTGATTCTTTTACTAACTCATATAAGAATACTGTCATCTATTAATTCCTCCTTGTTTCTTTAATAACTTGTCCTAGTTCTGTTATAGCTGCTTCTAAATTTTCTATTTTCTTTTCAAAACGAACGAATAAGTACATTGTTATGGCTATAGGAAACCCAAAGTTCCCTAAAATAACAATCCATTCAGGGATTTCTGTCATTTGCTATTTTTCCCTCCTTTAAAAGACTGTATTATATTCTGAATTGCTTTTTTTCTAGTCTTAGAAACAGATTGCTGAGATTTGTTCAGTATCTTCCCAATTTGGGTGTCTGAGAGTCCGTTTACGAATGCTAAATTGATTATTTCCTTTTGCTTTTCCGTTAACTTCTCAACCGCTGAGCATAACTGTGGATCTTCGAGATAATCCAAAATACTTTCTTTTTGTATAATATGATCAATATGAATTTGCGCTTTTTCATCAGTAATTAAATCTTTAAAGGTGCCATCTTCATCATTTCCTAAAGGTCTATCAACAGTTAGAGGGTGTCGTTGTTGAATCTTTCTATGTTTTTTATCAAAATTGACTGCATTAAAATATATAGCTGTTGAGATAAAAGAAATAAACCGAATATGAAAATAAAACTTCCTAAAGGCATTGTCTAATTTTTTCTCATTTTCAATAGTTGGATTACATATAGCAGTAACAAATAAATCCTCATGGTCCTTATTTTTAAGAAAGGAAAGAACAATATTATTTTTTAAAAACTCCTCATTATCCAACTTGAACTTTTGAAGGGCATCCGTACAATATCCTTCTGTCATGTTAAATTCCATAATAATTACCTCCACACCTACGCAAAAAGAGAATGTATGTTCTATTTTTGGTTGTAAAAAAATGACTAGCAATGTATAGTCATAAATAGGTTTATTCTACTTTTTGTCTGAATATTTACTTTTTAATTATACCATTTTTTACAATAAAATCTAATGCTTTTCGTAAAATTCTTTTATTTTTTTAGAGGTTGAGGCTGTTTTTTCTACAAGCTCTATTAAGTATTCTCTCTGCTCTTCTGGGCATTTATCCAAGCACTGAGTTAAGTATGCTTGTGTTTTCCTAGATTCACAATAGCATTTAACAAACAATTCTTTAATTGTTAAGGAATCATTCATCTGATTTCCTCCTTTCTTTTAAAAGGTTTTTTAGATAAAGATAAAATATTTATATTATAATTATTTAATTCTCTATTCTCTGTATGTAGCATTAGAATGTCATAAATTTCTTGTTCACTTAACCTTTTATTTTGTTTATATTCATGCTCTTCAATCAGTAAACCTAACGCTCCTGCTACATGTGGTACAGCCATTGAAGTACCTGATAAAATCGCATATTGTTGATTTAGAAATGTTGAATACACATTAACTCCAGGAGCATAGAGATCAACATACTCATTTGTATTTGAGAAATGTGCTATTTTTTGATTCTGATCAATTGCCCCAACCTCAATCACTTCTTCATAAGCTCCTGGATATCGATATTCATTCGTACTAAATTCTCCATCACCATCATTTCCTGAAGCTACTACAACTGATATTCCATTATTTATCGCTCTCTTTACAGCGTTGTGGAGCTCCGTCGAAGATTGCTTTGTACCAAGTGATAGAGATATGATTCTAACTCTTTCATTATTTGGTCCACGCCAATTTGAAGCATAGTCAAGAGACTTAATTAGATTATCAATAGATCCACCGCCAACAGAATTTAGTACTTTTAAAATTAATAATTTGGATTTGAATGATATACCTATAACTCCTTTATTATTTTGCGCAGCTGCTATCACACCTGCTGCATGGGTGCCGTGACCGTTCGTATCATTATAATTTTCAGGATTCCCATAATGCTCAGTCGTAAAATTATAGCCATCAATTATCGCTTCAGATAAATCTGGGTGACTACTATCACAACCCGTATCTATAACAGCAATGACTACCTCTTGCCCAGAAAACCCCCTTTTCCATTTTGTTTGAGCACCTATTTCTAGAATGTTCGTTGGGATAACTTCTTCCATATTACTCATAGAAACTAATGCTTCATCCGGTATTAATTTAACTTCTGTATCTTCCATAGAAAGACTCCTTTTATTAGCTTTTGTAGAATAAAGAAATATGATTAAAGTATTCTACAACCTTTTTATCCAGTAATTTTAATAATTAGAGCATTTATAGATTACTTAAACACAAAAAAACCAGAAGAACTGACTTAATCAGCGCTTCTGGTTTCTTTTTTTATTCATATTTGCCCTGCTTCTGCTGTGGATATAAATTAATCCAATAATTCTTTTGCTAATAGTGTGTAGCTTTGTTTTCGGCTTTCGATGCTGAATTGGTTACAATTGAACATCGCTTCGTCAAATCCATATTGCTCTTGATCTCGGCGAATAATATCGCCTACTTCCTTCGGTGTTCCGACTAGATGCAATTTGCGATTTTCTTCAATCATCATTTTGTCCATTTCAGTCAATGGATAGTCTTTTGCTTCTTCTGGTGACAAGGTTTGGATTAAGTTGCCTTGCATCAGCTGTAGTCTAGAAATATCAATCGGCATTGCTAAGAATTCTGCTTCTTCTTTTGTTTCCGCTACAGTTGTCGCATATGTCACCAAAATTTCTGGTGTTTCCATAAAGTATGAAGGCTCGAAATTAGCGCGATATGTGTCGAAGATTTCTCTCGTCATTCCACCATTGAAGAATTGAGCAAAGGAGTAACCCATTCCCATGCGACCTGCTCGTACGGCACTATTACCAGTCGAGCCTAATAACCATGCTTCAGGAAGTTCTACGCGCGCTGGTGTCGCCACGACTGAATCGTAGACAGAGATGCCTGATTTTTGATCGTTCATCAACTTAAGTGTTGTTTCAATTTCTTTATATTGATCCGTCATCTCAGGTCGTTTACCTTTTGCCATCGCATAAATAGCATAAGTATCCCCGCCTGGTGCGCGTCCAACGCCAAAGTCGATGCGGCCAGGTGACAGTGCGCTTAATGTTTTGAACACTTCCGCTACTTTTAATGGTGAGTAATGCATCATCATGATGCCGCCTGTGCCGATACGAATACGGTTTGTTTTAGCAGCCAAGTGAGCCGCTGTTACTTCAGGCGCAGAGCTTGCAAGCGATTGCCCGTTATGATGCTCTGCCATCCACATACGGTGATAGCCTAGCTCTTCGCCAAGAATCGCCAATGTTTCGCTGTTTTTTAAAGCCTGTGCCGGTTTAGCCCCTTTTGGAATCGGCGCTTGATCTAGAATAGAGAGTCTCATGTTACTCATCCTTCCTTTTTTCATCTATCTGTGTAAATGTGATATTTATACGTCATAATGCTAGCGGAAGTTTAAGGGGATGTAAAATGATTGGATTGGTGAGGAGGTTAAGATAATAAATTGTTCATAATTAAAATAGGTGTTGCTAAATAGTTCTACTTATCATAATATATATAATAATTTTAATTCTAAAGAAGCACTGATAAGGACATGAATCACTTTTACGGTTTACAGAGAGGGAAGTTTTGCTGAAATCTTCCTAACGCAGGAGAGTAATTTACCACCTTTGAGCTGTATCGGGGAATCTAGTATCCGGTACCGTCTATGCTACGTTACAGCACCAAAGCCATAAGTTGTTTTCTAACTTATGGGAAGTTGGGTGGAACCACGGGTTAAAACGTACTCGTCCCTTTATTAGGGATGCGTGCGTTTTTTTGTATTTAACGGAGGATTCCATTGATTGGCATGAAAAATTCAAAAGCGATGATAAGGACAGGAATTATTTTTACGGTTTACAGAGAGGGAAGTTTTGCTGAAATCTTCCTAGCTTAGGAAAATAATTTACCACCTTTGAGCTGTATTGGGGAATGTAGTATCCAATACCGTCTATGCTACGTTACAGCATCAGAGCCATAGGCTATTCTTTAGCGTATGGAAAGTTGGGTGGAACCACGGGTTAACAACACACTCGTCCCTTGTTTAGGGATGCGTGTGTTTTTTTATTATAAAAATAGGAGTGTTTAACATGATGAATGATCAATTTATACAAATTCAATTTCCAGATGGCAAACAACAGCAATACGAACGAGGCCTAACACTAACAGATATTGCCAACTCCATTAGCCCCAGTCTTTCTAAAAAGACAATTGTCGGTTATGTAAATGGGATACCTACAGATGTAGCACGTCCGATTACAGAAGATGCACAGATTTCCTTATATGATGCAGCTTCAAAAGAAGGAATAGCAGTGGTTCGCCATTCAACAGCCCACTTATTGGCGCACGCATTAAAACGCATATATCCTTCTATTCATTTTGGAATTGGTCCTGTCATTGAAGATGGTTTTTATTATGATGTGGAGCTGGATTCCCCTATCACTCCAAGTGATTTACCTCAAATAGAAAAGGTCATGAAACAAATCATTAATGAAAACGTGCAGATAAATCGAAAGGAAGTTTCACGCGAGAAAGCTAAGCAATTATTTGCGCATGATCCATTAAAACTTGAGTTGTTAGAAGACATTCCACAGGATGAAACAGTTACTGTTTATGAACAGGGTGACTTTTATGATTTATGCCGGGGTCCCCATATACCTTCTACAGGTAAGATCCAGCATTTTAAATTAACAAAAGTGTCTGGGGCATATTGGCGAGGCGATAGTAATAATAAAATGCTTCAACGCATCTATGGTGTCGCTTTTGCAACAAAGGATGAGCTACGTGACTATTTCGTCTTTCTAGAAGAAGCAGAAAAGCGAAATCACCGTAAACTTGGAAAAGAGCTTGAGTTATTCATGTTCTCAGAGGAAGCACCCGGCATGCCTTTCTATTTGGCAAATGGCCAGATTATACGGAATGAGCTCGAGTCCTTTTTACGAAATTTACAGGCTGAGTATGATTATAAAGAGGTGCGGACTCCACTCATGATGAATCAGAGATTGTGGGAGCAATCCGGTCACTGGGATCACTACAAAGAAAACATGTACTTTACACAGGTTGATGAACAAAGCTTTGCCTTAAAACCGATGAACTGTCCTGGACATATGCTCATTTTCAAAAATGAACGACATTCCTATCGTGATTTGCCTATTCGCATGGCGGAATTCGGGCAAGTTCATCGACATGAATTCAGCGGTGCTTTAAATGGATTATTACGCGTTAGATCATTTTGCCAGGACGATGCTCATATTTTCGTTACACCAGAACAGATTGAAGACGAAATTACTCTTGCATTAAAGATCATCGACCATGTGTATAAAGTATTCGGGTTTGAATACGAAATAGAATTATCAACACGCCCAGAAGATTCAATGGGAAGCGAGGAACTTTGGAATCGTGCTGAAACAGCTTTAGAAAACGTACTAAATAACTTGGGGTACCCTTACAAAATCAATGAGGGTGATGGTGCGTTTTATGGTCCCAAAATTGATATTCACATTAAAGATGCCATTCAACGCAGCCATCAATGTGCTACAGTACAGCTCGACTTCCAGCTACCAGAGAAGTTTGATTTAACATATATAGACAAACAAAATGAAAAAGCTCGTCCGGTGGTCATTCATCGCGCAGTATTCGGTTCCATCGATCGTTTCTTAGGCATTTTAATTGAACATTTTGCAGGAGCCTTCCCTGTTTGGCTCGCTCCTACACAGGTACAAATTGTCCCCGTTTCTCAGGTGCACCTAGATTATTGCTTAAAAATCCAATCTCAGCTAAGACAATTAGGAGTACGAGTTAAAATTGATGAAGACGAAGAAAAATTAGGCTATAAAATAAGAAGAGCACAGATGCAAAAGATTCCTTATATTATTGTGCTTGGTGAAGAAGAGTTAAAAGAAAACGCAGTAAATGTTCGAAAGCACGGCGAAAAACAATCAATCAGTATGCCGTTTAAGGATTTTAAAAAGAATATTGTAAAGCAAATAAATGAACGCAGCATTTAAAACAAACAAGGGAGAACCTAATATTGGTCCTCCCCTTGTTAATTTACTTATTTATATTTTTAATGACAGCCATTTCTTTTCCAAAGCGATCCCATGATTGCTGAACGGGCGAGTATCTTCGGGACTTAAATTGTACTTTTTGGGGAGTAAACTTCTAGAGGGCGGTTGTTAAATGAGTATGAACGGTAGTAAATGTGTCCTCAGTGATGGTAAATCAACAGAGAACGATGGTAAGCATTGAAGCTAGGCATTGTGGCTATTAGTCGATATTTGCATAATAAATTTTCAACTGCAATAGTTGGCCATAATTTAGCATTCACTATATTTTACAAGTATGCTTTTCTTTTGTGTATATTTATTTGATGTTTGTAATATTGTCAGCCATTTTACACAGGTTTCTTCATATTATATACTCGTTTAAACAATTGAGTTTGGGAGTGATTTTTATGTTGATTAAACCTTTTGCACCCACCCATTATTTAGATTCCTTGCGAAAACTGAGTGATCGGTTATCAGCGACTCATCCTTTGAAACAGGAATTGGAGAGGCAATGGAGAAATATAGAAGCTGGCGATTTAGGAGAGAAAATTATAGTTGATACTCTTGGTCAGTTGCATTCACCTGAAAAGTATTATGTATTTCATAACTTATCTCTTGTATTGGAATCTAAAATACAAATAGATATTTTGCTGTTAACTACAAATTTTGCAGTTGTGTTTGAGGTAAAGAATATCAAAGGAACGATAGAATTAAGACAAAATCCTCGACAATTGGTGCGCCATTTATCAACAGGTGAAACACATGCATTTCCTAGTCCAGAACCCCAACTGGAAGAATACACCCACCAACTTCAAGTATTCTTTTTACACAATTATATCAATCTCCCCATTTACGGCGCGATAGTTTTTCCTTTTTCCTCAAGCTACATTGAACTAACTTCATCAGCTAATACTATTCTTTTGAAAAATGATATTAAACCCTATATTCGAAATATACCGGTACAAAAAGAGCCATTGTCACCCCTGCAGCTAGAAAAACTCGTCCAATCCTTATTGAAACAGCATACTGATTATAATCCTTATCCATTATTGCAGAGGTATAACCTTTCTAGAAAGGACGTTTTGAACGGTGTAGCTTGTCCTAACTGCCGTAAATTGCAAATGCGAAGAATAAATATGCATTGGTACTGTCCCTATTGCCATCACACAAGTCGCGATGCTCATGTCCAGGCTATCTATGACTATTTTTCATTGATTGATCCCTCTATTTCAAGTTTGGAATGCTATCAATATTTAGGCTTAGCGAATTCTCGGCAAGCCTACCGCTTATTAAGTCAGATGAAGCTTCAGAAGATAGGTAAGTATAAAGATGCGCGCTATATACCTACTTATCAATGATCTTCTTGCGCGTTGCTAATTTGATTTTGCTCGAAATACTACCTCTATTTAGGAGCAGCTTAGGACTTAAATTGCTCAATTTCGTGAGTTAACTAATGAAGAGCGGTGGTAAATCGGATGGGAGCGTCTGTAAAAGCTTTAGCAGCGGTTGTAAAATTGCAGGCAACGGCAGTAAATTTTAAATGTGTTAACTTTCTGAATTGCTATATAATACTAATCAAGAGAATGAAGCCAAATTATTCGGAGGGTCAAATGGAAACTGATTTGAATAAAGCATTAGATTTAAGAAAAAGTGGAGAGTATAAAGCATCTAATGAACTTCTTTTAAAACTCGTAATGACATATCCTGACGATGCTGTCTTAAGCTATCAATGCGCTTGGAGTTTTGACCTTTTAGGTGACGAAGTGAATGCTATTCCTTACTATGAAAAAGCTATTCAGTTGGGGTTACCTTCAAAGAATTTAGAAGAAGCATACATAGGCTTAGGCAGCTCCTATAGAACCTTAGGAGAATATGAAAAATCCAAAGATGTCTTTCTACAGGGAATCGAAGCTTTCCTAACTAGTCAGGTACTCAAAACTTTCTATTCTATGACGCTATATAATTTAAATGAACATAGCCAGGCAATGGAGATATTATTAAAGTGTTTAATACAGACGACTAATGATAAAGAAATTCTTAGTTACAAAAAAGCTATTGAATTATATGCTGGCCAATTAGATCGGATTTGGAAGTAAACAATTGCCATCCTTTTAGCATTTTAAAACATAAAAAAACTCCGCCTGTTTATAGGCGGAGTTTTCTCTAAAACTTCGTGATAATAGTAGAGCTAATCCAAGCTTTGGTTGTAGTGCCTGGAATGTAAAGCTGATACCATGTTGTGTTGCTTTCGTCTTTTTCAGTGACTGGTTTGTTTTTGCTGTCTAAGACGAGTTTGAAATACGTTTCGTCATTTAATTTAGTTAAGATTTTTGAATCTTTTGTTGTTGGTTTGTCGCGGACGTTGCAGCCGTCTCCGTTCGTAACAGCTAGGTTTAGGATATCGAGGCTTTCGCTGCTTACCCATGCCTGGTCTGTAGCTTGTCCGTTAGCATCTGTATATTGAATGCGGAACCAGCGCGCTTTAAATTTGCCGTTACTGTCTTTAATGTCCTTCACATCTGAATTATGGCCAAGCAGCGTAATGCTCTTGCCACTTGCTAATGTGCCAAGTTGACGTGTTGGCTGTGCATACGGCATTGAATAAACTTTCGTCGATGCATTCGTTGTTGCCTTAATGCCTTTATCAAATGTTTTAAAGATACTTGGCTGTGGCATATTGGCAGGAATAATATGATCGTATGTTTTATTCACTGGCGCCGGTACTATTGTGCTGATTGGCTGTGCAGCATAATAGCTAGAGTTGTATGGCTTCATTTCTTCCATAATGCGTGTAATGGTGCGTCCCCAGTTTTTATCTGTCGCGTAGCGAACATTCATGCCCGCCACATTAACACCATTATTATAGACGCCGCCAACTCTCAAATAATTTTGGTAAATTTTTTCTGCATAATAAGCAAGACCTTCTTTTCCTGAAGGGAAGTATAGCGCACATGTAAATGGCGCAGAATCATATGCTTGATAGCCAAAGAAGTTGTTTTTGTATTGAGAGATTTGCGAGCTTCCCCACCCTGTCTCAACGATAGCATGCGCAAACATAAATTGTGCGTTAATGCCATACTCTTTTTGAATTTCCAAGAAAGCCGGAATCATTTTGTAAAGAGTAGCGGAAGTGATCGCAGCACCTTTTTTCTTAATTAAGTAATTTTGCATTTCACTCTGTGTGATGTTTGATGTTTTGCGCAAGTTTTCTGCTATATAGTTATTGCCTGCTTGTTCAAGATTGATCCAAACTGTTTTACCGCCGATCGATCCTTGGTAGTACGTTTTGCCGTTTACCACTTCTACCTTTTTAGCAGTGAAAGCTTTCGCACGGTAGGCATCAAGTTTCTCATAGACAACGTTATTTGTATCTCCATCAGAGATATTATATGCTGAGCCGAAGCCAGTCAGGTATAACTTTAGATTTGTTGTGCTTGATGAGGTGATGTTTTTCAGATTCAGTTGGCCTTCTTCTACCCAGCCGATTGGTTTTGAATCGCGGCTAATTTGGTAGTAGGTTTTACTTTTGATAGTTGTCTTCTTATATACATAGAAGTTTTCCTTGCTATAGCTGCTTCCTAGTTCGGCATCTACTAACTTAGTTGGATCTTGATAGATTTTAGCCGTACTTTTTAAAGAGCCGATTTTTTCAACAGCAGTTGTTTCAAAAGAAGGATCTTCCTTTGGCGGCTCGACTGGTTTAGTTGGTTCAGTTGGTTTGGTTGGTTCTTCTGTTTTAGGTGGTTCGGTTGGCTTTGGTGTTTCAGGTTTTGGTTCACTTGTTGATGGTTTTGTTGTAGTAACCTGATTGTATTTAAGCCAGACCGTTTGGCCATTTAATTTGCCACTGTACCATACGTCATTGCCAACTTTTTCGGTTGTTTTTGGTTGGAACAGTGTATTTTTGTCTTTGGTGAGAGTTGTAAACATAACATTACGCTCGTCTCCCCAAGGTCTTGTATACGCTTTGCCATTTCCTTTCACATAACGTTTAGTTGTGCTATTTTTAGCAATAGTATGAGTTCTCGTAGTAATATCTTTCGATTTAACCCACCCAACAGTTGGTTTGCTCGGATCTTTGTAATTACTTATTAAAAAGTACGCTGTATCTTTGTAGATGGCTTTCTTATTTATATAAAATGTCAGGTGCAGCTGCTTAGCGCTTGTTGTCCCCTTTGTAGCTGTTGGTGATGGATAGATAATGGCTTTCGCTGTTTTAATTCTGCCAAGTCGGCTTGTTTTGCCTTGTTTTACTTTTGCTTTGACAGTCGTTTTAGCATCCGCTTGAATAGTAGGAATGGCCGTTGTAACAGTCGTTGCAAGGATAGCTGCAGAAATCATCGAAGCAGCTAATGTTTTGGGATTCGGCATATAAAACTTCCTTTCTAGTAAAATCATGGATTTTTACTAACTATATCATGATTTTTGTGAATTTAATAGATAGTAGATTGTGTCAAAATAAAAACGAGATTCCAGAGAAGGAACCTCGTTACTTTTTAGTTGAACATTTGCAGGTTAGAGCTTTTAATCCATAGTTTTTTTGTAGAGCCTGGTTTGTAGATTTGATACCATTTCACTTTTTTCTTGTCTGTTTTTGTAACATATTTATTATCTTTTTTGACCAACTTGATCAATGCATTCTTATTAACTGATGCCACTTGTGTGTACTTGTCGTTTTGAAGTGCAGTACGATTGTTGGTAAAGCCTAAATTCGAAACTGCAATTTGATCGCTTCTGAGCCAGCCTTGTTTGCCACTGTAGTCAATGCGATACCAGCGCACCATTTTACCTTTGGTATTTGTAAAATCACGGACATCTGTGTGGTAGGCCTTTAAAGTGATAGCCTTGCCTTTTTTGTAGGTGCCGTATTGTGCGGAGTAAACATAAGGCAGGCTGTAGATTTGGGCGCCTTCCGCTACATCCACTTTCGCTTTAATCGCATCCGGCATTGTTAGGAATTGATCCGGCTGTGGTTTCCCTACCGGAATGACGTTGTTGTACTCTTTTGGCTCTTTAAAAACAACTTTGCTTGCTGTTTTTTTACTATAATAGCTACTGCTATACGATTTCATTTGAGCCATTAAGTTTGCAATCTTGTCGCTCCATTCTGGGTCTGTCGCATACCGGACATTCATGCCAATTAGTGTCGGACCGTTGTAATATGCACCAGAGCTTGTTAGATAGTCTCGATAAATTTTATAGGCATATGCGCTAAGTCCAGCTTTGCCCGAGGGAAAGTATTTGGCACAGGTTAATGCACAGGTATCGTAGGCTTGATAACCAAAATAATTGTTTTTGTATTGGGAAATGGTTGAACTTCCCCAGCCTGTTTCAAGAATGGCATGCGCCAGCATAAATTGCGCATTAATGCCCGCTTCTTTTTGTAACGTAACGAAAGTCGGTGCTAGCTTGTACAATACATTATTGGGTAACTTCCCTTTACTGATTAAGAAGTTTTGCATTTCTTTCGCAGTAACGTTTGATGGTTTTCTAAGATTGAGTGCTGTATATGGATTTGTTTTAAGGGCACTCTGTGAAATCCACACCGTTTTATTGTTCAATGTACCCTTGTACCAAAGAGTACTGCCAATCTTTTCAATGCGTATAGCTTTGAATTCTTTTGCACGAGAGCTACTTAGTGATGATACTTTGTTCTTCGTTGTGCCCCATGGCATGTTATAGGAGTTGTGTGTCCCTGCTATGTATGCTGTTGTTTTCTTGGTGCTTTGCAGGATGCGTTTATGGCGTGTGATATCTTTTGTCGCTAACCAACCAACTTTAGTTTTGCCTTGTGTAAGCTGATAGTACGTTGTTTTGCCAATCTTTGTTTTTCTGTTGGCTTCATAAGTTTTACTCATACGTGTCTTTGCAGCTAGCTTGAAGCTTTTGAGCTTCGTTGGATTGCTATAAATTTTGGCTGACGTCGTTTTAATACGAGCAACTTCCTGAGTTTTCGTTGTCTTGTATGCAGTTTTTGCACCTACGGGTACTTGCATAGTGATAGTGATGCCGAGGATAAAAGTTAAGACTAGAAAAAATCCTTTTGCTGTTTGATTCATGAGTACTCCCTTCGGTGGATGTTTTAGATATGGCTATTGTAACCGAAAATGGAAGCTATTTAAACAGCAAGTAGTGACTTTTGTTGTTTGAAGAGGGAAAAAAGACTTAAATTATTCAATTTCGGTAGTAAATTTCCGGGGAACGGTTGTAAATCTGATGGCAACGGTTGAAAAACTCCTAGGAACGGTTATAAAGCCCACGAGACCTGCAATAAATGATGGCACCTACTAAAACAAAAAACCATCGCCCTAAAGCAATGGTTTCTGTTTATCTTCTTCGATAGTGCTCTGAATTAGTTGCTTCCAGTTTTCATAGAAGCTTTGAGGTGTATATTGTTCTTTCACTAATTGCTGTGCATTGTTACCCATTCGTTGTCTGTCTTCTGGGCTATCAAGCAATTTTTTGATACGATCTGCTAATGCCTCAATTTCTCCATCTTGTACAAGATAGCCGGTTTCCTCGTTTTGGATGAGTTGAGCTGGTCCATAGTTGGTGTCATAAGCCACAACAGGTGTACCGTTGGCAAATGATTCGAGAATACTTTGGACGAAACCTTTCGCTTCTGCTGTAACGATTGAGACAGCTGATTTCGAGTAGACCGCATCTGTATCTTGAACTGGTTCTTTAAGTTTTACACCGTGCGCGACTTTAAGCTTTTTAATTAATTTCTTCAGCTTGTCTTCTTCTTCGCCCGATCCGTAAATTTCAAGCTTCGCACCTGGTATGTCGCGCGCAACCTCCATGAATGCTTCGATTGCTTGGCCAATGCGGTTTTCTGCCGTAAAATCTGCAATCATCGAAACAAGCAACGAATTTTTTTCATTCTTAGCACGTGGCATTTCAACGCTTGGTGAAATAACATGAATATTGCCTCTGTTGCCAATCTCTTTGTGCAAGTCCAACTGTTGCTGTGATGTCGGCACAACGATTGGAAAACCTTTAGAAACGATATCAAGTATTGGCTTAGTTGCTTTATTATAGTCACTGCCCAATGTGTAAGGCGCTTCAAAGTGATTTTGGTGTATGTTATAAATTTTATACGCTAAATCATCATCAAGCTGAATGACGCGATTGACAGTTAACACGCCGTCTACAATGATGACCGGTTTCACGACTTCAGTTCGGCACAATTCTTCTAGCCAGTAAATTTGAAAGTCTTTTCGATTCGAAAAGTCCTCCGCTTTTTTATGAGCAGGGTCAAATAGGAAAAGCGCTTGCTGCTTATCTGTTTGGTAATTGAACCAATTGGTGCAGTAACAAAAGCCATCGGGCGTAAAGAAGCGCTCTTGGTTCTTTTTATTATTGGCTGGGTGATACAAAGTCTCTCGAATTTTGTAGCCCTTCGGATTGTATTCTTCTTTTCGGATACGTACACGATTTTCATCGAAGTAGTCGATGAACTTCAGCACGCCATCCTCATCCCATTGCTTATACTTGATATAACTGCCGTTTTGGAAATAACGTGCTATTGTATCACCATCTTGTACCCAGTAGTCGCCCTCATATTTTTTGATATTTTGTTCATATTGGGCTTTTTGAGCAGCGGACACTTCTTTAGAAGAGAACTTTTGGCGGTAATAATCAAAGACGTTTATTACTTCAACCTCTTTTTTTAACCAGCCTGTAGCATAAAGCCCTTTAATAATCTCATCATAATTAATTTTAAAATCCATTGTCAGAATAACCGGGCGATACTCGTCATTTGCAAATAGGGATGCTCGCTGTAATAACTCTTTTGTTGTGTCATCCAACGTATCACTAATGCCCCAAGTTGTCATAAATACTGTTCTTTTCATTGAGTTCACATCCTTTTAAGGTGAAACACGGACCGAGTTTTAGCCTCGATCCGTGAAAAACTACTTGTTGTTCTGTTTGCGGCGATTGGCCAATTTATCGCGGAAAGCCTTTTGATCTTCAGGCGAAAGTTTATGATATTTCTTAATGAATTCGGAATAGTTCTTCATGACAATATTAGTCGGCCCAAATTCTCGTAAGTGGCCGCCTTCAATCCAAGCAATCTTCGTACAGAAGCTTCGTACCTGCGACAAATTATGGCTGACAAAGAAGATGGTCTTGCCACGTTTTTTATATTCATTCATCTTTGCAAGCGATTTGTCAGCAAAGGTTTGGTCACCCACCGATAGCGCTTCGTCGATGATCAGGATATCAGGATCTGCGGTCACACTAATTGCAAAGCCGAGTTTTGATTTCATCCCGCTAGAGTATTTTTTTACAGGCTGATAGATAAAGTCCCCAAGCTCTGAAAACTCGATAATTTCAGGCATGACTTTTGCAATTCTTTCTTTGCTATAGCCCATCAACAAGCATTTGAATTCGATATTCTCGATGCCTGTCAATTGACTGTTCAGGCCTGCATTGATAGCAATCACATTGACTTCTCCATCGACGATCACCTCGCCAGATGTTGGCGGCACAATACCACCGATGATATTGGATAGAGTCGATTTGCCGGAGCCGTTGATGCCTACAAGGCCGACAACATCCCCTTTTTCGACTGCGAAGGAGATATCTTCTATTGCATTAAAATCAGACCCAGATTTTCCAGGCAACACAAGATCTTTCAGCTGCTCGCCCTTTGTTTTATACATACGATATGTTTTAGTTACATTTTTGATAATCACGGATTCCGCCATGGTAATTCTCCTTTTAATACATTTTTAGATAAAGTCAGAGAAGCGGTTTCTGAATTTAAAGTGCGCTGTTGAACCGATTAACAGAAGGAATAGAATTAATCCCCAGTTGTATAGAGTCAGCTGCCAGTGTTCTACAATGTACCAGTCATTATATAAAAGCGAGGCTCTGTAGCCATTAGCTAGATAATAGAATGGGTTAAGCTGTAAAATACTTTGAATCCAGTGCGGCATCGATGTAGAACGATCCCATAAGATAGGTGATAAGAAGAACATCGCTTGTAATAGTGACTGAATAAGCATTTGAATATCCCGTACAACAACAGTAAGCGTTGATGTCACGAGTGTAATCGCAAATGCGAGAATATAGCTCATCAGTAAGAAATAAATTAGCTGTATATAATAGATGCTTGGGTAATAACCCTTAATCCAGAAAACAACCATAATGAGGCCTACAAGCGCTAAATGGCCGTAATATTTCCCCATGATGATATAGCTCGGCAATACGGATAATGGGAAATTCATCTTGGCGACCATCGTATATTTTTGATAAATGGCCTTTGACCCGTTTAGAATCGCCTTATTGATGAAGAACCACATTGATATCCCTGCGAGCATCCAATAGATGTACGGTATTTCTGAATGGCCGTTCGTGATATTCTCTTTACCGCGAACTCCAAAGCCGAAGACGAACCAGTACATCGCCATTTGTATCGCTGGATTAAGTATTTCCCATGCAAAACCTAGATAGTTGTTTTGATTGTCGATGCGCAATTGAAATTTAGCCAAGCGCATTATTAAATAAAAAGAATGGTATTGTTCTTTTATAATTTTTATAAGTGCTCTCATTTCGTTAATTCCTCAATTTCGTGGTTTTGATTTCCTAAATGAATACTGCTTCTGCCCCTTATCGCATGCTTTGTCGCTTACGCTACAATGCTAACGCTAGCGGCAATCGAAGGTTCCACAATACACCAATTCATTTATATTTATTAAGAAAAATACTTCAACATAGTATAACATATTAATGGAAAATATTCCGTTAGCGCAATAACATCTTTTTGTGAAATTTGTCACGCGGTATTTTTTAGAAAAAGTCGGCAAAACTATGCTATAATCAGTAACTATAAAGATAAACTTCAATCATTTTGATTTTTTTACTGACTGATTGTTGCGTGTTATTAAGCTGCATTTATTAATATGTGGCATAGTACTGCCATTGCAGGATAGATAGTTTTTGTAGATTGGGTGAATGAATGAGAAAAGAATGGTTAATTGAACTATTTTTATTTATAAATAAATGTATTTTTGAATTGTTTAATCTAATGCCTTTAAAGAAAAAAATTGTATTATTATGTGATTTTGGAGACAACGCGCGCTTTGTGGCGAATGAGCTGGCAAGGCGGGGGGAAAAAGGTTTCATCGTGCTGCGTACCTCTAAATGTAAAGAAACATTTAAAGGGACCGGAGCTAAGGCGATTTTGTCGTTTAGTCCAACTAATATAATGGATTATGTGAGAGGTCTTTATCATTTGGCAACAGCTCGGACCATTTTAATTGATAATTATTTCCCTATTCTGAGTGTGACGAATTTCCGGCCAGATGTAGAGTGTATCCAGCTATGGCATGCAGCAGGTGCTGTGAAGAAGTTCGGTATGCAGGATGCGAGCGTGCTGTTTCGCTCTCCCGCTGCAGTACGCCGTTTTAGACGTGTGTACAATCGTATGAATCGTGTCGTAGTAGGCTCAGACGAGATGGTCCCAATTTTCAAATCCGCATTTGAGATGAAGGATGGTCAGTTTTTACGTTTAGGCATTCCACGTACAGACTTTTTCTATGACCTGGATGCTATGGAAGCGGCGAAAATTGCATTGTTCAAAGAATATCCCGACATGATCGGCAAACGCATTATTCTTTATGCGCCTACTTTCCGCGATCAGCAGCTCAATGCACAAAGTATTCCGATAGACTTTAAGGATATCATAAACGAACTTGGCGAAAATTATTTATTAATCATTAAATTGCATCCTGCTGTGGCGCAAAATTTGGCAGCGATGAATCATCCACAAATTATCTCTGTAAAAAATAATGTACCAATTAATGATTTGCTGTGTGTAGCTGATTGCGTCATCTCAGATTATTCTTCGATTCCATTTGAATACGCTCTCCTTGGGAAGCCACAAATCTTTTATCCATATGATTTGGAGAAATATGAGATGGAACGTGGTTTTTGGACCAACTATGAGGATCTTGTGCCTGGGCCTGTCGTATCAACGGACGATGAACTTGTATACGTTCTACAAAATAATGTATTTGACCATGAGCGCATTCAACGATTTTCTGCTTCGTGGAATCAATTCTCGGATGGTCACGCAAGCAGCAAGCTAGTTGATTATTTGCTTGCACGAAATTAGTTGCGCATTGAATGGAGGCATTACTGTGAAACGAATCATTACATATGGCACATTTGATCTTCTCCATGTCGGCCATATCAATATTTTGCGTCGGGCAAAAGCGCTTGGTGACTATCTTGTCGTTGCCGTATCAACCGACGAATTCAATGCCATCAAAGGTAAACAAGCATACTACAGCTATGAGGACCGAAAAACCATCCTCGAAGCAGTCCGGTATGTGGATGAAGTCATCCCTGAAAACAGATGGGAGCAAAAAATTGACGATGTTAAAACACATCGGATTGACACATTTGTCATGGGCCACGACTGGGAAGGCAAATTTGATTTTCTAAAAGATTATTGCGAAGTGATCTACCTTCCTCGAACAGAAGGTATTTCTACAACGAAAATAAAAGATGATTTAATGACAAAATAACTGCAGAGGTGTCTCTGCAGTTTTTTATTTGGTTGCAGGTTCTCTAGGACGCTTCTACTCATTTTATTGTTTGTATGAACTCCCTTAACCTATCAATATTATTCAGACATATAGTAAAAAACAAAAAGGCGAATGAATAAGATATTGAGTGTTATTTATTATTCTACTCCGGAATATTCTCTTTATAATCCTTAAAAAACTTACCTAATGTTAATAAATATAATATCCAAATAACAGATCCTGTGGGATCCACCCCATGCTGAGAACGTCCACCCAACAAATAAAAAATAACAATTAAAACCATCATACATGTAGCAATTAAAGCCTCTACTAACGCTTCCTGTTTCTTACCTATTGTCCATCTAAACTTTTCATTTTTAGAAAAATAAAAATTCAATAATAGAACTACTACTAACAAAATAAGCAAAAATGCAAATATAAGTTTACTACCTCGTACAAAAAAATCGAAAAATAATATAAATACTAAAATTATATTAAATATAAAAAAAGTGATTTTTTCCAAAAACACACTTCCTTTTCTCACACGGCATCCCTGTTAGTTAATAATACCAATATTGAAAAGATGAGTAAATTAAATATTCATTTCTCCAACACTTCCTACTATAATCTATATCTTAATCTATGCATTTAATAATAACTTTTCCTACCTTAAAAATTACAAGTACGATTTTCTTTTTAATATTTCGTCTGTAAATGTTAAATCATTGACGATCAAAAAATATAAAAAAACTGCCCACTCATAACGAATGGACAGTCTTTATTTTATTTCTTCGCAAACATGTTTGCAATTTTCAATGCTGTGCGAACGGATTTACGGTTTAATGTACCTTGCAAATGTTTAATTTGTTTTTCTTTTTCTTCTAGTCTGCGTTTTTCAGCAGAGCCGCTTGAAGGTGCTTTTGCTTTTGGTGCATTTTTGTTTTCAAGCTCAGAAAGTGTTTCAAAACGTTTTACCGCTTCTGGAATTGTGCAGCTTGTAATAGGTTCTAGAGGTGGCTGTAAATCAACGCCAGCTAGCTTTTCATCAAGCGGAATACGTGTTGGTTCGTTGCCATTTTTATAGATATGATCGATTTTGCTTAAATTTAGGAAATCGATATAACGATCAAAATTCTCGCCTTGGTATTTTGATGCTTCATGGAAATCCACTTTTTCAATTAAGTCCCAAATGTTTGTGTTGTCGTCAATATCCTTTGCCCATACATGTGTTAAATGGTGGTACTCAGTTAATTCGCGCATACGACCATCTTTTGGAATCATCAAGCTTGGCGTTCCGGCAATTGTTGACGTAATGTTGCCGTGTAAACGTGCGCCGAATGCAAAGTCTGCTTGTTGCAAGAATTCTAACCATGTAGGAACGTTTAGGAAATAGCGAACACGGTTATTAGCATAAACAGGATCTGTAATTTTTCCTGGATAGTTGCCATTTTCGATTTTTGGAATTTCTGGATAACCAATATACGTCAATCTCAATTCTTTCAGCCATTGGGGGATGAAGTAATGATTTGGGAATTCATCCATGCTACGTGTAATGAAATCTAACACATTTTTCGGTGAAAGACGTGAAGAATTGACAGCAACCATAGATTCTGGCGTAATATTCGTTTCACGGATTTTTAGCTCTCGACCAAATGTGTACATAGATGGGCACCCGATTGCCATATGATCAACGCCGTCTTTAAAGCCAAGGCGAGTTAGATAATCCGCCGTAATTTGGCCGCGCACCCCGATCATTGGAGATCTTTTTAATACAGCTTTAACAAATGCTTTTACGTCTTCGTCAAATTCAAATTCATCATCCGGTTTAGGATCAAATGTTGTACGTAAGCCAACGCCTATTACGTAAACGGGAATTTTTAATTTGTTGATTAACTGCGTATATCTGCGTAGTGTTGGCACAAAATCTTTACGGAATGCATCCGCAAGCGGAATTAGATAAGCATCATAAGTTTCATTGATGTAGTCTGCATCTTTTGGATTGATTTTATAATAATCGGGCACGAATTCTACGTTCTCATCCGTCATTAATGTACGGTACACACTGTATGCATAAATTAGGTTGCCTACATTTCCGCCAATTGAATTGTTCACAATCATCTCCGCGGGGCTAAACGTTTGAAATGGCGTAATCCCTGAGCGTATTAAATATTTCTTCATGTGTTGATAACACTCCTTCTTCTTTCATAGGGGGTTAAGACTTGGAAGCCATGCAAGCGTCAATTAAATCCGCTACACGTTCAGTAGATTTGCCATCCAAATCCTCAAAGAATTTGTCTGTAAATGTTTTATAATCTACAGCTTTCACATCTTTTAATTGAATTGCTTCATCAATCATGGCATCACAGGTACGGACAATCGGACCTGGCGTAAAGTCTTGGTATGGAATATAGAAATCACGCGTTTCGATATATTCTTCAAGGTCAAAGCAATAAAAAATCATTGGTTTATTTAATAATGCGTATTCAAAGCAAACAGATGAGTAGTCTGTGATTAACACGTCTGTAATAAACAATAAATCATTTACGCTTGGATATTTCGTGAAATCTTGAATCTTATCCTTGTATTCAGCAGGGATATGAACTTTCTTCTTCACAAATGGATGCATTTTGATTAGGAAGATGGTATTGTCATCCAACTTTTCGTAAATACGATCGAAATCAAGCATCTCCATTGGAAAGTGTGCACTGCTTTGTCCATTACCTCTAAAAGTTGGCGCATAGAGTACGATTTTCTTCCCTCTGAATTCCGGATACTTAGTATACAACATTTCTTCTTTATCTTTCTTGTATGTTTCATCGAAGAAAACATCAGTACGTGGAATCCCAGTAGGAATAACCTTGTCCAAAGAAACACCAAAGCCTTCCGCATAGAAGGGCGCAACAGTCGAAGAGCTGACCGTTACCTTTGTATAGTTTTTGTGGTTTTTGGAATTCGGATCTGGACCGCCAATTTTGCCGACACGGCTATAGCCGAATGTTTTAAATGCGCCCACTGCATGCCAAAGCTGGATTAAATCAGCATTTTTACGGATTTTCAGCGGATACACCATTGGATAAAAATCATCGACCATGATGACTTTTGATGTAGCCATATTATAGGCTAGTTGGATAATTTCTAAATATCTTTTGCGTTTTTTAACACTTTCTTTTAGCAAGAAATAATATTCATAATTATGCCTTCTCTTCAACTCATCATAAACAAATTGAAAATTGTCGCTCAATGTTTTGCGGCTATCTGAAAGAATCGAGATTTTGTTGTTATCGATTGGCAATAGAGAAAACATTTTATAAAGTGCTTGGAATATTTCTCTTTTGAATTTTCTATCTAGTTTCTTCCGAAATTTCTTTTT
Organism: Rummeliibacillus sp. BSL5; assembly: GCF_052928305.1. Classification (NCBI taxonomy): domain Bacteria; kingdom Bacillati; phylum Bacillota; class Bacilli; order Caryophanales; family Caryophanaceae; genus Rummeliibacillus; species Rummeliibacillus sp. BSL5. The sequence continues at coordinate 1,873,661 of NZ_JAVGCV010000001.1, forward strand.
CACTTTTTTTAGCTTCTTCAATGCATGTACCTCTTTTACCGTTTAATGAAAATATTATGGCGTCATTGTGTTGTTTCTGTAATCGCTTCATTCGCCACACCTTTTTGCCGTATAACTTTCTACATTATAAAGTTTTTTCTTCATTCGTTCCAGTGGATTCCACTAAATCACGACAAATTGTGCTATTCTTCTCATCCTTCTGTTTTGTTACCGCTTTGTGATTTCTTTTCTGATTTTAACTTTTTGACTTCTTTTTTCAACTCTTTATTTTCTTTTCTAAGCTTTTTGACATCTGTGGTTAAGGTTCTTAGCTTTTCCGCAATTGTTAATTTATATAAATCATTTTCACGAATATAGTATAATCTTTCACTAAATGTAGCTGTCACGTATCGGTCTGCTTCCTCAGGCATGTTCTCGTTGATAAAACGTGAGAAGGCAAGAAGCCATTCTTTCTTTTGTCCCATTGTCATGTGCTTGTTCTTGAAGAAATCCTTTGATTGTCCATGACGGAACATGCGCGTCACAAATTTGCCCGCCAGTTTATGCTTGTACTCTGTATCTCCGACAGAACCTTGATATATAGAATGAAGGATGTCAGCCATTAAACGAAAATATAAATCTGTATTTAGTTCATTTTCCGATAAATGTCCATCCTCGTGCTTCGTCACAAAGTAGCAATCATAATCAGCTACAATTGAGATTTGCTCCGTATTACAATACATGGAAACTGTGAATGCTTGGTCCTCTGCTACAATGGCGTCTGCGTCAAAAGATAGCTGCAACGCACGCACTTTCTCTAATCTGAACATTTTAAGGGCTGACAAGGCATAGAACAGGCTGTCATCTAGTATTTCTGCCTTCTCTAAATTTCCTTTGGCAAAAATAGCTTCCGGTACTTTCCTACCCTTCACGCCGACATATTTACCGATCACTATATCGGAATTGTTGGCATGGCCATATGCATACATTCTTTCTAAGGCTTCTGCACCCAAATAGTCATCACTATCGACAAAAAAGATATACTCGCCCTGCGCCATGGCGATTGCTTCATTTCTCGGTACACTGGCACCGCCCGAATTTTCGCTGCGATAAATCGTTTGGATGAGCGATGGGTAGCGCATTTTGAAATACTCAAGTATGCTCTGCGTCCGGTCAGTTGATGCATCATCCACGACAATAACCTCATACTCATCTTTATTTAAAGATTGTTCTACAATTGAATTCAAGCATGTTTCAATATATTCTTCCGCATTATACACGGGAACTGCTACGGTTACTTTTTTCATATCCAAAACCTCCACTCATAGTATATCCATTTTTTCCTTATATCCCAATTTAGTATTTTATAATCTTCTATCAATGATTTTATAGGGAACATTAGGTTTTTAAGTAGAAGAAAAACAATTAACAAATAAAAAGTAGGTATATAATTAAATTAGAGAGAATTTTTTATTAGAAAGAGGGATCAGTATGCAGTATACGATTGAACCAATTGCCTTTGTTAACAATACAAGAAAGCATATTGCGGATGATCAATGGGGGCCAATCATATCAACAATTGAACTTGTGGAAAATATAGATGAAGCCTCACTAAGGGGCATTCATGAATTCTCACATCTAGAAATCATTTTTTACTTTGATAAGGTTTCAGACGATAAAATTCAGTATGAAGCAAGACATCCAAGAAACAATACAAATTATCCAGAGGTCGGCATTTTTGCGCAACGGGCAAAAAACAGGCCGAATAAAATAGGTGTCACGATCGTTGAGCTGATTGAACTAAAACAACGTTCATTCATTGTAAAGGGGTTAGATTCAATCGACGGCACACCTATTATTGATATTAAGCCTGTAATGAAGGAATTCTTGCCTAGAGGTGAAGTAAGACAACCGGATTGGTCCGTTTCTTTAATGAAAAATTATTGGGGAGATTAAACGCCCATTAATCTGTAAGAAAAATACCCGTATACAAGCAAAATGTATACGGGTTTTCAATATAAATTTGAATGTAATTGTAGCGGAACAATTATTGAAAAACAATTAGATAGTTCCTCTAAAATTTAACAATCGTTCTGCCTACATGCTGACCATTTTTAATAGCTTCAATTGTTTGTGGTACTTCTTCAAGCGAGATTTCATTTATTAAGGTGGTTTGAGAAATATTCCAGTCATTGACTATTTTCTCCCAAACAGCAGGACGATCTTCAATTGGTACATTTACTGAGTCAATGCCCAAAAGGCTTATTCCTCTTAGGATAAATGGCAACACAGTTGATGATATTTTTATACCCCCTGCATTTCCACACATACTCATACTACCGCCATAAGAAATTTGAGGAATGAGGACAGAAGCAATGTCGCCGCCCACAGTATCTAGGACAAAGTCAAAGTTTTGCTTATTCAACGGTTTATTCAGTTCCCCTAATTCATGTGCAAAAACGATCTCTGTTGCTCCTAAAGACTTTGCAACCTCTACCTGATAATCTTTTCGAACTAAAGCAGCGATATTTTTGTAACCTATTTTAGATAAAATTTGTAAAGCTACGCTACCTACTCCACCAGTTGAGCCAGTGACTAGGATTCTAGCATCATTGTTTACATCCAAGCCTTTCTTTTCTAAAGCGATGATAGAGAGCGAGGCCGTAAATCCAGCTGTTCCAAAAACCATAGCTTCTTTTAAGGTTAAGTTGTTTGGCAATGGAACAATCCAATCTCCTGGTATTCTCGCATACTCTGCAAACCCGCCTGTATGGCTCACTCCAGTACCAAAACCTGTAACCAATACTTTCTGACCTTCTGTGTATCGACTATCTGTTGAACTAACAACAGTTCCACTTAAATCAATACCAGGTATCATTGGATAATTCCGAATCACTCCTGAATTTTTTTGAACAGCTAACATATCCTTATAGTTTATGGAAGAGTATGCTACCTTAATTAACACTTCTCCCTCAGAAAGAGCGTCCATATGAACATCCTCTAACCCATAAATGACCTGATCTTGTAGTTCCTTTACCACTATTGCCTTGAATGTATCCATAGATATCTTCCTCCTTTTGTTGCAAAATACTTCTGATACAAAACTATTTCATTGTAAAAGTTACCATGATATTATAGGTAATGTCAATTTGGAGGAGATTTAATGGAATTAAAAGAGTGTATTAATTTTTTACTAAGCGTAAGTCAAAATAAAGTGTTTAAATACTTCAGCAAGCTATTAGAGGAATATGGCGTGACACCCGCTCAATATGGTGTGTTGAATTGCCTGTGGAGAGAAGGACAATTATCCCCTAAACAAATTGGAGAAATGGTCCACTTAGAAGCCCCTACTGTCTCGGGAATATTAGATAAAATGCAAAAGGCCGAATTAATAGAACGTTCGGTAGATCCAAACAATCGTAGAAATGTCCTAGTAATAGCAACTGAAAAGTCGAATGAAATCAGAGAAGAAGTAGAAGCAGCCACAGATAAGCTAAATCATAAGGTTCTTCAAGATTTAACTGAAAGCGATACAGAAGCGTTAAAAAAAGCATTAGAAGCTATTATAAAGTCTGATTTCTAATGAACTTATCCTGTCTAAGAAAGGACAACACATTAAAGGTGTTGTCCTTTTTTCAGCTCACTAGTAGTCTCTTTGTCGCTATCACAAACTCATATAGGAAATACCCTGCAAAGCATAATAAAATACACCCAGCAATAATCGATACCCATTTGATCATGGTTTGATTCATCACTTTCCTTGTTACAGCAACAATAGAAAGCAGACCAACATCATGAAGTAAGATTCCGCTTAATATCCCCGCTCCAACAACTAAAAATTTCGTTGGTTGAGTCATATCATAAGAATCGGAAAGTACAGCGCCAAAAACAGAAATCCAAAACATAAGATTTCCTGGTGAAAGAGCTACGAATAAGCCATTACGATAGGAGCTAAAAAATGATACATTCGATTTATCACCAGCAAGTGCAATGTCTTGATTCGAGTTTTTAATAGAATCGTACCCTAAATAGGCTAAGAAAAAAGCACCAATCAGCCACATTGGTATTTGTATATAAGATATAGAAAGGATAGATGCCAATCCCATATACAAGGCAATAATTAATAGGAAATCAACCGTCATTCCACCTAACCCTACAGCCCATCCTTGCATAAACCCTTTTTTCAGACCTTGTTTCGTCATTTCTACCGTCATAGCTCCTACAGGCATTGCAATTGCAAGACCAGCTATTAAATATGTAAAAAATAAACTCAAAAAAACACTCCCTTCAGAAATCTCTCCATCCACATATTTCTATTTTTAATATAGCATATATTTTTAAATAATTATTCACTATTATAAATATTAATACAAAAAATATACTAATTAGGGGTTTTTTTATTCTATATAGATTAAACAAATATGGAGCAACTTTAAGAAGGGCATCACATAGTGATGTCCTTCATAATTGTCTTATCTAGTTTTGATTATAAGCGCATATCATTAGAGTGTTTGTATGAAACGTTCAAGACGATTCATGCCTTCCTCCAATTCTTGATCTGAATAGGCGTATGTAATGCGGAGGTAGCCTTCTCCATATGGAGTAAAGACAGAACCTGGGATGGTACCGACACCGGCTTCCTTCAGAAAACGTACAGCAAATTCTTCAGAAGTAAGGCCGAATTTTTTGATGGATGGGAAGATATAGAATGCACCAGTTGGCAGCTGTACATCAATTTCCATTGCCTTTAACCTTTTGTATACATAATCTCTACGTCGTATATAGCTTTCATTCATAATTGCAGGCGTATCCCTGCAGTTTGTCAGTGCTTCAATGGCTGCATATTGACTGGGTACAGAGGCACAGATAGCATTGAAGGAATGCACTTTCACTACTTCTTGAATAAGTGGAGCATCGGCAAGCAGGAACCCGATACGGAAACCCGTCATAGCATGGGACTTAGATAGACCATGAATAAGAAAAAGGCGATCTTTTAGTTCGGGATAATAGCCAAATGAACGGTGTTCCCCGCTAAATGTATTTTCGCTATAAATTTCATCAGATACAATGTAGATGTCCTCTTCTTTTAGCACTTCTGCCAATGCATCCATTTGATCGGGTGTAATCGTGGCACCTGTTGGGTTCGATGGGAAATTAAAGATCACCGCTTTAGTCTTAGGGGTAATGAGCTCTTTTAGTTTGGTCGCAGATGGTTGAAAACCGGTGTCTGTCGTATCCAAATAAACCGTTTTTGCACCGCAGTACGAGATAACTGGCTCATAGCCTGCATAAATAGGAGCAGGCAAAATAACCTCATCGCCTTCCTGTAAAATCGTACGGAGCACTGAATCAATTGCCTGGGAAGCCCCATTCGTCACAAGGATTTCAGTATTTGCATCATACTGGCATTGGTATTTATCAGCTAAAAATGTAGAGACTGCTTTCCGAAGTTCTACTAACCCAGCATTCACGGAATAAGTAGTTAAATTATTTTCGAGTGCATAGATACCAGCTCTTTTTACAGCCTCCGGTGGTGCAAAATCAGGTTGGCCTATGGTTAAATTAATGGCATTTGGAAAGTTTACTAGAAGGTTGGAAAACTTTCGAATTCCGGGCAAACCGATTCGATGGATTTGTGGATTCAATGATAATGGCATAGTAATTCCCTCTTTCCCTATTTCTCTATCATTCCATTATAGTGTTCAATTCGGAATAGTTGAACAATTATATGTATAAAAGACGGAAAATTCTCCTAAATCCATAAAAAAAGCAGACAAACAAGAAAATGTTCGTCTGCTGCTTATTTAAACAATTGCTCAACAATGCTCTTTGCGATATGTGAGGTTTGGGAAAAATTATATTCTACCATGCGAGAGGTATCATATGAATCGCCTGTATGCCGACTGTTAATCCAATCGATCAGTGCTGACCTGCTTCTCAAAATAGCACCGTCTGAAATGTTATGAAGGTCATTATATAACCCGCGATTTTTTGTATAAGCTTCTAAGTCTGGTACATAATGCGCTAATGGCTTGTGGAATAGCGCAAATTCAAATATGGCCGAAGAATAATCAGTGATGAAAGCATCTGCCACAAGCATCCAATCATTTGTAGAAAACTGCCCGTCAACGATGATGTTGCTCGTTTTTTGAAGCGCCTCGAAATGACTATGGTCAATATACGGATGACCTACAAAGACAATTAGCTTGTCCTTGTCAAGATGTCCGGCTGTCTTGATCAACTCTTCTACGATATCGAGATCAGATTCCTTTGAGCTGCTTCCAGCGCGGTATGTAGGAGCAATCAGTATTTTAACCATCCCTCGCTGTTTTTCAGACAAGGTCTTTAATATCTGATCTCGCGTCTTTTCTACAAACGCTTGATCGCTAAAGTAATCAATGCGCGGCACGCCAAATGGAAAAATACGATCTCTCTGCATATGAAATGCTTCTGCATAATACGGAATCATGTTTTCAGAAGATACGAATACATGGGTATAATGCGAATGGATTGGCACAACGTCTAAATAACTGCTACTTGGACCAAATTTTGTGTTGATCGTACTATAGCCAAATTTCTTAAAAGCGCCTGCTGCATGCCAAAGTTGCACTATATCTGTTTCTTTTCGAGGATTGATTAAATAAACCGGCAAGTAATAATCATCCAACAAGATAATTTTGGCATCTGCAATCATATTGATTTCCTTAAACAACTTTACACTAATCTTGTTGTTCGGCTTAATAATATGAAATTGCAGCTCTGGGTGAGTCTTTTTCATTTCTTCATATACTGCCTTCAAGTTGCCTTCAAGCTCGTCTTGGCGATATAAAGGAATAACAACCTTATTAGACTTTACAGGCTTCCCCATGCATGCCAGACGATAACAGCACCGATAGATCAGCCTGTAAAGCGCTAATATTTTGTATTGAATGGTTCTTCCAATGCCCATTTTTAGATTTTCCAGTTCATGATGGTTTTGCCCCATGAATTAGAAAGGTCTGATTCAAATGCACTAAGCGCATCTTGTACAGATGTCACGTGGAAGACTTGTCCAATTAAAGTAGCTAGATATTCAACGATTTCTGGATGTTCTTTATAGATATCCACTGTACGTTGGAAGTCGGCCACACCGCTTCGGCTGCTACCGATAAGTGTTAATCCTTTTTCCAGTACCATGCGCGTATTGATTTCTACTGGATATTCACTAACGCCAAGCAATGCAATAGAGCCTTCTGGTTTGATGACATCAATGATTTGGTCAATTGCATATTGGCTTCCCTTGCCTCCAGCACATTCGAAGGCATGATCAATTTCATAGCCTTCTGGGATATCATTAATGTAAATCGCTTCATCACAGAATGAGAATTGATTTAATTTGTAATCTGTTTTCCCAAAGATCGTCACTTTACAATCAGGATATAGCGTTTTTAAGAATAAAGATGTAATAAAACCTAGATTGCCGTCTCCCCAAACGCCGAATGAACTACGGCGTTTAATGGATTTTTCTTCGAAACGAGTGATAGCATGCACAGCAACAGAAACAAGTTCTGTATAGGCAGCAACATTCATATCAATATCTTGCGGCAATACAATTAAACGGTCGCGGCGAATAAATACATAATCCTGCATAAATCCATCATAGCCGCTTGATCTGAAGTGGCTTGTAGTCAAATAATTTTCTCTAATATAAGGATCTTCTTCTGTAGGCTTGTTCGGTACCATAACAACCTTTGTGCCTACAGGGAATTCATCTTGCGGGTCATAAGCGATTTCACCAACACCCTCATGAATAAGAGCCATCGGAAGCTTTTTCTTCATTGCTTCTTCGCCGCGCGTTCCTGTGTAATAGCGTTGGTCCGCCGCACAAATAGAAAGATGTGTAGGGCGTACAACCACTTTTTCCGCTGTTATAGAGCTGTCTTTATAAGTGACTTCAATTTGTCTTGGTGATACGAGGCGATAAATTTGGTTAATCACTTATCCATACTTCCTTTCAATATTGCGTTGGAAACACTTAAATCGTACGGAGTTGTCACTTTGATATTAAATGTTTCACCGCGCACTAATTTCACTTGAAGACCCTTGATGGCAAATATTTTACACGCATCTGTAAGGATTTCTTTCTCTTCTTCGCTAAGCATACTATAAATTTGCTTTAATTTATTAATTTTAAAGGTTTGTGGGGTTTGCCCTTGATACATATGTGATCTGATTGGAATAGACGAGATATATTCGCCGTCTGTTGATTCTACAATTGTATCAATCGCACTGATAACAGTATCCACAGCATCATTCTTTAAGCCCTCTTCAATATTTTGTTCAATAATGCGGTGCGTCAAGAAAGGTCTTACCGCATCATGTGTAATGATGATATCTTCATCGCTGACCGGAGAAACGCTTTCAATATATGAAATGATGTTCATGATGGTATCGTTACGATCAGTGCCGCCTTCGATTACTTTAATGTTTGGCATTGTTAGACCGTATTTCACTAATGTATCGGTAGTGTGACGTATCCACTCTTTTGGAGTTGCAACGATAATAGTATCGATTTTTTTATTTAGTATAAACTTCTCAATTGTGTGGATAATGATTGGTTTTTCATTTAAGTGTAAAAATTGCTTTGGCATTGGCACATTGCCCATTCGCGTGCCTTTTCCGCCTGCTAGTATTCCAGCATAAATCATTTGTATAGCACCTCTTCTTATTTGAAATTCCGGCACTAGCCGGTATGCATTATGCTACATTATTACCTTGTCGTATTGGCACTAATTGTAGCATATTTTCATTGTATGTTCTACTAGCGCCAAATAGCGCTAAATTGCTTGATCATTCTTACATGACGTATAGATTAGGATAGGGTTCGCTCTTTTCATCTTAGTTATACAAAATCTTCTTTATACTGCCTCTCAAAAGATAAAAACAATGCAATGTCTATTGAATCGAACCTTTGTTCTTTGTTATAATGAAACGTAAGTTCGGTGAGTAAGAGATAAAGGATAGCTCTGCTCCATAATTATATATTTTTAAAAATTAATTGGAAAATTTTTTTATAAAAGGTTTAGTATTTGTTTATTTGGATATTTATTAAGATGGTGGAAATTATTTTTTGTACTTCCATGTCTTTGTAAATTGAACCAAAATAGTTATAAACTAACCTAATCTTTATAATAGAACTATTATTCATAAAAAAGTTTTCGACAAATTTCGATATTTCTGTCTTCTGTGGATAAGTTTATGCACAATGTCCACACTCATAGTCAACTGGTTTACTATTTTTCCACACAGTTTAATCACATCTTATCCACTATTTCTTGTGGATAAAGGGCATATTGTTTTGCTGGAAGCGATTTGTTAAATTAGGTGTACACCCAAGCAACCTACAATAATATTCTTTCGTTTGACCATATAGAACCAGTACTTTCAAAAAAAGAAGGAGGGAAGTTTATGGATACGTTATCAGACAAATTATTGGTTCAAGCATATAAAGATGCCAAAAGAAACAATTTGAACCCTGAATTCATCCGCATTCTTGAGGAAGAAATTCATCATCGTGTGCTTCGGAAAGTCTTATCCAACTCACAGGGCAGGGATATGTTGTTTGATGAAGAATCCCTGATGGAGATTCAGTAACTCCGTAACCGCTTACCTATACTCCGGTTGTGTTCAGTTACTGACTCCATATACCTGCCGTCTGATGATTTCCTCCATTGTCCTTCACTCAATTTTATTTTTAACTTCTTTTATTCTGTGTTTTACACCAATGCATATACACCACTATACCATCGACCCTTTCTGTCATTAGTCACAAAAGGTCTTAACTCTTCATATCTATGAGTAAGGCAGTGTGAAGACGGAGGGATTGGGATGAGAGGGTTGTGGAAACGTTTAGGTTTCAACTTTATGGATGCCGTCATATGGGTTTATTGTTGTTTCCTCGCCATACTATTAATCTTGCTATTTATCCTTCTCTTAATTGGATAATGTTCCCCTAATTAAAATAGATAATTTTTTTATATAGCAAAAGCACCCAATCTTTAAAGATTAGGTGCTTCTTAATTGTTTAACTTATTGTTCAACCTGTGCGTCCTCCATTGGTGCGATCTCTTTTGCGAGAGTATAGAATAACTCTTCATCTCGCTCTGCTAGTGCTTTGTCAATCAACTGCAAGCGATTAATGTCTTCCAGTTCTTTTATCAGCAAATCCATCTCTGAAGGGGCGCTCAGCTGTTCATCTCTTTTTAGTTCAAGATCATCTAATATTAACTCCAAATGTTTATTTACATCCGATGTCAACATCAATTCATGTAAGGGCAATCGAAGAAATCGGCTTCCTTTTTGAAATACAAAGACTTCTGACAAGTTCTCGATGCGCAAAGTGGATAAATTAATCACAATTTCCTTACCTTCTATAGGGATGAAATGAAATACTTCTTCGTCCTTTATTATGGAGAAATATTGATAGGCAAAAACCATTTTGAGCCTTGCGCCATCTCGCTTTGTGTAGAATGGTTCCATTCTTTTCACTTCCAACATTCTATTCCCCTCCTTATAAGGAATATTCTGATTATTAACAATATATCATGTAACCTTTAATCATGACACAAAAATCTTTGTCGCCTTTTCTGAATGTTTTTAAATTCATTTGCACAATTATGAAGGCTTTTGGCGAAACGGTTCAAAGGCATTTACGGCAGACCTTAAATAGCGATATAATGAAAGGAAAGTTTTTTCAGGAGCGATCACTATGAATATGAATATTTCTGAAGTGGCCAACAGATATGAAGGCTTTATACGCAATCAAATGGCCGAAATAGATTTACAACTTCATGCCAGCGATGCTGAGGATGAAGAATTAGTACGGCGTGCAGCCTTTTTGGCGCGCCATAATTATGTGAAAATCAACACGTTTAGCGAAACACAAAATACAATTCAATTTGTGGTTCAAGACGCTATGCCAACACTAGTTCAATTAAACATGAATACTGATCGCATATCATGCAACTGTCCAAGAGAAATATGGTGCCGCCATAAAGTGGCAGCCATTTTTGTTCTGTATCAATATATTGACTCTTTATCAGACTGGCTAGATAACTTCCGCAGAAGTAAATCTACACAGCTTCATCTCCTAAAAGATGAACGGTCGCCTGAATCTTGGTTAGCTCTAGTAGAAAGAGTGTATAAGGCCAACTTATTTCGTCAAACATCGCTCACTCCATACTTGCTGGAGAGTATTTTTCAAGATATGCAGCGCCAAGTTTTTCGTGAGACACCTCTCGAACGCGAATGGCAAAGTTTGTTTAAGCTTTTCACACATATGGCTTTAGTGATTCATACATGGAAGCACTTAGAAGATGTCCATAAATCCTATGGTGGCTATATCATTCGCTTTATCGATAATGAAAAGGAAAATATTAGGGAGCATATACGGACGACTTCTTCAAAATCCCGCCTTTTTGCTACAGATCCATTTTACGATACACTTCAGGCGATGGTTCGCCGATTTACTTTGCAGGAAAAGGGCTTTTTTGGACATCGTTTAATGATTTACAAGAACTTCTGGGAATCAATGTTTAACGAAAAAGCGAGACGTGAGAATGAGCTACAAACAATCCGGCAAACTACGCAAGTAGCGGATGATGTTCGTATTGAAAGCATAGAGTCTATGTTCTATATTATGCTGAAAAATTATGAGGAACTAGGTCGTGAGCTTTCGAAGATGAACTCGGAAGACCTGCTACTATGGCTCGACTTGGCTCAATTTGCCGCAAACAATAACGATTATGAAGCACTTTCAATGATTTTGCGTACAATGCTTCCTCACTTAGATACTTTTATAAATAACCATATTTCAATTCGTTACCGCCCAAACTTTGTGGGGGCTTTCCATAGGCTATGTTCTTATATCAATCTTAATGACGAAGAAGCGGAAGTTTTATTTGCAGCAGCTGGTACTTATGGGTTGCAGCCCTATTCGCTCTTTTTAGTTGAACGCGGTCGATTCACTGAATGGTCGGCGCTTCATCACCGCTTTCCTTCCTCACTCGGATATCTGGAAAATTGCGGTCTCAAAACAGTCGTAGAGCAAAAACCGGAAGTACTTTTGCCGCTATACCATTCTTTGGCGATGAATGAATTGGGCCAAAAATCCCGTCAGCATTATAAACAGGCAGTACAAGTATGGAAAAAAATGAAGACCGCTGCCAAAAAAAGCGGAAAGAACGAGTTTTGGAATCAATACATCGACCAAACGAAAAAGCAATATAAGCGCCTGCGAGCATTGCAAGAAGAAATCGAGAAAGGAAACCTCAAGCTATGACATTACAATCAAAAGTGCCAGCATCATTTTTGAAAACCTTGCTAGTGGAAATCAAAACTGAAAATGGCCAGTCCTACACGATCCAATCGCTTGATGAGCACGGCACACCTATGAATGTTGATGAGTGGCTATCTTTCCTTTTTTATCAATACGAGGCATCCTTTTATGGACTAACAGCAGTCCATACAGACGATACGGTTACAGTGACACCACTGGAATTCATCGAGCTGTTCTCAGCCCAGCAAAGGCATCCTTTTATTTCTATTGAAGGAGCAGATAAGGCTTCAAACGAAAGGATAGAGGCAGCTTCTGCTGCGTCAAAATATTGGTATAGCGAGGATCTTTGGGATTATGTATCAGTGCAAGAAGACCAGCTTGCCCTCCAATTGCCAATTAATGAACAAGCTTCACAATTAGTGAATACAGCCTTGGCCCAAAAGCTAGTTGAATTGGGGCTTGCCATTGGAGAAATCCCTTCCCTTTTATCTTATTTCCGAAATGGCGGTTGGCCTATCCATTCCAAAACTGTTGAGGATGAGATCTATGTTGGCATGAGGCTAAGAGAGCCAGCAGAAAACGAAGATGAATGGCACCTTGAAACCGTCATTCGAGGCAAGAAAAGTATGAATTACTGGGCTCCACCAGTGCGAAAACGTACCTTAAAAATTGAAAATGCTCTTCCTGAAAAGTGGAAGAACTATGCAATCGGCATTCAACAGCTGCAACAGCAAATGATCGACCTGTTGAGAGATCAAGCATATATGCAAGACGTTGACTCTGAGAAGTTCCTTTCATCTCGGTTAAAAGATGCGGATGTTCGAGAGTTTTTGCGGTCAGATTTCGCAAGGCTTCAAGCATTAGGTTTTGAAATTGTTCTGCCTGCATGGCTGAAAGAGCTGAAGGACTCCCGCTTCAAAGTGCGGGCAACCGCGAATACTGCATCAAACTATAAATCAGCTGCCGGCCTGCAAGAAATCTTAACATTTAACTGGAAGCTATCTTTAAATGGCCAAGAGATTTCAATGGAAGACTTCCAACAGATGGTGAATGATAATCGTGAATTTATCAGAGCTGGTACAGAATGGGTACGCGTCGATGCACAGTGGATGCAAGAGATTCGCAAGCTGATGGATAAAGCCGAATCGGAGAATTGGACAGTGAAAGATCTTTTGTTCCAAGAGTTGCCGGAAGAGCTAACCATTCCGCTTGACGACGAAGAAGAAGAGGAAGCAGATGATCCGTTCTTCCAATTCGAAATGCAAAAGTCCCTGCAAGAGTATGTTAAGAAACTTGTGGATAAAAAAGGCCTGCCACAAGTTCCCATCTCTCAAAATCTACATGCAGAATTACGTCCTTATCAACAAGAAGGATTTGAATGGCTATCCTTTATGCACGACCAACAATTTGGTGCTTGCTTAGCTGATGATATGGGTCTCGGGAAAACCGTACAGCTTATTTCTTATTTACTGCATATCTATGATGAAAACAAAGAAGCGTCACCGTCTCTGATTATTTGCCCAACCTCTGTGCTTGGCAACTGGCAAAAAGAATTAGCACGATTTGCACCTACCTTAAAGGTATATATGCATTATGGTCCAACACGTTTGAAGGACCAAACATTTTACGACCATTTGCAGCGTGAAAAACCGCAAATTGTGTTATCAACCTACGGTACCATCACCCAGGATGTAGAAATGCTTGAAGAAATAGAGTGGTCAAATGTTACGCTAGACGAAGCGCAAAATATTAAAAACATGCATACAAAACAATCGAAGGCGATTCGAAAATTGCGTGGAAAACATCATATAGCATTGACTGGTACACCTGTTGAAAACCGATTATCTGAACTATGGGCGATCTTTGATTTTATATACAAAGGTTATCTGGGCAGCTTTTCACGCTTCCAGGAAGAATATATAGCGCCGATTGAGCGAGATGATTCAGAAGTCCATAAACACCGTTTACGTAAGAAAATCCAGCCGTTCCTGCTGCGACGTACCAAGCAGGATCCTGCCCTTATGCTCAATTTGCCTGACAAAGTGGAACAACGGGAATATTGCCCGCTGACTGAGGAGCAGGCCGTGCTTTATGAAAGCTTTATACAAGAAACGGTGCAAAAACTGGAGACACTCTCAGGCTTTGAAAGAAAAGGGCTTATCTTAAAGATGCTTAATAAGTTGAAGCAGCTGTGTAACCATCCTGCTCTTTATTTAAAGGAGCCTTTCGAGAACGCCAAAGAAATGATGGAACGCTCTGAGAAGCTGGATCGTATTATTACCCTGGCTGGCGATATTGCAGGCAATGGTGAGCAATGCCTGATCTTTACACAATATATTGGAATGGGCCAGCTCATACAGCATTGTCTAACAGAACTCTATGATATAGATGCGCCATTTTTAACAGGTAGCATGCCAAAAAATCAGCGTGATTATTTTGTCGAGTCTTTCCAAAAAGGCGAATTTCCCGTTTTCATTTTGTCCTTAAAGGCTGGGGGCACAGGCCTGAATTTAACTGCAGCTAACCATGTTCTCCATGCAGACAGATGGTGGAATCCAGCAGTTGAAAACCAAGCAACAGACCGTGCGTACCGGATTGGTCAAACCCAATTTGTCCATGTACATAAGTTCATGACGACTGGGACGGTAGAGGAAAAAATTGATACATTATTAACCGAAAAGCAATCGTTGTCGGAAGAATTAATCCAATCCAGCCAATGGATTACGGAACTAAACGACGATGAGATCAAGGATTTATTGTCATTTAACTTTTAGCCAAATTAAAAAAGGTTCTGCTATTTACAGCAGAACCTTTTTATTATGTACAGATAAAGTCATACAATCGATGACTTCATCCGCTGTCTTCCCCATAGACATTTGTTTAATACGCTTTACTTTCATCACATAATTTCCCTGTACCTGTAATAGCCTTTTTTGAATTGTTCTGTGGATGATCATTTGGTTGAATTTTTTATTTAGAACAATTCATCAAACCCATTGGCGCGGTCTTGCCATAGGAGCTATCATTACAACCTTTGCCGCATTATACAATCGGCAACCCTTCCACTTCTTCTGTCGGTAATACAAAGCCCTGTGGTATGTTATTTTGAGTTGTTGCCCTCTGGTCTCCAGTTCCTTTTTGAGTATGTTCTTCGCGGTTCTTCAATGCGATAAAACGAACTTCATCCGCTACCACTTCTGTTAAATATACTCGCTTACCATCGTCACGGTCATAAGACCTTGATTGCAACCGGCCACCAACCCCAATTAATGAACCTTTTCCGCAATACTTGACAACATTCGCAGCGAGCTTGCCCCACACAACACAAGATACAAAGTCAGCTTCAACCTGACCATTCGCATTTTTGAACTTGCGATTTATCGCAATGGTAAAGCTTGTTGCCATCCTACCTTCCCCTAATCGCCGCAAGTCTGGATCTTTTGTTATCCTCCCCACAAGAGCAACTTGATTCACATCTTCACCTCCTCCCGCTTAAGTTATCCCTATCATACGGAGGTGGCTACGTTTTAGCAAAATAGCGAAAACAAAATTCAACCTATATTTTGATTCGATATTCAATTTTGTTTCTGGAGAAACGGAGCAGTATGCTGTTTTCCTCATGCAGGAAAATACGTAAAAATCTATTTTAGCTTTTTTTCATGTTATAATAATGTCATCTTCTCTAGACGTAAAGCTAGAGTAAAAATTCTCTGAATCATCAAACATAATTGACGTTGGTGTGTCATATACTATATCTTTTGAAAGATTGGCGGTGATTATTATAAAGACATTCAAAATGCTATCATTAGAGTTGTTAGAAGAAAATCAGTTCACGTCATACCCGCTCATAGACGGGATTATTATCAATCAAGAAAATAGCCATAAGTATTGGATTCTAGAGATGTATATGGATGCTCAGTATGCTGGCGATTTTGCTAAATATCTTGGGACAGATGACATCCTTGACGTCCGTGCAGTAATTTCTTATCCTGACAATGAACCTGCTTACTTCCGCGTTGTTGTCCATAACATTACGGAAATGCCCGATACTGGCCATGTATCTGTCTTGTTGAAAGGTACACTAAATTCAAACAGAAGGCAGTACGCTGAGCAGCTATTGCTTGAACTTGTAGAAGAAGGCTTAACGGGCAATGCATTGCTTGAACGGTTCAAGTCCGATTTACATAATCGAAAAAAATTAAAGTAAAAAATACGAAAAAGATGATCTCTTAACAGAAATCATCTTTTTCTTATGGGTGTTAACCCATACTATTTATTGTCATCCTTATCATGAGGCACATTATTGCCGTTTGTAGCTTCATCATCCGTTACCATATGATCATTAGGTGTAGGCTGGTTGCCAGGCAATACATCGTTTACTCCTTGTTCAACACCTTCAGTCACATCATTGACGCCTTCTTCAACGCCAGTCATGCCATTGTTCACGCCTTGCTCAATGTCAGTTGTTGTACTGCCGTTTTGAGCGCCGTTGTTTACACCGTCATTTGTAACACCGTCATCTGTATTGCCAGTGTTAACATCACGGTTGACGTCCTCCATTGGTGTTTCCGTACGTGTATCTTCTACTGCTTTTTTGTTATTGCACCCAACCAATAGAATGGCAGTACAAATTAAAACGCCTGCTGATTTTCTCCACATACTAAAATCCTCCTTCCAGCATATAATCTTAAACCACGACACGCTGTGTGCGATTCAAGAATAGTATGAACGGAAAGAGGAAAACTATCCTTACAACTAAAAAAACTTTTTAAAAGCAGGACTTTATTCTTTTGGAGCTGCAGGCCCAATTGCAAATAGGATATCCGCTTCGCTAGCAAGCTCTCCATCCACTGTTGCTTTTGCATGGCCTTTTCCCATTGTGCCGCGAATCCTTGTGAATTCTACTTCAATATGAAGCTGGTCACCAGGGACTACTTGTCGTTTAAAACGTGCGTTGTCTATACCTGTTAGGAAGGCTAGACGACCTTTAAAGTCATCTGAACTCAATAAGGCAACGCCGCCTACTTGTGCCATTGCTTCAATAATAAGTACGCCAGGCATTACAGGATAGCCTGGGAAATGCCCATTAAAGAAAGGCTCATTAATTGATACATTTTTAATGCCGACAGCACGTTTGCCTTCTTCTACTTCTGTAATCCGATCCACTAAAAGAAATGGATAGCGGTGCGGCAATATTTGTTGGATTTGTTCTGCAGTTAGCAATGCTCTTCCTCCTCTATAAATCAACTGCCTATTTGCCGTTCATAAGATCAAAGACATGTTCCCAAGTCTCCGGTTTAAAAACGCCAAATGGGTTGCCATCACCGATAACGCCATAGCCAATCATAGCTCCGGCGATGACTGCAATAGCTAGTAAAACAACAACAATTAGGATTCTGATGCCGATGGAAAAAATACCTCTAGTGACCCAGTTTCCGTCTCTTTCTCCAACACCTGCTTGCTTTTGCTGTTTCGCTTCTTTGCGAGTTTTAGCGGCACGAGTTGGATTTTCAGTTTTTTGTTCTGTTGTATTATTTGCCATTACAAAATTCTCCTCTACTTATCGAATCCCATTTACTAGCCCCATCATTTGATCAGCCATTGTAATGGTACGTGCGTTAAATTGGTATGAACGCTGAGTATTAATGAGATCGGACATCTCTTTCGAAATATCTACATTAGATGCTTCAAGGCCACCATTTTGCATGGCGATTTGGTTTCGGTTTCCGCCTTGCAAATTTTGAAGTACTGAAGCTTCTTGAACACCAAATTCACCGAAGTTCTCAGGCAAGCCGATATAAGTGCCTGAAATATGTTCCATTAGCTCCGGCTTTTGAATTTGAGTTACACCTAACTCTATTTTAACACTTCTATTATTATACTGAACATTTAAATTCCCGTCTGCTGTTACGCTGAATTCTTTTGCCCCGTTCGGCAATTGAATCGCATTTCCTCTAGAATCAGCAATTGGATAGCCATCGTTATTGACAAGCATCACATTCCCATTATCTGTTGGTGAGAGATAAAAATCTCCTTGTCTTGTGTAGACTGTTTTAGTAGTGTTGCCATCTGGCATCAAGACATTAAAATATTGTCTTTCTTTCGACAAGGAAAAATCAAGTGCTCGACCAGTTTGTTGAAATGTGCCGAGTTTCGAATTAATTTGCGCTTGCGCAAGACCTGCTCCGACTCCTATGCGGATACCGGGCTGTGATTGCCGTGGTGCTTTATCTTTATCATCATTATCGAACTGTTGGTATAGCAGTTCGCCAAATTTTGTTTCCTTCGCTTTAAAGCCATGCGTATTGCTGTTAGATATGTTGTTACTGATTGTATCCAACTGTTGCTGTAATTGCCCCATTGTATTGGCAGCAGACACCATTGTTCTGATCACTTAATATCCCTCCAAAGCCAATGCTTATACTTTGCCGATTTCATTGACTGCTTTATCCATGCTTCGGTCATATGCTTGAAGAATCTTTTGGTTTGCTTCAAATGCTCTATAGGCTGTCATCATATCCGTCATCGTGCGTGCTGAATCAACATTGGAGCGTTCAATATAGCCTTGTTTCGTTGAAAATTGTACACCGTTCACTGTATAAGCTGAAGGAAGATTATCACCATTATTTGTATAGTAAAGCCCTGCATCACGTTTTGCTAGTGTATCCGGTTCATCAGAATAGGCAACTCCGAGTTTAGCCACTCTTCGTCCTTGCTCATAAACATCCCCATTCTCACGAATTTGAAAGTCATCACTTTGTAAATTAATCTTTTGACCTTGATCTGAAAGGACAAATAAACCTTGTGAGTTTACTAGATTGCCAGCAGCATCAAGAGTAAAGCTGCCATTACGTGTATATGCCTCATTACCCGCTTCATTTTGCAAACGGTAAAATATCGCTCCCTTTGTGCCCGTTTCTTCGTTTACAGGGAGATTGCCGTCTACTAATGCTACATCGGTTGGCATATCTGTCGCGGTGATTTGGCCCTGCGTATAGTCAGGCAGCGTTTCTTGCATGTATGTGCCTGTACCGAGCGCGCCAATTTGTTTAACGGAACTGCCTTCATAGCCATTCTGGCGATTTGCAGGACCACTTTTTGTAATGGTTGACATCAGCATATCCGGAAACGCGCGGATAGTTGATTGATCTGCTTTAAACCCAGGTGTATTGGCATTGGCAATATTATTTGATAATAGTTCAGTGCGCCGCTGCTCTGCAATCATGCCGGTAGCGACCGTGTAAAATCCACGAAACATTTCATTCATCCTTCCAGCTGGAATGTATATAGTAATCGTTCATCAATGAGTATCGTAGTTGAATCTTTATATTATAAATTAAATTTACTTAGTATATTTTTATTGATTCTATCATTTTTTTATTTCGGCTAATTATTTCATACGTTTAGGTGTTCGGTCAATATTTTCTAATATTATTCCTGTACCTATCGCTACACAGTCCATAGGGTTTTCAGCAATAAAGACAGGTACTTTGATTTCTTCGGCCAATAAACGGTCTAAGCCGTGAAGTAGAGCTCCACCGCCCGTTACCATTACACCACGGTCTATAATGTCTGCTGAGAGCTCTGGAGGCGTTTTTTCGAGTACATTTTTGGCTGATTGTATGATAAGCGATACGGATTCTTGTAAAGCTTGTTCAATTTCATGCGAATGGACTTCTAAAGTTCTTGGCAGACCTGTTACCAAATCTCGGCCACGAATCTCCATGGATTCATTACGTCCTTCAGGATAGACTGTACCAATTGTGATTTTAATATTCTCCGCTGTTCTTTCACCAATCAGGAGTTTGTATTTTTTCTTGATATATTGGAAGATATCATGGTCAAACAAATCCCCGGCTACTTTGATAGATTCTGATGTTACGATGTCACCCATAGACAAGACTGCTACATCCGTAGTGCCTCCGCCTATATCAATAACCATATTGCCGCTTGGCTGAAAAATATCCATTCCTGCACCAATTGCTGAAACTTTTGGTTCTTCTTCTAAAAACACGTTGCGTCCACCAGATTTCTCTGCTGCTTCCCGAATCGCTTTTTGTTCAACACTTGTAATATTTGTAGGACAGCAAATAAGAATGCGAGGTTTAGACATAAATCCTTTGATATTCAGTTTATTGATAAAGTAGCGAAGCATAGACTCTGTCATATCAAAATCAGCAATGACACCATCTTTTAAAGGACGGATCGCCACAATATTTCCTGGCGTACGGCCGACCATCTTGCGTGCTTCTTCGCCAACGGCCAAGACTTCGTTTGTTTTTTGATCTAGAGCTACAACGGATGGTTCGTTCAAAACGATACCTTTCCCTTTTAAGTGAATTAGCACATTAGCCGTACCTAAATCGATTCCTATATCTCTCGAAAACATAATTTCACCTTTCCTAACTGTTCTTTCGCACGTTTATATATATATGTATCTAGAATATTTTAGCATAGCCTATACGCAATTACATCTATTATTTCTCCATATTATGGGCTTTTTGGCGGGTTTTCCACCTGTTCAAAATAAAAAAACACCCCCGCTAATCTTGTTGCGAAGGTGTCTTATTATCGGCATGGTGCGTCAACCATTTTTGCCGAGTTGCCTCTCCACCGCGTATATGACGGATGGATTTGTGGTAAGCTAAGATCTCGCTTACTTCTTTCGCTAATTCTTCATTCACCAGCATCAATCTTTCTGTAAGATCCTTATGAATGGTACTTTTGGAGTAACCAGTCTTTTGTGCTAAGGCTCTTACGGTTTGCTTAGTTTCCTTCAGCATAAAACCGAGTTTTAAACAGCGGTTGCGAATATGTTCGTGCACATTCTCTTCCTTTCCACAATGTACGAACGTTTCTTTACCATATGTTTAAAATCGTATGCTTAGAACTTGGGTGAATTGAATTTTCTAAAAAGCAAGTAAACTTGTTGGGTTGATGTGCTTGCCTTCTTGCATTACTTCAAAGTATAAATGATTTCCTGCAGCTGGGTTATATTGATTATCAGTTGTTTTACCGATAACTTGTCCTTGATCCACTTTATCGCCTTTTTTAACAGCGATATCTGAGACAGAGCTATAAACAGTTGTCATGCCATTCGAATGTGAAATCGTGATTTCATTCCCGATAAATGGATCACTCTTCACTTCTTCTACTTTACCGCTTAATGCTGCTAATACATCAAAGCTTTCACCGTTGACAGCAATAGAGATGCCATCGCTTGTCGTAAATGTTTGGTTAAAGACAAGCAATGCGCCTGCTCTTGATTCTTCATTTGCTTCTACATCGTAATAGTCCTGTACAACTTTAGCGTCTTTTAAAAGTGCTTCTTTAAATGGATACTGCAAAGATTCCGTTTGTGCATTTGTTTCGACAGTTGGTGACTTTGCACCATTTGTTGCTGTTAACTTGCTGCCTGTCAATGGTTTTGAAGAATTGGTTAATGCTGAGTAGCCCCAAACACCGGCAACAAGCAATACTGCAAAGCTTGCATAAATAACTGGCCAGAACCAGCGTTGTTTTGTTACATTTTTCTTTTGTGGAGTAGGTTTTTTATTTTCCTCTCTCATGTTCATCACCTCATTTGCTATTCTTGTCAATAGCTTGAGAGTTTAAACATAGAGAAGAAGATTTTTTTAATTTTTCTATTTTTACGTGTTGATAGAAATGATGCAATATTTCGCTCGAGCTCGCCCCCTTTTCTGCAAGAGCTTTTGCTCCGTATTGGCTCATTCCTACACCATGTCCATATCCTGTTGTTTGAACTTTGACCTTTTTCGTGTCAGTATCCCAAGCAACTGTGAAATCAGATGAAGCAAGCTGCAATTTTTCTCTCACTTCTCTGCCTGTCCATTTTTTTGTACCTGAAGCTATATACTTCACTCTGCCTGAAGAATTCCGTGCAATCTTTATATTGTAGATTTGAGATTTGGTCCACTGTTGATTGAACGCGTTATTCCATTGCATCAGTGTGAATGTATAGTTGGTGTGAAAACGCGGTGATTCTTTTTCGCTTGTTGGCACAGTTACGGACTGCAGATAGGGAACCACTTGTCCACTGTAGCTTTTGGCGCTCTCCGTTTGCCCATTACTAGTCGAGAAAAACATAGCTGTAATAAGATCCTTTTTATAAGTAAGTACTTGTCCCTTTGTTGCTTGTACAGCTTTGCGGATCTTTTTCTCATTCTTTTGGTAATTGGCACCCCAATCTTTTTTGCGCTGTGAAGGACTCGCATAAGCCTGGGCAGATACAGTCGGTTCAATTTTACTTTTGCCGAAGCTTGTTCGTTTTAAAGCAAATGTCCTTGAAGCAATGGCCTGAGCCTTTAAAGCTTCCAAATCAAAAGAAGCGGGCATTTCTGCCGCCACAACTCCCACTATATATTCTTCTAGTGGGTACGTCTCCTTTTGGCCCACTATTTGAATAGTAATCGGGCAGCTTCCATCTTTTTCTTTCACAGCATCTTGTCCACTTTTTAAGGGCCGTGCGACGTGTGTTTGTACTGGTACTTTCTCCTTGGCTTTTTGTTTGATCACAATAGTTGGCAGCAAAAACAATGCGACGATTGAAATGAGGATATATAGGTGTATTTTTTTCATGGTGAATTATATGTATGGTTTCTATTGATTATGCATAAAGAGGGGTTAAGCGTTTGTTTGTGCTTGGGCAGCTTGATTGGTTGGGAATTTCTATTCTTCATTTTGGGACACCCAGCCGATTCTTATTCGACCCAATAGATGTTTTCACGGACACATAGAAATTTCTCCAAAATAAAAAAACTCAGTGCATACAATACATGCAATGAGTTTTTTTCGTTTTTTATGAATTAACTTGCAATTCTTTGGCAAAGACTTCTTCTGTAGAGATACGTTCGATATCAGCACCTAGAGCCGCTAATTTTGTATGGAAATTAACATATCCTCTGTCCAGGTGTTTCAGTTCTGACACGCGTGTAATGCCTTCAGCTACTAAGCCAGCTAGGATTAATGCTGCAGCTGCGCGCAAATCTGTCGCTGCTACTTCTGCACCTTGCAATTTGCAAGGTCCATCAATCATAACAGAGCGGCCATCGATTTTAGCATTCGCGTTCATACGACGGAATTCTTCTACATGCATGAAACGATTTTCAAAAACAGTTTCTGTAATAACACTTGCACCTTCTGCAACAAGCATTAATGACATAAGCTGTGATTGCATATCAGTAGGGAATCCTGGATGTGGCATTGTTTTCACATCAACTGCTTTTAATGGATGTGTTGCACGGACGCGCAAGCCTTCTCCTTCTTCCTCGATTTCGACGCCCATTTCCACCATTTTAGAAATTAAGGCTGTCATATGCTCTGGTACTGCATTTTCAATGTGTACATCTCCGCCAGTAATTGCAGCTGCAACCATGAATGTGCCTGCTTCAATTCGGTCAGGAATAATAGAATGTATTGTACCATATAATGTTTCAACACCTTCGATACGGATTGTATCCGTACCAGCGCCGACTACTTTACCGCCCATTTCATTGATGAAATTCGCTAAATCGACAATTTCCGGCTCTTTTGCAGCATTTTCGATAATTGTCGTACCATCTGCTAGCGCTGCAGCTGTCAAGATGTTCTCTGTCGCTCCAACACTTGGGAAATCCAAGTAAATTTTAGCGCCTTTTAATCGGCCTTCTGTGTGTGCTTCTACATAGCCATGGCCAGTAGAAATTTTAGCTCCCATTAGTTCAAAGCCTTTTAAATGCTGATCAATTGGGCGAGAGCCGATTGCACAGCCACCAGGCATTGCTACGCGCGCATAGCCATTGCGGGCAAGAAGCGGACCCATCACCAAAATAGACGCACGCATTTTGCGTACAAACTCAAATTGAGCTTCAGATGATAATTGTGCCGAAGCATCAATTTCAACAATATTTTCCTCACTTGAGAAAGATAATTGAACATTTAAGCTTTTTAGTACTTCATCTATTGTATAAACATCGGCCAAGTTCGGCACGTTTTTAATTATATTTTTTCCTTCAGATGCTAATAACGATGCTGCTAGAACTGGTAGAACAGCGTTTTTTGCTCCTTCTACTTTTACTTTCCCGCTTAACACCTTACCGCCTTTTACAACAATTTTCTCCACAATATGTCCCTCCGAACTTATTCTAAATATCCATATTTATGTTTCAGTCCATCAAATTCATCCATTTTTTAAATCATCATTGTAAATAATTAGTAACAAAGCAAATTACATAATACAGCTTTTTCTGGATAAAGACAAGCACCGTTTACACTATTTTAGCAGTCTACGAATAAATAACTATAGTATTCCTATATTACGTAAAATACTTTGGAAGTGTGTAAAGATTTTCTAAAATTCTGCACCCAACTTAGGTACCCGTCATTTTCTTGGATAAAACAACTTACGACAATTTATTTCCCAGGCAATGTTACGCTTTATGCAAAAGAAATAATGTATGATGCATCAAATTTGTATAAGTGCATACATCTATTATAATACATCATCCGGATTGAATGTTTGTATAATCAGTTTGTGCCATTATTTCTTTTGCATACAGAATAGCTTTAATTAAATAAATATGGCAATTGTTTAGACCATGCTGCAATCGCAAGAAAGAAATTTGACACAGTTGCACCAATGGCAATGCTCAATAAAATAAAAACAAGCTGTATTTGGAATACATGATTTTTTTTAAAGATATTCTCCACCCTAAAGGCTTGCAATGCATAAAAGGTAATAGCAATAAAGAAAATATGTGAACATATGCTAATTAGTGCATTTTGGCCAACCATTGTTGTGATTGTGTTCATAACATCCCTCCTTAATACTTGTAAAAAAGCGAGCAGAATATCCTGCTCGCTTAAAAAGTTAATTTTATCCGGCTTAAAGGGCAGTAAGACTTTCCATCATCAAAAAGTTCAGATGGAGATCGCTGTCTCTAAAAACCCGAATAGAATACTTACTATCAGCAAGGAATGAAGAAAACCCAGCCAATTGAAGTTTCACTTTATTACTTAGATGTTACCCTCTTTAACGTTGATACGATTCATCGCGCGTTTTAGAGATAATTCCGCACGTTTGAAATCAATGTCATCTTGCTTGCTTTGAAGTCGGCTTTCAGCACGTTTTACAGCTTCCTTCGCACGTGCTATATCAATTTGATCAGCAACTTCTGCAGAAGGTGTTAGGATTGTCACTTTATCAGGACGAATCTCAACAAAGCCACCGCTTACTGCTACAACATCCATACTGTTGTCTTTTTTAAGTCGAACAGCACTAACTGCTAAAGGAGCTACTGTTGGAATATGTCCAGGCAGTATACCCATTTCACCAGTTACAGTCTTCACAATAACCATGCTTACTTCTGAATCGTATACTGGGCCGTCAGGAGTGACAATGTTGACTACAGTTGTCTTCATATTTTTTCCTCCAAGTCCCTAGTATTAAAGTTCTACGCCCATATCTTTTGCTTTCGCAACTACTTCTTCGATTGGACCTACAAGTCGGAATGCATCTTCTGGTAATTTATCGTACTTGCCATCTAGAATTTCTCTGAATCCGCGTACAGTATCTTTTACATGTACGTAAGATCCTTTTTGGCCAGTGAATTGTTCTGCCACGTGGAAGTTTTGTGATAAGAAGAATTGAATTCGGCGTGCGCGGCCAACAAT
This sequence comes from Rummeliibacillus sp. BSL5, assembly GCF_052928305.1. Classification (NCBI taxonomy): domain Bacteria; kingdom Bacillati; phylum Bacillota; class Bacilli; order Caryophanales; family Caryophanaceae; genus Rummeliibacillus; species Rummeliibacillus sp. BSL5. The sequence goes on from NZ_JAVGCV010000001.1 coordinate 1,899,627, forward strand.
CAATTTATCCTCATCAGACAACTCGTCCATACCAAGGATTGCGATGATATCTTGCAATTCGTTGTAGCGTTGTAATGTTGATTGTACTTGACGAGCTACATCATAGTGTTCTTTCCCTACGATTTCAGGAGAAAGCGCACGTGATGTTGACGCAAGTGGGTCAACCGCTGGGTAGATACCCATTTCAGATAATTTACGTTCAAGGTTTGTTGTTGCATCTAAGTGAGCGAATGTTGTAGCAGGAGCCGGGTCAGTATAGTCATCGGCTGGTACATATACAGCTTGGATAGATGTTACAGAACCTTTATTTGTAGATGTGATACGTTCTTGCAAACGACCCATTTCAGTCGCAAGAGTTGGTTGGTAACCTACTGCAGATGGCATACGGCCTAAAAGCGCAGATACTTCAGAACCCGCTTGAGTGAAACGGAAGATATTATCGATGAATAGTAGAACGTCTTGTCCCATTTCATCACGGAAGTATTCAGCCATTGTAAGACCAGTCAAAGCTACACGCATACGTGCACCAGGTGGCTCATTCATTTGTCCGAATACCATTGCTGTTTTCTTGATAACGCCAGAATCGCTCATTTCGTAGTAAAGGTCGTTACCTTCACGAGTACGTTCACCTACACCAGAGAATACGGAGATACCACCGTGTCCTTGTGCGATGTTGTTGATTAATTCTTGGATTAGTACAGTTTTGCCTACACCGGCACCACCGAATAGGCCGACTTTACCACCTTTGATATAAGGAGCTAATAAGTCAACTACTTTAATACCTGTTTCAAGTACTTCAACATTTGTTGAAAGTTCTTCGAATGTAGGTGCTTCGCGGTGGATTGGGTCACGGCGAACATCTGCTGTGATTGGTGCGTCTAAGTCAATTGTTTCACCTAATACGTTGAATACACGACCTAGTGTTGCTTCACCAACTGGTACTGAAATAGCAGCACCTTTGTCAGTTACGGCTGCGCCACGTTGCAAGCCATCTGTAGATGACATTGCAATTGTACGAACAGCGTTGTCACCTAAGTGAAGAGCTACTTCCAGTGTAAGCGTTACAGCTTCTTCATTTGGACGTTTGATTTCTACAGTTAGCGCATTGTTTATTTCTGGCAATGTGTTGTTGTCGAATTGAACATCGACAACTGGACCCATTACTTGAAGAACGTGTCCTGTGTTCATACTTGTATTCCCTCCTATCGAACTATTACAGCAGTGGGGAAGCTCGCCTATTCTAAGGCTGCAGCTCCGCCAACGATTTCTGTAATTTCTTGTGTAATCGCCGCTTGACGTGCACGGTTATACAATATTGTTAAGTCATTGATTAATTCATGAGCGTTATCTGTAGCACTCTTCATTGCTGTCATACGTGCAGCATGTTCACTCGCTTTACCGTCTAGCAACGCGCCGTAAATCAAGCTTTCTGCATATTGAGGCAGCAATACTTCTAGAATCGCTTCGCCTGATGGCTCGAATTCGTAGCTTGCCCCTGTAGCGCTTGACGGAGTTATATCCGTAATTGGCAATACTTTTTTCTCCGTAGGTTCGTTGGCAATTGCACTGATAAAGTGACTGTAATACATATAAAGTTCATCATATGTACCGTCTGTGAACATACCAACAGCTTTACGAGCAATTTGTTTAATATCCGCAAATGAAGGTTGATCGGGTAAACCGATTTCTTCTCCTACGACAGTGAAGCCTTGTTTACTAAAGAAATCACGAACAACACGGCCCACAGCAAAGATCACGACGTTTTCTTTTGTATGGTTATGACGGTTCATTGCGTCTAGTGCAGTACGAATAACATTCGAATTGTATGCACCCGCAAGACCACGGTCTGAAGCCATAATCAAGTAAGCCGTTTTCTTCACCGGACGAGAGACTAACATAGGATGTGAGCCATCTGGTGTGCCTGCTGCAATCGCTGCAACAACATCTTGTATTTTATTCATATATGGAACATATGCTTTAGCATTCGCTTCGGCACGCGCCATTTTAGAAGAAGACACAAGCTGCATGGCATTTGTGATTTTACTTGTACTCGTTGTAGATTTAATGCGTTGTTTTACTTCGCGTAATGATGCCACTGGTATTTCACCACCTTACCGTTTTATTTTATCAATCCGCATCAAAAAATCTTACTCAGCTGAAGGAGCGAAAGTTTTCTTGAATGCATTAAGAGTTGATGCCATATCTTCGTCAGATGGCAGGCCTTTTGTTGTGCGAATTTGATTTAAAACGCCGGCGCCTTTTTCGTCATTCGCATCTAACCATGCATATAGTTCTTGTTCAAAACGAACAATATCTTGCACAGGGATATCATCTAAGAATCCTTTAGTTAATGCGTAAAGAATAACTACTTGTTTTTCAACTTTGATTGGTTTATTTAGATCTTGTTTCAGTACTTCTACTGTACGTTGACCACGTTCAAGTTTAGCTTTTGTAGCCGCATCAAGGTCTGAACCGAATTGAGCGAATGATTCAAGCTCACGGTATGCCGCTAAGTCAAGACGTAGCGTACCTGCAACTTTTTTCATCGCTTTAATTTGAGCAGAACCACCAACACGAGATACAGAAAGACCTGCGTTGATCGCTGGGCGTACACCAGAGTTGAACAAGTCTGATTGTAAGAAGATTTGTCCATCAGTGATAGAAATTACGTTTGTTGGAATGTATGCACCGATATCGCCTGCTTGTGTTTCAACGAATGGAAGCGCAGTGATTGAACCGCCGCCGTAAGATTCGTTTAATTTCGCAGCACGTTCAAGTAAACGACTGTGTAAGTAGAATACGTCACCAGGGTAAGCTTCACGACCTGGAGGACGGCGCAATAGTAATGAAAGTTCACGATAAGCTGCTGCTTGTTTAGACAGATCATCATAAACGATAAGTACGTCTTTACCTTGGAGCATTAACTCTTCACCCATTGATACACCAGCATAAGGAGCTAGGTATAAAAGTGGAGCTGGAGATGATGCAGAAGCAGTGATAACGATTGTGTAATCTAAAGCTCCGTTTTTGCGCAATGTTTCAACAACGCTACGTACTGTAGATTCTTTTTGGCCGATTGCCACATAGATACAAGTCATGTTTTGGTCAGCTTGGTTTAAGATCGTATCGATCGCAACAGATGTTTTACCTGTTTGGCGGTCACCGATGATTAACTCACGTTGGCCACGACCGATTGGAACTAAAGCGTCAATCGCTTTAATACCAGTTTGTAGTGGTTCATCAACTGATTTACGTGCCATTACGCCGAAAGCAGGGCTTTCGATTGGACGAGTTTTTGTTGTATGAATTGGACCTAGTCCATCCACTGGTAAACCTAATGCGTTTACTACACGGCCAATTAGTTCTTCACCAACTGGCACTTCCATAATACGACCTGTACGACGTACTTCATCGCCTTCTTTGATGCCTTTAGCTGGTCCTAGAATAACAATACCGACATTATTTTCTTCTAAGTTTTGTGCCATACCAAGAACACCTGTTGAGAATTCTAATAATTCTCCAGCCATGACGTTGTCTAGGCCGTGAGCACGAGCGATACCGTCACCAACAGTGATGATAGTACCCACTTCGCTAACTTGCATTTCAGATTGGTAATTTTCCATCTGTTTTTTTATAAGTCCACTGATTTCTTCAGCTTTGATGCCCACGTTTGTCACCTCTTTAATGTTTATTGGATTAACCGATCAATTTACGTTGTAAGCCTGTAAGCTTTGTTGAAACAGAATTATCGTAAATCTGGTTTCCGATTTGAACTCGAATGCCACCAATTAAGCCTGGCTCGATTTCGTTTGTAATATGGAGCGCACTTTTTCCTACCAATCCTGCGAATGTGGCAGAAATGCGTTTCTTTTCTTGTTCTGTAAGCGGACGAGTCGAGAAGACAATCGCATCTGCAATGCCTTGTGCAGCATTCGCTTGTTCAATAAATGCATCAATTACATTGACCACTTCATGAATGCGTTTTTTATCAACTAACAATTTAAGCGCATTCACAATAATTGGCTGTACAGAAGCAAAAAGTTCAGAAAGGATTGCTTTCTTCTTCTCATCGCCAATACGTGGTGAATCTAGCAATTGGAAAAGCTCGCCGTTCTCTTTGAAGGCAATCTTCACTTCACGTAAGTCTTCTGTTACTTCTTTCAGCAATTTATGTTCCACAGCTAATTGAAATAAGGCTTTTGCATATCGAGTGCTAGCAGTCGATTGGCTCATCGATTTTCCCCTGCCTTCGCAATCGTTTCTTCGATTAGTGAACGATTATCTTCTTCGGATACTTCTTTATTAAGCACTTTTGAAGCTGCAAGAACAGAAAGCGAAACCACTTCTTCGCGCAATGCGGCAATGGCTTTTTCTTTTTCTGTTTCGATATCACGTTTAGCAGATTCTTGTAAACGCACAGCTTCATTGCGAGCTGCTGAAACAATCTCTTCTTTTTGAAGATCTGCTTGTTTCTTCGCATTTTCAACAATCGCTTGTGCTTCTACACGCGCTTCTTTAAGAAGGCTACGTTGTTCTTCCAGTAATTGTTTCGTTTCTTGGCGGCTTTTTTCAGCTGCCTCTAAATCACCCGCAACTTGCTCTTCACGTTGTTGCATAATGCCCATCAAAGGACCCCATGCAAACTTTTTCAGAAGAAGCATTAGGACGATAAAGACTACTAATGTTGCAAGAATATCTCCCCAGTTTACGCCTGGATGAGCTGCTTCACCTAGTAATAGATAGTCTAAAAACACGATTGTTTCACTCCCTTCAAGAGCCTAGAGTTCATATCATTTATGATTGAATCTTTGTATAAGATACACATTCTTGAGTCATTTTCCCTTAAGACATAAAGGAATGGCGAAGGATTCAATAAATGGAATTTTCTTCGCCATTTGATAAAACAGTTAAAGACGATTATTTGTTCATTACGATAAATGCGATAACTACCGCGATGATTGGAAGGGCTTCGACTAATGCTACCCCGATGAACATTGTTGTTTGAAGAACGCCACGAGCTTCTGGTTGACGAGCGATTCCTTCTACTGTTCTTGAAACGATTAAACCGTTACCGATACCTGCGCCAAGTGCACCTAAACCAACTGCGATTGCTGCTGCTAATAAACCCATTGTTAATTTTCCTCCTTGGAAATTGTTTGTATTTTTGTGGTTGTCAGCTGCCTAGCAAATGCCAGACAAATTTATACTTAATGGTCTTCGCTCACTTTGTGAGACATATAAACCATTGTTAACATAACGAAAATAAATGCTTGGATTGAACCGATAAACACGGAGAATCCTTGCCATACTAATGTTGGGATGGCTGCTGCTGCAAAGCCCCAACCTGACCACATAGTAGCCAGTCCTGCAAGCAATCCTAGTAGAATTTCACCTGCATAGATGTTACCATAGAGCCGTAGACCCAACGTTAACGTATTCGCAAACTCTTCAATAATTTTCAAAGGGAATAAGAATAACATTGGTTTTGTGAATGTCCCGATATAATTACTCATACCGCGCATTTTCACGCCGTAGTAGTTTGATAATACGAGGATCATTACTGCTAGAGTCATTGTAATAGTAGGATCTGCTGTTGGTGATTTCCACCATAAGTATCCATTGACTTTCACTGAGAATGGAAGACCTAACATGTTAGCAACAAAAATGAACATAATCAGCGTGATGCCCAATACATGGAACCTTCCGCCAGTTTTCCAGTCCATATTACTGTTGATAATATTTTTCACAAAATCCATAACCCATTCCATAAAGTTTTGCATGCCTGTCGGCTTTAACTTTAGGCTTCTTGTAGAAATGAAAGCGATTAGAAAAACAATTAAAGCTGTGACAAGCAAAACTAATAAGTTTGCCGGGTTAAAATCTAATCCCCATAATTCAAAATGCGGATTGTTGTGTTCCACTTTGTATTCACCTCACTTTCAACTGTGCTTATTGGTTTTTTACATGAAATACGATCCTGTCTACTAAAAGCAGAACGTACGGAATCATTAGCCCAATGACAACGCTTACTAAGTGAAAATATGTGGGCCACGTAAGTGCGACTGCTGCCGCTGCGAAACCAGAGGCAAAACGTAAGCCGGAACCTAAACCAGGAGCCCTTTTCTCTTCACTCAACGCACGGTCAAATTTTTCCATTCTTCGGACTAGAATCCAAAAGTTATAATGACCAAAAAGCACGCCTACTATGAGACCAGCGAATACTGTTTTAAAAGATGTGAAGCCCCAGCCTAGCGCACAAAATGCGAGCAAAAAAAATAACATTTTCTTTTGCCGTGCAAAAATCTGATGCATTTCAAGCATTGGTCTTTAATCTCCTGAATCTTATTTTCGAATGATGGAAGTAATAGCTGACCACCGAATAGATGCCAGTTAAGTAGTAAAATACTACTAGCGACTCAATAGACAAAATATCACTATTCACAAAAAGTAAATATGATAAATAGACCAGAGGAAACCGCTTTACTTTTGACATCGACTAGACGTACAAAAACCGCTAAAATTCTGCAGTAAACCTATTTTCACTGCACATTTAGTAGAAACTTGGTATCAAAAGATTTTCAAAGAGTTTTTTCTATGAAACCCTTATCATTCTTACCCTTTGTAAGCATACAATAGTGAATATTTCATGTCAATTGGTTATTGAGAAAATCTTCACAAGATGCCTAATTTGTCAAATAGTAGACAAATATTTAAGCATTATTATCCTTTTACTATTTTTGGTTGAATGGTAGATTTAATTCCATCCTCGAAACATAGTTATAAACACTCTTACAAGAAACCATAATAATATATTAAAAAAATGATATAAATAAGAAAAACACCTTATAAACTCTAAAAAGTTTATAAGGTGTTCTGGAAATTATCATTCATTCATTCAAAAGCAAATTGATAAACCAATTTTTGTTAATATCAACTAGCAATTTTCATTTTTTCTTGATAATAGAAAAAATACTTTATTTTGTTGTTAAATAATCGTATAAAAATTCAACTATTCTTTCAGAAGCATGTCCATCCCCGTATGGATTAGCAGCATGTGCCATGCCATTATATGCCTCTTCATTTGTCAATAATTCACTTGCTAACCGATAAATAGTTTCTTCATTTGTTCCGGCTAGCTTCAATGTCCCTGCTTGAATTCCCTCTGGACGCTCTGTTGTATCACGCAGGACAAGGACTGGCTTCCCAAGCGACGGCGCTTCTTCCTGGACGCCGCCAGAATCAGTTAAAATCATATAAGATCTTTTAGCAAAGTTATGGAAATCAAATACTTCTAAAGGCTCAATCAAATGAACTCTTGATTCTTCTCCAAGTATTTCATTCGCAATTTCTCGTACAGCTGGGTTCATATGAATCGGATAAACAATTTGAAGATTATTAAATTCATCAATTAATCGTTTAACAGCTTTGAATATATGACGCATCGGTTCCCCAAGATTTTCTCTGCGATGGGCTGTCAGCAGAATCATGCGATCTTTACCGATTTTTTCTAAAATAGGATGTGTGTAATTGTCTTTAATGGTTGTTTGCAGCGCATCAATCGCCGTATTGCCTGTAACAACAATTGCTTGTTCGTTTTTATTTTCGCTCAACAAATTTTGCTTTGCTTGTTCAGTTGGCGCAAAATGAATGTCAGCCATAATCCCTGTCAACTGGCGATTCATTTCTTCCGGGAACGGAGAATATTTATTGCCAGTTCTAAGGCCCGCTTCGACATGTCCGATGGCAATCTGGTTATAGAAGGCTGCAAGACTTGCGATAAATGTAGTTGTCGTATCCCCATGTACAAGAATAATGTCAGGAGTTACTTCCTTCAAAACTGCATCTAAACCTGCCAATCCCCTTGTTGTCACATCAACAAGGGTTTGGCGTTCTATCATAATGTTCAAATCATAATCTGGGGTGATTTGAAATGTTTCCAGCACTTGGTCGAGCATTTCTCTATGCTGCGCAGTTACGGTCACAATCGTTTCGAACTTGTCTGGATGCTTTTTCAATTCCAATACAAGGGGCGCCATTTTTATTGCTTCTGGTCTTGTCCCAAATACCGTCATTACTTTCCATTTTTTAGACAATCAAAACACTCCTTGCGAAATCATTATTTTGTGCCGAATAAACGGTCTCCAGCATCGCCAAGACCTGGAACAATATAACCATGGTCATTTAGTTTTTCATCTAATGCCGCGATATAAATGTCAATTTCCGGGTGATGCTCATGAATAGCTTCTACACCTTCTGGAGCAGCGATCAAGCACATAAATTTAATATTTTTAGCGCCACGTTTTTTTAGTGAATCGATTGCTTCGATCGCAGATCCACCTGTTGCTAGCATTGGGTCCACAATAATAAATTCACGTTCTTCAATATCCGCTGGGAATTTTGCATAGTATTCAACAGGCTTTAGTGTTTCTGGATCGCGGTAAAGACCGATATGCGCAACCTTTGCAGCTGGAATTAATTTTAACATCCCATCTACCATACCTAAGCCTGCACGAAGTATAGGTACAATTGCCATTTTCTTACCGGATAAAACTTGTGTAGTTGTTTTAGTAACTGGTGTATCGATTTCGATATCTTCTGTTGGCATATCACGTGTAATTTCAAAAGCCATCAGTGTAGCCACTTCATCTACTAGTTCACGAAACTCTTTTGTACCTGTGTTCTTATCACGAATGTATGTTAGCTTATGTTGAATTAATGGATGGTCAAATACGTATACTTTTCCCAAGGTGTTCTCTCCCTACTTATATATATTTATCTTGCTTTTGCACACAACTAATCACCCTAAAATAAACTCAGAAGAGAATGCTTTTAGGAGAATTCTTACTGCGTGTGAAAGCCCGATCGCAACTGCCAATCTGCAGAAATGTAATTCTACACTGTTGGTAGTTTCAGTTTATCCTGCTTATTATAACAGAAATAGCAGGTTCTTATGTAATTCGTTTATATTTTTTATTAACTTTATATTCTCATTGCCCACAAAATGGGGCTCACTTAATGTTATGACGTTACAACATGACTTTTGGATGCATAAATTCTAAACAAATTTTTAAAAAACTATTTGAATAAATAATATTGATCAAATAAAAAGCTGCTTTCACTAATAGTGAGAGCAGCTTTTGTATGAGTCCCGGATTTACGGGCTGATTATTTAGAGTAGATTGGGTGTTTGTCTGTTAGTTCTTTTACGCGTTTAATGGCATCTTCTTTCACAGCTTCGTCTTCTGGATTTTTCAATACCGCTGCAATAATAGAAGCAACTTCTTTCATATCCTCTTCTTTGAAACCGCGAGAAGTAATTGCTGGTGTTCCTACGCGTACGCCAGATGTAACAAATGGGCTTTCTGGATCGAATGGAATTGTATTTTTATTGGCAGTAATATGAACATCATCCAATAATTTCTCAGCTACCTTACCAGTAAGACCTAAAGAACGCACATCTAAAAGCAATAGATGGTTGTCTGTGCCACCGGAAACGATATTGATGCCTTCTGCTGTAAGAGCTTCACCGAAAACTTTTGCATTTTTTACAACTTGTTGGATGTATTCTTTGTATTCTGGTTGTTGCGCTTCACCGAATGCTACAGCTTTTGCTGCAATCACATGCATTAGAGGGCCACCTTGGATACCAGGGAAGATGGATTTATCGATTTTTTTACCCCATTCTTCTTTGCAAAGAATTAAACCGCCGCGTGGTCCACGCAATGTTTTGTGTGTTGTAGAAGTAACAAAGTCTGCATATGGCACTGGATTTGGATGTGCTCCAGCTGCAACAAGACCTGCAATATGAGCCATGTCCACCATGAAATAAGCGCCTACTTCATCGGCAATTTCACGGAATTTAGCAAAGTCGATTTCACGTGGGTAAGCTGATGCACCCGCTACGATTAATTTCGGTTTATGTTCTAGTGCTTTTTGGCGAACATCTTCATAATCAATCACATGTGTATCTTCTGTCACACCATATTCTACGAAATTGTATTGGATGCCTGAGAAGTTTACTGGGCTACCATGCGTTAAATGGCCACCGTGAGATAAATTCATCCCTAAAACTGTATCTCCTTGCTCCAAGATTGTGAAGTATACAGCCATATTTGCTTGTGCACCTGAGTGTGGTTGTACATTGGCATATTCCGCACCGAAAATTTCTTTTAAACGATCGCGTGCAATATTTTCAACAACATCGACATATTCACAACCGCCATAATAGCGTTTGCCAGGATAGCCTTCTGCATATTTATTTGTTAGAACTGAGCCTTGTGCCTCTAAGACAGCTTCTGAAACAATATTTTCAGATGCAATCAATTCGATATTTGATTGTTGACGCGCGAATTCTTTTTCCATCGCTTCAAATACTGCTTTGTCTTGTGATGCAATCTTTGATTTTTCTTGTGCTGCAAGATTTCCCATAACCCTTTTCCCCCTGTTTTATGAAAATTTAATTATATATAGCACGCTCGCCGCCAATTAATTTAGGGCGAGTCGTTGCAACTGTCACTACCGCATCTCCAATATGTGTAATGGAAGTACGAAGTGGAACTGCTACTCTTTTCAAATGCATGCCAATTAATGTTTGGCCCATGTCAATACCTGCATGTGCAAGAACTTCTTCCACCACAACCGGATCTTTCATCTGGCGATATGCATAGGCTGACATGGATCCGCCAGCCTTTTGAGCAGGAACAACTGATACAGGCTCAAGCCCGTATTTTTCTGCCGCTTCCCTTTCGATGGTGATGGCACGATTGATATGTTCGCATCCTTGGAATGCTAAATAAAGACCATGTTTTTCGGAAAATGCGCGTAATGGCTTATAAAGTGCTTCCGCAATCTCTAAGCCTCCAGCTGTACCGATTTTTTGCCCTTTAATTTCCGATGTTGAACAACCTATAACCAACAGTTGACCTTCACGAAAATGGACTTGTTGTTCAAATTCGGCTAACAGCGTTTGTAGCTGATCTTCGATTTGTTGTAAGTTCATCGCTTAAGCCTCTCATCTGTTGTTTAGTTTTTTGCTTCTACTGTAGAGATTTTTTCAATACGGCGTTCATGACGTCCACCTTCGAAATCAGTCAATAACCATGTTTTCGCGATTTCGCGTGCAAGCCCAGGGCCAATCACTCTTTCACCCATAGCCAAAACATTGGAATCATTATGACAACGAGTTGCTTTAGCACTGAACACGTCATGTACAAGCGCACAGCGAATACCTTTTACTTTATTAGCTGTAATCGACATGCCAATGCCAGTACCGCAAATGAGGATGCCTCGGTCAAATTTGCCGCTTGCAACTCCTTCTGCAACTGGTAAAGCATAGTCCGGATAATCCACCGAACCTTCATCTTTTGGGCCAAAATCCTCGTAGTCCATCTCTAATTCTTCTAATAGATTAACGATCTCTTTGCGTAAATTGTTACCGCCGTGATCTGATGATATTGCGATTTTCAAAAGAAGTCCCCTCTTTTCATTATGCTATTCATCTCGTATGTACGAGAATATATTCATTACTATGCTCGTTAAAATTAAAACGGTTTATCTAATCTTCAGCCGTTACTAGCTGAAGGAAGTTTCACTTTTAGTTTACCATTTATTTTAGTATAAAGACATATTTTTCACTCAATTTAGAGGGGGGTGATACGTTTAGGATCCATGTTTATTTTAGACATAAAAAAAGGCGGAGAAAGTTTATTTCCCCGCGTACAGATTATCGTTCGAATTGTTGGATCATTTGATATAGATCTTCTGATTGTTTTTTTAGCATATGTGACAGTTGGTCGATTTGTTCAATAGAGCGTACTTGCTCGTCCGTAGCACTTTGGACTTCAACTGCCCCTGCTGACGTTTGCTCAGCAATGGCTGCTACTTCTTGTGATTGATGAGCCGTTTTTTCGATGTTGTTTAATTGCTTGCTAACGAATTCAGAGATTTCTACTATTGAAGCAGCCATATCGCCAACTCTCGTTGACATGCCATCTACTGCAGATGTGGTTTCTGAAATTCGAGCGACTTCACCTTCTGCAATGCTCACTTGCTCGGTCATCTTACCAACGACAGTTTGTACATCCAGTTGGATGGTTTGGATAAGCTGAGTAATCCCTTTGACCGCTTCGGCACTTTCATCCGCCAACTTACGAACCTCTTCAGCTACAACAGCAAAGCCTTTGCCATGCTCTCCAGCTCTTGCCGCTTCAATAGAAGCATTCAGAGCCAACAAATTCGTTTGTTCTGCAATATCACCGACAAGCTGAATAATTTGCTCTACCTTCAAAGCATTTTGCTCTAATTGATGGATATCCTGTAACGCCAAAGAATTCCCTGAAGCAATTTTTTGGATACCTTCTACCAAATCATTGATAGCATCAGTCGTATGCTTTAATTCCCCCATCATTTGAGTAGATTGATTGGATGAAGTCAAGGCACGTTGATTTACCTCTTCAGCTAATAAACGAACATCTTCTAAGGCTTCCGCTGTCTCTTGAATAGCAATGGCAGAACCTGTTGCTCCTTCAGAAATTTGTGAAATCGTTTCTGCGATTGATTCTGTCTGTCTTGTAGCACGCTCTGTTTCTTCCGATAAGTCTAAAACAGTTGCATTGGTAGTTTGGAAGTTTTGGTTTATGCTTGTTACCATTTGACGAAGACTCACAAGCATTGTTTGGAATGCCTCTGACAGCGAACGGATCTCATCTGAACTTCTTGGCATATCAATATCTTTGCCAATTTTCCCCTCAGCTGCTTCTATTGCAACATTCTCTAGCTTTTGCAATGGTTTCACTAATAGGGAGCTAAAAATGCCAGCCAAAATACCAGACCAAATAATACCTAAAACATATGTAATGAGTTGAAACACCGATTGTTTAACATTCGGGAAAAATTGCGGTTGCACATATTCAATAAAGATAAAACTAATGCTGTAGGTGACAATTGCTAGAATGGTGACGAATAAAATGAGTTTCTTTTTTAGCCCAAAAGAATGCTGCACACTTTTTTTTGCCATGGGTTATTCCTCCAGTAGTTTCTTTTCAAGTACGTCAATTAAGTTGTTCAGTTCTTCAAATGTTGTTAAATACGTATCCAGGTCTCCACCAAATGGATCGATGACATCTTCATCTCTATCTAAAACATATTCTTTTAGTGTGAAGGTCTTATCCGCCATTTGAGGATATACTTGTAATAATGCTTCTTTATGCCCGCATGTCATGGTCAAAATCAAATGTGAACTTTGTAGTTCCTCAATATTTACCGGCTGCGAAATATGATCATGGTCTATGTGATGCTTTTGTAAAGCAGCCTGTGCATTTGCAGACATCGGCTGTCCCGATATTGCATAGATCCCCGCTGATTTAACTTCTACTCCCGGTAAGTTTCTTGATTTTAAAATAGCTGCTGCCATAGGGCTTCTACAAGTATTTCCTGTACAAATAAAGTAAATTCTCATCGTGCACTCTTACCCTTCATTATATAGTATAACGCTGACGAAATGTTCAAATTTTTTATAAATTTAATGAAAAAATACCCATCAAAAGTAATGCAGCACCTGCAATCATCTGAAGATATATACCTAAAGCTACTGGAATTTTCTTATTTAAAGTTAAAGCGATAAAGGAAAATAGGAAGGCAAAAATCCCCATACTGCATATAAGCAGTGTCTCCCTTAATTGAAGCATACCAAAAGATATGCTCACTGAAAAGGTATCAAGACTCGTTGTAATTGCCAGTATGACGACCGGAATCGTTGCTGGCCTTTGATCTTTAGCTGCTAGTAATAGTTGTACACCAATTAAACTTAATAATATACCCGAAATATTTTGGGCTAGGCTCGATATATAGGATGCAAGCCATTCACCTACATGGAAACCGATTAAAGGAAACAACATGTGAAGGGCACCTGTCCATAGAGATAACCAAAAGCGATATTTTACATTTGGCAATAGCAAATAAATTGTCAACACATCTATTGCTGTAAATATAGCCGCAAGTGTTTCTGCCAAAACAGCACTCCCTTCTCTACCACAATCTTTTATATCCTATGAAACGAAGTTCTTCTTCATTCCAGATTGAGGATGGGAGAAAAAGGGGTACTAATTTTTCAAAATAAAAATGCTTCCTATATAATAAGAAGCATTTTTTATTTTACTGATTTAACGAGCAGTAAAACCTCAAGGCACGAGGAAAACTCTCTACGAAAAAAACTTAGTTATCATTAATCATTTGGTTTAAAAGTAGTGAAACCAACTACGCTTTTCGCGGGCGAGTGTATAGCCTCATCTCTGCGCTGTGAGATCCCGTCCGTATCGCTATCCCGCAGGAGTCTCTGTTTTTTCCACTACAATTCATTTTTAGTTTCAAATGATTATAATTAATTCTTACTTAATCTTTCAGTGCGTTCGAAAAATCTGAATACCATTTGCCACCTGCTGATTTTTCCAAGCGATTCATAATCGCTGCGCCTACACCTTCTGTTGAAGTAGCAGTAGCTAGCACTATCTGTGCATCTGTGGAATCACAAGCGCGCAGGGCATGAAAAAGATGTGACGCCATTTCATCCTGTGTGTTGCCTATTGAAAAGAACCAATCAGGTGATAACTCTTTGAAGGATGGCGGTGCAATCAATGCTACCTTATAATCCTTCGCTTGCAAATATTGAATCGCCTCTTGGACAATCTGTTTGTTTCTTTCAATTAAGTATACGGGTGCATTCGGAGCATAATGGGTATATTTCATTCCCGGTGCTTTCGGGGCGCCTTGTTCCTGCTCTATATGCGTAGGCTGGTCAACTGGCCCTATCACTTCTTCTAGCATCTCTTTCGTAATCGCACCCGGACGCAAGATTACCGGTATTTCCTTTGTTAGATCAAGGACAGTTGATTCAACACCGACACCTGTCGCCCCACCATCTAAGATTAAAGGAATTTTTCCGGCTAAGTCTTGTTCCACATGAATAGCTTCCGTTGGGCTTGGTTTGCCGCTTCGATTTGCGCTTGGTGCTGCTACCGGCATACCTAAAGCTTGCAATAATTTTAACGCTACTGGGTGACTCGGCATCCGAATACCGACAGTATCTAGGCCTGCTGTTACGCTTTTCGCAAAGACATTTGGCTTTGCTTTAAAAATCATGGTTAATGGTCCTGGCCAAAATGCATCCATACACTTCACCGCTTTTTCGGAAATGGTATCCACATATTTACTAAGCTCTTCCTTCGTGCCGATGTGAACAATTAGCGGATTATCAGATGGCCTTCCTTTAGCACTGTATATTTTTTTGACTGCTGCTTCATTTGTAGCGACAGCTCCAAGTCCATAGACTGTCTCTGTTGGCAACGCTACAATCTCGCCTTCAGCTAACAAATTCACAGCTTGTGTATAACTTTTTTCAGATTCCACATTGTTATCCACAACAAGCCGTTGCGTTTCCATTCGATTACCTCCCTATAAACCTTATTTTTCAGAAAGTTATACACAATTTGTTGATAACATTCTCTGAAATGTGGACAAGTTTGCACAATTTTGTGATTAACTCTCATCCTAAAATATTTTTTTGAACCATTCAACGATGAAAAACTTTGGTTTTTCCTCTTCTTTTTCTTTTTTCTCTTCTTTTACTTCTTTATCTTTATAGCAAACCTTTGGAAATAAACCACACCACCAATTGTCGCCTTTCCCTGCGCCGATGGTGACAACAACTGCCTTATAGACATCCTGTGCATACATTTTGTAATCATTACGTTTTGGCGGAAATAAAGCATTCGTTGTTTGGACATTGATTTCGCCCGACTCAATCTTTGGTGCCAGCGTTCTTTTGATTTCACTTTCAATTGTGGATAAGTTCACGGAGCCTGAGCTATTGGCCATCTCTTTTTCTATAATCGGTTTTATATTTTCTAAGATCTGCTTTTTATAAAGTTGGTCTGCTTGCGAGTTGCTATTAGCAATAAGGCGGAATCTCGGCTGTGCCAAATCCGCGCTATATTGTTGTGTAGCAACACTTTGAAAAATAAGAAGCAGTAATTGGATAAGTAATAAAGATGTTATAAATAATAAAAGTGTCGCCACTTGTGATTGTTTTTTTGGTTGTTTAATAGATTCATAAGACACGATTTCAGGTTGTTTGATTGTATAGTAATCTTCTAGCATATTGTATCCCCTCCATGAAACTATCATGGGCAAAGAGATTACTATTTATACATCAATTTCACAAAAAACCATTCGATCGTTTGAATTAATATCTTTTAATAGCTCAACCTTGGCATCAGGAAAGCTATCTTTGAATAATTGGACGACAGCTGGACCTTGTTTATAACCAATTTCCAATCCTATGAAACTAGGTTTTGCCATAATACTTGGCAATGTTTCTGCTAGTTTTCTATATAGGGCTAAACCATTTTCTTCTGCAAAGAGTGCGGTGTGCGGTTCATGATCCAGCACGACCTCAGACATATCCTCCGCCTCTTGGTAAGCAATATAGGGCGGGTTTGATAAAACAATTTGCCACTTATGCTGTGCGATTGGTTCTGTTAAATCGCCTTGCACAAAACATACATCTGCACTCAATCGTTTGGCATTATTCTTTGCAACCTGCAATGCTTGCGACGAAATATCAGTTGCTGTCACCTCTAGTACGGGCATTTCTTTTTTCATCGTGACAGCGATTGCCCCGCTTCCTGTCCCAATATCTGCAAGCTTTATCTCTGCCCCGTCTTCAAATATTCGATGAGCTCTTTTTAATGCTTCTTCCACCAATTCCTCTGTCTCCGGTCTCGGTATGAGGACAGATGGATCGACTGTAAAGGTTCGTCCGTAAAATTCTTCTGAACCCGTGATATATTGGATTGGCGTCCCTTTCGCATGTGACTCAACCATTTGCCAGTACGATTGGTTTTGCTCTGCTGTTAAAGGCTCCCTCATACTGATTAATAATTCAGTATGTGACTTATTTAATGCATGCTGCAATAGAAGTCTTGCAGCAATTTCTTCTCGACCATGTTCCCGCAAAAAAGAAGAAGCCCCATTCAGGGCCTCATAAATGTATTTAAAGGGCTGCGTCATTTAGCGCATCCAACTTCTTCGCTTGTTCTTCCAAAATCAAAGCATCAATCAACTCATCTAATTTCCCATCAATAATTTGGTCGAGTTTTTGGATGGTTAAGCCAATGCGGTGATCGGTCACACGGTTTTGTGGATAATTGTACGTACGGATACGTTCAGAGCGGTCACCTGTACCTACAGCTGATTTACGTTCTGCATCATACTCGCTTTGAGCATCTTGCTGCAATTTGTCATAGACGCGTGCACGCAATACTTTCATTGCTTTCTCTCTGTTTTTCAATTGAGAACGTTCATCTTGCATTGCTACAACAATCCCTGTAGGAATATGTGTCATACGAACAGCAGATGCCGTTTTGTTGACGTGCTGTCCACCTGCACCAGATGCATGGTAGATATCCACACGAATATCTTTATCTTGTAGATCTAATTCTACTTCTTCTGCTTCTGGCATTACGACTACAGTTGAAGTGGATGTATGAACACGTCCTTGGGATTCTGTTTCAGGAACGCGTTGTACACGGTGTGCTCCGCTTTCAAATTTGAATTTTGAGTAAGCGCCTTGTCCGTTGATCATAAAGACAATCTCTTTATAACCACCAAGCTCAGTTGGGTTAGCGTTCATGATATCAATTTTCCAGCCTTGCGTTTCTGCATATTTGCTGTACATGCGGAAAAGTGAATTAGCAAATAATGCTGCTTCGTCTCCGCCTGCTGCTCCACGGATTTCCACAATAACGTTTTTGCTGTCATTCGGATCTTTCGGGATTAATAAGATGCGTAGGCGTTCTTCATAATCAGCAATATTACTTTCAAGCTCATTTACTTCTTCTTTTACCATTTCTTTCATTTCTGCATCTAATTTATCTTCTAGCATTTCGCGTGCTTCAGCCAGTTGCTCTTTTGCAGATTTATATTCACGGTAAACTTCTACTGTTTCCTGAATATCCGATTGTTCTTTTGAATATTTCGCTAGCTTTTTCGAATCGGATACAACATCCGGGTCACTTAGAAGTTCGTTTAATTTTTCATAGCGATCTTCTACAGCTTGTAAGCGATCAAACATATATTTCACCAATACCTTTCTGTATCTGTAGTAAGTTTATTGTCCTTACGGATCAATGGTTAGTCCGTTTCAGCGAACTGTCCACAAAGCGTCCGTTTTAGTGTTACGTACCAATCAGCGGAGATTGAACAAAATCCCATGATTGGCCATCACTTTATGAAGGAAAGCAGGGTCCTATCGACGCTGCTAAAAAGGATTCTGTTTTATGTGCTCCATTTATTAGTATAAAGAAAAACAGCAAGGCATGCTACTTTTTTGAAAATTTCATGATTTATTTTAATCCCGCAAATGGGCTTAATACTGAGTGGCATTAAATTTCACAAAACTAAAGACTGAAGTGCTGTATTTCTACAGCATAATCCCTCTAGCGAAAATGAAAAAAGAGCAGCCAGCAGCCACTCTTCGTAACCCGTTGACGGGCATTTTCTGTCATCTCTTTATCGATTGAACGGATCAAGTTTTAACAGCATTTCACTTTACTTGTGTTTGACTCGCCGGTACAACATGGTGGTGTCTACAGCGAGGCTCATATGCCTCCGCAGCGCCCACTAAGATAACTGGATCATCCGCCTTAGCAGGTTGTCCATTAATTAACCGCTGTGTACGGCTTGCAGGTGATCCACAAACACTGCAAACTGCTTGAAGCTTTGTTACCTGCTCCGCAATCGCCATTAGATGTGGCATTGGCCCAAAAGGAACCCCTTTAAAGTCTTGGTCAAGCCCAGCTAAAATAACTCGATATCCATGATTCGCTAGTTGTTGAACAGTAGCAATAATATCCTCTCCAAAAAACTGAGCTTCATCAATTGCTACCACATCTACATCATCTGAGAGATAGCCCCACATGTCTGTAGATTGTGAAATAGGATAAGCGATAACCGTTGTGCCATTATGGCTTACAACAGCTTCTTCGCTATAGCGATTATCTATTTTAGGTTTAAACACAACAATCTTTTGTTTTGCAAATTGCGCTCTTCGTACACGGCGAATCAGCTCTTCTGATTTCCCAGAGAACATACTACCGCAGATTACTTCAATCCAGCCATTTTGAGTCATTACATACATGAAGTAGACCCCTTTCAAAACATATATCCATCATCATATCGAAAAAGAGGACATTTTTCTGCTCTTTTTTTTCGCTCTATTTTGTGATATGTATGATTATTTTTTCTCGTTTTAACAGATAAAAACTCTCTTTAGTGAGAGAAAAGCCTACCAAAATTAGAGAGGAATTAAAAAAGCCCTCACCAAATTGTAGTGTGACTTTCATTAAACAACGTGCTTAATACTACACGAAAATAGCCTATGCCGCAAGAAAAATACCTGCCGCGCAATAGGCGCAAGGCAGGTATTAGAAGTTTTCAGTGATTTATTTAAGACCGTATTTTTTGTTGAAACGATCCACACGTCCATCAGCAGACGCGAATTTTTGACGGCCAGTATAGAATGGGTGACATTCGCTGCAAAACTCAACGTTGATGTTTTCTTTTACTGAACCTGTTTTGAAAGAATTACCGCAAGAGCATGATACAGTAGCTTCTTTGTATTCTGGATGAATTCCTTGTTTCATGTGTAATATCTCCTCTCGCCCTGAACCATCTGGAACAGAGTATTATCGAACTGTTGCCTTACACGACCCAGTTTTTGTTTGCCGTATATGCAACACGTATGAAATGCAATAACCATAGTATAGCAAGTCCCGACAGAAGATGCAACAAATTAATTCGAGGAATTTAAATTAGTCCTTTGCCATTACGTGCAGCTTTCATATCGGTATTTAGCGTATCAAAGAACTCTTCATTTGTCTTTGTATTACGCAATTTTTTCAAGAAACGCTCCGCAAAATCTGGAGAGTCCGAGAAGGTTTTTCGAATTGCCCACAGCTTATCCAACTGTTCTTTTGGAATAAGAAGTTCTTCTTTCCGCGTGCCGGAGCGGCGGATATCAATAGCTGGGAAGATACGTCGTTCAGCAAGGCTGCGATCTAGATGTAGCTCTAAATTCCCTGTACCTTTAAATTCTTCGTAAATGACTTCATCCATACGCGAGCCGGTATCGATTAAAGCTGTAGCCAGAATAGTCAAACTACCGCCTTCTTCAATGTTCCGAGCTGCACCGAAGAAACGTTTTGGTCGGTGGAAAGCCGCAGGGTCAATACCGCCTGATAACGTACGACCACTTGGTGGGATAACAAGGTTATAGGCGCGAGCAAGCCTTGTGATAGAATCCATTAAAATAATCACATCACGTTTATGTTCAACAAGACGCATAGCACGTTCAAGAACAAGCTCTGCGACTTTCACATGATTTTCTGGCAGTTCATCGAATGTAGAACTTACTACATCCGCATTTACTGAACGTTCAATATCTGTTACTTCTTCTGGTCGTTCATCTATCAATAGCACAATTAATTCTGACTCAGGGTACTTCTCCGTAATGGCATTTGCGATTTCTTTCATCAGCAATGTCTTACCCGCTTTTGGTGGAGCGACGATTAATCCCCTTTGACCAAAACCGACTGGAGCCACTAAATCCATAATACGAGTAGATAGTTTTGACGGTGTTGTTTCCAATTTGATGTGTCTATCAGGATACAACGGCGTAAGCGCAGGGAAAAATACACGTTCTTTGGCCACTTCTGGATCCTCGCCATTGACAGCTTCAACATGTAAAAGTCCGTAGTAGCGTTCATTTTCTTTCGGCGGACGAACTTTCCCCGTTACCTTATCGCCATTTCTTAAGCTAAAACGTCGAATTTGGGATGCAGATATATAGATATCCTCAGAGCTTGGTGAATAGTTGATAGGGCGCAAGAAACCAAATCCTTCTTGTTGGATGATTTCAAGCACACCTTCCATAAAGAAATAACCTTCACTTTCGGCACGGGATTTTAAAATTGCAAAAATCAGCTCTTTTTTTGTCAACTTGCCATAATACGAAATTTTATATTCTCTAGCAAGCGCATAGAGATCTTTTAATTTCATATCTTCAAGTTGAGAAATTGTCATTGTCGTCATAGGCAATACACCACTCTTGTTTAATATTGTAAAAATCACGAAATGAGGATGAGAGTTATCCCGCACGAACGGGCAGCCCCACCTTCACTTTGGTGTAAATGAGAATTCAGGTGGGCCATAACTGCCAGTAAAAGACCGATTGGGGCAGCGAAACTTGCCAATCCGTCATAGGCTTAATTAAACCAATCGAGTTCACAGGTTCTGCATCAAGACATTTCGAGTTGATGCAGAACCAGTGGAACCGAACTAACACTCATTGTAAAGAAAGCACCTGAGTGAAGCTTCACTACTTTGTCATTGGGAATGGAATTTTAGCGAGAAGAGACCCGGCAAATGCCGGGCCAAGTAAAATAGAAGTTTAATCTTGCATAAATAGTTTTGGTTTTTTTGTTAAACTATGTCTACCTTCAACAAAACGAACAGTTCCAGATTTTGCACGCATTACAACCGACTCTGTCGTACAGTGCCCACCTTTGAATTGGACGCCTTTCAAAAGTTCGCCATCTGTTACGCCAGTTGCTGCGAAAATAGCATCATCGCCTTTAACCAAATCTTCCATCTTTAACACAGTGTTAACGGCGATACCCATTTTGCGGCAGCGTTCTACTTCTTCTTCGTTAGATGGAATAAGCTTTCCTTGAAGCTCCCCGCCTAGGCATTTTAGTGCAACTGCTGCAATAACGCCTTCTGGAGCTCCACCTGTGCCGAACAGAATATCTACGCCTGTTTCGTCAAATGCTGTGTTGATTGCTGCTGCTACATCGCCATCCGTGATGAATTTGATACGAGCACCTGCAGCACGGATTTGGTCAACGATTGGTTGGTGACGATCACGATTTAATAGTGTTGCCACTACGTCCTCGATGTTCTTATTTTTCGCTTTTGCTACCGCTTTAAGATTAT
Source organism: Rummeliibacillus sp. BSL5 (assembly GCF_052928305.1). Taxonomy (NCBI): domain Bacteria; kingdom Bacillati; phylum Bacillota; class Bacilli; order Caryophanales; family Caryophanaceae; genus Rummeliibacillus; species Rummeliibacillus sp. BSL5. The sequence continues at coordinate 1,921,674 of NZ_JAVGCV010000001.1, forward strand.
CGATTACAGGTGCATCGATATCAATCTTACCTGCAGCTTCTGGTCCAACTGCGATTTTATCCATATACATATCCGGCGCATGAAGCAAGTTGCCTCGGTCGGCAATCGCAAGAACTGTGAGTGCATTCCCACTTCCTTGTGCAACAATGTTTGTGCCTTCTAGCGGATCGACTGCAATATCCACTTGAGGACCAGCTGGATCTGAACCGAGTTTCTCTCCGATGTATAGCATAGGCGCTTCGTCCATCTCACCTTCGCCAATCACTACTACCGCGTCCATTGGAATGGAATCAAATACTTGGCGCATAGCTGTTGTTGCCGCATCATCTGCTTCCATCTTTAAGCCACGGCCCATCCATCTTGCTGATGCGATTGCTGCTGCTTCTGTCACACGAACTACTTCCATAGATAAACTGCGTTTCATTTTTTACTGTTCCTCCCATTTCCATCTTGATGACTGATTCGTTTTCACACTAAATCTATTATAGCACACAGTTTTTGTTGTGCCTGATTATTTTTAGTTAAAACGCTTTGCCGCTTGGTTTGCAGATTCTGTTTCGATTGACTCTCGTTGGATATCTGCTCCTAAATCCTGTAGCTTAGCAATAATATCGCTATAACCGCGCTCAATATGGAAAATATCATGGACTTCGGTATTTCCTTTTGCTAACAAGCCCGCGATAATAAGTGCTGCTCCCGCTCTCAAATCTGTTGCAGTAACTGTAGCAGCTTCTAGCTTCGTAGGACCTGTTAAAATGGCCGAACGCCCTTCTACTTTGGCAACTGCACCCATTCTGCTAATTTCATCTATATGCTTAAAGCGAGCGGAATAAATGGTATCTGTAACGATAGAGGAACCGTTTGCTTGTGTTAATAGCACAGTGAATGGTTGTTGCAAGTCAGTCGGGAACCCTGGATATACAAGCGTTTTAATATCCACAGGTTTTAAGCTTTTAGGCTTAGGAATAAAAATTCGTTCTTCTTCTTCCATGACTTCTACGCCCATTTCACGTAGTTTTGCCGTGACTGCTTCTAAATGGAGTGGAATAACATTATCGATAGTCACGCCATCTCCAATAGCAGCCGCCATAATCATATAGGTACCCGCTTCAATGCGGTCAGGAATAATAGTATGGTTCGTGCCATGCAATTCTTCGACGCCTTCAATTCGAATTACGTTAGTCCCGGCCCCTTTGATTTTGGCGCCCATATTTGTGAGCAATGTGGCAACATCAATAATTTCTGGCTCTTTTGCTGCATTCTCAATAATCGTTTTGCCTGTTGCAAGCACTGCTGCCAGCATAATATTAATCGTTGCACCGACACTGCTGACATCTAAGTAAATTTTTGCTCCACGCAATTCTTCTGCACGCAAATAGATAGCTCCATGTTCATTAGTCACTTGCGCACCCAAGGCTTCAAAACCTTTAATATGCTGGTCAATAGGACGAGGGCCAAGATGGCATCCGCCAGGCAAGCCGATAACTGCTTTTTTGAAGCGGCCTAGCATAGCTCCCATTAGGTAATACGATGCGCGCAATTTTTTGACATTGCCATTAGGCATCGGCATATCCACCATAGAACGTGGATCTATAACCATACGACCATCATCAAATTCTACATTTCCGCCAATTTCCTCAAGCAAAGTCTTTAGCGTCCAAACATCTAAAATTTCTGGCAATCCTTCGATTGTTACTGGAGAATTGGCCAAAATGGAAGCAGGGATTAAGGCTACTGCACTATTTTTTGCGCCGCTGACTTTAATCGTGCCCTTTAGAGGTTTTTCACCCGCAATTTTATACACGTCCATCTCATTCTCCTTAATTATTTATCTTTGTTTGCCCAGTCTTTCATGAAGCCTTCGATCCCTTTATCTGTCAAAGGATGATGGAATAATTGTTTCAACACTTTATATGGTGTAGTGGCGATGTGTGCACCTGCTAGAGCAGCTTCTGTAATGTGTCGTGGGTGACGAATAGAAGCAGCGATAATTTGTGTTGGTATCTCGTGGATAGCAAAAATCTCTGCAATTTCTCTTACTAGTTCGGTACCATCTTGACCAATATCATCTAAACGGCCTAAGAACGGAGATACATACGTAGCACCAGCACGTGCAGCCATTAAAGCTTGGTTTGCATTAAAGATTAACGTCACATTCGTTTTAATTCCTTCTGCCGTTAGCGCAGCACACGCAGTCAAACCTGCAGGCGTGAATGGCAATTTAACCGTAATATTCGGCGCGATTTGAGCTAATTCATGACCTTCTTTGATCATGCCCTCTGCATCTAAGGCAATAACTTCCCCACTAATAGATCCATCTACTAAATCTGCAATCTCCTTCAAACGATCATGGAATGAGATGTTTTTCTCTTTTGCTACTAGTGAAGGGTTAGTTGTTACACCTGAAAGAATCCCCCATGCGTGTGCTTCCTTAATTTCATCAAAATTGGCTGTATCAATAAAAAATTTCACTTCTATTTCCTCCTAATGATGGAAAAATGGAGAAGTCCCGGATTCAAACCGGTTCCTTCTCCCATTCCTCTCTATTTAAACTATATGCTTATGCTTTTTGAGAGCTACCGAACTCGCGCATTTTTCCGATAACAGTGGCTTTAATTGCCTCGCGAGCAGGACCTAAGAATTTACGTGGATCATATTGTTCTTTATCCTTGTCCAAAAATTCGCGAATCGCTTTTGTAGCAGCAATTTGGTTTTCAGTATTCACGTTAATTTTTGCAGTACCCAAAGAAATAGAACGTTGAATGTCTTTTGTTGGGATACCTGTTCCTCCGTGAAGTACAAGTGGAAGATCTGCCAGTTTTGAGATTTCTTCCATTTCTTTAAAGCCCAAGTTTGGCTCGCCTTTGTACGGACCGTGAACAGAGCCCAATGCAGGTGCTAAACAGTCTATTGCTGTCGCTTCTACCATCTTGCGGCATTCCTCTGGGTCAGCATAGTTAATGCCGCCGATTACGCCATCTTCGTCGCCGCCTACTGTACCAAGTTCTGCTTCTACAGAAACACCGTGTGCATGCGCATACTCAACTACTTTTGAAGTGATTTCAATGTTTTCTTCAAATGGATGGTGAGATGCATCAATCATGACAGATGTAAAGCCTGCATCAATCGCCTCTTTACATTTTTCAAAACTTGAACCATGATCTAAATGAATTGCCACTGGCACAGTTGTGTTATAGCTTTCCATTAGGCCTTTAACCATTTGAACAACGGCGATAAATCCACCCATATATTTCCCCGCACCTTCAGATACGCCTAAAATAACTGGTGATTTTTCTTCTTCTGCCGCTTGTAGAATTGCTTGTGTCCATTCAAGATTATTAATATTGAATTGACCTACAGCATAGCTATTTTCTTTTGCTGTAATTAACATTTCTTTCATTGAAACCAAAGCCATTAGTAAATCCTCCTTTAGGATGTAATGTAACATGGTGTTATGTTATATTGAGTATTTCCCTTCTTATCATAACAAAAAGAATAAGCATTGACTACCGACAATACTTATTACACAACTATTTTTATCACAGTATCTCTTACTTCTAAAATATTAAATGGTTTTGCGAAAAAGTAATCTGCTCCGCAATTTTCAGCTTCATTCATCACTTCTTTGTCGCTGTCTCCTGTCATCATAATCACAGGCAAATCTGCATAAGCTTCTTTTATCTTTTTTAATATTTCCAGACCGTGCATACCTGGAATTTTCATATCTAATAACACGCAGTCTAGCATGTTATTTTCAAATATTTGTACCGCTTCTGCTCCATTGGATGCAAGAAGTGTTTCAAACCCCTCATTTTTAAAAACCTCGCTGAGAAGCATTCTGATGCCTTGCTGGTCGTCGACAATCAATATTTTTTTCATATACCTTTCTGCTACAAAAATACAGGCAAATATATTTATCTATGCTAGACATACCCTGCTTCATAAACTCTTAACCGCCAGTATATTTATCCTGTAAGTACTTTCAGAATCGCCTTTTCTTTACAACGACCAATCCCAATCTATACAGAAATAAAACCTACTATAGCGAATAAGTCCCCATACCATTAACAATTAACTACAGCTTAATATATGTGTGTTTTCATGCTAGTCTAGCGTGCAGTTTTTATATCCTATCTGTCGTTTTTGCCTGTCCTTATAGCAGAATTCACCTCTCCTTCGATGGTTGATATATTGATGATTTTGATTAATTACAATTAAAATCTTTTAACCATTTCTGTTTCTTTTACTTTTCTGCACTTTATTGGAAATTTAAAATCATTCAAGACGTTTGCATTCAGCAGCGTACTGAATACAAATCTCTCGGTTCATTCCTCCCACATCAAAAATAGCAAACTCGATAAGAATACTAGGAGTTCGCTAAACAAGGAGCTAAATGAAATGTAGAACTCATATATTAGTAACTGTTGATAAAATATCTTTCCATTTTTTAGCACTTGTATATATTGCAATTTTAAACTTTATTGTCCCCTTATTATACTCTATTCGCCCATTATTTTTATTTTCCTGCATTATTAGATAAGTTTTTATTAAATTAACTCTCTTTCACACAAAAAAATTAAATAATATCACAATATGAGAACCATTTCAGGGCTCTATTTTGCAATTGGATTATACCCATTTATAATGAAGGTGAGGTGAATGGAATGTTAAAAATGTTATCTACCCAAATCGGCGGCTTGTTAAAGCGAGTGGCTACAGACCAAGAAGAAGCAATCGAGGAAACTGCCCGTCTGCTTGCACAAGCTGGAATTGGAGAAGGGTTTGTCTATTTTGCATGCTTTGATGAGCTAAAGGCTGTAGAAATCAATGCCATGCAAGCTGCAGAACCTTTCCAACAATTGCGCCCTTTTACTCCTGAAGCGAATATTACGGATATTGACCGTGTATGTATCTTTGCTCGAACCGCACATGATCCAAATGCATTAAAGTTAGCTCAAACTTTATACGATGCATTTATCCCTTTTGCAGTTGTGGCAAGTGAGAAAGTTGAAAATGCCGGAAAAATGGCCGACCTAGCTTATACGTATATTTCTATGGATATTAAAAAAGGATTGTTACCGAATGATTTGGGCGAGCGTATTGTCTTACCACATACGCTAACAGCTCTGTTTATCTATGAGGCGATCAAGATGTCTTATGATGAAATGGTGGATGGGCTATAATTCTAAGCCATCCCTTAGGAGATATTTAAATTATTTTAACTAAACAACAAAGAAAAAACCAGGCTAATGTATCAGCCTGGTTTTACTTTTGTTTATTTATTTCACAGAAGCGCCAACAAACTCGCGGAATAACGGTTGTGGACGGTTAGGACGTGAAATGAATTCTGGATGGAATTGACATGCAACAAAGAATTTTTTCTCCGGCAATTCAACAATTTCTACTAAACGATCGTCAGGAGAAGTTCCTGAGAAAACTAGTCCTTCTGCTTCCATCGCTTCACGGAATTCATTGTTGAATTCATAACGATGGCGATGACGTTCATATACTAGTTCATCATTATAGATTTCACCTGCACGAGATCCTTCTTTTAATTTACATGGATATAGGCCAAGGCGAAGTGTGCCACCTAAATCTTCTACATCGATTTGGTCAGGTAGTAATGCAATGATTGGATATTTTGTTTCTGCATCCAATTCAGCTGAATGTGCACCTTTAAGTCCAAGTACATTGCGTGCAAATTCAACTGATGCAAGCTGCATACCTAAGCAAATACCCAAGAACGGCACATCGTTTTCACGGGCATATTGGATAGCTAAAATTTTACCTTCTACTCCACGATCGCCAAAGCCACCTGGTACTAAAATACCGTCAGCGTCATGTAATAATTCTTTTACATTTTCTTCTGTTACGTCTTCTGCATTGATAGCATTCACTTCTATATCTGTATCATGTGCGTATCCAGCATGTTTCAATGCTTCTACTACAGAGATATAAGCATCTTGCAACTCAACGTATTTTCCGACAAGTGCAATTTTTGTTGTCTTTTTAAGGCTTTTTACTTTATCAACTAAAGCTTTCCAATCAGCCATATCTGCTTGTGGCGCTTCAATGCCAAAGTGTTCTAACACAATGTCATCAATGTGTTGAGCTTGCAGATTTAACGGGATATCATAAAGGCTTTCTGCATCCACGCATTCAATAACTTCATGCGGTTTTACATCGCAGAATAGCGCTAGTTTTTCTTTCATTTCTGTTGGCACTGGGCGATCTGAACGTACCACCAAAATGTTTGGTTGAATACCTAATGAACGTAGCTCTTTCACTGAGTGCTGAGTTGGTTTCGTTTTTAGCTCGCCTGCTGCGCCAATATAAGGAATAAGTGTACAGTGTAAATAAAGGACATTTTCATTTCCAAGATTGCTTTTCATTTGGCGAATTGCTTCAAGGAATGGCAATGATTCGATATCGCCTACTGTTCCGCCGACTTCTGTGATGACGATGTCTGCACTTGTTTCGCGGCCCGCACGTTGGATGCGGTCTTTAATTTCATTTGTGATATGCGGAATTACTTGTACCGTACCACCGTTGTAATCTCCGCGGCGTTCTTTTTTCAATACTGTTGAGTAAACTTTACCAGATGTCACTGTTGAATGTTTACCTAAGTTAATATCAATAAAACGCTCGTAGTGGCCTAAGTCTAAATCAGTCTCTGCGCCATCATCTGTAACGAACACTTCACCATGTTGGTATGGGCTCATAGTTCCTGGGTCGATATTGATGTATGGATCAAATTTTTGAATTGTTACATTCATTCCACGGTTTTTCAACAAACGTCCAAGTGATGCTGCTGTGATCCCTTTACCTAAAGATGAAACTACGCCGCCGGTTACAAAAATATATTTGGTCAATGAAAATTCCTCCTAGTTAGTGCTGAAGATAGGTTTTTTAAAAAACAAAAAACGCTCCTCCCGCAAATAATTTGCAGGGGGAGCGTGAAGTTTCACGGTCAATCTCCTTTTTTAAGGAGCCCAAGTAAAAGGTTAAATGATAACTCAAAAGAAGTCAAGAAGTTAGTCTCTTTCTTTTTCTTCCAATTCATCTTCATCATCGTCATCTTCATCTTCATCTAGTTCAAACTCTTCGTCATCCATATCGATATCTTCTTCTAACTCTTCTTCATCGATATCTTCGAGATCACCAGCATCAAATGTTTCTTCCTCTACTGCTTCTTCTTCAGCTTCATCTTCATCTAGGAATTCATCAAAGTCTTCTTCAAACTCAATTTCTTCCGCGTCGTCATCTAAATCATCTTCTTCAACGACTTTTGCTTTTTTCTTGCGCACTCTTACAGTTGGAGCTGTTTCTTCTTCTACTTGATCAATTGCATACCATTCACGAACACCCCAGCGATTTTCGCCCAAAGCAATAAAACGGCCATCGATATTCATATCTGTATAAAATTGAGCAGAAGCAGCTTTCATTTCTGCCTCTGAGCGTGCACCTAGGTCAACAATCGCTTGCATTATTTCAGTAAATGAAAGTGGTTGGTGCTTTTCCTCCAAAATTGCATATGCTAAATTAATTAATGATTCTTCTGTTAATTGTTCTTCATTTAATTCACGAAGGTTCAAATCATGCACGTCCTTTCTTGTCCTAAACATCATATCCATTTTGAACTTCTTATTACTGCTGTTACGCCTAAGGAACCAAATTTGGATCGTTCAAGAGTTCAACAGTATTGTACTATGCCAGATACTTAATCCACAACCAATACCTGACTGATTTGTATGGGCAGCCATAACTATCAATAACTTTGAGTCAACTTTTGCTTCTTTCACGTCGCAACAAATCCCTACATTATCTTATATTCATTGTTGCACGAATCAATTCTTCTTCTTTTCTAAGCGTAAGCGGTAATAGCCATATGCAAAAAGGTAGATCGCTAAGAGCAGGAATGAGACCGCGCCAAGTTGCTTATCATAGGTAAAATAAGTCAAAATCAAGCACAATAGTATTACTATGAAATGAATCGCGATTTTCACTGCATTCTCACTCCTTCAACAATAATCCCATCCAATATAAGTCAAAAAGAAGAAGGCCTAATCATAGGATTAGACACTTCCTCATATGAACAAATAAACGTTGTTTGAATAAAGCATACTCCTGATTTTATGATTCGTAAAGCCTAAAGAGCAAGAATTCAATTGAGAATAATGGAAGGAATGTTTCAGCTACATATTTCTTCTATATTGGCCGCCAACTTCATATAGAGCATTTGTAATTTGGCCAAGACTAGCAACCTTAACTGTTTCCATTAATTCACCAAAAATATTGCCGCCATTTTTTGCTGTTTCTTTCAGCTTGCTAAGTGCTGCATCCACTTCATCCTTGTGGAGTTCCTTAAAGACCCGCAAATTCTCAATTTGTGTCTCTTTTTCCTCTTTAGAAGCTCGTGCGATTTCCATCGAGTTAATGGACTCCTGTGAAGGAGGATTAGGATTTAAATACGTATTCACACCAATAATCGGCAGTTGCCCTGAGTGTTTCAGCGATTCATAGTGCATAGACTCTTCCTGGATCTTACCACGTTGGTATTGAGTCTCCATTGCCCCTAATACACCTCCGCGGTCATTCATTCTGTCGAATTCCTCAAGCACTGCCTCTTCCACTAGCTGTGTCAATTCTTCGATAATAAATGCTCCTTGCAGAGGATTTTCATTCTTAGTGAGACCATGTTCTTTTGTGATGATCATTTGAATGGCCATTGCGCGTCTCACCGACTCTTCAGTTGGCGTTGTGATGGCCTCATCATACGCATTTGTATGCAATGAATTGCAATTGTCATGCAATGCCATCAACGCTTGCAAAGTAGTCCGGATATCGTTAAAGTCTATTTCTTGTGCATGAAGACTTCTTCCCGATGTTTGGATATGATATTTTAATTTTTGACTACGTTCATTAGCACCATATAAATTTCGCATCGTAACAGCCCAAATTCTTCTCGCTACCCGACCGATTACACTATACTCAGGATCAAGGCCATTTGAGAAGAAGAAGGATAGGTTTGGCGCAAAGTCATCGATGTTCATGCCACGGCTTAAATAATATTCAACATAGGTAAAGCCATTCGCTAATGTGAATGCAAGCTGTGAAATTGGATTAGCGCCCGCTTCAGCAATGTGGTATCCAGAAATCGAAACAGAGTAATAATTCCGCACTTTTTCATTAATGAAATACTGCTGGATATCCCCCATCATCCGAAGTGCAAATTCTGTCGAGAAGATGCACGTATTTTGACCTTGGTCTTCTTTTAAAATGTCCGCCTGTACAGTACCGCGAACGACATTCAACGTATTGGCTCTTGTTTCCGCAAACTCTTCCACAGTCAATGTCCGGCCAAGCTCGCTCTCTCTCAAACGTACTTGTTGGTCAATCGCAGTATTCATAAACATAGCCAATATAATAGGCGCAGGACCGTTTATTGTCATTGATACAGAGGTTGAAGGCGCACATAAATTGAACCCGTCATATAGCTTTTTCATATCATCTAGCGTACAAATGCTGACACCTGATTCCCCTACTTTACCGTAGATATCCGGCCGTTCATCTGGATCTTCCCCGTACAATGTCACGGAATCAAATGCTGTAGATAAGCGTTTTGCATCGTCATCTTTCGATAGATAATGGAAGCGGCGATTTGTTCGTTCCGGTGTTCCTTCACCAGCAAACTGGCGTTTTGGATCCTCTCCTTCGCGTTTAAACGGAAAAACACCTGCAGTATACGGGAATGCACCCGGCACATTTTCAGCATAAACAAAGCGCAAAATCTCGCCATAATCTTCGAACTTCGGCAATGCAACTTTAGGAATTCTGAGACCTGACAAACTCGTAGTTGTCAGCAAAGTACGGATTTCTTTGTCGCGCACTTTTGTTACTAATTCATCGCCGCTATAGCTTTCTTTCAGCGTATGCCAATTTTTCAGTATTTGCTTAGATTCTGCAGTAAGCTGATCTTTAACACCTTCCATTAGTTGATTCAAAGACTCTACAAGTGCTTCTTCGCCATGCTTTTCTTGTACAAGCTTTAGCGTGCCTTCTAATTGATATAGTTTTCTCGCTAGATCTGCTTGCTGTGCTGCCTTTTTATGATAACTCCTCACCGTATCGGAGATTTCACGCAAATAGTAGCGGCGGTCATTTGGAATGATGACATTTTGTTTTTGCGTTTTAACGAATTGCTCATAAGATGTTTGCCAATCATAGCCACATTTTTCGTTAATGGTGCGAATTAATGCTGCAAATAATGAGTTGGTTCCCTTGTCATTAAATTGGCTCGCAATCGTTCCATAGACAGGCATATGATCAAGATTTTCATCCCACAATTCATGGCTGCGCTGATATTGCTTTTGAACTTGGCGAAGCGCATCTTCAGACCCTTTTCTTTCAAATTTATTAATGACGATTAAATCGGCGAAATCAATCATATCGATTTTTTCTAGCTGTGTAGGAGCACCAAACTCACTTGTCATCACATACATAGATAAGTCGGACACTTCAGTAATCGCTGCATCCCCTTGTCCAATACCACTTGTTTCTACAATGATGAGGTCGAAGCCAGCGACTTTGACAATATCCAGTACATCTCCTAAAGCTGAAGATAACTCCGTATGAGAATCTCGTGTTGCTAGGCTTCGCATGTAAACCCGATTATTAAAAATAGCATTCATGCGGATACGGTCTCCAAGCAAAGCACCACCTGTTTTTTGCTTCGTTGGGTCAATTGAAACGATAGCGATCTTTTTATCAGGGAATTCATGCAAGAACCGGCGGATCAACTCATCCGTCAATGAACTTTTTCCTGCACCACCTGTACCTGTTATCCCAAGAACCGGCGTATGTTTAGATAGCTTTCTTGCACGTTCCAAAAGCGTGGCTGTTTCTTCATTATCCCCTTCTTCTGCTGCTGTAATCAGCTGTGCCAGCAACTCAGGCTTCTCAGTTGAAAGTACGTCTAATTGATCAAGAAGGTCTTTTTTGACTGTAGAAAAATCACTTCTTTCAATCATTTGATTAATCATGCCTTGCAGACCCAAATTCATACCGTCCTCGGGTGAAAATAGACCTTTCACGCCATAATCATGCAACTCTTTGATTTCTTTCGGTAGGATAACGCCACCCCCACCGCCAAAAATACCGATATGCGGGGCTTTCTTTTCATTCAACAGATCATACATATATTTGAAGTATTCCATATGGCCGCCTTGATAAGAGGAAATAGCGATCCCTTGTGCATCCTCTTGAATAGCAGCGTTTACTACCTCTTCAACAGAGCGATTATGCCCAAGATGAATGACTTCCACTCCGCTAGATTGCAAAATGCGTCTCATGATATTGATAGATGCATCATGCCCGTCAAAAAGGCTAGAGGCTGTGACGAATCGTACATGATTCTTCGGTTTGTAGATTTCAGCTTTTACCATTTTTATAAATCCCCCTTATTGAACAAAACTTCTCTCAATCCCTTATTAAAAAGAAAAGGCAAGGCTAGTGATCCACCCACATTGCTGTTTGTGTATTCCATCCTTGCGCCGTTCCACTTAGCTCAACATACCGTTTAATAATATGTTTGTTTGCATTTTGATATAATCTTCTATTTTATAATCTTTGCGCCATACCCATCTTCTAAATGCCCATGCCTGACCTTGGATAACAATTTGATGTGCCAATAGTTTAATTTCCTTTGGCGAAAACTTCATTTGATCAAGTTCTACGCATCCTAACAGTAAATTTTCAAAAATGCCAGCCATTTCGATTTCTTTCGCTAATACATAATCAAGCGCATCTTTTGGCAAGGACTTTGACTCTTGGTACATCACGAGCATTTCATCTTGCATTGAATCCACAAGCATGTAATACTGCGTAATCGCTTCAATCAATCCCTCAATGCTCGCTTCTCGCTGCTGGAAAGGTCCCAATTGACGCTGAACCTCAAGATAAATACGGTCGCAAACAAGGTAAAGAATATCTTCTTTTGTGCGGATATATTCATAAAGCGTTCCGATACTAAAGCCGGCTGATTTGGCGATTTCCCTCGTAGTAGTCCGATGGAAGCCTTTTTCTTTAAAGAGGCGAACAGCGCCCTGAATCATTTCTGTGCGCCTCTTTTCAATTAAGACTTCATCCTTAATCGAGGTATGAATCCGTTTTTTTTGTTCATTTTCCATACATTATTTCAAAAGCATACGAGAGATTACAAGGCGTTGGATTTCTTGAGTTCCCTCATAAATTTGAGTGATTTTTGCATCACGCATAAAACGCTCTACAGGATAATCCTTCGTATAGCCATATCCGCCGAATACCTGCACCGCTTCTGTGGTTACTTTCATCGCTGTATCGCCAGCCATTAATTTTGCCATTGCCGATTGTTTGCCATATGGCAGGTTATTGGATTCAAGCCACGCCGCTTGGTACGTTAACAGGCGAGAAGCTTCTGTTGCAGTCGCCATATCTGCTAATTTAAATGATACCCCTTGGTTTGCAGAGATTGGCTTACCGAATTGCACGCGTTCTTTGGCATACAGTGTTGCTGCATCAAGCGCACCTTGTGCAATACCTACTGCTTGCGCTGCAATGCCGTTTCGTCCGCCATCTAAAGTTTTCATTGCAATTTTGAAACCGTCGCCTTCTGCACCAAGCATATTCTCCTTTGGCACACGGCAGTTATCAAAGATGATTTCAGTTGTTGGTGATGAACGAATGCCCATTTTCTTTTCTTTCTTCCCAACAGAGAAACCTTCATAATCAGCTTCTACGATAAATGCTGACGTGCCATTTTTTGCTTCTGGATCTGTCACTGCGAATACTACGTAAATATCAGCGATGCCGCCATTAGTAATAAAGATCTTTGAGCCATTTAATATGTAGTGGTCACCATCCAACTTTGCAGTTGTTTTCATGCCGCCTGCATCAGATCCCGAACCAGGTTCTGTAAGGCCATAAGCACCGATTTTCTTCCCTTCAGCCATTGGACGAAGATATTTTTGCTTTTGTTCTTCTGTCCCAAATTTATAAACAGGCCACCCAGCAAGTGATGTGTGTGCAGATAATGTTACACCTGTTGATGCACATACTCTTGAAAGCTCTTCTACAGCAATGACATATGCTAAATAATCAGAGCCGATACCGCCGTATTCTTCTGGCCAAGGTATACCTGTCAAACCAAGTTCCGCCATTTGATCAAAAATAGCGCGGTCAAATGTTTCATTTTCATCGCGTTCAGCAGCACTTGGCGCTACTTCATTTTCTGCAAAATCTCTAACCATTTTGCGTATCATTTCATGTTCTTCTGATAGTGTAAAATTCATTGTCAAATCCCCTTTGTTTGATATTTACTTTCTATCTTTTTACCGTGAAACCTAATGACCTATTCTAAGCTCCTTGATATAACCATCCGTTGAATCTCACTAGTGCCTTCATAAATCTCAGTCACTTTCGCATCGCGGAAATATCGTTCAACAGGATAATCTTCCGTATAACCATAACCACCAAAAACTTGAATAGCCTCTGTTGTCACTTCGACAGCTGTTTTTGATGCAAATAATTTAGCCATTGATGCTTCTGTTCTACACGGCTTCCCTAGCGAACGTAAATGGGCTGCTCGATATACTAACAATCTCGCCGCTTCTACAGCGGTGCCCATATCCGCCAATTTAAACGAAACGCCTTGATTGGCTGCAATCGGTTTGCCAAATTGGATACGCTCATTTGCATAGCGAACAGATTCCTCCAGCGCCGCTTCAGCAATCCCTAAGCTCTGTGCCGCGATACCAATTCTTCCGACATCTAAGTTAGCCATAGCGATTTTGAACCCTTCACCTTCTTCACCCAGCAAATTTTCTTTAGGAACTCGCATTTGCTCAAATGTTAGCTGAACTGTCTTAGAACCATGAAGGCCCATTTTCTTTTCATTTTTCCCTATAACAAGGCCTGGCGTGTCTTTGTCGACGATAAACGCTGATATACCCTTTGTTCCCTGTGTTGGATCTGTTGAGGCGAACACGATATACACATCCGCTTCGCCGCCATTTGTAATAAAGACCTTTGAGCCGTTCAATTCGTAGTAATCCCCATGCTTTACTGCTTTTGTTTTAAGAGATCCTGCGTCTGATCCGGCTGATGGCTCTGTTAAGCAAAATGCACCCAGATACTCCCCGCTAGCCAGCTTTGGCACATAGCGTTTCTTTTGTTCTTCTGTGCCAAAATAGAGTATCGGATTTGTTCCGACCGATGTATGCACAGACAAAATCACCCCGATGACTGCACTTACTTTAGATAGTTCATGGATGGCAATGATATAGGATGTAAAATCCATTTCTGAACCGCCATATGCTGCAGGTGCGGTAATGCCCATAAGCCCTAGCTCTCCCATTTGCGCTAGGATATCGCGTGGAAATTCCCCTTTTTCCAGTTGATCAACTTGCGGTGCAATTACTTCTCTTGCAAAATCACGAACCATCTTTTGCATCATCATTTGTTCTTCCGTGAATTGTAGATTCATGATGTCTCTCCCTTTTACATCATTTATTTAAAATGCATTCAAAAACAGATATCTATTTTTCTACTACTACTCTGATTTGAATCAAAGTGGAATTAACTCCGCTTTCCTGGGGGCGGGCGATAAGCCTCCTCGCTCGCATCGCTTACTGCGGGGTCTTATCTGTCCCGCTAATCCCCAAGGAGTCTCCGTTAATTCCACTTCCATATAGTTTCCCAAATCATAATAGTTGAGATGAGGGCGAAGTGCGGGCAGCTGTGCGTTCCTGGGGCGAGTGGTAAGCCTCATCGTCAGCTCCGCTTCCTGTGGGGTCTTACCTGACTCGCTAATCCCCAAGGAGTCTCCGCCACCCGCACTTCTACAAAGTTTTAACATCAAATATTTATTATCAAATTCTCTGCAACTATACTTTTAGTACTCTCATGATTACTAGCAGGATTCTGCTCTTGAATTCCCTTTGTATTCTTTTAAATTTTCCTTTAATTACAGTTTTCTACTAACTATATTCGTAGAACCCTCTTCCAGATTTCTTGCCAAGCCAGCCTGCTTTGACGTATTTTCTAAGCAGTGGGCATGGGCGATATTTGCTATCGCCGAATCCTTCGTATAGTGTTTCCATGATATATAGGCATGTATCTAGCCCGATAAAATCAGCTAGCGTCAGTGGTCCCATTGGATGGTTCATACCAAGCTTCATCACTTCATCGATTGCTTCTTTTGTTGCAACCCCTTCATAAAGTGTGAAGATGGCTTCATTGATCATTGGCATAAGTACACGATTTGCCACGAATCCTGGGAAATCATTCACTTCTACAGGTACTTTTTGAAGTTTTTTTGTTAACTCTTCAATTGAGTTATATACTTCATCAGAAGTAGCAAGCCCGCGAATAATTTCGACTAGCTTCATGACAGGCACTGGATTCATAAAGTGCATGCCGATTACTTGTGCTGGTCTATTTGTCACTGCTGCTATTTCAGTAATAGGCAGTGAAGATGTGTTAGAAGCAAGAATGGCATGTTCTGGTGCTATTACATCTAGTTGTTTAAATATAGATTGCTTGGTATCCATGTTTTCAACAGCTGCTTCAATCACCAAATCAACTTCTTTTGCATCCTGAAGTGACAATGATTTAGTAAACCGTTGCAAGACAGCCGCTTTTTCACTTTCGTCCATACGTCCTTTTTCTACATTGCGTGACAGGTTTCGCGTAATTGTGCCTATGCCTCTTTCATACGACTCTTCGCTAATGTCATTTAGCAGTACTTCTAAACCTGCTTGAGCACAAACTTGGGCAATGCCTGATCCCATTTGGCCAGCGCCAATGACCATTACTTTTTGTATTGCCATCTTAGTATCCCTCCGTTGTCGGTACTTCGATCATAATCGCGTCTCCTTGGCCACCGCCCGAACAGATAGCTGCGATACCAATACCACCACCGCGACGACGTAATTCATACGCAAGAGTTAAAATAACACGCGTTCCTGATGCACCGATTGGGTGGCCTAATGCTACAGCGCCGCCGTTAACATTGACTTTTTCTTCATCCAAATTAGCAATTTTACTGCTAGCAAGTGCAACAGCCGCAAATGCTTCATTGATTTCAAAAAGGTCAATTTCTTCTAATGATTTACCTGTCTTTTCAAGTAGCTTGTTAATAACTAATCCTGGTGTCTGCGGGAAATCGTTTGGTTCTACTCCAACCTCTGCGTGACCTAAAATAGTTGCTAACGGTTTTAAGCCATTTTCCTCTGCATACTGCTCGCTCGTTACCACAACTGCACATGCACCGTCGTTAATGCCAGGAGCATTACCTGCAGTAACCGTTCCGCTATCTTTAGTGAAAGCAGGTCTCAATTTGCCAAGCACCTCGATGGATGTATCTTTTCTTGGCGCTTCATCTTGGTCGACAACGACTGGCTCGCCTTTTCGTTGTGGAATGCTAACAGCAACAATTTCTTCACCGAGTTTACCGCCTTCTATTGCCGCAATAGCATTTTGGTGGCTACGCAGTGACCAATTATCTTGTGCTTCTCTTGTAAGTCCAAATTTTTCTGCCGTCTCGTCGCCATACGTACCCATATGTACATGATTTGGTGAGAACGCACAGGAAAGGCCGTCATAAACCATGCCGTCCACAATGGCTCCGTCTCCCATACGGTAGCCGAATCGTGCTTTTGGCAAATAATACGGCGCTTGAGACATCGACTCCATCCCGCCTGCTACGATCACGTTTTCCTCTCCAAGCCGTATTAATTGATCTGCAAGCGTCACACTGCGCATACCAGATGCGCATACTTTATTGATTGTTTCAGTTTTTACAGTGTAAGGTATACCTGCTTTAGTAGCAGCTTGGCGAGAAGGTATTTGGCCTTGCCCTGCTTGCAACACTGTTCCCATAATGACTTCATCTACTTGCTCTGCATCTACATTAGAACGTTTTAATGCTTCTTTAATAGCAGCTCCCCCTAGATCGCTTGCTGCCAAAGAACTTAAACTTCCCCCGAATTTCCCAAACGCTGTACGTGCTCCGTCAATAATCACTGTTTTTTGCAAGTTTGACACCCCTTTTTGTCATTGGTTACGCTTACATAAAAATTGAAATGATGAGTATTTACATTTTGATTGAACGCTCGCTCAATTAACTTTTAGAAAAAAAGAGAGGGCTCTAGCTCTCTCTTTTTTACTTGAGTTAAGTTTATAAAACTTTCAAAATTTATGCAATACTTTAATTTTTTTCTCGTTTTAAACGGTTTCTTCTAAAGGCTCCGGCACTGTTTGTATTTCGCCGCACACTGATTTTTCAAGTAGCTCAGCAATATCATATGTGCCAACCGTTTCTTCCACTTCTTTCGCTTTTGTTCCATCTGATAGCATTGTTAAACAATATGGACAACCAGACGAGATGATAGTTGGATTAACTGCTAGCGCTTGTTCAGTACGCGCCACATTGATTCGGTTTCCAACATGCTCCTCCATCCACATAAGTCCGCCACCAGCTCCACAGCACATGGCTGTATCGCGGTTTCGTTCCATTTCCACTAGCTTCACACCAGGGATTGCTTTTAAAATTTCACGCGGCGCATCATACACATCATTGTATCTGCCAAGGTAGCAGGAATCATGGAATGTAATGGTTTCATTCACTGCGTGTTGCGGTTTAATTTTTCCACTCATCACCAGCTCATATAACATTTCTGTATGGTGGAGAACTTCACCATTCCAACCAAAATCACTATATTCATTCTTAAAAATATTGTATGCATGCGGATCGATTGTGACGATTTTTGTGATGCCTGCTTTTTCAAATTCTTTGATATTTGCTTCAGCCAGCTCTTGGAATAAAAATTCATTTCCTAAGCGGCGCGGTGTATCGCCTGAATTCTTCTCTTTGTTGCCCAAAATAGCGAATTTCACACCTGCTTCGTTCATCAAATGCGCGAAGGACAACGCAATTTTTTGTGAGCGGTTATCGAATGACCCCATTGAGCCAACCCAGAACAAGAATTCGAATTCTTCTCCAGCTTTTGTTGCTTCTTTTACTGTAGGAATGTGAAGATCAGGACGAGCATCTCTCCAATTTTCCTTCTCTTTACGGTTGATACCCCACGGATTGCCTTGGCGTTCGATGTTAGTCATCGCGCGCTGCGCATCAGGGTTTACGCGACCTTCTGTCATAGTTAAATAACGTCGCAAGTCAATAATCTTTTCAACATGCTCATTCATAACAGGACATTGGTCTTCACAGTTTCGGCAGGTAGTACATGCCCAAATTTCCTCTTCCGTAATGACATCACCAATCAACGACGGGCTGTATACATCTTCAATTACAGCGCCTTCTGCTCCTGCAGCCATTGCTAGTTGATTACCTTTTGTATGGCCAAAGAACATCTTTGGTACCCAAGGTTGTTGATGTGTTTGTACAGCGCCTGTAAATGTAAGATGATCACGTAACTTTGTCATCAAATCCATCGGTGATAGCATCTTGCCTGTCCCTGTTGCTGGGCACATATTTGTACAGCGCCCGCACTCAACACATGCGTATAAATCAATTAATTGGAGCTGTGTAAAATCTTCTATTTTCCCTACGCCAAATGAAGGCATCTCATCTTCTGATTCACCCTCTTCATCTTCAAGCGCATTAAAATCAATCGGAGTTAATTTCCCTGGCGGTGTCAAAGGATTGAAATATACATTGGCTGGTCCCGCGATTAAGTGCGCGTGTTTGGATTGCGGCACATAGACTAAGAAAGTCAGCAAGAATAATAGGTGGACCCACCACATAACGAAGAACACAGCAATAGCTGCCGTTGTTGGCAAGAATGCAAATGCAGTAGCAATCAACGATGCGACTGGCTCAGACCATGTTGCAGATTCGCCATGCCAGATCATGCCCATGCCATTTCCCACAAGAACGGATACCATTAAGCCACCGATAAATAGCAATACAAGGCCTGACTTAAATCCTCGTTTCAAACGTACTAGCTTTTCCACATAACGACGGTAGAACGCCCAGACAACAGCCACCAAAATCACTAAGGTGACGATTTCTTGGAAAAATGTAAAGTAAGGGTATAGCGGTCCAAATGGTAGATGGGAACCCGGCTTTAACCCTTTCCATATAAAATCAATAGCGCCAAACTGAACTAGTAGGAAGCCATAGAAGAACATGACATGAATGGCACCGCTCTTCTTGTCTTTCATTAGTTTCTTTTGGCCAAAAACATACACCCAAATTTTTTCTAACCGTGCTTTAACATTGTTATCAAATTCGGTTTTCTTCCCCATTTTAATGAACTGATAACGCGTTTTTACTAAATACGTAAACAATCCTAAAGCATAAGCGACTACCCCTAAAAACAAGATCCAATTGACGATCAACAATGGATTCATGTTATTCCCCCCTTATGTTGTTACTCCCCTTTGTTTTATCTCAAGAGAATTCTGAAAATACTCTGTTTTGTCTATTGTAAAATATGAATGAGCATTCAGTCAATCACATTTCTAGGATTCTCTTAGAATTTCTGTGAAAATGATTTTCTCCTTCCGTAAACTTTTTTCTAGAAAGCGAAAGTATATTTCAACTTGTCTAAGTATTCTATCATATTTATTTTCTCTCGCCCAATCAATTTTTCTCTAAAAAAACGCCGAGAAATCTAAAGGATGATTTCTCGGCGTAATATTATGGACTGTCTTTCCAGCTAATCGGCAAGAGTAATTCACCGAACAGCGATTGGGCAGTATGTATTTTTTTAGGCTCCACCCCAATTAGAACAACAGTTGATGGACCTGCTGAAGCGTGAGGTTCCCATGCGCAAGTAAAAGGTTTGCTACCAAAAATGCGTTTGATTTCTCCTGCTATTCCTTTCGAGCCCACCGGCCATACAGATGCAATTATATTCCCTTGCCTAGCTTTGTAAATAGATTTCAACGAAGCAACCTTTTCTTTTTCAGCCAGTAGGTTTTCTCCTACAAGCGGTTTGCCGTATGTAAACCATTTGAGCGTTTCTGGAGCTTTTGATTGATAGATTTGCTCTCCTAACATGGTAATCGCTAAGCCTGATTGTAGCGTTTCAATGTTGGACTCAGTACTTCCGCTTATAGGTGGAGAAGAACATTCTATCTCATCGAATACTTGATGAACCCCTTTTAAGTAGCGCACCCATGCTTCGTCGCCGCTAAAGTTATGCATAAGAATGGAATGTGGTTCAGCGCCTGCAGCCCATTGCTCTAAAAGCGTCACGCGAGCCGAAAAATAACTGACCATTTCATCTGGCACATGTACTGTATCTTTCTTTTTTTGCCCAATTGCTCCTGCATTATCCGTTGTAACAATGAGTCCATTTGGTAGTTGTATAGCATTTCTCATCGACACGTGTCTCCCACTTTTCCGGTTACTTTTGTTATTGCCGGTAAGCATAATCCTGCAATAACGGCATTTATAACGGTAGCGATGAATATGCCGGGGGTAATAGCATAGTATGTTTGCGGTGAAATGAGAAAGTAAAACGGCAACGGCGCTAAAATACCGTTTACGATGACAGCGAACAGCCATTTTAGTAGATGATGATTTCGTTGATGAAGTTTAGCAAAACCATAGACTACTGCAAACATTTCGATGGCGATCAGCGCGTGGAATGGAAGCGTCATCGGAAATCCACTAAGCTCTGCAGAGACCATATGTCCAATCGCCGCTGCCGCACCTGCAATCGGGGCAGGCAATAATGCAGCACCCAAAAATGCAGGGGCTGAATCAAGCGCTGCCGAACCGATGCCAACAGGTATTTTAATCATTGCGCCAATTGCACTTAATGCAGCAATCATCGCTGTAAATGTAAGTCTACGATATTTCATGCGGATTAATCCTTCTCTTTACGGCCGCCATTTTTAAATACTTTCGCCCCACGGATATATTCAATATCAGCAACATTTATTCTACAATTGGCTACACGGGCAGCAGCAAATAAATAATCGGATAAACGATTGAGGTATCGTCCAACAACTAACGGCACATCGTTTTCCTCGGAATTTTTGAAAAGTGTGACAGTCAAACGTTCTGCACGTCTTGCAATAGTGCGGGCAATATGCAAAGTAGCTGCGCCAGGAGAGCCTCCCGGTAGGATAAAGCGTTCAAGTAAAGGCGGCTCATCCATTAGTACATCAATTCGTTTTTCCATAACTTCGATCGGCTCATCTGTCATTTTATAATGGCGCTCTTTCATCACATTCGCTAAATCACCGCCACAATCGAACAATTCATTTTGTATATTTTGCAAATCTTCTAGGATATCTTGGAATTTCTCTTGATCTAGCTCAGTCATTGCCTTGCCGATAAATGAATTCAATTCATCAATTGTGCCATATGCTTCTACTCGCAAATCATCCTTATCCACTCTTCGGCCAATAATGCTTGTTTTCCCCTTGTCACCTGTACGTGTGTATAAATTCATTGAAATCCCCTTCTTTCTTACTTAATATTTTCGCTCAAGCCATACCAGATGCGTGTGACATGTTCACTACTCTTAAATAGCTCCTGATAAAGCCTACCGCACGCATCCCTTAATATTCGATCATGCCGGCTAAGAGGAACAATTCCTCGCCCCATTTCAGTTGCAATGACGATCACCTGATGTTCTTTCTCCCATAATTGTAACTGTTTTGCTATCTTTTTCGCGAGTATTAATTCATCTTTTTCCTCATCTGATTGGAGAATTTTTTCTAAATGAGAAATGACAATAGTTTTGTTTTTGGGCTCTTTTGGCAGGACACCTTCATACCACGCTACATCATTTTCATGCTGTTCAATGAGCCAATTTCTCACATACTCATGTTTGCCGTTATAGGCACCACCGATAAAAACGTGCATCTTTCTCCCTCCTCAAAAGCCCTTCTCGACTCCCACTCCAATGTATATATATCATTATGCGTGACTACCCAATCCCAAAACTGGCTTTCGTGCGGTGCAAATTCCGTCAGCAAAACGCGAATCGTACCACCGTGCACTACGAGCGGGTACACTGATAAGCCTTGTGGCAATTTTTTAAAAGCTATCCGACAGCGATTAGTCATGATTTCTAATGTTTCGCCCTCCAGCGGTGCTACTTGATTCGAATCATCCAACCACTTTTGATAGTGCTGGTCTTCCTTTAATTCTTCATAGGTTTTCCCTTCAAACTGACCAAAGTTCAATTCCCTAAGCCCCTCGTCTTCTACATAAACCGCACCCGGAAAATAAGCTTCAGCCGTTTGCTTGCAGCGCACTAAATCGCTTCCGAAAACAACGGGATATTCCCTATTTACTACTGGCAGCTCTTCTCTTTTCAAAATGGGCTCATCTTTCCAGCCTAGATACCGCTTTTCGTCGTTGCTTTTTGTTTTGGCATGGCGTATTAGATGCACAACAACAGGACTATCCATAAAACCGCCTCCATCCCTTCGATAAGAGCTCCAAGCAAATCTCCTGAACTCCCGCTAAACTGCTGAAGTGACCACCATCTATAGATCATAGCAGCCAACACAATCATGAATAGCAGAAAAAGTATAGCCCATGTTCCACTAAGCCATATAAATAAAGCTCCTCCTACAATCATCGAACATACAGTTCCAATTAACCAATATTTCATATGTAAGTGCTGTTTAAAAAAGTGAGCCAATCCCTTCTCTTTAGATGTACGTGTACAAATAAAATAAATTGACATACACAATCGTGATAAGAAAGGAACAGCAATTAGCCATATCCAATGAAAAGACGGCTTCGCGAGCAATTCTGTCAAAAAGAAGATTTTAGCTAGAATTAGAAATACCAATGATATAGCGCCAAAAGCACCTGTCCGAGGATCATCCAAAATCTCTAATCGTTTTTTCTTATCTCTGTAAGAAAAATAGGCATCGCTTGTGTCTACATATCCATCCAAATGAAGTCCACCTGAACAAATGACATAACCGCTAATCAAAATAAAACTTAAAAGTAATGAACTAATGTCTGTGTATGTATGCAATAAATAATAGACACTAGACAACACAAAGCCTATCAATGCGCCCAGCCAAGGAAAAACGACAAACATGGCCGTGACGGTCTTTTTCGTCATTGGAATTTCTTTATGAATAGGCAAAATTGAAAAAAATTGAAGTGCAAGCAGCAGACCATTTGTCATTCTAATTCGCTCCCTACTTCCATTTATGTATAAAGCCGTAATCAATTTCAATTGCTTCTGAAGCATTCTTGACAAACCACTGGTGGAGCCTGCCAATTGTCTGCTGATATAGATGTACCTCAGGATTTGCGGAAAGAGGTTCATCTAACATTTCGTTGGAAACGATGGCGAGAGGTATTCCCATAGCGCGAATTTGTAAAATAGTGCTTTTCATCTCGTCCATCCGCTGTTTGAGTTTGCCTTCTTGCTTCCAAGCAAAAACGCCTGATTCACTCTGTTCATAGAATTCATTCGATAGCCAAGTTGTGACGCAATCCCAAAGAATAGCATCTCCTTGCTTCACCTGAACCAATACCTTTTTGAAATTCGTGGGTTGTTCAATGGTTACCCATTGATGCTCTTGCATTATCCGGTCATGTTTATGCCGCTCTATCCGGTTTGTCATTTCTTCATCGAAGGCTACACCCGTTGCTAAGTAGACCAAGCGATTTGCTCGCACTTCCTTTGCTAACTCTACTAATCGCTGCTCCGCATACGCACTTTTGCCGCTTCGAACACCGCCTGTTATAAATGAGAGTTTTGCTTGATCCATGCTTCCATCTCCTCTTGAAGAACTGCCATTGCCTGTTCATTCTTCATTCCTACTCGAAACCATTTACCATCCAATCCTTTAAAGTTTTCAGTATGCCGCAGGACAATGCCGCTGTTCAGCATTTCGTGAAAAAATCTTTGAGACAAATCTGGATGAGGAAGCTTAAAACAAACATAATTAGTCACGCTCTTTGTTGTTTTGCATCCTAATTTTTGCAGGAAATCTACAAATTTTGCTTTCGACTTTTTAGCATATTCTATGGATTTTTCTCTATAATGCGTTTCGTCGATACATTTTGCTCCTATATGGGCAGCGATGCCATTAATATGCCAATGCGGTACTTTTTCGCGCAATGCTTCAATCAATGCAGGAGAGCTTACCATATAGCCTAGCCGGATTCCTGGAATTGCGTACATTTTGGTCATCGAGCGCACAATGATTAGATTTGAAAAATCCTCTATGTACGAAATCATGGATGCTTCCTCCCCAATCCAATCGATGAAGGCTTCATCCAATATTACTGTGCAGCCCATTTTTTGACCTTCCTCTAAAAGGTGCACCAGTTCATTCCTTGGTGGCAGTACACCGGTAGGATTATTTGGTGTGCAAAGGTACAACAGATCGGCACGCTTCATATTTTCTATAATATGGTCTATTGGCAGCTTCCAATTTTCGATCTCTTCTACTGAGAGATGAATGATTTCTGTCCCATTTGCTCTTAAAGTTGCCTCGTATTCCGAAAAGGTTGGATGAACAATCATCGCACATTTTCTTTGAAAGTGTCCAGCAAGCAATGAAAAAATCTCGGCCGCACCATTCCCAAGCAATACGCGGCTCTTCGGAATGCCGTGATATGCTGCAATAGCAGATAGAAATGGTTCGCCGTGCGGTTCTGGATAGCTAGAAAGTAAGTGTATATAGCCTTGCCAGTTTTCTACTACTGAGAGGGGCGGCCCTAATGGATTTACATTTTCACTGTAATCTATGATTTGTTCTGGAAGCGGAATTGCTAATTCACTGTATAACAATTGCGGATTCGCTCCATGGTTAGGCAATGACAATCATAACTCCTCCTATCATAATACCGAGTAACCAAAAATAAGCTGTGACAGAATACATTTGATTTACGGCTAGCTGAATATGTCTCGGAGCTAACTCTACTTCCTTCTGCCCCATTGTGGCTCTTTTGGAGACAACACCTTTATAATAATTAGTTCCACCCAGTTGTACACCAAGCTGATAAGCAGTCGCTGCTTCTAAATAACCACTATTAGGGCTTGGATGCTTCTTGGCATCAGTCAACCATCCCCTCATTCGTTCAGAAAGTGAATGCTTCGTCTCATTTTGCATCGTTAAAAGGATCAGTAATCCTGTCAAACGGCTTGGGATATAGTTGAAGACATCGTCTGTATGAGCTGCTACAAAACCAAACTCATTGAATTCCTTATTTTTGTACGCAACCATTGAATCAAGCGTATTTACAGCTTTGTACATCCAGATGCCAGCTGCACCGAATAGAAAAGCCCAAAATAATGGAGCCGTCACGCCATCGCTCGTATTTTCAGAAACTGTCTCTACCACACCTCGTGTGACTTCGCTTTCCGAAAGTTTCTCTGTATCTCGCCCAACAATCCACGAAAGCTTCACACGTGCTTGTACTAAATTGCCAGCAGTAAGAGGTTCATAGACTTCCATCGCTGCTTGTTTCAAGCTCTTTTGGGCAAGCCCAAATGTAATGAGTAAACCTTCTACCAAGATGCCAAAAACAATGCCCACTTGATAGGCAATCACAACCACTGCATAAGCGGATACAGTCGTTGCTCCTACGACCAAAATGACTAGCAACGCACCCTTCGTTTTGCGGAATCCACCCTTATTCAATCGTTTTGTTAGCCATCCGATCAAACTGCCGATCCATTTTACAGGGTGCGGCATTCTTTTAGGATCTCCAATAAGACGGTCAAGAAAGATCCCTAGCGTACAAGCGATTAAATGTGCCAGCATTTAGTCTTGCTCCTTCGCTTTTTTATAGTCTTGCAGTGCAGTACAAAGGGTTTCATAAACACCGCGACCGATGAGCTTGCCTACTGCGGTTGCACTTCCTGCATATTCATAAAAAGGACCATTTTGCGTTGCGGCGATTAGCACACTATCTGTTGAGGTGCCTGTTGCAATGGTGCCAGAAACAACATCTTTAATTTGTTCTGTATACATCGCCTTTGTTTTCGCTTCCGTTATAGCAATCATCCCCTGCATGAACGATTCATCTGTCAATGTGCCATTGATAAACACCCATATATTAATAGTCCCTACATGAAATACATCTTCTCTTTTGTAAGCGCTCGCAATATCGATTGCATTACCCACCCCAGCAGTAACTGCCACAACAATATCGGCCTCGTCGGAAGTGAATTGCCGTACTACTGCATTTTTAGCTGGCACTGCAGTCATCATGGCGACTGTATTTGTAGGAGAAAATCCTTTCTCCATTAAGTATTCTTTTAATTCATCATGCGCATCATCGCACATATACTCTGCATCAACCGTCCGGTTAACGAAATACTGATACCAGCCGACGCCTGCATTATGGACGGCAGAGGAGAAAGCCTTCAAGGGTGAAGATGTATTTAACTCGACATACTCATCACGTATTTTTATATCTTCTGCTTTTATCGGAATACTTTCCTCCCTCTCCCCTATTTCAGGCATTAATGTCATTTGGGGTTTGGGCAAAATAGGATGTGGATAGGTCGATATAGTCGTGTGATAGACGTCTTTTATAAAGTGTTCTTTTAGCACCTCATGCGGCTCACCCAACGCATAAATTTTTCCTTTATTTAGCAAGAGCAGGCGATCACAGTAGAGCGCTGCCAGATTGATATCATGGAAGATGGACAGAACTGTTAATCCATTTTGGACCACTTCAAGGCGAATCATATCAAGTAGTTTTCGCTGGTGTTCGATATCCAAATGGTTAGTTGGCTCATCCAGCAACAATAAATCAGCACTCTGTGCCAGTGCTTGTGCCACATATGTACGCTGTTGCTCACCACCTGAAAGATTTTCAAGCAACTGTTTTTCGTATGAGAGAATGCCTGTGGACTCCATCGCCTTTTTAATCGCTGATTCATCCTCATCCGTCCATGTGGAAAGCCACCTATGCTGATAAGGGTAACGACCAATCGAAACTGTCTCTCGAACAGAATGCGAAAAAGCCTGTGTATGTAGTTGTGGCAGCACAGCCATTTTGCGGGCAAGCTCTTTTGCCGTATACTCCTCTCGACTCTTCCCTTCAATCTGAACATTTCCCTGATTGAATGGGAGCGTACCGCTAATAGCTTTAAGTAGCGTAGATTTGCCACTGCCATTTGGGCCAAGTACCCCTAAGAATTGGCCTTTTTCCACACTAAAATTTATACCTTTTACAATTGGATGTTTCTCATCATATCCTCCTGTAAGATCTTTTACGTTTAGCATTCTGTACCCCCCTATCCTTTTCGTTGCCTAAAGAAGATATAGGCGAATACCGGCGCACCAAGCAATGCCGTAATCACACCGATAGGCAGTTCTGTCGGCGCAATAATTGTTCTTGCAACTAAATCACAAAGTATGAGCAGTGATGCCCCGTTCATCAGTGAAAGTGGCAAAAGATGCTGATGATTCGCGCCAAAAAGCAAGCGTGTCATATGCGGTACTACTAGCCCCACAAATCCGATGGTGCCTGATACAGAAACAGCTGCTCCCGTTAACATCGATCCACCAATCAGTAGCGTTAATTTACTTCTTCTAACATTGACGCCTAAATATTTCGCTCGTTCTTCGCCAAATAGCATGGCATTCAATTCTCGTCGGTTCAGCCATAATAGAATTGTGCCCACTATGACGAACGGTAAAATCATCTTAACATATGGCCAGCCGCGCATCGACACACTGCCCATTAGCCAGCTAATGATTTGTCGAAGCTCCTCACCAGTGAGCGCGATCATCAAAGAGATGATAGAGCTGAGAAATGAACTAATGATTATGCCTGTTAATATCAGCGTTTCCATTTTCATCGCTTTGTCTACAAGCTTCGCAAATCCTAAAACCAAAAACATTGTCAATAATGCACCTATCATGCTGAATGCGGGCAACGTAAACATGCCCAATACAGGTGCTGAAAGACTGAAAAAGAGCGTCATCACGGCGCCCACTGAGGCACCTGATGACACTCCTAACGTATATGGATCAGCAAGCGGATTCTTAAGCAACCCTTGGAAAGCGGCACCTGAAATAGCTAATGATGCTCCAACGAGTCCTGCTAAAATCACACGAGGCATTCGAATAGACCATAATATATTCGATGCTACTTCATCTGCATTATTGTCCCATAACGTACTGATTGGCACTTTAACAGCGCCGGCTGATATCCCCAAAGCCATGCTCAAAAGAAGAATAGCAAGAGTTACGAGATATCCAACTACTATTTTTTTCACTTATTTAAATACCTCTGGATAAACAGCTTTCGCCACTTCCTCAAGCCCTTCAGCAAGGCGAGGTCCTGGACGGCTAGTCTTGTCCGGATCAACTTGTACTACTCGGTCGTTTTTAATAGCCTTTAAATCTTTAAACCCTTGGCGTTTTTTTACTTTCTCTACGATATTCGGTACATAATTATATGTGATTAAGTATACATCTGGGTCACGCTTAATAATTTCCTCAGGGTCGATTTTAAACCAACCTGATTGATCATCTGCCACATTTTTAACATTCGCTAGGTTTAAGATTTCTTGCATGAATGTATCTTTACCAGCTGTATAAATCTCAGGCTCATCAGAGTTTTCAACGAATACATTGCGTTTTTTTACATCTGCTACTTTAGCCTGTACATCTTTTACTTTCGCTTTCATATCTTCTACAATTTGATCTGCTTTTGCACTTCTATTTGTAATTTTGCCGATTGTTTTAATCGAGTCATATGTTTCCTCAAAGTTGCTGGCATTTTTAACGACAAATACAGGAATATCTGCATCTCGAAGTTGCTGTATACCGCTCTTTGCAGATTCGGCAATCATGCCATGCGCAAAAACGGCATCCGGTTTTAAGCTGATAATTTTTTCAATATTAAGCTCCATGCCGCCTACTTTATCTTTTTTAGTAGCAGCTTCTGGATACGTATCATTATCTGTCACGCCGATTACGTGATCATCTAATCCTAAAGCAAAAAGAATCTCAGTATTACTCGGCATTAAAGACACAATCTTCGTTGGTTCCTGCTTAAATTCGACTTTATTGTCTGTATCATCTGTTACTGTCATTGGATATGTAGCTGTTTTGTTTTCTGATTGCGTGGTTTTGTTTTCTGCTTCTGGCTTTTTAGAGTCGGATTGGCCACAGCCTACAAGCAATGTAAATGCCATCACAAGCATAAAACCAAGCTGCCATAGTTTCTTCATTTTTTACTCCCCCTGGTGTGTAAGATTACTGTTGGTTGGAGAAAAAGGTCTTTAACCTTTTCTCCAAAATAAAAAACTCTCGTTCACAACGAGAGGTTTGGTGATTGCAGCATTATAAAAAAGATCATAATGGCACCTATCAATCCTCGTCGATATAAACGGTGTTCTATAATCGGCAGGTATCCTGGCTCGTGATCATCGCGCATCGCACCTTCCCAAAGTTTCCTTCAGTGGCATTCTCGAATTGCTCACACTTACAGTGGCGGGACCGCATCGGCTTTTACCGATTTCCCTTTTAACCCAAATAGCTCTCTATTCGGGACCGATTAAACTATGTATTTTATTTCTTTTTATTATATCTAATATTTTGTAAATTAGGAAGAGATATTTAATAGATTATTCTAGTCAGGTAATTTCCAAGCTAGGTGAAGTTGTTTATCAACAAAAAAGCAGAGCAACAATATGGTGTTGTTGGCTCCGCTTTTTAAGAGTTATAATTATTACATTTTTTCCGGTGCAGAAACGCCAATCAATTTTAGCGCGTTCGCGATCGTTGTGCGAACTGCTGTGATAAGTGCAAGGCGTGCTTCTGAACGGTCTTTATTTTCTTCATCTAACACTTTTTCAGCATTGTAGAAGCGATGGAAAGTTGCGGCAAGTTCTTGAATATAGTTGGCGATACGGTGCGGTGCACGTACACGAGCAGCGTCAGCTACAATTTGCGGGAAATCGCCTACTTTTTTCAACAGCTCAATATCTTTTTCTGTAGACAAAGCGTCAAGGTGTTCGATTGATGGTACAAACCCTTTTTCTGCGCTTTGGCGCAAGATTGAGCTAATACGCGCATGAGCATATTGTGCGTAATATACAGGGTTTTCGTTTGATTGTTTAACAGCCAAATCCAAATCAAAATCTAAATGAGAGTCACCTGCACGCATAGCAAAGTTATAGCGTACTGCATCTAGGCCAACTTCTTCTACCAACTCACGAAGTGTAACTGCATTCCCCGTACGTTTAGACATTTTCACTTTCTCGCCGTTACGCATTAGGTTAACCATTTGAATGACTTCCACTTCTAATCGGTCGCGGTCATAGCCAAGTGCTTCAATCGCAGCTTTCATACGTGGAATATAACCATGATGGTCTGCACCCCAGATATTGATCAATTGGTCAAAGCCACGACGCAATTTATCTTCGTGATAAGAAATATCTGGTGTTAGATAAGTGTAAGAACCATCTGATTTTACTAATACACGATCTTTATCATCGCCAAATGTAGTAGAGCGGAACCAAATGGCACCGTCTTGTTCGAAAACATGTCCATTATCTCTTAGTTTTTGAAGAGCTGTTTCCACTTTTCCGTCTTTGTAGAGTGATGTTTCAGAGAACCAAACATCGAAATCCACACGGAAATCGTGCAAATCTTTTTGTAGCTTGCCGAATTCATGTTTTAATCCATGCTCACGGAAAAACTCAAAACGTTCTTCATCTGACTTATCAAGGATTTCAGGGCCATATTCTGCTGAAAGCTCTTTAGCGATTTCAATGATGTCTTTCCCATGATATCCATCTTCAGGCATATTGAATGGCAAACCAAGCGATTCGCGATATCTTGCCTCAAGGGAGTTCGCTAATTTATTGATTTGGTTACCGGCATCATTAATATAGTATTCACGAGAAACATCATAACCAGCAAAGTCTAAAACATTGCATAAAGAATCGCCGACTGAAGCACCACGCGCATGTCCTAGGTGAAGATCGCCAGTTGGGTTTGCAGAAACAAATTCAACTTGGACCTTTTCACCTTTGCCTGTGTTTGTACGGCCATAATTAACGCCTTGATCTAAGACCATCTTCACAACATCTGCTAAGTAATCTTTGCGCAATGTGATGTTCATAAAACCAGGGCCAGCAATCTCGATGTTTTCAATATTTGTTTGTTCTGTTTCAAGGTTTTCAAGAATCGCTTCTGCTATCGCACGAGGTGGCTTTTTAGCCAGCTTAGTTAGCTGCATCGCCACATTCGTAGCATAGTCACCATTCTCTTTGCTTTTCGGTGTTTCAAGGTGAATATTCAAAGAACTCGTATCTTCAATGATGCCTGCTTTTTGAATAGCTGCTTTTAGCGCATCTTTAATGGCTTGTTGCACTTGTTCTACTGCGTTCATTTATTTCCCTCCGTGTACTGTAGTTCTAATATAAAATTGCCCGCATGTTCGGAACCGATAATTAATTCGTACTGTAGATAAAACCGGCCGCTGTGCGTAGTTTCCGATGGATGGTATTTCATTTCCTTCACCTGAGTAAATAACGGTAGTTGTCCAAATTGGCTTTGATAATGGCCCCTTTGTGATTCTCCCACGACAAATGGCATGCGCATCTTAACATCACCATTGCGAATAATCATTGCATCCTTATCACCAAACCGCAATGTTGTCCGTATATGTGAGTCCTCTTGCACTTCGGTGTATTGCAAATAGATTTGTCCGCGTTTTTCCATAAGGGTACCCTCAGACCAAAACTCAATCTGCTCAGGCTTTTCACCTTGTTGTGTGATTGTTGAAGTTATTTTTAATTGTACCGGTATTGAAAGAGCATCTGGCATAAGTGATGCCTCCATTTTCTACTTAATATAACCTTTTTATTATAGGATAGGAGAGGAGTTCATTTCAAGGTACAACTTGCGATTGAACCCCTTTCTGTCAGTTTAACCATCCTATCCTCAATGTGCCCAAAGCAAATCTATTTCAGAATAAAAATACATTTTAACATTTCTTTATGCAGATTGAAAAAATTTTTCTTCTCGCTATCTAGGTAAATGGTATAATAGATAGAAGACTTTAGGCGGTGATATTACGTGTTTCTTGAATACGCAGTTTATTTTTCGCTATTATTTACTTTTGTCATTTCCTTTTACCTTGCCTATCAGTTACTTGAGCAATCTACTGGCATCTATAAGGAATTCCATCCATGGATTGTTGGTTTTGCCGCTTCTATTACAGGTTTGCTTTTAATGAAAGCATCCACCCATTTTAAGAGCGAATATCTAATAAACGGCGATTTGCGCAATGTGCTTTTGTTGTTATCCGGATGGCTTGGCGGCCCTATTTCTATGGGTATTGCGGCAACATTAATTGGCATAACGCGCATATATATTTCCGGTCTCTCGGAAATTTCCATCCATTCTGGAATTTTGACCATCATAGTAGGACTTATTCTCGCCTTACTAGCTTGGTGGAAACCGATTAAATTTCGCAATCTGCATTATTATCTATTGCTTTCCATTCTTTTTTACGCCTCTAGCATTGCGCTCAATGCAGAAAATTGGTTAATAAGCGCTGTGCTATTATTCATTATCTCGATTCCAGCACTTTATATAACTGCGTTTGTAATTCGTCTCTTAAATAATCAGTTTAATAAAATCCATACAATCGAAAAAATGGTAGAAACTGATTTTTTAACAGGCTTGCCAAATATCCGAAAATGTAAGTGCATTATAGATCGTTACATTCAAAGCGAAATTCCGTTTGCCCTGCTATTGATTGACATAGACCAATTTAGCAAGATTAATATGAAACATGGCGTTATGGTGGGCGACCAATTTTTAAGGAAAATTGGCGAATTGCTAAAAGAATTTAATAGAGAACATCCTGGTTCTACCTCTATTCGGATTAGTGGAGAAGAATTTTATTTAATTTGCAAAGATCTGCCGCCCGCATCCAGTTTGCAATATGCCTATGATATAAGTAAATCCATCTCCAAGATGTCAGTAGATTTAGAAGACGGAAGCAGTGCTTCTATCTCTGTTAGTGTCGGTATTGCTAACTATCCTGAGAACGGCAAGACGATTTACGAAATTGCCCAATCCACACACGATGCCTTTCGACTTGCAACAACGAAAGGGAACAATCAAATCGTTCACTATAATCAAATCCCTAAAACTCCTGTGCCAATGGACAAATAGCCATTGGCACTTTTTTTGTATTCAGATTTGTAAGATCTGTCCTGCTTTTTATTCGTTTTTCATCAAATTTAGCGCTATTCTTTCCGTTTAGTTTGTGCAATCTCTTCACATACTAGTTTCAACGATAGGAAAGGAAGCGATAGGATGAACCGAGCTGAATATCATAAGCAACGAAAAAAGAAGCTGCGACTACGGCAGTTAGTCATATTGATGGTCGTGTGTGCCTCAAGCGTCATTACTGCTCTGGTCTCACTCCGTGTTTACGCTCAAATTACAGGGGCTCCATCTTTAACTGTTCCTAAGGCAACCGTTTTTTTAGATACTAGCGGGGAACAAATTGGAGATAAATTTGCCGGACAACGTCGTTACTGGGTAGGGTTAGATGATATTTCGCCTTTTGTAACAAAAGCCTTGATTGCTACTGAAGACCAAAATTTTTATAAGCACAATGGTTTTGACTATACACGGATTGCAGGCGCCATAGTACAAGATGTGAAAGCAATGAAAAAAGTGCAAGGTGCTAGTACGATTACTCAACAGTATGCCCGCAATTTATATCTTTCACACGATAAAACATGGCTTCGTAAAATGAATGAGGCCCTCTATACGTATCGATTAGAAACTTTCTATGATAAAGATCAGATTCTAGAAGGATATTTAAATACAGTTTATTTTGGTCATGGTATGTATGGAATTGAAGCTGCCAGCCGCTATTATTTCGCCAAACCAGCAAAAGAGCTTACACTTCCTGAGGCTGCATCCCTGGTAGCAATACCGAAAGGGCCGAGCATTTACTCGCCTCTGGCAAGTGAAGAAAATAATCATAATAGACAGCAGCTGATCTTGTCGTTGATGAGAAATAAAGAGATGATTACAGAAGAAGCAAAAGAACGCGCACAAAATGAAAACCTAACATTTAAATATGACGAGTGGGATAGCGATAAAATGAATGCTCCTTACTTTGTCGATACAGTTTGGGCGGAGGCTAAAAAGATTTTGGAGAAAAATGGTCGAAACATTGCAGAAGGCGGTTGGACTATCCAAACGACTTTAAATCCGCTCCACCAAAAAGCTGCAGAGGAAGCTGTAGAGAAAAATATGCCAAGTTCTGGTCTTCAAGTTGGATTTGTCAGCATGGATCCTAAAACAGGATATGTGACTTCATTAGTAGGAGGCACTCATTATACAGAGAGTTCATATAATCGTGTGACCCAAGCAAAAAGGCAACCTGGTTCTGCTATTAAACCGTTTTTATATGCGACTGCATTAGAAAATGATTTTTCGCCAATCACATTTATGGATGCAGAAAAAACCATTTTCACCTATGACGGTGGACGTTCAGAGTATGAACCTAAAAATGTAAATGGCAAATTTGCCAATCACCCTATTTCGCTTGCACAAGCATTGGCCATCTCTGACAATATTTTTGCCGTAAAAACCTATGAGGAAGTAGGTCATCGTAAATTTAAGCAAATGCTCAATCGCTTTGGCATTGGTGAAACCCTACAAAATACACCTTCTGTGGCACTTGGTACAACAGAAGTGACGCTGAAGGATATTACATCCGCATATAATACACTCGCTGCAGGCGGAGTTAAGAGATCACCAATTACCGTGCTCTCTATCAAGGATGGCGAAGGCAAATTAATTTATGAAGTTGAAGAAAAACGTGAAGAAAAAAGAGTGCTAAAAAAAGATGAGAATTTCATTTTAACTCAGTTGATGACAGGCATGTTTGACCCTGTGTTTAACGACTATACCCCTGCTACAGGTGTAAGTCTGCGCAACAGACAAACAAGACCTTATGCTGCAAAATCGGGTACAACCCTGACAGACCAAATGATGATCGGCTTTACGCCATCATTAACAGCCGGTGTATGGAACGGATACGACCAGGGAAAACAGCTCTCAAGTGAAGAAGATGCAAGAGCTACAAAGCATATCTGGATTGACTTTATGGAAGGGGCACTGAAAGATACTCCCAGCGAACCTTTTATCGCACCAAAAGGTGTTCAATCCGCTATCATAGATGTTGAAACTGGGGGCATTGCTACAAAAGCATGTGGCAGACAGCGATTAGTATATCTCAAGAAAAAAGATATGCCCAAGAAAAAATGCACAGATCCTTCTATCGTTAATGAATTGACAAAAGAAACGGATGAAACATGGAGTCTGTTCCCATTCTCTTTATTTGAATAACAAACTAAAAAAAACTTCCATTCCAAAGGTGTCCGTTAACCTTTGGGGTGGAAGTTTTCTGCTTCAAGATGACTGCATTTATCCTTTCGCCCTTGGGATGGCTAATGAGAACCATACAACTTCTCGCACAGCATATGTCCTAGCTTACATTTGCAAGCTTTAATTCTAGTGTACTTCCTTTCCAGAACACTTTCAACCACGTAATTAGAAAGTGCCAGAAAAAAGCGCATGTTCGACAAAAATTGGATCATTCAAAGCCTAAATCAGCATGTAATGAAGGACTGCTATTTTTCCACATCTCTTCATTAAAGTTTTTCAAAAACTCACCAAGGACCTGTTTTGACGTCGTATCCATTTCATCAATCATAATATTTCTTTTCATGGATTTATCCATTTTGTTGACATGCTCTGCCAGTATTTTGTAGCCTCTGCGTTTTTCGCGATTGACTACCATTTCGCATGCAGTCACACCAGCATAATATGGCCCGTTCTCTTTTTGTTCAATCGTTACCCATACAAGCCAGTACGGTTTGCCACCTTCAGAATCTTTACGGTCTGTTGTAAATTTGATACCCTTTTCGACTGCACTTCTTGCATGCATTGCACCAATATCTACTTCAGCTGTTTTTTCATTCACATCGATGATGACTGGAGAGACATTCTCAAGTGTGATGGAACCAATTCCAAACCCTTTGTGGCCATCGGTAGGATTGTTTTTAATTATGGTAAATTCCATTTTTTTCGGTTGCTGTTCATTTGCCATTTCATAATTCCTCCGTATACGTTATGATTACCACTATACACTACATTTTACACAAGGAGACTTCTTATGCCTATCGTAACGATTAAAATGCTTGAAGGACGTACAGACGAACAAAAACACCAGCTTGTCAAATCAGTCACAGACGCAGTATCTGAAAGTGTGAATGCGCCTAAAGAAAATATCTCCATTATTATTGAAGAGATGAAAAAAGAACACTACGCAGTAGGCGGCGTCCGTAAAAGCGAAGTCTAATAAGCATTTAAAACAGACAGACATTGAATGAGATTTCATTGAATGTGCTAATTGAAGTGGGTGTATCGAATCTGCGAGTCGAATGCCCACTTCATTAAAATATTGCATCAAAAAATTTATAACATTTATGCAGCGGAAGCCGTTGACTCCTGCGGCATAAGCTTAAGCGGAAAGCCCCGGTTGGAACGGAACCATTCTACTTATACTATTTCTAAGACTAAAAGTTTCCCCTTGTCTTTTTTCTTTGCTATAAAAAAACGTGAACAAGATTCCTTGTCCACATTCCATAATTAATTTGCATTCAATTTGATTTCCTCTAATGCCTCAATAAGTGAAAATGCTTCATTCATTTCTGTCTCTGTAAATTTCAATTTTCCTTTTACCACATGCACTTTTTGAATCCGTTCTTCTTTCGGAAGTTCATCAAAAAACAATAGCGTAGAAACAAGCTCTAAAAAGCGGGCACTTTTACTGTTTAGTACCTCTACGACTTCATTTAAATGCTGCTGTTCCTCGCACATATGCTTCGAAAAGTTTGTTCCTTTATCAGTCACTTGATATGTGTACTGCACATAGGACCCCTTATCTTCCATTTCTTCCGTTAAAAAACCCATCGTGCATAGCTCTTCTACGCGCAATGTAAGCTCCTCCGAATAGGGGCCATAAATATGAAATTGGTATTTCTCATTGAAAGGAAACTTCATTTTTTTTGCGATATAAACCATCTTCTGCAGCTTTTTTCGCCCCGTAACACTTCCAGCTAAAGATACAAATTGTACGACTTTTGCATGTTCTTCTAGCACGTTTTTCTCCTTTCGAGAAGCTTAACCTCTCAGTACTTTTAATATTTGTTTTTTTAGCGTTTTTTGAGTACCATCCTGCAGCAGTACTTCTTCCGGAAAATATAACTTATGATCAGATCTTCGTTTTCCTGAAATAGCTTCAACAATTTCAGAGCATCTTGATAGTTCACGCGTTTTACCATTCGGCATTAACAACTGGATGGGTACACGCTCTTCTTCTTCTCCTGGCCGGTAAAAATCGTATGGTAAATCTGAGATAGAATCGTGAACTAAATAATATTTAGGGTCAATGCCCGCTTGATAAAATAACTCTTTTAGATCACTTAATTTTTCATATTCATTTGCAGGATCAAATTCTATATATTTAAATAACTTTCTATTAATAAAACGGCGGCTTAAATCGCTTAATATCGGATCGCTTTCTTGCATCCACATTTGAAAATAAGTAAGCAAAATATTTTCATCAAGTGCAATATAATCTTCTAGTTCGATATTGTTTTGGAAAAACGCCATAAAATGTGTAGGTTCTTGCTTGAATTGATAGTTTCCCTGGCTCAAGTCTTTTGCACGATGAAGAATCTTCGTTAAGATTACTTCTGCGCTGCGGGAAACTGGGTGGAAATAAACCTGCCAATACATTTGATAGCGACTCATAATATAGTCTTCTACCGCATGCATCCCACTTGATTTGATGACGACCTGCTCTTCTTTTGGTCTCATGACACGCAGGATTCGTTCCATATCAAAGTGACCATAGCTGACACCTGTAAAGTAAGCATCTCGCTGCAGATAATCCATGCGATCCGCATCAATTTGGCTGGAAATCATACTGACAACTTGTTTATTCTCATATGTTTTGGCAATGACGTCTGAAACTTTTTGCGGAAATTCAGGTGAAACGCGTGTCAATACATGGTTTACCTCTGTATCTCCTAAAATAATAGCTCGTGTGAATTCCTCATGGTCTAAATCAAAAACATGTTCAAAGGAATGTGAAAAAGGGCCGTGGCCAAGATCATGCAATAATGCAGCACAAAGAACCACGAGACGTTCGCTTTCATCCCACTCTGGCATGTCTATGAAGATATCGTCTACCATTCGGCGGACAATTTCGTATACCCCCAAAGAATGGCTAAAACGACTATGTTCTGCACCATGAAACACTAAATACGTCGTACCGAGCTGTTTAATCCGTCGTAAACGCTGAAATTCCCTCGTGCCGATCAAATCCCAAATCACTTGATCTCGCACATGGATATAGCGATGTACCGGATCTTTAAACACCTTTTCTTCCGCTAATTTTTTTGTCGCATAATCCAATTCGGAACCTCCCTTTTTCTCCAAAGTGTCCTATTATGCACTATATTTCACCATTATATACGAAAAAACCACCTTATTGAAAGGTGGAATAGTAATTGTACATATTTATTCTTGATAACTTTCTGGCAGCTTCTTTTGAGACTTTAATTTAGCTACTACTTTGGGAATCAATTCTTCTTCTGTATGTGCTGCACATGGACGATTATTTACGATTGTGAATGTTTTTCGAAGACCCGGCCCACAATAAGATTGACATTTGATATCAATCACTGCATCTGGATCTACCGTCTTTAACTTAGGTATTAATGTTTTTAAATTAACGGCTTGACACTCATCGCAAACACGAAATTCGTTTGCCATTTTGTCTCCAACCCTTTCTATATCTCAATTTCAAGTTAGTATCATTCTAAAAATGAACTAATTTTTATACTTACTATACTGCATTTCCGCTACAGGTGGACTCTCCCGCTTTCAAGTCATAACGCTCTTTTAGTTCATATTAATTATAGTGTATCGTATTTTCTATCTCTCATTCAAGACATTTTCTTTTAAACCTATTAGAAGTTATTGAATAAAAAATAGTAAAACTGTCTACGCTAATCCTATGAAACAAATAGGAGGTTTTAAACAATGAAAACGAGACAAGATGCTTGGTTACCAGAAAACGACGAACTATTGGCAGAAGCCGTTTTACGCCACGTAAAAGAAGGGAGCACACAGCTGACGGCCTTTGAAGAAGCTGGTGATGCACTTAACCGTACGGCTGCAGCTTGTGGCTTCCGCTGGAATGCAGTAGTACGCAAAAACTATGAGAAAGAACTATCTTCAGCAAAGAAAGAACGCAAGGAAAGAATGCGAGTCTACGGTACTACCGTACGAAGAAGAACAGCTGGTCTCTACTTATTGCCTAACGATAAACATAGTGAAACAACAAGGTCCATCCCTCTATCTGCCATGTCAATTGATTTAGTCATTGCGTATCTAATGCGTTTGCAACAGAGCGATTTTCATGATGAAGAGGTGACAAGATGGCGCCACCTAGCAAATATTGCAAATGATAAAGCGTCACAATTAGAGAAAGAAGTCTTACGTTTAGAAAAAGAACACCGCAACATGAAAAAAGACTATGAGCAATTCATGCAAGTAATGAATCGTGCAAGACGCCTTATGACACTTGGGACAGAGGATGAACATATCGCACCTGTCTTTACGATGGAACGCAACGGTAATCTTGTGAAAAAAGAAGATGTACCAACCGTTGGAATTGAAGAATAATATCAAGAAATAGTTTAAAGAAAAAACCGAACAATGATGTGACTTTCACTGTCACATTTGTTCGGTTATTCTTTTTGCTCCGTTTCAGACGGCGCATTTTGTAGGAGGCGCCGTCCCCCACTTCACGCTATTTAAATATTTTATTAAATTTGTTCTGACCAAGCCTCTTTATGATATCTAGTTTTTAACCTATTTCCCGGGAAATCGACAGTATTCTACTCATCTATCGGTAGCATTGATTGATTTCGTTCGAAAACTCTCTTTAGATAAAATGAATATAATTCAATTTCCTCTTCCTGAAATTGACCGATGACTAATTGATCACTTAGTAATGCTAATAAATTTTGCAATTCAATGACCGTTTGCTGTACTGTAATCTCTTCGCCTAATAATTCACTTAGTGAAGCCATGACCTCTGGCTTGATGTCAGGGTAATGGAATTTTGTTTGTTCCCCCCGCAAGCTGACTTGATAAAAATCTTTGATCAATGCAGCTCTCTCTACACCGCTTCCTTCTACGCACAGATAGATTTGCACCGCGATTCCTTGGCGCATTCTTCGTTGCGAGATGCCTGCAAATTTCTTTCCATTAATGCTTAAATCATAAGAGCCTGGACAATAAGAGCCGACGATTTCATACGCTTCTATTTGGTCAGCTACTTGTGGAAAGAGACTTTTGATGAGTTCTACCATAATTTCATAGCCTGTATTAATATCAATCCGTTCTTCCTGCTCTGATAAAATTAACGAAATGTTTAGGACTCCAGGATCTAACACAACAGCCAAGCCACCTGAATTCCGTACGATTGGCGCGTAGCCTCGACTACTTAATAAGTCTATGCCCTCTTTTATATTAGGTAGACGATGGTCTTGAATCCCGAGCACTACCGAATCGTTATGCACCCATGTTCGCACACTAGCAGGAGATTGTCCCTGCCCTACTAACTGGCATAATGTATCATCAGCAGCAAAAGATTCTAATGGAGAACGGTCAACACCACTCATGGATTGATCTATAAAACGCCAAACTTTTTGATGTAAATAATCTTTCATGTTCTCTTCTCCTGCATGGTTAGTATTATTGTTTCATTATCTCACGAATAATACATGAATCAAAGGTGAAAGAAACTCTCTCCTGACTCTCGCCTCAAAACGTTCATAAAAGAGTATATCTGTAGCTTGAAGAGCTTTCACTAAGTGAAGTTTCGCTTTATTTCTGTTAAAATGAGGGAGTATTGATTTTAGAGTTTAAAGGAGTGTTTCTTACAATGATTGAAGCAGCACAAACACTTGACGGCTGGTACGTATTGCATGATTTTCGTGCAATGGACTGGACATCATGGAAATTAGTTTCGAAAGAAGAACGCAAAGCAGCTGTTGATGAATTTATTCAATATCTTGATAAGCTGAACGAAGCGGACGTAAACAAAACAGGCAGCCATGCATTCTACTCAATCGTAGGACAAAAAGCTGATTTCGTGATTATGACATTGCGTGAAACAATGGAAGAATTGCAAGAACTTGAAAATGAATTCAATAAACTTGCGATTGCTGATTTCACAATCCCTACTTATTCCTATGTTTCAGTAGTGGAGCTTTCCAACTATTTAGCAGGCAAGCCTAAAGATGATGGTCCTGCAGAAGATCCATATCAAAACCCGCATGTGCGTGCACGCCTATATCCTGAATTGCCTCGCTGGGAACATATCTGTTTCTACCCAATGGACAAACGCCGCCAAAAAGGCGCTAACTGGTATATGTTAGAAATGGATGAACGTCGTAAATTAATGCACTCCCACGGACTAATCGGCCGCAGCTATGCAGGAAAAGTAAAACAAATCATTTCTGGTTCTATTGGTTTCGATGACCACGAATGGGGCGTTACATTATTTGCGCATGATGTATTGGAATTCAAAAAATTGATTTATGAAATGCGTTTTGATGAAGTATCAGCACGCTACGCTGATTTCGGTGAATTCTTCGTCGGCAATATTATGGACAACGAAAAATTAGAGAAATTTTTAGCGATTAAAGATTAATACGAAAAGACCAGCTCTCATATTATGAGATGGCTGGTCTTTTTTAGTAGGCAAATCGCTGATCCAATTCTTCAAGCTTTTCTACAATTTGCTCCTCAATTAGCTGATTCTTTGATATGCATTCATCCGCATATAGCGCTAACAGCGGATGATCACCTACCATGACACTGTGCTTCGCATGCTCAAAAACTGGAATATCATATTCATCATCTCCAAAGGTAATGTATGCCCCTTTCTCAATGCCCAGCTTTTTTAATGCTTTCCACTTTTGAATGCCACATGGTGTGATATCAAGCATACCTAGTTGGTAATGTGTATGGATAATCACATTTAATTCATCTAGTTTTTTACGCAGAATCGCCATATTAAATGACGTGACAATCGTAATCTTTACAACATGTTCAAGCTTATCTAAGGGTTTATTAACCCCAAGGCCATTAGGATCGATTGTTTCAGCAATCGGATGGTCAGCTGGACCGGTATATGAATAATCCCACTCGCCTTCTATGAAATAAGTTACTTTATATTCTTTCATCAATAACCGTATACTCTCTAATGTTTCTTCATCAAATACAACATTCGGCTTTACGTTTCCATTATGGCAGAGAATGGCCCCATTTCGTCCTATCATTTTGTTGCCGTGAAATCTTTTGGCCAACAATGGTAACATATCGCGAATAGGACGGCTCGAAGAAAAAATAACCTCATGTCCTTTTTGGACCAAGCATTCTAAACTGTACGTAATTGAATCTGGCACAGGCTGATCTTCAAAACAGATTGTTCCCTCTAAATCAAAGACAAATTGCATGGCTCAACACTTCTCTTTCTATATAACATTCTCTGGAGCATTTTTACCTATCAGTAGCAGGAAAGCCGTCTCCCAACAGGCTTGGAAATTAACAGAGAGGCGCAGGATAATAATGAATAAAGAAAAAAAAAGACTAAAGCAGGATCCACACACCTAATCTCCCGTTTTACATTATTTCCCCTCTTCTATTCAAATTATACGTTTATGGTGGTTCTTATTTTATCTTCTTCGCATATATAAAGAAGAGGAGGTTATGTTATGCCTGTCATCAAAAGTACATCAAAAGAACTTGACCTTTTAGCACGACTTATGCGGGCAGAAGCTGAAGGCGAAGGGGAACTAGGAATGTTAATGGTCGGAAACGTGGGCGTCAATCGAGTCCTTGCAGATTGTTTAGATTTCCGCGATGTGAGAAATCTTCAACAAATGGTTTTTCAGAGTCCGGGTGGCTTTGAAGCTACAACGAAGAGCTACTTTTATCAACGTGCAAGAGAGCAAGATCGTCGTTTAGCCCAAAGAACCATTAACGGAGAACGTTTTCACCCAGCAACCCGAGGACTATGGTTCTTTAAGCCAACTGGCGACTGCCCTGCGCAATGGTATGGACAATGGAACACCGGGCGATATAAATCGCATTGTTTCTATGCGCCTACAGAAGCTGACTGCCCGCAAGTATAAATAGAAGAAGGGAAGATGAAATGGTTCAATATTATTGGACACCGAACTATCAACAACAGACTTACCCAGCAGGCGGTGTGACTATTCCAACAGGCACCGTACAAACAACTCCTAGCCAGGGACCAGCAACTGGGGGGCTGCACTTGGGCAGAGAGCAGTCATACATCGAAAATATTATGCGTTTAAACAGAAGTAAGCCGGGAACTTTCCACTTTTCATTTGAGCATGCAACAGCTCAAGGACAAAATGTGGTCATTATCAGAGGGGTAATTGAAGCGGCCGGACGAGATCATGTTATTTTACGCGATATCAAAACAAATCATCGTTATCTCATGCCGATGATTTACTTTGATTATGCGGAATTCGATGAACCGTTACAGTATTTTGACCAAACTCCTTAAAAAACGAACTGATTGAACACACACAAAAATGCCAAGTATTAAACAAACTTGGCATTTTTATTATTGACTATTACTATTTACCGAACTTTACTGCAGCAATCATAACCAATACCCAAGCAATTAAAAATAAGACGCCTCCAATTGGTGTAATTGCACCAAGCACTTTAATTTGAGTAATTGCCAGTACATACAGGCTACCAGAGAATACAATCGTACCGATCAGCATAATCATGCCTGCACGTGATAGCAAGGGAATGGGACCAAATAAACTTTTACTCATTAAAATCCCTATCAAAATAAGACCTACTGCATGAAACATTTGGTATTGTACGGCTGTTTCATACACTGTCGCATAATGGTCTGTCAAAACATCTTTTAACGCATGAGCGCCAAATGCTCCGAATGCTACTGCTAAGAATGCGAGTATAGCACCAATTAAAATATAAAAACTCATTTTATATGACAATCCCTTCTAAAAATCAAATAGTGAATCACCGTTCGCATCATCTTCTTCCAGC
The DNA here is from genome assembly GCF_052928305.1 of Rummeliibacillus sp. BSL5. NCBI lineage: Bacteria > Bacillati > Bacillota > Bacilli > Caryophanales > Caryophanaceae > Rummeliibacillus > Rummeliibacillus sp. BSL5. The sequence continues at coordinate 1,965,891 of NZ_JAVGCV010000001.1, forward strand.
TTATTGGCTGTGAGCGATTTAGGCATGGAAGAAACGGATGAATGGGACAAGTCTTGTACAGTCTCCCCTATCATCTTTGGCATAACGGTATGAGGTGTCGGTGATTTGTCACTTTGCAGCGCTAGGTCGCATAAAGCTCGAATAGCGGACAATTCTTCACGCATCTTAGCTTCACTACTTCTTTGGCCCGCTTGATGAATATGTTTTTCTAGTTCGCGGATGACCGCATCATAAGAAATCATTGTGTACCCCTCTCTTATCCACTGCTACTTCTTTTACTATTACTTTACCATGTTTCGAAGTGGAGATGAAGGGTGTCTCTACTCACTATCTGTCAGATTAAAGTCAATCGGCTCTTCGCCCCACGATAAAAGCTGATTATTGATTTTAGAATACGGGCGGCTGCCAAAAAAACCTCGGTGAGCGCTTAAAGGACTTGGATGGGGTGATTTAATAATGGCATGGCGAGAAGTATCAATTAATCTTTCCTTTTGCTGTGCCGGTTTTCCCCAAAGGACAAACACAATCGGCTCTTGCCGTTCTGACAGTTTTTCTATGACGTTGTCTGTAAACTGTTCCCATCCTTGATTTTTATGCGAATGGGCTTCATGCGCTCGTACAGTCAGTACAGTGTTCAACAAGAGCACACCTTGCTTTGCCCATTTAATCAGTGACCCATCCTTTGGTATACCAAATCCAAGATCCTCGTGTAATTCTTTCAGCATATTTTGCAGGCTTGGCGGCTTTCGCACACCATCTTTTACTGAAAAGCTTAAACCTTGTGCTTGATTCGGACCGTGATAAGGATCCTGCCCCAGCATAACTACCTTCACTTTATGATAGGGTGTATAACGGAACGCATTCCATATATCCTCCATTGGTGGGTATACGGTATGTGTGGCATATTCTTCTTTTAAGAAATCGCGCAGCTTTTGATAGTAAGGCTTATCAAACTCTGCGCCGACGATTTCTTGCCAATCGTTGTCAAAGATTCTTTTTGGCATCGTATCACTCCTTAAATTTTACGGTCACATCATAGCCAACTAAAGCAAACATATCTGCAACAGAGTTTTTGGCATTACTTTTTGCTCTACTCAACAATCCCTGTGTTTTGGCTTCTTTGATCATTTCCCTTTTCGCTTCAGCCGTTAAACCAAAGGCTTCTTTCATATCTGGTTTGTTACGAAAAAGACCTTCGCTGGAGAATACTTGCACATTATCAAAATCTACTTCTGGTTCACCAAGAATCTTTGGGGCAGGCAAGGTAATCGTTGCTTCCTTGTTCTTTTGGTCAAGCTTCACATTTTTTTCTGAAACATCCTCGAAATCGACACCAGCTTTAACCCCACCTGGAACAACTACTAATAACTCTCTCTTTGTACCTGGCAAATCAATACCGATTTCTTTCCCGAATAACTCATTGTTCTCTTTTTCAATGATAACTTTTGTAAATGCCTCTGCTGTTGTTAATTCATTCAAATTTTGGATGCGCTCGACTAAAGAGCCCTTCTGCTCTTGGTAAGTACTTCCCTGAATCATTTTCCAAGCAGCAAAAGGTACAAGCAAAATAACTAATAAAACTAAAAGGCTGGCCCACATATATTTATTTTTTAATAGAGCCAGTACTACTATATTTCTAAAGCTGCGTCGTCGCATCGAGGTTCCCTCCACCACAGTCGCAGCCTGTTCATTATCTCGATAATACTTATTAAACAATTGAGTTAACTTTTTGTTGTTTCTTGGCATAAACTTCCTCCTTTTATACTCTTTTTCTACCATCTAGCATACTACTATTGTTATTTTAGCGGTTAGTAGACGTTTTGTCGAAATTTAAGGGTTCCTGAAAATCATTTTTAAATGGCTCCTTTTAGCAGCGTTTCTGACCCTTTCATTCCTCTACATTCTGGCTATTTTTACTGGCCAGTTTAACAGCTATAATAGATAGGAAAAGAAATTATTTATGAGGCATTTATTATTGGACAACCTACACTATGTCCTATCATGTTATGAAGGAGTGTTTAACATGTCACTAAAGAAAACATTAACGATTGCCGGATCTGATGCTTCTGGCGGAGCTGGTTTGGAAGCTGACTTGAAGACTTTCCAAGAATATGGCACTTACGGTATGGCTGCTGTAACAGTCATTGCTACTATGGATCCTGATGAAAATTGGTCACATGGTGTTTATACATTACCTATTGATGTTCTAAAAGCTCAGTTAAAAACTGCCTTTTCTACTGGAATAGATGCAGTTAAAACCGGCATGTTATCAACCGAAGAAGTCATTCTTACTGCCGGCGATGCGATTAAAGAGGCTCAGCTTAAAAATGTGGTTATTGATCCTGTAATGGTATGTAAAGGGGAAGATGAAGTATTAAATCCAGGAAATGTAGATGCGATGATTTCACATTTGCTGCCGATTGCTTTAGTTACCACACCTAATCTATTCGAAGCTGGTCAATTAGCTGGCATGAAAACACCAAAAAGTATTGACGAAATGAAAGCAGCTGCTGAGAAAATCCATGCTATTGGCGCTAAGCATGTCGTCATTAAAGGCGGCCGCTCTATTGATCCAAACAAAGCATTTGATTTGTATTATGACGGCGAAAAACACTTTTTATTAGAAACGCCTAAAATTGAGACAACATACAATCATGGTGCTGGATGCACTTTCGCTGCTGCCATTACTGCTAATCTTGCAAATGGTCTTGATGTCAAAGAAGCGGTTATTAAATCAAAAGAATTCGTTGCTGCAGCAATTACACATGGCTGGAAATTAAATCAATATGTCGGCCCTGTGATGCATGGTGCGAAGAATGTATATGGCGCACCCGAAATTACGGTGACAGAACTGTAGTATTCTTCAATAAATAAGCTTCCACTCCAAAATGGGTGGAAGCTTTTTAATTTACTCTATGTTGGGACAAAATGTCTTTATGCTTAATATTTCAGCCAAAACTGCAATCTTTTTCTTATATAGTTGTAGAAAGTACTTACTAATAAAAAGAAAGTCATTAAAATCCCACCAACAGCTGTTATCAGACAAATCCATTCATAAATATTGTAATGGAATATTTCCGACCAGTTATAATTTCCGTCCCATTCTTCAATAATCAGGTTCATCCCGTATATACCTGAGACAACCGTAAACATCGTCAATACGAATAACAAGTAGTTTTGCCTTTTGTCTGCCGCTTTTTGCTGGTTCACATAAAGGGCATCAAGCGTTTTAGAGACCTCACTGAAAAGCTCATCGATTTTAAAAATCTCTCTCAAGCGCTTCGACATTTCACGACTTGATGAACGGCTGCTGACCTCTTGGAAGTAATATTTAGAAGAAAACATGGTAATCAACTGCATTAATTTCTCTACATAAATTTCATCCTTTTTCCAAGCGAGCTCACAATATCGGAAGGAGAGTTCGAGTAGTGTTAATTTGTAAAAGTAGTGAAGTAAGATGGTGTAATAGTGAACGCCCATAAATCGAACTCTTGCTTTTTCTCTAAAAGCCTCTGTCGTATCACGATAGACAATCGTTGTTTGGACATGCTCTGTTGTTATGTCACATAACTTAGGCATATAGCGCGTGTTCACACGCGTTTTTAGGTACTCCTCCATATGCTCTGTATTGGCTGCAGAGATAAAGGGAACAGATTCTTCCGTGTACCCATCCAATTGACTGGCTCTATAGAGTTGTTCAATTGGCAAGTGGTCTTCATCCAACTCAATATAATTCGTGACAAGCATTCGCTCATCTTCAAAGTAAGGAAGACTACCAAAGTAACCGTCCCGACGGTCATCATGAACCGTATATTTTTGAATTTCAGGGCAAAGATGCTTCATGATAAAATCGTGTATACAAGTAAATGGTTCCCCATCATATTGGACTTCCATCCCTAATTGGTTATTTGTTTTAGGCTCTAGAATGCGAAAGTGATGCATGAAATCAAGTGCATCTGAAAATAAATTAACATCCTCTAACTTCACACGAATCGATACAAAGCCAATTCCAAATGGACATAGGGTAATATCAATGCTAAGTATAGTAAAAAGATAGTGTCTGTCGTGAATTTGGAGGCTACCTGTCTTTGAAATTTCCTTAGAGAAACGCTGAAAACCATCATCTCGTATATTTTTCGGAAACAGCCTCCGCTCTATGTAGGATAAAAAATTTTGCTTAAGGGCAATACTTGATAACTCGATGTCACCGTAAAATTCGGATTGCTGCTTCTTATCATTGAGATTAAAGAAGCTGTAGCCATTGCCGAGCAATTCCTCAGATAGCGCTATCTCCTTTTTGGTCATAAAAGAAAATGGCAGCATAGCTGTCATCCAAGCATTTGTTATTTTTGTTTCTTCCTCTAAAACTGGTGTTGTAAAGTGCATAAACTCACCCCCTACCCTATAGTATTCCCACATTTTGTTCATTTATAAACATTTACTGAAAGAGTAGACAGTGCGTGTGAATCGCATTTCATCCTTTTTTTCTCTATACTATAGTAGTACTTAAATCAGTGGCAGTTTATCGCTATATGTAGCGATGAGGCCTCTTTTTGAGAGGAGCATATAATCAGATGGAAACAGTCAATCTACAAAAACTTCAGGACCTTCTGAATTCCTTTGCGAATAAAGATGTCTATATACACTTAGAAACAACGAATGGGGCTTATGCCTCTCACTTCGATGAAAAAGTATTCAATGCGGGCACATTTATCCGCAATGTACTAATTCGTTATGAACTTGGTAAAGTGACGCCTGATGTACCCCATCGTGTGGGTTTAAAACTATCGAATGGCGGCTGGGTGTATGCCCAAGGAATTACGCATTTTGAGCTCGATGATCAAAATCGTTTGCTTATGGCCGGCCATGGCTATGATGGTAAATTAGCTATTGCGCTTGAAATCAGCGAAACACCATTCGCATATTAATTTCCAAATTAAAAGGAGTTTTGAATATGTTACAACCTGAACGTCAAATACTTGTTGTGTTCCCACATCCTGATGACGAAGCATTCGGAGTTTCCGGCACATTGGCGCAATATGCGAAAGCTGGCACACCTATCACATATGCTTGCCTAACTCTTGGAGAAATGGGACGCAACCTCGGCAATCCTCCATTTACCACACGCGAAGAATTGCCATTAATCCGTAAAAAGGAACTTCAAGCATCTTGTGAAGCCATTGGTATCAAAGACTTACGTATGATGGGCCTTCGTGATAAAACGGTTGAATTTGAAGATGATGAAGAAATGGTTGCCATGATGACAAATTTAATTGATGAACTCAACCCTTCATTAATCATCACTTTCTATCCGAATTATGCGGTTCACCCTGATCATGAAGCAACTGCTAGAGCTGTTGTCCGTGCTGTACGCCGCATGCCTGAGAGCGATCGCCCAAGACTATACTGTGTGGCATTCGCCAACAATACAGTAGCAGAACTTGGTAACCCGGATATTATTAATGATATTCACGATGTACGCGTGGAAAAAATGAACTCTATGAGAGCTCATATTTCCCAAACAGGCTGGATGCTTCAAGAAGAAGAAAAACGCAAAGAAGAAGGCGCGACTGCAGAAAATAACTGGTTTACAAACGAGCATTTCTACAGCTATCGCTTTGATGAAGATTTCGAAGACAGTTTTTAAGAACATAGAAAGGCCCAGTTTTCTTATAAACTGGGCCTTTTTAATTAGCACTGTTTCGTTGTCTTTAAAAGAGATTATTAAAGAGATTGAGGAGAAATATGATGCGGGAGAAAAAAATTCGAGGAATTAAACGTAAAACCAATAATATGATGAAACGTATTGAAGAAAACACATTTGAATTCCCAACAGACTTTTACAATGGTTATTGGCATCTGCACCTACCAGTTGCTCCAGACTTTATAAATTCCAATAAAACACCAAAAAGAGTTAAAAGACTCTGCATTCAATCACTATTGGACAGAGCTGAATATCTAATTGGTTTCAAACCAAATGACAAACAAAAGTATCGAGTAGTAGCTGCAATTGATTTACCTGATTTATGGGGTTCACAAATTATTGTATTTAAAGGTGACGCCCATTTTGAAGAATTCTTTAACAGAGACGACGAATATCAAAAGTGGCTGCATTTACCAAATGACAGAAAAATTCAAAATGAATGGGGACTATCTGTTCCTAACGGTTTACAAATAACAGGTTTTAAAGAAGAAATTACCGATGAAGATGGATACCACTTTGAAGGTGAAATTTGGTTTATTGGAGAATTAAGATAAATTTAAACAGACATAAAATACGTATGCCCCTTTTCTTTTAAAAAATCTAGAGCCTTTAATTAAAAAATATACTATTGAGACATTCACCAATCCTATGGTACATTTATCTGGAATAATATTCAAAAAGGGGTAATCTATGAAAAAAATAATAATGGCATTCTTATTGATTCTTGTGATCGCCGGAGGTTTTTACGTTAATAGCCTACTTAATAGTAAGCCACCCCTCCCCATTATTCGTGCTGGGCATGAAAATGTTGCGAAAGTTAGAGGCTCTTATTGTTGGGAAGGACTTGTTAGCAGTGAATGTGTTGATACTATGCCTCCTCCTGAACTTATTAAAAACCAAAACCTCTCACCTGTGGTTGCTTCTCCCTCATCCAAATTGAAAATAGTATTTAAAAACGAACCTAAAAAGAATACGATATCAGTAAGCAAATGGCTTCCAAATAATAAGGTTGAAGATGTCGTACTAAATAAACAGTCAATTATCTTGCCAAAAGAAAAAGGGTTGTATGTGTATGATGTATCTGCAAACTGGGAGAAAGGCAGCGCAAGCTATGCTTTTGCAATTGAAATCCGTTAAAGCTTAGCTTCCTTTTTATCTTTCAAGGGATTCTCCCTTGCTTCCAGCTTCTCTTCTGTATTAAACAAAAAGAATCCATAATAAAACAGTAAATCCTAAAAAGAGCAACCCAAATATGAAGGAAAGCATTTTAAAGATCACAATATGATATTTTGGTGTTGTAAATTTCTCAGAAATTAATAAGAGAACACTAAATAACGAATCAATCCAATCTAAAGTATTAAGAATAAAATCGTTGTCCTCTTTAAATCTTTTAAAAGTTACATAAAAGGCATTGCCTGCAATAAATAATAAAAATATGGAGCTTATAATCAACATATATATATTCATTCAATATTTCTCTCCTGATCGGTAATAGCCTACAGTTCAAATGTAGGGAGATTTTTACTGTCTGGTTGCCTTATGCTTTGATACCAGGCATTTGCTTTTAGTTCAATCTCCAAGACTAGCTGCTCTTTGCCTTTAATATATGACTCAATATCGTAAGGAAAACGTTTGGAGAGTCCCTCTTTCACATCTCCATATTTTTTAGCGACATCTGGATGTGATATCAAGTAATCACGAAAAGCCAGATGACGATTAATATTGTGGTTATCAAATTGGTAAAAATGAAGATGATGAGTTCGATGATCTCCGCCTTTTTGAAAGTATCGTCTTTGATAAATCCCGTTTTCTCCTTTTGGTACATAACCAATGGCCATCATAGGAATATTAAATTCATCAACTTTATTTACATCTGTAACCACGGGCATTATATCAATGATTGGTTTTGCCTTTAGACCTTTTACAGATGTACTACCAATATGATGAATATCAATGATTTCGGAACTGAATATCTTATACAATAAATTTGCTTCTACCTCAAACATTGAATTCCAGCACTCGTTATATGCTTTCACTTCAACTTTTCTCATTAAGAGCCACCTCTTTGTATATGTTTAATTTCATCACATTCCAAAACACCATCTTTAAAGAAACTCCCGATTACTGAAGTTCATGATTCAGCTAAAGAAGCTATAATTCTAAGTGTGAGTGACCACAATAGAGCTTTGATTTTGTCCGAATAAATTGCTGAGTGGCCCATGATATTGATATAAGCTTTTTTAAGCTGGAGTTGCAAAAGGCTTGCCCATTACTTTATTGGTCAAGCCTTTTTATAATTAACTATTTAAAGAAGCACCATTTTTTCAAAAGTATTCCTGCCGCTTTTCACCTGTTACGACTTTCCATGCTAATAACCCTACAGCGAGAAAGGCAAAGGAGCCTATTAACCCTACAGGCCGGATCGAAGTTAATTCAGCTGCAAAGCCTATTAAAACAGTTATAACAACAATAAAACCTGCTTCCACCACACTAAAAAGACTTTCAAATCTCCCCATCATCCCGACAGGAACATGATTTTGGTAGAAAGTCATATACCCTGTATTAGCAAACGTCACAGCAATTCCTATTAAAAATACACCAGGCGTTGCACTAAAAAAGCCATCCGAACTATAAAATATTATATAACCAATTGAAGTGGAAATTGTGCCCATACCTATTAAAAGATTAACTGCAAGTTTTTTTGAATAGAGGGAGTTAATAATTGAACCTATTATTATTCCACCTCCAAAGACACTTAATAAAAACCCATAATTGGTGTCTGACATTGAAAGTACGCCTTTAGCAAAAGCTGCTTCGAGCGAATCTATTGCGGTCATGATTATAGTAGTACCACTAAATAATAAATATATTTTTACGACATAGGTATTACTTCTACTGAAATGAAAAACAACTCGAAAATCTTTTTTTATCAATTGCCATGTAATTCTTTGCCTCTCTGTTTCTTTAAGTCTCGAGTCCACATTAGGTAGCATCTTAATAATTAGAGCTGAAAATAGTAATGCTACTGCATTTATATGAATAGCCGTATAAGGAGTGCCCATCCAAAATAACATTCCAGCAATGGCAGGGCCTATTAGTGAGCCACATGAGTTGATAAAACTACGAAGTGCGTTAAACCGTTGCCGATCAGCTTCAGGTATTAGTTTAGTCATATAAACCATAGAGGTAGGTTGAAAAATAGCACTTCCCATATTAATGATAAACGCTAGTATATAAACATAAATCAGTGACGGTAAAAATGGAATGAACGCAATACATATTGCTCGAAAAATATCTAATCCCATCATCAGTCGCCTTGTATTTACCCGATCAATTAGACTACCTGCCCAAGCATTTGAACATATAGTTGCAATTGGATGTAGTATATATAATAAAGCAATGGCAAGTGGGGAACCTGTTTTATTCAATATAATTAAGTTTAATGCAATGAGATAAACCCAAGCGCCCACATTTGAAATACCTATTCCTCCTAATAGTATGAAAGGATACTTCCATCTGAACATGTCACCACTCCTATTTTATTTTTGTAAAACAAAATAAAAAACTCACCCCCAAGATATTTATCTTGGGGGCGAGTCATATCGCGGTGCCACCCCAGTTCATCTCTACATTGCTGCAGAGGCCTTATCGAGTACGGCTTTGTGAATAATTCACCTGCGATACTCTATCTCTGTAACGTGAGAATACGTTGCATCATCATTATTCCAGTGAACAAATCCAATGCACAGCTCCAAGCCTTGTTTCAACGCCTTTCCTATCCCTCTTTTTCAGCAATCAGAGGTCTCTGTAGATAGTACGTGGGTTTACTCTTCTTTTCGTAGCTTTTATATGTAATTCTGTAAATCATATACTATTTAAAACAAGAATTCAATCCAAACAAAAATCATCTTCATAAGGGTTTGCATATAAATCTATATCAAATTCAGCACCAATACTTGATGCAAAATTTATTACGTCCGTATCTAAGTAAAGACCAGGGGTATCTCCTTCTTCCATAATGATTACAATAAAGAATTTACATACAACAGAATAAGTTTGTTTGATCTCCTGAATTATGGATACCTTATTTTGAAGCGGCATTATAATTTGTTGTAATTGTTCTTCTACATCAAAAGATTCTTGGTAGCCTGTATCTAAATGCCACGAAGTTTCTTTTCTCGACAGTTTACTTGAACGATTGGGAATTCTATCTCCTTTTCTATATGTATTAGAAGGTTCAATCCCTAATTTTTCAGTAATATCTTCTAAGGGAAATGAATCGCCAAATATACTTAAATAGACCCTCACCTGTGTTTTTGTCTTCTCCAACAGTCATACCTCCAAAAAAATTATAATTTGTTCAATGTTCTTTTTAGCTTAAGTTAACACTTCCTTCTTCTCAAATCTTCATTAAACTTTATGTAATTCTTTTGGCTTTTAAATGTAAAACCAATATAGAAAAACCCTAAAATGTAGTATTTATATTTTAGGGTTTAAGAATTCCTCTTACAAAGATTTTCTCGATCTTATTCGTTGTATAACTTTTTCTGCTTCATTTTTGCCCACTCAAATGGGCCATCATGCAGTGTTAATTGCTGATTTTCTAGCCAAGCTGTTTTGGTGAACAGCTTTTGTAAAAAGTATCGATCATGACTAATCGCTACTATTGTACCGTCAAATTTTTCAATCGCCTCTTCAAGTGCTTCACGCGATTCAATGTCAAGGTGATTTGTAGGTTCATCCAACACAAGCACATTACATTGTTGAACCATCAACTGAGCTAATCTCAGTCGCATCTTTTCTCCACCACTCAATTGTTCTACCTTTTTAAACACATCATGACCATAAAATAAAAATTGTGCGAGCATATGGCGTGCCTCGTATTCCGTCATTGAAACATCACGACGAAAGGCTTCAATTAATCGCTCTTCTTTATTAAATTGTCCGAACTGCTGAGCCAGATAGCCAATTTTTAAATTGCTTCCTTGCTTCACTTCCCCATCTATTGGTATTAATTCTCCAAGTAATATTTTGAGTAACGTTGATTTGCCGGTCCCATTGTTACCAACAATCGCTAAACGATCCCGATAAAAGATTGGTAAATGTACATTCATAAATAAGAAATCTTCTTCAAAGCCATGTGAAACGTGATTGAGTAAAAACACCTCTTTTCCTGAACGCTCATCAGCTTTTAACTGCAGGTTCATCTGCCGCTCAACTCTCGGCTTCTTCACCAGATCCATACGTTCGAGCATCTTTTCCATAACTTTTGCTTTTCGATATAAATCTGGATTTGGTGGTGATGCCTCATTTGCCCATTGACGCAATCGGCGTATTGCTTCTTTGATTTTTTGAATCTTTTTTTGTTGCTCCTGATATTCAGCGAACTGCTGAGCAATTTTTGCTTCTTTATTTCTCACATATTGATCGTAGTTCCCTTTACTAACCCAAATTTCTCCATCCTCAATTTCTAATATTTTATTAACGACATTATTTAAAAAAGCCCGATCGTGAGATACGATCAATACTGTTCCTTTAAAATAGTTTAAATAATCTTCTAGCCATTCAATAGCTGCTAAATCAAGATGGTTTGTTGGCTCATCTAAAAGTAATATATTTGGTTGCTTCAGCAAAATTTGCGCGAGCATTACCTTCGTCTTCTCACCACCACTCAATGCTTCAAAAGGTTGCTCCAAAAGTTGCGTGATCTTCAGCCCATTTGAGATAGAAGCAATCTTTGCTTCAATTTCATAACCACCAGCTAATTGATATTGCTCTAATAGATCCCCATATTGAGTTAAAACCTTTTCGCTCATGTTTATAGCCATCATTTGCTCCAGTTCCGTTAAACGAGCCTTCATTTCATGTAGCTGCTCGAATGCTTGGGACAATACGTTGAACACAGTAATATCCTTAAACATCGGAATTTGATGCAAGTAACCAATTGTTTGACCTTTTGTCTTTACTATACGCCCTTCATCTGGTTGCTCGATTCCCGCTATCACTTTAAATAAAGTCGTTTTACCGCACCCATTACGTCCAACAATAGCCACTCGTTCACCTAAATTTACTTCAACTGATAAATTGGTAAAAATGGTGTTTCCACCTAATATTTTTGTTATATTTTCTACTTTTAATTGCATACTCTAAAGCTCCCCTTTGGAAATAAAAAAAGACTGCTATAACTAAGCAGTCTTTCCTTAAAAATTGTGAAAAGAATGTTGTTAGTTAGCTAAAACACTATTAATTTTTCTAAAAAAGGGCACACTTGTCCCGTTAGTAGCAAAATCAAAAGCAATAACAGATGCAAAATACATAGCTGTATTTACTTTTACACCTGTTTCCATAGCTAACTTTTCCATTCTTCTCACCTCCGTTCACTAAAGTTATTTTAATATTAACACATTTCAATAAAAAAAGCGCCAAATGGAATAAAATAGATAAAAATTTCGAATTTAGATTTTCGACTCTTCATACTATGCATTTTGATAAAAGAGGAATAGAAGGGTATACGCCAGTAAATAGCGCCCCTTCCTTATATAATTTATTTTTATAAGTCCCGGTATTTAATACAAGCTATCATAATATTTACTACTTTAAATTTCTTTCACCATATACACTTGCTGAGCTGTTGTTTCGAAACCTATCTTTCTTAAGGCACTATAGGTTTTTTTACTTTTGTTCATTGGTAAATTAGGAACTGTTCGATTGATATTATCTGTAAAATCCCCAAAAACACAACCTATTAATTGATAGATAATCTCTTCAGCGTCTACTCGTTCTGGTTTTGCCTCACACTGATACATGGTGGTACCTGTATGGACACCTTGATCATTATAATTCTTTTTGTAGTAAGCGTAGCCAAGTACATCACCATTTTCTTCTTTTACGAGGAGGCCCTCACCACTTTTCGCGCTTTGCCATCGGGTCTGCCATGGATTCGTCGATTTATAAAATGGTAGTTGACCAATTTGTTGTAGCGCTACTCGTTCAACCGTAAATTTTCTTTTTACCTCACCAATTAGATTTTGTTTTTGCTTTCCATTAAGATTTAAGAATTCTACAGTATCTTCAACAAGATAACCCTTCTTCTTATAGACGGAAATGGCGACCGTATTTTCACTTATCGCCTCAAGTGTTGCTATATTAACATTCTCCTTTTGTAGAATGGAGAGCGTTGATTCTATTAGTAATTTCCCGATCCCTTTACCCCTATAATCCTTACTAACTCCGGTGCCGCCATTCCAAGCAACCTTTTGGCCGTGATCCATTCTTACACCGTTCATCACAATCCCTATTGGTCGATTGTTTTCAAAGGCGATGATAGATAAAGCAGGTGAAAGATCTTCCATAACCATTCTTGTTAATAATTTTTCTGGAGTAGTGGTTGCATCCACAAAGTATCCTTCAAACCCATCGTTCCAGGCTGTTACCGCATCTGCAATTGTACAATCTACTAACCTCTTAATCGTTATCATTTTATTTCCCCCTTAACAGCGATACGTCCTTACTAGGTATGCTCACCTCTCAGGAAGAATTCCATTATCATGGGAATCATTCGGAGAAGTTTCTACCATAATGCATCAAGCTTAGCACCTTTTGGAATGTATATAAAAGCATTCAATTAGAAGGAGTTTCACCATTTAACTTCGCCAAGTAATAGCATCCCGCCGTAGAAGAAATATCTTCTGTTATAAACTGAACGTTTTGGATTCGCTGGCGAAGAATTTCAGTGAATTTTTCTTGTACAAAAGGAATATTAACGAGAATACTGCCCTTTATGGCAATAGCCACTTTTTCTTCTTCTTTGTATTGTAATTTTTTATACGCATTCCATGTCAGCTCGGCAAGCTCTTCTCCTGCCTCACTTAAAATTTGCAGCGCTTTTTCACCGCCTATTTCAGCGTCTTTTACAATGACGGGTACGAGGCGTGCAATTTCTGCCTTAGGAGAGGAATAAACAAAATCTTTTATGTCCTGAACAGAGGTTTGTCCCAATTCTTTTAATACTGTCCTTGTTAAAGATGAATAGGCTACTCCCTGATCCTCCTCTTTAATCATGGCTTTCAATGATTGAATGACGATCCAATAGCCACTCCCCTCATCTCCAAGCAAATGGCCAAAGCCTCCTGTCATCTTTTGAATACCGTCGTGCACACCAAAACAAACAGACCCCGTCCCAGCAATCGTCAAGATACCATCTTGCCCTTTAAGAGAAGCTGCATGAGCGATGATGCTGTCTTGTACTATATCTACCTTTGTCTTGTAATAGTTCTTGAAGTGTTGGTGAATGAGCTCTTGATTTAATGAGCTTTCATATCCCGCAATGCCCATATATAAATGCACACACTCTGTTTTTGAAAGCGCAGATTGGCAGGCATCGACTGCCTCCATTATATGATGAAGTGCTCTTTCTTCATGTATGAGCACATTACCAAACCCCGAAATACTTGTATGCAATAGATTCCCGTCTAAATCATAAGCAGCTGCTTCCGTCTTTGTGCCCCCTGCGTCGACTCCTATTATGATTTTCATTTGCTAAACTCCTTTCGTGTTCCTAAAATAAAACCTCCATATAGGTAGCTTATACCCTATGGAGGTTTTCAAATTGCTTAAAAGCTTTCATCATCTCTTGGTGCATAATGTTTGGCTTTTGGACTGCAATCCACAATATATCAAATGACTCTACTGCCGATTTTCTTTTTTCTAAACGTTGTTGAATCTCATCTCGGTATTCTGGCTTAGTCACAATCGTTGTTACCTTACCAATCCCCGGATATTTCTTCAAAACGATGGACTCGATTTCATGCCAGTACAATTCATGATTGCTGAAATCTATTGAAACTCTTCTTTTAGTCCAGGCGATTCCTCTTTTTTTAATACGAGCAATTAAAAAGTAAAAACCCGTAAAGGCAAAAGTGAAATAGACTACAATACCGACTACAACCATCACAATTTCTCGCCAGCTCCAGCTTCCTGCCTGCGTTTCATGTGATAATTGGGTAAGCACGCCGAGTACTGTTACAAATCCGCCAAGAAGCAAAAAAAGAATGCAAACGTTTTTCGGTAAATATTTCTCCATATAATGCTCCTTTTAAAGCAAAGGCACTGCTGTTTTTGTTCTTCTATTATAACGAATCTTATGCAAAAGAGCTTCTTTGAGTGTTTGCAAAAGCATTTTGACAACCCGGCTAAACAGGAGTAAAATAATGATTTGCTCTAAACACGTGGTTCGAGACCATCCCACGTAAAAAAACTAGGGGGAATACAATAATGAAAACAAAGTCTCTCGCAATCAGCGGTATTATTGCGGCTCTTTATGTTGCCGTTACATTGCTGATCGCGCCTTTTGGATTTACTGCGATACAATTCCGTATCTCGGAAATGTTCAACCATCTTGTTGTTTTTAACAAGAAATATATGATTGGAATTGTAGTAGGTGTAATAATTGCTAATTTCTTTTCACCACTTGGCGTATATGATTTAGCTTTTGGTGTTGGGCAATCTGTGTTAGCACTTACGATTACGATTATTTCCATCCGTTTTATTAAAGGACAGTTAGCGAAGATGATATTTAATACAATCGTCTTTACAGTAACAATGTTCTTAATCGCCATTGAACTACATCTTCTTTATGATCTTCCTTTCCTTTACACATGGTTTACATGTGCTGTAGGTGAACTTGCCGTAATGGCTGTTGGGATTCCAGTAATGATGGGGCTTAATAAACGCATTAATTTTAATAAATTGATAGAAGATTAATTAGAAAAAGGACTTGTGAAATAATCACAGGTCCTTTTTATTTTTATTTTCTCAGCACGTGGATATCATCCCTGAGTTTAGCCTTTAAAAACTTACCAACAGAGGTTTTCGGAATTTCATTGAGAAACACTACATCATCCGGAACCCACCACTTTGCGAATTGGCCTTCCAAATAACTTAGCAACTCTTCTTTTGTCGTGGTGCTCGCTTCTTTTAAGACGACACATGCAAGCGGTCTTTCCTGCCATTTTTCATCCGGCACTGCAATCACGGCCGCCTCGAATACTTGCGGATGTGTCATTAAAGCATTTTCAAGATCCACAGACGATATCCACTCTCCGCCACTTTTGATTAAATCTTTCACACGGTCGGTGATTTTAATATAGCCCTCCGGCGTCATCACAGCGATATCACCTGTATACAGCCAACCGTCCTTGAATGCTTCTTTTGTTCTTTCATCTTTATAATATTCATCCGCAATCCACGGCCCTCTAACTGTTAATTCCCCCATCGTCTTGCCGTCCCATGGTACTTCCCCTTGTTCATTTACGACGCGCGTTTCAAGTAGTGAAACCGTTAGACCTTGCGTGGCACGAATATTGAGCTTGTCTTCTTTAGACCAATGCTGCATATCAGACGTATAGGTAGATAAACTAACGATTGGCGTTGTTTCTGTCATGCCATATCCGACAATGAATGGGACATTATATTTTTCTTCAAATGTCTGGATTAGCCCTTTTGGAGAAGCGGCGCCACCGCAGACAATCACGCGCAAGGATGAAATATCTCTCTTATTTTGTTCCAATTCTTTTAAAACACCAAGCCAAATAGTGGGAACACCTGCTGTGATGGTTACTTTCTCTTTGTCAATTAAATCAAGCAGTAAAGATGGCGTGAACATTGGACCTGGCAGTACCTGAGTTGTCCCAAAGTTGACCGCAGCAAACGGCATACCCCATGCATTGACATGGAACATTGGCACCACTGGCATCGAAACATCGTTTTCACGCAATCCCAGTGAATCTGCCAAGCCGAGCGCTAAACTATGGAGCACCAAGCTGCGATGTGTGTATACTACACCCTTTGGGAAGCCTGTCGTCGCACTTGTATAGCACATCCCAGCCGGCATATTTTCATCCAGGTCCTCAGGAAACTCATACGCATCGCTTGCATCTTCAAGCAATCGTTCATACGAATGGACATTTTTCAAATCTGTTGGCGGCAACTCATGATTGTCTTGCATTACGACAATATGCTTTACAGATGTTAATAATGGAATTGCCTTCTTTATTAATGGAAATAAATCGCCATCAACTAATAGGATTTCGTCCTCCGCATGATTGATAATGTAGACAATATGCTCAGGCGACAAACGAATATTGATCATATGCAATACGGCGCCTGCACAAGGTACTGCAAAATAAGCTTCTAAATGCCGATGATGGTTCCATGCAAAAGAACCTACCTTCGTTCCTTTTTTCATACCTAGCTTCGTGAGCGCCTCCGCCAATCTTCTTGTCCGTCTCCCGAACTCTCGATAGTTGATTCTGTGAATCATATTTTCAGCAGTTCGTGAAATAATTAGTTTCTCTGGAAAATAGCGCTCTGCTCTTTTTACAAAATCAGTTAATACTAATGGCGTTCCCATCATTGTTCTACCAGCTCCCTTTTGTCTACCTTCTTTCAAATCTATTAACTCTTTCTATATTTATGCTGGTTAAGAGCTTTTAATGAATGCTGGTTGACTAGATTAGTAAATTTAAAGTGGCCAGGTTTAATCTTTCTTTTTCAGGGAATACCATAAATATAATCAACAGAGGAGGAATTTTAAATGGTTACAAAAATTACAGTAGAAAACGCAGTACAAGCGAAAGAAGAAATCGAAAAGTTAGAAGCTCAAGGCTACAGCCGTGATGATGTCTATGTATTCGCGCACTATCAAGAACGCGAAGATGATATTGCAGATGCATTAGATACAGCTGAAGTGGGTATGAAAGAACAAGGTTTCTTCAAATCCATGAAAAACTTAGTGGCTAAACGCGGCGATGAATTACGCACCGAAATGCAAGCTGTGGGTCTAAGCGAAGCAGAAGCAGATGCCGGCGAAAAAGAGTTAGACCAAGGCAAACTTGTATTAGTAGTTAACAAAAAATAATTCCCTTCCCTTCATGAATTGAGCATCCTTAAAAAAACACGGCTAGGTTAATCAACCAAGCCAAAAAAGTTCCAGTCATCCTTTCGATGATTGGAACTTTTTTATGATCACCTTTTATTTCTCTAAACTAGGAAAATTATTTTGCATAAATTCTCTTTCAAGTTCATCACTCATTACATCATTATCTCGGTCATCGTTACATTTAGGTTAAGAAAGCAAAACAGTTTAGACAATTAGGCCACACATATTAAACATGTCTGATGTGTAGTCTAACTTTATTACATTATTCAACTAAAGAACCTGTAAGTTACCGAAATGCTATCAATATTAGGCATTATTTTTAATAAGGATTTGATTGTTAATATGATGTTCCATATGTTTAAGATAATCTTTTACGAGCCACTCTAATGTTTTTTGTTGATTATCTCCTATATCACAAAGATTTGATAATCTCTCTTTTGGAATGTTCGAGATAGTATTTATGATTTGCTTATTTAATGATAAAAAAAGGTTTAATATCTCATCAAGTGGTCTTTCTTGATATTTCTGAAGAATTACCCATTGGTTTTGCCTATATGATTGGATAACAAATGGTTGTTCTTCGTACTGAATCTTTACAAAACTATTAATATTATTTATTGCAGAGTCGCATAGATGTCCTAAAATCTCCTTTTTGGACCATTTATTTTGTAATGGACGATTTGATATTTCTGTTTCTGACATTGAGTTATATACCTTCGGTAATGTTTGTATCCAGTGGTTTATTCCATTAATTACATCCTCCATACACCTTCACCCTTTCAATATGCAATATGTATCTAAAAAACAATATTCGTCTAAAGACATTAATATACCTTCTTAAATTAGCCTGTTAGTTGAACAAGAATTATATCCTCATCAAGTAATCCTTTATAGGGTTTGTTTATTTTGAAAGTAAAATATTATCTTTCACATATTCCCACAGCATTAAATAGCCCGATTGTGGAATAACAGCTACAATTAGACTGCCACTTTACTTGAAGAAAGAATGAAAAAGTCTACCTTGAATGCTACTCTATCCAGAATAGTGTTAATAAACTTTCCATTCTAATTTGAAACCATCAAAAAACGACTAACTCCTTTATAATCAAGGTTTAGTCGTTTTTTGAATGAAAATCGATAAAGGCCTGTATTCATCTATTTCTTTGAAATTTATTTTACCTTAATTTCTAAATACCTATTCCCCTACCATACCATCATTATCTCGATCATCCATATATGGGTATAACCAATGTTTCCTCGTTATTGGCATACTATAACCTGCTGCTTTTGCTTCTTTAATCGTCACTTGTCCATCACCATTTGTATCAACACTAGAAATATTGCCTTTTCTGTTTGAACGAGTTGTAGTTGAATTGGAAGCCTTATTGCCAGTTAGACCGAGCGATTTGTTTACTTTATCAGGGTTCACATTCTTAAATTTATCAACGATTTTCTCACCCTTTATCGTATAGGTATACTGATAGCTTGAGGGAATTTGTGTTTGCGTATTAGGATAGGTAATAATGGCTTCAAAGTTTGTAGCCCCACCAGCTTTACGAATGGCATCTTCCATATATGCTTGATCACCATGTCGGTTGAGTGTACTTTCTTGTGGAGTAATATTGTAAGCATTTGATACCCCTCCGAGAGAATCCGCAATGATATGTCCTTCATCTAAATCTGCTCTTTCAACACCTGGAACTTTTGCTTCATCAGGGTAGTATCTACCAGACGATGTTACTGGTTCGGTACGGTCATCTTGTAGAACAATTTTGTCGGCAATAACACGAACCAGTTGCCCATGCTCATTCGTAAATCCCCAATATTCACGATTTCCAAAACCAATGTCAACGACGACGTTTGATTTTCGATACCCAGAAAGATCACCACCATAAACTTTAATAAGTTTGTATCCTGAGAACAGTTTTTTATTTGGTTTAGTTGGTGTTTTCTTTGCTACTGTTTCACCAATAACCGAAGTGATAGTTTCATCTTTTTCACTATTTTTATTTGTATCAACTGTGTTTACTTCTTGTGAATTTGTTTCTTTATCTTTAATGGATCCACCTTCGGTACAACCGACTATAAAGATGGTCGTTAAAAGTAATATTATGTAATTCATTTTCCTTTTCATGTTAGGACTCTCCTGTAATAGCTTTATAGTATTTGTTCCAAGATATACTTTATCATAAATATATCCATTTACCTTAATTGGTTTAATTTATTAATAAATTGTTTTAAATGATGATTCTTATATTTTCCGCTTCACAACGTAGTTTAAAAAAGTCTTGGACAAATGGATGTTCATTTGCAATAGTGTCATTTATTTTCATTAATGATCGTTTACCTATGCGACGGTCTAAAAGAGATAATATTTTGATTAAAATATCGGAGGACTGTCGACTTTCTTGTATTGAAGCATTGAAATATTGTTCTAAAGCAAAAAAGAAATCATATTGTCCATAAATCGCCTCATTTTTCAGTAATTGATGTGCTTCATCTTGAAGATCCCGATTATGAGTTACGTCATCAAAGTTAAAATCATCTAATTGTTTTCGTATAGCCCATTTTTTGCGAAATTCTTCTCTCTCTGCAATGAGTGTACACATATTTAACTTTTCAACTTTATCTACCGTAATGACGGCTCTACCTAACTGGTCGTGCGCGCGTCTATAATTAATAACTTGAAAATCCACTCTCGAACGCAAAGATTCGCAAGTGAAGCTTTTCAATTGTTTTTTTGCTTTACTCCATTTCGGACTATACAACAAATAAATACCTCCAAAAATCGTTTTATATTAAGTATAAATCAAAATTATAGGAATAAAAAAAACAACAGCTTTGATTGAATTTTGTCTTTTTTATAATGGTTTTTTAGGAAAGGTCTCGTGCAATAGTTTTTCCTTTTAAATAGCCACACAAAGAATTTGTTGTCCCGTTATAATGTAGTGTTCTACTCTAGCCACTACATTACAACAATCACATTTACACATAAGGCTTTTATCTTCATATTCAGCAAAGATAGTGAGATGGCCAATTTGGTGGGGGAAGCCCAATACTTTAAAGGTTTATTATAAGAAAAGTGAAGAGAGCACAGAGTATAATAAAGCTTTGATAAAATACAAAGATCAATAACAAAGTCCTTCTTCTGAAAAACTATTATTTAAGAATTAAAATCCGAATAAGCAAAAAGAGGCCCAAAAAGTGATATGCCACTTTTTCGTGCCCCTTTTTCATATAGGATGAGCATTTTTAAAATGCTGTTCCTTGCCTAGTCTATTTTAATTTTTCTTTTAATACATTTAACATATCGATTGTCATTGCGTCTAAATCGAATTTTGCTTTAAAGCCCCATTCTTCTTTTGCCGCTGTTGGATCAATCGAATTCGGCCAGCTGTCCGCAATTGCTTGGCGTACAGGATCCACACTATAATCCATTGTAAAGTCTGGCATTACCTTGCGGATGGAAGCTGCAATTTCTTCTGGTTCAAAGCTCATCGCTGTTACATTGAATGCATTACGGTGAATTAGTTTTTCTGGATTCGCTTCCATTAAGTCAACGATTGCTTGCAATGCATCAGGCATATACATCATGTCCATATATGAACCTTGTGCGATATAAGAAGTATATTTGCCTTCTTGTACAGCTTTATAATAAATATCTACCGCATAGTCTGTTGTACCGCCGCCTGGAGGAGTCACATTGGAGATCAAGCCAGGGAAACGAACGCCGCGCGTATCTAAGCCAAAGCGTGTGAAATAATAATCACAAAGAAGTTCACCCGCTACTTTATTTACGCCGTACATAGTAGTCGGACGTTGTAATGTATCTTGAGGCGTATTATTTTTCGGTGTTGATGGGCCAAACGCGCCGATAGAACTTGGCGTAAAGAATTGCATATTTAATTCGCGTGCTACTTCAAGAGCATTCACAAGACCGCCCATGTTTAAATTCCAAGCGAACAATGGTCTTTCTTCAGCTGTTGCTGACAATAATGCTGCCATATGCATGATTGTATCTGCTTCAAAATTCTTCGCTAATTCATGCATACGTTTTGCATCTGTTACATCTAATTTTTCAAATGGCCCTGCTTGGTTTGCACTCTCTTTTATATCTGTAGCTAGTACATTTTCGGTACCATATTCTTTTCTTAGCTTCGCCACTAATTCTGAACCGATTTGGCCAGACGCGCCTGTTATCATTATTCTTTTCATTGTATAATCCTCCCTCTATTACATACAATTGCTTTTTCCGACAGTACAATTTCCCTTCTCAAAAACATTTGTATTCTCCCAGTGTACAAATAAACCCATTAGCACCTATTATTTAAAGTAATTTTCCGAGTTTATTATATACTGTATTTCTAGAAAGCACAACTAGTGCTTATCCACTGATTTCTTCTGGGACTTTTCTTGAATTTTCATTTATACTAAACGAAAAAAGGAGTGAACGAATGGAATTAGTAAAATTAACGCTTATTTATTTATTCGCCATCCTAGCATGCTCTTTTCTGCTTTTAATGGATATTCCTACATGGCTAATCGTAATTTTGCTTATCTTATATGTATTTATGTTTACACTTTATCCCCACTTCAATGCACTATGGTGGACAAATAATCTAAAAAAAATTGACCGCTTCCTTAAAAGGAACAAGCAAAAAGCATTATTTGCCTATCCATACGCCATCGCCCATGAATCCTTAGCAGAACAAAAAGAAGCACTTCAACGAATAATTTCCACTCATCAACAGCCTTATATCAAACATAATTACGCATGCTTGCTTGCCCTACTAGAAGAACATTATGACCAAGCGCTGACTGAAGCAAAACAAATTCAGAAAGAGCCTTATCAAAGCTATATGATTGCCCATAGCGAAGCCCTGCTTGGAAATATCGAGAACGCACGTGAAATGCTTCCGCGGTTAACTGAAAAATGGATGGCTCCTTCAATTGAAAGTTTGATTTCTGCCAAGGAGAAAAATAAAGAAAACTTTAGCCGATACTCAGCTGAAGCAATCGAACATGCAAGAGGTGTACAGAAGTACATGCTTTATTATTCCTTGAAAGATATGAAAGAACTTCAAATGTGAAAGGGATTTTAGCAAACTCTGTGTGTACACCTAAAAAGCCACAAACGTTGAATCTATACGTTTGTGGCTTTTATATTTTATTTGATTATTATTATTTATGATTTTCACGCTAATATTTCCAAATGAATAATACAGTCCACATCCACCCAATGATTTTTAGAAAATGTATCTTGATCTTGGATTAACAGTTTTTTCTTTTCACTGTTAAGGTTGGCAATGATGCCTGTAAAGCTGCGGCTCGTTTTGTCATGCCATACTTCTACTACTACTTGTTTTTTGCTGTAGTATGCTTGAAGTACTTCCTCTTCTAACGCCTGCAGTGTCCATTCGTCATATGCAGGTTTTTTGATTTGCTTTAATTCACTTTGCCAATTTTTTAAACGGTGAACATGTTCCGGCAGCATCATAGCCGTCCACTTGATATTCCCTCGGTCGCGTAGCACTAACACACATCTCCTTTTTATCCCGTCTCGCATTAACAAGCTGTAAAATTCCCTCAGACTTTAGCGCTTGTGCCCTCCAAGCAATCCGTCGCGTCCAATTGCAGTACCTGCCTCTGTATACGAAACGGCGCGAAGGATAGCTGTCGAACCGTAATGTGCACGAAGGTGATCCATTGCAGCGCCGAGCTTACGACGTTTCCAGCGTTTTGTATCAAAGAGGCTAAGCTGTAGTGATTGTTCCGATTCTAATTTTGATATGCTGATGCTGATTTGTCGCACGGGACGTTCGTTGTAATGCTCTTCAAAAAGCTGCAGACATACACGATAAATCGCCATTGTATCATTGGTCGCTTCATCAATTGTTTTTGCGCGTTGGAAGCCTCCGCCAAAAGCATCGCGGCTATACGATATGCCCAATGTAATGGTGCGGCCCACTTTATAAGCTTCCCTTGCCCGCCTTGCTACATCCTCACACATCTCAAGCAGCACGATGAAGATTTCCTTTTTCGTATGGTAATCGCGTTTTAATATCTGGCTTTTGCCGAAACTGATTTGGCCTTCAACAATTGGTGCTTCTCCTACGGTAGATAAATCAATCCCCCATGCATGGTGGTAAAGCTGGTTGCCCATAATGCCGAACTTCTCTTCGAGTGCAGATAAATCAGCATTTGCTAAATCGCCCACTGAAAAAATACCCATGTGGTTTAGCGTTCGTTCGGTGCGGCGTCCAATTCCCCACATTTCAGATAGCGGCATAACAGGCCATAGCTTTTTCTCAACATCCTCAAAGTCCCATTTTGCAAAACCTGTTTTTTTCGCTTCTAAATCGAGTGCAAGCTTTGCTAGAAGCATGTTAGGTCCCATACCGACAGTGCTTGGAATTTCGAATTGCTTGTAAAGTTCATTCTGGATGGCACGCGCTGTTCGTTCTGGATCACCCCATAGCTTCTCCGTGCCTGTTAAGTCAATAAAGCTTTCATCAATACTGTAAACATGAATCGCTTCGCTCGGTACATAGCTCGTAAATAATTTAGTGATTTCAACAGACATGCGCACAAAGTACTCCATCTTTGCTTCAAACACATGGATATCGGGGTGCTTCGGAATTTCAAATAACCGAGTGCCCGTTTTTATTTGGAAACGTTTTTTCGCCATGGGAGATGCAGAAAGCACGATACTGCTTTGCTGCTCCAGATTACCAACAACGGCAACCGCTTCGTTCAGCACATTCAAACCAGCGAGTGTCGCCATGCAGCTCGCATAAAAACAACGCATATCTATACACATAATCGATCTATTTGGCATATTTTCATACAGCACAGCGAACTCCCTCCATTCAATAAAGAACATTTGTTCTAATTCTAAAATGAGACAAGTGAGATGACAAGTCATAAAGAGCATTTACCAAAATGTAACGTTTTATTTTCCATATAAAGTGAAACTTCATTCAGTGGGGGTTTTTTATCCCCACTGAAGGTTAGTTGAACCAATCGGGCTTTTACGGGCAGTTACCCCCCACTAAACTTCTCCTTTACATACTGCAGTTTTGAAGTGGGGGTCTTACTGCCCGTTAATGCGGGATAAAAACAACGAGAGGAATGTAGAAAGGGTTTGTGAATATATTATATTCGGTGAGGGGATGGATATACGTTTATATCCAAAGAGGCAGGTTCGAACAATAAAGTAAAAAGCGAGAGAAATAGCTTCTCTCACTTGAACTTACACCAGAATATCTTTATATAAATCAGGGCGCCGGTCATCATAGACAGGGATTTGTCCTCGCACTTCATCGACATTAGATAAGTCCACGTCAATAACAGCAAGCTCTTCATCCTCATTTCCCGTCCACAATACTTCACCCCAAGGCCCAATAATCATGGACTGGCCGTTGAAATTTTCTTTCTTGTTGCTAATTCGATTGACAGCTATAACAAAGCATTGATTTTCAATAGCTCTTGCTTGGAGTAACAATTTCCAATGATCAATTCTTGGCGTCGGCCATTGTGCTACCACGAACAACACTTTTGCCCCATTTAATGTATGAAGGCGCAACCATTCTGGAAAACGGATGTCATAGCAAATAACGCCCGCCGCCTGCAAGTCGCCTAAAGCAAAGTTGTTCTTTTCGCTTCCTGAGGATAAATGCAAATGTTCATCCATGAGGCTGAAAAGATGGACTTTATCATACTCTCCTACTAGTTTGCCCTCTTTATCGACAACATACATCGTATTGTAGAAATGATTATCTCTCTTTGTTGCCACAGAACCGCCGACAATATCGATGTGAAGTTCTGTGGCTAAATTTTGCAAGAAGTTCTTAGTTCTTTCACCATGATCATCCGCTAATTCATTCAACTTTTTCAGCGCATAACCTGTATTCCACATTTCAGGCAAGACAACAAGCTTGGCTCCTTTACTAGCACTTTCGCGAATGAACTGTTCAGCTCTTTTAAAGTTCTTTTCCACATCACCAAATGCTACATTTAACTGAATGCATCCTATCTTCATGTTTGCGCACCTCCGTTTGAACTTTCCGCTCCCATAGTAAACTTTCAATTCCGAAAAATCTACATATTATTCTATCTTTTCTGAATCAAAAAGTATATAAAAACGAGATACTAGAAAGTCCTTTAACATAAAAAAATCCCGCCATAATGGCGAGATTTTAGGATATTAAGAAATAACACCAAGCTCTTTACCGACTTTTTCGTAAATCGCTAGCGCTTTATCAAGCATTTCTTTTGTATGGGCAGCTGTTGGCATATTGCGTACACGGCCAGTGCCTTTTGGAACGGTTGGGAACACAATCGATTTCGCATAGACGCCTTCTTCAAGAAGACGAGCTGAGAATGTTTGTGTTAATTTTTCATCGCCGATAATGCATGGCGTAATTGGTGTTTCTGAATGACCGATATTAAAGCCTAATTTTTTCAGACCGGCTTTTAAGTAATCGCCATTTTCCCAAAGCTTGTCATGAAGTTCTGTAGAGTCCATCAGCATTTGAACTGCACGTGTGATAGCAGCTACGTCACCTGGTGGTAATGCTGTAGAGAATAAGAATGGACGTGAACGGACTTTTAACCAGTCGATTAAGTTCTTCTTACCAGCTACATAACCGCCGACAACACCGATTGCTTTAGATAATGTACCGATTTGGAAGTCAATCTCATTTTGAAGTCCAAAATGTTTAACTGTTCCTTTCCCTTTGCCCATTACACCTGAACCATGTGCATCATCCACATATGTAATCAGATCAAATTCTTTTGCGATTTCTACGATTTCAGGCAATTTTGCCACATCACCGTCCATTGAGAAGACGCCATCTGTGATGACCATAATTTTGTTATATAGGCCTGATTCTTTCGCTTCTTTCGCTTTTTGGCGAAGATCTTCCATATCAGAATGGTTGAATGCAATAATTTTCGCTTTTGATAGGCGGCAGCCATCAATAATAGACGCATGGTTTAGTTGGTCTGAAAGAATGGCATCATTTTTATCCATAACAGCTGAAATTGCAGCCATATTACAGTTAAAGCCTGATTGATAGGAAATCGCCGCTTCTGTTCCTTTAAATTCAGCCAATTTTTCTTCTAACTTCACATGCAAATCAAGCGTACCGTTAATTGTACGCACAGCACCTGCACCTACGCCGTATTTATCAATTGCCTTTTTGGCAACTTCTTTTAATTCAGGATTTGTCGCTAATCCAAGATAGTTATTGGAAGACAAGTTAACTAATTCTTTTCCTTTAACTTGGATTACTGGACCATTCGCGCCTTCAACGGCATCGATTTCGTTGTATAATCCTTGGTCGCGAAGCTGTTGTAAATTTTCGTTTAAGAATGTATTAAGTACGTGTGACAAAGTCCTCATCCCTTTCCTGCTTATCTATATCGTATTGTAGCATAACTATTTTTAGTTTTGCATTTCTATGCCAGCCACTACTGCTCTATGATTTCTTTTTCTACTTGCTTATGTTTACCGTCATCTATTTTCATACATTTTTTCAAAGCCTTCTCGCTATACCGAAGTGCTACCTGGATGATGGGCCCTAGTGCGAAGACCATTACAACCGTACCAACGCCGACAGGTCCACCAAGGAAGTAGCCGACGACTGCTACAGTGAATTCCATGAAGGTACGTGCCGAAGTAATGCTCCAGTCGAGTTTTTCAACAAGCAACAGCATCACGGTATCTCGTGGCCCTGCCCCAAAATGGGCCGGTATATACAGGCCACAACCGATAGCGATGAGAATGGTACCGAGAATAAAATCCATTAATTGAAAAGCGAAGTGATGCGGATCTGGCAAAAGCCAGTTGAAGAAATCAAGGAAGAGCCCGACCACAATCATATTAAGGAATGTGCCTATATGCGGCCATCGCCTAATACCAATCGAGGATAGTGTCACGATGAGAATGCCGATTATTTCCGACCATGTACCAATTGATAAACCAAACTGTTGATACAGGCCAATATGCAGCACATCCCATGAACCGACGCCAAAACGCTGGCCTTTTACTGTCAGTGCAATCCCCAGCCCTATAACCATTAGGCCAGCGAAAAAGAACAGCAAACGCCACGTATTTACTTTCTTCACTTCATCCCTTCTTTCACCATTAGAAAAAGAAAGCCATGCATGAACATGCCTTCCTTCATTCATTACTTCTATTTTAAACTAGAGATGTGAATTTTGCATGTGCCGCTTTTGCTAGACTTTCCGGCGACAAGCAAATTTGCATACCAATCTTCCCGGCTGAAACAAATATTTCATCTAGTTTTTCTGCTGCGTCATCAATCCATGTAGGATACTGCTTTTTCATACCAATCGGCGAACAGCCTCCTCTGATATAACCTGTATTCGGCAGAAGCTCTTTCACAGGCAGCATCTCTATTTTCTTTTCGCCAACCGCTTTTGCTGACTTCTTTAGATTCAGCTCAGAAGCTACAGGGATGACAAAAACATAGAGATTGCCTTTGCCGCTTGTTGCAACAAGCGTTTTATATACACTCTCCTCTGCCTGCCCAATCTTATGCGCCACTGCTACGCCGTCAATCTTCCCGTCTTCCACTTCATATTCCTTCAATGTATAAGGGATTTTTTGACCATCCAACAAACGGACGGCATTTGTTTTTTGTATCTTATGTTTTGCCATTAGCATTCTCCCCTCCTAAATGAACATGTAGATGGTTGGTTCAGCAAATTGAAAACCTTGTCTGGCCATGCTGGTTTGAAAAGTATAACGCGAAATTGCTTTTTCCCTTATGTGCTGCTTTGATGGTGCTTGCTCAAATGTAGACTCCTTGAGAGATGTATTCGTTATTTGAGTAACAGGATCATTATGTATGCGCCAGATGCTATTCTTTCCTATGTCTTTGCCCTTTTGGTTGCGGGCAGAAGCAGTATACTCTTCATTGTGCTCCTGATCTGTCTTTCCCGTCAATAAATTCAGCAACGTTTCAATAGATGGTCTCGGCTTATGATATTGAGCGTTCCTCCGGTAAGTCTCATCCGCTGTTTTATGGCGAAGCGCCCTCTTGCGGTTTTCTATATCCGTATACTGTTTTTCCAGAAGTGACGAAACATGCATGGCGACAACCTCCCCTTTTTATCCTAACTCTATTGTCGAATATGCTTACAAATAAGAGCTTTTTTTATCTTCATCTATTAATATATCAGAAAAGTGGAAATAGACGAATGGGGCTCAGAATATTTTTCCACTATTTCAAATTAAACTTGCAACCTCGATAGAAAACCGATAGTCTCAGTATTTGAAACTAGATTCTGGAGGAATAAAGTGTAACAACTAAAACCACAACAGCAACAAAGTTTCTGTATGTTCACCTAAAACGCCCAGTGTGTAACAATATTATTGGTCTCGTGCCATCCTAAGTAATCTCCTACCCACGGACAAAATCACAAGGCTGGTTATCCATAATATCAACATAGAACCCAAGCCAACCAATGTCCACCATGTGTTAATCTGATGCTGTCCAAGACTGGACCTCAATGGCACAAAGAGTAGTGTCACAATCGGAAGCAGACAAAGGAGCGTTCCTGTAACATAATAAGCCTTGACTTTGAAAAGGTAAGCAAGAGGAAAGAAGTGTACCCCAACAATTATAGCCATAATCGGAAAAAACCAATCGAAATGTCCAACAGTATTGCAAATGATAGCCGCAATAATAATCAACAAAAATTCTGTAGCAAAAACAATATTAAACCACTTGTTGACATTGGCATTCTTAGAACCATGGGTATTTGTACTATCCAAGTTTCGGGAACTCCTAATCAATGCAATCCCCGAGAAAAATAAAGTAGCACCGATAAATATTGCAAGAATTAGTAACCAAATAGAACCTAAGCCCTGCAAACCTCCAATACCAACGTCCGCCCAAACTGTCCCGAAAAAGGCCATAAACATAACCCCCGAAGCAGTCCCACGAATGTCCGCTCTAGAAATAACGCTTTCCGACACACGAATCTCCCTCTCCATTAAATTTCTACTTCCACAACATGTTTCTTTTAATTGCCCTTAAATGAATTAAGTGCTTATCCTTATTCAAGGATTGTGCACAACAACGGAAAATCTTATTGAAGATAATCACAAGTTAGATTAAAGCTTTAGCTCCGCTCACAGTACTTTTCTAAAACACACTCTGCTCACATTATATTTTATAGCCAATTATATAATTCTACATCTCCATCTATTTCACCTGTATACTTCCGTCAACATAAAGAAGCCCTTAATCTCGGAGATTAAGGGCAAACTATATACTGATTAATATTTTTTGGATTTGTAATATTTCTTGTACTTCAATCTTTGGAATAAAAGGAACCCTATTAAAACTCCTATTGGCCCTGAGTAAGTCGCTGGCCCTCCAATAAAGATAACTGAGCTTACATAACCAGTAACATAATCAAAGATAAAAATAATGATATCCCATTTTCGTGTAGTAAATATTCTTTCATTATGCTTCATTCCTTCTTGAAAACCATAAAAACGTCTAGATTAATCTTTTGTTCTAGATTCATTTTTCTCATCATGCAGTAGACGTTTCACTTTATGACATTTTCCAAATCTTTCGCGTCCGCTATTTTAAAAATCGTATTTTTATCCTTATCATTCATTATGATGACAGAGCCATTCTCATTGAACCACAAGTAGTAACTGTCTTGATCAGTATCCAATCTATATTGTGGGTCTGTTATATCGACAATTCCCTTTTGTTTTTTTGCTTGGCGGATAGCATTCACAATAACTTTCACTTTCGGAGAATCAGAAATTACTTTTAAGGTGTTTTGTTTTTCCTTTGAAAAGCTAACCATTTCTTGTACTTTGACTTCCTTTGTTTCCTTTACTTCATTTGAAGAACAAGCAAATAATGTGAGCAAAAGCATAACACTCGTTAGCTGCAGGAAAAAGTTCTTTTTCATCATTCTCCTCCCCTGAATAATATCCACTCATGACCTTCTCATTTAAAACTTTGGTGGTACGCGCCTCTTCGTCTGTTGTTCGTAGGAATAGGCTAATTCGATTAGCTTTGGTTCACTATATGCCAAGCCTGAGAACGTCAAACCTACAGGAAGCCCGGTTTTTGTGTAACCCGCAGGAACTGTGATAGAAGGATAACCCGCTTTGGCAGGCAATTCATCGCCAGAGTCACTTAAAAATAACAGAGCATCTAAACCATTCTCTTCCATTACCTTATCAATGCCAAGTTCTCCTGATAATTTCACATCATCTGAGCGTTGCTTCAGATAAACTGGATTTTCTAGACTCTCGCTTCTTCCCTCTGACTCAATCAATAAATCTTGGCCATACTTCATCCTGTTATCAGGGTCTTCTTCATTAAAGGCAATAATGTCTTTTAGCGTTTTCACTGATACAGAATCTGAGGTTGTCTTTAAATACTGATTCACTTGATGCTTGAATTCGTAGGACAGGACATCGGAACGGAGATTATGTTCAGGGACCTCCACTTCCTTTATAACAGCGCCTAGGTTTCGCAATTCATCCAATGCTATATTCAACATTTCTTTTAGCTCTGTCGTTTCTTCATCGTGCCTATCCAAAAAGCGAGGATCAACACCAATTGTAGCTCCTTTTAAACCGTCCATCTTGAGATGCTTTGTATAATCCTGAAGTGCCTTACCTTCACTTGTTGCTGTGATAGGATCAGTTGGATCAACACCCGTTAACACACCTAATGTAATAGCTGCATCTCTTACCGTCCTTGCCATAGGACCAGCTGTATCTTGGCTAAGGGCGAGTGGAATAATCCCCCCTCGGCTAATTAGTCCGACTGTTGGTTTGATACCCACAATGGAATTCAAACTCGATGGATTCAGAATGGAACCACATGTCTCCGTTCCAATACTAACCACCGCAAAATTAGAGGCGATACTTGCACCAGAGCCAGAGCTTGAGCCGCCTACAGATCCAGCCTCGAAATTCTCCGGCCCATAAGGATTTTTAACCTGTCCACCCACTCCACTGTAGCCGCTAGGTGCCTTAGTAGACATAAAGTATGCCCACTCGCTCATATTGGTTTTCCCTAATATGATCGCACCTGCTTCTCGAAGTCTTTTCGCTACCCAGGAGTCCTTCTTCGCATAGTTATCCTTTAATGCTATGGCACCTGCTGTAGTGGGCATCGGATCCTTTGTTTCAATATTGTCTTTTAAAAGAATAGGAACTCCAAAAAGAGGGCCTTGTTCCCCCGATCCCATTGCCTTATCCATATCAGCAGCTATGTTTAATGCATCTGGATTTATGTTGAGGACTGAATTAATTGCAGGACCGCTGCTATCAAACTGTTTAATTCGCTCTATATACCATTCCACTAACTCTACAACCGTCAATTCCCCATTCTGCAAAGCTTCTTGAATTTGTTTGATCGACCATTCTTCCATTTTATATTTTTCTCTTTTTGTTGATGTGCTCATCTCGTCCTCCTGGCAACTTTTCTACCAATCATTATAGCAATACTCTTTATTTTCTGATATGTTTAGTGCTATCAATATTAAAGAAGGTGGGAAGTAATGCGCAAATACATAGGAGAACTCGCTCTGACGATTACAGCGATTATCTGGGGAAGCGGCTTTGTGGCGAGTGCCATCGCCTTGGAGCATTTTACGCCGTATCAGATATTGGCGATTCGCTTTTTCATAGGAGCAGTCATATTAGGCATTGTTTTTTATAAAAAGTTAAAAGGAATAAACAGAGGAACAATTTTCAAAGGAGCAATATTGGGGACTTTCTTATACTTGGCTTTCGCGCTTCAGACAGTCGGTCTACAGTTTACCACCCCCTCTAAAAATGCTTTTTTAACAGCGGTGAATGTCGTCATTGTACCGTTTATCGGCTTACTTCTGTATAAAAGAAAGATGGACTACTTCGAACTCATTGGGGCGTTCCTTGCCATTATCGGTATCGGCGTTCTCTCGCTGAAATTGTCCTCTTCTATCAATATCGGGGATTTATTAACACTAGCCTGTGCAGTTGGTTTTGCCTTCCATATTTTTTATACAGCCAAATTTGTAAAGGATGCCGATCCAATTCTTTTGACATTAGTCCAAATGACGACTGCTGCCCTTATTGGTTTTGCTGTTGTCTTTTTCAAAGGGGAAAGTTTCCACACGGTTGAAATGGGCGGAACACTCTCTATTTTATATTTGGGTATTTTTTCTACAAGCGCTGCCTTTTTGCTTCAAACAGTTGCCCAGAAGTTCACCACAGATACAAAAGCCGCCATCATCCTTTCAACAGAATCTTTTTGGGGCATGGTCTTTTCCGTACTCATTTTGCATGAAGTCTTGACCATTAAAATGGCGTTTGGTGCAATTCTTATTTTAGGGGCGATTATTATATCTGAAACGAAGGTGCCGTTTTTAACGAAAATTAAAATAAAGGATTTAAAATTTGGCCGAGGTGGACAACGAGACTCTTGATATCATGGCTAAAATAAACATGATGTAGAAAGTGGGTAGATTCATGATTCCGTTAGTATATGACCAACTTAGTGGCTGTGGGAAAGACAATGAATTCTTCTTAGCCCTGTTGAAGAAATTGAATGTGAAATACATAGCAGATTTGGGTTGTGGAACTGGGAGATTAACAACCCATTTTTCAGAGTCAGGCTATCATATTACAGCGATTGATCCGAATGAAGAAGCAATCGAATATGCCAAAGCGAAAGAGTATCCAGAGGAAGTGACCTGGATTGTTGGGGATAGCTCCAATTTACAACCAAATGCTTTTGATGCTGTCATCATGACAGCCAATGTGGCGCAAGTATTTCTTACAGATGACAGTTGGCAAAATGTCATTTCTGATGCATATCGAGCCTTAAAACCTGGTGGACATTTTATTTTTGATACACGTAATCCATTAGCCAAAGAGTGGGAACAGTGGCAGGAAGATATGACACCTGATCTTGCAACAAATCCGGTGAACAATGAACCACTAGAAATTTGGACGGAATACGATGGATTTGTAGGCGATATATTTACTTTTTATGAGACTATAAAAAACGCACGTACAAATGAAGTTGTCATTCAGAAAAAAATGCAATCAATATTTCGAACTCAAGACGAAATACAAGAATCATTACAACAAGTTGGATTTACGCAAATCCATGTTTATGGAGATTGGGCGTTTACCGAAGCCACATCAGACACCAAATCTTTTATCTTTCATGCTGTAAAAGGATAGTAGTTAACCAAACAGTTTATTAATGAAAAATAAATTAGGCCTTGCTACAATCCATACGTAGCAAGGCTCTTTAGATCACTATTACTCGTTTACTTTTTGACCCTATACCTGTCATCTAACTTTGCCTGATGCACTTTAAAGATATCTTCTAGCTTAATATCATATTTATTCGCTATATCAGTGATATTTCCCAATACATCACCTAATTCACTTACAAGCTCCTGCTTCTTTTCAATATATGTATTTTCAGTTTCATCTGGTCGATCGCGTCCAATTTCAAGAGCTCTGATTGCTCGGGCAACCTCTCCCGTTTCCTCCGCTAAGAATCCAATACGGATGAATATATCTAATTGTGACCATCCTCGCTCTTCATAATAATCGTTAATCCATTGCTGAAATTCATTCACATCCATACTATAATCCCCCTTGGTTCAATCTCAAATATTCCCTATAATTACAATTGTATAATAAAAACTTGCAGAATTGAGGAAACTTATGAAAAGTGTAGCAGTATTTTGCGGTTCTAGTATGGGTGCTTTACCTACTTACAAAGAAGGAGCCATTGCTTTAGGAAAAGAATTAGCTGAACAAAATATTACACTCGTATACGGCGGAGCTAGTGTAGGTATTATGGGTACAGTGGCAGATACAGTATTAGAAGCAGGCGGCCAGGTTATTGGTGTTATTCCCAAAATGCTAGAAGAAAGAGAGATTTCTCATAAACATTTAACAGAATTGATTGTGGTAGATTCCATGCATGAAAGAAAAACAAAAATGTCAGATTTAGCAGATGGATTCATCGCATTACCTGGAGGCCCGGGAACGATGGAAGAATTTTTTGAGGTATTTACATGGGGACAGTTAGGTCTACACCAAAAACCTTGCGGGATTTTAAATATAGATCATTATTATGATCAATTAATTAATTTCTTTAACCACATGAATGAACAACAATTTCTTCAAGAAAAATACTTATCAATGCTTTTGAATGATACATCTCCAGCAAAACTAATTGAAAAGTTTCATTCATATACCCCTCCAGCAATAAAAACCTATATTAAAGGGAATCAAGCTTAAAAAGATTATTTTCAAACTGAAACAGGCTCGGTAACTATGAAATATATGGGTCAGATACGATTGAATAATAACGAAAGAGGTAACAACCATGAGCATAGTAAACATCGGTGACGTTGTATCTACGTTGATTATTATTGTTCTAATAATCCTATTTTTTGTATCAATTACACTCTTCTTTAGAAAAATGTCTGCTACTCAAAGAAAAAGAGCAGAAAACAATATAAAAGTGGAGCAAAAACTAGATAGAATAATTGAACTATTAGAGCAAGATAAAAGGAATAAATAAGACTGTTAGCTTTCCGGAGCGGGGTCGATTCCTCCGCGTATACATAAGGATCGGAAAAATACCATTGTAAACAAGTGGATATTCGAATGAGGAGGATGGATATAATGAAACAAATCGCAATTTGGGAAAATAAAAAATCTGCTGGTTCTGAATTCTTAGAGGTAAAATCATCAGAAGATACTTCCATAGCAAAAAGTTCAATTATATCAATTGAAAATGATACTCCCTTAAAAATAGAATATAAAATTGAATTAACTAATTGGTTTACAAAAAATGTGAAGATCGATTTATTAAACCTTGGTAAATCTCTTTATCTTGAAAGTAATCAAAATCATCAATGGTTTGACGAACATGGGAACGAAATCCCTGAACTCTCTGGAGCAATTGATATTGATATATCTTGTACACCGTTTACAAATTCATTACCAATAAATAGAGTGGATTGGCGCTTAAATAAACCTCAGAGTTTCCTAATGGTTTATATCAAGGTTCCAGAATTGACTCTTAAAAAAGTTGAACAAGTATATACTCTAATCAAGGAAGAAAAAGACTATCAAATGTTTGATTATAGAAGCTCTTCATTTCAATCTACTATTCAGGTTGGTAAAGATGGGTTGGTAAT
The DNA here is from genome assembly GCF_052928305.1 of Rummeliibacillus sp. BSL5. NCBI lineage: Bacteria > Bacillati > Bacillota > Bacilli > Caryophanales > Caryophanaceae > Rummeliibacillus > Rummeliibacillus sp. BSL5. Next base: position 2,001,767 of record NZ_JAVGCV010000001.1, read on the forward strand.
TGAATATCCAAAACTGTTCAAAAGAAAATACTAAAAACTAGCAAAAAAATATCAAAAGGCATGCATTCGAAATCTCAATGCATGCTTCCTAAATTATTCTACACCACTTTCCAAAATGGTAAAGGTTCCTTTATCGCAATTTATCTCTGCCAATGCACCATATGGCAAAATAAACTTTGGTTCCGTATGACCAAAATTTAAATTATAGAGAATCGGCAAATCTTCTAGATTAAATTCCTTCATAGCTAATTGAATAGCCTCTTTATATTCATCGTAATATTTTTCATCTTGAGGTTTCCCAAAGATAATTCCTTTACTCTTTTGTAAAATGCCTTGGGCAGCATAGTTGCGCAACCAATATTTAATAAGATCCGGCGCTGGCTTTTCTTCAGAGGTTTCAAAGAAAAGGATGCTATTCTCCCAATACTTTTCTTCTGGCCAGAGTTCTGTCCCTTTTACAAATTCAAGTACTTCAATGCAGCCTCCTATCAAACGTCCTTGCGCTATTCCAGAACCTTGAAGAACTTCAACTCCTGCATTTTTCTGCATGACTCGCCGGCGTGTTTTATTTCCTTCTGCCCACTCTACATATTCACTCGTCCATTCATTCGCCGGAAGTATTTCACCAATTACTTCATTTGAAAAGAGCGTTCGATTCACCGATTCAATTGTATATGAATCCATCTCCACATTTTCTGCAAAATCGGTTAGAATGGCTGGACCATAAAAAGAGGAAAGCCCAGCTTTATGGCAGAATAAATGTGAAATGGTTACATCGGAGTAACCCATAAATATTTTCGGATTCTCACGAATAACGTCGAAATCGATATAGGGTAACAAGCGGATACTATCATCACCGCCAATATTTGCAATGATCCCTTTGATATCCTTATCCTTGAATGCCGTCATCAAGTCTTCCGCACGAGCTTGCGGATTATTATAAAGATAGTCTTCGCCTTTTAAACTATTTGGCATTGGCACAACTTCCAAACCAAAGATGTCTTCTAATCTTTTTACACCTTGTTCATATCGCCATCTAAGGTCTGGTTCACCCGCACCTCCCCAAGAAGGGCTTACTGTTGCTATTCGATCTCCCACTTGCAGTTTTTTTGGTTTAATTAACATGATATTGCACCCTTTCATAATGACTTTAATGTTTAATGGATTGCCTTTTTTTCAAACAAACCTACAAAAAACAGGATAAGACCAACTAGAAAAATAATGGGAAATATATAAAGCATCACTAATGCTGACCATCCGCTTTTAGTGATTACTGCAAAACTTAAGCCCATTGCAAAAGAGATGGATGGTGAAATGAGTAGCATTAGAATAATTCCCCAAACTATATATTTTCTCTTTTTAGACTTACCTGTACTAAGCAAAAAAGCTACATAAGCCCCTACGATTGTAATTAGTATCCCTACAAAGATTGCCATTAGCTCTTCTCCCTTCACTAAAGAAAATTACAATTTTATATTCTCTTACCTTCAATGGAAGTGTCTTAAAATTTCAGCATTACTTTTTAAGGTTATTAACTTATTTTTATAAGGGATAAGCAAAGCAAGTATTTCCGGCTTACTTTTATAGTCAAAGACAGTATTGTAGTTATATAAATCCTTTAATACTTTTAAAGATGGTTTATAATTTGATTTTTCAATGCCTATTTTTTGTTTAAAGTACCTTTTGATTATTCTATATCTTCTTATTGGGAGGCTAATGTCTAGAAATAAAATTAGATCAGCATTTTGAAAGCAGGAAGATACCCATTTATGATGGGCCCCTTCAATAATCCAATTGTCAGTAGCAATTATTTTACTTAAATATTCGTCTCTCTCTTGTTTGCTTCGTTTAATATCTCCAGTGTCAAACCTTTTCCAAACAACATTATCCCATTCAAAATAGGGAATGCTTAATTGATCAGATAGCTTCTTGGCCAAGGTAGTTTTGCCACTTCCGATGGAACCAATGATATGTATTCGTTTAGGTATTGGCACAGGATTTTGTTTGTCTATAGAACCACTCTTTTAATTTGCTAACAATTATTTCGGGTGCATCTCGATATATCTCGTGACTCGTATTAGGAATAGCCTGAACTTCTGCATGGGGAATTTCATTCATCAAATATTCAATTGCCTCATGTCGTTCTTCTTCTATTTCCTTGGGCATCGTACTACGCAGTAATAGTACTGGTGACTGGACCTTTGGAAAAATAGCTGCTGTTGGTTCTAAATGCATTCCTTTCATCACTGCTTTGGCTGTAAACGGAGATATGGCTAGCCTAATTTCACCGTCAACTTCAGCAGCTTGTGCAATACACCCATCCTCAATCTCCTTCGACCATCGTGAAGAGTTAGCCCTTTCAGCGTCGAGAAATTCATTCCAGGAAGCGAAGCGAGCACTATCAATGAAAGCTCCTACATCTATAAGCTGCTGATCAAGTGAAACACCAGCCGGGTCTTGCTGGAAGTAACCGCCATCCAATAACACCAGTCCTTTGATTTTCCCCGAATACAATTCAGCCATATAAAGTGCAAGGTGGGCTCCCCATGAGTGGCCAACAAGATAGACATGGGTTAAACCCAAGGAGTTGATGTAATTACATAGACGTTCAGCCATCCTTGTTGGAAAATACTCTTCCTCATTATCCATGGAAACTTCTCCACCATGTCCTGGTAAATCAAAAGCAACAACGTAAAAATCATTCTGCAAAAGTTTCGCTAGCTCCGCAAAACTTAAGCCAGAGGAGCCCAGTCCATGCAAGAAAACAAGTGCAGGATTGTCTTGATTACCCCATTTGTAATAACGTAATACCATAGCTTCGCCCCCTATCATATTTAAAAATTCAGTTAAAATAAATCAATTGGTGAGTAGAATTTCAGTTTTAACTTGACTACTGAAATATAATTTTAGTATCTTCAAAGATTCCTCAATGACAATGCATTTTACCCTTTGGAAGGCATCGTATATTGATAAAAAGGAAATATAGCTTCCTAAGGAGCTACCAGTTCTACCTTGATTCTGTCCGGATCTTCAAAATAAACAGCGTAGTGATTTTCACCCCCAGCAAATGGATGCCGATCAGTATATAGTAAAGTAACTTCTCTGCCTTTCAACTTTTCGGTCATTTCATCAACTTGTTGCCTTGATTCCGCGTGAAATGCTAAATGATTTAATCCCACATGGCATCTATGATATGGATCCCCTAAGAATCTTTTTTCTGTTTGTACAAAAACAAGGTAGGTATCCCCTAGTTTCCAACTCTGTCCCCCATCCCATTTTTGAACCGTGCTATATCCCAGCTCACCAAGGAACCACCCCCACAAAACAGAGGTTCTTTTTAAATCCGAAACGTATATCTCTATATGGTGAAGTAATCCTTTTGACAAAAAAATCCCCCTATGCCGTTAATGGCTAGTTTTTCACATAATAAAAATTATCTGAACTAATTGAGTAGGAAGTAATTTTGGTACCGGTGTGCTTTGAAAAGCTTTATTCCTTAGCAATTAACTAAAAACTCTAATCAACAAGCTAATTGCAAATAGAATATATGCAATCTGTATCAATATGTATAGGGTCCTTTCAAAGGTTGTAAGTCCTTTTTGCTTTCGAACCTTTTCGAGATATCGTAAATAAAAAGCTGCACTTAAAAAGATTAATAGTGTTGCTATTACCATTAAAATATCTGCAAATATGAGCATCGTTCTCCCCCCTCTCTTAACACATTTAAGTTGCAGTAAGCAGAGGAAATCCCGCTCGGCTCCATAACCATAAAGGTGTATGCACATCAATAGGAGCTAATCCACTTCCAGCAAGGGCTTTGATCCAAGCATTTGCCACAGCTATTCGGTCATCTCCACTTCCATTCAACACTTCTTCTGTACATAATCCTAATTTCACAGTGGCTTTTAGAATATGAGTATCTGGTGCAATAGAGATTAGTTCTCGTGACTTCCAGGATACTTTTGCATAACACTCTAAAACATATAACCAATAATTAAATATTTTCGGTCCAGAAAGGTATGGGAATTCTGTTTTCCTGGAGCCTTGCATGATTTCTTTTAATAGTAAATTGTCAAATTCTACTGACTCAATTAGCCCTTGGACGTTTCCTTGTTCCGATGAATGAACTATACCTTTTGCAACACGTTGCCAAATATCAGGATGGCGGTTTGGCTGTAAGCCCACACGATGTAATAGCAATGCTTCACGAAGCTCATGAATATCTTTTGTGGCGACAACAATCGGATTAAATATCCAGCTCGTTTTAGGATCTTGATACGCTTTAACAACAGATTCCCACAACGAATAAGAATTTCTTTGATAGTTTAAAGCCATTGCCATAGTTAAAACATCTAGTAGTTCATCTTCTTTCACTACATTAATCAACACATCCTCAGGCATCACTTCCCCGCCTAAAAGTCCATCTGCATGCATTTGTTTTAAGGTATGTATATTTTCTAAAATGTTATTCTTCAAAAATAAGATTCTTCTTTCAAATTAGCCAAGTTATCCGAATCTAGTGTATATGATCCTTGGCATTTAATTTTTCATAATCAAACCTTGTCATACCTAATAGATCCAAATCCTCAAAGTCTTCACCTTTTTTAATATCATGTCTTAATGTTCCTTCGAATTGAAGTCCCACCTTTTCCATCACCTTCCGAGAAGCAGGATTTCTAGACATACAGTGTCCATATATTCTCTCTAAGCCCAGTACTTCAAAACCATAACTGAGCATAAAAGAAGCAACTTCTGTCGCATAACCTTTACCCCACTCATTTTTATCAACAAAGTAGGCAATTTCCGCTTTTTGATGACTACTCGAAATACTGACCAACCCGCAATTCCCTATGTATTTCTCTGGGTCTTCTTTTAAAAAAACTGCAAATTCAAAAGCTGTTCCTTGTTTTGCACTAAGTTGTAAGTAGGCAATCCACTTATTTACAAGTGCTTTTGGGTACGGATGTGGAATGGTAATCATTGTGTCAGCAATTTCCGCCTGTGACACTACTGAATAGATAGCATCTGCAAATTCTTGTTCATATGGTTTTAAGAGTAATCGCTTTGTTTCTATTATCATTTGCCTACCTCCGTTTTAGCTAATTTAACATTAATTTATTTTAAAAACGGCTTCCCCTGCTCTATAACTATTTCTACATTAGTTATTAGACTCCTTCTTGCTATCACCCTAGTTATCAATTTGCCTATACTTCTCCGACTATCGCCACTACAGTTTGATTCTAGGATAATACGTGGATATCACGGTACATAAGATAATGTGAATAACTTCAAAACACCATTTAGATGTATGGTAAAATTAATTAAAAATTGAAAATAATTTTAAGGAGGTGTTTTAAGGTGGAGCATGATGAAATTTATTTGCGGGCTAAAAAGCGGGTTGAAAACTTAAAATCATTTTACATTCATTTAACGGTTTATATTCTAGTTAATCTTATGCTTTTCTTCATAAACATCATCACTGATTCAAGTCATTTATGGTTTTTATATCCGCTTGGAGGTTGGGGTATTGGGGTTGCTATACACGGCATAACAACATTTTCTTCTGGAAGATTTGGTGCAGAGTGGGAAGAACGTAAAATTAAAGAGTATATGGGGAAAGATAAGTAAAACTCTTCTACCATTAGCACTTCCCTTAAGACAGGTACCCTTTAACCTCAAACACATTTATAAGAAAAAGAAGCCCTCAAAAGGGCTTCCTCTTTACAGGAGGAATTATCCTGTAAAAAAAATTTTATGGAGTAAAACGATTGGCTTTTTATCGTCCAAAGTCTTCTAATTGATTGAATGTATGACTTTGTATTTCCCAGAAGTAAAACAAATTATAATAACTATTTGCAATATATATAGGCGCAAAAATAAATACCTTTTAGGAAGCGTCCTCTTTAATCTCATTTTATTCCCACCTCATTTTGTCTTCAATCTGCAATATTACAAAAAGTACAACAAAATTTAGGAAGCCATTTTACCTCTTTAAATCTACAATAATCGGTTCCAGTTCAATCTTTTTATGGCCGTTCCCATACATAAGACTCGCAATCGCGATTGGTTGAATAATTAATTTGTTGGCATCTTTTTGGATTGATTGAAATGTGGTACTCCCTTTGAAAGTCTTTCCATTATCGTTCGTAACTCCACCACCGCCAGAGCCCTCCAAATATACATGCCCCAGGTCATCTGTTACTCGAAACATAGGTGTTACACTTGGCCATTTTTTCAGGAATTCGTCTGTCACTATCTGATCATAGGCTATGATGGTCGAGACATCTGTAAATACAATTGAACTCAATGTAACATCTATGTTCTTATTTTTTACTGTTTTATTCACAAGCAGCTTATCTCCCTCTATGCGATTTAATGAAAAGTTAAAAGTCCAATCACCTTTAAACTCTCGATCCTTAGAAAAACTATAAAAAGCTTCAGGTTTCCAAGTAACTTGGACTTCATTTGGCTTTCTATTATCTTTAAAGTCTGGGGTAAATGTGGCAATGCATACATAACGTGTATTACTAATTTTCCTAACATCTTCAGAAAAAGTGCCTCCATCTGCACCTTCGACACGGAACCAATTACGTGCAGTTATTTCCCTCTCATCCCCAAGGTCATGCTTAGTCTCTAGTGCGTAGGATACAGTTATATTCGTGCCGTCATATACTGCTTTGTCAATCATGACCGTAATTCCATTGCTTGTCTTGGCAAGCCCCATCTCTGTTGAGAAGGTATCAAAGTTTTTATACACCTGTTGTTCTTCATTGCTGAAATAGCTAATCACATGATTCATAAACGGGATTTGGGCTGCAATAGTTGGAAATGCAAATCCAGTTGCACCAGTAACGCTAACCATAATGACAGCTGCGATGACAATATTACGCCAAGTCTTTGATTTTTTACGTTTCTTTAATACATGTTGTTTGACGCGCGCTTTTTCGACATTTGATACCTCTAACAGGTCAAGGTTATCTATATCTATGTCCATCCATTCTTTTTTACTCATACAAAGAGCTCCTTTAATTTTGTGTTTGTGGCTAATACTTTCTTACCTCGATACAAGCGATTATCCACCGCTGCCTTCGAAAGACCAAGATTATCGCCGATTTCATTATTCGTAAGCTCTAAGTAATATTTCATAATGAAAATGTCACGATCCATTTCACTTAATTTGCTTAGCGCAAGCAGTAGCTCATTTTTCACTTCTTTTTTTAATACAGATAAATCTGTCTGTAAATGGCTTGCAGTCTGTTCAAGTGGATCATCTGATTGTTCAAGTGCTAGTTGTTTTTCAGCCTGGCGGTAACGATCAATTGCTTTGTACTTTGTTATCATGCCTATCCATTTTTTAAAATCTTGTGGATCACCCTGAAACTGATGCGCATTTTGCCATACAGTTAAAAAAACATCATTGACACATTCATCGATATCCAGTTGTCTCATATTGTGCAAAATCTTAGAGGCAATTGTTTTCACAAGGGGCATATATACCTCTAAAATATAATCGAGTGCATCTTCTTTCTGTTTTTTTAGTCTGATGATAAAGTTTGACGATGAACTTTTCATAATTTCCGCTCCTTATGTGATGGAAAAAGCTTTTTCATAAAGTACAACGAACGTACAACAGGATTATTCTCAAATAATATTCTATGTATTTACTATTTTTAAGATAAATAAAAGAAATGTAAATTTGTATATAGCATGAAAGAGGTAAGATGGCATTATTTAGAATGCAGGTAAAGAAAAAATTCTTTTAAGTAACGTCGTTTGATAAAAACGTATGATGTTGGTGGGATAAACGTTACCTAATGATTTATTAAACATTATAAAAAAGCAACACCTAAAGGCATTGCTTATAAGAGAAATTGAATGAAATTTCACCAAGGCTTATCTATCCTTTAATGTTTCCTCACATTTATTCTTAACTATTTCCTCTTAAAAACTATACTTCATTAATTTTTTTCATCTACATTAGAACTAATACTATCAATTGTCGCAAAGATTCTGGAATAGACATTCTTGATTTCCGTTTCTTTATTTGCTCCTTCTGTCAAAGCATATCTTCAGGTTTCATCTGAATATTCTTTAGGAGACATACACTCATCCCCCTTCCTTTTAAGAACAAATTTAATGAACTCCAGTTACCAATAGTTCTCATCCATATTTCAAATCCTGGAACTATGTTATAGTAACCATACACAAGTTTAAAGGAGAAGAATAGTATGGCAAAAAGCTTAGTATTAGCAGAAAAGCCTTCTGTCGCAAGAGATATTGCGGATGTATTGAAGTGCAATAAAAAAGGAAATGGCTTTTTGGAAGGCGACCGATATATTGTCACATGGGCATTAGGGCATCTTGTGACATTAGCCGATCCAGAAACTTACGATAAAAAATATAAAACGTGGAATTTAGAAGATTTACCAATGCTGCCCGACCGACTAAAATTGACTGTCATCAAACAATCCGGTAAGCAATTCAACACGGTCAAAACACAGCTAAACCGCAATGATGTCAATGAAATTATCATCGCAACAGATGCCGGACGCGAAGGCGAATTGGTCGCACGTTGGATTATTGAAAAAGCACATGTGCGTAAGCCGATCAAACGATTATGGATTTCTTCTGTTACAGATAAAGCAATCAAAGATGGCTTCCAAAATTTAAAACCCGGTAAAGCCTACGAACATTTATATCATGCAGCAGTTGCCCGATCTGAGGCCGATTGGTATATTGGCCTGAACGCAAGCCGTGCCTTGACGACCAGATTTAATGCACAGCTTAATTGTGGTCGTGTACAAACACCAGTAGTAGCAATGGTTGCTGCACGAGAAGATGAGATCAAAAACTTCAAGCCGCAAACATATTTCGGTATTGAAGCACGCACAGCCAATAACTTAAAACTGACTTGGCAAGACGAAAAAGGCAATTCTCGCAGCTTTAATAAAGAAAAAGTAGATGCCATTGTGAATAAACTGGGCAGCCAAAGTGCAACGGTTGTAGAGGTAGAGAAGAAAGCGAAAAAGACATTCTCCCCTGGGTTATACGATTTAACAGAGCTTCAACGTGATGCCAATAAAATGTTTGGCTATTCCGCAAAAGAAACATTAAATATCATGCAAAAACTATACGAACAGCACAAAGTGTTAACATATCCTCGTACAGATTCACGCTATATTTCAACAGACATTGTTGCTACTTTGCCTGAACGTCTAAAGGCTTGTGGCATTGGTGAGTATCGTACAATTGCCAATAGGATTTTAACCAAACCAATTAAGGCAACGAAAGCATTTGTTGATAATCAAAAAGTGTCGGACCACCATGCAATCATTCCGACTGAAGCTTACGTTAATCGTTCTGCGATGAATGACAAAGAACGCAAAATCTATGATTTGGTCATCAAACGATTCCTAGCAGTTCTATCTCCAGCCCATGAATATGAACAGCTAACATTGCGCGCGAAAATTAAGGACGAAAACTTTATTGCCAAAGGGAAAACTATACTTTCAAGTGGTTGGAAAGAAGTATATGAAAACCGTTTTGATGAAGATGAGACTCATGAAGATATTAAAGAACAACTCCTGCCACGCATTGAAAAAGGCGAAACGCTGCAAGTGAAATTAATCTCTCAAACGTCTGGCCAAACAAAACCACCCGCACGTTTTACTGAGGCGACATTACTTTCAGCTATGGAAAATCCAACGAAATATCTAAACACACATGACAAAAAGCTCGCAGATACGCTTAAAACAACTGGCGGACTTGGTACAGTAGCTACACGTGCAGATATTATCGATAAATTATTCAATTCTTTCTTAATCGAAAAACGCGGAAAAGATATCCACATCACAGGTAAAGGCCGCCAGCTTCTTGATTTAGTACCCGAAGAATTGAAATCACCTGAAACAACTGCGGAATGGGAGCAAAAACTAGAGCTCATCGCAAAAGGCAAGCTGAAAAAAGATGTATTTATCAATGAAATGAAGCAACATACAAAAGAAATCGTTTCAGAAATTAAAAGCAGCAACAAAAAATTCAAGCATGATAATATATCCACAAAGTCTTGTCCAGACTGTGGAAAGCCAATGCTTGAAGTGAACGGTAAAAAAGGTAAAATGCTCGTATGCCAAGATCGCGAATGTGGACATCGTAAAAATGTAGCGCGCGTAACTAACGCACGTTGTCCACAATGTCATAAGAAGTTAGAATTACGTGGTGAAGGTGAAGGACAGATATTCACATGTAAATGTGGATATCGTGAAAAACTATCCACTTTTAAACAAAGACGTGAAAAAGAATCCAAAGGAAAAGTGGATAAACGGACAGTCCAAAAATATTTGAAAAACCAAAAAGAGGATGAACCTGTGAATAATGCTTTAGCAGAGGCATTAAAAGGGTTAAAACTCGATTAAAATAAAAATCCTTGGCCCTAGTGGCCAAGGATTTTTTTATTAGTGCTGGTCAATTGTTTCTTTCGGTAAATCTTTGCTTAGCTCGCAGTATTTGACGAAAACACGTGCCATTTCGCGAAGGCGTTCGTGTACATTCTCATCGATAATTTTGTTTTCTGAGTCAAAATGATCTCCGTGTGTATATACGTAATTCGGTGTCACTAACGCACGGAAATAATCAAGAATAGGTTTTAGTTGGTTTTCTACAACTAGGTGGTGTTGATAAGTCCCACCGTTCGCCACGATAGAAACTGGTTTATAGCGCAATGCTTTTGGATGTAAGAAATCAAATGTATTCTTTAAGACACCTGGGATAGATCCTTGGAAAATAGGCGTAGCCAGAATGTAGCCATCTGCTTCCTCAATGGTTTTTACGAGTTTTTTCATATCATCATTATATTGATCAAATGGACGTCCATCCACAAATTGATGTTCAAAGTCTGCCAGATGTAGCTGAGATACTTCTAGCCCTTCATCCAATTCTTTGATATATTGTTCCACTTGCTCTAAAATGGCACCTGTTTTGCGGCCAAGAAGCGTGCCGTCGACAAGCAAAATCTTCATTTGTTGTTACCTCCAATTCAAAATTCCTATAGGTATTGTAACAAATACGACAGCCTAGTATAAGGTAGTATGCCTATAAAGCGAACAATTCAGTCTTTTGGCTGAATAAGTCGCTCTTTGTCATTTTTTATTTAGAAGTGGATATGATCAACATTTAAACAAATAAATTCGTAAGCTAGCACTCTTCAAAAAGTTCATCAATTACTAGAAATCTATACATATTACCTCTCCCTGTCCCATAAGTTGAATAGAGCGCTGAAAGGATGGGGATATAATGAACTACCAAAATAATGAAGAATCAATGAAAAAGACTGTTTTTGTTGGAGCTGTAACTTCGTGTATGAACCTATACCCAATTGAACGAATTGCAACGCTTGCTGCAATGTTTGATAAATCAAATACCAACTTGTTGATCAAACACGATCAACAAGCAATCGAATATTTAATCAATAGAGGCTTTAAACCCATTAGCTATCAAACTGAGAAAGAGTTAGTAGCAGAGCTAAAAAAACTCTCTCCTCAATTAGTGATATATGATGGTGGAAATACAGAGGTTCCATTTGTAGAAGAATTGAAAGCATTCATACCAACTATCATTCATTTCGATGATTTTGGAGAGGGTGGTACTGCCGCAGATTGCGTCTTCCAAACACTTTACCAGGAAAAGCGTGAAAAGCTTCTCCCCCATTATTTAGTTGGACCTTCTTCTTATGTAGTGCCGAAATCGTTGCAGGCCGTTCAGAAAAAAGCAAAAGAACCAGCGGACAAGCCGCATATAGTTGTCTCTATTGAAGGAAAAGATCCAGACAATACAAGCTATCGTGTGCTACGGCATTTGCTCCAACTACAAATCCCGATTAGAATATCGGTCGTTGTCCAATCCAACTACAGCCATGCTGTGGATGAATTAAAACTAATGGCCTTAAGTCGTAAAAACATAAAAGTTATCCACAAGGATCATGCACTATACGAATTATTAGGTGAGGCGGACATTGTGATTTGTGGAGCAAAGTACACGCCATATAAAGTAGCGACAGTGGGCATCCCCTGCATTGTGGTATGCTATGACGAGCTAGAGATGCAGCATATTTTCCCGACAGAAGCCAATGGATTTATTAACTTGGGGCTCGGAAAGAAAATTAAGCAATCCCTCCTGCAAAATGCAGTAATGGAGTTTCTTTTACATGAAGGCAGACGTGAACATGCTATCCGCAAACAATTGAGCCATGATGTAGGTCGCAACAACCAATATATCCAATCCTTTATTAAAAGCTTTGGAAATGATCCATCAAATTCCCCTGGCTTTTTATCAGAAGAACAAGCCAAAAAAACAAGCGATATGATACAATAAAAAGAAGAACTACTTTATGCAAAAGGGGCTTTCATATGGCGACAAAAGAAGAACTATTATATACAATAGCCGAACTGAAAAGCGACTATATCCGCCAACAAGGTGACATTGAAAAGCTTGAAGCTACAGGATATCCACAAATGGTTGAAAAAGCTGAACAACGTCTCGCAGATATGGAGCAGCAGCTTGCAGAACTAAACAAAAAATTGGAATCTTATGAAGCATAAAGCGCCTGCATTGGGCGTTTTTTGCTGTGCTGATTCCACATTTCAATAGATATACAACATAAACGGAGGAAATTATAAACCATGATCTTAACAGTAGATAAACTAGGACATACATTTGGCGACCGCACCCTTTTCAAGGATGTTTCTTTCCGCCTTGTAGAAGGTGAACACGTAGGCCTTGTCGGTGCAAATGGTGTCGGCAAATCCACATTAATGAGCATACTAACAGGTGAGCTAATTCACGATACAGGACGTGTCGAATGGCTGCCAAACACACATTACGGATACTTAGACCAACACGCAGTATTAACACCAGGCAAAACAATGCGTGACACATTACGCGATGCATTCCTTCCACTATACAAAAAGGAAGAAGAAATGAATGAGATTGCCGCTAAAATGGCTGAAGCAACTCCAGAAGAGCTAGAAGAACTTTTAGAACAAATGGCTACTATTCAAGATGCATTAGATGCAGGCGATTTTTATACATTAGATATGAAGATTGAAGAAGTAGCTCGCGGTCTTGGTCTTGATGCAATTGGCTTAGAACGTGACGTTACTGCCCTTTCAGGTGGTCAACGTACTAAATTATTGCTTGCAAAGCTGTTGCTTGAAAAACCAAAGGTATTGCTTCTAGATGAGCCTACCAACTATTTAGATGAAGAACATATTACGTGGCTAAGCAATTACCTGAAAAACTATCCACATGCATTCTTATTAATTTCGCATGATACAGAATTTATGAACGGCATTGTGGATGTCATCTTCCATTTGGAGTTCTCGAAACTGACACGCTATACTGCCACTTATGAAAAATTCCTAGAGCTTGCAGAAATCAATAAACGCCAACATATTGATGCATATGAAAAACAGCAGGAATTCATTAAAAAACAAGAAACATTTATCGCAAAAAACAAAGCGCGTTTTTCTACAACCGGCCGTGCGAAATCACGCCAAAAGCAATTGGATCGCATGGAGAGAATCGATCGTCCTGAAACTGCGTCAAAACCTGAGTTCTTCTTCAAGGAATCACGCAGCTCTAGCCGCTATGTAGTAGAGGCTGAAAACTTATTGATCGGTTATGATAAGGACAAGCCCCTACTTCCACCTCTTACTTTCCAGGTAGAGCGTGGCGAAAAAATTGCGTTAGTAGGTATGAATGGTATCGGTAAGTCTACATTATTAAAAACCATGCTAGGCAAAATACCAGCACTTGGCGGTAAAGTGGAACTTGGCGATTTCATCTTCCCTTCTTATTTCGAACAAGAAGTAAAAGCTGGGTCTCTTACACCGATTGATGATGTTTGGAATACTTACCCTTCATTAGAACAAGCAACAGTACGTGCATTGCTTGCAAAAACAGGACTTAAAAGCGAGCACATCTCTCGTCCGCTCAACCAACTAAGTGGTGGAGAACAAGCGAAAGTCCGCTTATGTAAACTGATGATGGAAGAAAGTAACTGGATGCTGTTTGACGAACCAACTAACCACTTAGATGTAGTTGCAAAAGAAGAATTGAAACGTGCTATGAAAGAATACAAAGGTACTATCGTGCTTGTCAGCCATGAACCTGAATTCTATGAGGGCTTAGTAACAAAAGTGTGGAACGTAGCCGAATGGTTTGCGCAAGGACACCAATAGTATGACCATACTAATTTGAATAAATAAGAAAAAGACCACCTCTTAATATAGGGGTGGTCTTTTTGTTTTTGGTTGTTATTAATTAAATAACTGTATGGCAATTTATATAAGTTATACTTTTTAATATTAAATATCATTTGTGTTATACTAATATCTGTATAATATGAATAACGTTATACTATTTTAGGACGAAAAATTTGCAAATGGGGATGATCATATGGAAAGAAGTGAAGTATGGAATAAGGTAGATGAATACTTTGGCAATAAATTACTGCCATCAGATTCAACTCTTGAACAAGTGTTATTAAAAAATAAAGAAGCAGATATTCCAGAAATTGATGTGTCACCTGCACAGGGGAAATTTCTATATTTATTAACAAAAATAAAAGCAGTTAAAAATGTATTAGAGATTGGTACACTCGGTGGTTATAGCAGTATCTGGTTCGCACGCGCGCTTCCTGAGCACGGTAAAGTGTATACCCTTGAAGTTGACCCTGACTTTTCGAAAGTAGCAAAAGAAAATATTCGCAATGCACAATGTGAACAAAAAGTAGAAGTGTTGGTAGGAGAAGCTCTCGATACATTACCAAAATTAAAAGCAGATGGCCTCTTGTTTGATTTATTTTTTATCGATGCCGATAAACAAAACAATCCACAATACTTGAAGTGGGCTTTGGAATTAGCAAATCCAGGGGCGCTCATTATTGCAGATAATGTCGTACGAGATGGCTTAGTTGTTGATGTAGAAAGCACTGATGAACGGGTTCAGGGAGTACGAGAATTCGTTGATTTGTTGGAAAATAATCCTAGCTTAGAGTCCACTGCTATACAAACGGTTGGTAGCAAAGGTTATGACGGTTTTATTATGAGTGTTGTCAAATAAGTCACACATACCAAATAATATTAGGCTCCAATTATACATAACCCCGTTCATTTAGAACGGGGTTTTAGTGTTAATTTTTGTTATAATTACATGATTACAGCAATACAGGAGTTTTCATAAAATGTCTAAAAAAACAAAAAAGGAAAATAAAATACTAACAGGGATAGTAGTCACTATTTGCATGATAATAATAATTGCATTTGCACTTACAGTACCACTATTAATTCTAGTAAGCTTTTATTATATTTTGTTATATACTCCCGGTGTTACCATTCTGAAAGATAACATATATTCTAATATATTATTGGTAGTGAAATTCATTTTATTAGCCTTAGTTGTACTTGGAATAGCTCAAATAATCTCTGAAAAATTTTTAATGAAAGCTAATATATATAACCAAACCACCAAAAATATCGTAGTTTTTGTATTGGATTTATTATACGTGGCAGTTTTCACAACTGTTTCGCATAATATCCAAGTTAACTTATTGGGGATAATATTAATAACAATATTTATAACCTTAAGTGATATTTTATTTACTTATGTACTTTATATTGTCAAAAAGTTAGAGGCTATTCAAAGGAAGAGGAGAAAAGAGAAGAGGAGGCGAGAAATTGACAACAAATAATATATTTAAAGGTGCAATGGAAGGTTTTAATATACGTGAAACCTCATGAAACTTTCGGCGAATAAAAGAAACTTTGAAAAAATTTGCGCTTGAAGAATATTTTAAATTCCTTTGTTTTGCCTTTGATATGATTTTCAATTCCATAGCGACTATCTGTGTATCCATCGTCATGAATAAACCAATTTCTCACAAATTTCCTGTTACTCTTGCCTTTTTAATTGGTTGAGCCTAATTTAAAGCACCTTCTCAACAAACTAAAGAGGTGCTTTAATAGGTACTTCAATATCTTTCTAAAAACCCTTTTCGAGCCTGTGTGTTGATTTTACCTTCACATTCGTCGCACCAAAATTTTTTATCTCGATCTTTCTTACGTTCTTTATATTTCTTTGTGCCTTCGATTAACTCAAAATCCTGTTTGCAAATAATACATGTGGTTGTATATGAAATCATGATTTTTTGTCTCCTCCAAAGAAATTTGTTAGAATTATCATACATTAATTATTCCAAAAATAATATACAAATATATCCTATTTTGTTTCTGAAAGACCCATTAGGTATGTTGAATAAATCAGAAACCATCCAGTACTCATCTTGCTTATCCTTCTCTAACTCCCCTTTCAATGGTTACCTATACAATTTATGAACACTTTATGAATTTGCTCATTTTTTCGCAATTTTTCCTATTCTTTTGCCAAATCTCATTGACTTATATATATCTTACTGATAAGATATATATATAATAAAAATGAGAAAGCGGGAAATGCTATGACTGTGACAATTTATACGCAAACTAGCTGTACATCATCGAAAAAGGCACTCAAATGGTTGAAGGAAAATGAAATTCCTTATACTGAAAAACGTATCACATCTGAGACACTAACACTTCCTGAGTTCAAACGGATTTTAAGCATGACAGAAGATGGAACTGATGAAATCATCTCAAAAAATTCAAAGGATTTTAAAAATCTGCGATGCGATGTAGAACAATTGTCGATTCAAGAGCTATATGATATTGTAAAAGACCATCCCAAAATGTTGCGCAGCCCTATACTGATAGATGAAAAAAGGCTTCAAGTCGGCTATAACGAAATGGACATCCGTCGCTTTATCCCACGTAAAGTGCGTGCATACGAGCTATATGAAATGCAACGCTTATCATATGAAATTTAATGCTATATGTCGGAGATGAAAATAATGAATGAAAAAAGAAGAGAGAGCATTACTTCCCTTTTTGAAATTGTATCTTCTTTAGAAAGAAAATGGGCGAATGAATGGAATAGCCAAAATTCAATAGGCTTGTCTAAGAGCCATATTTTTATATTAGACTTGCTGGACGCAGAGGGTCCTCTGCGTCCATCTACCCTTGCTGAAAAACTTCACGTTACTTCAGGCGGTGTGACTGTCCTCACTACAAAGCTGATCAAAGCAGGCTATATTATTAAAACGCAAAATACTACAGACCGCCGTGCGTCTCAGCTTGAGATTACTGAAACAGGACACCAGCTTTTAGAAACAGCCCATAATCATATTACTGCGATTGTTGATCGCATGTTTGGTATGCTCACAGAAGAAGAAATTCATTCTTTACGCAAAATCTTCGCCAAATGCTTATTAGGATAATAAAACACCCGATCAACTTTTGTTTGATCGGGTGTTTTTTAAGCTTTATGCTGGCAAGATGGCTTCAGCTGATGATTCATCTGACATTAAGATTTCTTTTAGACGTTGTTTAGCACGGAAAAGACGTGATTTCACTGTACCAATGGATACTTTCATTAATCCTGCGATTTCAACCAATGAGTACTGGTTAACATAAAAATATAAAAGTGTGTTGCGGTAAATCGTATCCAATTGATCAATCTTTTCTTGGACAATTTGAGAGATAACACCTTGCTCCACAACTTTTTCAGTAGAAGGCTCATTATTGGGAACCAAATCTAAAACAGGTACGTCTAATGTTTCAGGTTGACTCATCATATATTTGCTACGACGTACATTCTTGCGATAGCGGTCGCGGAATGTATTCATGGCGATGGTTGTAAGCCAAGCTTTTACATGTTCCACTTCAGCCATATATGATTCATAACGTACTACTTTCACCCAAACTTCTTGCATCAAGTCTTCTGCTTCTGCTTTATTGCGAGTTAGTTTTAAACATAAATGATATATATAACGATTATATTCTTCATAGACATTTTCTAAAGTGTTCATTTTTATTTCCTCCGTTGGTGTTGCTTTGTTATTTATATTTTCGCAAATACAAAGCTTTCACTCTATCGGATTAACTTTCACTTACATTACAAACGTGTAAGGTTTGGGCAAATTTTTTGTAATACAGGATCTAGTGTGCAATTGAGACTCGTTTTTACTATTCCTCCTGCTTTTTCGTAATCGTGAGTTTTGTAATCCGATTATCCTCCACTTCATTGACCACAATATGCAGGTCCTGATAGTTAAACGCTTCGCCTGGTCCTGGAATATGCAAGCTTAATTCCAAAACAAACCCACCTACTGTCTCATGGTCTTGCGGGATATCCACATCAAAAAGGAGATTAGCTTCTTCAATTTCCAACCGGCCATTACATATGAGCACATCTTCGGTCATTTTATAAACGAGAGATTCTTCTTCCTGGTCAGATTCATCCTCTATTTCTAATCCAATCATTTCTTCTATTAAATCCTCATTCGTAATAATTCCTAATGTGCCTCCATATTCATCCAATACTATTGCCATATGTTTCTTTTTAGTAAGCATGAGCGTAAAAACCTTCTCAATACTTACAGTTGACACTACATATAATGGATCGGAGTCGATAAAATCCATGAGTTTTCGCTTAGGGTCTAAAGACCACTCCACAAATTTCTGAGCATAAAACAACCCGACAATCTGATCCATGCTATCTTCATAAACGGGATAGCGCGTAAAGGAATACTCTAATAAGATGTCCCTTACTTCTTCAAACTTCGCTTCAACTGGTAAGCCGATAACATCAGTCCGGTGTGTACCTAATACATCTGATACCGCTTTATCAGGAAAATCCAGTACTTCTTTTAAACGCACTGATTCAATCTCGTCAAATGCGCCTTCAGTAGAGGCAAAATCAACCATTCCACGAAATTCTTCCTTCGTCAATGTAGCCTCTGTTACAGCACCATTAGAGAGAATACGTATGAACATATTGGTAAAGCCTTGCACAATCCAAGTGATCGGTCTAAGGATTTTCACACACAGCGCAATAAAAGGCGCTACCACATATGCTAGGCGATCCGCAAAAGTGACTGCAATCGTTTTCGGCAAGACCTCGCCGAAAATGATAATGATGATAGTTAGGACAGTCGTCGCAACAGATATTTGCCATCCATGCCTTAGAGCAATGATTGTCAGCAATGTCGGCATTAAAATATTTACTGTATTATTAATAATTAAAATGGTCGTAATCATTCGATCAGGTTGTGAAATTAAAAAGTTTAATTTTTGAGACATGCGATCCCCTTGATTCGCACGCAACTGGACTTTTATTTTATTGATCGCTGTTAGAGCCGTTTCACTTCCTGAAAAGAAAAAGGAAATAAGCAAACAAATAATTAAGCCTAAAAAATCCAATACAATTCCTCCCATTATATATCCTCGTACATTTATATTACCCAATATACCATTATTTAGTTGCAATCATTTTCTGATTCATTAGATAAAAGCACTTATATGCTATAATTGTCATGGTATTGAATATTCAGAAAAGGGTGATCCATGTGAAAAAAGAAAATGTTCTAGATAGTTATTTTGCAGAGCATCGCGAACAACACCTTGAGGAGTTAAAGCAATTTTTGTCAATCCCTAGCATTAGTTCTCTATCAGAGCACAAAAATGATATGAAAGATTGTGCTAGTTATCTAGGAAACTTAATGAAAGAAGCTGGGCTAGAGCATATTACTATTAATGAAACAGCCGGCCATCCTGTTGTAACTGGTGATTGGCTACATGCGGAAGGAAAACCAACGATCCTTGTTTATGGCCATTACGATGTACAGCCAGTTGATCCTTTAGAATTATGGGAAAGTGATCCATTCAAAGCTGAGGTCCGCGAGAATAAACTATATGCCCGCGGTTCAAGCGATGACAAAGGCCAAGTATTCATGCATGTAAAAGTGATCGAAGCCTTTCTAAAGAAACAAGGCGAGCTTCCTGTAAATGTGAAATTCCTGATAGAAGGAGAAGAAGAAATCGGAAGTGTTCATCTCCCAGACTTTGTAGAATCGAATAAAGAGAAGCTGGCCGCTGATTTAGTCTTAATCTCAGATACTGCTCTTTATGCGCCTGGCCGTCCAGCGGTTTGCTATGCACTTCGTGGATTGACAGGTGTCCAAATTGATGTGCGCTCAGCAAGTGGTGACCTGCATTCCGGCATCTACGGTGGTGGCATACAAAATTCCATTCATGCATTAGTGGAACTTCTTGCATCATTCCATGACAAACATGGGACTATTCAAGTCGATGGCTTTTATGATAAGGTGCGTCCGATTACAGATGAAGAAAAAGCCGCTTACGCTGCATTAGACTTTGATGCAGAAGGCGCGAAGAAGGAAGCTGGCGTGAAAGAATTGTTTGGTGAAACGGACTTTACTTACCTAGAACGGACATGGGCACGCCCAACATTAGAAATAAACGGTGTATATGGTGGATTCTCTGGCGAAGGTATTAAAACAGTCATCCCCGCAACAGCAGGTGCGAAGATTACATGCCGTTTAGTACCAGACCAAGATCCATATGAAATAGTTAAACAGCTACGTGCGCATATTGAAAAACACAAGCCTGCAGGTGTTGACACTACTATTACAGAATTTGATAAAGGTAAACCATTTATTACACCGCTCGAACATCCATATATTCAAGCAGCTGGCCGTTCATATGAAACACAGTATGATGCCAAAACTGCGTATATACGTGCAGGTGGTTCGATTCCGATTGTTGCGGCATTCGACGAAATATTAAATACACCCGTCATTATGATGGGATTCGGCTTGTCTACGGAAAACTTCCATGCACCAAATGAACATTTCCATTTGGATAACTTTGATAAAGGGCTTCGTGTAGTAAGTGACTATTTTGAAGAGATAGCGAATATAGAAAAATAATTCAAAATAAAAACCAACATCTCTCTAGAGAGACGTTGGTTTTTTCTATTTAAAAAATGTGACAATTTCTTCAGCCGATTTACGCGGCTTTTCTTTTGGAATATCATCAAAATAACCAAATTGGAGCATGCTGATGATCCGTTCTTCCGGTTTAACACCTAATGCTTCTCGGAATTTAGGATTGTCTAACCAATTAGGCGTCTTCCAACAAGCGCCGATACCTAAATCCCAAGCAAGCAATTGCATATTTTGAATAAAGCCGCTTGCTGCTGCAAAATCTTCATAGCGTTCTTTTTGGCGTACATCTTGTGGAACAATCACAAAAGCATATGCGCCTGGAGTTGTAAACTTAAGCATCTTTTTATTGATTTCTTCTTCCGTCAGTTCCTTCCAATTCGGCACTGCAAAGTCACGAATCACACTCATCAAGGAATCCATAGCTGTACCAATTGAAACTACCAAACGCCATGGTTGGCGATTGCCATGGTTAGGGGCCCAAACAGCTGTATCAATAATATTCATTAAATCTTCTTGATCTACCGGCTGGCCATTGAATAGTTTTATGGAACGACGATTGCGGATTGCTTCCTTAACCGATAAAGACTGTTCTGTCATCATAATCACTCCTCTATTGCAATTAAGTATATTTTTCTAATTTAATATACTTGTATGTATATTATTCCTTTTTAACTTACCACAAACTAGCATATATTGAAACGGCTCAACTACTAGATTATTCGACTGAAATTTGATAAAAATAGTATTTAATGTTTGGTGTGTATGCACTGGAATCCTCATAAGTCCAGAGTCGATGATAGCTGTCCGAAGAATGAGCATTTACATAAGGCACGCCATTAACAATGCTGGTTACAATCAATGAGTGGTTGATAACACCATCGCCTTCAAAATCGATGAAAATGAGATCCCCTAGTTTCAAATCACTGGCACTATCTACCCTCTTACCTTGAAGTCCTTTTTTTGAGGAAGCCACATAAGAACGTAGCGCATTGGCTGTACTCCAGCTATAGCTCCAATTGCCTTTCTTTACCCACCAGCCCTTTGCTCGATTAGGAGCACCTGTCATAGGGGCTCCTCCTGCAAACAAACATTGAGAAATAAAATTGGAACAATCATCATTAAATTGTGGGAATGCAGGATTCCGACGATTCCACCAAGTATTTGCATAATCGACAGCTGCTTGCCTGTTATACATATAATATACCTCCTATTTAACTTTATGAATCCAAACTCTCTATGATTTCTTGAGAGGCGACGATACTCACACTTTTTTGGTATACTGGAAACAACTTGTTTTTATTGTCCTTTACTACTTGAGAACTCTCGTAAGCTTTCTATTACTCTTGATTTTACGTTTGAAAGGATGTTTGAATTGACTCAGCATGCAGAAAAAGAAATTGTGGATGCAACACTCCTATGCGATCAAAAAGGCA
This sequence comes from Rummeliibacillus sp. BSL5, assembly GCF_052928305.1. Classification (NCBI taxonomy): domain Bacteria; kingdom Bacillati; phylum Bacillota; class Bacilli; order Caryophanales; family Caryophanaceae; genus Rummeliibacillus; species Rummeliibacillus sp. BSL5. The sequence goes on from NZ_JAVGCV010000001.1 coordinate 2,024,099, forward strand.
ACCTCAACCCTGCGGCGATTGGTTATGCCAAAAAACCTATTATTCTAGGCAATCTGAAGGGTCATTTTATGCGTAAGAAGAAGTGGAATAATTGGTACATATTTGGTGATGACATCTTATTCGCTACCTCCATTATTCACTTAGATTACGCTGTGATTTGTTCTGTTCGTTTTTTAGAATATGAAACACAGCGTTTTTGCGAAAAGATCGTGACCATTCCGCTTGGAAAAAAACTGAAAATGCCTGAGCGCGTGCTAGAAACAGTACATTTGAATAATGAAGAATTAAAACTTCAATTATTGTTTTCGAATGGCGAAACGCATATGACGGTAACGATTCCCAATTTTGAAGGTGACCTTTTGCATGCAGATTTAGTTATAAAACATCAGGTAGAGGATGAATCATTAAACGTCGTAGTGCCTTGGAATCGCCAAACATTCCATCTAACAGCTAAACACCTCTCACTTCCTGTCAATGGCTATGTAAAGTTGGACAGCAAGAGTTATACGTTTAATGAAGAAGATTGTTTTGCTGTCTTAGATTTCGGGCGTGGGGTATGGCCTCGAAATACAGCATGGAACCGTGCAATGGCCTCCCAAAAATGCAGAGGACATCGTATCGGATTAAATCTGGGCGGCTTGTGGACAGATGGCACAGGTATGACAGAAAACGCATTTTTCCTTGATGGCAAATTGCATAAAATACATGAGGATGTCATCTTCCATTACAATAAATCAGATTACATGGAGCCATGGCAAATTCATACGCGTTTTACTGATGACGTACAGCTTTCATTTACACCTTTTTTTGAAAGGGAAGATAGCAAAGACTTGAAGTTAGTGACATCTTCACTTCACCACATGGTCGGTTATTATAACGGTCAAATTCGGCTTGAAAATGGTCGTTGCATGAAGATCCAGCAAATGCTTGGAACAGTAGAAGAACATATTGCCAAATGGTAATCGGAAAGAGTGGGCTCTTACTCGTAAGAACTCTCTTTTTTCGTTTGGTATTTTTTTTCGTAGGCATGGCGGTACATTTTCTCAGGCTCATCGGTAAAAATAGCATCAACACCTAGATCCTCTAATAAATCATAATCAGCTATTCGGTTGACTGTATAAACTCTAACGCGATTGCCTAGTTCAATCGCCTTTTTCACTGCATTGCGTTTGGCTGCTATCAAAGAAACATGTAGAGTACTACTCCCTGCCATCTGCCCATATTCACTTAAGTTGATTAAAACCTTTGAAAATAGAAGGCCTACCTCATTAGGTATTGCTTTTTCAAGCAATTTTTCAAGAATTTCATGATCAAATGATGAATAAATGATTCTCTCCGCCATGTCGTGTTCTAACACGGTTTGCAGGACATCTTCTTCTAAACCGGGGTAGCTATAAACATCTGTTTTCAACTCAATATTTATCATATGATGAGTTACACGAAAAATGTCTAATACTTCATGGAGAGTGGGTATTTGTTGGCCTGCGAACTGTTCCCCTTTCCATGAACCAAAGTCATAGCTACGAAGCTCTGCAAAATCCATTTCATGAATAAATCCCTTCCCATTGGAAGTTCGATTAATCTTTTCATCGTGATGTACGACTAGCACGCCATCTTTTGTCCGATGAACATCTAATTCGACACCGTATATTGGGATCTTCGCTGCTTCTTTAAAAGCTAGAAGGGTATTTTCCGGGAAATAGCGCGAAGCGCCACGATGCGCAAAAATATCCAATTGTTTTACCTCCGTATATCATTATTTTTCTCTCAAAGTTATTTTCTTATATAATAATCAGTACCTATTTAAGCAAAAAGGGGGTCCTTATTTTGGCAAAACATCCGGATTTCAACGAAGAAGAACAACATCTTTCTTATACGAAATATTATATGCAGAAGCTACTAAATGAATCAGAAAGTGAGCTTGAAGCTGCCCAAGCAAATCTTCGCTCTGCAATGTCCGATTTGGAATATCTCGATTCCAGTCTTAGCTACCAAAATATATTAACCAATACGAGGTTCTTTGATATGGCGAAAAACCAAAAAGAAGGACTCGAAGCGATAAAACAAAAACCCTATTTTGCGCGAATTCATTTTCAAAAGGAAAATGAGCCGGCAGAGAAGCTATATATCGGTAAGACCTCTCTCTTTGACCGAGATTCACAAGAACCGATTATTGTAGATTGGCGATCACCTGTTGCCAATGTTTATTATGATGGACGTTTAGGTGACCTTACCTACATGGTAAATGATGAAGAATTGAAAGGCCATCTCTTTTCAAAGCGCCAGTACAAAATTGAAAATGGCAAGCTGCTGGATGTCCGCGATATTGATCTGACAACAAACGATGAACTGTTACAGGATGCGCTTGCTGGAAAAGCAGATGTACGCTTAACAGAAATCGTGTCGACCATCCAAGCGGAGCAGAATGAAATCATACGGGCACATTTAAAGCAGCCTATTCTTGTCCAAGGCGCAGCGGGTAGTGGAAAAACTACGATAGCCCTTCACCGTATTTCTTATTTCTTATATACAATGGGCGAACATTTTAAACCACAGAATTTAATGATTTTGGCGCCAAACCGTCTATTTATAGACTATATAGCGGATGTACTGCCAGAGCTTGGTGTAGGACAAATTTGTCAAACGACCTTTGCAGAGTATGTTCAAAAGGCCACAAACATCAAGGTTAAAATTCAAAACGCTAATGAACAGTTGGAGAATGCCATCCAAAGTGTAGAGGAATACAGCTGGATTACAAGAATGAAAGGCACGATGCAATATCTTGAAATAATGGATCGTTATATTAAGAAACTTGAATGGCAAATAGCAGACCAATTTGAGGATATTTATATTGAAAAATTCCGCATGATGAAAGCATCACACCTACGCAGACTTTTTTTAGAAGACTATCAATATATGCCCATAGAAAAGAGACTCGCAAAAATTCGTTCTGTTTTACAAAACCATATACGCCAAAAGAAAAAACAGCTGATTTACACATTAAAAAAACGCTACGATGATATATTAGATCGATCCATCTTTGGCATCCGCGATGATGCGAAGCGTAAAGAAGTTGTCACCAAATGGATTGATGAGCGTGATGAGCGACTGCCTCAGGTCGAGAAAGAAGCAAAGACTGTTGTTTCTCGTTATATGAAACGCTTTGATAAATACAAGATTAAAGTACTTTACCGTACATTTTTAACAGACCCAGTACTTCTGCAGGAATTAGCTTCAAGCTTTACAAAGGAAATGCAGGAGGAATTCTTAAAAGCACATGAAAAGGAAGCTTGGACATTGGAAGACCTTGCTGCGCTGTACTATTTACACGCCAGAATTAAAGGCGTTAAAGATGAATGGAAAATGAAAGTTGTCTTCATTGACGAAGTACAGGATTATAGCTTGTTCCAGCTAGCTGCTTTAAAAGAAGGCTTAGAGACTGACATGTTTACAATGGTCGGTGATCTTGCACAAGGAATTCACAGTTACCGATCTCTCACGGAATGGGACCCTGTACGCGAACTTTTCCCTCGCGCAAGCTATAAGACATTGCAAAAGAGCTATCGAACAACTATTGAAATTATGAATGTTGCCAACGAAGTGCTTCAGCAAATGGACGAGGACCTTCCCCTCGTTGAACCTGTTGTGCGGCATGGAGAAGAGCCCGCTTTCCATCCAATGGATAAATGGGAGCCTAAACAACTAGCAAAATTGTATGAAGAAATCAGAGGTAATGGTCATCGCTCCATTGCATTGATTTGCAAAACGGCGGAGGATGCCAAGAAAGCAGCGAAGGTACTTTCAAAAGAAGGCCTACATATTCAGACACTAGATGAGTCATCAGCCATCGACCCAGATGCGCTACTTATTGTCCCAAGTTATTTATCAAAGGGACTAGAGTTCGATGCCGTTATCATTGCTGCGATTGACGAAGCCTTTTATGATACAGCACTTGATCGTAAGCTTTTATATGTGGCACTTACACGCGCTATGCATGAGTTACATTTGGTTGCTCCTAAAAAGAAAGATCTACTATTAGAAGACTAATCTATAGATTGCATTTAATAAGTTGCCTAATTTAGTTAAATGAGCGTTCCTTAAGTTAAAAAATAAGGCTACATCTGAGTATACAGATGTAGCCTTAATTCATTCACAAGCTTTCTTTTTGCAGGTTTACTTTCGATTAGGAATAGGATAATAGCTCTTTTTTAAGCGAGTTTTAACTGGTCTAAAATGCAATACTTTGCCAAGTACATGGCTTAATAAATTTTTGTGTCCGCCTTCCGCTTTACGCAATGCAGGTAGCCTCATACCAAAAACCCCCTAAAAGCATGTGATAGTCCATCTTATGAAGACTCTTACCTAAAGTATATCCCATTTAACCCTTTTTAGTGTTAATTTTAACCTAAAATTTACAGAACATTTATAATATATTTTATCTTACTTATTGTTTTTCACAAAATAATCAATCTGCTGGATGATAGTAAAATCATTGTTCTGATAAATGCGTAGTGCGTTTTGATTTTCTACTTCTACATCTAAAAGGACAGATCCCATCCCTTTTTCAGAAGCAATATGTCTTACCCATTGCAAGACTTCAGAGCCTATCCCTCTTTTTTGATGTTCTTCTCCGACTACAAATGCAGTAATCCAAAGACTTTCTCTTTCTTCTGCCAGCGTCACAGTCGCAACGCTCTCATCCAACTCATCTACCATGTATAGCATTCGGCCTTCTGTATTTGTATTATAGTAGATCAGCTCTTCCGTCTCTTCAGGTAAATCTGAAAAGCCCTCTTGCATAAGTGCTATGACCTTATTCTTGTCATCTTCTTTATATGGCCGGATCGTTCTATTCCAATTTTCTGGATGATATTGGGGCAATGCCTGTAGCGTTGCTTCTGCCGAACTAAAGTCATAACCCAGTTTTTCTAAAAATAAAGCACTCGCTTCTTCATGATAAGCAACTGCCATATCGCCCATCGCACCTCTTTCAAGAAGGGCATTAGCGAATGCTTGGAAAATGGCTGTTCCAATTCCGATTCGCCGGAATTGCGGATGAACTGCTATTGACCATTCATATGTGTTGAAGCCAAACATATCGCTTGCGCATAAGACGCCGAGCAATTGGTCCTGTTCATTATATGCCAGTATCATAAACCCTTTGCATTCAGCGTTTTTCCAAAGATCCTCTTTCATTAATACCGACAGATCTTTATTTAATTCCTGAGATGCTTCTAGTAAATCTTTGACCTCTTGAATTGTCTCATCATCTACGGGATAAGTTGCCCTCATTACATATATATCCATAAGTTTCCTTGTCCCCTATTCATTATTGTTTTGCAGCATCTGATAAAATATGCCTTTTTTCTGAATTAATTCTTGCCTGCTGCCTGACTCTACTAATTGTCCTTGCTCCATTACAAATATAACATCTGCTTTCTTCACCGTATTTAATCGATGGGCAATGACGAAACTTGTGCGTCCTTCCATCAACCGTTCGAGCGCTTCTTGTATTTCTAATTCTGTAACCGTATCAATGCTGCTTGTTGCCTCATCTAGCAATAGTATAGAAGGTCCTGCTACAAGGGCTCTAGCAATTGAAAGCAATTGTTTTTGGCCTTGGCTGATTTCGCCGCCATCCATTGCTAATTCTGTGTTATATCCATCTGGTAAAGACATGATAAAATGATGGGCATTTGCTCTTTTTGCCGCTTCTATTACCTCCTCATCTGTTGCATCCAAATTGCCATACCGAATGTTTTCCATAATGGTTGCTTGGAACAAGAATGGCTCCTGCAGGACAAATGCCATCTGGCTTCGTATCGTTTCTCTTGCAAAGGAAGAGATAGGGGCTCCATCTATCAGAATGTTGCCTTCTTGAGCGTCATAAAAGCGGGCAAGAAGCTGCATAATCGTTGTCTTCCCTGCCCCGGTAGCACCAACAAGCGCCGCTGTCTGACCCTCTTTCACATGAAAATTGATATGCGATAATGTGTACGCTTCTTCTTCTGCATTATATTTAAAAGAGACATCTTTAAAACGAACATCCCCCTTAATCTTTTTATACGGCTGTTGCTTTGCTTCATCTTGCTCATCTTCTTCATCCAAAATGACGAAAACTCGTTCTGCTCCGGCAATCGCAGATAAAATATTGTTAAATTGGTTGGCTAAATCATTTAACGGCCTTGTAAATTGGCGTGCATATTCCGCAAAAACGACAATTGTACCAATCGAAACATATCCATTATAAGCAAGAATACCACCGGCGCCAGCCACGATCGCAAAGCTTGCGTTATTCAGGAAATTCATCACTTTTGGAATCGCTCCAGAATACACATTTGCCCAGTAGCCAATACGCCGCAATTCACTGGATTTTTCTGCAAAGTCTTCAATCACACGCTCCTCCTGAGAGAAGGCTTTTACGATACGTTGACCTGAAATCGTTTCTTCGATCATTCCATTCAGCATACCGAGTGCCTCTTGCTGCCTTTTAAAGAGTCTACCCGTGCGCCGTGTAATGAAACGGGTGGAAACAAACATGATAGGAATAATCACCATTGTAAGGAGCGTTAAGAGCGGGCTCATCGAAACCATGACAACCACAGTACCTATCAATATCAATGTACTCGAGAATACTTGAATAAAGGTGCTGTTAAGCGTTGAACTAATATTATCTATGTCATTGGTCATCCGGCTCATTAAATCTCCATGCTGCCGTTGGTCGAAAAACGAAATTGGCAGTCTTTGGAGCTTTGAAAAAAGACCTGTACGCATGCGATACACTGTTTGTTGGGCGATGCCAATCATCCAATAATTTTGGAAAAACAGAGACAGGGACAAGCCAACGTATACAGCGACAAGAATGCCAATGATGGATTTGAGTCCGCCGTATCTCTTTTCTACAAGATAATCATCTATGATTTTTCCAATCAAGTAGGGGCCGAGCAACGATAGAATCGAGCTAACGATGACCATGAGTAGCACGAAGATCAGCAACCCGCGCTGTTCATCCACTAGCTTCCAAATGCCGCCTAGTGTCCTACGCCAATTGGCCGCTTTTGAACCTTTTTTCTTTTTGGAGGATTGAATTTCTTCTTTTGTTAAAACAGGCTCATACATATAGGACCGAAACCAATTTTTAATCATTATATTTCTCCCCCTCTGCTTGAGACCTGACGATTTTGCTATAGAGCGTTGAGCTGCCCAGCAATTCTTGATGTGTACCGAAGGCAGCTACCGCCCCATTGTCTAGCAGTAGAATACGATTCGCACCTTTCGCTGTTTGGATTTTTTGAGTAATGACAAGCATCGTAGCAGACATGGTGTCGAGTTCTTCCCATAATGCTGCTTCCGTCTTTACATCGAGAGCACTTGTACTATCATCGAATAAAAGAATAGGAGACTTCCGTAAAATGGCTCTAGCGATGGATAAACGCTGTTTCTGTCCACCCGAAAGATTGACGCCTTTTTGTCCCACTCTTGTTTGATATTTGTTTGGGAAACGTGTGACGGACGTATGGATTTGGGCTTGAACAGCAGCTTTCTCTATATCTTCCTGCGTAGCCGTTGTTGCGCCCCACCTCATATTTTCAGCAATTGTTCCTGTGAACAACAAAGATTGCTGTGGTACGTATCCTAGGTATTGACGTAGCTCTTCTGCCTTCCAATCAGTAATATTACGACCATTCACAAAGATTTCACCTTCTGAACAATCATAGAATTTTAGAAGCAATTGAAAAATAGTCGATTTTCCAGAACCTGTTGCACCCATGATGGCAATTTTTTCGCCCTTTCTGCATGTGAAAGAAATATTTTGTAAGGCATATGTTGTTGTGCCTGGGTAATGGAAAGATACATTTTTGAATTCAATAACGTCGTCCTTATCTTCTTTTAATACATCGTTATATGGTATTTTTTCTTTTGGCATGTCTTCAGCCAAGAGGATTTCTTCCATGCGATCAGCAGAAGCCTTTGCTCTTGAAAAGAGCATAATAATGAACGAAAACATCGAAAAGGAACCTGTTAGGCGCATGGTATAATTGACAATCGCCGCCAAGTCACCAATCTTTGCATGTCCAGTACTCACTTTCCCTGCTCCAAACCATAAAACCGCCAGTAATGCGATATTCATAACGATTAATAAAATGGGTTGGATATACTCCATCAAACGCAAAGCCTTTGATGTATCATGTTTTAAAAGAAATGCTGCTTTTTCAAAACGTGACCCTTCATATTTCCCTCTAAAATAGGCTTTAATTAAACGAATCGCCTGAAGGTTTTCTTGAATCATTGTATTAATCCTGTCTACACGCTTTTGTACCGCTGAGAATTGCTTGATGCTTTTTTTCACCATAAGATACATGAATATCAGCAAAAAAGGTACACCTACAACAAGATACAGAGCAAGCGATGGATTGATATAAAAAGCCATAATTAAACTACCAATAACGACCAAAGGAGTCCGCAACATAACACGCAAGCTCATAAAAAATACTTGCTGTACTTGTGTGACATCATTCGTCATCCGAGTGATAAGGCTAGCAGTCGGGAACCGTAAAAACGTTGTCATGCTAAAGGATTGAACTTTACGGAACAAAGCTGTACGCAAATCAAATGCAAGATTCTGTGCGGCATACCCCGAGAAAAAGGAATTAATAATCCCAGCAAAAAAGGCAAGTAACGCAAGCAATAGCATAATGGTGCCCCAAAACCAAATGGTATGTATATCGCTCTCAACAATTCCTTCATCAATAATTTTCCGAATAAGCAGTGGCTGTGCCAACTCAACCATTAATTCAATGAGCATCAATAAAAGCGCGATGCTAGCCGGCACTTTATAAGCTTTAATGAAGCCAATAATAGTTTTCACTATTAATCTCCTCCCTTCTTTTCTAGAGTTTTTATTTATTATCACATAACTGTTCGATTTACGAAATAAAATTGATTTTACATTTTAAAGCGACACAATAAGCAATTTATTAATAATATATGTATAATAAGTAAGTTAAATATACCTATTCATAACTCTTTTTTATACCCCCTTATAACCAACCACTTACCTTTAAGTAAAACCAAATGTCTTACATTTCGGGATATATATTTTAATTCTCCTATGCGAAGGCACAAAAAAAATACTTATCTCTAAATACCCTGTTACTAATGACTTATACCTTTCAATTTACTATAATAGAAAATATAGAAATTCCAAGGAGAAATATAATTTATGAGAGAAACCCAGCATGTAAACCCTACTGTACATCCACTTACTCGTCAGACGCCCTGCCCTATGATGATCTTAAATTCAAAAGGAAATATCGTCTCTTGGAATCGTGGAGCTGAGATAGCGTTTGGCTATACAGAAATAGAGCTGGAAGGCAATCCACCTCCATTTATAGTAAAAGATTATACCAATACATTTAAAGACAGATGGCTAAATATCCTTCAGTCAGAAGTCCCTATACAACTAAATAACATATTATTGCAAAAGAAAAAGGGAGACCCTATCCAAATCTCTCTTATTCTTAATACATTGTCGATTAACGACGAAAGCTTTGTGCATTGCCAATTCTTATTAGTCGAAGAAGAAGCCGTTGATTTTGTGCTCAATGAAATATCTAACATTCATGAATATTTAGATTCGACCTTTATGTTGGCAGCACTTGATCAGGAAGGGTTGATTACTTATGCGAACCCTTTATTTTTAAAGCAAAGCAAATGGACACCAAAAAGAATTCTCGGTAAATCATTTTGGCAGCTTTTCCCTTCTGATTCAAAAACAACAGAATTCGCCAATAATATCTGGAAGACACTAGAAATGGGAAATCAGTGGCATGGAGAGGCAGAAAAAATTACAAAGGATGGACAGCATTATTGGGTCGACTTAACCGCAATCCCACTAAAAAATGCAAAAGGCCCATCACATTATATTTTGTTAGAAAATAATATTTCAGACAAAAAACAATTACAGGAACGTCTAGAGAAATTTGCTTATATTGATCAAGAGACTGGATTAATGAACCGCAATCGTCTTGAGCAAGTAGTTGAGTCGATGATAGAAGAAAGAAATCATTTTAGTCTCGTTTATTTTAGCATCGACAAGTTCTACTCTTTGAAAGAAATTTATAATGACCAAGCAGACCGTATTGCCCTGCAAGAATTTACTCAACGTTTAAAAAAATATTTTCAAGACAGTGTCATTGCACGTGTCAGTATGGATGAGTTTGTCGTCCTAACACCGCTTGGTGAATGGTTCATTCAAGGGTTCCTGTCTTATTTAGAACAGCATCCGATTTATATCAATCATGGGGCATTCCCTATTTCAATTAGCGGCGGTATTTCAAAGTATCCAAATGACCAAATTTCATTTTCTCATTTAATGAAAGCATCCTATACTGCATTAAAGAAAATACAAGCGGAAGGGGGCGCACAGATTGGCAGCCTTTCAACAGCAGATCATAAGGCTTTATATACGAAGTCCATTATCGAGAAAAGGCTGCTCGTTGCGCTTAACCAACAAGATTTAAAAGTTTCTTATCAACCGCAACTGGATTTAAATACAGGAGAAATCATAGCCGTGGAAGCTTTTGTGCGCTGGGATGATAAAGAAATAGGCACAGTAGCGCCAGATGTTCTAATCCCTATCGCGGAAGAGACAGGGTTGATTAATAATATTGGCACCTTTATGTTGGAGCAAGTGTGTATGCAAGCTGCACAATGGAAAGAATCTGGTCTAAACATTAAGGCCAGCATTAATTTATCTGTGCGCGAATTTCGAGATAAAAATATGGCCAAACAGATAAGTAGCATATTAGAACGCACAAATTGCCCTGCAGAATTGTTGCAAATAGAGATTACCGAAAAGTTTGCATTGGAAGCGGAAGCAGAAAAATCTATTATTAAACAAATGAAGCAGCTGCATAATGATGGTGTTCGTTTTGTTCTTGATGACTTTGGCACAGGTTACGCCTCGTTCCGCTACATGCAGATGTTGCCGCTCTCTCAATTTAAGATAGACCAAACCTTTATATCATCCATGCCTTATCAGCCAAAAACGCAAAAGCTTGTCAACGGCATGATACAATTCGGCAAATCCATTCATATGGGTGTCTTAGCCGAAGGTGTTGAGACAGAAGAACAAAAAGAGCTTCTTGCAGAATATGGTTGTGATGCGATTCAAGGCTACTTGGTCGGTTATCCAATGGATGCAGATGACATTGAAAAGTTGTTTTAAAAAAATAACAGCAATTGGACCATTTCAAATGGGCTCAATTGCTGTTTTATTATATGTGAAATATGAGTGATAGCTAAAGAACAAACAGATATGCGGAATTAACCTGCTTTAATCATCCTAGCCTTCCTTTTCCGAATGGCTCTGAACACTAGCTGCATTAATACTTCTGCGAATACGAGCCCCATAACAATAGCGCCAGCAATAATAAACACTTTCGCTCCATATTGCGTGCTCTCGACGTAATCATTTTCAACAATCGAGCGCATAGCATTATAAGCAAGACCCCCTGGCACAAGAGGAATAATTCCCGCAACACTAAATACAATCATAGGTGTTTTAAATCGACGTGACAACAAATGGGCAGCAATCGCGATTAAGAAAGCACCCGCAAAAGAAGCAAACACAGCATCGACACCCTTTTGCATAAATGCATAATAAATTAACCACCCGCACATGCCGACAAGCCCACAGTGAAACAGCGTTTTCTTAGGCGCATTAAAAATAACGCCAAAGCTAGCTGTCCCTATAAAACTTAGCACTCCTTGATATACCCAATCCATTCAAAACATCTCCTAAAATGACAATGTGAGCGCTATGCCGGCTCCGATGGCAAAGGCGGTCAAAAGTGCTTCCATCCCTTTTGCTACGCCAGAAACAAAATGACCTGCCATTAGATCACGCACCGCATTGGTAATAGCTAACCCTGGAACTAGCGGCATGACCGAGCCGATAATAATCTTATCAAGCTGTGCTCCTAATCCTGCTTTTAACACAAGCATGGCTGCTACGCCGATAAACAAGGATGCTGTAAACTCTGCAAAGAACTTCACTCTTGTTAAAGAATGCATAGCCAAATAAATTAAATAGCCAAATGCACCGATTGCCATAGCTGATGGCACATCAACCCACTTACCATTGAATAAAATTAAAAAACATCCGCTAGATGTTGCTGCTGCTATCAGCTGCACCCAAACAGGGAAGAATAAATTTGTCCTCTCTAAACGTAAAAGTTCTTCATACGCGTCCCCAACAGTAAGGGCACCGGAGGTCAATCTCCTTGAGATGGCATTGACTACTGCAATTTTCTCTAAGTCCGTTGTACGGCTTGCAATCTGTGCAATTCGAGTGGGCCTTTTGTGACCCGCTGAAAAAATGATACCCGTTGGTGTGACAAAGCTTTGAGCGTCTGTGAATCCTTGGGAACTGGCCATTCTTAGCATCGTATCTTCTGCTCGATACGTTTCAGCCCCGCTTTGGATTAACAAACGTCCAGCTAGCAAAAAACAATCAATAGCTAATTCTTCCTGTGCTATTTCGATCAATACCTTTCACCTCATACTTCAATTATCTTTTTTAAACAAAAATGTTAGATTTAACATTTTTCTGCTCACTTTTCCTGTCGAATAGGGTAGAATAAAACTATCACACCTAAGGAGGAAGTACGGGAGTGACTACTAACGATCACCCAAAAAAGTATTACCTTTCTATACTTATTTTGATGGGTATTGCAATCTTGGCACTTATATTTTTTGTATCTAAAACACTGATTAACCAGAAGCATGGAGCTCCTGCTAGCAATCCTAAAGATAAACTAAACATAGTATCCAACACAACGCAAAAACAAACAAAACATGAGGGCATTTATTTGGTAACTGAAAAAGCAAAAGCAGCCGATAAAGATGTGGCCTACACAATTCAGTTTCCTAAAACGCCTAATAAAGCATTTAATCAAAATGTTACCGACTCTGTTGATAAAATGCGAGACGATTATTTAATAAACCAGATGACAACAGATACTAAAGGGAAAAAGAGCAAATTAACGATATCTACTAAAATGATTATCTATAAAAAGAACTATTATTCATTTGTTTTAACACAAACTCTCAACAAAAAGAGGAAGTGTGTAAAAACATTTATGTATGATTATAAAAACAAAAAAGTCGTCTTATTGCAAGATATTATTCAAACAAAGCAAAATCTTGGCGTTTTATCTAGGACTGTTAAAGGCGAAATCATGTCCGATTGTCTGATAAAGCAGCATCACGATGCTGCTTCTGTAGCAAATATCACACGGCCTATATGGGGTAATTATCAAGAATTTGCTCTAACAAAAAACGCATTTATTATTTATTATAATCCAGGCGAGCTCTCTAAGAATATAACGGGCATAAAAAAATATGTTATCCCTTTATCATCTACCACCAACGCTATTCTCGCTCCGCCTTTTAAGAAGAAACAACCAGCAAAGAAAATTGCGTTGACATTTGATGACGGGCCTAGCAATACGGTAACACCTAAAATATTGCGCATATTAAGAAAGCATCACGCTAAGGCCACATTCTTTATGCTAGGACAACAAGTCCATAAGTATCCGAATGTAGCCAAAAAAGTGTACGCAGATGGCCATGAAATTGGCAGCCATTCTTATTCTCACCCTGATCTTAGAACATTGCCGATTAAAAAAGTTAAACGTCAAATCAATCAAACGAATGCAGAGATAAAAAAAGCTACTGGTTGTATGCCTTTTGCTTTAAGACCGCCTTATGGGGCTTATAATAAACGAATTCAAGCACAATCATCCCAACCTATTGTTTTATGGACAGTAGACACGCTGGATTGGAAATACCTTAATTCAAAAAAACTTTTATCTCAAGTGAAAAAGGATGTCTACCCTGGTGCCATCGTGTTGATGCACGATATACATCTATCCACTGCACAGGGACTAGATGCTGTCTTAACGTACCTTGAGAAAAGAGGCTATACATTTGTGACGGTACCCGAATTGCATTCTTAGAATGGTAGATAACTAGTTAAATATGAAGAGTGTAGAAGCTAATAAAAAACCGAACACTATGTGAAATTTACAACTTACTTTCACATTTGTTCGGTCTTTATTATTTTACTCATCTTATTCATTTGTATTTCGTTTCAGGCTTCCCTCAGGATTAGACCCATTCGTATTAGCCCTTTACAATATTTGTTGAACGATGTTTGATTTCGGTAATCTTTACTCCTCGATGCTCCATTTCTTTAATATACGCTTCACCTGGAACCACTTTTTCTGGCGGGTAGACTCCTCTTTTATCAATTGTGCCATCGCCAACTAGTTGGGCAACTACCGCAATAGTATTCGCGGTTGCTTGAGCCATAGCCGTTTCGTTATTCACCTGGTCTCTGTATGTTACCATTTCATATTCATAGGAAACAGCTTCTTCATTGCTTTCACCGCTAACAATCACACGCAATAATACAGCATCTTGCTTATCGCCAAGACCAATCTTACTTTCCAGTACCTCGCGTAAAACATCCCTTGCCTTGACCTTCTGCCCGTTCACTGTTACTTCCGTTTCTTTATTTGTAAGGCCTAAATCAACGAGTAACTTGAATTTTTCGGCATGGCCTGTATAACGCACAGTCTTATATTCTAATGTTTGAATATCCGGATATGACTCCGGCAATGTTGATAAGCCGCCAGATGTATGGAATGCCTCTAAGCCATTGAATCCTTTAAAATAGAAAGGCTCCACTTCGGATAGAGATGGAATCTCTTGCAAAACGCCATTGCGCACAACATGAGATGGATCTGTATAGTGATCAAACACGCCTTCTAGTGAAAATACCACATTATACTCTAATGGTGGTTCTTTCTCTACAGGTATGCCGCCAACATAGATTTTGATTGATTTCACGTGATCTAGTTTAGAGGCACCAAAACCGGACAGGATATTAATCATGCCTGGTGCTACACCCAAATCAGGAATTAGCGTAACACCCTTTGCTTGGGCTTCACTGTTTAATTTTAAAATCTGGTCTGTCGCTCCGCCAATATGGCCGCCAAGATCTACACAATGGACACCCACTTCAATGGCAGTCTTTGCAACACGCTCATTAAACGTGTAGAAAAGTGCATTAATGACTACATTCGCTTTTGACATAACCAACTTCAATTGCTCATCATTTGTTGCATCAAGCTGTAATACTTCTACTTTCTCTGACTGCAATGTATCGGCAAATTGCTTCGCTTGTTCTTTGTTTAAATCCGCTAAAAAGACTTTTTCTATATTTGGATTTCTCACTAAATCACGAGCTACTTCTTTCCCCATTAAACCAGCACCCAAAACGGCAATTTTCATCCTGTTTCCTCCTATCTATTCTGTATCAATTTGTGCGCGTTGCAGCTTACCACTGTAATCAATGTAGACACTCTTCCATTCGGTATACACATCTAATGCAGCTACACCAGAATCTCTATGGCCATTGCCCGTTCCTTTCGTGCCACCGAACGGCAGATGGATTTCAGCTCCTGTCGTCCCTGCATTGACATAGACAATACCAGTATCCAAGTCGCGCTGAGCTTTGAATGCACTGTTGATGTCTTGTGTGAAGATCGAGCTAGACAATCCATACTGAACGCTATTATTTACTTGGATTGCTTCTTCTAAATCAGCTACGGCAATTAGCGAAACAACAGGACCAAAAATTTCTTCCTGTGCAATGCGAGCATCCGGTGCAACATCAGTGAAAAGAGTCGGAGCATAAAAATGACCTTGGCTATAAGGTTGTTCTGTTAAAATACGTCCTCCGGCAAGCAACCTTGCTCCTTCTTTCTGTCCTTCTTCCACATAATAATGGATTTTTTCCAGAGCTTTTTGATTGATGACAGGGCCAACTTTGACCGATTCATCTAATCCATCCCCGATTGACAGCTGTTTCATCGCCTCAAGCAAACGCTGCTCTAATTCTTCCTTTACATCTTTATGCACGATAACACGGCTACATGCGGTGCAACGTTGACCTGCAGTTCCAAATGCACTCCACAAAATCCCATCTACTGCTAGATCTAAATCAGCATCATCCATGACAATGACCGCATTTTTCCCACCCATTTCAAGGGATACTTTTTTTAGATGCTGTCCGCCAAGGCTAGCGACTTTCCTGCCTGTTTCGGTGGACCCTGTAAACGAGATGACTTTGACATCTGGATGCTCAATCAGCGCTGTTCCTACTTCGCCGCCAGAACCGAAAACAATATTGGCGACACCTTTTGGTAGGCCTACCTCATCAAAGATTTTGGCCATTTCATAAGCCATCATTGGCGTTTCAGTTGCTGGCTTCCATACAAATGTATTGCCTGCCACAATTGCAGGGAAGCTCTTCCACGTCGCAATGGCTACAGGGAAATTCCAAGGTGTGATTAAGCCGACAACACCAATTGGTGCTCGAACGCTCATGGCGAATTTATTCGAAAGTTCAGATGGGGTAGTTTCACCGAATAATCTTCTGCCTTCCCCAGCCATATAGAAAGCCATATCAATGCCTTCTTGTACTTCGCCTCGTCCCTCTTCAATCACTTTTCCCATTTCTTTGGTGAGAACAGTCGCGAGGTGTTCTTTCTTTTCCTGCATTTTCATGCCGATCGCATATAAATATTGCGCTCGTTTCGGTGCAGGCACTAATGCCCATTCTTGCTGCGCCTGCTTTGCTTGCGCCACTGCTTCATTTACAGTTACTTCTGTTGCTAGCGGTACCTCAGCCAGTAATTCTCCATTAGCTGGGTTTAACACACTTGTCCATTTTTCTTCCTCTGTTGCTAGAAATCTTCCTCCGATATAGTGCTCTAATTGAATACTCATCATTATTCCCCCTTGTTGTATGATCGATCTGCAACCCTCTTGCTCTACTATTCTACATAAGAAGAGGAAATCCTTTGTATAATATTTTTATTATTCAAAATATTATATTGCGGAACTTTTTTATTCTCTCATACGTAACTTGTTATAGATTATACGATTCGGAGGGTTTGATTATGAATAATCATGAAATTGATTACAAATTATATGGCGATGATATGCAATTTGTTGAAGTGGAATTAGATCCAAATGAAACAGTGGTGGCTGAAGCAGGCGCACTTATGATGATGGAAGACGGCATTCGGATGGAAACTGTTTTTGGTGATGGTTCAAGTAGAGGTGGCGGCGGCTTAATGGGCAAATTGATGGGTGCCGGCAAACGCTTGATTACTGGAGAAAGCTTATTTATCACGACCTTCACAAATGAAGATATGGGAAAACGCCATGTTTCATTTGCTGCTCCTTATCCCGGCAAAATCATACCAATGGATTTAAGCATTTACGATGGCAAAATCATCTGCCAAAAAGATGCATTCTTAGCTGCTGCAAAAGGTGTGTCCATTGGCATTGAATTTCAACGCAAACTAGGCACAGGCTTCTTTGGGGGCGAGGGTTTTATCATGCAAAAGCTAGAAGGTGACGGAATGGCATTTGTCCATGCCGGCGGAACGATTATCCGCAAAGATCTTCAAGCTGGTGAAAGACTACGAGTAGATACAGGATGCTTGGTTGCGATGACAAGCAGTGTTGATTATAGCATTGAAGCTGTAGGCGGCGTTAAAACAGCTCTATTTGGCGGAGAAGGTCTATTCTTTGCAACACTACAGGGACCTGGCACTGTTTGGATCCAATCATTGCCATTTAGTCGCTTAGCCAGTCGTGTATTTGCTGCTGCTCCTCAAACAGTTGGGGGTTCACAGGTTGGTGAACGCGGCATCGGCGGCGTATTTAACTTGTTTAGTGATGACTAGCTCTCTGTTTCACGCCGGTTAAGTTATAAACGAACCATAACTCTTTTTATTCCATCTTTTTTAGGGGGAATAAAAGGAGTTTTTTTCTTGTCCTCCCGCTCGATATTTTCTCATCTCTATGAATGCATTAATGCCTAAATGGGCACTCTGACAATAGAGAAAATCGGCCAGAGAGGAAGATCGCAATGAATGATAAAAAAGAGTCAGAAACAAGCCTTATTGGAACTTTCTTTTTTGTATTAGCCGTTGGGTCTTTTATTGTGGCAGGATGGACTTTTTGCCTGAACTTTTACTTAGATCAATTTTGATGTTTTTCGTATATATAAAAGAGGATAGATGAACAGCATGGTTATAGCTGATTCATCTATCCTTTTATTGCCTTAAAGGTTGGACAACTGTAGTTATTTTATTTAATCACTCTCTACCACACAACGTTTCCCATTCTTTCCATGGCATAATCTCTAATTCAGGTTTTGGCTGGTCATCTAGCATAGCAATAAATTCAATCGAGTGACCATCTGGGTCTTCAAAGTAGATAGATACAGCAGGCATAAAAGGAAATACTAATAAATTATCAGCACTCTCTCCAAAAAAGTTTGTTGTATCAATGTCCAAAGAGGACAAATAATCTTTTGCTGAAGAAATATCATTTAAATCTACTCTGAAAGCAAAATGCTGTCTTTGAACTAAGGAACTTGGATAGTTCTCTCGTATACCTAGCATAGCCTCTCCAGGTTGTCCCACCCAATAAAACTTTAGTTTTCGTTCCGCATCTTCATATAATGGAATAATATTTAACAGTTTTTCGTAAAACTCCGCAGATTTTTTATAATCACTCACATTTATATGTGTTTCAAAAATACCTTTTATCATGAATATTCTCCCCTTATTCCCTGTTGTGAAATCTTTGATAATTAATTACAAAGTTAATTTTAGTTTTCACTTTTATACTAATCAACTAATCTGTCCTATTAAGCTTTAATCCCCTCATCACTTTTTTCTTACTAGGCTTTCAGCTCATGCAATCCAGCAAGGGTTTACTAAAAAGCAAAGGATATTTATCAATTTTCAGTTAAAACTGCAAACAAAAAGTACATCACTTTTGTAAGTGATGTACTCGTTTGGTATTTATAAAGTTATTTATTAAAGTTCATCAAAGCCATTGTCTTGGACATTAACTTTTGTATATTGACGTGAACGTTGTTCAAAGAAATCTGTCTTGCCAAGATCTACATCCTCATAAGCTTTAATCCATTTCATTGGGTTTTTGCGGTAACCTTCAAATGGACGTTCATAGCCTAATTGGTTGCAGCGGACATTAGTATAGAAGTACACGTAATCTTCCACATCTTCTACCTCTAGCCCTTCGATCTTGTCACCGATAATTTCGTGTGCCCATTCAATTTCTAACTGTGCTGCTTCTTTAAAGATTGCTTGCACATGTTTTTCACGCTCTGGTGTGTTGTACTCAGGGTATTCTTCCAACAATTCTTTATAAATCTTTACAAAGAGATCGACATGAAGCTGTTCATCACGATTAATATAATTGATCATTGTACTTGTTGCTACCATTTTTTGGTTGCGTGCAAGATGATAGAAGAACGAGAATCCTGAATAGAAGAACAGGCCTTCTAAAATCACATCATAAACAACGGAATCAAGCATATTTTCGATAGTTGGCTCCTCAGAAAATTGGCGATAGCCTTTAATCACGAAGTCATTACGTTTCTCTAGGATTGGCTCAGTGCGCCAAAAGTCGAAAATGCGATCTTGTTCATCTTTTGATACAAGACTGGAAAGAATATAAGAGTATGAATGATTATGGATGACTTCTTGCTGTGCCAGAATAATCATCAAGGCATTAAGGCTTGAATCTGTTAAATAATCAGCTACTTTGCCGGCATAATCTGTTTGGATACTATCTAGTAATGCTAGCAAACCGATAATTTTTTTGAATGATTCTTGTTCATCTGCTGTTAGTTGAGAAAATTGTTTGATGTCATTGCTCATATTAATTTCAAAAGGCGTCCAGAAATTACCGAGCATTTTTTTGTATTTAGGATAAGCCCAGCTAAAGCGTACATCATCCCAATTCAAAATGTTAGATGAACGGCCGTTGACAATTTTCGTCGAACGATTGGGTGCTTCTTTGTCCATAAGTACTCGTTTATTGACTGTTGTCATATTAAATCCCTCTCCTTTTTAGCTTTCACAAGACTCACATTCTAATAATTCAACTGAAGTAGAACGTACATAATAAGTTGTTTTAATGCCGCTATTCCATGCATTTAAATGAAGGGCAAGCAATTCTTTCGCTTTGACGGTATTTTGTACATATAAATTTAAGGATATACCTTGGTCAATATGACGAGAGCGCGCTGCATTTTGTTTAATCGTCCAATTTTGATCGATAAAGTAAGCAGATTTATAGTACCAAGTTGTTTTTTCATTCAAATCCGGTACTGTAACTGGGATTTTATAATCTTTTTTCTCTTCAGAATAGCTCTTCTGGAACACTGGGTCGATACTTGCTGTACTGCCGGCAATAATAGAAGTCGTTGAGTTAGGAGCTACTGCCATTACATAGCCGTTGCGCATTCCTTGTTCTGCAACTTGTTGACGCAATAGTTCCCATTTTTCTTTGCCGTCATAGCCATGGTTTGTGAAGTATTCACCTGTTTGCCAATCTGAGCCTTCAAATAGTGGGTATGATCCTTTTTCTTTCGCTAGCTCAGACGATGCTTTAATAGTTAAGTAAGCGATTTGATCATATAGCTCGTCCGCGTAAGTAACTGCTTCATCTGATTCCCATGTGATGCCTTTTAATGCAAGCAAGTGGTGCCATCCGAATGTACCAAGGCCAATACCGCGATAGCGTGAATTTGTGATTTCAGCTTGTTTAACAGGGATATTATTCAACTCAATTACATTATCAAGCATACGCACTTGAATACCGATTAAACGTTCTAGCACATTCGCCGGTACTGCTCTACCAAGATTGATAGATGATAAATTACACACAACAAAATCACCAGGTTTGCGGCGAGTGACAATTAAGTCATCTTCAACTGTAATAGTTTCAAACTCAGTTGCACTCATGTTTTGTGCAATTTCAGTACATAGGTTACTTGAGTAAATCATACCTGTATGTTTGTTTGCATTCATGCGGTTTACTTCATCTCTGTAGAACATGAATGGTACGCCTGTTTCAAGCTGTGAACGCATAATCCGTTTCATGATATCAATAGCAGGTACGACTTCAGAAGATAATTCAGGGTTTTCTACGCAAGCTAAATATTTATCTCTGAAAGAGCCTTGTCCTCTTGTTTCATCATAGTAGTCCTCTAAGTTGAAGCCCATAACTGTACGTACTTCATGCGGATCAAATAAATGCCATTCTTCACGATTTTCTACTGCTTCCATGAAAATATCTGGGAGACAAACCCCTGTAAAGATATCATGTGCGCGCATACGCTCATCACCATTGTTCAATTTCAAATCAAGGAATGGGAAAATATCTTTATGCCAAACATCTAAGTAAACAGCGATTGCCCCTTGGCGTTGCCCTAATTGATCAACTGATACAGCTGTATTATTTAGTTGTTTGATCCATGGGATTACACCGCTTGATGCGCCTTTAAATCCACGAATAGATGAACCACGGCTGCGCACTTTACCCATATAAACGCCGATGCCGCCGCCAAATTTAGATAATGTTGCAACATCTGTATTGGAATCGTAAATGCCTTGTAAACTGTCATCTACTGTGTCGATAAAGCAGCTAGAAAGCTGGCCATGCGTTTTCCCAGCATTCGAAAGGGTCGGAGTAGCTGTTGTCATATAAAGATTGCTCATTGCCCAATAAGCTTCTTTTACTTTATCTAGTCGATTATCACTTTCGTTTTGCATCAATGTCATCGCAATGACCATCCAACGCTCTTGTGGTAATTCGATTGGCGTATTGTCGTGTTCACGAGTCACATAGCGGTCCATCAATGTTTTGAGGCCGATATATGTAAATAACTTATCGCGCTCCGGTTCCATCGCTGCCGCTAGCTGTTGTAATTCTTCAGGTGTATATGCTTCTGCTAGTGCCGGGTCATATAACCCTTTTTCTACTAATTCTTGGACCTGTTTTGGAAAAGCTTGATAGACCTCTGTAGGTTGAACATGGCGAAGTGCTGCATATTCTTCGTAAATTTCTGCTAGCAACAACCGTGCTGCGACAAATGTCCAATAAGGTTCTAATTCATCTAACAGGCTTAATGCTTCAAGCGCTAAAGCACGTGTCCACTCAACAAGCGTATATTCAGGATGCTTATCTTCTAAACGTTCATGCTTCCGTCTAAGCAGCTCTAAATCCTCTTTTCCAAACTCATCTTCTAGTTGCTGCATTACTTTTTCTTTTTCATCCAAACGAATTAGCATATTTTTGTCTCCTTTTTACAAAATCTATCCCAAAAGATAATCGTTTTGGCTCTTTCGTTAAAAAAGCGATTGTTTTAACCCAATGGCTGAACAATCGCAAGGCTTATAAGGGAATAAATTTATTGATTCCGAAGCCTACGAAATGAGACACAAAACGACATAATCTAGGTTGTATAATTAGTGCTGAAAAGCTACATCTTGTGTCTACAGAAAGAAAATTCACCTGTTGTTTATGTGCAATTTCCCCATTGCAGCTAGCTTTAACCGTCTAACTGCAGAAAAGATAAAAATGTGGCTTTCATACTATATATTGTGTTATATCACCAACACAATAAAGATATATTGTGTTTTTACTGTTTTTTATTATAGCACAAGACAAGTTTATTTGGCACTCTTTCACTTAAATAATATATTTCACACAATTAAAAAAAGATGTCGAAAACCGACATCTCTTTTTCTACATATATACGATAATTGCAAGTATAATCGCTAGAATAATACGATAGATGGCAAACGGAACTAATTTCACTTTCGAAATAAGCTTCAAGAAAAACTTAATAGAAATAAGAGCGAACACAAATGCGCTGATAAATCCAACGATATAGAAATTCATGTCGCCGAAATTAATTTCATCCCAATGTTTCAGCAGGGATACAAGACTGGCACCCGCCATAATAGGAACCGCCATAATAAACGTAAAGTCGGATGCCGTACGATGATCTAGCCCTAGCATAACACCGCCGGAAATCGTTGCGCCTGACCGTGAAAAACCTGGCCACAGGGATAAACATTGAATAAGCCCCACTTTAAATGCTTGCCCATATGATAAATCATCAAGCGAGTGCACTTTTGGTCTTTTTGGTCCCCATTTGTCCGCCGCAATCATAAATAACGCTCCGAAAAACAGACTGAAAATAACAGTTTTAATCCCAAATAAGTGCTTGTCAATAAAGTCTTCTAACAGAACACCTAGTATACCAGCAGGGATAATACCCACGATGACATGCAACAAATTGAAATGATGATGAGGTCTTTGTCCTTTGATATGATATAAACCAACAAGGCTTAACATCCGCTTCCACATCACCACAACCACTGCTAGGATAGAACCCAGCTGAATCACAATTTTGAATGTATTGGCCGATGACTCGCCAAGAAACTCTTGCGTTTTCAACCACATATCATCGACGATAATCATATGGCCAGTAGAAGATACAGGGGCGAATTCAGTCATGCCTTCCACAAAACCTAATATGATGGATTTTAATAATTCAATTATTTCCATAATAACTCCTTATCTTTTATTTGATGCTTCATTTGGCTATTGCCAGCAAAATTAATCATAACACATCGGGAATGATAGCTATTTTATAATTCCGTTACATTAATCCGTCAACTTCACGTCTACAATCCACATTTCACTCCGGCTATTAGTTCGAATCGGTGGCCCCCAAAATCCAAAACCAGATGATACGAGATAGTGCGTTGTATTTTTTAATAAATAACCATAGTCCAACTCAAATGTTTTTTTCGTTATCCACTGATTGGGCCACATTTGCCCGAGATGAGTATGGCCTGAGAGATGGATATCGACACCAAGTTCTGTAGGTGTGCGCAAATCTGATGGCGTATGGTCCATGACTATCCACGGATATTGCTGATCAACATGCTCAGCTAATTCTTTTAAAGACTTGCGATTAGTATTCGTCTTATCTTCCCTTCCTGTTAAATAAAACGCATTGGCTATACATATTGTTTCATCTTGTAAGATGGTTACAGAAGATTTTTTCATTTCTTCTACAAATATAGGAATTTGGCGACCGTAATATTCGTGATTGCCTAGAACTCCGTATACACCATATGTAGAAGTTAACTTTTTCATGACCTCATCCATGTGATATGCCTTAAACCAATACGGGTGATCGTCTACAATATCCCCCACTAATAATACGACGTCAGGCTTTGTCTCATTCGACATATTCACAAATTTTTGTAAAAGCTTTTTGTTAGACAAGATGCCTAGATGAAAATCCGAAGCAATGACCATACGAAAATCTTTACTTTCAGGATGAATTTTTTTAATGTTTATCTCTTTTCTCCGAACGACCGGTGAATAAGCCATATATGAGCCAATTCCTATGATCAAAGCGAATATGCCAATAACAGCTACTCCTACCCATAAAACTGTTAGCGAGGGAATGAGCCATAGGGCTAAATCAGCGAGCGGGAACAAGAGAAGCCCATATTCGACCAACACCATCCAGTAGGCGCTCACCACTTTAGTTAGACGAAACTTTTCATTGAAATTGCTGATGATAATACTATATGCGATATAAAGCCAAATAATGGAAAATATAAGGCTAAAATGAGAGTGAAAGACGGTTGATAAAAAGTGGTACACATTCCATCCAAGGTAATAGACAATCAAATTATAAATGACAACCAATAAAAGACCTTTGACTATTTTGCTGACTCCCATAGAACGCTCCTTTCCTCACCTTTTTAAACTGTATGTAAATATATTTCCATCAAATAACGAAGTAGAACAAGCCCAATTTCTTACCTTACTAAGGAAATCAGGCTTTTACTTATTTTAATATGGCGCAATCCAAATAAAGTAATGCATAAAAATAATGCAAGAATATACAGTTAGTACAGTAGTTAACAAAGCCCGTCTTTTTAAAATTACTTTATAGAAAATAGGCGCGTATCTCCTAACAACAACCATTAAAATACTAGTCAACAGGATCCCTATAAATAATTCCGGTAAAGCTAAATAAACAGTAATATCCCCTATCCCTAGCAATGCATCTAGCAAGACCGCATAGCCTAGTAATCTAAACTTACCCGCGTGTAATTGCAAGTTGAACAGAAGCCGGCTAATCATAACTCTCCTCCCCCTTACCAGTAATTATATATATTTTTGGTTAATTACGGCAAATTAGAGGCGTTTATCCATAGTATCTTTACAATTGGGTTACTTAATTACAGTATGAGCAAGCAATTTAGTTAGAAACGGTCTTATAAAGGGTAAAGAATAGTTATCTAACTAGCAAGACGCTATTTTTTAAGCAAGGTTCAAAAATAAGCAGCATTTGTTGGATACATTCTAAAGAATGACCAGGGGTGGGTGAGTATAATGCAGATTAAAGATTCAAAAGGAACTATCTTTAAAAGGAAAATTTTAAACAGCAAGTTTGTTGTCTATACACTTATTGTCTTCATCTTCAGTCTAACTGTTCTAGCGCTATCCAAAATCGGATTTGTTCTAATCCCTTTCGCTATCTTTATTAGAACTATCTTTTTGCCGATCATACTGGCAGGAATTTGCTTCTATTTATTCAATCCGTTGATTGATTTCTCCGAACGAGCTGGGGTGAAGCGGACTATATCCATTTTATTATTATACGTATTGATTATAGGCATACTTACGGTCATTATTTCCTCTGTTTTGCCCATCTTAAAAGAACAAATTCAAAGTCTCATCATGAATATTCCAACTCTCACAAAAGAGGTACAACATACAGTTTTACAATTGGCACATAATGATTTTGTCGAAAAATGGATGCAACCTCTAAATGCTGATATTGATCGAATATCGCAAAGTGTGTCAGGCTATCTCAGCAATAATGCAGCAGATTTTTCACATGGTATATTTTCAGTTGTAGGAACCATTACAGAAGTGATCATGGCTGTGGCAGTGCTTCCTTTTATTCTTTTCTATTTATTGAAAGACGGTGATAATCTGCCAACATATATTCTACAGTTTTTGCCAGATCAATCACGTTCAGAAACCAAGCGAATCTTAAGCGAAATGAACCATGCGTTAAGCTCATATATACGTGGTCAAATCTTCGTATCCTTATGTATTGGCACATTGCTTTTAATTGGCTACCTTATTATCGGCTTAGATTATGCCTTAACGCTAGCAATCATTGCGATGGTAACGAATGTAGTGCCGTATCTAGGACCTATTATTGCTATCACGCCAGCCATTATTCTTGCGCTGATTCATTCGCCATCTATGCTGTTGAAATTAGCCATCGTTTGGGTCATCGTTCAATTGCTTGAAGGAAAACTAATTTCTCCACAAATCATGGGCAAATCTCTGCGAGTCCATCCTATAACGGTTATTTTCGTTATTTTGACTGCTGGAAATCTATTTGGTTTGCCTGGGATTATTTTGGCGGTACCAGGCTATGCAGTACTAAAAGTAATCGTCACACATATTTATCAATTTATTCGATTGCAGTCTAACATGTTTGCGGATAAAAAGATTATTACAGAAGAAGAAGAGGTTCCTACCGACACCTCACCTATTATTGTAGGTCCAGAATCTCAAGATAAATAGTTGCTTGTATAAAAGAGCTAGAGTTCAGTGTGATTTGTACTCTAGCTCTTTCATTTTTTCGTTTAAGATGAGTGCTTCTTGCGAAGATCATTAATATGTTTCTCTTTCACTTGTTCTTCTACATTTGTATAAGGCAACAATTTATTGTAGATAAGATTAACTGGTATTGCATCAGGCCTATGAAGAGCGTTAATCTTCTTCACCACATGCAACCTATTACGATTGATAACTTCTATACACTCTGATTCAATATCAATTGATTTCAGAGTGCAACGGTTGCTAAAAACAATCAGAGAATAAAAAAACTTCTCATCTACACTTGAAAGTAAACGCTGCAAATGTTGTATATGTGATCGATTTTGCTTGATAGGATTGTAAAACTTATACTTCTTTTTATTTTGAAAAACCTGAGTCCATTTATAATCGCGTTCTCTACCATAAATCCATCCGCTATAATTTTTAGATTCAATCACATAAATCATACTTTCATGTATGAATATAACGTCGATTTCCGTTGTATCTCCATTTGTCTTAGGAATATAAAGATTGACTAGCGTTTTATGCTTGCCCGGCAACTTTTGCAACTCTTTTACAATTAAATATTCCCCATATAGTCCCTTGTTAAAAAAGGTTTTTCCGAATGATGTGCCTGTCAGTTGTTTATATTCACTTTTTTCATAACCAATATATCGAACATATTGGATAGAAAGCAAAAAACAAATAAAGATGATTCCTATTATTATCAATGTATATCACTCACTTCTATCTTTTTATATATTTACCAGTAAATAGATTATTATTAATATCATTTTCCTATATTATATTGTTTTTTGCTACTAGTTTTTTGATGGAATTAAAAAAAGCCCAGAATTCATCATAGAATTCTGGAACCTATTTATATTTTTTCAATATAATCGCTCTAATGGCACAGAAACAACCACTTTAAATAAATCGCCATCGATTGTGATTTCCATGCTGCCTTGGTGGAGATCGACGATAGATTGAGCAATAGCAAGGCCAAGGCCTGACCCTTCTGTATGGCGAGCGGTATCAGCTCTTTTAAAACGTTCATAGAGCTCCTCGACATTTTGGTCGCCAAACTCATATTTCGTAATATTTTTGATAACAAACTGCGCTTTATCATTCACTTTTTCTAATGTGATATAGACACGTGTTCCTTCCATTGTATACTTTAATGCATTGATCAACAGGTTATCTAACACGCGCCACCACTTTTGGCCATCTACATATGCGAATAATGGCTCCTCTGACAATTGCACACGGAACGACATATTTGCTTTTTCAATTTCTTCCTCATGTTCGCCCACTGCTTGCTTGACTAGTTGATTTAAATCAACTCGCTGTTTGTGCAGTTCAATATTACCGGTCGCCATCTTAGACACCTCAAATAGATCTTCAATCAATGTTTTTAAGCGTTGTGATTTTTTATCTAATATCGCTATATAGCTATTACGCTCATCCTCTGTCAATGCAGGATTCTTCAATAAATCAGTGTACGTAATAATGGATGTTAATGGTGTTCTTAAATCATGGCTGACATTGGTAATAAGTTCAGTTTTTAACCGCTCACTTTTCGCTTGCTCTGTAATAGAAGAACGGACACCTTCACGTAAGGCGTTCAAATTTGCTGCATGCTGGGCAAAAGGTGATTTGCCTCGAACGGGAATATCACCGCTTAATCGCCCCTTCGCCATATCCTCTGTCTGTTTCATCATTCGATTTAAATAACCCATGCGACGCAGAAATACTAATGTTGCTGGAGTTGCTACAAACATAAATAAAAACATGTAAAGTAAAAATGCCCCTCCACTACCATCCGATACAATGACTATGCCTACGCCTGCTA
Organism: Rummeliibacillus sp. BSL5; assembly: GCF_052928305.1. Lineage (NCBI taxonomy): Bacteria > Bacillati > Bacillota > Bacilli > Caryophanales > Caryophanaceae > Rummeliibacillus > Rummeliibacillus sp. BSL5. The sequence goes on from NZ_JAVGCV010000001.1 coordinate 2,052,576, forward strand.
AAAAAACAGTAATTAGCAATGCGATAGATTGTAGACCAATGCTTCTAGATAAAAATAAATGTTGAATATCCTTTATTACATGAAGAAGGATAGATTCTTTAATAGCTTTCGCACGCTTCTCCCCTGTATCCAAGTCTTTCATCAACATCATCGATTGCCTAATGATAAAATGTACTAAAACAAACAATAAAGCAAATTCAAATATAAAAGTGAAAACAAACATCGCTTTATTAAAGAAAGTTCCATATATACGAGTGAATACTAAGTGTTCCGATAATAAAATAACGGCAAAGAGAGTAGCAAATAAATTTAATGCAATAAATATCCCTCTTATATCAATAGGCCATTTACGTATCCACTGGTAAAATGCGCGGCCCTTCTGTATCTCTAATTGAAACGGACGTAATAAAAATAAGGCAATTATAGAGAATATACTAACTAACCAAATAAAATAAAGAAGTCGTTTGTGGAATTGAAAGTTTTTATATTCCTCATAGTAGCTTGATTGTGTAAATAATTTTTCTGAAATAGAGATACTTCCTGTATATCGGTGTGTCTTCTGCTCCAATAAATTTGACACATCATAAGAGATTCCATCACTTCCTTCATACACGATATCATCAGAAGATAATGATAAATCTAGGGTATCATCGGTACGATTATACTGCTTTGTATAGGCTGTATCTCCCTTCACATTGCCCTTCACAAATGACTGGCCCGTCTCTAGATCAGTGAGGTTATATGAGTAATAAGAGAAATAGTTGAAAAAGTACTCTTTGTTATTCTCTCTGTCGCTTATATACTGATCAATATCTTTTTCTTTAATTTTTATAATCTTGTCGCGTACATATTGATCGTCTTCAAAGTTCTTTGTGATATCTTTTATTTTTTTCTCTCGCTCTTTGATTAGTGCCTCTTCGACAGTAGTAGCCTTGGCATCTTTTGCTTCTTGGATCCTATCTCTATACTGGTCTTTAATATTGGCTATTTGCTCTCCTAAGCTTCCATAATAATTCCGATAATCCTCTATTTCACTAGAAGAGACCTTGATTTTTTTCTTCGCCTCATCTCCATCTGCTGGATTTAATACAAGCGAGCCTAATTGGTGTGTAAAATCGTCATAATCTGATTGGAAAGTATCAGATTCAAAAAAGTTTTTCAGAAAGTATTGGTGGCCATATTCTAAAAAAGAATATAGCCCAATCAATACAATAGAAATTAGAGACAACTGGGCAATATATTTATTTCGTTTCATGCGTTTCCTCCAATTGTACGTGTTAGCTGAGCTAGGGCTTTGGCAAAACTAAAATCAATAAAGTGCAAAATAAATGATAAGCAATATAAAAGACTAGCGAATGCAAGCAACAAAGCGATGATTGACCAAATCATTGCGCTATGCTCTTTCCATTTTGTAGCCAATTCCCCACACCACCTTTAAGTACTTTGGATTCTTTGGATCTACTTCTATTTTTTCACGTATTTTTCTTATATGAACTGCAACAATATTATCCGCATTGTAAGCCGCTTCTTTCCAAACACGCTCGTAAATTTCTTCTATTGAAAATACACGACCTGCATTGGTGATTAAGAGTTCTACGATGTTATATTCAATCTTTGTCAGTTTTATAGGCTCGCCGTCCAGCGACAATTCCTTTGCTTCTGCATCTAATGCTAACCCGCCTAATACTACTTTCCCTTGCTGTTCTTGATAGGTCCCAAGTTTTACGTAGCGACGCAATTGCGATTTAACGCGAGCCATTAATTCTAATGGGTGAAAGGGCTTTGTCACATAATCATCCGCGCCAACTGATAGTCCGTGAATCTTATCTCCATCCTCAGCTTTAGCGCTAAGCATAATAATCGGGATATTTTGTTCTTCTCGTATTTTAAAAGTTGCCTGTATCCCGTCCATTTCTGGCATCATAATATCCAATATGATTAAATGGACTTCATTTTCCATTAATTTCTCTAATGCCTCTAACCCATTCGCTGCTTTTAATACATGGTAACCTTCGTTTTTTAAGTAGATTTCAATGCCATCACGAATATCTTGGTCATCATCTGTGACTAATATTGTATAGGATGCCACTTCATGCACCTCATTTCACTGTTTTCTATATAGTTCATTTTACAGGCCAAATCTTAAAAAGAAGTGAGCCTAAAAATGAAGAAATTCTTAAGATTTACTCCTATTTTACAGGATTTCACAACCCTATCGAAGAGAACTTTCTAACATCACCAATAATAAACACCAAAAAACAAACTATTATCACTTCATTCCTAAGTGATAATAGTTTGTTTTTGTAACTTGCCCACTCTACTTGATTCTAAAATGGAGTATGATACATCTCTGGAAATAGAGTTACTACTTTAAAGGAATATCAAAGTTTTTTCCTGATCTTATCAATTCGTGCGTAACGCCATTACGTACATCGTCTGTAGAGAACTGAATGTCACCCATTTGTTTAGGACGCTTTTTCAGCAATAAGCCTATTCTTCCCTCTCTTTTTTCACCTTTACGATAGTCGACTCTTGATGCGCTACTTTCGCCAACAAAGGTATCATTACTAAAGATAAAGTTTCTTCTTGGAACGTAAAAACTTTCTCCATCAAATTGAACATCTAGGAAGCTAAAGAACTGCACTACCTCAGGATATTGATTAGTCACTTTATAGATAATTTCTATGTAATATGCACGGTCTTTAATCTTCCACCCGGATTTTTGAACAGCCTCATTTAATTCATTCCAATCTGCATCTTTGTATTTGTTTTTTTCTTCAAGTAAATCCTCTATCGACTTATTATTATAATTATTTAAATATTGTTTCTCTTCATCTACTATATCTGTCATTTTTATCAGCTTAACTTCCTTAACAAAGATATGCACCTCGCCAACATTATACTCTTTCCTTATATTGTAATGTTGAATTAACTCAAGCGTCGCTCTATCTTTTTCCCTCACTTTTTGCCCTTGCGTCTGTAAGAAATCGTCTCCACCACTTTCTACTATTTTCAAAGTCTTTGGTTTTTCATTTTTTAGGGGCGCTTCTTTCATCTCTTTTTTTGGAGCTAATTCATAAAATGCAATTAATAAAACACCAATCATCGCTAATATCACTAAAGCTGCCCATAGAAGCCTTTTATTATTCTTCAAAAAATAAACCTCATTCTATAAAATATGCTTCATCTTTGCTAGAATTTTTCTTAGCAAAAAGTTAGAGAGAAACCATTAGCCTCTCGGTCTTATATTGTAGCTAACAAACCAGCAGTTGAGCAACCCTACATCTACTAGTATAATGAAGCAAAAAGGGGGTTCTTTTGATGTACAAAAGTGTGGCAGATACAGCACAGGATCTCTCTATGCCCGAACATCAAGTGATGCGCTATGTCTTAGAAGGAAGGATACGCGCTGTACATGATGGCCAGCAATTCCTCGTTAATAGCGACCAATTTGAACGTTATTTTGAACAATTGGATAGAATAAAAGAAGAAATCGAAATATGGAAAAACACACCTATTCCAGAGGATATTGATATTAAGGATGAGGATTAATGACAATGAGGACTACTTTGTAAAATTAATGATAATAATAAAAGTACGCCATTTAAAAATTAGTGGTGTACTTTTTTGTTTATCACTCCTCCTAAATTCTCCAATGCTACAATAGGATCATTACTGTCAGGAGCTGATACAATGACTAATTTATATTTTGTTAGGCATACACATTCTACCTATACACCTGATGAATTAAATAGACCATTATCAGAAAAGGGATTTTCTGATGCCCCACTGGTTACAAGATTATTAAAAACAGAGGGTATTGATTTCGTTTTTTCAAGTCCTTATAAAAGAGCGGTTCAAACCGTAGAGGACATAGCAGAATACATACATACAGATATAGGAATTATAGAAGGTTTTAAAGAACGGACTTTAACTGCAGTCCCTTCAATGATTTTGCTTTTGCAATAGCAAAAGTCTGGGAAGACTACAACTTTTCATGGGAAGGTGGAGAGTCTAACGTTGTGGCTCAAGAAAGGGGTATTGAATCTACATTTAAAATATTAGACAACTATAAAGGTAAAAATGTAGTGATAGGAACACATGGAAATATCATGGTGCTAATCATGAATTTCTTTGACAGACAGTATAATTTTTCTTTTTGGCAGAATCTTGATATGCCAGATATATATAAATTGACTTTTGACGGAAAAGTTTTAAGAAACGTAGAAAGAATTTGGGATAGAAATTAATTCTTGTTTACTTAATTGGCGCGATTGTATTAACACAATTGCTCTTAAACTACATATTAATCCAGGTAGGAGTGTGACAAGAAGGTACTTTGAATAAAAAGGTATTTTTTTATTGAACATACTAAGGATATAACAATCGATTTACCCCAACCTAACAAGGCACATTATTTTAGGATGGTGGTAATTTTGAAGTTCATAAAAATAGTTACTTGTTTGTTAGTTTTTTTAGTTATTGTCAATTTGAAAGATCGTGAAGTAATCGCTTCAGATCTTGAAATTACATTAAAAGAAGCGATTAACATTGGATATCAGAGAGCGAAAGAATGGAATGTAAATGCAACACTTACAACAGCAAACAGTGTGGATGAAACAATGGGAGGTTCGAGAGGAGATACAGGAAAACGCTTTAATTGGTTTACGACCTTTGTGGTACCAGGTACAGAAGATTATGTAATAGTTGGTATCTCAAAAAAGAAAATTACCTTCTTTAGACCGAGTAAACAAACCCAAGGCCCAACAATTCCTTTTGATGATATTAGGTTAGATAGCTTTGAAGCTCTACAATTGGCTAAGGATAAATACGGATTAAAACAAGGGAAGGATTGGGCGACAGGATATCATTTTACACTTGATAGTATCGAGGGTGAACCTATTTTAACAGTGGTTGGAAATGATCGAGATAACCGTTTTACTCGAATTTCATTCAATACCAAAACTGGAGATATAGTCAGTGCAATTCATAAATTACCTTTCGGCGGTGGATTACTATCCAAACATATTGGGAATGAAGTTCTGTCAAATAAAGGAATGGCTATTATGGGTGTTGTTGCAGGGAACAAACAATTGGTGATATGGGGCGACAAAAAGCCAACGCAGTTTAGCACAACCAAGCAACCCTTTATTGAATTGAGCCATAACAATGGTAAAACATGGATAGAACTGCAATTTAATGGTTATGTAGCACATGCTTGGTTTGATATGAAAGATCGATTATACGTAGCCACAGAAAAAGAAATATGGGCAGGTATTACATCGAAAAGTAGGGGTACTAAAATCCTTTCATTAGAGTACCCTATAGAGAAAATTGATTTTTCTGCTAACAACCAGATAGCTTTGACTTCAAAAGGTAAGGTTTACTATACAATCAATCAAGGAGAGACTTGGGAACAAACTGTAGTACCTAAACCATTTAATGTGCTACAAATCTCAAATAACGGTGATTTGGTAATGTTATCAGATGAAGGAAGTATTTTGCAATACACAAAAAATCAATGGAAATTAATAACCATACCACATTGTAATGATGAACCTATGGATATGAAAGTGATTAATAATAGGCTATTTGTTACAACACAAGGCGGAATTTGGACTCGAAATCTCCGACAGAAAGGTAAGGGAAATTGGAGAAATGTCCAAGTTGATGAAGTGCTGGTTAGATTTATTAAAAAAGGAGAGAAGTTGTTCGGCAGCACACATAGAGATGAAGCTATTTATTCCATCAATACAAGAGATGAACAAAAATCTAAAAAAGTCTTTGATACGAGAGATCTCATCGTTTGGGATGTGGATATCATGAAAGATACGTTATGGATTGCGACAATACCAGATTATTCATGGGAAGATATGCCGATTAAGTAGACGATAAAAGTATGTAGTGTATAGCTATAAATAGCATTCTACTCTTCAACCCAAAAGACTAAGAAGAGAAGTTATATAATGTAAAAGGATAGATGTATACAGGTCCACACTCCTGTTCATCTATCCTTTCTTTTTAAACCAATATTATGATAAATATCTTTTAATTGAGTTAAATTGAAATAGCAGTTTTAGTCTTTGTTAGCATATCTCCATAATCTTCCACCATCACGCTCGCAGTCGGAAGCATTCCCGCTCCTGGCCCTACAAGTGTTACGGTGCCTAGCAGATCCGCCTCAATGGCAACAGCGTTGTTTACTTCCTCAATTGAATAGAGAGGGTGACTCTGATCTATGAGCTCAGGTCTAACTGTCGCATGCACCTCGCCTGTTTTATAATTTTTTTGGACTAGTGCAATATGTCGGTAGCGCATGCCTTTTTCAGTTGCTTCTTTTACTTGTTGGGATGTGATTTCATTAATACCTTGTACTTTTACATCCTTCCAATCTGGCTGCTCTTTAAATGCTAGTTCACTGAGGATCATTAGTTTTCGAAAAGCATCTTGGCCTGATATATCGTTATAAGGATCTGCTTCAGCGTAGCCTAATTTCTGTGCATCTTCTAAAGCTTCCTCAAATGCCATTCCTCTGGCACGCATTTGGGTCAATATGTAATTGGATGTTCCATTTAATATACCTTGAATGCGCTGGACCTCATTGACACGAAGCAGATTTTGCATCGTTTTTATAACAGGAACGCCGCCTGCAACTGTTGCATCAAAACCTACCTGCACTCCCTGTTTCGCTGCTTTTTCCTGAAGTGATTTACCATGCTTAGAAAACATCACTTTATTAGCGGTGATAACGTTGCATCCCTTTTCAATAAGGCGGTCAAGGTATTGATATGCAGGTTCCTCTCCTACAATTGCTTCGAAAACAACATCAAGATTCGGAATATCCAGGATTTCCTCTATTTGATTTGTCAGCAACTCTTTAGCAGCGTGAGGACGTGGCTTATTCGGATTGCTTACGAGGATTTTTGCTACTTCTAGGTCGACACCTAGCATCCGTTTCAATTGACTGCGCTTTTCTGTTAATATGCGATAGACCCCCTGGCCAACTGTACCGAAACCTAATATAGCAACCTTTACCTTTTTCAAAAAACCGCCTCCATTCTCTTAATCAATTAATCTACATACTGATGATTTTAGCTTACACAGAGTATGTTTACAAGATAATTCCTCCCATAAAAGACATATGTATTTACAGTGTGTTCATTCAATTCAAAATGAAAAGAGTGACAAGACAATCCATCACTCTTTTCTTTATTTATTTAAAAATCTTAGGAAATGCTGCTATTTCCCTGAGGCGAAGTGAAACTCATTAACAAATTATTTTGCTGCAACTTTTGGGCTTACCTTTGTGAATGCTTCTTCTAGTGCAGAGATGATATCATCGATTGCTTCTAACCCAATAGATAAGCGAATTAATTCCTCTGGCACGCCTGATTTTTTCAACTCTTCACTGTTTAATTGTTGATGAGTAGTAGAGGCTGGATGAATAATCAATGAGCGGGCATCTCCTACATTTGCCACGTGGCAGAACAATTCGACATTGTCGATAAATTCGCGTCCAGCATCTCTGCCCCCTTTAATTCCAAATGTAAGAACAGAGCCATAACCATTCTTTAGATATTTTTTGGCAAGAGGAGCGAATTCGCTATCAGAGAAGCCGTTGTATCCTACCCATTCCACCTGAGGATGCTGACGTAAGTATTCAGCTACCTTTCTAGCATTTTCATTATGATAAGGCACACGAAGATGCAGTGTTTCAAGACCCTGTAATAACTGGAAGGCAGCATCTGGGCTAAGCGTTGGCCCAAAGTCGCGCAGCAATTGTACGCGCAGGCGTGTAGTGAAAGCTGCATTACTCACATCAATGCCATATCGGATGCCATGATAGGATTCATCTCTTTCTGTATAGTCAGGGAATTTACCTCGTGTCCAATCAAACTTGCCTGCATCCACCACAACACCACCGATTGTCGTACCGTGCCCGCCAATCCACTTAGTCGCAGAGTGAATCACAATATCAGCACCATATTCGATAGGATTGCATCCAATCGGTGATGCAAATGTATTGTCGATGATTAGAGGGATTTCGTGTCGATGGGCAACATCCGCAATACTTTCGATATCTGCTACTGAAAGACTAGGATTACCAATCGTTTCAACATAAATCGCTTTTGTATTTTTTTGGATTGCACCTTCAAAATCTTCAAGCTTCCGTTCATCTACAAATGTAGTATTGATTCCGTATCGTGGCAAAGTATTGGCAAATAAATTGTACGTTCCTCCATATACACTCGCAGCTGAAACTATATGATCACCAGCACGCGCTATATTTAAAATAGAAAATGAAATGGCCGCCATGCCTGATGATAAAGCAACCGCTGCTGTTCCACCTTCAAGCAGGGCTACTCGTTTTTCAAAGACATCAACAGTAGGATTCATGATTCGAGAATAAATGTTACCTGGCTCTTCCAAGGCGAATAATTTCCTTGCATGCTCTGTATCATTAAACCTATAGGCTGTAGTTCGGTATACCGGCACTGCAATTGCACCAGTTGTAGGATCAGGCGTTTGGCCTCCACGTACTGCTAAAGTCTCTTTACGAAATTCTGTCATTCTAATTCCCCCTAATATAGTTTGAGATGGAAATCTGAGGCATGTGGCAAGGATTTTCCAAAAGAAAAACCCTTCTTCACATAAGAAGAGGGTCATTAGCATTTTCCTCCCCTTATCTGTCAGATCCGCAATAAAGAATCTGTAGGAATTAGCACCATGTAAGATAACTTACTGGTTGCCGGGCATCGCAGGGCCTTTCCCTCCGCCACTCTTGATAAAGGTAATTTATTCTGTTCCATCTTGTTGTTGTAAGTATAGGTATTGCATTTTAAAAAGTCAATACTATTTTTTGATATTTCTAAATATTACATACAAGCGGATTCGTTTCGCTAGTCATTTCCTACAATTTCTCCTATAGTTAATTAAAGAAATCCACAAAATAGGAGTTGTTCTACAGATGGTTAAAGATTTATTGCGTAGCCATTCATCTGTTCGAAAATATACAGGTGAAGAGATACCAAAAGAGGTTGTACGAGATTTAATTGAAACAGCACAAATGGCTGCTACCTCACATTTCATCCAAGCATACAGTGTCATCTGGGTAACTGATGCTGACAAAAAGAAAAAATTAGGCGAGCTCTCTAACAATGAGTTCCAATTCAAAACAGCAGGTGCTTCTTTCTTATTCTGCGTTGACTTCAAGCGTTTGGAGGCTGCCGGCAAAAAGCAAGGTGTAGAAATTGTGGCTGATTCTGCTGAAAACCTTCTTGCAGGCGTAGCCGACGTAGCGCTATTTGCACAAAACTTTGTTATTGCTGCTGAATCAGAAGGATACGGTATTTGTTATATTGGCGGTGCGCGTAATAACCCAGCTGAGATCAGCGAATTATTCAATCTGCCTGAACACGTTTTCCCTATGTTCGCCATGACAATCGGAAAACCGACGAAAAGAAATGAAACAAAACCAAGACTTCCACTGGATGCCGTGCTGCATGAAAATAGCTATGATGAAGAAAAATACGATACATTACTTGATGAATATGATGCGACATTAGAAGAATACTACCAACATCGTTCATCGAATCAAAAAATGTCGAATTGGACAAAACAAATGGCTGATTTCTTAGTTGAACAGCGTCGTCCATTTATCAAAGACTTTCTTGCAACCAAAGGATTTACTTGGAAATAGAAAAAAGCTCTATAAGGTTTTTGGCTTTCGTCTACCTTATAGAGCTTTTTTAATTATTTTTCTTCGATTCCCTCTATAACCATTTCTTTTACTGGTAAAAAGACTTCGCTTGAATTCACATATTTCAGCTTTACAGTGTCACCTTCTTTCAGATAGACGGCGAGAGGAGCCACTTCTGAACTCACAATATAATTTTCTTTATTATCTAGCAAGAAGGAAACAGTAGTGAAATCCCCATTCTTTTCTTTATAAACGCGGACTACTTTTCCTTGAGCTTCTTTTTCTTCTGCTGCAGATGTTCCTTTTAACGAACTGTTGCCAATTCGGGAGATAATTGTTTTATATTGCCTTAATGCTTCATTTGGAGTTGCTGCAGATACTGAAAGTTCAGGCCTTGCTGCAGACACAATCGAGTAATTTTGCAGGAAGCCATTGGAATCTAATACTGGTACAAGCCAGCTAGCTTCACCGTAAAAATTGTAGATAATCGGCATAGAAGCACGCCATTTTTTCTCAATGAATTTTTTCTCAATGATTTGAATAGCACCCTGTGAATCCATATAGGATTCTTCTTTATTGCCTGTATAGTACGTTGCATGACCTGTGCGAGCGTCTGTTAAAGAGTAGCCAAGCATAGAATCTACGCCTTTTTTCGGGCTTCTAAAATCAGTGAAATAATACATGGTTCCATTCTCATCAAAAACAGGGCTGACATTTGCTTCTGTCCCTTCATCTGATGGCAATTTCACATCTTTCTTGCCGACTAGACTATTCCAAAAGCCATGCACATATTTGCCGAAATATTCATTTTGTCGACTTACCGCTTCTGGAGAGATTGCTCCGTCAATAAAGGCAGGTATTTTATCTAATGTATACGTTTTAGAAGCGCCTGTTTTTACATCTACCATAACAATGCCCTTTGGATCAAAGCCCTTACGCGCAGAAATGAATTTTCCATACGTTCTGATGTAATACGGCTTGCCGTCATCGTCTACTTCCAATTGTGGATCGCCATAAAAAATTTCTTTTGGATTAGCAAGTCTCATGTGGCGTTCGACATTATTGTTAAAATAGCCAGAAGCTGTGTAAACCATTTCAGATTTAACGAACTTTGGATTGTTAGATGAATCGGTTGCACTCATAATGAGATACCCTGGCGAAACCTTCCCCTTCATCCATTTAAAAAAGTCAGAAAACTCAACGGGTGCAATATAAACATATTCGCCCGCTACTTTTTGGATCTGCAATTCTCCTAATTCATAATAGCTAGGATTTGGCACTTGGCTAAAGGCCTTCTTCATCTTATTTCGTGCGAATTTTGGTGGAACACTTGCAGGCGTTTTTGTGTCATCAAACGCTTTCATTTCCACTTTGTGATCCATATCCGCCGACTCAAATTTTTGATTGGCGTTAAAAACAGGAGCAGCTAAAAGATAACCAAAATAAATTAAACTAGCAAAAGCGATTAAACCTTTTATTTTACGTTCCATTCCTGTGGATAATAAAAGACCAATGATAGCAAGAACTAAAATAACAGGCCATATTACAGACCAATTTTGATCTAATTTAGTTACATAGAAGACAATGCTCGAAATTAATGTTCCTACAATAAAAATAAATAAGCCAAATTTTAATTTAAACGATGTTTTATGATCGCCCTCTGGTGTCTTGCTTGCAAGCGGCGTTACCAAAACCATTGCGATCAAACCGATTAACGCTGACATCGTAAGAGTTAGTGTCATGTATTACTCATCCTTTCTTATCCTATAAATACGGTTGGAGCGAATGAAAGTTTCAAAGAATTTATATGCTTGAGAAGATTGAGTTCCAACTTCATCAAATAGTTCAACTAGATTGGTATAATTACCCTCCAATTCGGGAATTCTTTAAAAAAAAGTAATTGGAGGATAAATAATGCCAGAAAAATATGGAAAGCTTCCAGAAAGCCCTCAATCTTATTGGATAGACTCTGTAAAGTTGCCCACATTTCCACGTTTAGAAGAAGACATTAATGTTGATGTCGTTATTGTAGGTGGTGGTATAGCCGGGCTTACTTCTGCTTTTCTATTAGTTAACGAAGGTTTAAAGGTTGCTATAATCGAGGCAGACCATGTGCTCAATGGGACTACAGGGAATACAACTGCAAAAATCTCAGCTCAGCATGGTTTAATCTATGATGAATTTATCAGGAATATCGGTGAGAACAAGGCAAAGCTTTATTATGAAGCAAATGCAGAAGCACTGCATTTCATTGAAAATACAATAAGTGAGCATAACATTGATTGTGATTTCTCTAAACAGGATGCCTACGTTTATGCGGTCACTGAAGAATATGCAATGAAAGTAAAAAAAGAAGCTGAGGCTTATGAAAAGCTTGGCATCAAAGGCGAATTGGTGAATAGCATTCCGTTTAATATCGATATACAGAACGGGATTGTAATGAAAGACCAGGCACAATTTCATCCATTAAAGTACTTGGCACATCTTCTACAACACATTACAGAAAAAGGCGGCAAAATCTTTGAAAATACAACAGCTGTCAACATAGAGACAAAGGAACAGCCAAAGGTTTTAACCCGCGAGAATCATAGCATTACAGCTAAACATGTGCTTATTTGCACCCACTTCCCTTTTTATGAGGGCATGGGACTTTACTCAGCAAGAATGCATGCAAGTAGCTCATATGTACTTGCTACAAAAGTAAAGAACAAGTATCCGGGCGGTATGTATATTAGTGCTGAGATGCCATCACGTTCTCTTCGCTCAGCAACCATTAACGGCGAGGAATACGTGCTTGTTCTTGGTGAGGACCATAAAACGGGTCAAGGCGGAGACACACTAGAGCGCTACAAAGCATTAGAAGACTTTACGGAACATGCTCTCGGGCTTGAAAGTATCGCCTACCGTTGGACTGCTCAGGACTTAATAACACTAGATAAGTTGCCTTATATCGGTAACCTCACAAGCAATGATCCTAATATATTAATTGCCACAGGTTTTAGAAAGTGGGGAATGACGAACGGAACAGCTGCTGCCCTTCTATTCCGTGATGTCATTGTAAATAAAGGAAGTAAGTATCAGGACTTATATTCGCCATCACGGTTTTATGCAAATCCAAGCTTAAAAAACCTCTTAGCTCAAAATGTGAATGTTGCTGGGCAGTTTATGAAAGGGAAATTTGGCATAACTACTAAATCGATAGAAGACATAAAGAAAGATGAAGGCGGCGTTATCACGATCAACGGCAAACGAAAAGGCGCTTATAGAGATACAGAAGGAAAATTGCATATTGTAGATACAACCTGTACTCACTTAGGATGCGAGGTTGAATGGAACAACGGCCAACGATCATGGGATTGCCCTTGCCATGGTTCCAGATTCACTTATACCGGCGAAGTAATTGAAGGGCCAGCTGAAAAACCATTGTCACGCGATGACCATACATTTTTTGATAACTTCACCTCGAAGGATTCAGGTTACTAAAAGAAAAAATCACAAAACTACGTGTTTTAACTCCATACGAAATTTGATAATTAAAAATGCAAGGGATAGCTGTTTGCTATCCTTTTTCTGTTTCATTATCGATATCCCTCAACACATTCTTTTGCCATGTATAAAATGAAATTGAAAAGGTGCTAACAAACAAAGTCAAAAAAGTAATCCCTAAAACTGTGGGAACAAATTTAAAAGCTTTGATAGCATTATTAGAAATTGACCATTCCATCGCACCAGGTGGCCTAGAAAAAAAACTCGCCAACCCTTCTCCATTAGCCCCTATTATGAGAAATAAAAAACCTAATAATAAAAATCCAACTGGTATACCATATAATGCAATAATCTTATCTTTCACTTTACACCTCCTTATGTTCATGAATCTATTTGTTAATTATTGTAACCTTCTATTAAGCTTATATAAAGTTAGTATAGCTAACTATTTCAACTATTTTCTCTCTCCTCTTTTCTGAAAATATTTCGCACAACTAAAGAAAGTGTTAGAATTATAGCAATGCTTAAAATTTAAGGAGGATTCACACAATGAAAGAAACAGTTATTGAGCGATTGATTCGCTATGCCAAAATTGATACACAATCAAACGAAGAAAGCACAACTACACCATCTACTGAAAAACAGTGGGATTTACTTCGTGTATTAGAAAGCGAATTAAAGGAAATCGGTATGGAAGAAGTATCAGTGGATGAGTTTGGCTACTTGTTTGCTACATTGCCTGCCAACACAGAAAAAGACATTCCCACAATTGGATTTTTAGCACATGTGGACACAGCGACAGATTATACAGGTACGAATGTGAATCCGCAACGTCATGACAACTATGATGGCGGTGATATTCAATTAAATGAAAAGGTTGTCCTTTCACCAAAAAATTCACCTGAGCTATCAAACTATGTTGGCCAAACATTAATTACAACAGACGGCACTACATTACTTGGTGCTGATGACAAAGCTGGTATTGTCGAAATCATGACAGCTATGGAATACCTCATTCAACATCCCGAAATCAAACATGGCAAGATCCGTGTCGGCTTTACACCTGACGAGGAAATTGGCCGTGGCCCGCATAAGTTTGACGTAGAACGCTTCAATGCAACTTACGCTTATACAATGGATGGCGGCCCATTAGGCGAGCTTCAATATGAAAGCTTCAATGCAGCAGGCGTCAAAGTTAAAACACGCGGTACAAGTGTACACCCAGGTTCAGCTAAAGATAAAATGGTCAACGCGATTACTATGGCGATTAAATTCCAAGAATTGATGCCAAAAGAGGCTGTTCCTGAAAAAACAGAGGATCGTGAAGGCTTTATTCATTTAATGCGATTTGATGGAGATGTAGAAAATACTACTCTTTCATATATTATTCGAGACCATGACCGCGAAGCATTTGAAACGAAGAAAGCTTCTATGAAAGACGCGGAGAAGAAAATCCAAGCAGAATACGGCGAAGAAGCTATTACCGTAGAAATGAATGATCAATACTACAATATGGCAGAAAAAATCTTGCCTGTAAAAGAGATTGTAGATATCGCAGAGAAAGCAATGAAAAACTTGGACATCAAGCCATTAATCTCCCCTGTCCGTGGTGGTACTGATGGTTCTCAGTTATCATACATGGGACTTCCAACACCTAATATCTTTGCAGGTGGAGAAAATATGCACGGTAAATTTGAATATGTATCTGCAGAAACTATGGTCAAAGCAACAAATGTCATTATCGAGATTGTCCAATTATTTGAACAAAAAGCATAATTGAAAAGAGGTGGAGAGATGAAAGAAATAGCACTTGGTATTTTGGCTTCTTTATTTTTTGCCGTGACCTTTATATTAAATCATTCGATGGAATTAGAAGGCGGGAGTTTTCTGTGGAGTTCGTCTTTGCGCTATTTCTTCATGCTCCCTTTTCTCTTGATCATCGTGTCTGCTCGCAAAGGCATGCCCGTTCTTACGAAAGAAATGAAAGCAAAGCCCTTACCATGGTTATGTTGGAGCTTTGTCGGCTTTGTTCTTTTTTATGCTCCGCTTACATTCGCCGCTGCATATGGGCCAGGGTGGCTTGTGTCCGGTACATGGCAGTTTACAATCATAGCAGGGGTCCTGCTTGCGCCATTCTTTGTGAATTATATTGACGGGCGTCCCATACGTCAAAAGGTCCCCGTCACTTCACTTCTTATCTCAAGCATTATCGTGATAGGCATTATTTTAATTCAAATACCTAGTAGTCAAAATGTCTCTACATCACAGTTATTGTTGAGCATACTCCCGGTTATCGTTGCGGCATTTGCTTATCCACTTGGCAACCGTAAGATGATGGATCTTTGCCAGGGAAGACTAGATACGTTCCAACGTGTGCTGGGAATGACGATCGCTTCTATGCCCGCTTGGATTGTGATGGCCGTCTATGCGTTATTTACAGTTGGCCTTCCATCTATGAGCCAGTTGATTCAGTCATTGATTGTCGGCATCAGCTCAGGGGTCATTGCGACTGTACTATTTTTTATTGCGACGGACCGCGTTCATCATGACCAAGGCAAGCTAGCGGCTGTCGAAGCTACTCAATCAACAGAGATTATATTCGTCATCATTGGAGAAATTTTGCTCTTAGGTATTCCGCTCCCCACCCCGCTTGCGCTGTTTGGGATAATCGCCATTATCATTGGTATGTCACTGCATAGCTACTATACGATGCTATTAAAGAAAAAAGAGACTATTCTAGTACAGGCCGCAAATGCTAAACATGAGCAAAAACCAAAATTAAGAGCGTAATAGACTCAAGCCCAAAGGAAACATGATTCCTTTGGGCTTTTTTATTGGTAAACATGACAATGTTTATAATAATCCACAAGTGGCAATTGAATATTGTTTAGTGACCATTCAAAAAAATTCTATGAATCCAGGTAAATGCCTACACACATTAAATGGAATCTTTCTAAAATAGAGAAGAATCCAGGCTTTACTTTTCATTAAATGTAGGGTACACTTTACACTATAAAATTTGCCTTAGGGAAACTTTATTTCTACAATAACAATTTTAAGTGAAGGGGAAAAATATGAGAAATAGAAAAACAAAAATGGCTTTCCCGACCGCCGATGATGTATTAAATGGCAAATCCCATGGCATCAAAAATATTTTGCCTTTTCTAGGGCCTGCTTTTATAGCGGCTGTCGCCTATATTGACCCAGGCAACTTCGCTACGAATATTACCGCAGGATCTGAATATGGCTATCTTCTTTTATGGGTCATTGCTTTTTCAAATCTAATGGCTGTCTTAATTCAATCTCTCTCAGCTAAATTAGGAATTGCTACAGGGAAAAACTTGCCGGAAATCGCACGGGAAAAATTTAAAAAATCTACTTCTATACTGTTATGGATTCAAGCTGAGCTTGTTATTATGGCTACTGACTTAGCAGAATTTATCGGGGCTGCGCTTGGCTTATATTTATTATTTGATATACCTATGTTGCCAGCTGCACTTATTACAGCTGTAGGTTCATTCGCTATCCTTGAATTACAACGACGCGGCGTAAGAGCTTTTGAAGCAGGTGTTTCAGCGATGGTCATGATGGTTGTATTGGCATTTGCCTTTCAAACATTCCTTGCCCATCCAAGTGGAGGAGCGTTAGCAGCAGGATTCATTCCTAAGTTTGACGGTGTTAATTCGATTCTTCTGGCTACCGGCATACTAGGTGCAACTGTTATGCCGCATGCCATTTATTTGCATTCGTCACTAACACAGCATCGCGTGGTTGGAAAAGATGATGAACAAAAACGAAAGATCTTTAAATTTGAATTCATTGATATTGTGATCGCTATGATTATTGCCGGGGCAATTAATATGAGCATGCTTATCATTGCAGCGGCCGTATTCCATACTAAAGGAATGAATGTTGAAGACTTGGATGTGGCCTTCAACTCGCTCCATGACATGCTTGGACCAACAGCTGCCATATCATTTGGCTTAGGTTTATTAATCGCAGGGCTCGCTAGCTCCTCCGTCGGTACACTCTCTGGAGACGTGGTAATGCAAGGCTTTATTAAGAAGCATATACCAATTTATCTAAGACGCTTTATTACGATGTTGCCGCCATTATTAATTATTGGGTTCGGCGCAAACGCCACCAAGGCTTTAGTATGGAGCCAGGTTATCTTGTCCTTTGGTATTGCATTCGCACTAATACCACTCATTAAGTTCACTAGTGATAAAAAAATAATGGGTGGCCTTGTAAATCATAAAATCACTACTTTTATCGGTTGGATCGTTGCAGCTATTGTCGTATTATTAAACCTTTATCTACTCTATGAAACATTCATGGGTGCATAATAATATGCAACGCACACACACTAACCTACAAAAGGTAGGTGTGAGCAATGAAAAAGGATTCGTTACCTGAAAACAAAAAAATATTTGTTGATCTTCCCTATAAAGATCGGCCAGACATGCTGGATTCCGAGAACATTAGTATCTATGATTTGCATGAAGATATGCAGACAGTTGATCCTATTCCAGCAGAATCACAAGCACTTGAGTTAAAAGAAGAAGAGCTTGATGACAAATACAATGGATCCTGGACATCCTGAGAATAGAAGAGCAAGCAGAGAATACTTCTCCGCTTGCTTTTTTTACTTTCTATAAACGACAATCCACTGACCGTCTCTTTGAAGCATATGTGTTCCAATAAATCCAGCGTTAATTAACCGCTGTTGTCCTAAAGTATCTGTCATCGCCGTTTCCTGTTCCTGAGTAAAGCTGGGAACATTTTCTTTTAGGTTTTTTAAAAAAATGTAGCGCAGTTTGCCACCGTACTTTTCCTTCAATCCAGCCACATGGAATCCCTGCGAGAATTTATCTTTTAAGCTAGGGATATTGAGAGGTTTGACTGTTGCACATACATAATCGTAAAGTCTTAAATCAATTTGATCCATAATAATAGACCCCATTTTCTTTTGTAGACCTAATCCACGATAACGAGGTGATACATTAGAAATTTCCTGATAAAGCACACGTGAAAGCTGTTCTTGTGGAATACCACAGTCTAGTCCTAAATGTTCCTCATCAACCTCCGGCAAAAGCACAGCACGAAAAGCGATTAATTCATCAGCAATAAAAATACCGATCATGAGGCCATTTCCGTTAAAAATGTGGATAATCTCTACTTCGCTTAGTGGTTGCAGAGAATCACGATCTGTTAACGCTCCAATTACTTCTTCTTGCAGTACCATGATTGCTGGCAAATGGTCTGCAGTTAAAATGCTTGCATGATACACATTCCCGCCAATCGTTCCTTTTGCAATATTATTCATTGCCCTCTTCCTTTCCATCAACACTACATGAAAATTGGCAGAGCTCTTTGATGATGCTTTCATCTACATCTACACCTAAACCGCTTTTTTCATTTAGGGAAATGAATGGCACGTCATAGTGCAGGTTACCGATATCCTTTGAAAACTTAAGCGGTCCTGTCAATTCCACGCTTTTAAATACTTTCTTCGAAAAAGCGACATGGAAGCCTGCCGCAGAACCGACCGAAGATTCAACCATGGAGCCAATTTGGCACTCAATCCCCGCCATTTCTGCCATATGGGCAAGCTTCATAGCTGGATAGATGCCTCCACATTTCATCAACTTGATATTCACTTTGTCTGCTGCACGTTTAGCTATAATTTCACGCATTTCTTTCATTCCATGCAAACCTTCATCAATCATCAAGGCAACATCGCTTTTTGCTTTTACCTCGACCATGGCATCTATATCATCTGCATCGACGGGTTGTTCAAGCCAATCTAAATTCATCTTGCGAAGTGCGCGTAATCCTTTAAGTGTTGTGGCCGCATTATGCCAGCCTTGGTTGACATCGACACGGATATCAATAGCATCGCCTACTCGCTCGCGAACCGCTTTAATGCGCTCTACATCCTTCATCACTTCCGTACCGACCTTCATTTTGAAGGAACGATATCCCATTTCTACGCGTTCTGCTGCTTCTTGTGCCATTTTCTCAGGCGAGCCGATACTCAAAACGTGAGTGATAGGAAACTTCTCATGATAGCGCCCACCAATAAGTTGATAAACAGGCACTTGCAGTTTTTTCCTGCAATATCAAAGCATGCAATATCAATGGCTGCTTTAGCAGCAGGTGCAAGATATACCGTCTTGTCCATAATGTCATGGATCTTTTCAAAGCAAAGCGGATCTTGGCCAATGACAGCCGGTGCTAATTGATGTTTCAACATCATATAGGCACCTTCCCATGTTTCACCTGTTACATGCTCATCTGGCACTGCTTCCCCGTAACCGACAATCCCTTCATCAGTTGTGATTTTAGTGATAATGGATGGCATTGTATCGTATGTATCATAGCTGATAACAAACGGCTCGATTAACGGTAAATGTATAGCATAAATATCTATCTTCGTGATTTTCATTTTTTTCTCCCTTTCCCTTTACATTTATTTGACTCCTTGATATATTGTCGTTAAACTGTCGCTAAATAGGCAAAAAGAAAGGAACCTGTACAATGCCCATTAAAATTGCTGTGATTTGTTCCTCTGCCTTTCGTGAAAGGTTAGAATCAATTGCTCAAGAAGTATCTAATATCCAATTAGAATTTTACATCTATCAGGCGCCAAATGAAACACCCAATCTAATGAAACAAGTTAAACCTTGTGATGCCTTATTGTTATCAGGCACTCTTCCCTACTTATATGCTAAACCATTGCTGCATGACTGGCCTATTCCCTGGACGTATTTAAAACAGGATGAAGCAGCTATTTCAACATCTCTTCTCTCTGTTCTGTCTAACTATAGGGTACCCATTTCTGATATTTCTATTGATGTCATGAATACAGAAGATGTCCGCCATGTGTTAAATGATATTCAATATTCTGGCGAACCGCCTTTTATACAGGAAATTGAGCTGGAATCATCATTTGAACAAATCAAGGAAGCACATCAACAATTATGGCATAAAGGAAAAGCAAAATTCATTATTACAAGTATACATCAAATATATGATGATCTAGTTTCAGCAGGTATACCAGCCATCCGTATGCAGGATCCAAACAGTACAATCATCCAACACTTGAAACAAACCAAGTCACTTTCCAAAATGCTGAAATCTGAATCAGCAAAAGCTGTAGTGGGCATTATGACATTCAAAGAGCAAGAAAAGGAAAATCAATTGCTCTTACAGCAAGTCACATCTACTATTCATGCTACATACCAAAAGATTGATGACTATCATTTCGAAGTATTTACAACGTATGGCCATCTTTACAATGCTCTTCAGTACAGCTTACTTGAACAGGCACTCCATTCAAGCTCAACTTCAGCAAAGCTTACCTTTGGCTATGGGACATCTATACGTGAAGCAAAGCAAAATGCTAGTCAAGCACTACAGTTTGCAGAGTATAATACCATACTAATCATGAATGAGGAGAAGGAACTTATTCAATATCCCCATCCTGAAATGATAAAGCTATCACTCAAGACAAAGGATCCTTATGTGCTACAAATGGCGAAAGAAACAAAGCTAAGTCCGCAAAACATTTCAAAAATCATGGCCTTCAGTACATCTAGGAAGTCCCTTCAATTTACAGCACAGGATTTAACGGATTACTTGCAGGTCACTCGAAGAACAACAGAAAGGATTTTAAAAAAGCTAGTGGACAATGGCTATGCTGTCATAGTGGGTGAAGAAATGCTATATCAGCAAGGGAGACCGCGTGCTGTTTATGAACTTAATTTTTCTACGTATTCCTAATAAGATAAGACCGGTTTGGCGCAATGTCAAACCGGTCTTTTTTATAAGTTAATGCTCTGAGGTTTTTTCTCTAAAACAGTTGCGAGTACCTTCGCCCCGTCGAATAGAGCTTTATGATTAAACGACATGTGCGGATGGTGTAAACCTGGTGCAAGGTCAGCACCAATACCAATCATGGTTGCCTTTAATTCTGGTTTTTTAATCGTATAAAAGTGGAAATCATCACTGCCAGGTGTAATGACATGTGGTGCCAAGTGTTCTGTGCCCAACGCTTCGACAATTGCTGCTTCCGCCATATCTGCAGCTTCGTTAGACACTTCTGCGCCTGGCGTGAAATCAATCCATTTCCAATTCAACGAAATGTTGAATTGCTTAGCTAAGCTAGCCAATCCATGCTCTAATTTTTTTTGGATTTCCTCCAGCACCGTATTCTTTTGTGCTCGAATATCCATTGAAAAACTTGCTGAACCAGGAATGATATTTATACTTCCGCCATCTGCTATCATTTTCGTCAGCTTTACAGAATGAGGTTCAAATGGCGATATGTAAATATTTTTTGCCATTTGATGAATTGCCATAATTACATCAATTGCATTATTTCCTTGATGTGGGCGAGCACCATGTGCATCAACACCTCTTATTTCGCCTTCTAAAAAGATTGCAGATCCATGGTGAATTGCAGGTGATGCCATACCTAATACTAATTCTTCGATTGGGCGCAAATGTACGCCGAAGAGATGTGATACATTGTCAACTGCTCCATGTTCATAAGCAGCAACCGCTCCGTTCCCCTGCTCTTCAGCAGGCTGGAAGATAAAACGTACTTTGTGCTGTAACGGGGCATCTTTTAGATGCAACAATGCACCGAGCACCATTGAGATATTGGCATCATGGCCGCAAGAGTGGTTTGCTCTCCATTCACCATCTACCTCTTGCCACAGTGCATCAATATCTGCACGCACTGCCACTACTTCGTCTCCTTCGCCTATCTCAGCTACAAGCCCAGGAATATCCTTAAATTCTCGGTAAGGGATATGTAATTCATCTAAAATACTACTAATTTTTTGGGTAGTTCCATGTTCCTTCCAACTCACCTCTGGATGTTTATGAAAGTAATGAAACCATTCTAAAATTTGTTCATCAATTGCCATTTATCCATCACCTCGTTTTTTCATCATACTGCATTAGCCAATGTTTTCAAAGTCATTATCCTTTTCGGATTAGATTACAAATAAAAAACAGCCATAGATTTGGCTGCGTAGGCATGGTGTGTTGATTATAATTCGCTGAAAAAACCTGCAGGAAACTGTGTTAGTTCTTCAAGAGGAATCATTTCTTCGTTTGTAGTACTTTCCATTGTCTCTTCCTTTTCTTCGTCTAATAAATACGTTTCAAATCTAGATGGATTCATCTGTACACTCCTTATTTTAGTTGAATTTTCTGATTTTTTATATCTTACAATAGATACAATTTATTATCAAGTATTTAAAATAAGAAAATGATAAAAAAGAGAACATAGCGCAAAATGCTATGTTCTCTTTCTTGATTGCTTCACTTCGGTTACTTGCATTCTCATATTTGAAAAGTTATTATCACCTATCAACATCATGATTTGCAGAATAGTAAAAGGTAATGATGTCTTTTTGCGATAGGCGACATACTTAGTTTCCCACTCGTTAATATAGGTCTCTTTAATGCGCTGGATGGCAGGAGAACTATAATAGCCCTCTCCTTCAACAACAATGCGCGTTGCGATTTTTTCACTTATACCAGCAAATCGTGAAATTCCTACATGCGAAAGAGGTGTCATCCCCACATTTATACGCTTAAATTCTTGTTGTTCACTTGCCAGAAAGATATTTAAAAATAAGTAATCTAAAATATGCTCAGGCAAAAAGTCTTTTTTAAAACGTATTAAGTCGATTGTAACTGTCTGCTCTTGGTCATAAAGCGGAATTAAATTTGCGAATGCTACAATTTCATGTTGATTTCTTTTTACAACAGCAATCGGCGTATATTGGAGATACGATTCATTGAAATAGCCTAGCGAAAAGCCTTTTTCTTTACGATTATTTAACCATTCATCTGATATCTGGCGAAGCTGCTTCAGTTCGTCCTCTGAATGAGGTGGAGGCCATATTTCAAAATGGCAGCCCTTCTTCTTAAAGGTGTCTTCTATCTTCCGCAACCCATTTGAGTCGGGTAATGGCATTTTTAAATCAATATACCCTTCATCCCCGAACTTAAAGAAAAGATAGCCAAAACCATGCAAGTAAGGAACGAATGAATCACTTACTTCATAGAAAATGGGCGTATAACCATACCGGTCAGCAAACGTGATAAATTCTTCAATCGCTTCTCTGAAATCTGCTTTCTCTCCAACTAAATCGCCCAGCACAACTAGTTTATTTGCGACTACCTGATAAGGAAAGAGAACCGTCTTTTTCGAATTCCAATAGACATACTTATCATGCAAGAAAATGAGATGCGATAACTCTTTTCCTCCATATTTATTCAAATGGATAAAGATTTCTTCTTCATATTCGCGCGAAGATATTTTTTTAAACTGCGTTAATTTGCGCAGTGACACTTCGCAGACTACTACAATAAGTACAACAATCAAACCCATAAAAGCACTTTTCCATAAATCGCTAGAATCTGTGATAAAAAAGGGTTGTAGCTTTTGCGGCATTGAATATTTTATCGTTGGATATGCGAATAATCCAATAACAATATAAAGCAGTAAAATAGCCAAAATAATGAAAGTATTTAATATGCTTCTACCCCACGTCACAATGTAGCTCTCTCGATAGAAGCGGCCCCGTGATAAAAACAAAAGCCCAGCTACAAACAACATAAATAAGGCCTGCTTATACTGGATACCTTTCACAATAAAAAGTGCTGAAGCGAATAGCAATACAAACACTGTCATGCGATATGAATTTTTGTCTTTATAAGAGATACCGTTTGATAATGCCAGCAGCACAAAGCCTGTCGCCACCGCCAATTGGTGAGAAATATTGACTATTGGAAAAGACATTAGCTCCTTTGCATAGCGAATGCTTTCTATAGCTCTCGGCGCTACAGAAGATACCAGCAAAATAAGGCCAGCTAGGAATACAAACGCTGTTGCAAGTATATGGCTGGTTTTTTCAAGGAAAAACCTTGGAATGGCATTAAAGCTCACATTGAACTTTCCCCACAGCTCTCGTACAAAGAGTAACAGCCCTGCCAAAAAAGGAATCACATAATAGCCTACTCGATAAAAGAGCAATAGGATTAGAATCGATTCTTCCGGTATTTGAAGAGCTTGGGCACCCCATATAAAAACCAAATCAAATGAACCTAGCCCACCAGGAATCATACTGACAATGCCGGCACATGACGCAACAACAAAGATAGGAATAACAGATTCAATACTGATTGGTATTTTTAAAAGATGAATAAGCACGACAATAAAAGTAAAAGCACCGAGCCACTCTAAGGTTGAAACGCAAACCAGTAATACGTCAGATAGTACGTGCTTTTTGGTTGTCTTCTTTGAAAGTAACTGTATGATAGCTTTAATAATGAGAAAAGGTAAATATAAACCAATTAAACCTGCTGCAAAAACGACGATTTTATGCTCTTTGAAAAGAGGAAAATCCCAGTAGAATAAAGGCAATATCCAAGTAAACAGGGAAAGGCCCGCCAAATAAAAGAGCGTGACCGAGGCAATCGTTTTAAAGAAAGAGGTGTTGTCTACTTCTTTCTTCTTGAAATAGTGCGTACGCAGTAAAACGCCGACTAACCCACCAAATCCTATTAAATTCGAAAATGAATTAATAATTAGTGACTCTTTCATTAATTTTCGTAACGATCTATTCAATTTTAGCTTTTTAACAATAAAGTAATCATAAAAGAACATAGGAAAAACGAGCACTAGAGATAACAAGGCAGTAAAAGCAACTGTTCGAATATCTAAATTTTCTATTTGAACAGCTATTTCATGGCGATCTACATTCCCTATAATTTTAGCGATCTCATGAATGGCAAAAACCATTAATAATATTGGCAAAACCACTTTAACCCATTGGAGAAGTTTAGTCTTATTAATTTTGATCTACACCCATCCGTTTTTTGATAACCCTATTGTAAACCATCTAAAAAAAAAACGCTCATAATGCGGGTTGCATTACGAACGTTTTCTTTAATTACCTATTGTTGAATTTGAATTACTAATTCAATACTTTTATTGTTACTGTACGTACGCCCCAGCTATTCGCTTGGCTATTGTTTGGCATTAATAGGTCAATTTTGTGTCCCTTAATTGCGCCACCTGTATCAGCTGCAATAGCTGTACCGTATCCTTCAACCCACACTTTTGAACCAAGCGGAATGACACTTGGGTCAACTGCAATTAGTTTCATATGTGGATTTGCTTTTACATTAACGCCTGTGGCAGTCACTCCAGAACAACCAGCACAATTAGGTGTATATGCTGTTGCTGTCACAGTCATTGTTTTACCTGATGATGGTTGTGTAGCTGGTTGTTGTTGGGCAGCAGGTTTTGCTGGAGCTGCTGCAACAGGGTTAGCTGCTTTTGGTTCTACTTGTTGTGTAGAGGCAGCTTCTACTTTTGCTTTGTCTCCAGTTAATGCAAGAGTTTGTCCCACATAAATAGTATCTCCGGCAAGTCCATTAATTGCTTTTAAATCTCCAACAGAAACACCTTTTTCAGTTGCGATTTTATATAATGTGTCGCCTTTTTTTATTTTATATGACTTTTCTTCATTCTTACCAGTATTTAATTTTTGTTTTGGAACAATAATATCAGAAGATAGATTGTTCAACTTTTTCAGATCCTTTACGGATACTTCTTCATCTTGTGAGATGCTCCAAAGTGTATCTCCTTTTTCCACTTTGTAACTAGCAGCTGACGCTTGAGTAGTTAAAGCTGCAGTTCCTAATGCGAATACACCTGCTAGTGCAATTAAATATTTTTTCATCGTTCAAAAACGACCTCCTTTGTACTAACACGAATAACTTTACCACGCCCATATGTCATAACTATTGCTAAAAGATGTTGGCGCTGTAACAATCGTGTTACATTCTTTGCCAATAATCTGACTATTTATACATGAACAATTTAATTTTTTTAAAATTATACGTCGAATAGTTGGCATGTATAGGATGAAAGATCATGGAAAAAAGAGGGTTAAAATACTGTTAATTCAACTTATAAAAATGAATGAACAGATAAAAACATAGAAAAAATATAAAATTTTATTTGAAATTGGGTTAAAATGAGGCAAAATTGATGAAAAGCGAAGCATTTTACGCTGAAATATTACAAAGAAAGTCGAAGAATACATCCTTTTATATTTAAGGCGAAGTATTAATTTCTATAAATATCCAATAAACTACCCTTTTTCTTTTAAAATACAAAAGAAAAAGGAGTGGTAACTACCACCCCTTCTTTACTCCCGCTCTTTTAAAATACTCGTCAGCTATCTATCTATAGAGCAATTAATGATGAAATGTCTAATGCATCATACTCTATTTAATCAAGTTATAGTGTTACTTCTTTTTGCATAGCCTTTAACTCAGCTAGTGTATAGAGTTCCCACAGATCTTTTTTATCTAGTTCATGCAGCAATATATTCAAATCATTTAAAATAACATTCCTCTTTTTAGGAAATGGCTTATCTGCTTTAGGTGCATGCTCCTCAAGCATATTTAACAACAATTCATCTGCTGATACTTGCAATATATTGCTCAGCTTCACAATCCAGCTTGCGGAAGGTACACTTTCGCCCATCTCCCAGCTTTTAATGCGGCTTGCAGATGTGCCGATTGCTTTTCCTAACGACAGCATGGAGTACCCATTATGAATACGCAATTCTTTTAATTTTTCTCCGAAGTCTTGTGGATTAAACATTTTTCTCTTCCCCTCTATTATGAAGTTTTCTTTTTAGATTAATCTTTATCTTTTACAAAAGTATCTGGCATTACGACTGCTACTACTTCTCCGTTTGCCACATGTTGGTCGCCTGCGTGAATTTGGGTTTTCACCTTGAACTTTTTCGGATGGATTTCTTCCACTTCTGAAATTGCCTTTAGGCTAATACCTTGTGGTGTGGGTTTTAAATAATCAACATGCAAAGAAGCTGTGACAAAACGAGGCGCTTCGACACCGTCACCCGGTTGATGGCCTTTTTTTCGATGCAACGCTAATGATGCCGAACCAGTGCCATGGCAGTCCACAAATGAAGCTAAAAAACCACCGTACACGAAGCCTGGTAAAGCTGTATACTTTTTATCTGGAAGAACCGAAGAAACCGTTTGGTCACCCTCCCAATATGTCTTTACATGAATTCCTTCATTATTATTACGTCCGCATCCATAGCACCAAGCAAAGTCATCTGGGTAATCATCTTGTATCGCTCTTTGATTTTCTTGATTCATTTCCACCCAACCCCTTTATATTTTTTAATTTTCTTACTATTTACAATTCGACATTAAAACAATATATCCTTTTCTTTTTCATGAATTTTATCTTTAAAAAGAAAATTTTTAATGTTTTTGACTAGTTGAATAAATAACACTCACATTTCAGTCATATGTATGTTAAAAAGCTCAAGTATCTCATGTGATACTTGAGCTATTCTGTTGGCGGCCTAACAATAGGCACAGTGATTTTTATAAATGTACCATCATTATCTTTGACCTCTAACTCACCATTCACAAACTCCACACGTTCTTTTAAACCGTTTAACCCATTACTTGTATTTCTCTTTACACCTTTCTTAATGCCAATTCCATTATCTTTTACAACCAGCTCAATCATATCTGAAGTTTGACTAATTGCGACTGAGCATTCTGTTGCTTGACTATGTCGCACAATATTATTTACTGCTTCCTTTAGACACATGCTCAACGAATTGCTTAACATCGTTGGTATAGTATCAAACTGAGGATTACCTTCAACTTTTAGTCTAATATCCGCAGCTTTTAAGATTTGCTGGACGTGTTGCATTTCCTCCTGCAATTTTACATTTTTCATGTTGGAGACCATTTCACGAACCTCTTTCAATGCAATAGAGGATGTTTGACGTATATCATTCAATTCTTGAATCGCCGCATTGGGATCCTTTTGCACTAAACGTACAGCCAAATCGCTTTTCAAACCAATCATAGATAGTTTTTGTCCTAGTGTATCATGCAGGTCTCTTGCAATCCGTTGCCTCTCTTCATATATACTCAACTCAGAAATCCTAGCATTAGCCGTCTGCAACGCACCTTGGAGCCTCTTGCTTTTACTTTCGCTATATAGATAGAAGGGACCCATTATTGCACTAAACAAGATAACGACAATAAGAGGAAGTTCTTGAATGAATACATCTGTTTCTATAAAGAAGCCGCCAATAACAGAGCCTACCGTCAATGCAATATGCAAACCATACATGATATAAAATCCAACGGTATGATGAATTTTGCCGATTGAAAAAGCCGTGAAGAATGCAAAATAGATATATCCAAATAAAACGGTCATCACCGCATTAATGGCCATGCCAAAAGCTATCCACAAATAAAGAAGCCCATTCGTCGCAGTATAGGCAAACCGAAAACAGATAAGATATAAAAGTAGAATAGCAATTGCAATAGAGCTTTCTAGCTTTTGTGATGTATCAAAAATCATATAGAATGGAATAAAACAAAGGCAGAGCCACGCCAATCCGCTAAGAATCGGATTTTTAGGGAAAACACTATACCACTTTGTCACAGTAACACTCCTTGTCTTAAATTCCTTCTATTATAACATTTACTCATATGGATTATTTCTTGGGCAATTATTTACCTTATAATGCATCTACTAAGCATTTACTTTTTCTGAATACGTTCAAGCAATTTTTGGGTATTAGACGATTGCTCGAATACTTTTTGTTGTTCTTCCCAATAAATAATATATTCTTCATCATTCGCATGGAATATAAAAGAATTCATTTCTTTGCTAACTTTATTATTATCTAAAAGATGAAGGATCTCCACTTTGTATAGTTCTTTGCCTTTTGCTTTATAAATAATAGTATAATCCGGTTTTTCAGCAAATTGATTTCGTTCTTCTTTTTTGAGGTTTTCAATATGGCTTAAAGGGTATTGCTCTTTGAATTGGTTTGCTTCAGACTTTGTGGTCCAAATGATTTTACCTTTGTTAAGATCTTTTACTTCTATTTCATTAACATATTGCTGTTTATTAATAATTTCATTGATGCGCTCCTTCTGTCCTTTTTCTTTATATGCTGTCCATCCGAAGAAGATCAGAATAACAGCAAGAAGGATCAGAGCGATTCTCATTAATCTCATATGTTTCACCTATTTTCATTAATCTCACATTATAGAAGTAGGATTGTTAGTAATTCTTCTATTGATTCATCTAGCAATCGATGAATCACCATAAAGCAGGTTTTGTCACCATGAGCCATAGCATTAAGGTTAATAGAATTACGTAGATCCATGTAGCTCTTTTTAGCTTACCAACAAATTGTTGTTGGTCATATTCTGGTGTATTAAACGTGCGCATTGTCGGCTTGAACGCTTTCGCTAGAAAAAAGAGCGATACAACCAAAAGTCCAATTGTAGTGGCTATAAATGGCGTTGCAATCGAATAACCACTACGCCAGAGCAAGTATATCCCTGATATGATTAAAACATGGCCCGCATGCTTAACGACACGAATGGCTATCTGGAACGTTGCTACATAGGTAGCCATTTCTTCATGTACTAGAGCAATCTTCATTTTCTTAAGCATAGGTAAAAGGACAAAGAATGGGCCGATTGATAATATTGCACTTAATACGTGGATAAAAACGCCAGTTGAATACAGCATATCTTCTGCTTCCTTTTCAATCTATTTATTACTTTTACCTTAATAGAAATTGACTAGACATGCAATCAACAAAAAGGTGAAACTTCTTTATTGTAATAGTTTTCAAATGAATAAATATGAGTTCATTCATAATGAAATATATGAATAACAGCGAATATGTAAATACAAAATAAAGATCTGTTTACGTTTCCGTAAATACCCGGATAACTTTTATTTTTCCGTCTATAATAAGGTCAAACAAAGTTTTTTCTCTGATGTGCTTTATTGCACTGATTGTAGTAAACCCTAATACCATTTTTATGTTCACATTTTTTCAGCAAGGCATATACTATTTTCAAGGAAGTGATTAATATAGGCATTCATAGATTTTTTACAAGTTTAACGGATTTAGAAAGAATTATTCGGTGTCCAGGACGTTTTAAGTTTGAAGAGCATAACGTGGCAGCACATTCCTGGAAAGTATCCCAATACGCCATGTTTTTCGGTACCCTAGAGGAAATGGAGGGGGCTACAGTTGATTGGAAGTCTCTTTATGAAAAAACGATTAACCATGACTTTGCGGAAGTCTTCATTGGTGATATTAAGACCCCTGTCAAACACGCATCACCAGAATTAAAACAGATGATTTCACATGTAGAAGAAAAAATGATGGAAAAATTCATCATTCACGAAATCCCTGAGGAATTCCAAGAAATATTCTTTGATCGCATGAAAGAAGGAAAAGATTCGACGCTTGAAGGACTATTGCTAGAATTTGCGGATAAGCTTGATCTCTTCTATGAAGCATTCTCTGAGTTAAAAAGAGGCAATACCGATAAGGAATTTGTCAGCATGTATGAGGAAGCATTAACAAAGTTACTGAAAATTCCTCTTCCTACATGTGTAAAATACTTTAAAAATGTCATTTTGGCAGACGTAGTTTCTGAGAAGACGCCGATCGATATTACTACGCTTACCCAACACGTTCTTTCTGAAGCTTAGGCCTGAATCATAGGCATATGCTTTTTTATTTTCTTGTATACAATGGAGAAAAAATAAGATTTATTTTCCCAAAAATTTCATAGTTGTTCTCTCTTGCAGATTCCCTTCAAGGGGAGTATTATATGAATACAAGCTGCGTTGTACGTAATAATATGAAGTTTTAACCTTTAAGCTGTAATAGGGAGTTTTAATTGAGTACGGACTGGTATGCCGCATCCACCTTGATGCGGACGAACATGAAATGCTCTGCGAACACCCACTTTGAGGAGTGGTGGTTTAAAACTTTCGATATTTAAAATTACGGCAAAGGCGGCTTATTAATTACTCAAGCTTTCTTTCTTGAATTCAAATTTAATTAGTAGTAATATATCAATACAAGCTACATTGTACGTAATAATATGAAGTTTTAACCTTTAAGCTGTAATAGGGAGTTTTAATTGAGTACGGACTGGTATACCGCATCCACCTTGATGCGGACGAACATGAAATGCTCTGCGAACACCCACTTTGAGGAGTGGTGGTTTAAAACTTTCGATATTTAAAATTACGGCAAAAGTGGCTTACCTATTGAATTTCCAGCATCCCTTTTATAAGGGATGCTTTTTTATTGGTTCTTTAATTATTATTACCTTTTTCTACAAAGAAATATATATCAAAGGAATTAGTCTAATGGTATAATTACACTTAATTCTTTTTAAAATAGGAAAAAGGAAATACATATAATGAGAGGAAAAAGAACATTAAAACTAACCTTATAACAGGCAGCTCTCAAATATTAAATGAGCAATTTGTATTGTTAGCGCTTGAAAAAAATTTAGCAATGGTGGAATTTAACCTGAATCGGGAAGTCATCTGGGCAAATGAAAACTTTGCAAACACACTGAATTATACAGCTAATGAAATGTTAAACATGAAACACGAACAATTTTGTACACATGAATTTTCAAGCAGCAAAGAATACATTGCATTATGGGAAAGTTTAAAGCAAGGTGTTCGATTCCAAGAAAAAATTGAACGTATTAATAAATATGGAAAAACTGTATGGCTTGAAGCTACCTATATTCCTGTCTTAAACAAGGCAGGTGAAATAGAAGGTATCTTAAAGATTGCAACTGATATTACAGAACGGGAAAATAAAACTATCTCTACCACCCGCCAATTAAAAGAGATTCCAACTAACTTAGTAAAAGCTGTTACGGAAAACACTGAATCCAAGATGGATGCTTTGCAATCACTAACTAAACAGACCCAATTAATAAGTGAAGTATCTCAATTAATGAGAAGCATAGCCACCAAAACAAACATATTGGCATTAAATGCGGCCATTGAAGCTGCACGTGCAGGAGACCAAGGAAAGGGTTTTAGTATTGTTGCAGAAGAGGTACGTAAGCTAGCGAATAATGTAGCAGAATTTATAAATCAAGTTAATATGAATGTGGATCATATTAGAATTGAAACAACACAGGTAAACAATATCACAAAAGATTTGCAACATATCATTCTAGATGCAGAGCTCCAATTTAAAAAAGTTTTAATAGAATTGGAAGCATTAAACAAGTAAATGAGCGCTCCACTATAGAGACATGATAACACGTTTATAAAGTCCGCCTAGGATTAACGAATACCTTATGCTTAAAAAGCGCAAAATAAAAACTCTTGGAAATTTTCCAAGAGTTTTTTTATTATGACCCCTACGGGATTCGAACCCGTGTTACCGCCGTGAAAGGGCGGTGTCTTAACCGCTTGACCAAGGGGCCTTCTATGGCTCCGAAGGCAGGACTCGAACCTGCGACCCTCTGATTAACAGTCAGATGCTGCTACCAACTGAGCTACTTCGGAATCATATAATGTAATGGTGGGCCTAAATGGACTCGAACCATCGACCTCACGCTTATCAGGCGTGCGCTCTAACCAGCTGAGCTATAGGCCCATATATGGTGGAGGGGGGCAGATTCGAACTGCCGAACCCGAAGGAGCGGATTTACAGTCCGCCGCGTTTAGCCTCTTCGCTACCCCTCCAAAAAATGCCGGCGAAAGGAGTCGAACCCTCGACCTACTGATTACAAGTCAGTTGCTCTACCAACTGAGCTACACCGGCGTATTGTTATGGTGGGTCGGGACAGAATCGAACTGCCGACACTTAGAGCTTCAATCTAATGCTCTACCAACTGAGCTACCGACCCATAACAAATAATTATTCATTTAAAAAGTGGCGGTCCGGACGGGACTCGAACCCGCGACCTCCTGCGTGACAGGCAGGCATTCTAACCAGCTGAACTACCGGACCATATAATTTTTTATTTTCTATGTATCAGTGAAAATTAAAAATGGAGGAGGAAGAGGGATTCGAACCCCCGCGCGGTTTGACCCGCCTGTCGGTTTTCAAGACCGATCCCTTCAGCCAGACTTGGGTATTCCTCCGATATTATATTGAAAATTGGTGGAGCCTAGCGGGATCGAACCGCTGACCTCCTGCGTGCAAGGCAGGCGCTCTCCCAGCTGAGCTAAGGCCCCAATATATATATAGCATAAATGGTCGGGAAGACAGGATTCGAACCTGCGACCCCTTGGTCCCAAACCAAGTGCTCTACCAAGCTGAGCTACTTCCCGGAAATGGTGCGCCCAGCAGAAGTCGAATCCACAACCTTCTGATCCGTAGTCAGACGCTCTATCCAGTTGAGCTATGGGCGCAAATCTATAATAAAAAAGTTTCAATAATTTTATAAGTGGAGCGGAAGACGGGGTTCGAACCCGCGACCCCCACCTTGGCAAGGTGATGTTCTACCACTGAACTACTTCCGCGCAAAAAACTAATGCGGGTGAAGGGAGTCGAACCCCCACGCCTTGCGGCGCTAGATCCTAAGTCTAGTGCGTCTGCCAATTCCGCCACACCCGCGTAATTTAAATGATGAGTCATGTAGGATTCGAACCTACGACCCTCTGATTAAAAGTCAGATGCTCTACCAACTGAGCTAATGACTCATTTAAAAAATGGTGGAGGATGACGGGATCGAACCGCCGACCCTCTGCTTGTAAGGCAGATGCTCTCCCAGCTGAGCTAATCCTCCATATTTAAGCCTAGCAACTTCCTACTCTCACAGGGGGAAGCCCCCAACTACCATCGGCGCTAAAGAGCTTAACTTCCGTGTTCGGCATGGGAACGGGTGTGACCTCTTTGCCATCATTACTAGACTTACGGCTTCCAATACACATC